>NZ_JAOEJU010000011.1 GCF_025447595.1 Pseudomonas koreensis | reverse complement strand
ACCGTGCGGCGAAGCCGCATGCATCGAGAGGAGGTGCAGCGAAGCAAACCGTAGGCGATGCCCCCGGATGAATCCCGTAACGAAGGAACCCCGAGCCCCAGCGAGCGGGCCGAACGCCGGGGCCCAAGACCTTTGCTTCCTTTGGGGCGTTTGCCAAAGGGAGTCGCCGTAAGGGCGAAACCATAAGCCGCCGTTACCGAAAAAATGGATATGTACACATCCCCCCCAAAAAAACGAATACGCCCAAAAACCGCTGGATATACCGAGATAGACGCACCCCCTCAAAAAACAATATTTCCGAACACCCTCAAATCCCCGCTAACCTCAAACAACAACCACCTGAAAACCCCACGGGCCAGACATGCATAGATCCACCCTCAAACCACTCCTGATTACCCTGGCCCTGACCGCCATAACCCCCATCGCAAACGCAGCAACAACCCTGGTGTACTGCTCCGAAGCCAGCCCCGCCGGCTTCGACCCCAGCCAATACACCAGCGGCACCGACTTCGACGCCTCCGCCGAAACCGTCTTCAACCGCCTAACCCAATTCAAACGCGGCGGCACCGAAGTCGAACCCGGTCTGGCCACAAGCTGGGACGTAACCCCGGACGGCCTCCAGTACACCTTCCACCTGCGCCAGAACGTAAAATTCCACACCACGGATTACTTCACCCCGACCCGCACCTTCAACGCCGACGACGTCCTGTTCACCTTCCAGCGCCTGCTCGACCCGGACAACGCCTTCCGCAAGGCCTACCCCGCCGAGTCCCCGTATTTCACAGACATGGACCTGAACACCACGATCAAATCCGTGGAAAAACTCGACGAAAACACCGTGCGCTTCAACCTGAACAACGTCGACGCCGCCTTCGTGCAAAACCTCGCCATGAGCTTCGCCTCGGTGCAATCGGCCGAATACGCCACCCAACTGTTGAAGGAAGGCCACGCCGCCGACCTCAACCAGAAACCGGTCGGCACCGGGCCGTTCGTGTTCAAGCGTTATCAGAAGGACGCACAGATCCGCTACACAGCGAACAGGGACTACTGGAAACCCGAAGACGTAAAAATCGATAACCTGGTGTTCTCGATCACCCCGGACGCCGCCGTCCGCCTGCAAAAGCTCAAGACCGGCGAATGCCAGGTCAGCGGCTACCCGCGCCCGGCCGACATCGAAGTGATGGAAAAAGACCCGAATCTGCGGGTGTTGAAACAGGCCGGTTTCAACCTCGGCTTCCTCGCCTACAACACCACCCACCCGCCGCTGGATCAGCTCAAAGTGCGCCAGGCGCTGGACATGGCCATCGACAAACCGGCGATCATCAAGGCTGTTTACCAGAGTGCCGGACAACTGGCACAAAACGCCTTGCCGCCGGCGCAATGGTCATTCGATCCGAACATAAAAGACGCGCCGCACGACCCTGTAAAAGCCAAGGCGCTACTCAAGGAAGCCGGGGTTGCACCGGGTACAACCATCAACCTTTGGGCGATGACAGTGCAGCGTGCGTCCAACCCGAACGCGCGAATGTCGGCACAAATGATTCAGCAGGACTGGGAGAAGATCGGGATCAAGGCCAACATCGTCAGCTATGAATGGGGCGAATACATCAAGCGCGCCAAGAATGGCGAACACGACGCGATGATCTACGGCTGGACCGGTGACAACGGCGACCCGGACAACTGGCTGGGCGTGCTTTACAGCTGCGCGGCAGTGAAAGGCAGCAACTACGCCAAATGGTGCGACCCGGCCTACGACAAGCTGGTACAGCAGGCCAAGGTATCCACCGATAAATCGCAACGGGTAAAACTGTATCAACAGGCGCAACTGATCCTTAAACAGCAGGTGCCGATCACGCCGATCGCCAACTCCACGGTGTTCCAGCCACTGCGCAAGGAAGTCACCGACTTCAAGATCAGCCCGTTCGGTCTAACCCCCTTCTATGGCGTGGGTATAAATAAGTAACACCCAGCCCCAACCGGGCGCATTTTGCGCCCTGGTTGCACCATTTCAGGGCGGCATTTGCACCGTAAAAAACGTCCGCAAACGGTTAAATGCGTCAAAAGTTATACAGATGCGACATTAAGGTACGTTCGTGCCACGCTTTGACGCCGCCGAGCGCTCTGGATCTTGCATTGGGTATGGGCCCTGCATAAGTATCCGCAGGCACGACTCACGAGGTCGTACCTCACAACTAAAAAATGACAACAAATCATGAGGCCAACATGCTTAAACACGCGGTCATTCCGTTTTTAGTCGGCGCAGGCTTGTTAGCCTCCGCACCTTTCGCCACCGCTGCGACTAACCTGGTGTTCTGCTCCGAAGGCAGCCCGGCCGGTTTCGATCCAGGCCAATACACCACCGGAACCGACTTCGACGCCTCAGCCGAAACCATGTTCAACCGTCTGACCCAGTTCGAGCGTGGCGGTACCGCCGTGATTCCTGGTCTGGCGACCAAGTGGGACATCTCGGATGACGGCCTGACTTACACCTTCCACCTGCGCGAAGGCGTCAAGTTCCACACCACCCCGTATTTCAAGCCGACTCGTGAGTTCAACGCCGACGACGTGCTGTTCACCTTCAATCGCATGATTAACAAGGATGACCCGTTCCGTAAGGCGTACCCGACCGAATTCCCGTACTTCACCGACATGGGGATGGACACCAACATCACCAAGATCGATAAAGTCGACGACCACACCGTCAAGTTCACCCTGAAAGAAGTCGACGCCGCGTTCATCCAGAACATGGCCATGAGCTTCGCGTCTGTTCAGTCCTCCGAGTACGCAGCCCAGCTGCTGAAGGAAGGCAAGGCTGCCGACATCAACCAGAAGCCGATCGGCACTGGCCCGTTCGTGTTCAAGAGCTACCAGAAAGACTCCAACATCCGTTACACCGGGAACAAGGACTACTGGAAGCCTGAAGACGTGAAGATCGACAACCTGATCTTCGCCATCACCACCGACCCGTCGGTACGTATCCAGAAGCTGAAAAAGAACGAGTGCCAGGTCACCCTGTTCCCTCGTCCGGCTGACCTCAAGGCGCTGAAAGAAGACCCGGCGCTGAAGATGCCTGACCAGGCTGGTTTCAACCTGGGCTACATCGCCTACAACGTGATGGACAAGGTCAAGGGCAGCAACGAGCCGAACCCGCTGGCCGACCTGCGCGTTCGCCAGGCGCTGGACATGGCTGTGAACAAGCCACAGATCATCGACTCGGTTTACCAGGGCGCCGGCCAACTGGCTGTCAACGCCATGCCGCCAACCCAGTGGTCCTACGACACCACTATCAAGGACGCCAAGTACGATCCTGAGAAAGCCAAACAGCTACTCAAGGAAGCCGGCGTCAAGGAAGGTACCGAGATCGTCCTGTGGGCCATGCCGGTTCAGCGTCCGTACAACCCGAACGCCAAGCTGATGGCTGAAATGCTTCAGTCCGACTGGGCGAAGATCGGCCTGAAAGTGAAGATTCAGAGCTACGAGTGGGGCGAGTACATCAAGCGCTCCAAAGGTGGCGAGAACCAGGGCATGCTGATTGGCTGGAGCGGTGACAATGGTGATCCGGACAACTGGCTCAACGTGTTGTTTGGTTGCGACTCCCTGAGTGGCAACAACTTCTCCAAATGGTGCGACAAGAAGTTCGACGGCCTCGTGAAAGAAGCCAAGCGCACCACTGACCAGGCCAAGCGCACCGAACTCTACAAAGAGGCGCAACACGTCCTCAAAGATGCAGTCCCTATGACACCTATCGCTCACTCGACGGTGTATCAACCCATGCGCGCCAACGTGCAGGACTTCAAGATCAGCCCATTTGGCTTGAACTCCTTCTACGGCGTCAGCGTCAGCAAATAAAAGAAGCAGCGGCGACGTTTTCAGCGTCGCCGCTGTTTTTTTGCCGAGAAGCCAGGAATTTGCCTACAACCTTTTCCGCCCCGCCTTACCGGGACGGTTCGGGACGTGTTGCCTTTTCCTACGAGGCTTTAGGACAAAGCGCATTTACTGCCAGACCCACGGCCCCTACCGTCGGGTTCTGACCAGTGACTGCGTGGGCTATCGGTTTTGCTGCCGTATTGGTTTGAGCTCAATGCCGCCACAACGTCCCTGGACGGGATCGCGGCGCATTGAAAAACACTAAAAAAAGAGGGAGCGTCATGCGCCATACCTTGGTTTTTTCCGCATTGCTGGGCGCCGGCCTGTTGGCCGCCACGTCCGCCAGTTACGCCGCCGGCAACAGTCTGGTGTTCTGCTCCGAAGGCAGCCCGGCAGGTTTCGACACTGCGCAGTACACGACGTCGACCGATAACGACGCCGCCGAGCCGTTGTACAACCGTCTGGCCGAGTTCGAAAAAGGCGCGACCGGTGTTGTACCGGGCCTCGCCACCAGCTGGGATATTTCCGAGGATGGTCTCAAGTACACCTTTCACCTGCGTGAAGGTGTAAAGTTTCATACAACGCCGTACTTCAAGCCGACGCGCGACTTCAACGCCGACGACGTGCTGTTCACGTTTAACCGCATGCTCGATCCGCAACAGCCGTTCCGTAAGGCTTATCCGACCGAGTTCCCGTATTTCAACGGGATGAGCCTCAACAAGAACATCGCCAAGGTCGAGAAGACCGGGCCGTTGACCGTGGTCATGACGCTCAACAGCGTCGACGCCGCGTTCATCCAGAACATCGCCATGAGCTTCGCCGCCATCCTGTCCGCCGAATACGCCGACAAGCTGCTGGCCGAAGGCAAGCCGAGCGACATCAACCAGAAACCGATCGGCACCGGGCCGTTCGTGTTCAAGAGCTATCAGAAAGACTCGAACATCCGTTACACCGGCAACCCGCATTACTGGGACCAGAGCCGGGTGAAGCTGAAGAACCTGATTTTTGCGATCAACACCGACGCTTCTGTTCGCGTACAGAAAGTCAAAGCCAACGAATGCCAGGTCACCGTCAACCCGCGTCCGGCTGACGTGCCGGCGCTGAAAAACGATCCGAAACTTCAACTGATCGAAAAACCCGGCTTCAACCTCGGTTACATCGCCTACAACACCCGCCACAAGCCGTTCGACCAGCTCGAAGTGCGTCAGGCGCTGGACATGGCGGTAAATAAACAGGGGATTCTCAACGCTGTTTATCAAGGCGCCGGCCAACTGGCCGTCAACGCCATGCCGCCGACCCAGTGGTCCTACGACGACACGATCAAGGACGCCGCCTACAACCCGGAGAAAGCCAAAGAGCTGCTCAAGGCTGCCGGCGTCAAGGAAGGCACCGAGATCACCCTCTGGGCGATGCCGGTACAACGGCCGTACAACCCCAACGCCAAACTGATGGCCGAAATGCTCCAGGCCGACTGGGCCAAGATCGGTCTGAAAGTGAAGATCGTCAGCTACGAATGGGGCGAGTACATCAAGCGCACCAAGAATGGCGAGCACGACATCAGCCTGATCGGCTGGACCGGTGACAACGGGGACCCGGACAACTGGCTCGGCACGCTGTACAGCTGCGACGCCATCGGCGGCAACAACTACTCCATGTGGTGCGATCCGGCTTACGACAAGCTGATCAAACAGGCCAAGGTCGTCACCGACCGCGACCAGCGCACCGTGCTCTACAAACAGGCCCAGCAACTGCTCAAGCAGCAAGTGCCGATCACGCCTGTCGCCCACTCGACGGTCAACCAGCCGCTGAGCGCCAAAGTCGAAGGGTTCAAGGTGAGCCCGTTCGGTCGCAACGTGTTTTCGGGTGTCAGCATCGATTAAACCAAAAACCGATTAGCCGCAATGCTGAGGGGGCCGTCTACCCCCTCACGCAAGCGCTTTGCCGAAATTCGCCAATCAGGCCTTTTGCAAACGTTTGCGATGTGTGAATGAGTTCTAAACCAATAACCGGTCAACCAAAAAAGGCCGGCATAAAAAGAAAGTAAAGGAGCTTCACCCATGAAACTGAGCAATACCGCGATACTGGCCCTGGCCATCAGCAGCATCACCGCCACGGCTTACGCGGAAACCCAAAGCCAGGCGTTCACTCCGGTGACCGTCAATGAGAAGAGCGCCCAGGCTGAAGCCACCGGCTTCCTCGAAGGTCAGTCGATCAGCGGCTCGACCCGTAACTGGTACGCCAACGAGCAACTGAAGCGCGGCGGCAAGTTCACCTATCGCAAGGATGGCGTGGCCACCCCGACCGACCGTCGTATCAACTGGGTGCAAGGCACCATCGTCAAGTACAACTCGGGCTTCACCGAAGGTACTGTGGGTTTCAGCACCGAAGTGGCGGCGTACAACGCCATCGCGCTGGAGCGTGACCGCGAGAACCTGGCGTCCAACAACGGTGGCGCACCGGGCACCCGTCCAGGCGCGGGCAACAACCGTACCCTGACCCGTGAAGGCGGCGAAGCTCAGGGCCAGTGGAGCAAAGTCGGCCTGGCCAACGTCAAGGCGCGGATCTCCAACACCACCCTGACCGCCGGCCGCATGAACTTCAGCAGCCCGCAGGTCGACGTGATCGGCAACCGTCCGCTGCCTTCGAGTTTCGAAGGTGTTGCGATCCACAGCGAAGAGCTGAACAACCTGTCCTTCGACCTGGCCTCGTTCGATCGCGTTTCGCCGCGTACTGAAGAAAGCCTGAGCAAGTTCCGCTCCGAATACGGCGCGATCGATGCCGAAGCCGACCATGTTCACACCGGCGGCATCTCGTACCAGCCGTTCGCCAGCCTGACCACCAGCCTGTGGGGCACCCAGGCCGAAGACCTGTGGAACCAGTACTACTTCGGCGCCACCCACGTGCTGGGTGACAGCTCGGTGCTGGCTCTGACCACCGGTCTGAACTACTACAAGACCGTGGACGAAGGTAAGAAAAAACTGGGCGAAATCGACAACGACACCTACTCCCTGTCGTTCGGTCTGACTCACCAGGCGCATACCTTGACCTTCTCCTACCAGGAAGTGAACGGTAACGAGTACTTCGACTACCTGCACGAAACCAACGGTATCTACCTGGCCAACTCCCTGCTGTCGGACTTCAACGGCCCGAACGAGAAATCCTTCCAGGTGGCCTACGGTCTGAACATGGCCGAATACGGCGTGCCAGGTCTGAAGTTCAACATCTACCAGGCCCGCGGCTGGGGCATCGACGGCACTCACTACAAGGGTGGCGGCTACGATGGCGTGCAGTCGATGGACGGCGAGCACCACTATGAATACGGCATCGGTGCCGCTTATGCGGTACAGAGCGGTCCTCTGAAAGCCACCACCGTTCGTGCGACCTACACCGCGCACCGCGCGAGCGAGAACCAGGCTGACGGCAGCATCAACGAGTTCCGTCTGGTGACCACCGTTCCATTCAACATCCTGTAAAAACGCCAGCCGACGGCTGACTCAGTGACGAGTCGGCCGTTCGGCTTTTTGTCTTCAACCGATTGCAGAGGGTTCTTGATGAAAATGCTTCCCCTACGTGCGGCCATCGCGGCTGCGTTGCTGAGTGTCGCTGTCGGCGTCTCGGCCAAACCCTTGGTGGTCTGCACCGAAGCCAGTCCGGAAGGCTTCGATATGGTCCAGTACACGACTGCAGTCACTGCCGACGCGGTGGCCGAAACCATCTTCAACCGTCTGGCGGACTTCAAGCCCGGCACTACCGAAGTGATTCCGGCGCTGGCCGAGTCCTGGGACATCAGTGAAGACGGCCTGACCTACACGTTCCATCTGCGCAAAGGCGTCAAGTTTCACACCACCGAATATTTCAAGCCGACCCGCGACATGAACGCCGACGACGTGGTCTGGAGTTTCCAGCGTCAACTGGACCCGAATCACCCGTGGCACAAGCTGTCGAGCGTGGGCTTCCCGTACTTTGAAAGCATGGGCTTCAAGGAACTGCTGAAAAGCGTCGAGAAAATCGACGACAACACCGTCAAGTTCACCCTGACCCGTCGCGAAGCGCCGTTCCTGGCCGACATCGCCATGGCGTTCTCCTCGATCTACCCGGCCGAATACGCCGATCAGTTGCTCAAAGCCAACAAGACCGGCGACCTGAACAACAAACCGGTCGGCACCGGCCCGTTCATCTTCCAGCGTTACGCCAAGGACGCCCAGGTACGCTTCAAGGCCAACCCGGACTACTTCCGCGGCAAGGCCCCGGCTGACGCGCTGATCCTGGCGATTGCCACCGACAACAACGTGCGTTTGCAGAAGCTCAAGGCCAATGAGTGCCAGATCGCGCTGTATCCAAAACCGGATGACATCCCGAGCATCAAGAAAGACGACAAGCTGAAAGTCGATGAAATGGACGCGATGACCGTCTCGTACATCGCCATGAACACCCAGCACAAATACATCAGCGACGTGCGGGTGCGCAAAGCGATCGACATCGCCTTCGACAAGGAAGCCTACGTCAACGCGCTGTTCGGCAAAGGCAACGCGTCGGTCGCGGTCAACCCGTACCCGCCGACCCTGCTGGGCTACAACCACGAGCTGAAGAACCCGCCACGTGACCTCGACAAGGCCCGCGCCCTGCTCAAGGAAGCCGGCGTACCGGAAGGCACCGTGTTTACTCTGTTTACCCGCAACGGCGGCGGCCCGACCAACCCGAACCCGATGCTGGGCGCGCAGATGATGCAGGCTGACCTGGCGAAAGTCGGGATCAAGATCGACATCCGCGTGATGGAATGGGGCGAGATGCTCAAACGCGCCAAGGCCGGCGAGCACGACATGGTCTCGGCCGGATGGGCGGGCGACAACGGCGACCCGGATAACTTCCTGACGCCTATGCTCAGTTGCGAAGCGGCCAAGAACGGCGAAAACTACGCTCGCTGGTGCAACGAGAAATTCCAGACCCTGCTGGACGAAGCACGGGCTAAAGTAGATCCGGCCGAACGCGCCAAACTGTATGAAGAGGCGCAAGTCATCTTCAATCAGGACCAGCCGTGGATCAGCATGGCCCACACCCGCATGTTCACCGCAATGCGCAACAACGTAGAGGGTTATCACATCAGCCCTCTGACAACCAATAACTTCGCCACCACCCAGGTGAAGTAGATAAGAAAACTCCCGGCCTCCCTGACCCCAGGGTCGCCGGGCACGCCTAACCGGCTGATGAGGTAGCACACAAGATGTTTAGTTTTATTGCCCGCCGACTGGGGTTATTGATCCCCACGTTTTTCGGCATCACCTTGCTGACTTTCGCGTTGATTCGCATGATTCCCGGCGACCCCGTGGAAGTGATGATGGGCGAACGTCGGGTCGACCCCGAAATGCACGCTCAGGCAATGGAACGCCTCGGTCTGAACAAACCGCTGTACGCCCAGTATCTGGACTACATCGGCAAACTGGCCCATGGCGACCTCGGCGAATCCCTGCGCACCCGTGAGAGCGTCTGGACCGAGTTCACCTCCCTCTTCCCGGCGACCCTGGAACTGTCCATGGCCGCCCTGCTGTTCGCCGGCATCCTGGGTCTTCTGGCCGGGGTGATTGCGGCCCTCAAGCGAGGATCCCTGTTCGACCACGGGGTGATGGGCATCTCCCTCGCGGGTTACTCGATGCCGATTTTCTGGTGGGGCCTGATCCTCATCATGTTCTTCTCGGTGAGCCTGGGCTGGACCCCGGTATCCGGGCGAATCGACCTGCTTTACGACATCGAGCCGCGCACCGGCTTCATGCTGATCGACACCCTGCTGGCCGATGACATGGGCGCGTTCCTCGATGCCCTGCACCACCTGATCCTGCCGGCCATCGTGCTGGGCACCATTCCGCTGGCAGTGATCGCGCGGATGACCCGTTCGTCGATGCTCGAAGTGTTGCGTGAAGACTACATTCGTACTGCCCGGGCCAAAGGCCTGTCGCCGTCGCGCGTGGTGTTCGTCCACGGCCTGCGCAACGCACTGATTCCGGTACTGACCGTGGTCGGCCTGCAAGTCGGCACCCTGCTGGCCGGTGCGGTTCTGACCGAAACCATTTTCTCCTGGCCCGGCATCGGTAAATGGCTGATCGAAGCCATCGGCGCCCGGGACTACCCGGTTGTGCAAAACGGCATCCTGTTAATCGCCTGCCTGGTGATTCTGGTCAACTTCGTGGTGGACATCCTCTACGGCTTTGCCAACCCACGCATCCGTCATCAGCGCTGAGGTCAATACCCATGAGCACTCCAACTTCCTCAGTAGTCACCGCCGCCACCGCCGTGGATCAAAGTCTGCTGTACCCGTCACCGTACAAAGAGTTCTGGCAGGCCTTCGCCAAGAACAAGGGTGCCGTCGCCGGCCTGCTGTTCATGCTGCTGGTGATTTTCTGCGCGATCTTCGCGCCGTGGGTCGCCCCGCATAACCCGAGCGAGCAATACCGTGACTTCCTGCTGACGCCGCCGGCGTGGCTCGAAGGCGGACAGATGCAGTTCCTGCTCGGCACCGATGAACTGGGTCGCGACTTGCTGTCGCGTCTGATCCAGGGTTCGCGCCTGTCGCTGCTGATCGGCCTGTCGTCGGTGGTGATGTCGCTGATCCCGGGAATCCTGCTGGGCCTGTTCGCCGGCTTTTTCCCGAAAATGATCGGCCCGACCATCATGCGTCTAATGGACATCATGCTGGCCCTGCCGTCGCTGCTGCTGGCCGTGGCGATCGTCGCCATCCTCGGCCCTGGCCTGATCAACACCGTGATCGCGATTGCCGTGGTTTCGCTGCCGTCCTACGTGCGTCTGACCCGTGCCGCCGTGATGGGTGAGCTGAACCGCGACTACGTGACCGCCGCGCGCCTGGCCGGTGCCGGCCTGCCGCGCCTGATGTTCATCACCGTGCTGCCGAACTGCATGGCACCGCTGATCGTTCAGGCGACCCTGAGCTTCTCCTCGGCGATCCTCGATGCCGCCGCCCTGGGCTTCCTCGGCCTCGGCGTCCAGCCGCCAACCCCTGAGTGGGGCACCATGCTGGCTTCGGCCCGCGACTACATCGAACGCGCCTGGTGGGTGGTGAGTCTGCCTGGTTTGACCATTTTGCTCAGCGTGCTGGCAATCAACTTGATGGGCGACGGCCTGCGCGATGCGCTGGACCCGAAACTCAAGAACGCCGCCTGAGGAGATTCCCATGTCACTGTTAGAAATCAAGAATCTCAATGTTCGCTTCGGCGACAAGAACGCCACCCCGGTCGTCGACGGCCTCGACCTGAAAGTCGACAAGGGCGAAGTCCTGGCGATCGTGGGCGAGTCGGGTTCCGGCAAGTCCGTGACCATGATGGCGCTGATGGGCCTGATCGAGCACCCGGGGATCGTCACCGCCGACTCGCTGAGCTTTGACGGCAAGGACATGCTCAAACTGAGCAATCGCCAGCGTCGGCAGATCGTCGGCAAAGACCTGTCCATGGTGTTCCAGGACCCGATGACCGCGCTGAACCCGAGCTACACCGTCGGTTTCCAGATCGAAGAAGTGCTGCGCCTGCACCTGAAAATGTCCGGCAAGGCCGCCCGCAAGCGCGCCATCGAACTGCTGGAAAAGGTGGAAATCCCTGGCGCTGCCAGCCGTATGGATGCCTACCCGCATCAACTGTCCGGCGGTATGAGCCAGCGTGTGGCGATTGCCATGGCGATTGCCGGCGAGCCGAAACTGCTGATCGCCGACGAGCCGACCACCGCACTCGACGTGACGATTCAGGCGCAGATCATGGACCTGCTGCTGGCGTTGCAGAAAGAGCAGAACATGGGCCTGGTGCTGATCACCCACGACCTCGCCGTGGTAGCCGAAACCGCCCAGCGCGTCTGTGTGATGTACGCCGGTCAAGCCGTTGAAGTCGGTCAGGTTCCGCAACTGTTCGACATCCCGGCGCACCCGTACAGCGAAGCGCTGCTCAAGGCGATTCCGGAACACAGCCAGGGTGCCGAGCGTCTGGCCACCCTGCCGGGCATCGTTCCCGGCCGCTACGACCGCCCGCAAGGCTGCCTGCTGTCGCCGCGCTGCCCGTACGTGCAGGACAGCTGCCGCGCGCAGCGTCCGACCCTTGACCCGAAAAGCAACAGCCTCGCCCGCTGCTTCTACCCGTTGAACCAGGAGGTGGCGTAATGGCCGTCGTACTTACCGCCCGCGACCTGACCCGTCACTACGAAGTCTCCCGTGGCCTGTTCAAGGGCCATGCCACTGTGCGCGCCCTCAACGGCGTGTCGTTCGAGCTGGAAGCCGGCAAGACCCTCGCCGTCGTCGGTGAATCGGGCTGCGGCAAATCCACCCTCGCCCGCGCCCTGACCCTGATCGAGGAGCCGTCGTCCGGCTCGCTGAAAATCGCCGGGCAAGAAGTGGCCGGCGCCGACAAGGCTCAGCGCAAACAACTGCGCAAAGACGTGCAGATGGTGTTCCAGAGCCCTTACGCGTCGTTGAACCCACGGCAGAAAGTCGGTGATCAACTGGCCGAACCGCTGCTGATCAACACAAACCTTTCGGCCGCCGAGCGTCGCGAGAAAGTCCAGGCGATGATGAAGCAGGTCGGCTTGCGTCCCGAGCACTACCAGCGCTATCCGCACATGTTCTCCGGCGGTCAGCGTCAGCGTATCGCGCTGGCTCGCGCCATGATGCTGCAACCGAAAGTGCTGGTGGCGGACGAACCGACCTCGGCGCTGGACGTGTCGATCCAGGCACAGGTGCTGAACCTGTTCATGGACATGCAGCAGGAGTTCAACACCGGTTACGTGTTCATCTCGCACAACCTGGCGGTGGTGCAGCACGTGGCCGATGACGTGATGGTGATGTACCTCGGTCGCCCGGTGGAAATCGGTCCGAAGCACGACATCTATGCCCGTCCTCTGCACCCGTACACCCAGGCGCTGCTGTCGGCGACTCCGACCATCCACCCGGATCCGGACAAGCCGAAAATCAAGATCGTCGGCGAGCTGCCCAACCCGCTGAACCCGCCGCCTGGCTGCGCGTTCCACAAGCGCTGCCCTTACGCCACCGCGCGTTGCAGCAGCGAGGAGCCGGCCCTGCGCCAGCTCGACACGCGTCAGGTTGCATGCCACTACGCCGAGCAATTCCTCGACGGCGCGGCCTAAAAGCAGATTTGGAGATCGACACAAAATACTGTGGGAACGAGTTTGCTCGCGAAGGCACTGGATCAGTCGACATGCATATCAACTGACACACCGCAATCGCGAGCAGGCTCGCTCCCACAAGAGTTGGGTTGTTCTCTGAATTGAAGTGTTGACCAAACCCCTTCTGCCTCGATTGCGCATCAGTCGAGGTAAAAGGGGTTTTCTTTTGGCTGGAATCTACGTCTGGCTATCGCCCTCGTCCGGATCGTCGGTGTCCGGCTCATCGGTGGTCGAATCGTCATCGTCGGCGCTGCCACCCTGGCCCTGATCGCCCGGCTCGGACTCGGACTTGGCCAGCATCAGCGCGCTGTGCCCCACCTGCCCGCTGGAGGCCTGGGTATCGTGATCCTCGCACTCGGCCCAGGCCGTCGCGGTGCCGAGGGACAGCATCACCATCACTTTCAACAGCAGCAAAACGCGTAGCAACCTGTTTTTCATAGCCGAGTCCATCCTGTTCCAGGTGAGAAATTCGTGCTGACCTGACGCTGATTGAAATCTAGTTCCGATCCGCCGGGTTCACCAGATAGGACGCTAACCCATGCCCGGAAATGCCATGCGTGGACAGACCGCTTTCGAATAACGCTCATAACCGGATCGGCTAAAGCCCTTTCGAAGCTCGAATTCGAGTTGCCTGATAAATCAGCGGCACTGACAGCAAGGCCAACACGGCACTCGCCAACCAGACACTGTGGCCACCGAACTGGCCGTAGAGCTGCCCACCCAGCACCGGCGACAACAGCGAACTCGCACTCCAGGCCATGAAGAACAGACCAAAGTAGCGGCCGCTTTTTCCGGTTTGCGCATGCTGCATCACCAGCACGTTCAACGGCGGCATGAACAACGCCTCCCCCAGCGTCCAGATCACGGTCGAGAGGCAGGCATAAACCAACCCGGAACCCAGCGGCAACATGCCGAGCCCGAGCGCCAGCAGCACACAACCGGCGATCAACGGCCGGCGCGCGCCCCAGCGTTCCCCCCAGTGCGACATGGGAATCTGCAGCGCCACCACCAGAATCGCATTGATCGCGAACTGCCAGCCGATGGCCTCGGTACTCAAGCGGTAATAGTCGCGAAGGTAGTTGCCCAAGGTGCTGTAGACCGTGTCGAACGCCATGCCCAGAAGGACGGTCGCCGCCAGCAGCCAGAGGAATGGCTTGTCGCGATACGGCAGGCCCGTGCCCGATTGCGTCTGTGGTGCCTCGTCAGCGATCAGCACCGGTCGGCGCCAGGTTGTGCGGACAAACCAGAGCAGCGCCAGCAGCGTGAGCCCGGCGCTGATGAAAAACACCCAGCGAAAATCCACCTGTGCCAGAACACCGCCCGCCACACCGGCAGCGGCCATCCCGAGGTTCCTGGCAATGCGGCTCAAGGCCTGCGCCCGTGGGCGCTGCGCGACTTCGCAATACTCCATGATCAGCCGCTGATGCAGGGTGCGGATTGCACCGTCGAGAGTGCCGCTGAGCAACAGCAGCCCGGCCAGCAATGGCACTTGCGTGACCAGCCCCAGCGAGACCAGAACCCACGCAGAGACAAAGAACAGAGCAGCCGTCAGTCGCGCCGTGCGCACGTGGTCACTGAGCCACCCGCCGAGCATCGAGCCGATCAGCAGACCGCATCCATATGCCGACAGCAGCCAGCCGACCGTTTCGATCGCCAGCCCCAGCTCCTGCCGCAAGTACAACGCCATGAACAGCTTGACCATGCTGCTCAGGCGATTGATGAACAGCAGCGCCGCCAGCACCCAGGCCATCAGGCTGAAATAGCCGTCGGGCCGAAGCAGATGAGCGAGCCTCCCTGTCATTCGATTGCTCCCTTGTTGATCGACCAGACGCACCGCGCCCGACTTGAATGAGTTCGCATACTTAATCAACACGCAAAAAAAAGCCCACTGTTTTATCAGTGGGCTTTCGGGTGTCGCCAATCAGCGCTTAGTGATGCTCACGTGTCGCACGGAATTTCACGTCCGGCCAGCGCTCTTCCATCAGGGCCAGGTTGACGCGGGTCGGTGCGAGGTAGGTCAGGTGACCGCCGCCGTCCAGTGCCAGGTTTTCCACGGCCTTGTTGGAGAATTCCTCCAGCTTCTTCTTGTCGCTGCATTCGATCCAGCGCGCGGAGTACACGGTGATCGGCTCGTAGGAGCACTCGACCTTGTATTCCTCTTTCAGGCGGCTGGCGACCACATCGAACTGCAGCACACCGACGGCGCCGAGGATAATGTCGTTGCTGCGCTCCGGGAAGAACACCTGGGTCGCGCCTTCTTCGGCGAGCTGTTGCAGGCCCTGGCGCAGTTGCTTGGATTTCAGCGGGTCGCGCAGGCGTACGCGGCGGAACAGTTCCGGGGCGAAGTGCGGGATACCGGTGAAGCCCAGGGTTTCGCCTTCGCTGAAGGTATCGCCGATCTGGATCGTGCCGTGGTTGTGCAGACCGATGATGTCGCCGGCGTACGCTTCTTCCAGCTGTTCACGCTCGGAGGAGAAGAACGTCAGGGCGTCGCCGATGCGCACGTCCTTGCCGGTACGCACGTGGCGCATCTTCATGCCTTTCTCGTACTTGCCGGAGCAGATACGCATGAAGGCGATGCGGTCGCGGTGTTTCGGGTCCATGTTCGCCTGGATCTTGAAGATGAAGCCCGAGAACTTCTCTTCCACCGGCTCCACGGTACGCTCGTTGGCCACACGTGGCAGCGGACGCGGCGCCCAGTCGACCACGGCGTCGAGGACGTGATCGACACCGAAGTTGCCCAGTGCGGTACCGAAGAACACCGGAGTCAGTTGACCGTCGATGAACTCCTGCTGGTTGAACTCGTGGCAGGCGCCCTGCACCAGTTCCAGCTGTTCGAGGAAACGGTCGTACTCGTCGCCCAGGTGAGCGCGGGCTTCATCGGAATCGAGCTTCTCGATGATCTTGGTTTCGGTGCGTTCGTGACCGTGACCGGCGGTGTAAACGATGATGTAGTCGTCCGCCAGGTGGTACACGCCCTTGAAGTCTCGGTAGCAACCGATCGGCCAGGTGATCGGCGCAGCCTTGATCTTCAGCACGGCTTCGATCTCGTCGAGCAGTTCGATCGGGTCGCGGATGTCACGGTCGAGTTTGTTGATGAAGCTGACGATCGGCGTGTCACGCAGACGGCAGACGTCCATCAGCGCGATGGTGCGTGGCTCTACACCTTTACCGCCGTCGAGGACCATCAAGGCCGAGTCCACCGCAGTCAGGGTGCGGTAGGTATCTTCGGAGAAGTCTTCGTGGCCCGGGGTGTCGAGCAGGTTGATCATGTGTTCGCGATACGGGAACTGCATGACCGACGTGGTGATCGAGATGCCCCGCTGCTTTTCCATCTCCATCCAGTCGGATGTCGCATGGCGGTCGGATTTACGGGATTTCACCGTGCCGGCCACAGCAATCGCCTTGCCCATCAGCAAGAGCTTTTCGGTGATGGTGGTTTTACCGGCATCGGGGTGGGAAATAATGGCGAAAGTGCGGCGTTTCGCGACTTCGGCGGCCTGTCTGGTCATGGGAAATCGCCTGGCGGTGATTCAAAAAAGGGCGGCGATTATAGCCCAACTCGATTCAATAACCGAACCGTTGAGCACATTAAGGGTGGCCAAATGCTGCCGCAGATGGGAACCTTTTAAAGCACGGAGACGTCCATCCCCTGTTACGAATTTTCGTCAGGGGCTGAAAAATCAGCAAGTTAGCCTGACGAGGCTGCGCTCATGGCTCGCTTTCAGACCGCTTTTGCCGGGCTGAAAAAAAGCTGCTTCTCGCGAACGCTGACTCCGGCAGCCAGGAATGGCATGCCACGCGGAACTGCGTTCGCCGACTATAAAAAAGGAGTCCGCCTGTGGCTATCCGCTATGGCAAAGGGCTGATGGGAGGTGCGGTGGTGATCGCGCTCCTGGCCCTGCTGGTCCACTGGATCGGCATCAACACGATCGAACACTACCGCGACGATTTGTTGTTTTACCTGCAAGCTCATCTGATCCTCGTCCTCGCTTCAATGCTGGCCGCCCTTGTCGTGGGCATCCCCGCCGGTATCTTCCTGAGCCGCCCGACCATGGTCGGCCGCGCCGAACGCTTCATGCAGATCTTCAATATCGGCAACACCGTGCCTCCGCTCGCCGTGCTTGCGATTGCCCTCGGGGTTCTCGGCATCGGCAGTGGCCCCGCGATCTTCGCCCTGTTCCTGGCCTCTCTTTTGCCGATCGTGCGCAACACCTATGAAGGGCTGAAAAACGTCCAGGGCTCGCTGAAAGAGGCTGCCATCGGTATCGGCATGACCCCGCGTCAGGTGCTGTGGCAAGTCGAACTGCCCAACGCCGTGCCGATCATCGTTGGCGGTGTACGCGTCGCGCTGGCGATCAACGTCGGTACCGCGCCGCTGGCCTTCCTGATCGGTGCCAACAGCCTCGGCAGCCTGATCTTCCCCGGCATCGCCCTGAACAATCAGCCGCAACTGCTGCTCGGCGCCGCGTGCACCGCACTGCTGGCCCTGCTGCTCGATGGCGTGGTCACCCTCGCCAGCCGTCTCTGGCTGGAACGCGGTTTGCGCCCGTCTTAAGGCTTTTGCGAAGGAATGAACATGAAACGACTTAGCTTGATCTTAGGCTGCGTTCTGCTGTTCGCAGGATTGGCGCAAGCCGCCGAAAAACCGGTGATTCGCCTTGGCGCCCGGGTATTCACCGAGCAGACCCTGCTCGCGGAAATCACCGCCCAATACCTGCGCAGCAAAGGCTACGACGCGCAGATCACCGGTGGTCTGGGCAGCAACCTGGCCCGCAGCGCCCACGAAAGCGGGCAGCTGGACATGCTCTGGGAATACACCGGCGTGTCGCTGGTGGCCTACAACCATGTCACCGAAAAACTCGACAGCGAACAGTCCTACGCCCGGGTGAAAGAACTCGACGCGAAAAAAGGCCTGGTCTGGCTGACGCCGTCGAAGTTCAGCAACACCTACGCCCTCGCCCTGCCCAAAAAGGTCGCCGAGGAATATCCGCAGATCAGCAACATCAGCCAGTTGAACGACGTGCTGCGCAGCGAGGCCAAGACCAATCACCTGGTGGCGCTGGACACCGAGTTCGCCAACCGCTCCGACGGTCTGGACGGCATGGTCAAGCTCTACGACATGAACCTGACCCGCAAAAACATCCGGCAGATGGACGCAGGGCTGGTCTATACCGCGCTGCGCAACGGTCAGGTGTTTGCCGGTCTGGTCTACACCACCGACGGTCGCCTCAATGCTTTCGGCCTGAAGCTGCTGGAAGACGACAAGCATTACTTCCCGGACTACACCGCCGCGCCAGTCGTGCGTCAGGCCTACCTCGACGCCCATCCAAAATTGGCTGAGCAACTCAAACCGCTGGCCGAACTGTTCGACGACGAGACCATGCGCCAGCTCAACGCGCGGGTCGATGTCGATCACGAAAGCCCGTCGAAAGTCGCTGCCGATTTCCTGCGCCAGCACCCACTGAACTAAGGGAGGAAAAGACATGGAATTTTTGAACGCCTTTTCCCACCTCGACTGGCAGCAGGTGATGCACCTGACCTGGCAGCACATCACCCTGGTCGGCATCGCCGTCAGCCTGGCGATTCTCATCGGCGTGCCGCTGGGCATCCTGATGACCCGGTTTCCGAGCCTCGCCGGTCCGTTGCAGGCCAGCGCCACGGTGCTGCTGACCGTGCCGTCGATTGCGCTATTCGGGCTGCTGCTGCCGTTCTACTCGAAATTCGGCCAGGGCCTCGGCCCGATGCCGGCGATCACGGCGGTGTTCCTTTATTCACTGCTGCCGATCATGCGCAACACCTACCTCGCCCTGACCGGCGTCGAACCGGGCATCCGTGAAGCCGCACGCGGCATCGGCATGACCTTCGGCCAGCGCCTGCGCATGGTCGAGTTGCCGATCGCGGTGCCGGTGATCCTCGCCGGCGTGCGCACCGCCGTGGTGATGAACATCGGCGTGATGACCATCGCCGCGACCATCGGCGCCGGCGGCCTCGGCGTACTGATCCTCGCCTCCATCAGCCGCAGCGACATGTCGATGCTCATCGTCGGCGCGCTGCTGGTCAGTCTTCTGGCGATCTTCGCCGACCTCATTTTGCAGTGGCTGCAACGTTCGCTGACTCCAAAAGGACTCCTCAAATGATCGAACTTCAAAACCTCAGCAAGACCTTCCAAAGCAACGGCAAAGATGTGAAAGCCGTGGACTCGGTAAGCCTGACCGTCAATGAAGGCGAAATCTGTGTGTTCCTCGGGCCATCGGGCTGCGGCAAAAGCACCACGCTGAAAATGATCAACCGCCTGATCAAGCCGACCTCGGGCAAGATCCTGATCAACGGCGAAGACACCACCGACCTCGACGAAGTGACCCTGCGCCGCAACATCGGTTACGTGATCCAGCAGATCGGTCTGTTCCCGAACATGACCATCGAAGAGAACATCGTCGTCGTGCCGAAACTGCTCGGCTGGGACAAACAGAAATGCCACGACCGCGCCCGCGAACTGATGAGCATGATCAAGCTTGAGCCCAAGCAATATCTGCATCGTTACCCGCGCGAACTGTCCGGCGGCCAGCAGCAACGGATCGGCGTGATCCGCGCGCTGGCGGCGGATGCACCGCTGTTGCTGATGGACGAACCGTTCGGTGCGGTCGACCCGATCAACCGCGAGATGATCCAGAACGAATTCTTCGAGATGCAGCGCGCGCTGAACAAGACCGTGATCATGGTCAGCCACGACATCGACGAAGCGATCAAGCTCGGCGACAAGATCGCGATCTTCCGCGCCGGCAAACTGTTGCAAATCGACCATCCGGATACCTTGCTCGCCCATCCGGCGGACGACTTTGTCAGCAACTTCGTCGGCCAGGACAGCACCCTCAAGCGTCTGCTGCTGGTGAAAGCCGAAGACGCGGCGGACAACGCGCCGTCGGTGAGCCCGGAAACCCCGGTGGCGGATGCGCTGGAGCTGATGGATGAACACGACCGTCGTTATGTGGTGGTCACCTGTGCCGAGAACAAGGCATTGGGTTACGTGCGACGTCGCGACCTGCACCGTCAGACCGGCACCTGTGCGCAATTCCTCCGCGAGTTCAACGCCACGGCTGCATACGACGAGCATTTGCGCATCCTGTTGTCGCGGATGTACGAGTTCAATCGCGCATGGTTGCCGGTGATGGATGCCGAGCGAGTGTTCCTTGGCGAGGTTACGCAAGAGTCGATTGCGGCGTACCTGAGCTCGGGTCGATCGCGGGGGATGAAGACCAATATTGTGTCGCCGGCCGAAGCGGTGGTTGCCTGATAACAAGGGGCTGTCTGACAGCCCCGTTTACACTGCCTCTTCAGCCCTTTATCAATGGAGGCCGGCTTGCCCCAAATAATGGCACATGGATATCATCCTCTGGCGAGCGATTAACAACGCTTCTCAAGGACGGATCAAAAGGATGATGCAGTGATCGATCAAATCGTGGCGCTGAACGCATTACGTAAAGAACTCCCCGATGCCGTTGGCTGGACGACCTTGGGCCCTTATCTGTTTCATGCACCGGCCGAGATGGTCGAGGGCGAAAATCGTTTTGTTTGCACCCATATCGCCATTTACAACGAATCAAATACGACCCTGACAAATCTGAAGGTCCTGTATCGAGGCAACTTTCAATTCACGCCCAGGATTGTCTACTCTCGCCACGAAGCCGCAGTCAAATGGCAACACAATGCGCAAGACAAGGAACTCATTCTCACTGACGTCCCTCCCAACGAAACGGTTGAAATATCGATCTACAATCCGTTGGAGTTTGATGTAGTACAGGTCTTGGTGAATGGTAAAAAAATCACCGACTTCATGACCCGCAGAGCGCTAGCGAAAGCCTATCCGGTGCCCCTGCGATGGCGTATCGCTTTGCCGCTGGTGATCACTGTGGCGCTTTGCCTGCTGTCATTCCTCAGTTGGCAAACGTACGACATCGTCAAGAACAACAGCGATTACGATCTTCTTTCTACCGTGCCAAAGGGTTTTTCCAGCTGCCGACCGTATGTGTTCGACAACCCTCCTGACGGCTCTGGTGAGAAAAAGCTTGAACGCCTCTTGAAGCAGGATAACGCATGGCTGGACTTCATATTGGCGATGAACAACGCCACTGATTCAAGTGAACTGCACCTCAAAGACCGGGTGGTGCTCTGCAAAGCAGTCGATAAACCAAAAAATTAAGCTCTGCACTTGAGATATTGAGCAGCGAAGAGAAGCAATCTGTCAGACGGCGTCCGAATTTCGACTGGTATCCGGCCTCAACCTGACAGATTCATTCTATTCAGCAAGGTGAAAAAAAATATCAACAGTCGCGTCAGGTGATATTACTCAGCCGTCCCGTTCGAGCAAGCCAACTCCCCCCTCATACCACCCACTCGCCGCCAACGTCGCCGATGTTGTCGCCTTCGTACTTTTCATCGATTTGCACTCATCAGCTGCGAACGTGCAGGTATTTTTAACACCTGAAAATTATGGCGGAACATCTGAGCGTCATATCGGTCGGCTACAAAGAGTGAGATCCACGACGCACGTCAGAAGCGTGCAAAAACGCGACATTTTTAGTTGATCTCAGGCCCCTCACGCCCTAAAGTTCGCGCCGAACGTCCATGCTGGAAACGATCCATCCGGCTCAAGTACTGACGACGAGACAGCAAGGCCAAGGGCAGCGACCCATGGCCTTTTTGCTTTCGGCGACATGCCTTGGGAAGTAGGCGAACCAAAGTGGGGATACGGAGGACGTTCATATGCACCCATTGATTAACGACGTTTGCCACTAGGAGTCCCAAGTATGTCGATCCAGGTCGAAGACTATTTCGCGCGCGAAACCTTTCAGAAAATGAAGGCGTTCGCCGACAAACAGGAAACCCCGTTCGTGGTGATCGACACCGCGATGATCGCCCAGGCCTACGATGACCTGCGCGCCGGTTTCGAATTCGCCAAGGTCTACTACGCGGTCAAGGCCAACCCGGCCGTCGAGATCATCGACCTGCTCAAAGAAAAAGGTTCGAGCTTCGACATCGCCTCGATCTATGAGCTGGACAAAGTGCTGAGCCGTGGCGTCAGCGCGGACCAGATCAGCTACGGCAACACCATCAAGAAATCCAAGGACATTCGCTACTTCTATGAGAAGGGCGTGCGCCTGTTCGCCACCGACTCGGAAGCCGACCTGCGCAACATCGCCAAGGCCGCACCGGGCGCCAAAGTCTATGTGCGCATCCTGACCGAAGGCTCGACTACGGCCGACTGGCCACTGTCGCGCAAGTTCGGCTGCCAGACCGACATGGCCATGGACCTGCTGATCCTCGCCCGCGACCTGGGCCTGGTGCCATACGGCATCTCGTTCCACGTCGGCTCGCAACAGCGCGACATCAGCGTCTGGGACGCGGCGATCGCCAAGGTCAAAGTGATCTTCGAGCGCCTGAAGGAAGAAGACGGCATTCACCTGAAGCTGATCAACATGGGCGGTGGCTTCCCGGCCAACTACATCACCCGCACCAACAGCCTGGAAACCTACGCCGAAGAAATCATCCGCTTCCTCAAGGAAGACTTCGGTGATGACCTGCCGGAAATCATTCTGGAACCGGGCCGTTCGTTGATTGCCAACGCCGGCATCCTGGTCAGCGAAGTGGTGCTGGTCGCGCGTAAATCCCGCACCGCCGTCGAGCGTTGGGTTTATACCGATGTGGGCAAGTTCTCCGGCCTGATCGAAACCATGGACGAAGCGATCAAGTTCCCGATCTGGACCGAGAAGAAAGGCGAGATGGAAGAAGTCGTGATCGCCGGCCCGACCTGCGACAGCGCCGACATCATGTACGAAAACTACAAGTACGGCCTGCCGCTGAACCTGGCGATCGGTGATCGCCTGTACTGGCTGTCGACCGGTGCGTACACCACCAGTTACAGCGCCGTAGAGTTCAATGGCTTCCCGCCGCTGAAATCGTTCTACGTGTAAGCACCTTACCCGTAACGCGAAAAGCCCATGACATGTCATGGGCTTTTTTATGCTTTAGAGTCGGGTCATTTTGACCAGTTGGTCCGACATGCTTTGCACATCATTCAACGGTCCCTTAAGCATCGGCAGCGTAGATTTTACCCGCGCCATCGTCATCGTCGGGTAATGGCTTCTAAGCATCTGTTGCGTTTCATCCAGCATCCAGGTCATCCGAAAGCAGAAATCGCTGAGGTTGTTCGCCGCACTGGCAGCGCGTCGGCGCAGATTGAACAGAAACTCGACATGCTCTTTGGACAGCGCGATTCGCTCCTCCTGCGAATACAACCGGCCCGGCACATAAGTCGTGCCGGGTAATCCCATTTTACCCAGGCTGTAATAGACTTCGATCTTGGCGATGGGTTCATCGCAGGAACAGATGGGCATCGTCAAACACTCGATGAAACGTACGAAGATGCTGTGGATCGATTCAGCCAGGCTAGTCACCTGGGTTTTGAAATTCAACACCGTGCCCCGGTATTGCTCCAGTCGTCGATCCATTTCCCGCAGCACATCGATGATGCTTGCGGCGGGTGCATTACCCCAGACAGGCGACCTTACCAATGAAAATTGCCGTGGATCGATAGTGTCAATCGCCTCTCGGTGATTGTCGGCATTTGAAACAGTGGCCTGAAACTCTTCAATAAAGCCGAATACCTCACGTAACACCCGCGCGGAATTGCTGCCAAGCAACGGTGTTGCTTCCTGTATCGCCAGCCAACACGCTCCATTGGCTTGTGCCGCCAGCCTCAGGTTTTGAATATTTGGTGGGGACAGCATGGTGTGCCCTTGTCGTTCAAAGCTTTTACTAAACTCAGTCATTTCCTGTAAGGCAGGGGGTAGATCCTGCAGAAACTTCACATACTGCTTCAATGCAGCGAAGTTTTTTTCTGCCAGTAAATATTCAAGCATCAGCCTCTCCTTGGTCTGATCGAACTTTTGTTGCCGATGGAACCGTGCCCATCGGCAATCCTGCGCCGGACTCTGATATCAAACACAAACACAGAGCACGGCCTGCCGGCAGAATCAGCGCTGCGGTAATGACAGCGGATCAACGAAAGCGATAAACAGTGGCGCATGCTGTTTCAACGCGGCACTGAGTGCATCAAAGTCGTCCAACCGCTCGACATCGATCGCATCGCGCAATTTCTCAAAAGCATTCACGGCAGGACGGTAGGTGGCGGCATATTCGGCGCGACAGTCTTCCATGACATGAATGGCCGTCAGGTACGCGACCTTGCCTTGCGAATCACGGATACCCGAGCGCTCACGTTCGATATCGGCCTGCACGCCCTCGATTTTCAGCTTCAGCTTGTCGCTCTCGTGAACCATGTCCAGAAAGCGCACAGATTCGCCGATGCCGATGAGGGTTCGCTTCAGTTGATCGATGGCCGCCATCACCAGTTTGATTTCCGGCGGAGCCAGGCCCAGCTCGGTTATCTTGGCGATAGTAAGTTCAACATCCTTGCCGAGCTTCTCGATGCCACTTTTTTCCAGAAGAGTGACGCCGTCATTGATGATCTTGCGTTCAGCCGCAAGCTCTGCAAGTTTGCCCTCCAGTTGGGCAATTTCAGCATTGTTCACAAGCGCGTCGCGCTGGAAATCAGCAATGTAAGCCTGTGTCAGGCGAACATCAAACCGTGCATCAATGTTGCGCAAGGCGCTTCCCACCAAAGATGCCTGCCTCGTCATGGCAGAGGAGATCGAACGCAAAATATCCTTACGCTCATCATCGATTTCTTCAATGACCTCAGGATCGGTTTCTTTTAACCGGTCCTTCTCGTTGCGGGTGAGACGTCGCAGGCTGTTTTGCAGATCATTCACACCCGACTGTGCCGAATCCTGCAATTGGCTTTGGCATTGTCCCATGCCAATCACGATTCGCTTGAAGCGGTCAAAAAGATCGGGCAGGTAACCCAGTCGGGTTTTCAAAACTTCTGCCTGAGTGCGAGCTTCACGCACCTGTTCAATAGAGGATGTCAGGGTGGCAACGTCCACAGGCGGGTAGCTCACTGTGGTGTTGATCCCGATCACACGCGAGGCACGCGCGCTGAACGAATAGTTGCGCTCGTATTCTGCATCAGCCTCTTTGAAGACCTGGATAAGCTTGTCCGAGTCAGTCTCGATGGCTTTCCATGGCAACACGACTTCTTCGAATTCGGTCCCGAAGATCCGCAGGCTCAAGGCGTCGTTGACTCGGTTCATCGCCGCTACCGAGTTGGAGATGTGCACCTCCAGGCTTTTCCAGACATGTATCAGGTTCTGCGTGGCAATGTCAGCATCAATCGCCACGATCATCAGACTTTGCAGGTCATGCTTGACGCGGGCAAGGGAACCGAGCGTCTGATTCATACTCGCCAGCAGCTGGATATTCCGCTCCTGTTCGGCATACAACTCGTTGCGTGCAGCACGAATATTTTCGGCCTCTACCCCCATGTAGATAGCCATGGCCAGGCCCACGATGTTCATCCCGGCTGCAGACTTCAATGCCTCCTGAACCGCCGCCTTGTATTCAGTGTTTTTGATATCAATTTCTTTAGCACGATTATCAATATTGTTCTTCAATACTTTGACATTCTCTGCCAACGTACTGCTGTCAATCAGTCCGACCCGAAGTTTTATGCCGGGCAAAACATGCTCGCGCAGATCATAACCAAACATATCCAGATCATTTTTTATGCCCTGCACATCGCTCAGGTTTTTATTGACCCTCTCGAATATCCGTTGCAGGTAATAGCCCAGCGTCGCGACCGTATCAGGGTCAATTTCAATATCCGGAAACTTGTCACCCAGTTCGATTTCCAGCGCCTTAAGCTGAGCGAGTGTCTTAATCTTGTTTGCCTTGAGGAACGCGACTGAATCATCATCGCTCAAGACTTCCTGAATCGATTTGCCATAATTGAGCATGCTGCTGGCAAAGCTCTTCAGCCCTTGCCCGGTCATCATGATGCGTTCACGCAACGGCGACCAACGTCTTGCGTGGTTGCGGGTGTTGACGAAGGTCGAAAGGAAATCAGTCGGGTTTAAACCTGGGCCACCGTCCTGCCCGGCGCCGAAACGCAGATAATCTTCGACATCCTTCAGGGTATGTGGAAGCGCCAGACCGGCCGCTTCATATTTACGCAAATCAATGATCTGTTTTTTGGTGAGGAGAAGTCCGCGGTCACGCACGACCTCGTCCCCCTCGGAAACCGATGCATCGCTGAGTAACTTCGGCGCCGCCGCCGCCATCTGCATAACTTGCTCAGGCGAGGCATTATTCAGGGCATCGCCCCATAAGCTGGAAGAAGACATGATCATTCCTTTAATCAGTTTTAAGTTAAGTTAAATCAACAAGAAAGTTAAAGCAGATAAGCCTCAACTCTTCCAAGCGAACTTAAACATAAAACCCAAACCTAAAGAAGCGCACCACACCTTCAATTTATTTAAAAAGAATAACAACAACTAGACACACGAATCGAAAACTTCGAACAGCTTGTTTTGTTTGACTAGACGGCCATGTGTTCTGCGCGCTCTTTGTACTCTTGAGCCAATGCTTGAATAGCAGGGTGCGATGCGCTTTCCAAGGTCTGGGCAGCCACATGGAGAAACACAGCATGTCCCCCGCACATCGCCTGGCGGTACCATTTCAACGCCTCTCTTATCTGTGAGCGCTCGGCCAGAACACTGGCATAACTGAACTGGCCACGGAAGTCGCCGCTCTGCGCCGAGCGGCGATACCAATCGAAGGCTGCGGCCGGGTCAGCGCGGCAATGACGCCCCTCCTCAAGATACCGACCGAGCAGATTCATCGACTTGGCGTGCCCCGACTCGGCGGCCTGACGATAAAGCCCCAGAGCTTGCGGCTGATCCACAGCCGCCCCGCGCCCGGTCGCCAGCAGATTGGCGAGGTTGTACATCGCCCAATCCAGCCCGGCATCTGCTGCAACGCGATAATGCCTGGCGGCAACCGCTGCGTCGGCCACACAACCCCATCCATGTTCATGACAGCGGCCGAGCATGTTGCGCGCCATCAGATGTCCCTGCCCCGCGGCGATTGCGAACCAGCGCAATGCCAACGGCTGATCCTGAGCAATCCCATGACCATCGAGCAGGATCTGCCCGAGCAGCGCCTGCGCTTCCAGCACGCCCTCACCGGCCGCCATCAGAATCGCCTGAGCCGCACGGGCCGGGCTTTCTTCGAGCATGGCCGTGAGGCGTTCGCCGTCGAGGACTTCTTCGCGACGTAACTGAAAGTCCGCCACTTATACCTCGACCCAGCGACGCAACAGGTTGTGATAGGTGCCGGTGAGGCGGATCAGCGAAGGGTGATCGGGCATGTCTTGGGTGAGTTGCTGGATCGCACCGTCCATCTCGAACAGCAAGGCACGCTGGCTGTCTTCGCGCACCAGACTTTGCGTCCAGAAGAACGAGGCATAACGCGCGCCGCGAGTGACCGCATTGACCTTGTGCAAGCTGGTGCCGGGGTACAGAACCATGTCGCCGGCGGGCAGTTTCACCCGTTGGGTGCCGAAGGTGTCCTGGATTTCCAGCTCCCCGCCGTCGTAATCCTCCGGCTCGCTGAAGAACAGCGTGGCGGACAGATCCGTTCGCACCCGCTCGATACTGCCCTTGGGCTGACGCACCGCGTTGTCGATGTGAAAATCGAAACTGCCGCCCGCCGTGTAGCAGTTGAGTAACGGCGGAAACACTTTGTGCGGCAGCGCG
Source organism: Pseudomonas koreensis (assembly GCF_025447595.1). Classification (GTDB taxonomy): domain Bacteria; phylum Pseudomonadota; class Gammaproteobacteria; order Pseudomonadales; family Pseudomonadaceae; genus Aquipseudomonas; species Aquipseudomonas koreensis_H. The sequence continues at coordinate 145,668 of NZ_JAOEJU010000011.1, read as the reverse complement.
GCCGACATGAACAGCGGATTTTTCCACAGGCGTTCAAGCATCGCGGCACCGATTTCCTTGGCCAGCGGGTGGCCTTCAGGCAGTTGCAGATTGTGCTTGGCCTTGGCCGATTGATAGCCGGCGGTGATCTTGCCATCGGCCCAGTCAGCCTGTTCCAGAGCCTCGCGGATGCGCCGCACTTCGTCTTTCTCGAACAGAGCGGGGATGTGCAGCAGCATGTCGAAATCACCTGATGGCAAAGAGGCGGCAATGGTATTGATTCTTATTGGCTGTGTAAAACCCGCTAGACGAATGAACTGGCAAAAACCGTAAGGTTAAATTGTAAAGAATGTAAATTCAGTGCGAATAACAATGTTTCGCAATTGATACGAATACCTGTTTACCCTATATTCCGCCGCCTCAAATCCTTGGGGAGGGGAATAAAAATGGCACGTCAACTCGCACAATTACCGGTCAGTTCACCACGTCTGCTCGCTTCCGCCATCGGCGTGGCAATCACCGCCGGCTCCGCAGGCCACATGGTGTTCGCCGCCGAAAAAACCGACAGCAAAGCCACCGGCAATGCCATCGCCCTGGACGCCACCGCCATCACCGGCGAAGCCCAGGACTCGACGTCCTATCAGGTCGAGAAAGCCTCCTCGCCCAAGTACACCGCGCCGCTGGTCGACACGCCGCGCTCAGTCACCGTGATCCCGCAACAAGTTCTGAAAGACACCGGCGCCCTGAACATGCAGGATGCGCTGCGCACCGTACCGGGCATCACCTTCGGTGCCGGTGAAGGCGGCAACCCGCAGGGCGACCGTCCGTTCATCCGTGGTTTCGACGCCCAGGGCGACACCTACCTCGACGGCGTGCGCGACACCGGCTCCCAGAGCCGCGAAATCTTCGCCGTGGAAAACATCGAAGTCAGCAAGGGCCCGAACTCCGCCATTGGCGGTCGCGGCGCAGCTGGCGGCAGCATCAACCTGGTGAGCAAGAAAGCGCACCTGGGCAACTCGTTCGACGGTGGCTTCACCTGGGGCTCCGACCAGACCCAGCGCTACACGATGGATGGCAACTACCAGTTCAGCGACACCGCTGCCGGCCGTCTGAACCTGATGAGCCACGAGAGCAACGTCGCCGGTCGTGACAAAGTCGACTACGACCGTTGGGGCATCGCGCCGTCCCTGGCCTTCGGCCTGGGCACCGACACCCGCGTCAACCTCGACTACTACCATCTCGAAAGCAATGACACGCCGGATTCGGGCATCCCTTACACGATTCCTGCCGGTGGCTCGGCGGCGCGTACCAAGTCCAACCCGGACAAACCGTACGCCGGCGGCGATCACAGCAACTTCTACGGTCTGGACCGAGACTTCCGCAAGGGCCGCACCGACACCGCGACCTTCGCCATCGAGCATGACCTGAGCGACTCGCTGACCCTCAAGAACACCCTGCGTCACGGCACCAGCATGCAGGATTACATCCTGACCCAGCCGGACGACAGCAAGGGCAACGTGAACAACGGCAGCGTCTGGCGTCGTGCTAACACTCGAGTGAGCAATACCGAGACCACCACCAACCAGACCGACCTGTTCGGCAACTTCTACGTCGCCGGCTTCAAGAACAGCTTCTCCACCGGTGTCGAATACACCCGTGAGGAAAGCAGCAAATCCTCGTACAACGTCAACACCGACACCACGCCGCGTACCTCGGCCGTGACCACCAACTGCAACCCGGGCCTGATCGGCGCCGCCAGCGGCTACAACTGCACTTCGCTGTCGAACCCGAACCCGAACGATCCGTGGAACGGCGCCATTTCGCGCAACTACGCCGGCACCGACACCCAGTCCGATACCTACGCACTGTATGCGTTCGACACCCTGGAGCTGTCCGAGCAATGGCTGGTGAACATGGGTCTGCGTTACGACCACTTCGAAACCGGCTACAAGACGTACACCAACGCTGGCCGCACCACCTCCCAGGGTTCGGACACCAGCGAGTTCGTCACCGGCCAGTTCGGCGTCGTCTACAAACCGGCAGAGAACGGCAGCATCTATGCGTCCTACGCCACCTCCGCCACACCGCCGGGCAACACCCTGGGCGAAGGCATGGAAGGCAACCCGCTGGGCGGCACGCCGGATCGCAACGGCAACCTGCTCAAGAGTGACATGGAGCCGGAAACCACCAAGAACTACGAAATCGGTACCAAGTGGGATCTGCTGAACGATCGCCTGTCGCTGACCGCCGACATCTTCCGCACCGAGAAAGAAAACGCGCGTGTCCAGGTTGATACCACCTCGTACGAAAACGCCGGCAAGACGCGTGTACAAGGTATCGAGTTGTCCGCCAGCGGCAAGATCACCGACAAGTGGCAAGTGTTCGCCGGCTACGCCTACATGGACAGCGAACAGGTTGACGGTGGTGACCTGCCGGCCAACAAGGCCAACAACGGTAACGAGCTGCCTAACACGCCGAAAAACAGCGCCAGCCTGTGGACCACTTACCAGGTCACGCCGAAGCTGACCATCGGTGGCGGTGCGTTCTACGTGGATGACGTGTTCGGCAGCGTGGCCAACACCACCATGGTCGATTCCTACGTTCGCTACGACGCGATGGCGGCGTACAAGCTGAGCAAGAACGTCGACCTGCAACTGAACGTGCAGAACCTGACCAACGAAACCTACTACGACAAGGCCTTCTCGACTCACTTCGCCAACCAGGCGGCGGGCCGTACGGCATTGCTGAGCACCAACTTCCACTTCTGATCGATGTGGAAACCTGTGGGAGCAAGCTTGCTTGCGAAAGCGGTGGGTCAGTGACGTAGATGCTGCCTGATACGACGCCTTCGCGAGCAAGCTCGCTCCCACAAGGTATGCGCCACAAGGCTTGGCCCCGTTCATTCATTTGAGCGGGGCTTTTGTGCGTAATAAAGAACGTTTCTCGATAAGCCACGGCATAATGCACGCCGTGAACACAATTTCCGAACGGACAAGGCAAGCGACGTGTTGAAGAAAACCCTGTTCCAGTTGCACTGGTTTTTTGGCATCACTGCCGGGCTGGTGCTGGCCCTGATGGGCATCACCGGCGCTGCCTATTCGTTTCAGGACGAGATCCTGAAAGCCCTCAACCCATCGGTGTTGCAGGTGGAGAAACAGGTCGCCGGCGTCCTGCCGCCCGCCGACCTGGTGGCGCAGATCGAAGCAGCCTCGGGCAAAAAAGTCTCGATGCTCTCGGTCGAGACCGAAAGCGGTAGCGCCGGGCGCGTCTGGTTCACCCCGCCCAAAGGCGAGCGCCGAGGCGAGATGCGTTATTTCGATCCGTACACCGCCGAGTTCAAGGGCGACGCTACCGGCCAGGACTTCTTCGGCCTGATGCTGCAACTGCACCGGTTCCTCGCCATGGGCGATACCGGCCGCAACATCACCGGCGCCTGCACCCTGATGCTGCTGTTCTTCTGCCTGTCCGGCCTGTACCTGCGCTGGCCACGTCAGTGGAACAGCTGGCGCGTGTGGCTGACCCTCGACTGGAAGAAAAAGGGCCGCAGCTTCAACTGGGATCTGCACTCGGTGTTCGGCACCTGGTGCATGCTGGTTTACCTGCTGCTGGCACTGACCGGACTCTCCTGGTCGTACGAGTGGTACAACAAAGGCCTGACCAAGTTGCTTTCCGACGCGCCGCAAAACGAGCGCGTGCGCGGCGGTCGTGGACCGGCCCCCGAAGGTCCGGCGCCGACTGCCGATTACGCCGCGATGTGGGTCAGCATTTACAGCTCCGCAGGTCCCGGTCTCGCTTCCTACAACATCCGCATGCCACCGGTGGCCGGCCAACCGGCGACCGTGTTCTACCTGCTCGACAGCTCGCCCCATGACCGCGCGCTGAACCAGATCACCCTCGACCCGGCCACCGGCGTGGTCAAACGCGTCGACCGCTACGCCGACAAGAGCTTCAAGGCGCAATTGCTGACCAGCATTTACGCGTTGCACGTCGGCAGCTATTTCGGCCTGGTCGGGCGGATCATCGTCACCGTCGCGGCGGTGTTGATGCCGCTGTTCTTCATCACCGGTTGGTTGCTGTACCTGGATCGCCGACGCAAGAAAAAGCAGATCAAGGATGCCCGCAAAGGCCTCGACCAACCGGCCGGCGATACGCCGGCGTGGCTGATCGGCTTTGCCAGCCAGAGCGGTTTTGCCGAGCAACTGGCGTGGCAGACCGCCGGCCAGTTGCAGGCGGCAGGGTTGCCGGTGAAGGTGCAGCCGCTGGCGAATGTCAGCGAGCAGGATCTGCGCGAATCGAACAACGCGCTTTTCGTGGTCAGCACCTTCGGCGACGGCGAAGCGCCGGACAGCGCTCGCGGTTTCGAGCGCAAGGTGTTGAAGAACGCCTCGACCCTCGACAGCCTCAACTACGCCGTACTCGGCCTCGGCGATCGCCAGTATCAGCACTTCTGCGGTTTCGCCCGGCGCCTGCATCAATGGCTGGGCGAGCATGGTGGCAAGACCCTGTTCGCCCCGGTGGAAGTCGACAGCGGCGATCCTTACGCCCTGCGCCACTGGCAGACCCAGCTCGGCCTGATCACCGGGCAAGCACCGGTCGACACCTGGCAAGCGCCGAGCTACGAGAACTGGACGCTGGTACGTCGTGAGCTAATGAACCCGGACAGCAGCGGCTCTCCGGTCTTCCTGCTCGGCCTGACCGCGCCGACCTCCCGCAGCTGGCTGGCCGGCGATCTGGTGGAAGTGCTGCCACGCAACTGCCCGTGGGCGATCGAGCATTTCCTCGACGGCCTCGGCATCCGTGGTGAAACCAGCGTGAAGGTCAATGGCCTGGAAGAGTCGCTGGAAGTCGCCCTCGCCACCCGCCAGTTGCCCGAGCACCGCGCGCATCTGGTGGGCCTGCATGCTCAGGCGCTGGTGGATGCGATGGTGCCGCTGGCGATGCGCGAATACTCGATCGCCTCGATTGCCGCCGACGGCGTGCTGGAGCTGATCGTGCGTCAGGAACAGCATGCCGACGGCAGCCTCGGCATCGGTTCCGGCTGGCTGACCGAGCATGCTCCGGTCGGCGGCAGCATCAGCCTTCGGGTCCGCCGCAACAGCGGTTTCCATCTGCCGAACGCTCCGGTGCCGATGATCCTGCTGGGCAACGGTACCGGCCTCGCCGGGCTGCGCAGCTTGCTCAAGGCGCGGATCGCCGACAATCAACAACGGCACTGGCTGCTGTTTGGCGAGCGCAATCGCGAGCACGATTTCCTCTGCCGCGCGGAGCTGGAAGAGTGGTTGATCAATGGCGATCTGGAACGCCTCGATCTGGCGTTCTCGCGGGATCAGTCCGAGAAGATTTACGTGCAGGATCGCCTGCGCGAATCGGCCGGCGAGTTGAAGAAATGGCTGGCGGACGGTGCGGTGATCTACATCTGCGGCAGCCTTCAAGGCATGGCATCAGGTGTGGATCGGGTGCTCAATGAAGTGCTGGGCGCTGCCGAAGTCGAACGCCTGATCGAACAGGGTCGCTATCGCCGGGATGTTTACTGACCACACATAACAACTGTGGGAGCGAGCTTGCTCGCGATGACGGTTTTACATTCAACACATTTGTTGTCTGTTTCACCGCTATCGCGAGCAAGCTCGCTCCCACAGATTATTTGCGGTGGACTCAGGTCGGTGACAGCTTCTGCTCGAACACCGCAACCCCCTCCAGATCCCGCAACACCACGCTCATCTCCCCGCTCTGCCCATCGATGTTCACCTCACCGAAAAACTGAAACCCGGCAAACGGCGAGGCGTTCTGTACCGCCGGCGCCTTCTCGAACACCACTTGCGGTCCAAAGGTCTTGTCCAGCGGGTTGGGCCCGAAACTGCCGGCGTTCAAGGGCCCCGCGACAAACTCCCAGAACGGTTCGAAATCCTGGAACGCCGCGCGATCCGGGTGATAGTGATGCGCCGCGCAGTAATGCACGTCCGCCGTCAGGAACACGAAATTGCGCACCTGCTGTGCACGCAAAAAGCCCAGCAGCTCGGCGATTTCCAGTTCGCGTCCCTGCGCCGGACCTGGGTCGCCGTTGGCCACCGCTTCCCAACGCGGCACACCGGGGCTGACCTCGCCATCCGGCACGCCGAGACCGATCGGCATGTCGGCGGCGATGACTTTCCACTGGGCTTTCGAGGCCTTCAATCCACGCTTGAGCCAGTTCAGTTGCTCGCGCCCGAGGAACGGTTTTTCCGCTCCGAGATTGTCGTCGTTGGCGCCGCGATAACTACGCATGTCGAGTACGAACACATCGAGCATTGGCCCGTAGCTCAGCTTGCGATAGATTCGCCCGCCGCCATCCGCTGCCTGACGGCGCATTGGCGAATATTCGAGCCAGGCCTGACGCGCACGGCCGACCAGAGTGTGGATATTTTTTTCCTGATAGCGCTCGTCGAGCTGTTTGCCCGGCGACCAGTTGTTGACCACTTCATGGTCGTCCCACTGCCAGATCTGCGGTACTTCGGCGTTGAAGTGGCGGATGTTTTCGTCCATCAGGTTGTAGCGGTAATTGCCGCGATAATCGTCGAGGGTCTGGGCGACTTTGCTCTTGGCTTCGGTGGTGAGGTTGCGCCAGATCCGGCCACCGTCCGTGGTCAGTTGCGCCGGCACCGGGCCGTCGGCATAGATGGTGTCGCCGCTGTGGATAAAGAAGTCGGGCAGGCGCATGCGCATGGCTTCATAGATGCGCATGCCGCCGATATCGGGGTTGATGCCGAAGCCCTGGCCGACGGTGTCACCGCTCCAGACAAATCGGATATTACGCCGCGCCGTCGGTGCGCTGCGCAAATGGCCAAGCCACGGTTCACTGGCGACGCCGGTGCGGGCGTCCTTGAAATACACGCGGTAGAAAATCGCCTGATCGGCGGGCAGCCCGGTGAGTTCAACGCGGGCAGTGAAATCGCTGCGGGCATCGGCCAGCGCCGAAACGACCCGGCGCGGATGGCGGAACTGACTGCGGGTGTCCCACTCCACCACCATCTGTGCCGGGCGGTCGGCGCGGCTCCAGATCATCGCGCGGTCGCCCTGCAAGTCGCCGGATTGCACGCCGTCAGTGAGTTGCGGTCGATCCTTGACCGAGGCGATGACTGCCGGCGCCAGCCCCGGCATCAGCAGTCCGGCGCCGACGGTTTGTATAAGCCGTCGGCGACCGAGTTTGAAATCGCTCATGGTGTTCTCCCTGAAAAAAGGAAAACTTAAGCACGGGATCATGAATTGGGGATGACAACACCTTTCCTGTGGGAGCGAGCTTGCTCGCGATAGCGGCGGGTCAGTCAACTTACCTTTGCCTGATAAACCGCCATCGCGAGCAAGCTCGCTCCCACAACTCTACTGTGTCAGGCGTTGGCGGGCTCCAGCGCCAGTTCCACGGCCTCCGGCCGCTTGACCAGCGCGTACACAACCGCCGTCAGCAGACTGCCCGCGACAATCGCCAGCAGGTACAACAGCGCATGGTTGATCGCGTTCGGAATCGCCAGCACGAACAGGCCACCGTGGGGCGCCATCAGTTTGCAGCCGAAGTACATCGACAGCGCACCAGTCAGCGCACCGCCGGCTATGCTCGCCGGAATCACCCGCAACGGGTCTTTCGCGGCAAACGGAATCGCCCCTTCGGAGATGAAGCACAACCCGAGCACCAGCGCCGCTTTACCCGCCTCACGTTCAGTCTGGGCGAACTTGCGACGGGCGATGAACGTGGCGATGCCCAGACCGATCGGCGGCACCATACCGGCGGCCATGGTCGCGGCCATCGGTGCATAACTCTGCGAGGCCAGCAGCCCCACCGAGAATGCATAGGCTGCCTTGTTGATCGGCCCGCCGAGGTCGACGCACATCATGCCGCCCAGCAGCACACCGAGCAGGATCGCGTTGGTGGTGCCCATGCTGTCGAGAAAATGCGTCAGTGCCGCGAGCATCCCGGCCACCGGTTTACCCACCACATAAATCATCACCAGCCCGGTGAACAGACTGGCGAACAACGGGATGATCAGAATCGGCTTCAGCGCTTCCAGACTTTGCGGCAGCGCCACATACCGACTGATCGCCTTGGCCGCATAGCCTGCGATAAACCCGGCGACGATCCCGCCGATGAAGCCGGCGCCCAGGGTGCTCGCCAGCAAACCACCGATCATGCCCGGCGCGAGTCCGGGACGGTCGGCAATCGACCAGGCGATGTAACCGGCCAGCAGCGGTACCATCAATTTGAACGCGGTCTCGCCACCGATCTGCATCAGCGCCGCCGCCAGCGTGCCCTCTTCCTTGAACGCGGTGATACCGAACACAAACGACAAGGCGATCATCAGACCACCCGCCACCACCATCGGCAGCATGAACGACACGCCGGTCAGCAGGTGTTTGTAGACGCCGCTTTTCTCTTGTTTGGCCGGGGCCTTGCCGTCACTCGCGGCGCTTTCCTGCTTGCCTTCGGCCAGGGCTTTTTTCAACGTGGCTTCGGACTGCTTCAAGGCAATGCCGGTGCCGCAGCGATAGATTTTTTTGCCAGCGAAACGCTCGGTGGCGACTTCGATATCTGCCGCCAACAGCACCACGTCAGCCTCGGCAATCGCGGCTGCGCTCAGCGGATTTCGCGCGCCGACCGAGCCCTGGGTTTCGACTTGCAGGTCGTAGCCCAGACGCTTGGCGGCTTGCTGCAAGGCTTCGGCAGCCATGAAGGTGTGAGCGACGCCGGTCGGGCAGGCGGTGACCGCGACCAGACGCGGCGCTTGCGCGCTGGCAACCACGGGCGGCGTTTCGGCAGCGACGTAAATCTCGGCCTCCGCAGCGCCACGCCGCAGTACTTCTTCGACATCCTGCAGGGCTTGCGCCGGCGCAATCCGAAAGACTTTCTTGCCGATGAACCGGGTCATGTCCACAGTTCCGGTGGCCACCAGCAACACCCACTCGGCGGCCTCGATGGTGGCCGCCGACAACTCGCGTTCCGGGTGCGCCGCATCCACCACTTCGACGCTGGTGCTCCAGCCCTGACGCTGGGCCGCGGCATCCAGCAGCCGGGCGCACAGCACACTGGTGACCATGCCGTTCGGGCAGGCCGTGACAATGGCTAATTTCATGACAAACCCTCTTATTGTTCTGTCAGGGGGCGCACGCGCACGCCCTGTTCGAGCTGCGTCAGTTGCGCAGCGTCGTGAATACCGAAACCGATCTGGGTTACCGCCTGCGCCGCAATCGCGGTGGCCGTGCGCAAGGTTTGCTCCGGCGTGTCGGCGCTGAGCAGACCGTGGAGCATGCCGGCCAGCAACGAATCGCCGGCACCGACCGTGCTGGCGACGCTGACCTTCGGCGGCGTCGCATGCAGCGCCGAGCCGACGCTGAACCAGTTCACACCTTCGGCGCCGTGGGAGATCACCACATGCTCGATGCCTTGGGTGTGCAACCGATTGACCGCCTCGGCCTGAGACGCGTGGGACACCACTTCACAGCCCAGCGCATCGGCCAGCTCTTCGGTGTTCGGCTTGATCAGCCACGGGCCGGCCTTGAGCGCCGCGCGCAAGGCATCGCCGCTGGTGTCCAGGGCGACTTTCAGGCCCAACGCCTTCAAGCGCTCGACCAGTTCGCGCAACCACTGTGCAGTGACTCCGCGCGGCAAACTGCCGGCGACCACCACCGCGTCATGCCCCGGCGCGATCTGCACCAGACGATCCAGCAACGCCTGTTGCGCCACCACGCCGACCACCGGGCCAGGGCCGTTGATGTCGGTGATGCGTCCGTTCTGCTCCGCGACTTTGATATTGCTGCGGGTCTCGCCGGGCACCCGGATAAACGCATCGGTGAAACCGCGTTTGGCGAACAGGGTTTCGAACGCTTGCAGATTGTCTTCGCCGAGAAAGCCGCTGACCGTCAGTTGATGACCGAGGTCGGCCAGCACTTGTGCGACGTTGACGCCCTTGCCGGCGGCGTGGGTGTGCATCTCGTCGCTGCGGTTGACCTGACCGGCCTCCAGACGTGGCAACTGCACCGTGAGGTCCAGCGCCGGGTTGAGGGTCAGGGTGAGAATCTTGGCCATTACAGGGCCTCCACTAATGCGCGCACTTCGTTGGCGCTGCCCACGGCCAGGGCTTGTTGAGCAAGGTTTTTTGATTGCGTCAGGCTGAGTTCACGAATGCGCGCCTTGACCTCGGCGATGCTGCGCCCGGACACGCTCAGCTCATCCACACCGAGGCCGACCAGCACCGGCACCGCCAGCGGATCCGCCGCCAGCTCGCCGCACACGCCGACCCATTTGCCGTGGGCATGGGCCGCGCGCACGGTGATGTCGATCAGTTGCAGCACCGCCGGGTGCAGGCCGTCAGCCTGGGCGGACAGGGTCGGATGACCACGGTCGATCGCCAGGGTGTATTGGGTCAGGTCGTTGGTGCCGACGCTGAAGAAGTCCACCTCTTTGGCCAGCACCGGCGCCAGCAACGCAGCGGACGGCACTTCGATCATGATCCCCAGTTGCAGGTCCGCGATCGGTATTTCCAGACGCAGGCGTTCGGTCATGTCGCGGGCCTGACGCCACTCTTCGACGCTGCCGACCATCGGGAACATGATCCGCAACGGACGGTTGTCCGCCGAACGCAGCAAGGCGCGCAACTGCGCTTCCATGATCTGCGGACGCTGCAAGGTCAGGCGAATGCCGCGCACGCCGAGGAACGGGTTTTCTTCCTTGGCGATCGGCCAATACGGCAGCGGTTTATCGCCGCCGACATCGAGGGTGCGCACCACCAGTGGCCGACCGGCGAGGCCGTCGAGGACGCGGCGATATTCGGCTTCCTGAGTCGCCTCGTCCGGCGCTTGCGGATGGGCCATGAAAATCAGCTCGGTGCGCAGCAGGCCGATGCCTTCGGCGCCCTGCTCCACCGCGCTGATTACACCGGCGCTTTCACCGATGTTGGCGAACACTTCCACGGCGTGGCCGTCGGTGGTGTGCGCCGGTTGATGACGTTGTTCGGCGGCGGCTTTCAGGCGTTGTTCGCGGGTGTCGCGTTCTTCGCTGGCGCGTTGCAGAGTCGCGGCATCCGCGTCCACATGCAGGCGACCGCGCTGGCCGTCGAGCAGCAACGGCGTGCCCGGTTTCAGCAGCAATACCGCAGCACCTGCACCGACCAGCGCCGGAATCCCTAGCGCGCGGGCCACAATGGCGCTGTGAGCGGTGGCGCCGCCGCGTGCGGTAAGAATCCCCGCGACCCGCGCCGGATCCAGCCGCGCCACGTCGGACGGACCGACCTCGTCCATCACCAGAATGTACGGTTGCTCAGGCTCGGCGGGCGTCTGCACGCCACACAGTTGCGCCAGCACCCGGCGACCAATGTCGCGCAGGTCGGCGGCGCGTTCGGCGAGCAACGCGTCCTGCAATGCTTCCTGTTGTTTTGCGGCGGCCTCGATCACGGCCATCCAGGCTGCTTCGGCGCTTTCGCCCTGTTTGAGGCGAGTATCGACTTCGTCGGTGAGCTCCGGGTCGTCGAGCATTTCCTGGTGGGTGATGAAAATCTCGCGGATCGCCTTGGCCTTGCTGCGCTCGATCAGGCCCTGAATGTCCTGACGCACGTCAGCCAGCGCGTGCTTGAGACGCTCGCGCTCGATGGTGGCGGATTCGCCGCGCAACGGGTAATCGATGGTTTGCTGGACTTGAATGTGCGCCGGGCCGATGGCGATGCCGGGAGCGGCGGGAATCGCTTGTAACAGGCTGCCGGAGACTGGGGCGGTCAGGACTTCGGCGATGTCGGCCATGACTTCACGCCGTTGGCTGACTGCCGGCAGCGGCTCGACTTCCTCGCCGAGGCCTTCTTCGATGGCGGCCAACAAGGCCGGCAACGCATCGGCTGCGATGCTCGGTTCGGCGATGATTTCCAATACTTGGCCACGGCGAGCGCCGAGGCTCAGCAGCTTGCTCAGGCTCTTCACCGATACGGCGCTGTCCTGACCATCGACGATCCGCACACGGATTTCGCCGTCAAAACTTTTCGCCAGTTGCGCGAGGATCTTCGCCGGCCGCGCGTGCAGACCATGGGCGTTGGCCAGTGCGATACGCGCGCTCGGCCAGTCGGCCGGCAATTCGCCGCCGAGCACTTCGAGGACTTTGCGGCTGCTGGTGGCGCGGCCCAGTTCATGGCCGCGACCTTCGATCAGCAACGCGCACAACCGCTCGAGCAACGCCTGATGCGCTTCACCGAGGCTGGCCAGACAGAACAGACCGCTGAGCGGCTGGCCGAGGTAGCGCATCGGTTTGTCCGGCGTGACGAACGCCAGGCCCGGACGCTTCACGGTCTGCTCACTGTGCAGCCACCACAGGCCATCACCCAGCGGCAGCGCTTCGACCTGCTGCAGCACCCCGGCGAAACCGTTGCTCACGCAATCGGCCTGGCGCAGCAGACGTGCACCGCGCCAGACCAGTTCTTCGAAATCGTCGGCAGAAACCCCGAGGCCGATCATCTGCGCATCCAGCGCCAGCTCTTGCGGCGCACCTTGCAGCAGTTTCAGCAGCGCTTCCGGCGAACTCGCGCGGCGCAGGGCCTGGCCCAGATCGGTCTCGCCGAGGGCGCGGGTCAGCAGTTGCAGCAGGCGCAGGTGTTCGTCGGATTTGGCGGCGATGCCGATGGCCAGATAAACGATCTGGCCGTCGCCCCAGTCCACCCCATCGGGAAACTGCATCAGGCGCACGCCGGTGGCGAACACCTGATCGCGGGTTTCGGGCGTGCCGTGGGGGATCGCAATGCCTTGGCCGAGGAAGGTCGAGCCCTGAGCCTCCCGGGCCTGCAGGCCGGCGAGGTATCCGTCGGCGACGAGGCCATCGGCGACCAGATGACTGGCCAGCAATTGCAAAGCGGCGGGTTTATCCACAGCCGACTGGCCCATGGATATCTGCTCTACAGTGAGCTCGAGCATGCGATCTCCTTTTTGGCACTGTTCAATGCCAGGTATTGTTTTGAATGGTTGCAGCTTAGGCGCTATGAGCCATCCTTTTCAGGAGGCAGTTTTGGCGGTTTCACGGCAGAACCGGCCAAAGGCGTCTAAAACGTAGAAAATACGCTTGCTGAAACGTTTAATCTAGATTGATCGGCACGTTACTCGATAATGTCCCATCCTTGAAGTCCAACTTGTCGGATGCGCTGAGACAATGGTCGCCTGCCTGAATCGGGTAGGATTGGCGAAAATGTCGCGGCAAGCTCGAAAAAACAAGGAAATCCCGGGTTGAAACTCAGTGATATCGCGCGGTTGGCCGGAGTGTCCGTGACCACCGCCAGCTACGTCATCAACGGCAAGGCCGAACAGCAACGCATCAGCACCGCCACCGTCGAGCGGGTGCGGGCGGTGGTCGATCTGCACGGCTTTACCCCCAATCCACAGGCGGCCGGGCTGCGCAGTCGGCACACCCGGACCCTGGGTTTTATCCTGCCGGATCTGGAAAACCCCAGTTACGCGCGGATCGCCAAACTGCTGGAGCAAGGCGCACGGGCACGCGGCTATCAATTGCTGATCGCCAGCTCCGACGATGCGCCGGACAGTGAACGGCAACTGCTGCAACTGTTCCGCGCCCGACGCTGCGATGCGTTGATCGTCGCCAGTTGCCTGCCGGCCGGTGACGACAGTTATCGTCAGTTGCAGGCCAAGGGTTTGCCGATCATTGCCATCGACCGGGTGATGGATGCCGAACACTTCTGCTCGGTGGTCAGCGACGACCGCGAAGCCAGCCTGCACCTGACCGAAAGCCTGCTCGACCCGCAGCCAAAACAGATCGTGCTGCTGGGCGCCCGTCCCGAACTGAGCATCAGCCAGGAACGCGCGGCCGGGTTCAAGCAGGCTTTGGCCGGGTTCAAGGGCGAAGTGCTGATCGAACATGCCGAATCCTTCAGCCGCGAGTGCGGCAAGCAGTTGATGGAAGAACTCCTGCAACGCCTCGGACATTTACCGGACGCGCTGGTGACCACGTCCTACGTGCTGTTGCAGGGCGTGTTTGACGCGCTGCATGACTTCCCGCTCAAAAACCGCCCGTTGCGCCTCGGCACATTCGGCGACACCCAGTTGCTCGACTTCCTGCCGCTGCCGGTCAACGCCATGGCCCAGCAGCACCAGTTGATCGCCGACAAGGCGCTGGAACTGGCACTCGCAGCCGTCGAGCAATCGGACTACCAGCCTGGCGTGCAAGCCATCGCCCGTACCTTCAAGCAGCGTATTCACCGGGACTGAGCCGTGGAGCTGATCGACAGCCACACCCATCTGGACTTCCCCGACTTCGACGCCGACCGCGCGGCGCTGCTCACCGAAAGCCGTGCCCTCGGGGTGCGGCGAATGGTGGTGCTCGGGGTCTACGAGGGGAACTGGCAACGGGTGTGGGATCTGGTGCAAAGCGACGCCGATCTGTACGCGGCGTTCGGATTGCACCCGGTCTATCTCGATCAGCATCGTCCTGAAGATTTACGGGCACTGGGCGATTGGCTGACACGCCTAAAGGGTCATCGGCAGCTGTGCGCGGTCGGCGAAATCGGCCTGGATTACTTCATCGAAACCCTCGACCGCGAACGCCAGCAAGCGCTGTTCGAGGCACAGCTGCAACTGGCGGCGGATTTCGAACTGCCGGCGCTGATCCATGTACGGCGCAGCCATGCGGCGGTGATTGCCACGCTCAAGCGCTTCAAGCTCAAGCGCGCCGGGATCATCCACGCCTTCGCCGGTAGCCGTGAAGAAGCGCGGGAGTACGTCAAGCTCGGTTTCAAACTCGGCCTCGGTGGTGCACCGACCTGGCCGCAGGCGTTGCGCATGCATCGGGTGCTGGCCGACTTGCCGCTGGACGCGGTGGTGCTGGAAACCGACTCTCCGGACATGGCGCCCGCCATGTTTCCCGGCGTGCGCAATACGCCTGCGCATCTGCCGGCGATCTGTGCCTCACTGGCCGCGTTGATGAACATCAGTACGCAGCAGCTCGCTGCCGCCAGCACCGCCAACAGCTGCGAAGTGTTCGGCTGGTAGTCAGTCGGCGTGGGCCTTGGCCGCGTCGAGAATCAGGGTCAGATGCTGGCGGTGCCGGGCATAACGAATCACCGCGAAGTACACGAAAATCGCAATCAGCGACGCGTTCAACTGCTCGGTGACGCTGAGCAGCCCTACCCATTCCATTACCAGCGCCACCAGCAAAGCGGTGCACACCGTCACCAGTGCACTGGCGCGCAACAACCCCAGTGAATCCAGCGAGCGGAAGCGTTTTATCTGTTTAGGACAGCGCAGCTCAAGGGTTTTCTGGCAGTGAGCACATGTGAACGGTTCGTGGATGGAAATGGCATTGAGCTGCCAGGGTTTGAGCACCAGCGTGGTCTGGCAATGGGCACAACGGCCCTGGACACCCAGGGTTGCAACGGACATGTGTGGCCTCCTCCAAACGGTCAGTTGTCATGATCTTGGTTCATTGAAGACGAAAATCCAGCGCCCGGAGGAAAACAGGATTTGGCTTACAGGTGTAAGCAAAAAAGTACTACAAACCATTCCGAAAAAACCTGCCTCACAAGAGGCAGGTTGATTCAAACCCGAAAAGCGCTGATCAACTGCTTCAACTCGACCACCTGCGCCGACAGCGCGCGGCTGGCGTCTTCGGTCTGATGTGCACCCTCTGCGGTGCGCTCGCCAGCACGGTTGATCTCGACGATGTTCTGGTCGATATCGTGGGCCACAGCGGTCTGCTGCTCGACGGCGGCGGCGATCTGCTGGTTCTGGTCGACGATCATGCCGACAGCGCCGAGGATGTTTTCCAGCGCCTGCTGGACTTTTTCCGACTGCCCCACCGTGCCGTTGGCCATCTGATGGCTGACGCCCATGGCCTTCACTGCCGCGCCGACGCCGCCGTGGAGTTTGGCGATCATCTGCTCGATTTCTTCGGTCGATTGCTGAGTGCGTTTGGCCAGCGTCCGGACTTCGTCAGCGACCACGGCAAAACCGCGCCCCTGCTCACCGGCCCGCGCGGCCTCAATCGCGGCGTTGAGCGCCAGCAGGTTGGTCTGTTCGGCAATGCTCTTGATCACTTCCAGAACGCGGCTGATCGACTGACTGTCGCTGGCCAACTGGTTGATCACCAGCACCGACTGATCGATCTCGCTCGCCAGTGCCGCGATACTGCCTTGTTGCGATTCCACCAGCCCCCGACCGCTGATGGTTTCATCGTTCACACTATGGGCACTGCTGACCGCTGCCGCCGCACTACGCGCCACTTCCAGCGATGTCGCCGACATCTGGTTCATCGCGGTGGCCACTTGCTCGATCTGCGTGCGCTGCCCGGCGACTGCCTGATTGCTTTGCGCCGAGACGTTTTCCACTTGCCCCGCCTGTCGCTCGACCTCGCCAACGGTGTGGCCGACCCGTTCGATCAGGTCATGGATTTTCCTCACCGTACCGTTGAACACTTCGCCCAACTCGCCGAGTTCATCGCGGCTGTTGGCGCGAAAATTCACCGTCATGTCGCCCGCCGCGACTTTATCCATCATGGCGCCGAGGTTCTTCAGGGTGGCGCGGGTCGATGCGTAGAAGCCGCCGTACAAGTAGAAAATCAGCACGAACACCACCGACAGCGCCACGGCTTGCAGCACCATGTGCGTGCGGTTTTGCCCCAGACGCTGCTGCAACTGGGTGTCGAGGAATTTCAGGGTGGCGTCGTTGAGCTGATAGGTCTGGTTCATCAGCCCGGTGACCTGGTCATAAAATGCCTGCCACGGAGCGTCGAGCGTTTCAGCCATCACCACTTGTTCTTCGATCAGGGTGCCGGCCTGTTTCAGCGACGCCTTGCTGGCATCGGACGGAGCGCTCAGAGAATCACGGGCGGCTTTGCTCGAACCCAGCGCGTCCTGCAATTTCAGGCCGTACTCGGCCTGAAGTTTTTCGATCTGCACCAGCAACTCGTCGAAGCGGGTGCTCGACGAACTGTTGAGAAAACCCTGGCCCAATGAATACGAGCCCATCGCCCGACCTTCGCCCAAGGCCTGGGTGACGGCCGGCGTGGTCGCGGTGATCAGCTCGCTAAGCTGGCGAATGTCGCCCTGATTGTCGCGACTCAATCCGGCCTGGCTGGCCACGATCTGGCTGAAAATCTGCGCATTGCCCAGCAGTTTGCCAATCAGCGCACTTTTGCTTTGCAGGGAGTTTTCCGCTTGCTGGGTCTTGAAGGCGGCGATCATTTCATCGCGCTTGGTCTCGAAGAACTTGATCTGCTCAGGATCCTCGGTCATGGGCGTCAGCCCTTGCAGACGCGCCAAAACGCTTTGTTCAAGGCTGGTGATCTGCGCCTCGACATTGCCGGCCTTGCCGGACTGGCCGAGGGTGACGTTGATCTGCACCAGATTGTTGAGGGTTTCCAGATCCCGGCGCAGGGTCAGGCTGCTGCCCAGCAGGTCGAGGCTCTGCAGCTCCACCCGGGTGCCCTGGAATTCGCGATAGGAATCGCGCACCAGATAGAAATTGGTCACCAGCATCGGCACCAGGAACAGCACGCTGATCAGGCTGAACTTCATGCCGAAGCTCAAGCGGTTCATCAGCGAGACAGCGGGATAGAGCAAGCTCTTCACTGGAAGTCTCCCTTGGTTTTTTCTTGTTTTTATTGGCAGGCGCGGGGCGACAGCAGATAGCCACTATCGGGCGCTATCTCTGTATAGCTCAAATCGAAGGGAGGTTTTGTAACTTAAGGTTAACGAGGGGGATTGCCCCCCTCGTCACGCGAACGGCCTACGCGAGTACCGTCCACAGGGCAAATCCGGCATACCACAGCACCGCTGCTCGCAGCAGCAATTCCCACAGGCAGTCGAGGGTGTTGATGCCTTCGGGACCGACGGCGGCCGGCGGGATTTCCCCGGCAGCCAGCCCGACCTTGTCGATCAATTGGGCGGCGCTGATGTTCCAGTTCAGCAGTTCGTGCAGCATCACTCGGCTGACCGCGACGAAATTGCCGACCAGGGCAAGACTCGCCGCCAGCAGACGCACCGGCACCCAGTCGAAGGCATGACGCAGTTGCCCGGCCCGTTCGGCCACCGCCGGGTTCTGGGCGTTTTCTTCGGCCAGTGCCAGCAAGCGATAGCTCAGCGCCGCGACCGGGCCGAGCAGGAAGTACCAGAAAATCACCGCAAAGAAACTCTGGTAAGCCTGCCACAACAGATGCCGTTGCACTTGCTCCAGCAATTGTTCGCCGCTTTCGGCGCAGATGTTCAGATCACGCTTGGCTACGTGGGCGGCGGCCTGCAGATCCTCACGGCGCCAGGCGTCGCGAAACGGCCCGAGTTCGCCGAGCAGATCACCCCGCCCCAGGCTGTAAATCACCACCAGCAAATGCACCGGCAACGCCAGCAGACCGTAGGCCACCGGGTCCAGCACCACCAGCAGCAACCCCAGCAGCGCCACCGGCAACAGCACCAGAACGGTCAGCACCAGCCATGGCTGTTTGGCCAGCCCGCCGGTTTCCAGCTTGTGCAGTTCGCGGATCCATCCGCCATCGCGTTGAACCCGTTGGCGCAGGGCCGAGAATTTCTCGATCCATACCGCCAGCAGTAACACCAGAAAACTCATTGTCCTTCCTCTTGTGCCAGGGCGGCGCGGTAGCGTGCCCAGTCGAATGCGGGTCCGGGGTCGGTCTTGCGCCCGGGGGCGATGTCGCTGTGTCCGCAAATGCGTTCGACAGTGATCGCTGGAAACGCTTTTTGCAAATGGCGGGTCAGCACAATCAATGCGTGATACTGCGCATCGGTGAACGGCAGATCATCAGTGCCTTCCAGCTCGATGCCCAGCGAAAAATCGTTACAGGTTTCCCGTCCCTCGAACACCGAAACACCGGCATGCCAGGCACGCTCAAGACAGGAGACAAACTGGGTGACCTTGCCGTCACGTTCGATCAGAAAATGCGCAGACACGCGCAGGTCGGCGATCCCTGCAAAATAGGGATGTTCCGTGACATCCAGACGATTCTGGAAAAATTCCTGCACCTTTCCCGTGGCGAACTGCGCCGGTGGCAGGCTGATGTTGTGGATGACCAACAGGGAAACTTCGCCCGCCGGGCGTTCATTGAAGTTGGGCGAAGGGCAGACCTGCACCCCGTGACACCACCCGCTTGCGGGATCCAACTGCATACCGATTCCTTCAACGCCGACTGTGTTGGCGACCAGTATGCCGTGATCGGCCCCCGGCGCGCGATCACTTGCCGCGATTGAGCCGCCGCAGATTGCCGAGCACCGACTCCAGCGCCCGGTCGAACAGCAAGGTGTCGTCCAACGCCCGCACCGCACCGCGACGAAACGCCAGGGCCAGTTCCGTGCGGTCGCGCTCCAGCACCTTCATCCCGGTGCGGTCGACGAACACGTACTTGTTGGTGGCCTCGATGATCGCCGCCAGCTTGCAGCGCAGGGTGTGTTCTTCGTCTTCTTCGAACGCCACCCAACTGCCCAGGCGCAACTGATCGACCTGACGCAAACCTGCGTCGTCGGCCGGCAAACGCGCCGGCGTGCGAGGCTGGAGACCGTCGTCGGCCATCTGCAAGACAATCGCCTGCGACACCTCGATCATTTCCGGCAACGCGGTCTGATCCGGCTCGCTGGACGGTTCGAGCAGGCGTACATGCAGCGCTTCCAGCTCACTGAAAAAGCCGCTGGTGGCAAACGGATCGAAGGCCGAACTGCTCAGGCCATCGCGCAATGACTTGAGCAACCCCGGCACCAGCGCCAGCAGACGCAGACCGGCCTCGGCGTCGTGGTGGCGCTGCACGCTCCAGATCAATTGCTCCATGGTCTGCACGTCGGCCTGCCATTCGGCAGACTGATCGCCGTGTTTGAGGCAGGTCAGCAGCAACACCTTGCTCCAGGCCTCCTGCACGAACGTCACCACCGCCGGCGGCAGGACTTTGCCCAGCAACGCCTGATTCAACGCCTGCTCGACCCGCTGGCGGGCCAGTTCGGTTTTCGCACGCCCCTCTTCGGCATCGCGCAAACGCTGTTCAAGCAATTCGCTGCGACGGCGCTCGTCACTGGTGAACGCGAGGAAGTCCGCCAGCAACTCGGAAAAAATGGCCGGGTCATCGACGAAATCCGTCAGCAGGCGCTGCACCACTTGCTCGATGCGCAGGTACAGGCTGTCGCGCGCATTGCCGTCGCACTCGCCCCAGCCCATCGCCGCTTCGGCGATTTCATTGAGCAGGCGACGCGCCGGGTGGCTGCTGCGGCTGAAGAAGCTTTTGTCGATCACCGCGACTTTCAACATCGGGATCTGCAACCGGGCGATCAACGCCTTGAGCGAATCCGGCAGATTGTGGTCGTCGAGAATGCAGTCGAAAACCATGGCCACCAGATTGATCACGTCCTCGTCAGCCTCGCCGACGATTCGTGATTTGCCGCTGCGCACGCTGACCCGGGTCAGCAACTGTTCAAGCTGATGGCGCAGGTCGAAGTCGTCCTGCACCGCCAGCGCCGGCACGTATTGCTGCAGGTGCGAGAGCAGGCGCAACAGGTCGCGGGTGGAAATCGGCTGGGCCGGGGCGCTGGGTTCAAGGGTCGGCGCGACCGTGCCGCGCACGTTCAGCAGCAACTCCTGCAACGCGGCGAAGACCTCCTGCACGCCCGCATCCGTCTGGGTTTTGTCGACGCCCTCGAATTCGCTCTGCACGCTGGCCACGGCTTGATCGATGGCGCGACGGGCCGGTGCCGGCTTGAGCTCGGGCAACACGCCCGTGGCGATCAGCAGTTGATTGGCTTCGGCGTAGAGTTGATCGGTATCGGCCAGCACATACCGCTCGAACAGTTTGAGCAGGATCAGTTTGACCTTGATCTCCACCCCCAGATTGCGCCCGGCCTGCAGGAAGTACTCGCAGAGCATCGCCGGGCCCAGCGGGTTGTATTGATCGTCCAGGGTCTTGCCCAACAGCGCATTGAATCGCGCGGTCAGTTGATCCAGGGCGAACCCGTCGCGATTCAGTACGCGGCCGACCATGGTCTCGATCGCGACGCTGCGCTCCATGTCATCGGTGCGCGCGGTGGTGTCCTCATACTGCAGAGCATGAGAAAGGACGGTGGGGACGGGATCGAATTGAGTCAGGCCGACAAAGGCCTCGAAGAACTGCTCGAGAAAACCGCGCTCGATGTTCTTGCGCTTGAGGCGCAGGTCGCGCATGGCTTCGAAAAAGATGTTCTGTTCGACGTCGTTGCGTGCCCGATCGGCCATTTCGAACAGGGTGTCGTCGGCGTTATCGAACAGTTCCTGCAGACCGTTGCGCAGGCGCTGTGCAGCCTTGTCGCGAACCTGAAGCAGAATCACAGGCAGGCGGGCGAGCGGCGAGTGAGTCGCCTGATCGGTAGTGGCCTTGTGCAGAGGCACTACATTCCCGTCGTTGTGCATCCAAGCCTCCTGAAACGGTGATTTGCCGACGTCAAAGTCATGGCGTCAAATGCAAGGCGGATTATCTTGCAAAAGATGTCCCCGGCGCCAGAGCTGTCAGGGTTTCCCCTATGCGCCGACACCTTGCAGTGACCACGACAGAATCGGGTTTGCTCAAAGAAAATCGACCGGATGCAGCGCTGCGTGGCCGTTCTCGCCTTGGGTTGGCCGACGCCATGCCCCTATAATCGGGCCACTTAGTTTGTGGAGCCCGTTATGCCGAATCTACGTCTCGCCGATTTGACCGCCGAAATCGAAGCCAACGTGCGCCGTGCGTTGCTCGAAGACATCGGCAGCGGCGACATCACCGCGCAACTGATCCCGGCCGAACGCCTGGCCAAAGCCACCATCATCACCCGCGACGCCGCCGTCATCAGTGGCACGGCCTGGGTCGATGCGGTGTTCCGCCAGCTCGACCCACGGGTGGCGGTCCACTGGCAGGTGCGCGATGGAGAGCGGGTTTCGCCCAATCAGCCGCTGTTTCATCTGGAAGGCCCTGCCCGCTCGCTGCTGACCGGTGAACGTAGCGCGCTGAACTTCCTGCAATTGCTGTCGGGCGTGGCGACTCGCTCACAGTACCTGGCGGACTTCGTTGCCGAGACCTCGGTGAAACTGCTCGACACCCGCAAGACCCTGCCGGGCCTGCGTCTGGCGCAGAAATACGCGGTCACCTGCGGCGGTTGCCATAACCATCGCATCGGTCTGTACGACGCGTTCCTGATCAAGGAAAACCACATCGCCGCCAGCGGTGGCATCCCGCAGGCGATTGCCGCCGCGCACAAGATTGCCCCGGGCAAACCGGTGGAAATCGAAGTGGAAAGTCTGGAAGAGCTGAAGGAGGCGCTGGCCGCCGGTGCCGACATCATCATGCTCGACGAACTGAGCCTCGATGACATGCGCGAAGCCGTGCGCCTGAACGGCGGCAAGGCAAAACTGGAAGCCAGTGGCGGCATCAACGAAAGCACGTTGCTGCCGATCGCACAGACCGGGGTGGACTACATCTCGATCGGCGCCATGACCAAAGATGTGAAGGCCGTGGACTTGTCGATGCGCCTGAGCATCTGAGTCGATCACGCAATAAAAAACGCCAGCCCTTTCGAGGCTGGCGTTTTTGTTTCAGACCACCAGATTGTTCATCTCGCAGTATTCATCCCACTCGACACCCAACACTTCAGCCGCTTCCTTGTGCAGTTCCAGACGCTTGGCTTCGAACTCCTCAGGCGTGCTGGTGTACTTGAGGGTCAATTCCCAAGGTTGCAGGCCCTGAGCTTCCGCTTCGTCTTCGAACGCCCACTGGATCTGATCCTTCTGATCATCGGGACTGAGATCCTTGATCTCGTCCATTAGCTCAGGCGCATCAAGCTTGTACTTTTCCAGCGCTTGTTCGTGGCGTTGTTCTTGAGTTAACTCGGTCATGGCGTTCTCGCTGATCATAAGAATGGAAGATGGATGTGGATCATCAAGGATCTCTCTGACGCGGACTGTCCGGCCTTCGGAACCATTCGGGATCATCTGAAAACTGCTGGGCGATGCTCATGCAGACAACGAATATAGGACGTTTGGCGAGCGAATAACACGGGACTTTACATCTCTCCCACAAAAAGTTGACCTGCGGAACATAATCCGGATTTCCAAGTCATAGCGATGTGCCATATCGGCACTCACCTTCGCTGTTCACAAGGAAACCCAGTGATGCGCAGCATTTCGAAGATTTCTTCTGTTGTGTCCGCCACCGCTTTGACCGCCCTGCTGGGCACCCTGGCCCTGCCAGCCAGCGCAATGGCAGTTGAACTGAGTAGCAGCAGCCCTTCCTATGGCGACCAGATCTCCGCCATTCACAACGATTTCGGCAAAGACGTAGTCATCAAGAGCGGCGTCGGTGTCGAGGAACTGAAAAAGATGCGCGACACCATCAACGAGCAGTCGCGTCAGATCGAAGAGTTCAAGCGCAGCAGCGGTTCCAGCTCGAGTTCCAGCGGCAGGGAAATTGAAGATCTGAAGAACAAGGTCAAGGAACAGGATCGCCAACTCGATACGCTCGGGCGGCAGGTCGAAGACCTCAAGCGCAACAGCGGCTCCAGCTCCAGTTCGAACAACAGCGAAATCTCCAGCCTGAAGCAGAAGCTCAACGATCAGGATCGCGCGATGGATCAGCTCAAGCGCACCGTCGAGGAGTTGAGCCGCAAGGTCAAATAAGGGGAAGTGGTGCCCGAGACAGGAATCGAACCTGCGACCTTCGCGTTACGAGTGCGCTGCTCTACCGACTGAGCTACACGGGCGGTGGGCTAAACCTAGCACTGGTCTTGCAGGTCGGCAACTTCGCCGAATGACTCGATATTTCACGGACAAAAAAATGCCCCGCCGTTTTCACGGCGGGGCATTTTCATTGCGCTAAAGCGACGGGGTGATTAAACGCCCGAAGCCTTGGCCGCTGCCACGTCTTTGATGGACAGCTTGATACGGCCGCGGTTGTCCACGTCCAGTACCAGCACTTCCACTTCCTGGCCTTCTTTCAGAATGTCGGTCACTTTCTCTACGCGAGCGTCGCTCAGCATCGAGATGTGAACCAGACCGTCCTTGCCCGGCAGGATGTTGACGAATGCGCCGAAGTCGACGATGCGCTCAACCTTGCCGACGTAGATCTTGCCGATCTCGGCCTCTGCGGTGATACCCAGAACGCGCTGACGCGCAGCTTCTGCAGCTTCCTTGGTTTCACCGAAGATCTTGATCGAACCGTCGTCTTCGATGTCGATCGAAGCCTTGGTTTCTTCGCAGATTGCACGGATGGTCGCGCCGCCTTTACCGATAACATCACGGATCTTGTCGGTGTCGATCTTCATCGCGATCATGGTCGGTGCGTTGGCCGACAGTTCGGTACGCGACTGGCCGATGATCTGGTTCATCTGACCGAGGATGTTCAGGCGCGCTTCCAGGGCCTGGCCCAGAGCGATTTCCATGATCTCTTCGGTGATGCCCTTGATCTTGATGTCCATCTGCAGCGCGGTCACACCTTTGGCGGTACCGGCTACTTTGAAGTCCATGTCGCCCAGGTGGTCTTCGTCACCCAGGATGTCGGTCAGGACAGCGAACTTCTCGCCTTCTTTAACCAGACCCATGGCGATACCGGCAACCGGTGCCTTCATCGGAACACCAGCGTCCATCAGGGCCAGGGAAGCGCCGCAAACGGAAGCCATCGAGCTCGAACCGTTGGATTCGGTGATTTCCGATACCACACGGATGGTGTACGGGAACACGTCAGCGGCTGGCAGCATGGCCGAAACCGAGCGACGAGCCAGACGGCCGTGACCGATTTCGCGACGACCGGCGCCACCCATGCGACCACACTCGCCCACCGAGAACGGAGGGAAGTTGTAGTGCAGCATGAACGGGTCTTTTTTCTCGCCTTCCAGAGTATCCAGCAGTTGTGCGTCACGGGCAGTGCCCAGAGTTGCAACGACCAGAGCCTGGGTTTCACCACGGGTGAACAGTGCCGAACCGTGAGTCTTCGGCAGAACGCCGACTTCGATGTTCAGCGGACGTACGGTGCGAGTGTCGCGACCGTCGATACGTGGCTTGCCGTTAACGATGTTTTCGCGAACGGTGCGGTATTCGATTTCGCCGAAAGCAGCTTTGACGTCGGAAGCCGAAGGCTGGCCTTCTTCACCGGACAGCTTGGCAACCACCTGGTCACGCAGCTCGCCCAGACGCGCATAACGGTCGGCCTTGATGGTGATGGTGTAAGCCTGGGAGATCGCTTCGCCGAACTCGGAACGGATAGCGCCCAGCAGCTCGGTGGCTTCTGGAGCTGGTGCCCAGGTCCAGGTTGGCTTGGCGGCTTCGGCAGCCAGTTCTTTAACGGCGTTGATCACGACCTGGAACTCGTCGTGTGCAAACAGTACTGCGCCCAGCATCTGGTCTTCGGTCAGCTCTTTGGCTTCCGATTCAACCATCAGTACGGCGTCCGAAGTACCGGCAACGACCATGTCCAGGCTCGAGGCAGCTTGCTGCTCGTAGGTCGGGTTCAGCAGGTAGCCGGTGCTTTCGTGGAAAGCAACGCGAGCGGCGCCGATCGGGCCGTCGAACGGAATGCCGGAGATCGCCAGGGCTGCCGAGGTACCGATCATCGCAGCGATGTCCGGATCGGTCTTCTTGCTGGTGGACACGACGGTGCAGACAACCTGCACTTCGTTCATGAAACCTTCCGGGAACAGCGGACGGATCGGACGGTCGATCAGTCGGGAAGTCAGGGTTTCTTTCTCGGAAGGACGGCCTTCACGCTTGAAGAAACCGCCAGGAATCTTGCCGGCAGCGTAAGTCTTTTCCTGGTAGTGAACGGACAGAGGGAAGAAGCCCTTGCCCGGATCGGCCTGCTTGGCACCAACTACGGTCACCAATACGCTGACGTCGTCGTCAACGGTGACCAATACTGCGCCGGAGGCCTGACGGGCGATACGGCCAGTCTCGAGGGTAACGGTCGACTGACCGAACTGGAATTTTTTGATTACCGGGTTCACGGTGTCCTACCTTCTTTGTGGCTCTTGGGGGAACTGGTTTCTTGCGAAATTCTTGGGCAATGCCGGGAATCGGCCCGACGCCTGTCCAGGGTAAAACGTGCATCCAGATAAAACTTGAGGCTGGGAGCCTGCCGGACGCCGGCGGAAACCCGCTGACGTCTGACAGACAACCAACCTCATAGCGCAATCGCTGATTAGCGACGCAGACCCAGGCGAGCGATCAGAGCGCTGTAACGGCTCACGTCCTTGCCTTTCAGGTAGTCCAGCAGCTTGCGACGCTGGTTAACCATGCGGATCAGACCACGACGGGAGTGGTGGTCTTTACCGTTGGCCTTGAAGTGACCTTGCAGTTTGTTGATGTTGGCGGTCAGCAGTGCAACTTGCACTTCTGGCGAACCAGTGTCACCAACAGCTTGCTGGTAGTCGGCAACGATTTGAGCTTTTTCTTGAACGTCGAGAGCCATGAGGCAATCCTTTTATCAGGAAACTGTTTCAAAAACAGTTTCAACAGGCCAGGGACAAATCCCTGTATCTATAAATGAGTAGTGACCGTGCCTGTTGACAGCCACACTCGCCGGCCTGCTGTTACACAGACCGGTTTCCGGTCATTCTGACCGAATCAGTCGACGCGGCGCGATGCGCCCGTCTTCGCTCACTTCACCGATACCGATGAAGCGACCGTTGTGATCCTGTACCCGCACCATGCCGAACTTCGGAGCATCCGGGGCACGTACCGGCTGGCCGTTGAGCCAGTAGAACGCGCTCGCTTCCGAGAACTGCAGCAACGGCCAATCCTGCAGGCCGCTGTCCGATGGCATCAGGAAGCGGTCGACCGCTTCGTTGCCGCCTTCGGCATGTACCGCTTCCAGCTCTTCGAGGGTCACGGTCTGCGCCAGGGTGAAAGGCCCGGCCTGGGTACGACGCAGTTCAGCGACGTATGCACCACAACCGAGTTGCTCACCGATATCCTCCACGAGGGTGCGAATATAGGTGCCCTTGCTGCAATCCACCGCAAGACGTGCAGTATCGCCTTCGAAGGCCAGCAATTCCAAGCGCGCAATAGTAACAGAACGCGGTTCGCGCTCCACTACTTCGCCTGCACGGGCCAACTTGTACAGCGGCTGGCCATCACGCTTGAGAGCAGAGTACATCGGCGGTATCTGACTGATTTGCCCACGAAATTTCGGCAAAACCGCTTCAATGTCGGCCTGACCAACGGTCACCGGACGCTCCTGCAAAACCTCACCTTCGGCGTCTGCCGTGGTGGTGGTCTTGCCCAGTTGCGCCAGGGTTTCGTAACCCTTGTCGGAATCGAGCAGGTACTGCGAGAACTTGGTCGCTTCGCCAAAGCACAACGGCAAGACGCCGGTGGCCAGGGGATCGAGGCTGCCGGTGTGACCGGCCTTCTCGGCGTTTAGCAGCCAGCGGACTTTCTGCAACGCGGCGTTGGAGGTGAACCCCAGCGGCTTGTCGAGCAGAATGATGCCGCTGACGTTACGACGGATACGTTTGACCTGAGCCACCGAGTTACTCCTTGGCGTCTTCAGGTTCGGCCGCTTCGTGCTGGCTGTCTTCAGCCACGGCGCGCTCGATCAGGGCCGACAGGTGTGCACCGCGGGCGACGCTTTCGTCGTAATGGAAATGCAGTTGCGGCACGCTGCGCAGCTTCATTTCACGCGCCAGCTGCATGCGCAGGAAGCCTGCGGCCGAATTCAGCACCTTGATGCTCTGTGCGATGTCTGCGGCGTTGTCCTGCCCCATCACGGTGATGAAGATCTTGGCGTGACCGACGTCACGACTGACATCCACTGCGGTGATCGTCACCAGGCCGACACGCGGGTCTTTGACTTCACGACGGATCAGTTGGGCCAGCTCACGCTGCATCTGATCGCCGATACGTTGGGTACGGCTGTATTCTTTTGCCATGACTTGTTACCTGTTACTGCCCCGCGGTGAAACCCGCAAGGTCTGAAAGCGGCAAACGCCCGGCCTGACAAAAGCCAGACCGGGCGTTGCGTTTAGAGTCCTGACGCCGTGCCGCGCACTTGCATGCGGCGGCCCGACGCGGCCCTTGAAGTGCGCGAGTCAGAGGCTGCGAGCAACCTGAACCTTCTCGAAGACTTCGATCTTGTCGCCGACTTTGACGTCGTTGTAGCTCTTCACGCCAATACCGCATTCCATGCCGGCACGGACTTCGGAAGCGTCATCCTTGAAGCGGCGCAGCGATTCCAGCTCGCCTTCGAAGATCACGATGTCTTCACGCAGTACACGGATCGGACGGTTACGGTGAACAGTACCCTCGATCACCATGCAGCCGGCGATAGCGCCGAACTTAGGCGAACGGAATACGTCACGGACTTCGGCCACACCGAGGATGTTCTCGCGAACGTCGCTGCCAAGCATACCGGTCAGGGCTTTCTTGACGTCTTCGATGATGTCGTAGATCACGTTGTAGTAACGCATGTCCAGACCTTCCTGCTCGACGATCTTCCGTGCGCCGGCATCGGCACGCACGTTGAAGCCGAACAGTACAGCGTTGGACGCCAAGGCCAGGTTGGCATCGGATTCGGTGATACCACCGACACCGCCACCGACCACGCGCACTTGCACTTCGTCGTTGCCCAGGCCGTTCAGAGCGCCCTGCAAAGCTTCCAGCGAACCACGGACGTCGGATTTGAGGACGATGTTGAGCGTCTTCTTCTCTTCCTGACCCATGCTTTCGAAGATGTTTTCCAGCTTGCCGGCGTGAGCGCGAGCCAGTTTGACCTCGCGGAACTTGCCTTGACGGAACAGAGCCACTTCACGGGCTTTCTTCTCGTCGGCAACCACGCTCATCTCGTCACCAGCGTCAGGCGTACCGTCCAGGCCGAGGATCTCGACCGGAATGGCCGGGCCCGCTTCCTTGATCGGCTTGCCGTTCTCGTCGAGCATGGCACGCACGCGGCCATAGTTCGAGCCGACCAGCACCATGTCGCCTTGACGCAGCGTACCGTCCTGAACCAGAACAGTCGCCACCGGGCCACGGCCCTTGTCCAGCCGCGATTCAACCACGACACCACGGCCAGGAGCCGATGGAGTGGCAGTCAGTTCGAGAACTTCGGCTTGCAGCAATACAGCTTCAAGCAGTTCGTCGACGCCGGTACCCATCTTCGCAGAAACCGGAACGAATGGAGTGTCGCCACCCCACTCTTCGGAGGTCACGCCGTGGGCCGACAGTTCGCTACGGATGCGATCGAGATCAGCGCCCGGCTTGTCGATCTTGTTCACCGCAACCACCAGCGGAACGCCAGCAGCAACAGCGTGCTGAACGGCTTCGATGGTTTGTGGCATCACGCCGTCGTCCGCCGCAACCACCAGGATCACGATGTCGGTCGCCTTGGCACCACGGGCACGCATGGCGGTGAACGCAGCGTGACCAGGGGTGTCGAGGAAGGTGACCATGCCGCGTTCGGTTTCAACGTGGTACGCACCGATGTGCTGGGTGATACCACCGGCTTCGCCAGCAGCTACCTTGGCACGACGGATGTAGTCGAGCAGCGAGGTCTTACCGTGGTCAACGTGACCCATTACGGTCACAACCGGCGCACGAGGAACCGCTTCACCTTCGAACTTCAGGGACTCGGCCAGGGAATCTTCCAGGGCGGTGTCGCTGACCAGGGTCACTTTGTGGCCCAGTTCTTCGGCTACCAGTTGAGCAGTTTCCTGATCAAGCACCTGGTTGATGGTCGCTGGAGTACCCAGTTTGAACATGAACTTGATGATTTCGGCAGCCTTCACCGACATCTGCTGAGCGAGATCGCCAACAGTGATGGTTTCGCCGATCTTCACTTCACGCACGACAGGGCCGGTCGGGCTCTGGAAACCGTGGGCGTTGCGTTTTTTCAGCTTGGCCTTGCCGCGACCGCCGCGACGGAAGCCATCGCTTTCTTCGTCGGTAGTGCGTGGCGCCACACGTGGAGCCGGAGCCTTTTCCTTGACCGATGCGCGATGCGGAGCGTTTTTGCGCTCGCCATCACCACCGCCACGACGGTTGTTGTCGTCGGCACGTGGCTTGTCCGGACGGCGCTGTTCGTCACGCTTGCGAGTGTCGGCAGCTGGCGCAGCAGCCACAACCGGCGCGGCTTCGCGCACAGGTTCGGCCACTGGCGCAGGTGCAGCGACGGCTTCGGCAGGAGCGGACGGCGCAGCAGGCTGGCGACGCGCTTCTTCTTCGGCGCGAACGCGGGCTTCTTCTTCAGCCTTCTGACGGGCAGCATTTTCTACTGCGCGACGCTCATCCAGTTCACGCTTGCGCTCGGCTTCGATTTCTTCCGGGCTACGCTGTACGAAAACTTTCTTCTTGCGGACTTCAACGCTGATGCTTTTGCTGCCAGCCACACGCAGGGTGCTGGTGGTTTTACGCTGCAGCGTGATCTTGCGTGGTTCTTCCACTTTCGCCTTGTGGCTGCTTTTCAAGTGGGTCAGCAGGGATTGCTTCTCACTGTCAGTCACATTTTCTTCGGCGGCGGTGTGCGGCAGACCTGCCTCACGCATCTGCTGCAACAGGCGCTCTACCGGTGTTTTGACCTCATCGGCCAGTTGTTTCACCGTGACTTGCGTCATGCACTTCTCTCCTCAGGCCGCGCCCAATTACTCGAACCAGTGGGCTCGGGCGGCCATGATCAACTTGCCGGCACGATCATCGTCAATGCCGTCGATGTCGAGCAGGTCGTCAATAGACTGCTCGGCCAGGTCTTCGCGGGTAATTACGCCGCGCACCGCCAGTTCCATCGCCAAATCCTTGTCCATACCCTCAAGCGAGAGCAGGTCTTCGGCCGGATGGGCGTCTGCCAGCTTTTCCTCAGTAGCGATGGCTTTGGTCAACAAGCGATCCTTGGCACGAGCGCGAAGCTCGTTGACGATGTCTTCGTCAAAGCCGTCGATGTTGAGCATTTCTTCCAACGGTACGTAGGCAATCTCTTCCAGGCTGGTGAAGCCTTCGTCTACCAGCACCTGAGCCAGCTCTTCGTCGACTTCCAGCTCGTCGATGAAGTTGCGCAGGATGTCGCCGGTTTCCGCTTGTTGCTTAGCCTGGATGTCCGATTCGGTCATCACGTTCAGGGTCCAGCCAGTCAGCTGGCTCGCCAGACGCACGTTCTGACCACCACGACCGATGGCCTGAGCCAGATTGTCTGCGCCAACGGCGATGTCCATGGCATGGGCATCTTCGTCAACGATGATGGCCGCCACTTCTGCCGGCGACATGGCATTGATCACGAACTGGGCCGGGTTGTCGTCCCACAGGACGATGTCGACACGCTCGCCACCCAACTCGCCCGACACGGCCTGGACGCGCGAACCGCGCATACCGATGCACGCGCCTTGCGGGTCGATGCGTTTGTCCTTGGAGCGGACAGCGATCTTGGCACGCGAACCCGGATCACGGGATGCGGCCATGACTTCGATCAGGCCTTCAGCGATTTCCGGCACTTCGATACGGAACAGCTCGATCAGCATTTCCGGCGCGGTACGCGACAGGATCAGCTGAGGGCCGCGGTTCTCGGTGCGGATTTCCTTGAGCAGCGCACGCAGACGCACGCCGACACGGAAGGTTTCGCGAGAGATGATGTCTTCACGGGCCAGCAACGCTTCAGCGTTATTACCCAGGTCGACGATCACGTTGTCGCGGGTCACTTTCTTCACGGTGCCGGAGATGATTTCTCCCAGGCGCTCGCGATAAGCGTCAACCACTTGAGCGCGCTCGGCCTCGCGCACTTTCTGCACGATGACCTGCTTGGCGGTCTGTGCAGCGATGCGGCCGAACTCGATGGACTCGATCTTTTCTTCAACGACGTCGCCAACCTTGGCGCCAGGGTGCGTTTCAGCAACCTTGCTCGGCCAGGTTTCAATGGCCGGATCATCGAGATCATTCTCTTCGACGACCGTCCAGCGACGGAAAGTTTCGTAAGAACCGGTGTGGCGGTTGATTTCCACACGCAGATCAACTTCGTCTTCAAAACGCTTTTTGGTAGCAGTGGCCAGAGCCAGCTCCAGCGCTTCAAAAATTACGCTTGCCGGTACACCCTTTTCATTGGATACC
The DNA here is from genome assembly GCF_025447595.1 of Pseudomonas koreensis. GTDB lineage: Bacteria > Pseudomonadota > Gammaproteobacteria > Pseudomonadales > Pseudomonadaceae > Aquipseudomonas > Aquipseudomonas koreensis_H. The sequence continues at coordinate 113,685 of NZ_JAOEJU010000011.1, read as the reverse complement.
GACTCAACAACCAGCAGTACTTCTTTGCTCATCGTACGCCTCGCCTTTCGCAAGCCATTGGATCCGCGGGATCCGCGTCTCAGTCAAAACTGGGAATAATGTTGGCCTTGTCGATCATATCGATCGGCAACAGGAACTCATGGTCATCTACCTGCACCACGACATCCTGCTCTTCTACACCGCGCAGAAGGCCCTGAAAGTTGCGTCGACCTTCAAAAGGCGAGCGCAGCTTGATCTTCACTTGTTCACCGACATATTTGGCAAACTGCTCAAGAGTGAACAGTGGGCGTTCCATGCCTGGCGAGGAAACTTCAAGGGTGTATTCAACGGAGATTGGATCTTCAACATCCAGTACACCGCTGATCTGGCGGCTGACGATGGCACAATCGTCCACCAGTACGCCGCCTTCCTTATCGATATAAACGCGCAACATTGAGTGCCGACCTTGAGCCGAAAACTCAATACCCCAGCATTCATAGCCTAGGGCCACGACCACCGGGGCCAGCAAGGCCTGCAACTCTTCTAGCTTGCTCGACACCTGAACCCCCTCGTGCATGTATGTGCATGCTATGCAAAATAAAAAAATGGGCGAAACGCCCATCCTTGAAACGCCGTCGAACAGCGGCGTTGAAAGTGTCCAGCTAACAAAAAGCCCCTTAAAAGGGGCTCCTTAAACTGGTTGCGGGGGCCGGATTTGAACCGACGACCTTCGGGTTATGAGCCCGACGAGCTACCAGACTGCTCCACCCCGCGACAAAGCTGGGGCGGAAGTATACGACCGATCCCTTATAGGGTCAATGTAACCTTCCACCTGCAAGAAAGCCCGCAACAGCGGGCTCTCCTGACTAATTGGTACCGAGAAGGGGACTCGAACCCCTACACCCTATGGGCACAACCACCTCAAGGTTGCGTGTCTACCAATTCCACCACCTCGGCAATACTACGTTTGAAACCCTTCTTACTTCTGCTCTTGAGCTGGAGGTACGTCAGTCGCTGGAGAAGCCGACTTTTGCTCTTGAAGCACCGGTACATCATCAGAAGCCGGTTGTTGCTTTGGAACTTCCAACACTGCCGGATTTGGCAAGCCTGCTTGAGTCAGCTGATGAGCCTTCTCTTTAGCAAAGTAACCTAACCCCAAGCTGGTTATGAAGAAACCGGCGGCAAGTATAGCAGTAAACTTACTAAGAAAGGTAGAGGAACCTTGGCTTCCGAACACAGTATTTGAAGCACCTGCTCCGAAAGACGCGCCAGCATCCGCACCTTTACCCTGCTGCAGCAAAACCAGAGCAACTACGCCCAATGCACCCAGCAGATGAAAAACGACTACGACTGTTTCCAGCATTTTTTCAGTTTCCCGCGGCGCGACAAATCGCACCGAACTCATCTGCATTCAGGGAAGCTCCACCAATGAGCCCCCCATCGATATCCGGCATGCCGAACAGTTCGACCGCATTGGCCGCCTTCACGCTGCCGCCGTATAGAAGCCGCACACCTCGTGCCACTTCAGAATTCTCTGCCGCCAACTGCTCGCGAATGGCTTTATGCACATCCTGAGCCTGCTGCGGCGTTGCAGTCAGCCCGGTACCAATCGCCCAGACCGGCTCGTAAGCGATCACTGCGTTGGCAAAAGCACCTACACCCAGCTCCTCGATGATACTGCCCAGCTGACGCCCGACAACCTCAAGAGTTTTTCCCGCTTCGCGCTGCTCCAGGGTCTCCCCTACGCACAACACCGGGATCAAGCCACATGCCTGTGCCGCTGCGAACTTGCGATTCAGCATTCCGTCTCGCTCGCCCATGATCTGGCGGCGTTCGGAGTGCCCGACAAGCACCAGGGAACAACCTGCATCCACCAACTGACTCGGCGCAATCTCGCCCGTCAACGCACCTTGCATGGATTCCACCGCAGAGTTCTGCGCACCGACCGAAATCGATTTGCCTTTCAAGCCATCAATCACTTGATTGATATACAAGCAAGGCGGGAATACCGCGACATCAACACCGCTTGGCAAGGCCAGATGACGAAGGCCGTTGATCAGCTCAGCGACGCTGGCGCGGGTACCGTGCATCTTCCAGTTACCAGCTACCATAGGGCGACGCATGCTGTACCTCGTCGGTCAAAGTGGGCGCAGATGTTACCCAACACAATCATGGCTGGCAAGCCGAATCAGGCAGAAACTTCAGTTACCAGTTTTGCCAGTTCTTCGGCATAGCCACGAACCTGCGTTTCGTCCTCACCTTCGACCATCACACGCACCAGAGGCTCTGTTCCGGACTTGCGCAGAAGCACACGCCCCCGCCCCGCCATCGCCTGCGTTACGCGAGCACTCGCTTCCTTGACAGCCGGGTGTTCCAGCGGACTATCGCCCCCACCGAATCGCACGTTTATCAGCACCTGCGGACACTTGCGCAACGCCTGGCGAGTTTGAGCAAGCCCCTCGTTACGCGTCTTCAGCGCCATCAGCACCTGCAAAGCCGCGATGATCGCGTCACCCGTGGTGGTGTGATTGAAGCACACGACATGCCCCGAATTCTCGCCACCCACCAGCCAGTTACGCTCCAGCAGTTCGGCGATCACATAGCGGTCACCGACATTGGCGCGCACAAAAGGAATACCCAGATCCGCGAGCGCAAGCTCAAGCCCCAGGTTACTCATCAAGGTACCGACCACACCACCCTGCAACTTGTCGCGATCATGCAGATCACGCGCAATGATGTACAGCAGCTCGTCACCATCAACAATCGCACCGGTGTGGTCGACCATCAGCACCCGGTCACCATCGCCATCGAAGGCGATACCCAGATCCGCATGTTCGGACAACACCGCCGCCTGCAATTGCCCCATGTGCGTGGAGCCACAGTTGTCATTGATGTTCAGACCGTTAGGCTGAGCCGACAGAACGACGACCTCAGCACCCAGCTCACGGAAAACACTCGGCGCAACTTTATAAGTGGCACCGTGTGCGCAGTCGATAACAATCTTCAGACCGGAGAAACTGGTGCCGGTCGGCACGGAGCTCTTGCAGAACTCGATATAGCGACCGGACGCATCATTGATGCGCGACACCTTGCCGATCTTGCTCGACTCGACAACGGTCATCGGCGTATCGAGCAATTCCTCAATCATCAGCTCCAGCTCATCAGGCAGCTTGGTGCCCTTGCCGGAGAAAAACTTGATGCCGTTATCGTCATGCGGATTGTGCGAAGCACTGATCACGATTCCGGCCTCAGCCTGGAATGTACGCGACAAATAGGCAATTGCCGGAGTCGGCATCGGGCCCAGCAGCATCACATCGGCACCTGCGGATGTCAGGCCAGCCTCAAGGGCCGATTCGAACATGTAGCCGGAAATCCGCGTGTCCTTGCCGACCAGCACCTTGCAGGCACCCATCTTGCGAAAGGCCATACCGGCAGCCCAGCCGAGCTTGAGCATGAAGTCAGGAGTAATCGGATATTCCCCGACGCGACCACGAATGCCGTCAGTACCAAAATATTTCTTGCTCATAAGTGCTCCATCATTCTTATTCGGCTGATTCCACGGCCGCGAGCATTCGCACCACGTCCACCGTTTCCGCCACATCATGGACGCGCAATATACGCGCACCTTTCACCGATGCCAGTGCAGCCAGTGCCAAACCACCATATAGACGCTCACCCACAGGGCGATTCAATGCATGTCCGATCATGCTTTTGCGCGAAACGCCCACCAACAGCGGCCGCCCCAATGCATGCAAGGCTTCCATATGCTTGAACAAGCTTAGATTGTGCTGCAGGGTTTTGGCGAAGCCGAAGCCCGGATCGAGAATGATCCGCTCGGCCGGAATACCTGCCAACTCACACTGAGTCATGCGCTCGGCGAGAAATTCGCCCACTTCCCGGGTGACATCCTGATAACGCGGATAGTCCTGCATATCGCCAGGTTCACCGAGCATATGCATCAGGCACACGGGCAATCCCGTGGCAGCAGCAGCATCCAACGCGCCATCCCGCCGTAGCGAACGAACGTCGTTGATCAAGCCAGCGCCCAACCGCGCCGTTTCGCGCATGACCGCCGGAGTGGACGTATCGACGGATATGACCACGTCCAGCTCACGATTGATCAGCTCCACGACAGGAGCGACACGCTCCAGCTCCTCCAAGGGAGAAACTGCCCGCGCACCCGGCCGGGTCGACTCGCCGCCAACATCGATCAGCGTTGCACCCGCCGCAACCATGGCTTCGGCATGGCGCAAGGCCGCATCGAGCTGGCTGTATCGGCCACCGTCGGAAAAAGAATCGGGAGTGACATTGAGAATGCCCATGACATGCGTCCGGGCCAAATCAAGAACCCGGTTGCCGCAAGGCAACCGGGTCAGGGACTGTACAGAAGTCATTTCAAACCTTAAACGTCGGCAGCCGGGCCGCCAATCGGTGTTTCCGGACGCTCGCCCTGAATGACAGGAGGCGTGCCAGTACCGGTACCACCCGACCAGTCGCGAGGTTCGCGAGGTGTTCGACCAGCCATGATGTCGTCGATCTGCTCGGCATCGATCGTCTCGTACTTCATCAGAGCGTCCGCCATCGCATCAAGCTTGTCGCGGTTGTCCGTGAGGATCTGCTTGGCCGTGCCGTAGCACTGATCGATGATGCTGCGCACTTCAGAATCGATCAGCTTGGCCGTCTCACCGGAGAAGCTTGCGTTCTGACCGCCACCACCGCGACCGAGGAATACTTCACCCTCTTCTTCCGCGTACATCAGAGGACCCAGCTTTTCCGAAAGGCCCCACTTGGTCACCATGTTCCGCGCAATCTGACTCGCTCGCATGATGTCGTTGGAAGCGCCAGTGGTCACACCATCAAAGCCCAAAGTCATTTCTTCAGCGATACGGCCGCCGTACAGCGAGCAGATCTGACTGATCAGCGCACGTTTGGACAGGCTGTAGCGATCCTCTTCCGGCAGGAACATGGTCACACCCAACGCACGACCGCGCGGGATGATCGATACCTTGTAGACCGGATCATGCTCAGGCACAACGCGACCAACAATGGCGTGACCTGCTTCGTGATAAGCGGTGTTCTGCTTTTCTTTCTCGGACATGACCATGGATTTGCGCTCGGCGCCCATCATGATCTTGTCTTTGGCCAGTTCGAATTCCTTCATCTCGACAATGCGCTTGCCGGCACGGGCTGCGAAAAGCGAAGCCTCGTTGACCAGGTTCGCCAGATCCGCACCGGAGAAGCCCGGAGTACCACGTGCGATAACGGCCGGAGCAACGTCGTCACCCATTGGCACTTTACGCATGTGAACCTTGAGGATCTGTTCGCGACCACGGATGTCCGGCAAGCCGACCACCACCTGACGGTCGAAACGACCAGGACGCAGCAATGCAGGGTCCAACACGTCAGGACGGTTGGTCGCGGCGATGACAATGATGCCGTCGTTCATTTCGAAACCGTCCATCTCGACCAGCAACTGGTTGAGAGTCTGTTCGCGCTCGTCGTGACCGCCACCCATGCCGGCGCCACGATGGCGACCAACGGCGTCGATTTCGTCGATGAAAATAATGCATGGAGCGTGTTTCTTGGCCTGTTCGAACATGTCGCGAACGCGGCTGGCACCGACACCGACGAACATTTCGACGAAGTCGGAACCGGAAATGGTGAAGAACGGCACTTTTGCTTCGCCGGCAATCGCTTTGGCCAGCAAGGTTTTACCGGTACCCGGAGGACCGACCATCAGCACGCCACGAGGAATGCGACCACCCAGGCGCTGGAACTTGCCCGGATCACGGAGGAACTCGACCAGCTCGCCAACTTCTTCCTTGGCTTCGTCGCAACCGGCAACGTCAGCCAGGGTGGTTTTCACCTGATCTTCGGACAGCAGACGCGCCTTGCTCTTGCCAAAGCTCATCGGTCCGCCTTTGCCGCCCGCGCCGCCCTGCATCTGGCGCATGAAGAACATGAACACCGCGATGATCACGAGGATCGGGAAGCTGGCCACCAGAAGCTGGGTCCAGATGCTTTGCTGCTCGGGCTGCTTGCCTTCGACCACAACGTGGTTGTCAACCAGATCGCCGATCAGACCATTGTCCTGAATTGCCGGACGAATGGTCTTGAAGCTGTCGCCATCATTGCGCTTGCCGGTAATCACATAGCCGTCAACGGCCACGCGCTCGACCTTGCCATCCTTGACCTGCTGGATGAAGTCGGAATAGTTGAGGGTCTGCGGCTCGTTAGGGCTGGAGAAGTTGTTCATCACCGTCACCAGGACAGCCGCGATGATCAACCACAGGATCAGATTCTTTGCCATATCGTTCAATTAACTACCCTCTGAAGCAAGCTCCGCTACTGGCGCGCGCTTCGCATGATATTCACCGGCCTAACTTACTACATTACCTACAGCTCTGGCAGGCGCCGTCTGTAACCCTTTGTGAAACACTTTCTACACAATATTCGCTTATGCACCCGGGGCGAAATACGAAAAACCTATCACCCCGCCAAAAAACCTCGTTTTACTCACTACGCCCGCGGTAGCCCCAAGCCAGCATGTATTGCTCACGAGAGCTGCCACGAGAAGAGTCCGGCTTGATCATCTGGATCTTGTCGAACTTCTTGCGAGCGTCCTTCAGGTAAGTATCGAACCCTTCGCCCTGAAAAATCTTGATCAGGAAATTACCGCCCGGCTTGAGTATCCGCTCCGCCAGATCAAGCGCCAGCTCGCAAAGAAACATGGCTTTGGGCATGTCCACTTCAGGCGTACCACTCATATTGGGGGCCATATCGGAAATCACAAGGTCTACCTGCGAATTACCCACAGCCTCGAGAATCTGAGCAAGCACTTCGTCCTGGGTAAAGTCCCCCTGAATGAAGGTCACGTCCGGAATGCTGTCCATTTCCAGGATGTCCGATGCGATCAGACGGCCCTGACCACCGATCAGCCGGCTGGTGACCTGAGACCAGCCGCCGGGCGCTGCGCCCAGGTCGACGACGCTCATACCCGCACGGATCAGCTTGTATTTTTCCTGGACCTCGAGAAGCTTGTAACTCGCACGCGAACGGTAACCGTCCTTTTGCGCCTGCTTCACATAGGGGTCATTGACATGTCTTTTCAGCCAACCAAGGCTTGTCTTGGAACGCGCCATTGGGCACCTCGTTGATTAGGGTCGTGATTAATTGGGCGGATCCACGAGCCCTCGGGTAAAATGGCCGCCATTTTACAGAATCCAGACGAAAGGGTCAGATTATGCCGCTCAATAACGAGCAGAAGAAACAGTACAAATCCATTGGTCACGACCTGAAACCGGTCCTGATGGTGGCAGGCAATGGCCTGACCGAAGGAGTTCTCGCCGAACTGGAACGCGCACTGACCGATCATGAGCTGATCAAGGTGCAGGTCAAGCTCGAAGATCGCGATGATCGTCGTGCCGTCATGGAAGAGCTGGCCAAGGCTGGCCGGGCCGAACAAGTGCAAGTCATCGGCAAGATGGTTCTGCTTTATCGCAAGAACCCGCAGCCAAACAAGCAATTGTCGAACATCCACCGTTACAAATAACGGTGATCCGGTCAGCGGTGCGATTCTCGCACCCTGACCGGCACGGATTGTGCCACCAGCACGATTCCGCTGATCCCCAGCACCACGAAACAGAACATCTGCCAACGCTCGCCGACAGACATCCCGTATCGCAACGTGTAATAGCCAAAGCAGGCGGCCAAGCCGACCAGCAGTATCTGACCACTGAACGCCCGCCACCATGCCGAGATACCGGCAACCCTCGCCAGCACCACCAGCTGTGTCAACACCCCCAGCGCCGCAACACCGATCAGCCAGCGATCGATCTGCACAGAGATATCCTCAACCAGCAGCGGTGCCAACCCGCTGACTTTCAGCGCCGGCACCAGGCCGACGTGAAACACCCAAAGGCCGCCGACCCAGAAAACCTGGGACAGCTGCCAAAGGATGGCCTCAATGGAGGGCGCCCGGAGTATCGCGTCAGATGTGTTTGACTTCGACAATCTCGTACTCGATATCGCCACCTGGCGTTTTCACGACGACCGTATCGCCCTCTTCCTTGGCGATCAAGGCGCGAGCGATCGGTGAGCCGACCGAAATCTTGCCGAGTTTGATGTCCGCCTCATCCTCACCCACGATCTGGTAAGTCACGCTTTCATCAGTCTCGACGTTGGCGATTTCGACGGTAGTGCCGAAAATCACTTTGCCGGTGTGCGGAATGGTCGTCACGTCGATGATCACCGCGTTCTGCAGGCGACCTTCGATATCACGGATCCGCGCCTCGACCATGCCTTGCTGTTCGCGCGCGGCATGGTATTCAGCGTTTTCTTTCAAGTCACCCAACTCGCGGGCCGTACCGATGTCCTGGCTGAGCTTCGGACGAACGACCTTGGTCAGGTGAGCATGCTCTTCTTCCAGGGCCTTGGAGCCCTGGACGGTCATTGGGTATTTATTCATGCCTTCAATCCTGCGTGTAGATCCTGCAAGCGGCGCACGGTCTTCTCGGGACCGAACTTCAGCGCTTCACAGATAGCTTCGCCAGCAGCAATGGTGGTGGTGCAGTAAATCTTGTGCTGCAAGGCGTTACGGCGAATGGAATAGGAATCGGCGATCGACTGGCGACCTTCGGTGGTGTTGATGATCAGGGTGACTTCGTCATTCTTGATCATGTCGACCACGTGCGGACGACCCTCGGTCACCTTGTTCACGCGACGCACTTTCAGACCTGCGGCTTCGATCAGCTTGGCAGTGCCGGCAGTGGCGACGACTTCGAAGCCCAAGTTGATCAGATCACGAGCTACGCCTGCAACCAGTGGCTTGTCATCATCACGTACGCTGATGAATGCGGTACCGCCGGTCGGCAGCACTTCGCTGGCGCCCATCTGGGCTTTCGCAAAGGCTTCACCGAAGGTGTCGCCGACGCCCATCACTTCACCGGTGGACTTCATCTCAGGGCCGAGGATCGGGTCAACGCCTGGGAACTTGGCGAACGGGAACACCGCCTCTTTCACGCTGTAGAAATTCGGGATGATTTCCTTGGTGAAGCCGATTTCCTTCAGGGTTTTACCGGCCATCACGCGAGCTGCGATCATCGCCAGGGAAACACCGATGCACTTCGACACGAACGGTACGGTACGGGAAGCACGCGGGTTGACTTCGATGACGTAGATGTCTTCGCCTTGCAGCGCCAACTGAACGTTCATCAGGCCGACCACGCCCAGCTCCAGGGCCATTTTCTTGACCTGTTCGCGCATCTCGTCCTGGATGTGCGCCGGCAGCGAGTACGGCGGCAGCGAGCACGCGGAGTCACCGGAGTGAACGCCCGCCTGTTCGATGTGCTGCATGATCGCGCCGATCACTACGTCCTTGCCGTCGCAGACCGCATCCACGTCCATCTCGATGGCGCAGTTGAGGAAGTGGTCGAGCAGCACCGGGCTGTCGTTCGACACTTGCACCGCGTCACGCAGGTAACGCTTGAGTTCTTCTTCCTTGTAGACGATTTCCATCGCCCGGCCGCCCAATACGTAGGACGGACGCACCACCAGCGGGTAACCGATCTTCGCGGCAGCACGAACGGCTTCGTCCTCGCTGCGCACGGTGGCGTTTGGCGGCTGACGCAGGTTCAGACGCTCAACCATCTGCTGGAAGCGCTCACGGTCTTCCGCACGGTCGATGGCGTCAGGGCTGGTGCCGATGATCGGCACGCCGGCGGCTTCCAGGGCGCGAGCCAGTTTCAGTGGAGTCTGGCCACCGTACTGGACGATCACACCTTTCGGCTTCTCGACGCGGACGATTTCCAGCACGTCTTCCAGTGTTACTGGCTCGAAGTACAGACGATCGGACGTGTCGTAGTCGGTCGATACGGTTTCCGGGTTGCAGTTGACCATGATGGTCTCGTAACCGTCTTTGCGCAGCGCCAGTGCCGCGTGTACGCAGCAGTAGTCAAACTCGATGCCTTGACCGATACGGTTAGGGCCACCGCCGAGGATGATGATCTTGTCGCGACCGGACGGCGCGGCTTCACACTCTTCCTCGTAGGTCGAGTACAGGTAGGCGGTGTCGGTGGCGAACTCGGCTGCGCAAGTGTCGACGCGCTTGTAGACCGGGAACACTTCCAGCTTGTGGCGGTGAGTACGCAGGTTCTTCTCGGTGACGCCCAGCAGCTTGGCCAGACGCTGGTCGGAGAAACCTTTGCGCTTGAGCTTGTACATCAGGTCGCGGTCGATAGCGGACAGACCGAGGGTCTTGACCTTTTCTTCGTCCTTGATCAGATCTTCGATCTGCACCAGGAACCACGGATCGATCATGTTCATGCCGAAGATTTCTTCGACGGTCATGCCGGCGCGGAAGGCGTCCGCCACATACCAGATACGCTCGGCGCCCGGCACGGTCAGCTCGCGCTTGAGCACGCTCATGCTTTCCGGGTTGCTCAGGTCGACTTTCTCGTCCAGACCGCAAACGCCCACTTCCAGACCGCGCAGAGCTTTCTGCAGGGATTCCTGGAAGGTACGGCCGATGGCCATGACTTCACCGACCGACTTCATCTGAGTGGTCAGGCGCGCGTCAGCGTTGGCGAACTTCTCGAAAGCGAAGCGCGGCAGCTTGGTCACGACGTAGTCGATGGACGGCTCGAAGGACGCCGGGGTACGGCCGCCGGTGATGTCGTTCTGCAGTTCGTCGAGGGTGTAACCGACGGCCAGCTTGGCCGCGATCTTGGCGATCGGGAAGCCGGTGGCTTTCGAGGCCAGAGCCGACGAGCGGGATACGCGTGGGTTCATCTCGATCACGACCATACGGCCGGTGTCCGGGCAGATACCGAACTGAACGTTGGAACCGCCGGTCTCCACGCCGATCTCGCGCAGCACCGCCAGCGAGGCGTTACGCAGGATCTGGTATTCCTTGTCGGTCAGGGTCTGAGCCGGGGCAACAGTGATCGAGTCACCGGTGTGCACGCCCATCGGGTCGAAGTTTTCGATCGAGCAGACGATGATGCAGTTGTCCTTTTTGTCGCGGACAACTTCCATTTCATATTCTTTCCAGCCGATCAGGGATTCGTCGATCAGCAGCTCTTTGGTTGGCGACAGGTCCAGACCACGGGCGCAGATTTCTTCGAACTCTTCACGGTTGTAAGCGATACCGCCACCGGTGCCGCCCATAGTGAAGGACGGACGGATGATGCACGGGAAGCCCAGGCGCTCGAGCACCGCGTTGGCTTCTTCCATGCTGTGGGCGATACCGGAACGCGGGCATTCCAGGCCGATGGCTTTCATCGCCTTGTCGAAACGCGAACGGTCTTCAGCCTTGTCGATGGTGTCGGCGTTGGCACCGATCATCTCAACACCGAACTTTTCCAGAACGCCTTCGCGCTCCAGGTCCAGGGCGCAGTTCAGAGCAGTCTGGCCGCCCATGGTTGGCAGCACGGCATCCGGGCGCTCTTTCTCGATGATCTTGGCAACGGTCTGCCACTTGATCGGCTCGATGTAGGTCGCGTCGGCCATGTCCGGGTCGGTCATGATGGTGGCCGGGTTGGAGTTCACCAGGATGACGCGGTAACCCTCTTCGCGCAGGGCTTTACAGGCCTGGGCGCCGGAGTAGTCGAATTCGCAGGCCTGGCCGATAACGATCGGGCCAGCGCCGAGAATCAGGATGCTTTTAATGTCTGTACGTTTTGGCATGGGTTTGTCACTCAAATCCGCAGGTCAGTCGGCAAGCCGTCTTGATCGATTTCTGAAGTCCCGAGGGGGCCGCCGGTTCCGGGGCCGCCCTCGAGGGGCTTCTCGCTACAGTCTCAAGGCGAGCGCTTAGCGTCGCTTGGCCATCTCGTTGATGAAGCGGTCAAACAGAGGGGCCACATCGTTCGGGCCCGGGCTCGCTTCAGGGTGACCCTGGAAGCTGAACGCGCTCTTGTCGGTGCGCTCGATACCTTGCAGGGTGCCGTCGAACAGCGATTTGTGGATCGCGCGGACGTTGGCTGGCAGGGTCTCTTCGTCAACCGCGAAACCGTGGTTCTGGCTGGTGATCATCACGACGCCCGTGTCCAGATCCTGGACCGGGTGGTTGGCACCGTGGTGGCCGTGGCCCATTTTCAGGGTCTTGGCGCCGGAGGCCAGAGCCAGCAGCTGATGACCGAGGCAAATGCCGAAGACCGGAATTTCGGTTTCCAGCACTTCCTTGATCGCCTTGATCGCGTAGTCGCAAGGCTCCGGATCACCAGGACCGTTGGACAGGAACACGCCGTCCGGTTTCAGAGCCAGTACGTCGGCAGCCGGAGTTTGCGCTGGAACGACAGTGACGCGGCAGCCGCGCTCGACCAGCATGCGCAGGATGTTGACCTTGACGCCGTAGTCGTAGGCAACCACGTGATAAGGCAGCTCGGAGGCTTCGATGGTCGCGTGACTGTCGGTTTTCAGATCCCAGACAGTGGAGCGCCATTCGTATTGGGTCTTGGTGCTGACGACTTTCGCCAGATCCATGCCCTTCAGGCCCGGGAAGCCTTGCGCCGCGGCGATGGCCGCTCCTTCGGAGATGTTGTCGCCGGCCATGATGCAGCCGTTCTGTGCGCCTTTTTCACGCAGGATGCGGGTCAGGCGGCGGGTGTCGATACCGGCGATCGCCACAACATTGTTGGCTTTCAGGTAGTCGGACAGGGACATCGTGTTACGCCAGTTGCTCGCTACCAGCGGCAGGTCACGGATAACCAGGCCAGCGGACCAGACGCGATCGGACTCGGCGTCTTCCGGCGTGGTGCCGGTGTTGCCGATGTGCGGGTAAGTCAGGGTAACGATCTGTTGGGCGTAGGAAGGATCGGTAAGGATTTCCTGATAGCCGGTCATTGCGGTGTTGAACACCACCTCACCAACGGTCTGACCGTCGGCTCCAATGGCTTCGCCGCGAAAAATGCTGCCATCAGCAAGGGCGAGTATGGCTGGCTTAGTCAAGAAGACCTCCCGTAAATAACGCATGAAAGGGCAATCGCAGGTTGTAAAAAAGCGGAGTGACGTATGGACACGTCACCCCGCTTCTTCACTGAATTATTCTGCGCGCTTTTAGTGGACACACTAAAGCTGTAGCTTACAGAAAAAGGGTTTTTTGGTCTACCGCCAATGAGCCTGAAAGGCCGGAGAATGCGACAGGGCGTCGCTCGGCGGAGCAAAACCGGCACAAACAGGGCGTTTGCGCCGGTTTCAGAACATCTCAATGCAGGTCGAGCACGTCCTGCATGTCGTACAAACCAGGCTCACGAGCATCCAGCCACAACGCCGCACGTACAGCGCCCTTGGCGAACGTCATGCGACTTGAAGCCTTGTGCGTGATCTCCAGTCGCTCGCCCTCGCAGGCGAACAACACCGTGTGATCACCCACCACATCACCACCACGAACAGTGGCAAAACCGATGGTTTCACGCTCACGGGCACCGGTGTGGCCTTCACGACCATAGACCGCGACTTTTTGCAGATCACGATCCAGCGCATTGGCAATCACCTCACCCATGCGCAGAGCCGTACCCGACGGCGCATCGATCTTGTGCCGGTGATGGGCTTCGATGATTTCGATGTCCGCGTCTTCCGCCAACACCCGTGCCGCCATGTCGAGCAGCTTCAGCGACAGGTTGACGCCGACACTGAAGTTGGCGGCGAACACGATCGGAATATCCTTGCCCGCCTCGGCCAGCAACTGTTTCTGCGCAGCGTCCAGCCCGGTCGTGCCGATCACCATCGCCTTGCCGGCCTTGCGGCAGAAGGCCAGGTTTTTCAGCATGACTTCCGGCAGGGTGAAGTCGATCAACACATCAAACTCTTCCGCCACCGACTCCAGATTTCCGGACAGCGGCACGCCGATTCGACCGAGCGAAGCCAGCTCACCGGCATCCACACCGATCAGCGTACTGCCAGGGCGGACAATCGCGGCCGTCAGACAGGTCAGTGGCGCGCGCTGCTGCACGGCCTCGACCAGAATCTTGCCCATGCGCCCGGCAGCGCCCATCACAGCTATACGTCGCATGCCGACTCCTTACAGATCGCCGAAGAAGCGTTTCACACCGTCGAACCAACCGGTGGTTTTCGGGGAGTGACTGTTGTCGTCCGCCAGGGAGCTGCGGAACTCTTCCAGCAATTCGCGCTGACGACGGTTCAGATTGACCGGCGTCTCGACGGCCACACGGCACATCAGGTCGCCCGCACCACCGCCACGCACTGGCGCAACGCCTTTGCCGCGTACGCGGAACTGCTTGCCGGTCTGAGTCCCTTCCGGAATCTTCAGTTTGACACGACCGTCGAGGGTCGGAATTTCCAGCTCGCCGCCCAGGGCCGCGTCGACGAAGCTGATCGGCACTTCGCAGAACAGGTGCTTGCCGTCACGCTGGAAGATGTCGTGTTCGCGAACGTTGATCACCACGTACAGGTCGCCGGTCGGGCCACCTTGAGTACCCGCTTCGCCTTCGCCGGACAGACGAATGCGGTCACCGGTATCAACACCGGCCGGCACTTTGACGGAGAGGGTTTTGTATTCTTCAACGCGACCGTCACCGTGGCAGGAATCGCACGGATCGGAAATGATCTTGCCCTGACCATGGCAGCGCGGGCAGGTCTGCTGCACCGAGAAGAAGCCTTGCTGCATGCGCACCTGACCGATGCCGCCGCAAGTCGGGCAAGTCGAAGGCGACGAGCCCTTCTTAGCGCCCGAACCATCGCAAGGCTTGCAATTGACCAGTGTCGGAACGCGGATATTCACGGTCGTACCGCGCACCGCTTCTTCCAGATTCAACTCCAGGGTGTAGCGCAAATCGCTGCCGCGCTGGGCGCCGCCACGGGAACCGCCGCGACCGCCACCGAAGAAGTCACTGAAGACATCGCCGAAGATATCGGAGAAGTTCTGACCGCCGAAGCCTGCACCGCCGCCACCCATGCTAGGGTCGACGCCGGCATGACCGTACTGGTCGTACGCTGCACGCTTGCTGGAATCGGACAGCACTTCGTAGGCTTCGTTGGCCTCTTTGAACAGCTCTTCCGACGCTTTGTCATCGGGATTACGGTCCGGGTGGTGCTTCATCGCCAGACGGCGATAGGCCTTTTTCAGGTCTGCTTCGCTTGAGCCGCGCTCAACACCCAACACTTCGTAATAGTCACGCTTAGCCATAAGTTCTTCATACTCTTGAGGACGTTCGGCAAATCCCTCCTGAGCTTCGCCAAACTCGTTGAGCCCCAATACAGGCCCGGACCCAACTCACGTCAATTCAACGATCCTGGTCTTTTGGTTCATGCGGTATTTGCGGCGCGAAAAGCAGGAGCATTCCCGGCCATACCGCCAGCACCCGAACCTTGTCGCATGCTGTAAAAATTCGCGTATTCCAGATACGCCAACGCGGGAGCAAGCTCCCGCGCGGCGACATCCTACCAGTCAGTGCCCAAAGGCAGTCAACCGGCCGACCAACAACTTACTTGTGGTCTTTGACTTCTTCGAACTCGGCATCGACAACATCGTCAGCCTTGTCAGCTTTCTCGTCGTGCGGTGCCGCGCCTTCAGCAGGCTGAGCCTGTTCGGCGTACATCTTCTGGGCAACCGGTGCAGAGACTTTCGACAGTTCTTCAACCTTGGCGTCGATGGCAGCCTTGTCGTCGCCTTTGACGGCGGCTTCCAGGGCAACCACGGCCGCTTCGATTGCAGTCTTCTCTTCTGCAGTCACTTTGTCGCCAGCGTCAGCGATCATCTTGCGAGTCGAGTGAACCAGTGCATCACCCTGGTTACGGGCAGCGGCCAGCTCTTCGAACTTGCGGTCTTCCTCGGCATTCAGCTCGGCGTCGCGCACCATCTTCTGGATTTCTTCATCCGACAGACCGGAGTTGGCCTTGATGGTGATCTTCTGCTCTTTGCCGGTTGCCTTGTCTTTCGCGCCGACGTGCAGGATGCCGTTGGCGTCGATGTCGAAGGTTACTTCGATCTGTGGCACACCACGTGGAGCTGGTGGAATCTCGGCCAGATCGAACTTGCCCAGGGACTTGTTCTGAGCGGCTTGCTTACGCTCACCTTGCAGGACGTGAATGGTCACGGCGCCCTGGTTGTCGTCGGCAGTCGAGAACACTTGCGATTTCTTGGTAGGAATCGTGGTGTTTTTCTCGATCAGCGCGGTCATCACGCCACCCATGGTTTCGATACCCAGGGTCAGCGGGCTGACGTCGAGCAGCAGAACGTCTTTCACGTCACCGGCCAGAACGGCGCCCTGGATGGCAGCACCCATGGCAACAGCTTCGTCCGGGTTCACGTCTTTACGTGCTTCTTTACCGAAGAAATCGGTAACTGCCTTCTGCACCAGAGGCATACGAGTCTGGCCACCGACCAGAATCACGTCGTCAATTTTGCTGGCGTCGATGCCGGCGTCTTTCAGAGCGATGCGGCATGGCTCGATGGTACGGTTTACCAGATCTTCGACCAGCGACTCGAGCTTGGCACGAGAGATCTTCACGTTCAGGTGCTTAGGACCGGTCGCATCTGCTGTGATGTACGGCAGGTTGACGTCTGTCGACTGCGAAGAAGACAGTTCGATCTTGGCTTTCTCAGCAGCTTCTTTCAGACGCTGCAGGGCCAGAGGATCGTTCTTCAGGTCCATGCCGGACTCTTTCTTGAACTCGTCGACGAGGTAGTCGATCAGACGCATGTCGAAGTCTTCACCACCCAGGAAGGTGTCACCGTTGGTGGCCAGTACTTCGAACTGGTGCTCACCGTCAACTTCAGCGATTTCGATCACGGAAACGTCGAAAGTACCGCCACCCAGGTCGTAAACGATCACGGTGTGATCGCCCTTGGCCTTGTCCATACCGTAAGCCAGCGCAGCTGCGGTTGGTTCGTTGATGATACGTTTTACGTCCAGACCGGCGATGCGACCGGCGTCTTTGGTCGCCTGACGCTGGCTGTCGTTGAAGTAGGCCGGAACGGTGATCACCGCTTCGGTCACTGCTTCGCCGAGGTAGTCTTCGGCGGTCTTCTTCATCTTCTTCAGGACTTCGGCGCTGATTTGCGGCGGAGCCATCTGCTTGCCGGAGGCCTCGACCCAAGCGTCACCATTGTTGGCCTTGACGATCTTGTAAGGCACCAGCTTGATGTCTTTCTGCACGACTTCTTCGTCGAAGCGGCGGCCGATCAGGCGCTTCACCGCGAACAGTGTGTTGTGCGGGTTGGTCACAGCCTGACGCTTGGCGGACTGACCGACCAGGATTTCACCATCGTTGGCGTAAGCGATGATCGACGGCGTGGTACGCGCGCCTTCGGCGTTTTCAATAACTTTGGCTACGCCGTTTTCCAGCACGGAGACGCAGGAGTTGGTAGTCCCCAGGTCGATACCGATAATTTTGCCCATGTTCACTCTCCCGAAACTTTGGATTTGGTTGCCGCAGCAGTGGTGGCTAACTGCGGTAATACTTAAACGCTTGACTTCTAAATGGGGGCCTTGCGGCTAATTTCAAGCCTTCTCGTCAATCGAAGGCGAAACTGGCGCCGGCGCCTTGCTGACCACAACCATCGCCGGACGCAGCAGGCGGCCATTGAGCTGATAGCCCTTCTGGAACACTTTCAGAACACTGTTCGGTTCCAGGTCAGCACTTTCCTGCATGGCCATCGCCTGATGTTCCACGGCGTTGAACGGCTCGCCTTCCTGCGGGCTTACAGCGACAAGCTGATAGCGCGCGAGGGTGTCGTGAAACATTTTCAGGGTCAGCTCGATGCCTTCGCGCATCGGACGGATGCTCTCGTCATCCGGGTTCGACAGCTCTAGGCCGCGCTCCAGGCTGTCGACGATCGGCAGCAGGTCGCCGGCGAATTTTTCCAGCGCAAACTTGTGCGCCTTTTCGACGTCCTGCTCGGCACGGCGGCGGACGTTCTGCAGATCGGCAGCTACGCGCAGCGATTGATCCTGCGCGGCGGCCAATTGCTCTTCGAGCACTTGTACACGGGTCGCCAGGTCATCACCCGAAGTCTCGGGCGCCTGATTGGCTTCTGGATTTTGCGTATCTACTGTCTGTTCGTCAGCCATAGAATTCTCCTTTCAATATCGTCCGCGAGTTCGATTCGCGCTTCTGCCCCGGTATATGGGGCCGCAAAATCAGGCTTCAAGGGCTGACAACGATTAACCCTACAAAAAAGTGCTGCATTGTCATTCCCTGGCGCGACAAGCATTTGATCGGATCCTCCCCATCGAGCTAAGCGAGGGCATTGTCAGCGCGAAACAAAACACTGTATAAATAACCAGACCTAAAGCCTGGGAGCGGCCTTTATGCTGGTGCACCTGTCCGTACACAACTACGCCATCGTTGAACATCTCGATCTCGAACTTGATCGCGGCATGAGCGTGATTACCGGGGAAACCGGCGCCGGCAAGTCGATCATGCTCGACGCCCTGGGCCTGACGCTCGGTGATCGCGCCGACAGCGGCGTGGTTCGACCAGGCGCCGACAAGGCCGATATCCTGGCGACCTTCGATCTGGCCGACATCCCCGAAGCCAGTGCCTGGCTGGCGGAACGCGACCTGGAAATCGACGGGCCGTGCATCCTGCGCCGGGTCATCACTTCCGAAGGTCGCTCACGCGGCTATATAAATGGCACGCCCTGCCCGCTTGGCGACCTCAAGGCGCTCGGCGAGCTGCTGATCGATATCCACAGCCAGCACGAACACCAATCCCTGCTCAAGACTGATACCCACCGACGCCTGCTCGACGAGTACGCCGGGGCTACCGATCTGGCGCGCCAGGTTCACCTCGCCGCCCAGCGCTGGCGTCAGACCCGTCAGGAGCTGGAACGCCTTTCCAACTCCGGCGACGAACAGCGCGCGCGCCATCAGTTGCTCAGCTACCAGCTCGAAGAACTGGAAAACCTCGGCCTCGGCGAAAACGAGCTGGAAGAACTGGAGCAGGAACACAAGAACCTGACCAATGCCGAAACCCTGCTCGGCATTTGCCGGCAAGTAGTCGAGCAATGCAGCGAAAGCGATTCCGGCAACGTACTGAATGCCCTGACGGCCAGCCTCAATCGGCTGTCGAGCGTGAACAACTCGGTCGGCGCACTGGGTGAGGCGAGCAGCCTGCTGACCAGTGCGCAGATCCAGGTCGAAGAGGCTGTCGGCGAACTCAATCGTTTTCTCGACAACTTCGACGCCGATCCGGCGCGCCTGCAATACCTGGAAGAACGTCTGGACTCTATTTACACGCTGGCACGCAAGCACCGCATTCAGCCGACGGAAGTGGCAGAGATGCAGCAGAAGCTGCTCGACGAAATCGAAGCCTTGGACGCCAACGATGAATCCATCGAACGTCTTGCCGAAGAACTCGCATCCTATGCCCGCCACTATCAGGAAAAGGCCCGGGAACTGAGCGAGCTGCGTCATCAGGCGGCCGGCAGCCTGGCAAGCGCGGTGGAGCAGGAGATTCAGCGACTGGGTATGCCCGGCGGTCGCTTCACCATCGAATTGCGCGCCAACAACAGCAGCGAACTGCAGCCCAACGGACTGGAGCAAGTCGAGCTGCTGGTCAGCGCCAACCCGGGCCAACCCTTGAAGGCCCTGGCCAAAGTGGCGTCCGGCGGTGAGCTGTCACGGATCAGCCTGGCCATCCAGGTGATCACCGCCCAGACCTCTCGCGTACCGACGCTGGTGTTCGACGAAGTGGACGTGGGGATTGGCGGTCCGACGGCCGAAATCGTCGGCCAGTTGTTGCGTCGCCTCGGGGATCGCGGACAGGTACTGACGGTCACGCATTTGCCGCAGGTCGCGGCTCAGGGGCATCAACATCTGTTCGTGCACAAGGTGCGCGGTGAACAGGCCACTCACACAGCCGTTTCGAAGCTGAGCAAGAATGACCGTATAGAAGAAGTCGCGAGGATGCTTGGTGGCATTGACCTGACCAAAGAGTCTTTGGCGCACGCGAAAAAGATGGTCGTGACCGCAAAGGTTTAAGTACGACAGAAAGCACGAAGGCGACCCTTGGGTCGCCTTCGCTCGTTTCGCGAACCTGAAATTCGCGCGACATGCTTATTTTTTCTTGCGTACGTACAGCACCAGGTTGTGATCCACCAACTCGACACCGTGCTCCTCGGCGATTGCCTTCTGGAGTTTTTCGATTTCGGTGCTGACGAATTCGATGACCTCACCGGATTCCACGTTGACCATATGGTCGTGGTGGCCACCGTCGGCCAATTCGAATACCGCGTGGCCGCCGTCGAAGTTGTGACGGACCACGAGGCCAGCCGCTTCGAACTGGGTCAGAACACGGTAAACCGTGGCCAGACCGACGTCCTCGCCAGCTTCCATCAACGCCTTGTAGACGTCCTCGGCACTCATGTGACGCTGCTCTGTAGAGTCGAGCATTTGCAGGATCTTGACCCGTGGCAGGGTCACTTTGAGGCCGGCTTTGCGTAGTTCGCTATTTTCAACCATGGTCAGCTTTCTCGCGATGCTGCTTCGCAGCTTCTCTTAATGCGGGTATGATCGGCGTTTACGTTGTCCCAGCCAAGATAGTGGAAGTCGCCCACCGATGCAAAACACCAAGCTCTTGCTAACCAGTTTCACCTTTGTGGGACTGCTCGCACTCGCCGGTTGTTCATTCCCCGGGGTTTACAAAATCGACATCCAGCAGGGCAATGTCGTCACGCAGGACATGATAGACCAGTTACGCCCGGGAATGACCCGGCCGCAAGTACGGTTTATCATGGGCAACCCTCTGCTTGCCGACACGTTCCATGCCAACCGCTGGGATTATCTGTACAGCCTGCAACCTGGTGGCGGTGAACGCCAGCAGGAACGCATGAGTGTCATTTTCGACTCGAATGACCGTCTTGTCAGCCTGTCCGGTGACTTCATGCCGGGTGTCAGCCGTGACGAAGCCATTCTCGGTAAGGACAGCGGCACCAGCGTGACCGCTCCTGCCGAAAACGTCGAGCAGCCTAAACCGGAAAAACCGGTCAAGCCTGGCTCCTTGCTGGATCAGATCCAAAAGGACGTCGATGGTGTGGAAACCGTTCCGGTTCCAACGCCAGAACCGCTGGACACCTCGCCGCAATAATTTGCGACGCAATAAAAAACCCGGAAATACCGGGTTTTTTATTGCCTGCCGTTTGGCCAGCCTACTGGTTTCGCGCCTTGGCTTCGGCAGCCTTGGCGGCACGCAGACGGCGCACTTCTTTCGGATCAGCCAACAGTGGCCGATAGATCTCGATGCGATCACCTTCCTGAACCCGTCGAACATCCGGATCAGTGATCACTTTGCCGAAGATCCCCAAGGGACAGCTCTTCAGATCCAGCTCCGGAAATTCAGCATCAATCCCGGACGCCATCAGCGCCGCACGCACCGTCGTCCCCTCAGCGACGCTGATTACACGCAAAACCTGACGATCAACGGCGGCATACACCACTTCGATTTCGACCACCGGCTCAACCATGCATCTGCTTGGCGCGCTGGCAGAACGCATCCACCAGCGTATTGGCCGCCTGATTGAACAAAGGGCCAAGCGTCGCGCGGACCAGCGGGCCGGCGTAGTCGAAGGACAGATCCAGACTGATCTTGCAGGCTTTCTCGTTCAGCGCCTTGAACACCCAAACACCGTGCAACTGATTGAACGGGCCTTCTTCGAGATTCATCTCGATCGACT
This sequence comes from Pseudomonas koreensis, assembly GCF_025447595.1. Classification (GTDB taxonomy): domain Bacteria; phylum Pseudomonadota; class Gammaproteobacteria; order Pseudomonadales; family Pseudomonadaceae; genus Aquipseudomonas; species Aquipseudomonas koreensis_H. The sequence goes on along the minus strand of NZ_JAOEJU010000011.1, from coordinate 92,069 downwards.
GCCCCGGCACCAGCGTATTGCGCGTCACGAAGTGCTGACTGAGGCCGCCCTTGGCCACGCCGACACTGGCGCGCATATGCTCGGGCGAGCTTTCCAGGACTTCAGCAGACGAACACCACGGCAAAAACTCCGGGTAACGCGCCACGTCATTGACCAGGTCGTAGAGAAATTGCGCCGGGTAAGGCAGCAGCGCCGATCGTTGAATATGTGTCGTCATGTAAGCGTCACTTCCAGAGCTGGGCGGCAAACACTACAAGAATGCCGATGGGCGCCACATAGCGCATCAAGAACAGAGACAGGGCGAACAGCGCCGGACTGCGAATCGACAATTCGTCACGCACCGCTTCACGCCCCATCACCCAACCGGCAAACAGCACGAAGCACAGCCCGCCGAGCGGCAACATGATCCGCGAGGTGAAGAAGTCGATCACACCAAAGAAGTCCAGGCCACCGGCCGCCCCCCATTGGTAGAGATGGAACACCCCGCCATCGTTCACGAAAAATTTGGCTTCCTTCCAGATATTGAAGGAGAACACCGTGCCCAGGCCGACGAACCAGCAGGTGAACGCCAACCAGAATGTCACCCAGGCACGACTGATTTTAGTCCGCTCGACCAGATAGGCGACCATCGGCTCCAGCAGGGAAATCGCCGAGCTCCAGGCGGCAATCGCCACCAGAACGAAAAACACCACGCCCATCAACTGGCCGAAAAGCACGTTACCGAAAGCAAATGGCAGGCTGACGAACATCAGCCCCGGGCCTTCGCTCGGGTTCAAACCACCGGCGAACACAATCGGAAACAAGGCCAGACCGGCCACCAGCGAAACGAAGGTATCAAGCAGCGCCACACCCACGACCGTGCCGGACAGCGAGGCTTCCTTGGTCATGTAGGCGCCGTAGATCATGATCGAGCCCACGCCCACACTCAGGGAGAAGAACGCGTGGCCCATGGCCGGCAGCAAGCCGTCGAGGACTTTCTCCGGGTGGAAGTCGAACATGAAATGCACGCCCTCCATGAAATGCCCGGTGGTCATGCTGTAACCCAGCAACACCAGCACCATCACGAACAGCAGCGGCATCATGATACGCAAACTGCGCTCAAGCCCGGCGACCACGCCTTTGGCGATCACTACAGCCGACAACAGCATGAAAACCGTGTGCCACAGCGTGATGCGCCACGGGTCGGCGATGACATTGCCGAAGTACGCCCCGACCTGATCGGCCGTCGCGCCCTGGAAGTCTCCGCGTCCCATATCAATGATGTAATCCAGCGACCAGCCGCCGACCACACTGTAGAAAGACAGAATCAGCAACGCCGTGATCATCCCGGCGAAAGCGCCCCACGACCATTTGCCCGAATGCCCGGCTTCCAGCGCCAGCACCTTCAAGGCATTCGCCGGACTCTGACGGGCACGCCGACCGATCAGGGTTTCAGCGAGCATCACCGGGATGCCGATCAGCGCGATACACGCCAGAAACATCAGCACGAAGGCGCCGCCACCGTAGACCCCGACCATGTAGGGGAATTTCCAGATGCTGCCCAATCCCACGGCCGAACCGGTCGCGGCGAATATGAAAACCCAGCGGCTAGCCCAACTGCCGTGGACAGAAACCTTGTCTGTCGACATCGTTTATCACGCCCAAGCGTTAGAAAAAGAGGCCGCATTGTCCGGGATTCACTCAACCTGCTCAAGCACGCAGCATCACCGTAGCCGACAGCCGTTTATCTCCATATAATGCCGCCCCTATGGCTAAACAGAAGAAACACCCAACAGGGACCATCGCGCAAAACAAAAAGGCGCGACACGATTACTTCATCGAGCACAAGTTCGAGGCTGGTCTGGTCCTGGCCGGCTGGGAAGTAAAAAGTCTGCGGGCAAGCAAACTGCAACTGGTCGACAGTTACGTGTTGCTCAAGGATGGCGAAGCCTGGTTGCTCGGCAGCCACATCACGCCTCTGATGACCGCCAGCACCCACGTCATTGCCGACCCGGTGCGTACCCGCAAGTTGCTGCTCAACCGCCGCGAGCTGGACAAGCTCGCCGCCGCCGTGCAGCAAAAGGGTTACGCCTGCGTGTGCCTCTCCTGGTACTGGAGCAAGCACATGGTCAAGTGCGAGATCGCACTGGGCAAGGGCAAGAAGGAATACGACAAGCGTGATACCGAACGCGAACGCGACGCCGGTCGCGAGTTGCAGCGTGCGGTGCGCAACAAGGGCAAGGAAGACTGATTCTTCTGCCCTGATGACCGCTCCCGCGCCCGGCACGGGAACGGTCATGCCTACATCCCTTTGCGTCGCTCGGCGCGAGCCATGCGCTGCACTTCCTGACGCACCTCTTCCAGCACTTCCTGCACATACAGAATGTGTCGGCTGGAAACCTCACGCGCCTGTTCTGCGCGCCCTTCGATAATTGCCAGATACAATTCCCGATGCTGTGTGATCAGCATGTCGCGGGTTTCCGTGCGCTGTTTGTACATGCCGCCGATATTGGTCACAACGTTGCGCTTGAGCAGATCGAACAGCCCGCGAATGGTGTGCAGCAACACCGCGTTATGACTGGCTTCGGCAATCGCCAGGTGGAATTTCGCATCCGCCGCGCCCTCTTCCGCCCGGCTCACTTCGTCGTGACGCGAATAGCAGTCCTGTAACTCTTCAAACGCAGCCGTCAGCCGCTCGCGGTCCACATCAGTGGCGCGCAATGCTGCGTAATAGGCACACGATGCCTCCAGCGTGTGGCGAAATTCCAGTAGATCACGCTGCGCCTCGGGATTGCTTTCCAGCAATTGCAGCAGCGGATCGCTGAACGTCGAACCGAGGCTTTCCACGACATAGTTGCCACCGCCCTGCTTGCTGACCAGCAAACCCTTGGCCGCCAGCTTCTGAATCGCCTCGCGCAACGATGGCCGGGAAACGCCGAACTGTTCCGCCAGCACTCGCTCGGCCGGCAGACGTTCGCCGGACTTCAGCGTGCCCTCGAGAATCATCCCTTCCAGTCGCTCGACAATGTCGTCAGACAAACGGCGCTGACGTATCTGATCAAACCCCATCACTCAACTCTCCACCATCCCGACCGCTCGCCGGGCTCTCTATTCTGGCCTATCGACGCTGCGGCGACACCTGCCAGATGACGCCAATTCAACCGGTGCAATCCGACTCGCCGTCCGGTTGTTCGACAAAAGTTTTAGGGCGGCAAATTGACACACCGATATCAAGGCTTTTACCCTAGCCAACAGCGATTGTAAATTGGTCTTACCAATTAACCAAGAACGCTGACAGTGCCTGACCAACAACAATTAGGGGCCACCCCATATGCAAACCTGGCAACAGCTCTATAGCCCGCTCGGCAGTCTCGGCGTGTCCGCACTCGCGGCCGTCATCCCCATCGTTTTCTTCTTCCTCGCTCTGGCGGTGTTCCGCCTCAAAGGTCATGTAGCCGGCAGCATCACGCTCGCCCTGGCCATCGCAGTGGCGATCTTCGCGTTCCAGATGCCGGTCGACATGGCATTCGCCGCTGCCGGATATGGCTTCGCCTATGGTCTGTGGCCGATTGCCTGGATCATTGTGGCGGCGGTGTTCCTGTACAAACTGACGGTCAAGAGCGGTCAGTTCGAGGTCATCCGCAGCTCGGTGCTGTCGATCACCGATGACCAGCGTCTGCAGGTGCTGCTGATCGGTTTCTGCTTCGGTGCATTCCTCGAAGGTGCCGCCGGTTTCGGTGCGCCAGTGGCGATTACCGCTGCACTGCTGGTGGGCCTGGGCTTCAACCCGCTGTACGCCGCCGGCCTGTGCCTGATTGCCAACACCGCACCGGTGGCGTTCGGCGCACTGGGGATTCCGATCATCGTGGCCGGGCAAGTCACCGGCATCGACGCGTTCAAGATCGGCGCCATGACCGGCCGCCAGCTGCCGCTGCTGTCGCTGTTCGTGCCGTTCTGGCTGGTGTTCATGATGGACGGTCTGCGCGGTGTACGTGAAACATGGCCCGCAGCGCTGGTCGCCGGCTTGAGCTTCGCCGTGACCCAATACTTCACTTCGAACTTCATCGGCCCGGAACTGCCGGACATCACGTCGGCCCTGGCCAGCCTGATTTCGCTGACCCTGTTCCTGAAGGTCTGGCAGCCGAAACGTGCCGCCGGCCAGCACATTGCCGGGGCCGTTTCCGCTTCGGTGGTGACTGCAAGCGTCGGCGGTTTCGGCCAGAAGCGCACCACCGTCGCTTCGCCTTACAGCCTCGGGGAAATTTTCAAGGCGTGGTCGCCGTTCCTGATCCTCACCGTGCTGGTGACCATCTGGACCCTCAAGCCTTTCAAAGCCATGTTCGCCGCCGGCGGTTCGATGTACGCCTGGGTGTTCAACTTCGCGATTCCGCACCTGGATCAACTGGTAATCAAGACCGCGCCGATCGTGGCCGCCCCGACCGCGATCCCGGCCGTGTTCAAACTCGATCCGATTTCCGCGACCGGCACGGCGATTTTCTTTTCCGCGCTGATCTCGATGCTGGTGCTGAAGATCAACTTCAAAACTGGTCTGACCACTTTGAAAGAGACCTTCTACGAACTGCGCTGGCCGATCCTGTCGATCGGCATGGTGCTGGCGTTTGCCTTCGTCACCAACTATTCCGGCATGTCCTCGACCATGGCTCTGGTACTGGCAGCAACCGGCGCGGCATTCCCGTTCTTCTCGCCGTTCCTCGGCTGGCTCGGCGTGTTCCTGACCGGTTCCGATACCTCGTCCAACGCCCTGTTCAGTTCGCTGCAAGCGACCACCGCGCACCAGATCGGGGTCAACGACACCCTGTTGGTGGCGGCCAATACCAGCGGCGGCGTGACCGGCAAGATGATCTCCCCGCAATCGATCGCCGTGGCCTGCGCCGCGACCGGTCTGGTGGGCAAGGAATCCGATCTGTTCCGCTTCACTCTCAAGCACAGCCTATTCTTTGCCACGATCGTCGGCCTGATCACTTTGGCTCAGGCCTACTGGTTCACCGGCATGCTGGTGCATTAAGACTACAAGCGACATGGAAATAACCGACGCCGGTTCGTGATTCCGGCGTCAGCAATTCACAACCCGGTCTGTAAGGCTGCTGAAAGCAACGCGCTCTATATTCGGCAGCCTCAACAGACGGATAACCGGGCCCACCCGGAGACACGCCTGATGAGCGAGCTTTTTTACAACGCTGTGCCCAACGCCACTCGCGTCGCACCGCCACTGCCCGAACCCCGGCAATACCCCGGCGAGAAACCGTCGCGGGTCTACCTGTTCGGCACGTGCGTGGTCGACCTGTTCTACCCGGAAGCCGGGATGGACGCGATCCACTTGCTGGAACGCGAAGGCATCCGGGTCGACTACCCGCAAGGGCAGAGCTGCTGCGGACAACCGGCCTACACCTCGGGTTACACCGAGCAGGCACGGACGGTAGCGCGCTCGCAACTGGCGCTGTTTGCCGGGGACTATCCGGTGGTGGTGCCGTCGGGTTCCTGCGCCGGGATGATCCGCGAGCATTACGCCGACTTGTTCAAGGACGAGCCGGAAACGTTGAAACAGGTTCAGGCCCTCGCGGCCCGCACCTATGAATTGGCCGAGTTTCTGTTGTTCGTCTGCAAGGTGCAACTCAAGGACAGCGGCGAGCCGGTGAAAGTGGCGCTGCACACCTCGTGTTCGGCGCGACGGGAAATGAACACCCACCTGCACGGCCGCGAGTTGTTGGCGCAGTTGAGCAACGTGGAACGGGTCAACCACGACCATGAAAGCGAATGCTGTGGCTTCGGTGGGACATTCAGCGTCCGTATGCCAGACATTTCCGGCGCGATGGTGGCTGACAAGACCCGGGCGTTGAAGGAATCCGGCGCACATCAGGTACTCGGTGCCGACTGCGGCTGCTTGATGAACATCAACGGCTCGCTGGAAAAACAGAAGGAAGCGCTGCGCGGGCAACACCTGGCGAGCTTCCTCTGGCAACGAACCGGAGGTGCGCGATGAGCACCTCCACGATTATTCCTACGGTTGCCGTAGAAGAAGATTTCCGCACCCGGGCACACAATGCCCTGGGCGATTCGCAGTTACGGAACAACTTCCGCACCGCGATGGATTCACTGATGACCAAGCGGGCAGCGGCTTTCAGCGATGCCCACGAAAGAGAACATCTGCGCGAACTGGGCAATGCGATCCGTGCCCGCGCGCTCTCCAAGTTGCCCGACCTGCTCGAGCAACTGGAACAGAACCTGACCCGCAACGGTGTGACAGTGCACTGGGCGGAAACGGTGGACGAGGCCAATGGCATCGTCCTTTCGATCATCCGCGCTCACGAGGCACGGCAAGTGATCAAGGGCAAATCGATGGTCAGCGAAGAGATGGAGATGAACCATTTCCTCGAGGCTCGGGACATTGAATGTCTGGAGTCCGACATGGGGGAGTACATCGTCCAGCTCGACCACGAGAAGCCTTCACACATAATCATGCCGGCAATCCACAAGAATGCCGGTCAGGTCGCGTCCTTGTTCCACGACAAACTTGGCGTGGAATACACCAAGGACGTTGACCAACTCATTCAGATCGGTCGCAGGGTCCTGCGGCAGAAATTCTTCGAAGCGGACATCGGCGTCTCCGGCGTCAACTTCGCCGTGGCCGAAACCGGCACCCTGCTGCTGGTGGAAAACGAAGGCAACGGCCGCATGACCACCACCGTGCCGCCGGTGCACATCGCCGTCACCGGCATCGAAAAGGTCGTGGAAAACCTGCGCGACGTGGTGCCGCTGCTGTCATTGCTGACCCGCTCGGCGCTGGGCATTCCGATCACCACCTACGTCAACATGATCTCCGGCCCCCGCAAGGAACATGAACTCGACGGCCCGCAGGAAGTGCATCTGGTGTTACTCGACAACGGTCGCAGCCAGGCGTTTGCCGACAGCGAACTGCGTCAGACATTGAACTGCATCCGCTGCGGTGCGTGCATGAATCATTGCCCGGTCTATACCCGCGTCGGCGGTCATACCTATGGCGAGGTTTACCCCGGGCCGATCGGCAAAATCATCACCCCGCACATGGTCGGTCTGGCGAAAGTCCCGGATCACCCGAGTGCGTCTTCGTTGTGCGGCGCCTGCGGTGAAGTGTGTCCGGTAAAAATTCCTATTCCCGCACTGCTGCGCCGCCTACGCGAAGAGAACGTCAAAGCCCCCGACAGTCCTCATCAAGTGATGCGCGGCCAGGGCAGCAAGTATTCGCGAAAGGAACGCTTCATCTGGAACGCCTGGGCGAAGCTCAACAGCTCGCCGACTCTGTATCGGCTGTTTGCGTTTTTCGCCACACGCCTGCGCGCATTGGCGCCGAACAATGTCGGCCCCTGGACGCAGAATCACAGCGCGCCGAAACCCGCCGCCCGCTCATTGCATGACATGGCTCGCGAACACCTGGCCAAACAAGGAGACCGTTGATGAGCGCCAAGCAAAACATCCTCGGCAAGTTAAGGAAAAGCCTGACCGGCACCACACCGATTGCCGACAACTTCGACGTCGATCTGGTGACCCAGCCTTACACCTACAGCGCCGAACAACGCATCCCGCAACTGCGCAAACTGATGGAAGCGGTGCACACCGAAATCCACCTGACTTCCGCTGAAGCGTGGCCGGCGCTGCTGGCGCAATTACTGCGCGACCGTCAGTTGCCAAGCCTGTTGATCGCACCGACTACGCCTCACGGGCAGCGCATCACACAACACTGGGCGAACAATCCTGATCTGCCGGCGCTGAAGTCCTACGATCGGCCGATGGAGGAATGGAAAGCCGAGTTGTTCAACGACACCCCGGCCAGCCTCACCGGCACCCTCGGCGCCATTGCCGCCACCGGCAGCCTGATTCTGTGGCCGACCCGCGAAGAACCACGGCTGATGAGCCTGGTACCGCCGGTGCATTTCGCCCTGCTCAAGGCCAGCCAGATCCGCGACAACTTCTATCAGGTGCAGCAGGAGTTCGAGTGGGCACAAGGCATGCCGACTAATGCATTGCTGGTGTCCGGCCCGTCGAAAACCGCCGACATCGAACAAGTCCTGGCCTACGGCGCCCACGGCCCGAAAGACCTGGTGGTGTTGATCCTGGAGGACCAATGACCTTACCGGCGACTTTCCTGCGCGATGCGCAGCAACTGATTCCTGCCGAACGCCGTTTCGACGATCCGCTGTCGACCCTGGCCTTCGGCACCGACGCCAGCTTCTACCGGTTGATTCCGCAACTGGTGATCCGCGTCGAATCCGAAGATGAAGTGGTGGCACTGCTGAAACTGGCCCAGCGTGATCAGGTCCCGGTGACCTTCCGCGCCGCCGGCACCAGCCTGTCCGGTCAGGCGATCAGCGATTCGGTGCTGATCGTGCTGGGGGATAACTGGAACGCCCGTGAAATTCGAGGGCAAGGTACGCAAATCCGCCTGCAACCGGGCGTGATCGGTGCCCAGGCTAACGCATGGCTCGCGCCATTCGGGCGCAAGATTGGCCCGGATCCGGCCTCGATCAACGCCTGCAAGATCGGCGGCATCGTCGCCAACAACGCCAGCGGCATGTGCTGCGGCACCGCGCAAAACACCTATCACACGCTGGCCGGGATTCGTCTGGTGCTGGCCGACGGCACACGCCTCGATACCGAAGATGCCGCCAGCGTCGCGGCGTTTCGAGTCAGCCACGGTGAATTGCTGGAACGCCTGGCGACTTTGGGCCGCGAGACCCGCGCCAATGCCGAACTCGCCGCGCGAATTCGCCACAAATATCGTCTGAAAAATACCACCGGCCTGTCGCTCAACGCCCTGGTGGATTTCGATGAGCCTGTGGATATCTTGAGCCACTTGCTCGTCGGTTCCGAAGGCACCCTCGGCTTCATCAGCGCGGTGACTTACGACACGGTGATCGACCACCCGAACAAGGCCTCGGCGCTGATCGTATTCCCTGACGTCGAGACCTGCTGCAACGCCGTCACCGTGCTGAAAAGCCAACCGGTGTCCGCCGTGGAACTGCTAGACCGCCGCAGCCTGCGCTCAGTGCAGGACAAACCCGGCATGCCGGATTTCGTACAGCAGCTGTCGAACAATGCCTGCGCGCTCTTGATCGAATCCCGCGCCGCCTCTTCCACTTTGCTGCAGGAACAACTGGCGCAGATCATGGCGTCGCTCAGCGCCTTTCCGGTGGAAAAACAGGTCGACTTCACCGAAGACCCGGTCGAAAACGCCCGCCTCTGGGCGATCCGCAAAGACACCTTCCCCGCCGTCGGCGCCGTGCGCAAGACCGGCACCACGGTGATCATCGAAGACGTGACCTTCCCGGTGGAACAACTGGCGATCGGCGTGAACCGCCTGATCGAGCTGTTCGACAAACATCACTACGACGAAGCGATCCTTTTCGGACACGCACTGGAAGGTAATCTGCACTTCGTCTTCACCCAAGGCTTCAACAGCCCGGAAGAAGTCGCACGCTATCAGGCGTTCATGGACGACGTGGCGCAACTGGTGGCCGTGGAGTTCGGCGGTTCGCTGAAGGCGGAACACGGCACCGGACGCAACATGGCGCCCTTCGTCGAACTGGAATGGGGCAGCGACGCCTATCAGTTGATGTGGCAGCTCAAACGCCTGCTCGACCCCAACGGCATTCTCAATCCGGACGTGGTGCTCAGCGAAGATCCGCAGATCCACCTCAAGCACCTGAAACCGCTGCCGGCGGCTGACGAGATTGTGGATAAATGCATCGAGTGCGGTTTCTGCGAGCCGGTCTGCCCTTCGAAAGGTCTGACCCTGAGCCCGCGCCAGCGCATCGTGATCTGGCGTGACATTCAGGCGCGAAAGCGCGCCGGAATCGACACCACCGAACTGGAAAAAGCCTACGAGTACCAAGGCATCGATACCTGCGCCGCGACCGGTTTGTGTGCGCAACGCTGCCCTGTAGGCATCAACACCGGCGAGCTGGTGAAAAAGCTTCGCGGCCGTCACGCCACGCATACGAAAACCGCCAACTTGATCGAAGGAAATTTCGCCACCACCCTGCAAGGTGCGCGTTTCACCCTGCACGTGGCCAACGGTGCGCGGATGTTGTTGGGGACACCGCGCCTGGCGAAGCTTTCGGCCACCCTTACGCGGCTGTCCAAAGGTCAGGTGCCGCTGTGGACCAACGCGATGCCGCAGCCGGAAAAAGCCATTCGCTTCAGTCCGGCGGTGTCGGACGAACGCCCGCGCGTCGTGTATCTGGCGGCCTGCGTCTCGCGTGTTATGGGGCCGGCGGCGGGCGACAAGGAGCAGATGTCGCTGTACGACAAAACCCGCAGTCTGCTGGAAAAGGCCGGTTATCAGGTGGTGTTCCCGGACAATCTGGACAACCTCTGCTGCGGTCAGCCTTTCGCGTCCAAGGGCTATGCCGAACAGGCCGAGCACAAGCGTCAGGAACTGATCGGCGCATTGCTTCAGGCCAGTCGCGGCGGGCTTGATCCGATCTATTGCGACACCAGCCCTTGCACGCTGCGGCTGGTGCAGGATGTGGGAAATATTCGCCTTGATCTGTATGACCCTGTGCGATTCATCCGTACGCATCTGATGGATCGTCTCGAGTTCACGCCGCAGGAAGCACCGATTGCCGTTCACGTGACCTGCAGCACTCAGCATCTGGGGGAAAGCCAGGCGCTGATCGACCTGGCGCGCAAATGCAGCAAGAACGTGGTGATCCCGGAAGGCATTCACTGCTGCGGTTTCGCTGGTGACAAGGGTTTCACCACGCCGGAGCTCAACAGCCACTCACTGCGAACGCTCAAGGATGCGGTGCAACAATGCAGCGAGGGGATTTCCACCAGCCGTACCTGTGAGATCGGTCTGACGCAACACGGCGGAATCGACTACCACGGTCTGGTGTATCTGGTGGACCGGGTGACCCGCGCCAAAGCCCCCACAACCGCCGTCTGAAGAAAAATAGAACCCTTGCGAGCGACCGCAGTCCACAGAACAGGCCCCGAACAATCGGGGCTTGTCCTCCATTCGGTTGCCCGTCCTGACGGCCAGCGAAGTCTGGATCCCTCAGTTCAAGGAGATTCATATGAAACGTTCTGTACTGTTAGGTCTGTTCGTTACTGCCTCGATGATGGCGTCTGCTTCGTTCGCCGCCGACAAGCCCGCCGATTTGTGCGATGCCAATCTGCAAACCATCAACAACGCCAAGGCGCAGGCAATGGCATCGCCCGATCTGAATCAACGGGTAGAAGCCAGTGTGCAGAAGGCCCAGGCGCTCAAGGCCCAGGGCAAGATCGACGAATGCGTGGCTGAAACCCAGCAAACCATTCTGGAACTCCGCAAAACCAGCGGAACCAACAACTGATCGAAGCTCAGGCCAACCTTCGGGTTGGCCTTGTGAGCCGTTTGGCGTACACTGCGCAGGCTTGTTGCTCACAAGATACACAGAGCACCAGGCTCGGGGCCGTTTAGGATTCGACGCCGGTTGCGAAACTCTAGGTGCATGCCGACTTGGTAACAGAAGTCGTAAATCCACTGTTGCAACTTCTTATAGTTGCCAATGACGACCAATACGGTGCTGCTCTCGCTGCTTAATTGCAGCTGACATGCACTCCTGGTACCTTCGGGTCCAGCAATCATCAGGGGATGTCTGTAAACCCAAAATGATTGTCATATAGAACAGAATCGCCGTGCAGTACGTTGTGGACGAAGCGGCTAAAACTTACACAACTCGCCCAAAGCACCCTGCCCGTCGGGTCGCTGAGGGTTAACTTAATAGACACGGCTACGCATGTAGTACCGACAGCGGAGTACTGGCGGACGGGGGTTCAAATCCCCCCGGCTCCACCAAATAGCGATCTAGACATGTTTCAGACAGTCTACGAAACACCTCAAGAAGCCCGCCTTATGCGGGCTTTCTTGTTTCTGGATATCCATCTCAATCTACCCCTATCCTAAAGCTCCATGTATCCTCACCTGTACCACGGATGAAAATTGAAACTGAGGGGTACATAGCAATGAAACGTAGTGACATCAAGCGTCGCCCCTTGGCTGACACGGTCATAGCGACGCTTGAGCCTGAAATGAAGGAGTACCGCGAACACGATGGCAATAGCCTTTACCTGCGAGTTCGGTCGGACGGCAACAAGTCATGGCAGTTTCGTTATAAAAAGCCGGACGGGAAGTGGTCTTGGTTGGGACTAGGCAGTTATCCGGAGGTAAGCGGTTCTCTAGCCCGACAGAAAGCCGCAGAGCTGCGGGCAGACGCTGCGAATGGAAGCAATCCCATGGCAACCAAGCGCGCCAGAAAAGCAGCAGAGCTCGAAGCCACCAACAGTACATTCGAGCGTCTTGCGCGTGAGTGGTACGCATCTAAACGTAAAAATTGGACTGACGGAACGGCGGTTAGAACCATCGGAGCGTTGGAGCTGCACGTTTTTCCTATCTTCGGTAAACGCATTTACCAAGAAATCCTACCGATGGAATGGATGGAGTTTCTACGCTCGATGGAGCGCAAAGGAATAATCGAGCAAACCAGCCGTGTTCGGGGCATGTGCCGAGAGATATACGACCTCGCTCGTGTGACCGGCAGAGCAACTCATAACCCACTGGAGGGTCTGCACAAATTCCTGCAAACCAAGCCTGTTGAAAACTACGCGCATGTATCCCTAGAAGAGCTGCCTCCCCTTCTAAGAGCAATACGCTCATATCCAAGCGCACCGGACATCCGTATAGGCCTGCACCTTCTATCCATGCTCGCATGTCGCCCCTCTGAACTTCGTGAAGCCAGGTGGACAGAATTCGATTTAGGTAAAGCGCTTTGGACTATACCTTCAGAACGAATGAAGCGTCGGCGTGAACATCTAGTGCCTCTGCCTCATCAAGCGATTGAACAGCTGCTGCTGCTTCAAAACCTCACCGGTCACTATCAGCTTCTTTTCCCAGGGCGCAGCGATTCAACCAAGCCTAGATCTAACACCGTCTTCTTGATGGCGCTGAGGCGCCTCGGTTACGAAGGCAGACAGACAGGCCACGGTTTCCGACATATCGCCAGCACGATCCTCAACGAACATGGTTTTGAAGAAAACCACATCGAGGCTCAGCTTTCTCATGTTAAGGAAGGTGTTGCAGGTGTATATAACAAGGCAATTTACCTGAAATCTCGCACGGCAATGATGCAGTGGTATGCCGATTTTCTGGACAGTCTGGAAAAAGGAAATGTGGTACATGGGCAGTTCGCCAAGGCACCGCAACTACGCGCCCCCTGAATCCATAAAAAACGGTGTTCCGAGTGTTCCATGTGTTCCGCCACTGCTGAAAGCCTTTAATTTCGAGGCTCTCAGCGATGGAACACAAACGGCCTGCAGTTGGAACACATGGGCGATGGAACACAAAAGGTGTTCCAAAATCAGCAACAGCTCGGATCTAAACAGCCCTGGCGGCCCCCAAGCTTCGCCGGGCGCAAATATGCGCATTCTTTCGGTCCCAGCTATGGGGCGAGGGGGTAGGAATGAGTAACAAGTTCTATCTCAATGTACCCATCGATGGCGAAGGGTGGGAACACATCGAGACGCTCCAAAACTTGGCGCTTTACAGCGAGTTTGAAGAGCGCATCGATGACATTGTGAAACTGATAGAAGACAGTGAGCAGCATTGGGCGGCACATCGTAACGACGATGAAGAATGGTCAACAGACGCACTGCGTGTTCTAGGGTCAGTCAGACGACACTCCTACAGCATTCACCAGCGCATTGAGCTGTTTCAGGATGACCTCGCCTACACCATCCGCTGGGTGATCGGAGATCTGTCTGTCCTATCTGTTAGCAACTCCCAATATGTCGCTGCATTGGCAACAGACCATGCATGCCGCGCCTTCGAGGAGCTCGTCCGCTGGCTAAGGGACGTTGACGAAAGCCTGTACGTTGGCGGGCGCTCGAACGTAATTGCAATGTTCAAAGACGACCCACAAAGCTACAAAGCGCTTTTGCGAGAGATACGTTCTGAGCTATTTCCTATCGAAATTGAGACAAGGGAGTCAGTTGCGAATTTGATGGGCACGGCTCGCGAGTACCTCATCCTTGCCAGGATGTATGACTCGCCAGTATTGAGCAGCTGCGAGAGGGCGCGGATCTTTGCCAACGCAAGTAAAGCAGGCAAAAATTCGGGGCTGAGCCGCAATGAAGCCACTCTAGATCGCAATGAAAACATCCGCCGCTATGGCAAACGACTACGCGACAGCGGCAGATCGAAAAAAGAAGCACTGGATATCATTCTGCAAACCGACACCGCTTTAAAGGAACCCGGTACTAGTAGAAAACTTTCCAGAAAGCAGCTCGGCAATATTTTGGTAGAGGCTGGAATTTTTTCGTAGAAAACTGGAAATGAACCACCGTTCATTTCCACCTCCGTATTTAACGTTAGCCCTGTAACTCTCCACGACTACAGGAAACGCTAAATGACTGCCGCAACGCTTCAATCAATCGTCCCGCTCTCCCCCTCTGCAACTGATTTACTCACCCCCGATCAAGTGGCCGCCACTCTGGGACTGTCGCATCGCACGCTCGCCGCCTGGCGCAGTTCGCGCCGTAATCCGCTGCCGTATGTAAAAGTCGGAAGCCGCGTACGTTATCGCCCTAAAGATGTGTCGACGTGGCTGGAAAGCCGCACGCACAGCGCTGCCGTAACTGCGAGGAACGAGAAATGAAAACCTCTCGTCTACACACCTCTGCAAACGACTCTTCGCCAATTGACCCATCACTGACGCTCATCCGAATTGGCGAGGTTATGAGTATCGTCGGTCTCGCCCGCCCGACTATCTACAAGCTGATGAATGAGCCTGAAAGTGGTTTTCCAAAAACCGTAAAGCTCACGAACAGCAATGCTCGCGGCGCCCCGGTCGCCTGGGTTTTGTCCGAAGTCCAAGCGTGGGCACGTGGTCGCATTGAAGCCCGTGATGAGGTGGCCGCATGAAGCGTAATTACTGCCCATTCAAAGGGCCCTTCCACGACTCCTACAGCGTCGGCTTTCAGCTCTACGATCAAGGCGGCATCAATTGGCGGCATCGCACCATCGCCGGCGTAAGCTGGAACGGTGAAGAAAAAGAGGCGTTCTTTTTCAATCCTGACGGCCTCGTTTTACCGCTCACTCCCAATGCCTGGGAACTGCCAGAGATCATCCGCAAACACGCTATACGCCGCGAGTTTTCCAGTGTTCATGGCCATGGTCATTTCGCGATGAAAGAAGGCCGCCGTGCTGGGCTAAGTCAATTCGCACTCAACAACTGGGTCACCTACTGGCTGATCGATCAGAAGGACGGCTACTCGAATGACCCTCAAGTCTGGAGCCAGCTCGTTGAAAAGGACATTGAGCAAGAGAAGATCATCAACGAACGGCTCTACGCAGACCTACGCATTACGTCCGATCTCACGCAATACATGGAAACGTGCCTGAACGAAAGGCGCAATGTGCTCGCCGAGCGGCACCGTCGTCGCTGCGCAGAAGACAGCAAGATTGCCGCGTGGCTCAAAGGTGAAACTCCGCCCCCATTGTTTGCGAATGTGCAGGAGGCAGCATGAGCCGATCCGTTGCCACTCAAGCGTTGATGCATCCCTTTTCAGTTCTGCGCCGCATTGGTTTTTCATCCGCCACGATGCAGCGCCTCGAGCGCCATCGCAGCCGACAGGAAAAACAGGGCCGCGTTGTCAGCGTACTTAGCTGGGCCGACGGCACCTGGTGCGCCCTCGCGCTCCACTGCGAAAACATCGGTGCGGTGATCGTCGACGAAGGCCAGCAAACGGAAGCCTACGAAGACGCCCGCTCAATGCTCGATGACGGCTTCCTGCCCCTGCTCAACCTGCGCTGGGAAGCCCACGCCTGAAACGAAAACGCCCCCGGCGGCAACCGGGGGCGTTTGAGATCAATCTTTATGCCCGGTCAATTTATGTCGCATCAAAAAAATGCGCAAGGCTTCGTGCTGGTTGCGCTCGTAAAAACTCGGAGTTATCCTGCCGCCGTCGCTGCAAATTCAGCGACCGGGCGTAGGAACCCGAGAATTAGTAGGCGCATCAGCGCCCAGATCACAACTGCAGGCGTTTTTTTTCGCCCGCAGTATCGTGTTATGGCGGCTGTGTGTGGGCAGGCTTCGGCCTGGCCGGGTGCCTACTATCCCGGTATTCCTACCCCGCGCACAGCTGCCACCCAATCCCGTAGGAAGGACGGTGGCGGCTCCAGTCTGAAAGTAGGAGCCTCACCCATGCACGCCCTCATTCCGTCCAAAAATCGCGCCGCTGCACACCGTGCAATGGCTCTCGCCGCTCTACACGCCAACTCCAGTCTTGCTACTCGTCTCGCACGCTACAACGCACACATGGCCAAAGCTCGCGCTCTCGAAGCCGCAGGCGGTGCCCAATGAATAACGCTCTGAGTTTCGCCCTGCCCGAAGATCTGCTCTGCGTGAATCCAACCGCTGAAGCCGGCGTGCCCATCGATGCTATTACCTGCGCCATCGACCGCGCTGACTCGGTACTCACGCTGCTAGAGGATCACTTCGAAAACGATTCCTCGCGCCTTGCAAATCACGTCATCGCCGCTGTCCTCTGGGACGTGCGTGGCACCCTCGGCCTGATCAAAACGCTGGCCATGCACGGCGACACCACCTCAACACCTGCGGTGCAGAAAGGCGGTGCGCTATGACCACCTCCACCACCCTAGGTCACGCCACCTTTTCCCGCGTTAACACCACTGACCTGAAGCTGTTTCGCGTCAATGCCGGTGTTCCGGTCGAAGACGCACTAGAGATGGTGTCGTTGCTTCAGCATCACGCGAATCAACTCAATTTCGACGCCGCCATGAGTGATAACGGCGAGCGCTTCAGCTGGCCCGCCCTGTACCTGGGCGAGATGGCCAAAGCGCTGATCGACGACATCAACGACGCGCTGTTTCTGCCGAGGGCTGAGCCATGAGTCAGCGATCGAACAACGCTAAACGCCCAAGCTTTGCCGACGTGAAAACCGCCGCGCTGAAAGATATTGAGCGTGTCTTGTCGAACTGGCTGCCCAACGGCAAGCGCGTGGATGGCGGCAAGGAATACACCGCCCCCAATCCAACCCGCAGCGACAAGCGCGCCGGATCGCTCAAGGTAAATTTAAGCAAGGGCACCTGGGCCGACTTCGCCACCGGCGACAAAGGCGGCGACATGATCGATTTGGTGCGCTATCTGGACGGCGGCACCGACGTTGAAGCCTGCCACAAACTAGCGGACTGGCTGAACGTTGCGCCCGGAGCCGCCAAGACCAAGACCATCCCGAGCAAGCCTAAGGCCCCGGCATGGAATGCCATCCAGCCGATCCCCACCGAGGCCATGAAGAAATGCCCCGTAAAGCACCGTGAACACGGCGTGCCCTCCAAGGTGTGGATCTACCGAGACGAGCAGGGGCAACCCCTTATGGCGCTGTATCGCTTTGATCTCGGCCCCGATGAAGACGGCAAGCCGAAGAAAGTCTTCGCGCCCCTCACGTGGTGTCAGCGCGCTGATAGCCAAATAAAGCAATGGCGCTGGCAGGGCCTGCCGGATCCACGACCGCTGCTGCGCCTTGATGAGCTGGCCCAGCGCGCTGACGCACCGGTGGTTCTGTGCGAAGGCGAGAAAGCAGCCGATGCCGCCGCCGACCTGTTGCCGGACTACGTGGCCACCTGCTGGCCGAACGGCTCCAACTCCTGGCACAAAGTCGACCTGACGACGCTCAAGGGACGCGACGTTTTGCTGTGGCCGGACAACGACGACAGCGGTAAAGCCTGCATGGCTACCGTAGCCGAAAAGCTGCGTGAAGTTGGCGCAGCTTCGGTCCGAGTCATCGCGCTGGAGGTGTTCAAACGCAAGCCGACGCTGAAAAACGACCGCGCCGCGTTTACCAAAGGTGGCAAGTGGGACGACGGGGACGATGCTGCCGACGCGCTCGTTAAGGGCTGGACGGCGGCGCACGTCGCGGAGCTGGAGCGCGACGGCAGTCTTTTCGTCTCTCCTACTGATGAATCGTTTGACGAGCCCGCAGAACCGAAAATCGCAGCGAAGCAACCGGCAAAATCAAAAACCGACTTGCTTCCCGCAGGCTTTAGATTGGCCCCCGAAGGCGTGTTCTATACCGGCGATGATGGTGAGTCGCGACCGGTCTGCTCATCCTTAGAGATCCTCGCTCGTACCCGTGACGATAAGGGTCACAACTGGGGATTGCTGGTTGAGTTCGACGACCCAGACGGAGCAAAAAAACGCTGGAATATTCCCGCCCGCAACATGACAGGAGATTTTGGCAAGGATGTTTTAGGGCCACTTGTGGACATGGGATTGCGCTTACCTGGTACTCGATCAGGCCGTAATGCGCGCAACGATCTTCAAAGCTATCTGCAAGGTTTCGACAGCAACGAGCGGGCGCGTTTGGTCACTCGCCTTGGATGGCATGGACCTGCGTACCTGCTGCCTGATCAGCAGATCGGCAACAGTCACGAACACCTGTTTTTCTGCGACTCCGGTGCTCAGCTTCCTCCGATCAGCGAGGCCGGGACGCTGGAGCAATGGCAGCAACAAATCGGAGCGCTGTGCGTTGGCAACCATCGCTTGGCGTTCGTCGTCAGCGTGGCCTTTGCCGGGCCGCTGTTGCACTTGCTGGGTCACGAATCAGGCGGCTTCCACCTTTATGGCGATAGCTCCGGCGGTAAGACGACACACCTGCAAGTCGCCGCGTCGATTTACGGCGGGCCTCGACTGGTCCGGTCATGGCGTTCGACAGATAACGCTTTGGAGTCCATTGCCGCTGCGCACTCAGACGGCGTACTGGTACTCGACGAAATCGGTATGTGCGATCCGCGCATCATCGGAGAAACGGTGTACATGCTCGGCAATGGCACGGGCAAGGCTCGCGCTAATGACAGAGGACAAGCTGGCCGACAGGTGCAGGAATGGCGGTTGTTATTCCTCTCGACCGGTGAGAAGACGCTCGCGCAGCACATGGCCGACGCCAATAAAGAGCTCAAAGCGGGGATGGAGATCCGAATGCTGGCCGTACCTGCGGACGCGAGCAAAGGCCTGGGAATGTTCGACGTATTGAGCGGTTTCGAAGACGCCGCCGCCCTGTCAGACGCCCTCAAGGCTCGCGTAGCCAAGTACTACGGCACGCCACTGACTGCCTTCCTGTCGGCGCTGTGTAAGCCCGGCGAAATGCTCGGCTGGACAGCCATCTTGCGTCGCACTGTTGAGCGCTTTATCGCCAACGCGCTACCTGCGTCGGCCAGTGGACAAGCACACCGAGCTGCTGCTCGTTTCGGCCTTGCCGCTGCTGCTGGTGAGCTGGCGACAGCACTGGGCGTGACCGGCTGGCCGGAAGGCACCGCCACCACAGCAGCTCAGGTTTGCCTGAACGCTTGGCTCGAAGAACGAGGTGGCGCCGGGAACATGGAAGGTGACGCCATCGTGAGCCGACTGCAACAGGTCATTGAGCGATTCGGTGAAAGCCGCTTCACCCGCTGGGACGGGCTCGCGGCCAAAACCGACGATCACGCTCCACGAACCGCCGACCGACTCGGCTTCCGGCGAACGGTTGAACACGGTATGGGCGACGGTGTTTACACGCTTGTTACCTACTACTTCCTACCAACCGCGTGGAGAGCGGAAGTTTTCAAGGGCATGAGCCTCACCTTGGTCAATCGTGAACTGATCGAACGCGGAATTTTGGAAGCCAGTGCAGAAGGCCGTGCTGCGCAGTCTGTGCGGCTTCCCGGCTTGGCCAAAACTAGAGCCTACGTGGTACATGCCAACGCTCTCCTCTCCTCTGAAACCGAAGCCGCTTGAGGCTGAGGCATCACGAGGGAGAGCCGGCCGCTATGGGTCTGGCCCGCCCAAACCAAACCGAACGAACCATCAATTTAAGATACGGAAATTTTCAAATGAGCGAATATCAGAAGCAACTCAAGCAACATCAAATCGACATCGAACAACTCAAAAAGCAGTTACCGAGCCTACGAGAAAATGCCCAAGAAGCTAAAAAGGCATTCGCACGAAGCCGCGCCGGTAGGCCCGAATACCCGCATGAAATTGTTGACGCTTACAACAACGTCAAAACGGCGATTGAGGCGCACACGTCCGAGATTAAGCGGCTACAAATTCTGATTGAGTGGGAAGACGGTGTGCGATTCGCGAACACCAATATCAAAAAGGCCCAGAAGGAAATCAGCCAAGCGCAGACAGATCTCCAAAAGCTGCAGGATAAGCGTGCAAAGCTTTCAACCAAGCTTCAGAAACTGGAGAACGAAAAACGCACCGAAATTGAGAAAGCTCAGTCTGCTGAGCAACAAGCGGCAGCCGGTTATGCAGCGGCATTGAGTGAAGGAGACGACGCGGACGAACAACGAGCGGAGAAGCTTCTCAAGCAGGCATCAGAGGCCCTGACGCTGGCGACACGCGGTAAGCGCGGAGTGGCAACGGTTGTGAATGCCTTGACGGCCGAAGTCGAAAAGCTCAATGAAACTATCACCGTCACCAAACAGCACTTGACCGATCTGCGCCAAGACCAGCTACGAGCAGTTCGCTTCCTCTGGGCCGACCGCCTGGACAAAGCCGCTCAGGACTTTGTAAACGTTGCAGCACAGTTGTCCGCCGCCGAAAAAGCACTGGGCCGTTATAGCTCGCTGCAGGATCTGTACCTGCCATTGCAGGCGCCTATGGGTCGGCAACACATTAGCCAAAGTGAAATCCGTGAGAAGGCAAACGCGATCTCTATCGAGCAGCTACTGGCTGCGTGACCATCTATGCATCGCCGCGGAAGGCGGTGATGCTCTCCCCTCCAACCGGAACAGCATTCGCGGAACACCAAACGTGTTCCGCGCAACTGGTGTTCCGGTTGTTCGCATTTGGTGTTCCACCTCTGAAAGCCTTGAACGACGTGGCCTCCAGTAAAGCTGGAACACATGGAACACACGGAACACCTGTATTTGCACACCTCCGCATTAGCATTCCCCCTCGCCCCTTTTCACAGCGTGAACCTTCAGCGAGAAGGGACGCGGCAGGTAGCTCCGGATCTTCGAAGGTCTGCCCTGACTTCATCGCAGCCTGCGCACCCGACACGGCAGATTTTACGGGTCCTCCCAAAGGGGGGCCCCCTACACGGGTTATCAGACTCGCGAGTTTCCTCTAGCTGAGATTTCTACGTGAATGTCCGTCTTTCCATATCCATCCCAAACGCGACATTGACAGTGCAGGGCGCTGACCTATAACTCAATGAAGTGATTTGCGCGCTGCTATGCCAATACATAAGCCCAAACTAAGCATGATGTAATTTAGGAATCTGGCCATTTCCAAGCGTATTTTCATATCCAAGGAGAAAATCATGGACGTGCTTGCGCTATCTGCATCAAAGGAACTCGGACTATTAGAACGGTTAGAATCCTATCGAACCGCTTTGGAAATTGATGACAATGAAGCTCAAACAAGATTTCACGTTATCAACTCTCTACTAACGATAGAGCTAGATTGGAAACGTGATTCAGTACGCGCGGAACCCTACATTTCCGGCGCTGGATATGCGGACTATGCACTAGTGAAAGGGCTAAGATGCAGGATGATACTAGAAGCAAAACGCGACACTATTGATTTAGTTTCATCCAATCAAGCAGAACTTTCAGTACTACCGCTTTCAAGCTCAGCCCTTAGCAAAGCTCAAGAAGGCATCGAGCAAGCTTTGCGTTATGCTGCGAAACTTGGATCACCTATCGGGATTGTTACAAACGGCCGCCAATGGATTGGTTTTTTAGCATCTAGAGCTGATGGATTATCTCCTTTGGAAGGACTTGCTGTAGTCTTTCCGAACATCCATTCACTTGTACAGAACTGGTCCAGATTTTATGAGTTTTTCTCAGATGCAGGACTAGAAGAAGGGCGTTTATTTTCCTATATCAAAGAAAAAGAAAGTGGTGTATCGCCCATCTCAACAAACTACTTCAAGGCATTTGACCGAAGTTACAAGCGAATGCCAGCCAGCAGTGAACTTGGATACGCGCTCGAAGAAATATTCCGCAGCTCATTTATTAAAATGAGCAACCATTCACTTGACGTCTTAGTTGACTGCTTCGTTGAAACAAAATCGAGTGAAGAAACAGATATTGCATTCGAAAAAATTCTAGAAGAGTTACTTGGAAGGGTGAGAAGAGTCCAGCAAATCGACAGCGCGGAACCCGAAGAGCTGCAGGCACTGCTCGAAAGTTCAGTAGAATTAAAATCTGGTGAGTTTGTACTTCTAGTTGGAAACAAAGGTTCCGGAAAAACCACCTTCCTACAAAGATTTTTTCAAAAAATCGTACCAAAAACGACCAAAGACCAGACAATTATACTTAGTGTGAATCTACTTAAGATTGAAGGTTCGCAAAAACATTTAACAGACTGGCTCTCCAACAGCCTAATAGATCAAGCTGAACGCGCATTATTTGGGTCATCAACACCAACATTTGATGAATTGAGAGGAGCATTCTGGAATCGCTATAAAAGAATGCGCGTGGGAGAACTAGCCCCGCTATACATTAGAGACAAAGAAGCTTTTAGACAAAAATTTGGAGAAGAGCTCCGCCACTTGAGAAACACTCAACCAAGAGAATACCTACTAGCTCTTTTGAAAAACGCCTTGGCCGGACGCAAACGACTACCAGTACTGATTATTGACAATGTCGACCATCTTCCTAGAAATATGCAAGACTCGGTTTTCCAATACGCAATAGGTATCTCTAGCAGCGTTGCTTCGTTCCTCGTATGTCCTGTTACAGACACAACAGTATGGTCACTTACAAAAGCCGGCCCACTTCAAAGCCTTCATTCACGGGCATTCTTTTTGCCAGTACCTAGTTTAAAAGAAGTATTTGCCAAGCGCCTTGACGTGTTGAGAGCAACACCGGCACTCGCCGGCTCTGCAGGTAAGAAATTCAGTGGCACTGTGGGTCAAGGCTGGAAGTTAGAAATCAGCGATTTGGAATCATTCTGCGCTACGGTAGAAGCAATATTTGTATCGAGTTCAGATGTAACCATTTTGATAGGCAGATTATGCAACTACGATGTAAGGCGAAGCTTAGAACTTGCAGGATCACTACTTTCGTCACCATGGATAGGATTAGAACAGCTTCTCCGACTCTACGTTGCGAGAGGCGAGACTAATCTAAAACGCACGGCGCTTTTAAATGCATTAATTTTACAGAAGGGATCTCTATTTGATGAGGACAAGCACAGCTTTCTGTTCAATCTCTTTGCCAGGCCACCTGGAACTGCCTCATCCCCCTTCATGGCGCTTTACATCCTTAGATTCCTTATGAACACTGACGAACATGCATCAAATACGAGAGACAAATTTGTTAGAACATCAGAGCTATGGTCGATATTTTCGGCGTTATTAATCCCTCGCGAAACTTTTCGCCACTTCATGGACAGGCTTTTTGGAAAGGGTCTGATAGAGTGTTACGATCCTTCTGAAAAAACTTTAAACGATGAAACCCTTGTAAGAATAAGCCCAGCAGGAAGCGCTCACTACAAGCTAACACTTAGTGACAATGTTTATATTTCGCAGATGGCCCTTGTCACGCTTGTGGAAAGTGAATCACTAGCAATAGCTATAAAATATGAAGCACAAAAAGAACACCCTGGATGGCTTAAAATTTGTCGAATCACACTGACCGGGCTCATCGAAGAAGATCACAGGTTAATAAAAATCGCTCCAGTTGGAATATTTGCATTTATAGGAGCCGTGCGAAACGACCTTGGAAAGGTACTAGCTCAGGTATCTCGGCGTCCTTAGCACTCAGATAAAATTATTATAATTATAGCGATTAGTGCGACTATAGAAGCCACACTAACCTTACCCAATCACACTACCTAGAAAGCATCAGCTTTCTAAAACCTCTTCAAGGTCCTCTTCACCAATGAAGTCAACCTCTGGAAGTTCTTCATGAGCCTCCTTTTCCGCCAAAACTTCTAAATAGCGCACTCCGTAGGGCTCAATCTGAGATAGCATCAAATCAATACGCTCTAACTCTCTGCCTCCACCATACTTAAGAGAGTAGTCCCTATACTCTCCTATCTTTAATACAAGTTCAGAATCACCCCAAACGTTCCCAGCATGAAACGCGATGACTAATGCTGCACTTGCATTTTTATTATTTGGATCGCCTGGCTTGCCCATATTTACTGATCTTAAGCGACTTACTTGCTCATCAGTAAGTTTCGGAGCCCAATTTCCACGCTGAAGCCCTAGACAACTATGCAACGCAAAGGCAAACAAGTTGGTTTCTTCTTCTAAATTAAGCTCCAAATAGTTCCTCAAGAAAAACTCAAGCAATTCAACACGCACAACTCCTGCGGATTCAGCATTGTGTAGACTCAAACTCCAAGTCCATAATGCTACATGCGCCACAGCCGAATTATCGTCAAAAATCAGTGCTTCAATTTTTGGCTTCATTCGATCATCTACTACGGCGCTATTTTTTCGTCGACGAATTGATCCATTCCATAAGACGCCAACAGTAGTCATAAGACCTAGACAGACTTTTTCGCTGTCGGAACTATTTAGCAGATCAAATATTTCGTTCTGCCCCGTTGCGCTTAGCCAATGACTCGTAGGTTGCCTGTAAGCAGCAAAGCAAGCGTAACTGTTTCGGACCCAAGCATCTTTTGGTGTATCAAGACCTTTATATAGAAGCCAAGCCTGATGCAGAAGTTCACCAGCATATGGTCCACGACACAAAGCTCTCCAATCTAATCCTGATTTGCATCCACGTGCAAAATATGAAATTTGCCTTAGAGCTTCTGTAAGTGTCTCAGGGCCCGCTTCTGCTTCCTCAACAAGACTTTGCACTAACCTAGCTACAGCTCCAGGCAAAGTATTCGGATGACTTAACCACTCTTTTTTACCAGCAAAGCCCTTTCCAGCATCCATTCTACGCTTCATTAAATTGGCTTTGTGCACCAAAGCCTTTATTATGGAATCGGCCCTTTTCCCTGCCAGAACTGCTGTCATGGGTATAACTTCTTTCCACTCATCAGAAACCAATCGGTCGCTGATTGGCTTTATAAGCGGTGTTTTAGAATCATAGCCATCATAGTTACCATCGACTATCGCCAGAGCTGCCAAATACTCTTGAAAAGTCAAATGCCTAAATTGATAGAAAGGAACTGCGCGTCCATTTTCAACTTGTCTCCCAGCCTCTAGCAACAAACTAGATCGAAGCTCCACCCTTTTTAAAAACTGATAAGGGGTATCCTTAGCATATCGCTTGATTTGCGGTACATTTTCTCTCGCTTTCTCAAGAAGCCTAAGGAGTTCCTCTTCGGTCGCAGTTTGCTGCCCTGCACTCATAAGTTCGAATGCAATATATGAAAGCTGAGGAATTGCTTCTTTAGTATCTAGCGCATCGTGACCTTTGATATTCCAAGTATCAAGAAGAACTTCAACGGCTCTACTGTACAAACGAACCCTATCAGGAGGAAGCCTGCCTGCACCATGTTTGACCACGAGAAGCATTGTCAACAAAAGTGGATTTTCCGCCAACCTTCTCAGCCCCATATTTGAAGTGAGTATTTCACCTAGCGACTCTGCTTCTTCAAGTGCCTCGGGAGAGCTTCCAACCATCAATTTGTGCCAGTGGCGGCATAGCAACAATATCGCGTTAGAGCTTAATGGAGCTACCCTCCACTGCTCACAGCATGAGGCCAAATAAGGTGCCACCAAACTAAAACCAGCTTCGCGGCTAGTAACTACCAACTTAATATCTGGGAATTGATCCAAAAAAGAACGAAGATTTTCGACAAAAACTGTTCGATCTCCGTCATCATGAATTTCATCTAACCCGTCAACCAACAAAAGAATTTTCCCTTGCTTTAACACTGGAATTAGAGCGCCGCTCAACCCCTCGAGATCCGGTTGTCCGGTAATATCGGGCAAGCTTTTCAACAATGTCGCAATGGGAAGCTTTATGTGGTCTCGCCATTCTCGACATTTTATTAGAACAGGAATCAAATCAAGATCCGGTAGATTGTCTTTACTCTTTGACCTTCGCTCCGGACTTGCATACGCCACCGCAAGCCTCTTTAATAGCAGGCTTTTGCCCCCACCAGGAAGAGCCAGCAGTGCCAATCCTTTTGAATTCTTGAATACATCACCAAAGGATTGAACCTCTTTATTTTTTCTTTTCCAGTTGAGAAGCTTGGCTGGACGTAATGGATCATCCAGAGAAATATCTGGTGGACAGGGCATTAATTCTAATGGAACAAAGAGCTTCTCAAGATCAAACCGGCGCTGTGCCGTGTCCATATCGGCGTTAACGCCTTCAATGGTCATCTGACCACAATCTCTTACGAGAAAGTCTTTATAATTTTGAATAAGCTTGCGATCCTTCTCACTTTTCACTGCTTTTTTAGCATCGGCCTTTATTGGAATAGTTGATACTTTAACGCTTTTAAACAACTCATTCAGGAAAACTGGCATATCTGAATATGCGCTACCATAACTTAGAGGATCTACAAAACCATGCCAAGATGAATCAGCATTCCTGATCTTACATTGCTGCTCATTCACCAATGCATAGTGCTGAAGTGTAGATGCTCCAAACTGAGTCCTTAGCCACGTAATGAGAGCAGTAAAATTTGGATCGGAAAAGGTGTCACCGCATCCTATAAACAGCAAGCGCTTAAATGCCCCTAGATGTCTTTGAAAAAGATCGCGCGTCTCATTATTAAGAGTTTTTTCGTAATCTCGAATTCCTAGTACGCATGTTTCAGGTTGCTGCCAATGGCCATGAAGATGCAAGATCCCTTGCTCCTCCCTTCTCATCCAAGCCGTTGTTTTTCGCGTGTCTGACAGTGTAATAGCGGGAAGCCCAGTGACCTTTTCTAGCAATGAGTCATAATTCAATGTACATATAGGCACACCCAAGCTTGAAATGGCTTTTACTGAATCTACAACCGCATCATCGTTAGGGGAAACAGCGTCAAATGAATTGTTCAGCCAACGAGCGTATAGTTCACCAGTTGGCGCCCCCAATTTACGACCTACGAACTCTGCAGCACATAAAACGTCTTCTATATCTGATGAGTGTAATTGATCACTCCAGGATTCAATTTGAGCATCCGTAATCTTGCCTTTCTCGCCCCCGAAAACAAACCCACTTTCAATTAATCCAATCCAGGACAATTGACTATATAAATTACTTGTCAAAGAAATGCTCAGACCTGTCCCTACTACAACAACTAACTCCTCTTTACTGATTGAGTCAACAATATTTTTTATAGCAGATTCTTTGGTCATTGTCTGATCTTCGGCAGGGTCGGTTTCTTAAAATCCGTTTATGAGCCGATGGGGCCGAACGCTCCACGAGGCTGGCGGACCTGGTTGCAATAAAGCATAACCTCATGGGACAGCTTAAAAAACGACTTCTTCGCAATGTTTTGTGAAAACAAGGGCAAGTAACCTCCGAATCGTTTGGCTGACTTTCTGGGGCCAAGGAGTCGCTTCGTCGAGAAACTCTTTAGGTAACCGAATAGATTCATTATGGAGTTCCTTTCTACGCGTCTAGGTCGTTGATAGAACCACCTGATACCTTCAGGCAATGTTTTTCTTCAGTGGAGCATCACCGACCGTGTATCCCATCCTGTATCCCAGATTTCTTCAAAACCATCCAAGCCCAACATATACAGAGCCTTATGCAACCGGTTCAAATGCCCCCGGCCCAACTCTCAACGACAAGGCCCGCCAAGTGCGGGCCTTGTTGCATCTGGGGATTCATGTCCGGAGAGCAAGCTCCGATCCTCTCCCGTGAGCATCCTAGGAAATTTCCCTCAACCCGCGTCGACTTCCATGAACTAGCCCCCCCGCCCCCACCCGGTTACCCTCCACCCCTCGCAACAAAAAGGTGAACGGCACTACCCCGCCGAAGCGCAAGGATCACCCCTCACATGGAGTCCGGTCATGAAAAAAGATACCCACGATCCATCCGAAAATTCCCCGGTTACCGAGTCCAGGACGATCTCGACTTCCGAACGCCCCATTACCGTTGCCCGCAGGCGCGATTCCCGGCTTCTTCCGGTCGATCAGATCTTCAGCGTGCGTCCCGACGTCGACCTGGTCAAGCTGTTGACCCACGCCAGCCAGAATCTCGCGGCACTCAATATGATGGCCCATGATCTCGTCCACCGACCGGATGAGGTGCAACGTGCGCGGATCGTTGCGATGCATCAGTTGGCGGGGTTGGCGGAGATGCTGGTCAGCAGCGCCCTGAGCAAGCTTGACCCACTGCAGCAGGCGGCCGATTCGAAGCCGGTTATCTGCCACTGACCCTCTTGAAAGAGCCGAAATCAGGGGACCTGGCGTCTTGAACGAAGGTGCAGCGAGATGAATTTTTCTTCACTGCTCTGCTTCCGCCAAAGCTGTACAGTCCGCTCGCTCATTCAAGAAACTACGGTTCGCCCGCGCTCCTGCGGGCTTTTTTTTGCCCGGAATCTGGCGGCGATTTGTGTTTTCCTGCCTGCCGGGCAATTCTGGTGATCAATCCCGAGACCCGGAGCACCCGATGCCGCTGCTGACCCTGCCCTGTCAACGCCTGACGCTCGCGGTGCTCGACCCCGATCAAGCGCCGCTGGAAAGCGCGTTCTACCAGCGCAATCAACGCCATCTCGCCCCGTGGTCGCCGATCCGTACCACCGACTATTTCTCCACCGAACAGATCCGCCGGCGCCTTGAAATACAGGCCAGTGCCTTCGAAGCCGGGCTCGCGGTGCATATGGCGCTGCTGACCCCGGATGGTGAGCAGATGATCGGTGCCTGCAATTTCAGCGGCATCATCCGCGGTGCATTCCAGGCGTGTTATCTGGGTTATCACATCGACGAGGCGCATCAGGGCAAGGGGTTGATGCAGGAAGCGCTGGAGGCGGCCATCGCTTACATGTTTGAGACCCAGAACCTGCACCGGATCATGGCCAACTACGTTCCCGGCAATGAACGCAGCGCCCGGTTGCTGGAGCGCCTCGGGTTCGAGCGTGAAGGTTACGCCAAGGCGTACCTGAACATTGCCGGGCGCTGGCAGGATCATGTGCTGACGGCGCGGGTCAATCCGCGTTTCGAAACGCCGGAGCAACGCTGGTCACGACCGCTGTCCTGACGTTCACAAATTATTAAGGATTGGCCGCGTAAGCTCGGGTTTCCGCTCACTTCCGGTTGCCTGAACCCATGTCGCGTGCCGCCTCTTCCCTGCTTCTGCTTGCCGCCCTGCTGTTCTTTTTCGCCCTCGGCAACCATCAACTGCAAGGTTCCACCGAGGCCCGGGTTGCGGGCATTGCGATGGAAATGCACTTGGACAACGACTGGGTGACGCCGCGTCTGTTCGGCGAGCCCTTTCTGGAAAAACCGCCACTGAGCCTGTGGCTGGATGCCGGCGCCATGCGTATTTTCGGCGTCTCGCCCTGGGCAGTGCGACTGGCGTCGGCGGTGGCCGGGTTGCTCAGCGTGATGCTGCTGTACGCCATGTTGCGTCGCTTCGAACGCCCGAAAGCCATCGCCTGGACGGCGGGGATTCTGCTGGCGACCATGGCCAGCTACTGGAGCAACGTGCGCGGCGTCGGCGAGGATGCGTTGCTCGCCCTCGGTGTGACCACGGCGCTGTTGGCGTTCTTCCAGGCGCAGCGAGCACCGACTTCAGCCAATTCGTTGCTGTTTGTAGCCGGGATCGCCATCGCCACGCTGAGCAAAGGCGTGCTCGGCCTGGCGATGCCCGGTGTGGTGATTTTCGCTTATCTGCTGGCCGACAATCTGATGGACAAGCGCTTCAAACTGACGGACTGGCTGCGTCCGGGTTTGCTGACACTGCTCGGCCTGATCCCGCTGATGATCTGGCTCGCCGTGTTGTATCAGCGCGGCGGCGTCCAGGCGGTCAGCGAAGTGTTGCTGACCAACAGCGTAGGACGTTTCAGCGGATCGTTCGTCGAAGCCGGGCACTACGAGCCGTTCTACTATTACATCGCCAAACTGCCGCAGGCGTTCCTGCCCTGGAACATTCTGGTGTACCTGGGCCTGTGGCATTTTCGCAAGGAACTGAAGGCCAACCGTTACCTGCTGTTTTTCAGCCTGTGGATCATCGCGCAGTTCATCCTGCTGACCCTGGCTTCGAGCAAACGCACGGTATACCTGATGTCGATGACGCCCGCAGCGGCAGTAATTGCAGCGGAATATGCGGGCGTGCTGTTCGACAGGTTGAAGGATCACAAGAATGGTTTTGTCGGACGAATCGCCCGTCATCGTCAGACAGTGGCGGCGGGGATACTGACGGTGGTCATCGCCAGCTACCTTGGCGCCGCGCAATGGGCACTGCCGAACGCCGATAAACACCTGTCGTTCCTGCCGCTGACCGAACACATCCAGTCGCTGCAAGCGAGCGGCAGTCAGGTCGCACTGTTTCAAGCCAACGAACGTGTCGGCGGCGCCAGCGTGTTCTATACCCGGAGCGTCCTCAAGGGCCTGGACACCGATGCGCAATTGAAGGATTTCCTCAGCGCCTCGCCATCGAACATCGCCGTGATCTCGGGAGACAGCGAACCCGCCGCCCCGCTGAAAGTCCACAAGACCATGATGGTCGGGCGCCAGGCGTATTACTTCGTGGGCTATTGAAACCACAACAGCACAAACGAAAAACCCGCCGATGATGGCGGGTGTTTCATTTCAGCGGCGAGAACTCAGAGAGAAACCTCAGGCTGTGCAGCGAACACCTTTCGCTCACGCTTGCTCAACACCGGCAATTCCAGACGAGCCCGCCCGTAGAACGCCAGCGCCGTCAGCAAACACGCCAGCCACACGAAGATACCGGCCCAGAACGTGTGGGACATGTAATGCCAGCCCTGTAGGACCCGCGTAGTGCCGTAGACAAAACCGAGCAGCAGCGAACCCCACAGCAACGCGCTGGAAAAGCGCCACTGGTAACGACGCGCCACGAAATACAGCGCCAGCATGGTGAAGCCACCGGAAGCATGGCCGCCGGGCCAGCAACGCCCTTCACCCGCTTCGTGGAACAGCTGGAAATTGTTGTACCACTCGATGTGCGGCATCTTTCCGCCGTACAGCGTGGTCTCGATCGGGCAGTAAACGCTGGTGTGCGCCTTGAGGAAATGGATCACCCCGGTGCAGACCGCGAAAGCCACCACCACAAACAGAAAATCCCTACGGTGATCGGCGGCAAAGCGCAGCACCGGCGCGACTTTGCTGCGCTCGAGAAAACCGCCCAGACGCGGATGTTTTTGCGGTTTAACCAGCGGCCAGACAAACGACAGCATGGCGCCGATCAGGGCAATTTCCGCCGTCCAGTTCGGAATGATCCGCGCCCACTTGTGGGTCAATTTTTCGAAGAAATGGATCTTGTCGAGCGGGAATGTCTGGCTCAACGGATCGAACAGCAGATTGCTGAAGGCGATGTCGATACGGGTCATGTCGAACATCAGGAACACCAGCGCGGCACACAGCAGCGGGATGCCGAAGTTGTAAGCATAAAAGCGTGATTTCATTGGGTGGTCACCGTGCGCCAGTCGGAGGCTTCAATGAAGCCGAGCATCTGTGGGGCCGCCGGGCTGGCGGCGGAAACAAACAGCGATGCGCCGTACCCGAGGGTCGAGGCCGGCACCTTGAGGTCTTTTTCCAGCTGCGCCATGCATTCGCTGTGGGTCACCAGAATCAGGTTGCGTCCCGGGACTTTGTGCGCGAGCGCGTCCTGCAGCATCCGGCCCTTGCAACTGATCAGCCAGTCTTCGCCGGTTGCGGCTTTGTTGAACATGTAACCGGCGGTCTGCACGGTGCGCATCATCGGGCTGTTGTAGACGTCGGCCTTGTCCAGGCCCAACTGCTCGAACTGGGCGCCGACGCTCACCGCGACACTGCGCGAACGGTCAGTGATGCCGTCATTGCCGCTCAGGCACGGGGCTTTCGAGTGATCGCAGCGCTCGACATGGCGTACCAGCACAATCATCTCGCCCTTGTCCCAGCCGTCCTTCAGCGCCTGCGCCCCGGCCACATTGCCGTGGGCAAGGTCAGGCACCGCCGCCGGCGCCAGCAGCCACAAGGTCAGCGGAATCACCAGCGCCGACGCCGCCAGCACCACCCAGGTGTTTCGAAAACGGGCCAGACCACTCAGATCAACCGAGCGTTTGACGCCGAACAGACTCAGTCTCAATTCCACAAAAAGCCGCCATCACTTGTCATTCGATGCGGCGAGGGTAGAGAGGACGGCGTAGGCAGCCGGTGAAACTCATGTGAAAAAAGTCTTGGGATCGCTTGTTACAAATTCTGTCGGACAAAATCCTTTCAGCTCTCGGATTTGCGGCCGATACAGTCCTGCTACACCCTTGCTGGCTCAAAAAAACAACAATCTTCCAGCCTGACCGACGATCAAGACGCACAACGTTTTCTGGAGGATTTTTGATGAATAGCTGGTTCGGCAACATCAGCGTAAACCTGAAACTGGGGCTCGGATTCGGCCTCGTCCTGGCCCTGACCTGTGTTCTGGCACTTACCGGCTGGACCAGCCTGGGCGGCCTGATTGACCGCAGCAACTGGATGAGCGACATCACCCAGCTCAACGCTGGCCTGACCAAACTGCGCGTGGTGCGCCTGCAATACATGCTGACGAATGGCGACGAAACCGCCGCGCAGAACGTGCAGACCACCCTCGACGGTTTCGCTGCGCAGCAGCAAAAACTGATCGGCAGCTTCAAGAGCCCCGAGAACGTCAAACTGCTCAAGGAGCAGGCGGCGACTATCGCCGAGTACCAGACGTCGCTGAATAAAATGCGCAATGCCTACCGCACCGGCAACACCGCGCGCGACACCATGAGCAGCAACGCCGAAGCGGCTTACAACCAGATCGAAGCGATCAGCGCCCGCGTTCAGCAAATGCCGCTGAGCGATGAGCGTTTCGAGCAGTTCCAGGCCATCACCGCCGCCAAGGAAGCCTTCATCCTGGCGCGCTACGAAGTGCGCGGCTACACCGCCACTGCCAACGCCGAGACCGAGCAGAAAGCCGTCGGCCAACTGGACGCCGCCATCGCCAGCCTCAAGCAGCTGAATGTGCATTTCGCCAGCAGCCAACAAGACGCGCTACGTCAGCTGGAAACCGCACTCACCAATTACCGCAGCGCCTTGCAGGCCTTCAAGAACGCCAACACCGATGCGGTGCAGGCGCGCAAGGAAATGACCGACCAGGGCAACCTGATCGTATCGCTGAGCGAGCAGCTGTATCAGATCCAGCTAGACCGTCGTGACGCCGAAAGCGCCCAGGCCCGCACCCTGCAACTGATCAGCACCCTGCTGGCCTTGCTGGTGGGCGTCATCGCGGCGTTCATCATCACCCGCCAGATCACCCGTCCGCTGCAGGAAACCATGGCCGTGGTCGACCGCATCGCCAGCGGCGACCTGAGCCACAACGTGATCGTCACCCGCCGCGACGAACTCGGCGTGCTGCAACAAGGCATCGCGCGCATGGGCGTGACCCTGCGCGACCTGATCAGCGGCATCCGCGACGGCGTGACCCAGATCGCCAGCGCCGCCGAAGAACTGTCGGCCGTGACCGAACAGACCAGCGCCGGCGTGAACAGCCAGAAGGTCGAGACCGATCAGGTCGCCACTGCGATGCACGAGATGACTGCCACCGTGCAGGAAGTCGCGCGCAACGCCGAAGAAGCCTCGCAAGCCGCAGCCGCCGCTGACGGCGAAGCCCGCGAAGGTGACAAAGTGGTGAACGAAGCCATCGCCCAGATCGAGCGTCTGGCCAGCGAAGTGGTGCGTTCCACCGAAGCCATGAGCGTGCTGCAACAGGAAAGCGACAAGATCGGCAGCGTCATGGACGTGATCAAGGCCGTCGCCGAACAGACCAATCTGCTGGCGCTCAACGCTGCAATTGAAGCGGCGCGTGCCGGTGAAGCCGGTCGTGGTTTTGCCGTGGTCGCCGACGAAGTCCGTGGCCTGGCCCAGCGCACCCAGAAATCCACCGAGGAAATCGAAGGCCTGGTGGCCGGTCTGCAGAACGGCACGCAACAGGTTTCCGCCGTGATGAACAACAGCCGCGCCCTGACCGACAGCAGCGTCGCCCTGACCCGCAAGGCCGGCGACTCCCTGGAAAACATCACCCGCACGGTGTCGAACATCCAGTCGATGAACCAGCAGATCGCCGCTGCCGCCGAACAGCAAAGCGCCGTGGCCGAAGAAATCAGCCGCAGCATCATCAATGTTCGCGACGTGTCGGAGCAGACGGCAGCCGCGAGTGATGAGACCGCCAAGTCCAGCGTTGAACTGGCGCGGCTGGGTGGGCAGTTGCAGCAGATGGTGAGTCATTTCCGCGTTTGATGTTTAGCGTCGAATAGCGATCTACAACGAAAAAGCCCGCGCCCGAAATGATTAATCATCACTTCGGGCGCGGGCTTTTTTGCGAGAGTGCTACAAACGGCTAAGGCGTCGCTACGGTCACCCAGGGATTAATCACCTCAACCCCGCTGAACTCAAAATCCTTCACATTGCGAGTAGCAATCGGCACTCCGTGAGTTCGACAGATGGCTGCAATCTGAGCATCTCCCATCGACGCGGTTCGCCCCTTTGATTCACAGTCTGCAACCAGTGTCGCGTACTCAACTGCGGCATGAGCATCAAATGGCAAAATGCGGCCGGCGAAGTCCTCTTCGAACATCGCCATGGCAAGGGCTTCAAGATTTTTTTTGCGCTTGCCCGAGGGAAGCCGTGCGATTCCGTGGAGTATTTCCGCCACTGTTATCGCGCTGACTGCCAAATCCATCGCAGGTTGTGCATCAACCCAGGCAAGCACCCGGGTCTCAGGTTCGACGCGCATAAACTCTGAAAGAACGTTGGTATCGAGCACTATCATTCAGAAAAATCCACCCCGGTAGCTTTCTCTGAACGCTCAGGCAGATCAAGGTCCACTCCGCCTACAGCACTGAATCTATTGCGTATCCGGCTTCCAAGACCTCCGGCGCGATCAACTGCTGCCAAGGCCCGGCCGAGTATCAAACGAGCCTCTTCCTCCATAGAGTGTCCGTTGTGAGCAGCGGTAATTCGCAACTGCTCCTTGAGCTTTTCATCAAGGTTTCGAATGGTGATGCTGGCCATGACGCCTCCTGCAATCAATGAAATCATTGATTGCAGACTAACACACTCGATCTTGCTCAAACTTGAAAACTGCCGAACGGCCGATTTACCTGTTCAGCGCGTCCCCCGCTGCCGCAACGCGGACGGCATAAAATACGAATCCTCCGGCACCGGTTGCGAGAAGTCGACGGTCGAGGCCTCTTCGTTATCCAGGTTCTGCACGTAGTACCGACGCGCCTGCAAGTCGTGGAAGACGTCGAGTGCGCTCCAGGTGGTGGGCAGGTCGTAGAAGTTTTTCAGGTAGGCCATCGACACGCGCCACAGCTCCCCTCGCCCGTCGTATTGGTCCACCAGGGCGGCGCCCCAGCTGTCTTCGTCGAGGAACAGCACGCGTTTGGAATAGATATGCCGTGACCCCGGTTTGAGTGTGCCTTCGACCACCCAGACCCGGTGCAGCTCATAGCGGGTGTATTGCGGGTTGAGGTGGCCGGGGGTGAGCAGTTGGGCGTATTTCACGTCGGGGCTGCCGACTTTGTAGTTGTTGTAGGGGATGTAGATTTCCTGCTTGCCCTTGAGCTTCCAGTCGAAGCGGTCCGGCGAGCCGTTGAACAGGTCGGTGTCGTCTGCGGTGCGCAGGCCATCGGAGGAGGCAATCGGCGTGTCGTACGCGAGGTTCGGTGCGCGGCGCACGCGGCGTTGGCCGGCGTCGTAGATCCAGGCCTGGCGGGCGTCCTTGAGCTGGTCCAGTGTCTCGTGCACCAGCGCTGCGCCACCGGCGAGGCGCGCCGGGCTTTTCACGAAGGCGAGGTAGTAGAACAGGATGTTTTTCAGGTCGGCGAACTGGCTACCCGGGCGGTAGTAGTTGAAGAAGCCCTCCTGCTGCGAGGTCACCAGCGCGAAGCTGCCGTTGCGTTGCACGGGTGCTTCGGAAGCGCGACGGACGACGTAGATGCCGCGATAGCGGGTGATGTGATTCCACAGCACTTCGACGCCATCCTTCGGCACCGGAAACGGCACGCCGCCATAGGCGTCGGCGAACCCGCTGCCGCCCTCCAGCAGTTTGGCCGAGGTCGCATTTTTCAGGGTGTTGTCATACAGCCACTGCGGTGCGGAGCCGGAGCGGCGCGAGGGGTAGACCGGCATCTGGAAGGTGTCGGGGTAGCTGTTGAACAGGGCGATCTGGCCCGGCGTGAGATGCGCTTTGTACTGGTCGAGATTGGCCTTGGTGATGGTGAACAGCGGTTTGTCCGCCGCGTATGGGTCGGGGTGATGCTGGCCGGGTTTGTAGCCGGCCGGTGCCTGGGTGATGCCGCCGGTCCAGGCCGGAATGGTGCCGGCAGCGTTGCCGGCGCGCTCGGCGCCCATGGGGGTGAGCGAGGTTTTCAGTTGTTCGGCTTGCTGGGGCGAGATGGCCGCCAGTGCACTGCCGGTGACTAGGCCGAGGACGAGCGCCAGCGAGATCTTGGTCAGTCTTGAAGTGTGAAACATGATCTTCTCCGAAGTACAAAAACCTGTGGGAGCGAGCTTGCTCCGGGCGGCGTTCCGACGAAACGGTTTGTCAGGCGACAGCTTTGTTGAATGTGCCGGCCTCTTCGCGAGCAAGCTCGCTCCCACAGGGGATGAGCTGCCGCAAAAACTGTGTTTGGTACTCACAAGAAATACTTGAGGTTGAAACCGACGTTGTCGCGGTCGCGAATGCCGTTGTTCTGCCCACCGCCGTAGAACTCGGTGTACTGCAACTCGGCTTCGAGCCTGTTCTGGTAGTTAGCCTTGATCCCCAGCGTGTAGGCCTTGCGGCCCTCGATGGTGTTGCCGGCCTGGTAGCTGTTGCCCTTGAAGTCGTCTTTGTAGACGACGTAAGGCGAGACGTTGACCCCGGCGTAAACGTCGTTCCAGGTGCCGTTGAACATCACCGTGTAGCTGTAGGAATCGCGGTTGACCTGATCGTCGCGATCGCCGCCGGACACATATGAAGTGTTGCCGGTGCCGGCGTAGTAACGGTTGCTGCCGTCGTAGGCGGTGTATTGCAGGCTGCTGCCGCGCAGGTGCTCGGAGGCCAGTTCGAAGATGCCGAACATCGAGTCGAACGACAGCGTCGGGCCGAAGTTGTAGATGCTGCCCAGCGAAGTGTTGAACGCCTCCACCCGCTCGGCGTTGTTGATCTGGCTGTCGAGGGTGACCATTTGCCCGCCGACGTTGATGGTCTTGCCGGACACCGCTGCGGCAGCGCCATTGGCCAGATCGCCGATCAAATCGTTGGTGGCCGCGACGCCGATGGGCAGGTTCGGCCGATAGGCCACTTCACCGAACACCGAGGCCTCGCCCAGCGTGGTGTTGAAGCTGAAACCGTACATGCGGATGTCTTCGGCATAGCGTCGATGGGCCTGGATGTTGCCCATCACATCGGCAGTCGCCAGCCCGTTGGCAAGGGCCCCGGCCTGACTGCCGGCGACGCTCGACAGCATGTTGGTCAGGGCATTCATGTCGATTCCGTTGTAACCGCCCAGGTCGGCAGCGATGGTCGGTTCCTTGGCGTGGTAATTGACCATGTACAGGCCGAACTCGGTGCTGTTGAGCTCTTCGGCGATGTAGCGAAAAGCGAAGCCGAACTGACCGTCGTTGCGCGCGTTGTAGTCCTTGCCGATCGACGCCACCTTAAGGGTGTTGCCGTAGGCCGGAGTCACGCCGTTGGCGTACAGACCGGTGGACTTCAGCGCCGGGCCGAGCAATGGATTGTTGCCCAGCGCGCTGTACAGGCCGATGACATTGCCAAACCCCGGCACCGGCGTATCAAGCGCGGTGCCGCTGAAGTTGTTGTAAGCGGTGTTGCCGCCGTCAGCGAATAGGTCGGTCTGCGAGTAGAAGGTGCCGACCGGGTCGATGCGGGTTTCTTTCCAGTTGGTCTGGTAGAAACTCTCCATCATCAGGTTGTCGCTCAGGCCGATGTTGAAGCTGACCGCCTCCACCGGCATCAGCACTTCCTTGACCTCGGCACCCGGCAAGCGATACTTCGCCGCGTCCACCGGGTTGGTGGTGTTGACCCCGCCGCGATAGAAAATCCCCTCGCCCCAGTTGAACACCTGACGCCCCACTCGCGCGGTGACAGGCATTGTCGCGACATCCCAGGAACCATGGACGTAGGCGTCGAGCATTTCAATCCGGCTGCCGGCGATGTCGCGGGTCTGGCCGGTGAAACGGTCGTCCTGGGGATAACTCTGGCTCGGCTGCGACGGGCTGTTGTTGTGGTAGTAGTCGTTGCGCTTGTCCATCAACTGGGTGTCGTAGAACGCCGTGCCGCGCAGGAACACCCCGTAGTTCTGGTAGTTGGCTTCCAGCTCCGAAGTGATCTTGTACACCTCGGAAACCAGCCCGGTGTCGAAGTTGCGATTGCCGTCGTTGGTGTTGACGTCGTCGTTGGTCTTGTCCCGGCCCTGGACCCGCCACAAGCGGCCATAGGACAAGGTCGTGTCGAGCGAGCCGGTGACCTGATTGTCCAGCACGCTGAACTCCGCGGCCTGCACCGCGTCGACTGCGCAGAGTTGCAGCAGCCCTGCCAAACCGACACCGGGGAGCGCTACGCCAGACAGGCGCAATCGAGTGTTGATCATCTATTCCTCCTTCCCTGTTCTTATTGTTGTGTGTTGCCGCGATGCTTATGGCGCCAGCCCCGCGCTGACATAAATCCGGCTGTGGGCGCCGAAATGGCCGAGCAGCCTGAGCAGTTGCTGATTGAGTTGCGGATGCTCGAAGGTCTCGCGCTGCAACTGATTGCCCGCGCTGAAATCACTGGTGACCGGTGCCGTTTCCAGCCACTGGCCGATGGCCTCATCGAAGGCCGCGGAGTCGTCGACCGACTCGGCACTCACCACTTCGCGCAGGTAGTCCACGGAGTACGACGGGTAATGCGCGTCCCCGGCGGCATCGGCGTAAGCGTCGAGCATCGGATGCGGCTGACCGGCGCGCAGCACGCGGCGCAGCCAGGTCGACTGGTATTTCTCGACTTCCATGTGGCGGGTCGCGACCCGTTCGATGGACGCCTGTTTGTCATCCGCAAAACCGGCCAGCGCCTTGCCCTCCAGCAGCAGAAGGCTCGGCAATTCGACGCCCGGCAATGGCTTGGCGTGATACGGCTGAGTCAGGTCCTGAACGTGGTGCAGGCCCCAGCCGAGAAAGCGATAACCCCAATAAGAGTGACCACTGGCAAACGCCAGTCGCGCCAGCCCCATGTATTGATACGCGCGCCAGTCTGGCCAACTGCGTTCGAGGAATCCGGCGGCCGCATACACCACCGGGCTCTCATGGAAGAAGCCCATGTGGAACGGCGCCTGGGAACTGTACTGGAATCGCGCATCGCCAAACGGCTGCGGGCCGAAGCCATACAGCGCGGCGACTTCGCCGGGGTTGTCGCTGAACAGATTGATGTCGTGGCCGTAATCCGGCTCGTCGGCGGCGCTCGCCAGCACGGCCAGGGGCGCGACTTTTTCGTGATCGGCCACGCGAATGAAACGCTGGCGATTCCACGGCGAAAGTGTCTGCTCGACCATCACCTGATCGGCCTGCAGATGCTCGCGCTCGTGCAGGTCCTTGCCCGGCAACGGCTGGATGACCATCGCCAGATAAATCTGCGGATTGATCCGCAGCGCGGTGAGGAAGTCGTGGCGCAGATTGTCGCTCGGCACAGCGGGCAACTTGAGGTTGTCGGGGCGCGGCGGGTACTGGTTGAAATGTTCGCGAGCGAAGCGCTCCTGCTCGTCGAGCAACGCGACGATGGCCGGGTATTGCTCGGAGAGAAACTGCTCCAGCGGTTCGACTTCGACGGGCGACGCATCGCGCAACGCCGGCAGGTCCTGCAACGCCAGGTAGCTGCCCACCGTATGATTCGACCAGCCCCACGCCGTCGGGGCTATTGCGCAAAGCAGCAGGAGGGAGATCAGCTTCATTGCTTCTGGTTCTTGTTATGTGTGCCGTGGGGATCGAGCCTAACAATCGACCCCGCCCCTGACACTGTCCGATCTCACCAGAAAAGTTCTCCGATAGCGCCACGTGCGCTATTCGTTCAGGCCGGGTAACCGGTGATCTTGCGGATGCTCTGGTACAACGGTTTGAGCTGTCGATACATGCGCAGATAGACGTCCTTGTACAGGCGCTCATAGACCTGTTGCGCCTCGGGTTGCGGCTGAAACACAGCACCGACCCGGGTCATCGCCGCTATCGCCGTGGGGAAATCCGCGTGCAGCCCCAGCCCCACCGCGCAGCAAATCGCCGCGCCCAGACCGGACGCTTCATAGACGTGCGGACGCTCCGCCGGCAGGCCGAAAATGTTCGCCGTGAGTTGCATCGCCGCATCACTTTGCGAGCCACCGCCAGCGACTCGCAAACGGGTGACGGAGATCTTCGAGCGCTTCTCGATTTTCTCCATGCCTTGGCGCAAGGCATACGCCAAGCCTTCGAGAATTGCCCGGTAAATGTGCGCGCGGGTGTGCACGTCGCCGAAGCCGATCATTGCGCCTTTGGCTTCCACGCCCGGTTCGCGAATACCGGGCGACCAATACGGTTGCAGCATCAACCCCATCGAGCCCGGCGGCACCGCATCGACCAGCGCATCGAACAGTTGCTCGGGCTCGATACCCTGCTCTTTGGCCTGCTGCATTTCCCGCAGGCCGAACTCGTTCTTGAACCAGCTGACCATCCAGTAACCGCGATAAATCATCACCTCGCAGTTGTACTGATCCGGCACCGCCGACGGGTACGGCGGAATCAGCGGGACGATTTCCAGATAGCGCGAACGGGTGCTGGTGATCGTCGCCGTGGTGCCGTAAGACAGGCACACCGTGCCCGAGTCGACGACGCCGGAGCCGAGCACTTCACAGGCCTTGTCGGCCCCCGCAGCAATCAGCGGCACGCCTTTGGGAATGCCGGTGTGACGACTGGCTTCGGCGCTGATATGGCCGAGGGTTTCACCGGGTTTGTGCAAGGTCGGCAGTTGCTCGGGACGCACCGCCAGCGCCTGCCATTTCCAGTCACGGGTTGCGGCCCAGCGCAGGCGTTTGAAGTCGAATGGCAGGTAACCGACGCAACAACCCACCGAGTCGACAAAGCGCCCGCACAGCCGATGCGTGAGAAATCCAGAGAGCAACAGAAACTTGTCGGTCGCCGCCCACACGTCAGGTTGATGGCGAGCAATCCAGTTGGCCTCGGCCTGGGCGCGAAAGTAATCCACGGTGGCCTGCGCGCCGGCCAGTTTGAACAGCCAGCCCCACGGCCCCTTGATCCCGCCTTCGACTTCGCTCTGGCGCTGATCGAGCCAGAGAATCGCCGGGCGCAACGGTTTGCCCTGAGCGTCGACATTGATCACCGTGCCACGCTGGGTCGTGAGAGAAACCCCGGCAATCTGCGAGCGATCGATGCCGGTTTGCGCCCACACCTGCTGGCAGGCTTCGCCCAGTTTCGCCCAGTAATATTCCGGATCTTGTTCGGCCCAGCCCGGTTGCGTCGAGTAATAAGCCTGCAATTCAACCTTGCCCTTGCCGAGCAGATTGCCCTGCAAATCGAAGAGCAGCGCGCGCACGCTCTGGGTGCCATTGTCGATGGCCAGCAGGTAACGCTTGTTCGGGTGGTTGTCCATGGAGCTCTCTTCGAAGGGCATCACTGCGCGATTTCCGGCAGGCCGTGATGGCGTTGCCATAACGCCTGATAGCGTTGCTGTTCCTGTTGCCAGTGTTCGTCGTCCCAGCCCAGCCGTGGTTGGCAGAGTCGGCGAATGGCCGGGAAATACTCCGCGCCGCCACGGGGCAGCAACAAGCCGAGACGGGTTCGGCGCAGCAGCAGGTCATCCAGGTGCAGGACCATTTCCGCTTCGCAGGCGAAGGCCAGTTCGGCCCATAAGGTGTCGGTGGCGCCGACGGTGTCGTGGCCCAGTTCAGTGAGCAGTTGCGCAAGCCTCGGCAGGTCTCGGCCATGTCTCCCGGCCAGGCGTCGCCACTGACCGGGGCTGAGATCCGGGATCGCCAGTGGCGGCACGGCGGCAAATACCGGCACGGCATCGTCTTCGAAAGAACGGCCGAGCATGTCGGCGCAGGCCTTGAGCACTTCGATGGCTTGCGGGCGGAACGTCGTGAGTTTGCCGCCGGCCAGGGTGACGCAACCCGGCTCCTGCCACAGCACATGTTCACGGGTTTCGTTCGACGGCTTGTCTTGATGCTCACCCGCCGCGCTGCCTACTACCGGACGCACGCCGGACCAGGTTGAAAGCACGTCGGCGGTTGTCACTTCAGCGCCGGGAAACTGCTGTCGGCAGGCGGCCAGCAGGTAGTCGAGTTCTTCCGCACTGATGCTCGCACTCTGGTCCAGATTCTCGCGGTGATCGAGGTCGGTAGTGCCGACCACCGTCGCACCTTCCCACGGGAAAACGAACACCGGACGCCGATCCCGCTCATGCAGAAACGTGAACGCCTGCGCCACCGGCAAGCGCCAGCCCGGCAGCAGCAAATGACTGCCGCGCAACGGACGCAACTGGCGGGGCGCCTCAGATGGACGCAGGCGTTCGGCCCAGGCACCGGTGGCCACCGCCAGCACACCACAACGCAATTGCAGTGAGGCGCCGGCCTCGCAGTCCTCGACCTGAACCCCGCACACCCGCCCGTTTTCACGCAGCAGATGTTCGACGCGTACACCGTTGAGCACCACCGCACCATCGGCCCGCGCTTCGCTCAACACGCGCATCACCAGCCGCGCGTCATCGGTCAGCGCATCGATAAAACAGGTGCCACCCAGCAGGTCATGTTCTTTCACGCCCGGCGCCAGATATCGCAGTTGCTGCGCGTCATGGAAACGATGATCTCGGCGCCCGGCCAATGCGTCATAGATCGACAACAGACCACCCAACACTCGCGGCCCGGGAAAACCGCCGCGATAGTGCGGCATCATGAAACTCATCGGCTCCACCAGCCCCGGTGCCTCGTCGAGCAGACGCTGGCGTTCGCGCACCGAATCCCGGGTCAGGCGCCACTGGCCCTTGGCGATGTAGCGCAAACCGCCATGGACCATTTTCGACGACCGACTGGACGTGCCCCAGGCGAAATCACGCTGCTCCAGCAGCAGGCAACGCCAGCCACGGCGCGCGGCTTCACGCAGGATGCCGGCACCGCTGATGCCGCCGCCGATGACGATCAGATCCCAGGTTTCAGCCGCCAGCGTCGGCAGGACTTGCTGGCGCCATTCGGCGTTCCAGTCCGCGCTCATCGCAGTCACTCCTGCAACAGCGTGCCGGGGTTCAGGCGCCCGGCCGGGTCGAAGTGCCGGCTCAGCGCCTGCAAGGTGTCCATCGCCAGCGCGCCTTTCTCGCGTGCCAGATACGGCGCGTGATCCTTGCCCACGCCGTGCTGGTGGCTGATGGTGCCGTGGTTGTCGACGATGGTCTGGCTGGCCGCGTGCTTGAGGGCCTTCCAGCGAGCGAGCGTCGCGGGATAGTCCGCCGCCGGGCGAAACACGTAAGTGGTGTAGATACTCGAGCCTTCGCCGTAGACGTGGGACAGATGGGTGAATACATGCACGCGCTCACCCTCCGCCGCCAAGGCATCCCGCAGGCTGTTTTCGATCAGGCTGAGCAGGTTGTCGAC
Source organism: Pseudomonas koreensis (assembly GCF_025447595.1). GTDB lineage: Bacteria > Pseudomonadota > Gammaproteobacteria > Pseudomonadales > Pseudomonadaceae > Aquipseudomonas > Aquipseudomonas koreensis_H. The sequence continues at coordinate 48,342 of NZ_JAOEJU010000011.1, read as the reverse complement.
GTTGCTCCAGTCGGTGGCGGTTTCGAGGGTGTCGACCACGTAACCGGCGTTCCACAGGTTCTCCCGCAGGTAGGGAAAACGGAAGCGGTTCTGCGCCCATTTCTTGCCCAGCAGCGTACCGGTGAACACACCGCCGAATGCCTTCAGATGCTGACGGGCCTGACTCAGGGACAGCGCATTCTGCTTGCGATTGCCGGTTACGCCGAAGGTCAGCAGGCACTTGCCCTGCCCCGCGCCACGCAGGCTCAAGTATTTTTCCAGCCAGGCGATCTGTTGCGGATGGCCGGCCAGCGCCAGTTGAGTTTCGGTCTCCACCGCGTTGGACAGACGCAGCATCGACAGCGGCACCCGCGCCTGAGCCAGTTGTTGAATGGCTTGCAGCGCCTTGCTCCAACTGGGCAGAAACACACCGTAGAAACGTTCATCGGCCGGCAACGCACTGACCCGCACCTTGACCTCGGAAATGATCCCGAAACGCCCCTCGCAACCCAGCACCACTTCGCGCAGATCAGGGCCGGCTGCCGAGGCCGGGAAGTTTGGAATCTGTAGCGGTCCGGCAAAGGTTTCCAGGGTTCCGCCAGCGAACAGTTGCTCGATCCGCCCATAGCGCAGCGATTGTTGACCACTGGAACGACTGGCCACCCAACCGCCCAGCGTCGACAGCTCCCACGACTGCGGGAAATGCCCCAGCGTGTAGCCTCGGGCGCGCAACTGACTTTCCACCTGCGGGCCACTGGCGCCAGGGCCGAAAGTCGCCAGCAGGCTCTGTTCGTCGAGGTCGATCAGGCGGCTCATCCGCGCCAAGGACACCGTCACCACCGGCCGCGCAGAGTCCGGCGGATTGATGTGACCGGCCACGGATGTACCGCCGCCGTAGGGAATCAGGCACAGATCCTGCGCCTGGGCGAGCGCCAGCAACTGGCGGATGTGTTCGGTGGTTTCCGGGAACGCCACGGCGTCGGGATAATTGCCCAGCGCGCCCTCGCGCAATGCCAGCCAGTCCGGCAGGCTCTGCCCCCGGGCATGCAGCAGACGATCATGGGCATCGATGCTGTACAACGCGTGTTCCGCCAGCCGCGAGACCGGCACCCGGGCCAGCGCCCCTTCGAGTGTCGCATCGGGCAGCGCGCGTCCCTCCCCCAGTCGCTCATGGAGAAAACTTGCGCCCTGGGCCGGCAGTTCGACCACCGTGGTTGCATCTCCCCAGCCGTTCCAGCGTCGCATGCGTGTGTCCTTCTGTGCAGTCTGATCAGTGAGATTTCAGGCCCTCATACTAGTCAGCCGGCCGAAAGTGTCACGGTCGCATCCGGCCAGTTCGAGTAGCCAATTGAGTCAAACGTCGCGCAAGCGTCAGCCATTTACTTTAGTCGTGGATTCAAATTACCTTTCAGGGCGCTCATCCGCCCGTGGCGGCCTCGTTCAAGGGAATTCGGTCATGCAATCGCTCGGCTTCACCTCCGTTCCGCCTCTGCTCAAATACCTGCGTCATGCCGAACATCTGGGCCTGGCCATCGAGCCTGCATTGGCGGCGGCCGGGTTGCAGGCGCAGCAGTTGAGCGACAACAGCCTGCGCCTGCCGGGTGAAACCCATGAGCGGTTGCTCGATTACTTTTGCGAACACTCGGGCGATCCGTTGTTCGGTCTCAACGCCGCGAATTTCGTGCTGCCCAACTCCTGGAGCGTGCTGGGTTACATCACCATGAACTGCGCGACACTGGGCGACGCCATGAGCCGCATCATGCCGTTCGAAAAACTGGTGGGCGATATGGGCGTCAGCCGCGCCGAGGTGCGCGACAGCCACGTGCACCTGATCTGGAGCTGCCGCTTTGAACGCCCGCGGATCCGCCGACATCTGGTGGAAAACGTGCTCGGTTCCTGGCTGCAATACGCACGCTGGATTGCCGACACCCAACTGTCGCCGGCCGCCGTGTGGCTGGAACACTCGATCCCGCCGGACACGACGCTGGCGCAATATGAAGCGTTTTTCGAATGCCCGGTGCTGTTCGATCAGCCGTATTCCGCGCTGATCGTGCCGCTGCCGTATTTGCAGTTGCCGTTGCGCCAGGCCGATGCGCATTTGCTGCGCACCCTGGAAGAACACGCGCAGAGTTTGATGGCGACGCTGGAGGATGCCTCGCTGGAACAGCGGGTCAAGAGCATCCTGCGCCAGTTGCTCAAGGAAGGTCTGCCGCGCAAAGAACAGGTGGCCGAACATCTCGCTGTGTCCGTGCGCACGCTGCAACGCCAGTTGCATCAGGCCGGCACCTCGTATCAGCAGATTCTCGATGAGCTGCGCCAGGAACTGGCCGAGCATTATCTGCTCAACAGCACCTTGCCGATTCAGGACATCGCCCAGTATCTGGGCTTCACCGAACCGCGTTCGTTTCACCGCACGTTCAAGAGCCGACGTGGCATGCCGCCCGGCGAGTTTCGGCAGACTCACCGGGTAGCGAACGACAGTTAGAGGCTGATCGCGTTGGTGAACACCAGGCGATTGCCGAACGGATCGGCGATGGTCATGTCCTGGCTGCCCCACGGCATGGCCTGGATGCCCGGGTGCGAGAACTTGTAGTTCTTGGCGACCAACTGCTGCTGGAACGCCTCCAACTCATCGGTCTCGATCCGCAGGGCCGAACCCGGTGTTGCATCGCCGTGGTGTTCGGACAAATGCAGCACACATTCGCCGCGCGAAACCTGCAGGTACAACGGGAAACCGGGTTCGAAACGATGCTGCCAATCGATCTTGAAGCCGAGGAAATCGACGTAGAATTCCACGGCCTTGGCTTCATCGAAAATCCGCAGGATCGGGGTGGTTTTGCCGAAGCTCATGGGTTGCTCCCTGACTGATTGGCCCCAGAGTGTAGCCGGGGTGGATGTCAGCAATTCGGCTTGGTGATGGCTTTCTTTAATTGCAATGTGCCATCACCGTGACACAGTCAGCAAAATTCAACGAAAGCCGTCGCGCAGATCGCCCTGGCGCGCCAGAAACCGCCCGGGTCTCTGGCCGTTGGCCTGACCGTCGCGGTAACTCAACACGCCATTGATCCACACACCGTCGATACCTTGCGCGGCACGTTGTGGGTCGTTGAAATCCGCCACGTCACGCACGGTCGCCGGGTCGAACAACACCAGATCCGCCCAGTGTCCTTCACGAATCTCGCCCCGTTCCTTCAGGCCGAAACGCGCGGCCGACAGACCGGTCATCTTGTGCACGGCGGTGTGCAGCGGAAACAGCCCGACATCGCGACTGAAATGTCCGAGCACCCGAGGGAAAGCGCCCCACAGACGCGGGTGCGGGAACGGGTCTTCCGGCAGGCCATCGGAACCGACCATCGACAGCGGATGAGCAAGGATCCGGCGCACGTCGTTCTCGTCCATCCCGTAGTACACCGCACCCGCCGGTTGCAGACGCTTGGCGGCGTCGAGCAACGACAGGTTCCATTCGGCAGCGATGTCCATCAGGTCGCGACCGCCCATTTCCGGATGCGGCGTCGACCAGGTGATGGTGATGCGGTGGGCGTCGGTGACCTGTTTCAGATCCAGCGTCGAAGAACTCGCCGCATACGGATAGCAATCGCAGCCGACCGGGTGAGTTTTCGCCGCCTCTTCCAGCGAGGCAAGCAACTGCAGACTGCGGCCCCAGTTACCGGCGCCAGCACATTTGAGGTGGGAAATGATCACCGGCGATTGTGCGTGGCGTCCGATACGGAAGGCCTCATCCATCGCCTCCAGCACCGGTTCGAATTCACTGCGCAGGTGCGTGGTGTACACCGCACCGAAGGCATTCAGTTCTTCGGTCAGTTGCATGACTTCATCGGTGGAAGCCGAGAACGCGCTCGCATACGCCAGCCCTGTGGATAAACCGAGGGCGCCCGCCTCCAGGCTTTCACGCAACTGCTCGCGCATCGCGCTGATTTCATCGTCGGTGGCGGTGCGAAACAGATCATCAAGATGATTGCTGCGCAGCGCCGTGTGCCCGACCAGTGCCGCGACGTTCAGCGTGGTGTTGGCCGCCTCGACCGCCGCCCGATAATCGCTAAAGCGCGGATAGACGAACGCCGCCGCCGAGCCGAGCAGGTTCATCGGATCCGGTGGATCGCCGCGCAAACTGACCGGCGCCGCACTGATCCCGCAGTTGCCGACAATCACCGTGGTCACGCCCTGGCTGAGCTTGGGCAGCATTTGCGGCTGGCGGATCACCACGGTGTCGTCGTGGGTGTGCACGTCGATGAAACCCGGCGCCAGCACACGGCCGGCGGCGTCGGTTTCATCGGTGGCGCGGGCCTCGTGCAAATCACCGATGCGCGCGATTCGGCCATCGAGGATCGCCACGTCGGCGGCGTAACCGGGGCTGTTGCTGCCGTCGATGACCAAGGCGTTGCGAATCAGGGTGTCGTACAGCATGTCAGTCTCCCAGCGGCAGGTGATCGTCGCCGCCACGGTATTCGTCGAGGGCGAGTTTGATCCGCCGCAGACGTTCTTGATTGTCTTCAGGATTGGCCAGCGCCAGCTCGGTGGCCAGCACGTCGATGGCGAGCAGCATGCCGTAGCGCGCCGCCGTCGGTTTGTAGATGAACGAGGTCTCGGCGCCTTGCAACGGCAGGACGATATCGGCCAGTTCCGCCAACGGCGAGTCGGCGCGGGTGATGGCGAGAATCCGTGCGCCGTAGTTGCGCGCCAGCGCCACGGTCTCCAGCAACTCCGGGGTGATGCCGGTCAGCGAACAGACGATCACCACCTGCTCGGCGCTGAGGCTGGCGGCGGTGACGCGCATCATCACTGCATCGTGGCACACCGCAATCGGGTAGCCGAGGCGCACCAGCCGCACTTGCAATTCGTCGCTGCACAGGGTCGAGCAACCGCCGATGCCGAATGCGTGAATCATCCGCGCCTGGCCCAGCAGTTTCACCGCATCGGCGAAGCGCGATTCATCGAACGCCGCCAGATGCTGACGCAGGGTGGTTTCGATATCGCCGACGATCTGCCCGTAAAACGCCGACTGTTCGGGCTTGCCCGCCGGGTCGAGGAAACGGCTGCCGACGCCACTGGCCTGGGCCAGTTGCAGGCGCAGATCGCGCAGGTCGCGACAACCGACAGTGCGGGCGAAGCGCGACAGCGTGGCGGTGCTGACTTCGGCCCGCTGCGCCAGTTCTTCGAGGCTGGCGGAGGCGGCAAATCCTACGTCGTCGAGCATCAGACGGGCGATGCGTCCTTCACCGGCGCTGAAGGAATCCTGACGGGCGCGGATCTGATAAAGGATGTCCATGGCGGATAACTCCGACTACAGCAGGTAAGAAAGACCGACGGTCAGGGCGAAAGCGACAACCGAGATCAGGGTTTCCAGCACCGTCCAGGTCTTGAACGTCTGGGCCACCGTCATGTTGAAGTATTCCTTGATCAACCAGAAGCCGCCGTCGTTGACGTGGGAAAAGATAACCGAGCCCGCGCCGGTCGCCAGCACCAGCAGTTCCGGGTGTGGATAACCCAGACCGATGGCCACTGGCGCGACCACGCCGGAAGCCGTGGTCATGGCAACGGTGGCCGAACCGGTGGCAATACGCATCAACGCGGCGAACAGCCAGCCCATGATCAGCGGCGACAGGTGAAATTCGTGGGCCAGGCCGACGATCTGATCGGTGACGCCGGCGTCCACCAGAATCCGGTTCAGACCGCCACCGGCGCCCACCAGCAGGGTGATGCTGGCGGTCGGGGCCAGGCATTCGTTGGTGAACTTGAGGATCGATTCCCGGTTGAAACCCTGCGCAATGCCGAGCGTCCAGAAACTCAACAGCGTCGCCAGCAACAGCGCAATCACCGAGTTGCCGATGAACAACAGGAACTGGTTGAAACCGCTGCCCGGCGTGGAAATCAGGTTGGCCCAGCCGCCGATCAGCATCAACACCACCGGCAACAGAATGGTCGCCATGGTGATACCGAAACCCGGCAGGCTGTCGCGGGGTTCGCGTTCGAGGAATTGTTTTTCCAGCGGGTTATCCGCCGGCAACTGAATGCGCGGCACGATGAATTTGGCGTACAGGGGGCCGGCAATGATCGCCGTCGGAATACCGATGGCAATCGCGTACAGCAAGGTCTGCCCGACCGACGCCTGATAGGCCTGCACCGCCAGCATCGCCGCCGGGTGCGGCGGCACCAGCGCATGCACCACCGACAGACCGGCGACCATCGGCAAACCGACCATCAGAATCGACACGCCAACCCGCCGCGCCACCGTGAAGGCAATCGGCACCAGCAACACGAAACCGACTTCGAAAAACAGCGGCAGCCCCACCAGAAACGCAATGCACACCATCGCCCAGTGCGCGTTCTTCTCGCCAAAGCGCTCGATCAGCGTGCGCGCCATCTGCTCGGCCCCGCCGGACTCGGCCATCATCTTGCCGAGCATCGTCCCCAGCGCCACCACCAGCGCAATGTGCCCCAGCGTCTTGCCCACCCCGGCCTCATACGCCCCCACCACGCCGGACGGCGGCATCCCCGCCACCAGCGCCAGGCCGATGGAAATCAGGGTGATGACAATGAACGGATTGAGCCGGTAACGGGCGATCAGAACGATCAGGGCGATGATGGCAACGGCGGCGTACACCAGCAGCCAATAGCCGAAGGACGGTGTCATGCGGTACTCCTCGAAAGGGTCACGTTCGAATGGGTTGTGAAACTCATAAATCATTTCGAGATCGAGTTTTCAAACGAAGTGAAAGTAATTTTCGTGGAGGGATAAGGGTTGTCGTTTTTGGATATGTCTTGTCGCGAATAATGAAAATCGCGGGGTGGGATTTTCATGACCCGGCTGAAGGTTTCGCCCGGGCCACAAGGTTTTCAACATCAGGCAAGACGCTATACTCGGCTGACGCTTCCTATCGAGTTCCTGACATGACTGCTTCGCGCCGCCGCCCCAAAAAGCTCACTGCCGAAGCGTTGATACGCGCGATTGCCAGTTCGACAGCCATCGAAACGGGTCAAAGCGTTGAATCGATTGAACGCAAGCTGAAGCTCAAGGACAGCAAGTTTTTGCACCTTTCTCTGGCCAAATGAGGTCGTCACTCAAGTCCACAATGCCTGCCGAACCCAATACTCCATGGGTTCGTAATTGCAATTTAGCCCTTGGTTGATTGCCGCAAAATAAGCCTCTTTGTTTCGCTCCCAACTGCTGTAGTCGAGCGGCACATACCCCGCCTGCACCGCCATGACATCGGCCAACAATCGCGACAAGCGCCCATTACCCTCGCGAAATGGATGAATCAGGATGAACTCCACGTGCGTGACAGCGATGGCGTGGATCAGGTTTTCATCTAGGTCAGGCTTGCAGGGTGTGTACTTGGCTAAACAGTCCCTCTCGAAACCATCAAGCAGTCGGGGAATCTGCGGTGCTGCGGCAAAGAAAAAGCCGTCCTTCCCCATATTCACCGCGCGCACATCGCCGGCCCATGAATAGAGATTGCCCAACCAGTGTCGGTGCCACTCTTTCAGGTCCTGAATGGTTAATGGCCGATTTGGCAAATGCTCGATGAGCACGAACTGGTACAACTTTTCCAACAGGATGAGCTCTGCGTCATCCATGTCTTCAGGATCGGTTATCCCTAATTTATTGCTCAGTACCTGTTCGTCGGAGCCTGGTTCATAAGAACTTTGCGAGCCCTCGGCATCATAACGATCAACCATCCTTGCGCCTCCTGATGCCACTGAACATTGAAAAGCGCCGGGTGTTTCTCCCCGATGCCAAGACAAATCCAAAAACACAAACGGCTGCCCAAAGGCAGCCGTTCACAGGTTAGTCGCAAAGCCCTCTCGGGTTTAATCAACCCTCACACCATTTCGTTACGAATCCATTCAACCACCGACGTGCGCTTCGGCGTCCAGCCCAGCAGTTCGCGGGCGTGTTTGCCGCGTACGCGGCTGTTGGAGCCGAGGCCGTAATTGGCCATTTCGTAGCCCCACTCGGCTTCGGCGTCTTTCAGTGGCCAGTCTTGTGGCTCGCCGAGGTTCAGGGCCTGGGCCATGGCGGTGGTCATGTCGATGAACGACGCTTCGCCGCTTTCGACGAAGTAGAAGGTGCCCGGTACGTTTTTGGTCAGGGCCAGCAGGTACAGCGCCACCACGTCTTCGATGTGCACGTTGGACCAGATGTTCTGGCCGGTGCCGACGTGACGCACCACGCCGCTTTTGCGCGCCTGTTTCAGCAGGCGCGGCAGTTGCACGCTGTCGCGATTGACGCCCAGGCTGTGGCCGTAGATCAGCGTGTTGCAGATGACGGCCGAGTTCACGCCGTCCTTCGCTGCGGCGAGGATCAGGTTGTCGATGGCCACGCGTGCGGCCTTGTCGACGGTCGGCTCCGGCAGGTTGTCTTCGAAGTAGATGACGTCGCTGGATTTGCCGCCCGAAGCATCGCCGACGATGCTCGAACCGCTGGTGTGCAGGAACACTTTGTTCGAGCCGCGCAGGGCATCGAGCAAGGCTTCGACCGCGCCGCGATGGTCGCTGCTGGCGGCGTTGATCACGGCGTCGGCGGCGCGGGCCTGTTCGGCCAGCAATGCGTTGTCGTCGAGGGTGCCGATCACCGGGGTGATGCCCAGTGCTTTCAGCTCATTGGCCTGTTCGGCGCTGCGTACCAGACCGGTGACGGTGTGGCCGGCCTGGACCAGGCCGGTGGCGATGGAGCCGCCGATAAAACCGGCGGCGCCGGTGACGAATACGTTCATGGAGAAACTCCCTGCGTGAATAAATGATGGAGCGAGTATCGACCGCTGAGCCCGGTGGAAAAACCCGCCCACAACCAAATCACTGTTGCGCAGGGATCACGAATCAGCCTTTGAAATCGGCGCTGGCGTAAGCCGCCAGTTTGCTCTGGATGAAATCCAGGAAGCACTGGATGCGCAGCGCCAGCTGCGAGTTGCGGTAGTACACCGCGTTGATCGGCTGGCGATAACCGCTGTTGAATTCCGCCAGCAACACCTTGAGGCGCCCGGCGCGAATGTCGTCGATGGTCATGAAATGCGAGAGGCAGGCAATGCCCTGGCCTTCCAGTGCCAGATGCCGAACCGTCTCGCCGCTGGAGGCGCTGATCGCCGGAGTGATCGGCCAGCGGTCACCGTGCACGTAACGTAGCGGCCACTGGTTGAGGCCTTCGTTCTGGGTGAAGCCGAGCAAGGTGTGCTCGCTCAGGTCAGCCACTTCGATCGGCGCACCGTGTTTTTCCAGATAGGCAGGACTGGCGACGATCAACAGCGGACTGCAACCCAGCGAGCGGGCATGCAACGTCGAATCGGCGAGGGTGCCGATGCGGATGGCGACGTCGGTGCTTTGTTCCAGCAGGTCAATGATCAGGTCGTTGCTGTTGAGTTCGAGCTGGATGTCCGGGTACAGCCGACGGAACTCGTCGATGTACGGAACGATGGCGTGGAGCATGAACGGCGACGCGGCGTTGATGCGTAGCCGTCCTGATGGCGTCTGCTGACGGGAAGAGAGGCGCTCTTCGAGTTGATCCATCTGGTCGAGGATCAGCTTGGCCTGCTCGAAGAAATACTTGCCCTCCTCGGTCAGGTCCATGCGTCGTGTGGTGCGGTTGATCAGCGTGGTGTCGAGCTTGGCCTCCAGCCGCGACAGCGTACGACTGACGGCCGACGGCGTCTGCCCGACCTGCTCGGCGGCGGCGGAGATCGAACCGCATTCGATCACGCAGACAAAAATCTGCAACTCATCGGATCTGGCTTTCACGGGTGTCCTCGAATCGAAAGGCCTGCTGCGCAAGCTCAGGCCTTCGATAGTAGCCGAGCGTCAGGCCTTGAGGCCAAACACCTCGGTCAGATGCTGCTCGTAACGCGCCACATCCGCTTCGATGTTCGGGCGTTTCATCACGTCCACACAGAGGAACGTTGGCAGGCTGGTCATGCCGAGAAACTCGTTGGCCTTGTGGAACGGGAAGTACACGGCGTCCACGCCTTTGGCTTCGAAGAAGTCGGTCGGATCATCGAACGCCTGCTGCGGCGCGTTCCAGGTCAGCGACAGCATGTACTGCTTGCCCTGGATCAGACCGCCGCTGCCGTACTTCTGCGAGGAGTCGGAACGGGTGCGGCCATCGCTGGCGTAGAGGCTGCCGTGGCCTTCGGTGAAGACTTCGTCGATGTACTTTTTCACGGTCCACGGTGCGCCCATCCACCAACCCGGCATCTGATAAATGATCACGTCGGCCCAGAGGAATTTGGCGACTTCTTCGGCGATGTCGTAACCCTCGTCGATGAAGGTGGTCTTGACGTCGACACCGCCGCGATCCAGCACGCTCAGCGCGGCTTCGTGCAGGGTGGTGTTGTAGCGACCGTCGGAGTGGGCGAATTTTTTACCGCCATTGAGCAACAGCACTTTTTTCATGGGAGAGCCTCGAACGGATTCCGATACGCAGCGCAGAGCGCTGGATGGAGAAGGGGAAAAATTGAATGGCGGCAGATTAGCGATCCGCCTCGCGCGGAATAAGCACCGATTGCGCAAAATTCATTTGAGTAAAACGCACGAATCGAATGCTGATTGTTGCCGTAGGATTGGCCGCCATCTGAATCTGAATGGAGTTTTTTGCGATGAGCGAACGCCAGGGTTTCATCCTGCACGCCAAGACCCGCCCGGAAAAAGCCGAGGCTTTCGAAGCGTTTTTCCGCGCCTATGTCGAACCGAGCCGCGCCGAACCCGGCTGCATCGAGTACCACATGCTGCGCGACAAGGAAGACCCGAGCCTGTTCATTTTCTACGAGATCTGGGAAAGCCAGGCGCATCTGGACGTGCACTCGAACCTGCCGCACATGCAGCAATTCCTGGCCCAGCGCATGGAATACCTGGAGCGTGATTTCGATATCCGCCCGATTGAAATGCTCAGCGCATCGTCCGCTAGCCGCTGATCAGCAGATGGGCGCCGAGCGCGCCCAGACCGATGAAAAACACCCGCTTGAACAGCACGGCGCTGATGCGCTGACGCAGCCATTGGCCGAGCAACATGCCGAGGACAGCGGGGATCAGCGCCAGCAGCGAAGCGCTCAATTCCGCGCCGCCGAGCGACCCGCGCCAGAGCAATCCGCCGGCCAGTGCCAGGGTCGACACGGTGAAAGACAGGCCCAGCGCCTGCACCAGTTCATCGCGGCTCAAACCCAGTGCCTGCATGTAGGGAACGGCGGGAATCACGAACACCCCCGTGGCCGAAGTGATGACGCCGGTGATCACGCCACACAGCGGACCAAGCCACAGTTCATGGCGGCGACTGACACTCAGCGTTGGCAGGAACAATCCGCTCAGCGCATAGAGCAATAGCGCCGCGCCGAGCCCGCGCACTACCCAATGCCCGCCCGCCATGCCGATCCACAAAGTGCCGACGGCCGTGCCGAGAAAGATCGCCAGCAGCATCGGCCATAAGCGTTTCACCAGCCCGCGCAAATGCCCGCCGAACGCCAGTTGCCAGACGTTGGTGAGGGTCGCCGGAATAATCAGCAACGCCGCAGCCTGCGACGGTGCCATAGCCAGACCGAGCAAACCCATGGCGACGGTGGGCAGGCCGAGGCCGATCACGCCCTTGATCAGGCCGGCGACGACGAAAGTCGCGATCACCAGCAATGACAGGGCCAGACCGAGGTTTTGATAGAAATCTGCGAGTGCGTTCATGGCCACACTTTGCGCCTGCGCGGGTGAACTGAAAATCTGTCATACACTGAGGCAGCCTCTCCCTATACAAGAGGCTTGTTTATTTTTCGCGGCCGCTGGCCTCTTCGCGGGCAAGCCCGCTCCCACAGGTCCGATGTCGAATACAAATTCTGTGTACAACACGAACACTGTGGGAGCGGGCTTGCCCGCGAAGGCGTCGGGACTGACACCACTGATATTGAGGCTGCCCCATGCACTTTGACCTCACCGACCTGCGCCTGTACCTGCACATTCTCGACAGCGGCAACATCACCGCCGGCGCTGCGCGCAGTCATCTGTCGCTGGCGGCGGCCAGTGCGCGGATCCGGGCGATGGAAGCTTCACTGGGCACCGAGTTTCTTGAGCGCGGGCGCCGTGGTGTCACGCCGACGCCGGCCGGCAAAGCCCTGGCGCAACATGCGCGGGTGATGCTGCAACAGGCCGAACGTCTGCAACAGGATCTGGCCGAATACGCCCGCGGCGTCAAAGGCCAGGTGCGTCTGCTGTGTAACACGACGGCACTCAGCGAATACCTGCCGGAGGTGCTGGCGGATTTTCTGCGGGAGCATCCCAATCTCGACATCGATCTGCAGGAGCTGCCCAGCGCTCGCATTACCCACGCCTTGCGTCAGGGCGCGGCGGATCTGGGCATTGTGTCCGACGCGATCGACACCACCGACTTGCAGACCCGAGCCTTTCGCGATGATCCGCTGGTGCTGATTCTGCCTTTGGAACATCCACTGTCTGACGCGACCGAAGTCAGCTTCAACGACGCCCTGCGTCACGACTTCATCGGTCTGCACGCCGACAGTGCGCTGGCGGTGTACCTGGAGGAACAGGCCCTGCACAGCGGCTCGCGGATGCAGATCCGTATCCGCGCCGATGGCTTCGACGGGGTGATGCGCATGGTGGCCCGAGGTGCCGGTCTGGGTATCGTGCCGCTGGCGGCGGTTCAGCGCGCCACGCCGCAAGCCTTCAAGACCCTACCGATGAATGAAGGCTGGGCCAGGCGCAAACTGTTGCTGTGCGCCCGCGACTTCGCCGCCCTCCCCGCCTATGCCCGTGCGTTGCTGGATGCCTTGACTCTGCCCTGAGGGGCAGACTTTACCCTTGGGGTTTCTTCCTCAGGGGCAGTCATGATGGGCAAGCGGATTCTGCTGATTCTCGGCCATCCATCCAGCGTAAGTTTCTGCGCGGCACTGGCCGGACGCTACGCTGAATCGGCCCGCACAGCCGGGCACGAAGTGCGGGAAATCGCCCTCGGCCAACTCGATTTCGACCCGATCCTGCGCGAAGGTTACCGTCAGGTTCAAACCCTTGAACCGGATCTGCTCCAGGCCCAGGCCGACATCCTTTGGGCCGAACACCTGACGCTGGTGTACCCGATCTGGTGGGGCGGGATTCCGGCGCTGCTCAAAGGTTTTTTCGACCGGGTCCTGCTCCCTGGTTTCGCTTTCAAATACCGCGAGGGCAAAGCGTTTCCCGACAAACTCCTGCACGGTCGCAGCGCCCACCTGCTGGTCACCATGGACACCCCACCCTGGTATTACCGCTGGATCTACCGCATGCCCGGCTTGCATGAAGTGCGCAAGACCACGCTGGCGTTCTGCGGGATCGAACCGCGCCGGACGCAGACCTTCGGGCCGGTGCTCGGCGCCAGCGACCATCAGCGCGAAACCTGGCTGAAGCAGGCCGGATCGATTGCCCGCCATTGAGTTTTCCGCTATTGGTGCGCATGCCCGCTGACGGAGAAAAGGGATTTGCACATGTACATCGGCCAGGCCGCACAGCGTTCGGGAACCACGATCAAAACCATCCGCCATTACGAGTCGATCGGCCTGCTGCCCGAGGCCCCGCGCCAGGGCAAATACCGGGTCTACGACCCGCAGACGGTCGAACTGCTGAGCTTTATCAAATGCGCGCAGGCCCTGGGTTTTCGCCTCAGGGAATTGCAGGCGATCTTTGCCGGCCAACCGGAATTGACGCCCTACGAAAAAGCCCGCCGCGCGATTGCCGACAAGCAACAGGAGATCGCGGTGCAGCTGCTGAAACTCAGCCGACAGAAAGAGGAATTGAGTGCGCTGGAGGCCAGTCTTGAACACGCGCAACAGCAATGCCTGTCGAGCGTATCGACCGCAAAATAAGCACAAGGAATAGCTTGCAAGGTACGTATACATACGTACTATATCGCCAGAGCGAACGTGTTGCCCGATACCCGTTTTCGCACAACGACAACGGACAAGGAAGAACGGATCGGCTCCATTAAACCTACATGGAATGAGGTGACGCGATGGTTGATTCAACGGAGTTTCGTAATGCAATGGCGATGCTGGGGAGTGCCGTCACCATCGTCACGACCGATGGCCCTGCGGGGCGTTTCGGCTTTACCGCATCGGCGGTTTGCAGCGTGACGGATTCACCGCCGACGCTGCTGGTGTGCGTCAATCGCTCTTCGTCCAATCACGAGCATTTCAAGACCAATGGCGTGCTGTGCGTGAACGTCCTGACCGGCGATCACCAGTCGACATCAGGTGCATTTGCCAATCGGCAGTTGAGCATGCAGGAGCGTTTTTCCAGCGTGAATTGCCAGACCCTCAAGACCGGTTCGCCGGTGATCGAAGAGGCGCTGGTGAGCCTCGATTGCCGGGTCAGCAAGGTCGACGAGGTCGGCACCCACAGCATCTTCTATTGTGAAATCCTCGAACTGCAGCAACACAGCGAGGCCACGGAAGGCCTGGTCTATTTCAACCGCAGTTACTACCGTCTGAACGACGAACTGCGCCTGGCACCCGAGCAGTGATCCAGACACCCGCCGCCCTCGGCTGAAGCCGGCCGGCGGGTCATGACAGGGATGTAACCATGCTATTCAATGAAGACAACTTCGCGGATATCGACCTGAACCTGATCATCATTTTCCTGGTGCTGTTCCGCGAACGCAGCGTGTCACGCACGGCCGAGCGCCTGCACGTCAAACAACCCGCCATCAGCGGATCGCTGGCACGGCTGCGCAAGCGGTTCGATGATCCGTTGTTTCTGCGCTCGTCGCGAACCATGCGCCCGACCTCGAAAGCCGAGCAACTGGCGCAAGCGCTGACGCCGGCCATCAAGCAGATCGAAGCGGTTATCCGGCTCTGAAAAAACGGCAAAAAAACCTGCGGGATTTCACTCCCGCAGGTTTTTTTGTCAGGCCGACTTGAGCGCCTGAGCGTACTCGACCCGAGCCCAGAACGCCGGCAGAAAGCACTCGCTGACCAGCAGCGCCGAACCATTGCGGGTGAAACGCGAACGCCGGGCCAACAGACGTTTGGCCTGTGGCGCGAAGCGATAGGACAGCGCCGCCAGCGGTGCGCCGGGGGACAGCAAGGCGCACTGGAAAGGCTCGCGCAAGGTCTGCTCCGAGGTGTAGAGAATCTCGGCCAGCGGTCGACGGCCATAGCCGTTCAGATCCGCCCAGTCACCATTCAGCGCCGGCACGCTGGTCAGGCTGCGCGCGGTGACGCAGGCCTCGCCATCAAGCTTCATCACCACTTCGCGCACCCAGCCGAGGGTGGCCGGCGGAACGTTCAGCGCTTGCGCTTCTTCAGGATTGAGCGGGCCATGGGACTGCTCGACGACTTCGATTGAATAATCGCCCATGGCTTTCAGGCGTGGGGTCAGTGCCCCGGGCAAAAACAGCCAGTGATGCTCGGAGCCGGTCAATTCCGACAGCGGTCGCGATGACCAGTAATGACTTGTATCCATACCCGCTCACACCTTCCTGGTGATGGTGAATTGTTGGTTGCCGTGGAAGGCCAACCCTTCACCGGCGGTGTCTGTCACTCGGCTCCGTTTTCTTCGGTCACTTCGTGTTTGCTGATGACGCTGATGGTCTGTTCATCGGTCTTGACCGCCGACAGCAACGAGTCGAGCAATCCCGGAAAACGCATGTCCATGTCTTCACGACGCAGGGACAGCAGGTTTTCCCGACCGTAAGGGCGCTGCCAAATCAGACCGCTGTCGCGCAGCACCCGCCAGTGGTGGGTCATGGTCGACTTCGATGCACCCTTGAGGATCCGGCCGCATGGATGTTCCTGGCCATCGGACAACACTTTCAACACGGTCAGGCGTAGCGGGCTTCCCAATGCGTTCAGCACATTTTCCAGAAGGATCTGATCCTGATTGGGATGATTCGGGACGTTCATAGGTAGGTACCCTTGATGATATAGGCGGGAAAAATCCGGCTTGTATTCGTCTATACGAGAACAGTAAGACTATACACAAGATGCTTTTTCCCCGCGACAGCCGCCCCGAGGGCGGCGTCCCGGAAAACACTACAAATCGCTGCTCTGCGCTGTCTCCAGCGCGGGCGCCTGGAACCCGCCGCCCAGCGCCGCCATCAACGAAACCGAGCTGTCGATGTGCTTGCTGTTGAGGAAGGCCAGACGCATTTCATCCTGAATCAATTGTTGCTCGATGTTCAGCGCATCGAGGAACGTGTCCTCCCCGGCCTTGTAGCGCGACTGCGACAGATCGTAAGACGACTGCGCGATCGAACAGGCATCGCGCTGCACGACGATTTGCTGCTCGAAAGAACGCAGTTGAGTCACCGAAATCGCCACTTCGTGCAGGGCCGAATTCAGCACCCGGTTGTACTGCGCGATCGAGCTGTCGAGTTCGGCATTGCCGGCCTTCAGATCCGAGCGCAGACGTCCCGCATCGAAGATCGGCAGCGACACCGTCGGCGCCACGTTCCAGAACTTGCTGACCCCGGCGAACAGCGCATCGCCGGTCAGCGCATGCGAACCCGCCGCTGCCACCAGATTGATGTTCGGGTAGAACGTTGTTTTCACCGCCTCGACGTTTTTAGTCTCGGCCTCCACGCGCCAACGTGCGGCGACGATGTCCGGACGACGGCCCAATAGTTGAGCCGGCAACTGCGCCGGCAAAGCCACCACACTGGCTTGCAGATTCGATGGTCGCTCAAGGGTGTGCGCACGGTCGACGCCCTTGCCGATCAGCGCCGACAGTTGAAGACGAGCAATTTCGATGTCGTCGTTGGCGCCGATCAGGGTCGATTCCGAACGCGCCTTGAGGCTCTCCACCTGCTTGAGTTGCGACAGGTTGTCGAGGCCCGAGCCGTAACGTGAATCCGTCAGGTCCACCAGTTTGCTCAGGCGTTCCAGATCCCGTTGATTGAGCTCCGAGACCCGCCACGCATACGCCAACTGGTTGTAAGCCTTGACCACGTTGACCGCGAGAATCAGCCGCGACGATTGCAGGTCGACTTCCGCGGCTCGTGCGCTGTTGAGCGCCGATTCCCAGGCGGCACGCTGGCCACCCCAGAGGTCGAAGGTGTAGCTAAAATTCACCGCCAGATTGCGTGCGGTGAAGTACTTGTGTCCCTCGCCGCTGTAGTCCTCGAAGCGCGACAGCCGACCGCGAGTGACACCCGCCGACGCGTCCATTTCGGGATAACGCTCGGCGTCACGCAGGTCGAGAAAAGCGTTGGCCTTGGCCACCCGGGCAGCGACTTCCTGCAAATCCGGATTGCTGGCATACGCCTCTTCGATCAGCGCGCCCAGACGTGGATCACCCAGCGACGTCCACCAGTCCGAACGCGGCCATTGAGCCGGCGGCAATTTGTCTTTCAGGCTGTCGGACGGCGCATCGCCGACCGCCAGCAATTTGCCTTGATGATCGATCCCGGCGTAGTTCACACAACCGGCCGCCAACAGGATGGACGCCGCCAGCGGCGCCAGCATCAAACGTGTAATCGAATGCATGTCACGTCCTCACAGGATGGGTTGCGGCACACCGGCCGGTTCGGCTTCGGGTGCGTGGC
Organism: Pseudomonas koreensis; assembly: GCF_025447595.1. Classification (GTDB taxonomy): domain Bacteria; phylum Pseudomonadota; class Gammaproteobacteria; order Pseudomonadales; family Pseudomonadaceae; genus Aquipseudomonas; species Aquipseudomonas koreensis_H. The sequence goes on along the minus strand of NZ_JAOEJU010000011.1, from coordinate 30,851 downwards.
TCGGTTGCTTGATCGAACTGAGCAGCGTGTACACCGACGGCAGAATGAACAGGGTGAACAAGGTGCCGATCAGCATCCCCACCACAATCACCAGGCCCAGGCCGAAGCGGCTGTTGGCGCCGGCACCGCTGGCGAACAACAGCGGCGCGAGGCCGACCACCATGGCAGCGGTGGTCATCAGGATCGGCCGCAGACGCACCTGCGCGGCGTGCTGGATCGCTTGCACGCGGTCCATGCCTTGCTGGCGCTGCAACTCGTTGGCGAACGCGACCATCAGGATCCCGTGCTTACTGATCAGACCGATCAGCGTGATCAGGCCGATCTGGGTGTAGATGTTCATCGAAGTCATGCCCAGCGCCAGCGGCACCAGGGCCCCGCAGATCGACAACGGCACGCTGATCAGGATGATGAACGGGTCGCGGAAGCTCTCGTATTGCACGCTCAGCACCAGGTAGATGATCACCAGGGCCAGGCCGAAGGTGAACGCCAGGCTGTTGCCTTCCTGCACGTATTGGCGGGCGTCGGACTGCCAGTCGAAACTGAAGCCGGCCGGGAAACCTTCCGATTGTTTTTGCAGGAAGCCCACGGCATCGCCCAGGGTCACGCCCGGCGCCGGGATGGCCTGGAACGTGGCAGAGTTCTGCTGGTTGAACTGGGTCAGGCGATTCGGCTCGACCTTGACGCTGAGGGTGGCCAGTGTCGACAGCGGCACCGGATTGCCCTTCTGGTCCTTCACGTAATACAGCTTCAGGGTTTCCGGGGTCAGGCGATCCGCCGACACCGACTGCGGAATCACGTCGTAGGAGCGGCCGTGGAACGAGAACCGGTTGACGTACTTCTCGCCGATCAGGCTGTTCAGCGTCTCGCCGATGTCCTGCATGCGGATGCCCAGGGCGTTGGCCTTGGCCCGGTCGACCTGGATTTCCACCACCGGGTTGTTGAAGTCCAGATCACTGTCGACCACCGCGAACAGACCGCTGGCTTGCGCCGCCTGCTTGAGCTGATCCATCACGTTGTACAGCGCCAGGTATTCCTGATCGCTGCGGATCACCATCTGCACCGGCAGACCACCGGTGGAACCCGGCAACGGCGGCATCTGGAACACGAAAATGCTCGTGCCTTCGATCTGGTTCACCCGCGCCTGCAAGTCGGGCTGGATGGTGTTGGCATCGCGGCCGCGTTTTTCCCAGTCCACCAGGTTGATCCCGCCGACGCTGTTGGACAGGCCGTCGGAACCGTTCGCCACCCAGTTGCTGTAGCCCTCGGGAATTTCGTTGAAGGTCTTGTACAGCTCGTGGGCGTAGGCCTCGAGGTAATTCAGGTTGGCGTGCTGCGGCGCCTTGATCGCGGTCAGCAGGATGTTCTGGTCTTCCAGCGGCGCCAGTTCGGTCTGCGCCGAGCGATAGAGGAACGGCAGGCTGAAGAAGATCACCAGCGCCACGCTCAGGCTGATCCAGCGACGGGACAGCGAACCACCGAGCAGCGCGCCGTAACGACGGGACAGGTACTGGAAGAAACGGTCGGCCTTGACGGCCATGAAGCCTTCGCTGGTTTTCGCGTCCAGCAGACGGGTACTCATGATCGGCGACAGGGTCAGTGCGACGATGCCGGAAATCACCACGGCACCGGCCAGGGTCAGTGCGAACTCCTTGAACAGCGTGCCAGTGAGGCCACCCATCAAACCGATCGGCGCGTACACAGCTGCCAGGGTGAAGGTCATCGCTACCACCGGCCCGGCCACTTCACGGGCGCCGATCAGTGCGGCGTCGAACGGCGTCTTGCCCTCTTCGATGTGACGGTGAACGTTTTCCACCACGACGATGGCGTCGTCCACCACCAGCCCGATGGCGAGCACCATGGCGAGCAGTGTCAGCAGGTTGAGGCTGAAACCGAACATCTGCATCAGAATCGCCGCGCCGAGCATCGACAGCGGGATCGTCACCAGCGGAATCAGCACGGTGCGGAACGTACCCAGGCACAGGTAAATCACCAGCACCACGATTACCAGCGCTTCGAGCAGGGTGTAGCTCACCTCGTCGATCGACGACTGAATGAAGTGCGCCACTTCGAACGGGATCTGTACGGTCACGCCCGGTGGCAGGGTTTCCTGGATCTGCGGCAGCAATTCGCGCACACGCTTCACGATCACCAGCGGGTTGCCTGTCGGCGCCGCGTCCAGACCGAGGAACAGCGCCGGCACATCGCTCATCGCACCACTGGTGTCGGTGGAGGCAGCGTTCAGTTCTACAGTGCCGACGTCTCGCACACGGATGATGTGGCCGTTGTCGTTGCGCAGCACCATGTCGCGGAAATCTTCGACGCTGTTCAGGTCGGTGTTGACCCGCAGGTTGCTGACCACGTACAGGCCTTTGACCTGACCGGGAGCCGCCTGGAAGTTGTTGCCCTCGATGGCCGCCGACACGTCCTGCCCGGTCATGCCGTAACCGGCCAGACGCTGCGGATCGAGCCACAGGCGCATGGACAGTTTCTGCTCGCCCATGATGTTGATCTTGGCCACGCCTTCGATGCCGGCGAACATCGGTTCGACGACGCGGGAGATGTAGTCCGACATCTCCGGAATGGTCAGGTTGGAACTGGCGAACGCGACGTAGGCCACGCTGGTAAAGCCACCGGAAGTACGCTCCACCACCGGGTCGTAAGCGTCCTTCGGCAAGCGATATTTGATCTGGTTGACCTTGGCCATGACCTCGGTCAGCGCCGCGATGGAGTCACTGTTCAGTGCCATGCGGATCGTCACCTGGCTGCGGCCCTGGGTCGAGGTCGACGACAGATAGTCGATGCCTTCAACCGAGGCCACGGCCTGGCTGATCGGTTGCGTGACGAAGCCTTGCATCAGTTCCGAAGAGGCGCCGGGATACTGGGTCGTGACCGTGATGGTCGACGTTTCCAGCATCGGGTACTGGCGGATCGGCAGGTTCATCAGCGCGCGCACCCCGAACAGCAGGATCAGCGTGCTGACCACCACGGCCAGCACCGGGCGGCGAAGAAAGAGGTCGGTGAAATTCATTTTTCCAGCCCACTGAGTTTAAGAGCAATCGTGTCCGGGACACCTTCCACCGCCACGCCGTCGTGGAGCTTGAGCTGGCCGGACGTCACCACTTGCACGCCTTCGGTCAGGCCCTTGTCGACCACCGCCCAGCCATCGCGGCGCTCGCCGACCTTGATGCTTTCGCGCTTGACCTTCTGCACGCCGGCCTCGTCGGTGTAGACGGAGAACACGCTCTCGCCGTAGGCGTTGTAGGTGATCGCGGTTTCCGGAATCAGCAGCTCGGCGGTCTGCGGCAGGGTCACCGAGACCCGTGCGTACATGCCGGGACGCAGGCGTTTTTGCGTGTCGGTGATGACCGCTTGAACGTTGATGGTGTGGGACTGGTTGATCTGCGGGTCGACCGCCACGATCTTGCCGGCGAAGGTCACATCACCCCAGGCATCGACCTTGGCTTGCACGATCTGGCCCAGTTGCACTTGCGAACCGTCGCGTTCGGCGAGGGTGAAGTTGACGCGCAGCAGACCCGGATCGGTCAGGGTCGCCACCGCGCTGCCGGCTTGCAGGTATTGGCCCAGATGCGCCTGGCGAATGCCGAGGGTGCCGGCGAACGGCGCGCGGATATGCCGTTGGGCGATCTGCGCCTGCATGCGCTCCATGTCGCCTTTGGCTGCGTCGTATTGAGCGCGGGCACTGTCGAAGGCGCGACGGCTTTCGGCGCCGGTCTTGGCTAGTTCCTGAACCCGGGCAAACTGCGCCTTGGCCGATTCGTACTCGCCTTTCAGGCGTACCAGTTCGCCTTGCTCCGGCGCGTCGTTGAGCTTGAGCAGCACTTGCCCCGCCTTCACTTCATCGCCGGACTCGAAATCGATGTCCACCACTTTGCCGCTGACTTCAGCCGACACCAGCACCTGACGCTGGGCTTCGAGTTTGCCGATGGCTTCGAGGTAGTAGGTGTAGGGTTGTTTCTTGACCACGGCCAGACCGACCCGGGTGCTGGGGATCCGTTGTTCGGCCGCCGCCGGTGGCGGCGACCAGAAACGCCACCCCAGTGCAGCGGACAACACCACCACAAGAACAATAAAGATCAGCGACTTGATAATGTTTCGAGCAAGCATGTGGCACTCCCTTGACTCTTTGCTGCGAGCACAAAAGTTTGAGTTTTAAGAAAATAAAGGTGCAACTTAAGGCGGGCGCGTTATCGATCCCTGTGAACTTTCACTTGTAAACGCGCCCGCTTTATTTATCCGCTGTTACGCCGCGGCCAGTACGTTGGTTTTATCCAGGTAGTACTTGCCGATACCGTGCAAGTTCAAAGGCGAAAGCGTGAAGTGCTTCGAACCAGTGTGGATATCGCGGAAGCAACGCTCCAGGAAGTGCGACTTGTAAACGGCTTTGGAACCGGCCATCGAATAGATCTGGTTGACCGCATTGACCGAGTTCTCGGTCAGCACCGAGGCTGCCAGGCCGACACGGGCGCTGACCGGTTCGCCGATGGTTTCACCCCGGTTGATGACCTGGTGGATCGCATCTTCCAGCAGCAATTGTGCGGTGTGCACCGAGGAGATGGCGCGGCCGGTCTTCTCGAAGATCACCCCTTCCAGACCCGGATCGGTGTTCACGGCGCGGTCGTTGCGGAAATGATCGACCGCCGCCCGGGCCACGCCCAGCACGGTGGACATCGCCGCCAGGGTGCCGAATTCGTAGTAACCGGTGGCATAGGCCCGGGAGCTGCGCGCTTCGGGGGATTGCTTGAGGGTTTCGACGTCCAGCGAGAAGGACTTGTGGACGATCACATTGGAGCACTGGAAGTGATGGCTGCCGGTGCCGCGCATGCCCAGGGTGTCCCAGGTCGGCAGGATGGTGCACTGGCTGGCGGGGACGAAGAACATCCGCACTTCCGGGGTGGTGTTGTTTTCGGTGCCTTTGACCGTGGCGGTGCAGACCAGCCAGTCGGCGTGGGCCGAGCCACTGGCGAACGCCCATTTGCCGCTCAGCAGGTACTCGTCGCCCATCGGCAGCGCTTCGCCACCTGAGTGGATGGCGCCGATCACGAAACCGTCGCAGTGGTTGTAGATCGCTTCGGAAGTGGCTTCCGGCAGGTAATCCGACAGGCGCCCCATCGCCACTTGCACCGCCAGCTGCCAGGACAGCGAGGCGTCAAACCGGGCGAATTCCAGCAGCAGGGCCGAGGTGGTCTGGATATCGACCTGGGATCCGCCAAACGCCTTGGACACCGAGGTGCGGCCAAAACCCTCCTTGAAGAATCGGGACATCACATCCTTGTGCGTCGCATTTGTCTGCTCGCTGTAATCGCGGTGCTGAATAATCAGCGGATTGAGTGCACGCACCTTCTCGAGCCATTCATTGGATTCGGAGGGAAGGCTGTTCCATTGCATTAGATTTTTCATAACGGCTCCTAGCTATTATTTATTTACGATCAGCAGACGAAAAAACAGACAGAACTTTTTATTGTTGTTAAACCCCGATAAAAATGTACGTCTACAGTCGTACATTTGACAAGCACTATTATCAGACTTCTTTCATTTCCCAATAAAAGAGCAATCACTGTCCGACAATTACGCAAGGCGCAAGAGGCCAACGTAACTTGCGAACAAGTTACGTTTCTTGAATCTTTTTGATTACTTCACGCCGGCACGCCGGTCACTAACTTTCGACAGTGAGGCCCAGTCCTGATCGGCCTGACCATGGGCCATTCCGTCCAGCAGGTTGTCCTTCAACACGCTGGCAAACGGCAGCGGCACTTGGGCAGCCTCCCCGGCTTCCAGCGCCAGGCGTACGTCCTTGAGACCCAGCGACAATTTGAAACCGGCCGGCTCGAATGTTTCATCGACCATCAGCTTGCCGTAGCCCTGATAGACCGGCACGGCGAACAGGGTCGAAGTGATCATTTCGATGAACGCCTCGCGACTGATCCCGTAACCGCCGGCCAGGGTCGAGGCTTCGGCCAGGGACTCGATCGCCGACGCGATCATCAGATTGGCCGACAGTTTGGCGGCGCAGGCCACCTCGGCCGTGTCGCCGAACGTCCAGGTCTTGCGCCCCAGCACATCGAACAGCGGCTGCACCCGGGCCAGTGCTTCGGCGGGCCCGGAGGCAAGAATGTTCAGATTGCCGGCAGCCGCCACATCGACCCGCCCCAGCACCGGTGCCGACACGTAACCGACGCCGCGTGCTTCATGCACGGCCGCCAGTTCTTTGGCCAGCGCCACGGACACCGTGGACATGTTGACGTGAACGCTGCCGGCCCGCAGACCTTCCAGCGCCTTGGCGTCGAAGAACACCGAGCGGATCGCCGCGTCATCGCCGAGCATCGAAATCAGCACCTCGGCCTGCGCCGCCAGTGCCGGTGTCTCGACAGCTTCAGCGCCGGCCTTGGCCAGTGCTTCCAGCGGTGCCGACGAACGATTCCACACGCGGACCCGATGCCCGGCTTTCAGCAGGTTCAGCACCATCGGTACGCCCATCGTGCCCAGACCGATAAATCCCAGTTCCATGTCGCGCTCCTCTCTCGATGAGGTCTTCAAATCCGTTTGTGCAATGACCCATGTTTGCGATTGTACGTGTACAGGCGTACATTTCAAGTGCCGCGATGATTCATTCTTCGCGGCAAGGGTTTCAAACACACCTTTACCCAAGGCAAGGAGGCTTTATGCAATTCGGGATCTACACCGTTGGCGACGTCACACAAGACCCTACCAACGCCCGTACCCCCAGCGAATCCGAGCGCATCCAGGCCACCCTGCAAATTGCGCAGAAGGCCGAAGACATCGGACTGGACGTGTTCGCCACCGGCGAGCACCACAATCCCCCGTTCATCACCTCCTCTCCCACCACGCTGCTGGCCTACATCGCAGCCAAGACCCAACGCATCATTCTCTCGACGTCCACCACCCTGATCAGCACCAACGATCCGGTGCGTCTGGCCGAAGAATATTCGCTGCTGCAAAACCTCTGCGGCGGCCGCATGGACCTGATGCTCGGCCGGGGCAACACTGCGCCGGTCTATCCCTGGTTCGGCAAGAGCATCGCCGACGGTCTGCCACTGGCGATGGAAAACTATCGCCTGCTGCACCGGCTCTGGCGCGAAGAAGACCTCAACTGGAGCGGACGCTTTCGCACCCCGCTGAAAAACTTCACTTCGATCCCGAAGCCCCTCGATGACCTGCCGCCCTTCGTCTGGCACGGCTCGATCCGCACCCCGGAAATCGCCGAGCAGGCCGCGTATTACGGCGACGGTTTTTTCGCCAGCCACATCCTCTGGCCCCGTGAGCATTTCATGGCGCTGGTCGAGTTCTACCGCGCGCGGTTTGCCCATTACGGTCACGGCACGCCGGAGCAGGCGATAGTCGGTCTCGGCGGGCATATTTTCATGCGTCGCAACTCTCAGGATGCACGCCGTGAGTTCCGCCCCTACTTCGACAACGCCCCGGTGTACGGCCATGGCCCGTCCCTGGAAGAGTTCATGGAAATGACCCCGCTGGCCGTCGGCAGTCCTCAGGAAATCATCGACAAGACCCTGACCTTCCGCGAGTACTTCGGCGACTATCAGCGCCAGCTGTTCCTGTTCGACCATGGCGGCATTCCGCTGAAGACCGTGCTGGAACAACTCGACATGTTCGGCAAGGAAGTGTTGCCGGTGCTGCGTGAAGAAACCCGCAAACGCCGCTCGCCGCTGGCGGCCGAAGCGCCGACACATGCCAATCGCCTGGCCCGTTTGCAAACGCCGTCTGCCGATCCACGCACCATGGTCAAAGCTGCCGAACTCGACAGCGTGACCGGCCACTGAACCTGTGGGAGCGAGCTTGCTCGCGAAGGGGCCGTCACGTTCAACAGCATCATTGACTGATGGACCCCTTTCGCGAGCAAGCTCGCTCCCACATTGATCTCGCAACGGTCAGGCAGCGCCCTTGAGCGGGCGCTGCGCATCCATCGAAACCACCACATCATCGTTGATCAGCCGCGCCAGATACTGACCGTAACCGGTCTTGCTCATGCTGCCCGCGTGCACCAGCAATTGCGCGTCGTCGATCCAGCCCTTGTGGTAGGCGATCTCTTCGAGGCAGGCGATTTTCAGACCCTGGCGTTTCTCGATGGCCTGCACGAAATTGCCGGCTTCCATCAACGCATCGTGGGTGCCGGTATCCAGCCACGCCATCCCACGGCCCATCACCGACACGTTCAATTTTCCGCGTTGCAGATAGACGTTGTTGACGTCGGTGATCTCCAGCTCGCCGCGCGGCGACGGCTTGATGTCGGCGGCAATCTGCAGCACTTCGTTGTCGTAGAAGTACAGGCCGGTGACGGCGTAGTTCGACTTCGGATCGCTCGGTTTTTCGCAGATGCTCAGGGCCTTGCCGTCAGCATCGAATTCCACCACGCCAAAGCGCTCGGGATCGGCCACGTAGTAGCCGAAGACTGTGGCGCCTTCATCGCGAGCGGTGGCCTGCAGCAAGGTTTCACCGAAACCGGCGCCGTAGAAAATGTTGTCGCCGAGCACCAGGCACACGTTGTCTTCACCGACGAATTCGCGACCGATGATGAACGCCTGAGCGAGGCCGTCCGGACTCGGCTGCACCGCGTAGCTCAGGCTCAGGCCCAACTGGCTGCCGTCGCCGAGCATGCGCTGGAAGCCCGGCAGATCTTCCGGCGTGGAGATGATCAGGATCTCGCGGATTTCCGCCAGCATCAGCACCGACAGCGGGTAATAGATCATCGGTTTGTCATACACCGGCAGCGACTGTTTCGAGACGCCCAGAGTGATTGGGTGCAGACGCGAACCGGCGCCGCCCGCCAGCAGAATTCCTTTGTACTTGGCCATGCCTTTTTCCTTTCAAGCAGTGAGATTTGAATGACTGAGTGTTCAGGCCACGAGGGCTTCGTCGCGCTGCTCGCCGAGGCGCTCCAACGCGTAGGCACCGGACATCATCCGCACCCACCAGGGGCGGTTATCCAGATACCAGTCGACGGTTTTCTGCATGCCGCTTTCGAAGGTTTCCTGCGGCGTCCAGCCAAGCGTCGCGTGGATTTTTCCGGCGTCGACCGCGTAACGTTTATCGTGGCCCGGACGATCCTTGACGAAGGTGATCAGGTCGCGGAAGTGCGCAACGCCCGCCGGTTTTTCCGCACCGCGCGCCTCAAGCAGATCGCACAGGGTGTGCACCACTTCCAGGTTGGTTTTCTCGTTGTGGCCGCCGATGTTGTAGGTCTGCCCGACCTCACCGCGCGTGACCACCGCATACAGCGCGCGGGCGTGATCTTCGACGAACAGCCAGTCGCGAATCTGCGCACCATCGCCGTACACCGGCAACGGTTTGCCTTGCAGTGCATTGAGAATGACGTGGGGAATCAGTTTTTCCGGGAAGTGATAAGGCCCGTAATTGTTCGAGCAGTTGCTCATCACCACCGGCAGGCCGAAGGTGCGATGCCAGGCGCGGACCAGATGATCGGAACCGGCCTTGGTCGCCGAGTACGGCGAACTTGGCGCGTACGGCGTGCGCTCGGTGAACGCTGGATCTTCAGGCTCCAGGTCGCCGTACACTTCATCGGTGGAAATATGATGGAAACGGAACGCCGCCTGTCGCGCCGCGTCCAGTCGGCTCCAGTAACCGCGCGCGGCTTCGAGCATCGTGTAGGTGCCGACGATGTTGGTTTCGATGAAGGCTTGCGGGCCATCGATCGAGCGGTCCACGTGGGACTCGGCGGCCAGGTGCATCACTGCATCCGGTTGCAGCCGTGCGAACAGTTCGTCCAACGCGGGTTTGTCACAGATGTCGATCTGACAGAACCGGTAACGCGGCGAGTCAGACACATCGGCCAGCGATTCAAGGTTGCCGGCGTAGGTCAGTTTGTCGACGTTGATCACTTCACATTCGGTCTCTTCGATCAGAAACCGCACCACGGCCGAGCCAATGAAGCCCGCGCCCCCTGTCACTAAAATTTTCATCAGCGCCTCCCCTGGCAAAATGATGATTGAACGTCCTTCGATGCTGTGTGCAGGTCAGTTCAACAACGCGACCCAGTATGGCGACAGCCCTTGCTCGAGAATCAGCAGCGTCTGGATGCAAACGAAGCTTTCGTCGGTGGTCGCCGAGGTCGCATTGAGCGGACCGAATCCACCGTCCTGCTTCTGATGGGAAGCGATCCAGTCTTTCGATTCCTGCAAATACGTCGGCTGCGCGTCGAGCAGAAACATTGCCGCGATGGCCATGTAAGTGCCCACCAGACTGACCGCTTTGCCTGGCCGGTAGTGGAACGAACCGTTGGCCAGTTGCAGCTTTTGCAGCCAGGCGACGGTCTGCTCGGCATCGACGATGCGTCGGTTGAGAATGAACAGCGTCGACACCACGCGGTACACCGAAAACGCGTCTGGCGGATATCCGGGCTTGTTGGCGAAACCGCCGTCGGCGGAGCGGCAGCGCAGGGCAAACGCCATCACGCCCTGCTCGTCCGGCGCCTTGGCTTCCAGCGCGTGCAGCGACAGCACTGCCAGGTTGGTGTGCCAGATGTCCGAGCCGAAACCCGGCACATCGCCGAACCCGCCATCGGGGTTTTGGCACGCTTGCAGGTAACGCACGCAACCGCCGATATCGTTCGGCAACGCGCCCAACACCCGCAGCGACAACACCGCGCAGTAGGTGGCGAACACATCGCTCAGATGCCCCGGTTGCTCGGCGAATCCGCCGTCGGTGTTTTGCGAGGCCCTGATGCAGTCGATCAGGCTGGCCTTGTTTTCGATTTGCAGACCCAGCGCGTGCAAGTCCGAAATCACGTGCAGCCCGGAAAACACCTGCCAGGTCTTGTCGGCACGGAAACCCAGCGGCGCGGTTTCGGCGGTCAGCCCATATGGCGTTTCATTCGATGCCCGAGCCTTGGCCAGCCACGCCAGATAACGCTGCAGATCAACATTGATGGTCGGCACGCCATTCGGATGAATGCGCTGCACATCACCACTGCCATCGATCACTTGCAGCTCACGGTTTACCAACGCCGCATCGTCATGATGATTGACGGCAGCAGTCGGTTCGATGGACTGCAAGGCGTGAGCCGCGGCGAGCTGGGTTTTCAGGCTCTTCAGGTGCAACGGCAGGTACGTCAGGTTGCCGATGCTGAAGATCCCCGGCTGACGCGGCGGCGCCCAGAACTGCCGAATGAACGGCACCGTCGGGTCATCCGGTGTCGACCAGAAATAGCCCTTGCCCATGAACAGACCGCCATTGCGGGCGTCGTGAAACTCCAGCAAAGCGGATGTCACCGAAGCCCGGTCGGCTTCGCTCGCGCCGGATGGCAAGGCCTGAATCGCCTGCAACAGCAACGCCACGTCGTAGGCAGTCTTGATCGGAAATGGCGACTCGTGATTTTTGTACGAGGTGTGCCAGTCGCAGCGCACTTTGCCGTTGATCCCGACCCGATCCCAATACCCGCCGTAGGCCGGATCGCGGAACAGCGCCAGAGTTTGCAGCAGGAATGAACGGGCCAGATTCGACAACGCATTGTCGTCGCGCACATCGGCCAGTTGCGCCAGCACCAGGCTGACTTGAGCCCGCACACCGCAACGGGTCAGCGCCACATCGACACAGGATTGGCTGTCGCTACCAGCCACCCGACCGATCAGGTTCTCTGCATGAATCTGCAAGTGCCCGACCAGGCCGAGACCCAACGACTGATTGTCGATACGCGCCAGCAACGCCGTGGCGCTGATGTCGAGATCGATCGAAGTCGCGAGTTCCAGCGGCGTCGACCAGTCGCTGCTGTACAGACCGGCGACTGTGGAACGGGCGTAGAGCGCTTCAACCTTTTCCAGCAGACCGTGGATCGCTGCATTGTTCGCTGCGTCCTGCGGCACCCGGCGCTGATAGGCAATCAATGCCGCCAGCGCGTCCAGTTGCTGCGCCAGCGTGCGGCAGCGTCCGGAGCCGTGCGGCGTCCAGTAGCGGTCGGCCAGCTCGTGAAAACCGCCATTCGACGCATCATGCAAACGCATCAGCCCGTCATGGGCAAAACGCAGCTCGACATCATCGCCGTGCTCGGCCTGATAGAGCGTCGCCGCGACCTGATCCTGCAACTGCTTGTCGCTGGAAATCGCAACCTCGCCACTGGCATCGGTCACGGCGAAAAAGCCGCCGTGGTCGATATCCTTGAGGCCTTGATCAAATAGAAACTGCGGATGCAGTGACATGGTGAATCCCTCTTCCTTGAGGTTAAGCGGCTTTGCTTTCGGTCAGCGACACAACGCTGCCCTGGCACAACTCGATGATGCGCGTCGCGGCGCGGGCGGCACCTTCGCCATCCGGCGCGGCCACTTGCTGATGCGGTGCGTAGTAGGCCGAGGCATCGGTGTCTTTTTCCAGTTCGCCCTGGATCAGTTCGACGATCGCATCGCGGTCGTGGCCCAGATGCGTCGGGAAACCCAGCAGCTCCAGACGGCGCAGCGCCTCGAGTTCGTGGTACTCGGATTTGGACGGCAGCACGAACAGCGTCGGAATCTGCAGTGCGGCGATTTCCGTTACGGTGATCCAGCCCGGCGCCGAAATCAGCAGGCTGGCTTCGCGTAGCAGGCCCATCCAGTCCGGGTAGTACGGCACGCAGACGACGCCGTCCTGAGCCTGGATATCCTGACGGCCCAGCAACACCAGTTTCAGTTCCGGATTGCGCTCGCGCAGGACCTTGAAGCTGTCGAGGTAGGCGGCGAGCAGCGCGTCCTTGTTCTGGGCAAACATCGTGGTGCCGCTGATCGAAGCCACAATGAACGGCGAGTCGCCGAGGTTCAGTTGCTCGCGCACGTTCAAACCGGTCTGCACATTGATGTCGCGGATCATCGGGCCGACAAAATGCGCCTTGCCGCTGACCAGCGCTTCGGCCACCGGTGTGCCCTGATCGAGGGAGGCCACGTAAGGTTTGTCGGTCAGCACCAGTTGGCTCTGATTGATCATCCAGTTGAACTGGCTGTGCAGCGCGGTGCGGGCCCGGGCCATTTCCAGCGCATTGACCTCGAAACCGCCGTCGGCCAGATCATGGTCTTCGAGCTGGCACAGGGTGAAGTCGTAGCGCTCGGTGACGAACACCAGCGGCGTGCCGCTGAAAATCGCGGCCAGGCAGGCGGCCATGTTGTAGTCCGACACCAGAGCGGTCGGCTTGTATTCGGCGATCAGCGCCAGGTAAGACAGAATCCGCTCACCGGACAGGAAGGTATTGGCGATATAACCGCCAATGTAATTATTCCAGTCGAGTTCTTTCGACAAGTTGCTTTTTTTCGAGTAATCGACCAAACGACCGGCAATATCCACTACTTCAACGCCGGACTTTTCGAACATCGGCGTGAAAGTCGGCTGCAAGGAAGCCAGGGCCACGGTCAATGACATGTCGGGACGCTGTTTCTTGATCGCTTGAGCGATGGACAGCGCGCGCATGTTGTGACCGGAACCGGTTGGATTGGGGGCAAATAAAATCATTCTTGAATCTCCATTAGTTGAACAACGCCATGAACCACAGTGTTTTCCAATACATCCCTTATAACCACCGAGTACTGCTTGATAACGGCACCGTCACCAATATTCAGTGGACCTACCAAGATGGCGCCCTCGCCAATAACGCAACGACTTCCAATGCGCACCGGTGCCTCCTCCCAGGGCAGTGAGCGGAAAGAATGATCATGGGTGGAGGCCACGATCGTGACCCCCTCGGACAACTCGCTGAAGGCACCAACGGAAACACCGCCGGCCGCCTCGATAACCACACCGGCCGCCAGTCGCACGCCGGTGCCCAATTCGATGCCGCCCAGTTGCGACATGCCGCCCTGACGGTTGCTGCGCCCGATCAGGATGCAGTCCCGGGCGATTTCCACCGACGCTCCGCCGCGCAGTTCGGCATCGATCAAAGCGTCGTCGCTGATGTCCCAGGTCAGGGTGTCGGGGTTCAGCGACTTGAGCCGCGCGACCGACTGCGTGGACCGATCGAGCATCGACGGCAATCCCTGACGCGCCCGCTCCTGGACTTTGGCCAGCACCGGTTCCGGGCTCGGCCGGCCGTCCTCGACCACGGTGCGCCGGGCAATGACCCGCGCCGGGCGGCCGACGACGATTGCGTCCGGCGGCACATCCGCTGTCACCAACGCGCCAGCCGCCACTACGGCCCCGGCACCGATGGAAACACCGGCAGCCACGGTGGCCTTGGCGCCCAGCCAGACGTTTTCGGCAATCCGAACCGGCGACTGCGCCGTCCCCAGGCACTGGGCGCCGGTGGCGAACATGCTGGATTTGCCGATGGACGCGTGCTGCAAATCGCACCTGAAGCCGATAAAGCAGTCATCGCTGATCTGCACATGTGTCAGGCGACTGCCGGCACGCACCCAGACGTTCCGGCCAAGCTCACTCGCACTATCAACAGTCGTCGAAACTTCAACTACGTTTATGTCGTCCACAATAAAGCCTCATTCCATTGATGCCGGGCACATAAAAATTCAATAGGCGTGCGTATCCCGCAGATATAAATCCGCCAGTGCACAAATAATAATTAACTGTTTACTTAAGGCTTTTACTCAAAGCACGCGAGACATTGCGTCCGCGCCACTTATTAACTGCCCGGTTCATTCAACTGTCATTATTCATTAACAACAGATAGAAGTTCACACTTGAGCCGAAGTCCAAGTCAGTTATCGAGATGAGAAAAAGCCGATTCAAGTCTGTCCGTGACTCAGTTGGAGCTCCCTTCCGAGGAATAGTCCTTTAGTACGAATGTTATAGTACAGACGATTTTGTTTTGCAATAGGTGTCAGAATGGTTATCTCGTTTTAGTCTAAAAATTGATTGAACTTTTATGGTGCATGCTTGTATTAGAATCGTCATATATGCACAGCAATGGTGCAAATCCAGGTTTTACGCAAGTCTGCGCCAGCGCTTACAGACATCTCGAGGTCGACCCCAGACATTCCGACAGCACCCGCGAAGGCTACGGTGACGGCTCTAACTTCCTCTGGCCTGGAGCCGTCATGCCCGCACCTATCACCGTTTTGCGCGACACCCATCCCCTGCCCGTACTCGATGCCTGCAAATGGGAAAAGCTCGAGGGCGACCCGCACACCGTCAACCTCAACGCTTACACCAGCGAAGACGGCAGCAAGATCATGGGCACCTGGATCTGCACGCCAGGCAAGTGGCGGGTGGACTATGTGAAGTGGGAGTACTGCCATTTCCAGGAAGGCTACTGCGTCATTACTCCGGACGGCATGGAGCCGATCCACCTGCGCGCCGGCGACATCTTCGTGGTCGAGCCAGGCATGAAGGGCACCTGGGAAGTGGTCGAGACCGTGCGCAAATATTTCGTGTTCGCCTGATACAAAAAAGCCGGGAAACCACCCGACGTGATTTCCCGGCAACACCTACTGCATCTGAATTGCAGACCTGTGACGAGCACAGGCCTGACGACGATTACTGCGGCTTGCGATAGCTGTTGATGATCGCCGAGAAGTCCTTGCCCCCTTCCCCGCGCTGACTCATCGCCTGATACAACTGCTGCGCCACCGCGCCCAGCACCACCGGCTGATGGGCCTGACGCGCCGCTTCGGTAGCCAGCCCCAGATCCTTGAGCATCAGCTCGGCGCCGAAGCCACCGGTGTAACCACGCGAGGCCGGGGCCGTTTCGACGATGCCCGGCCACGGGTTGTATATTTCCGAACTCCAGCAACGCCCGGTCGAGCTGTTGATGATTCCGGCGAGCACCGTGGTGTCGATGCCCAGCGCATCGCCCAGCGCCATCGCCTCGCTGACGCCGACCATCGAAATGGCGAGCAACAGGTTGTTGCAGATCTTGGCGATCTGCCCGGTGCCGACCTCACCGCAATGCACGATGTTGCGGCCCATCTGCGCCAGCACCGGTTGCAGGGTGGCGAACAGTTCCGGGGTGGCGCCGACCATGAAGGTCAGCGTACCTGCGGTGGCACCACCGGTTCCGCCGGACACTGGGGCATCGGCCATGGCCACGCCTTGTTTGGCGGCCGCCGCCGCCACATCGCGCGCAGCCTGCGGGTCGATGGTGCTGCAATCCACCGCCGGCACGCCTTTGCCGATCCCGGCGAGAACACCGTCGTCACCGAGCCAGACGCTGCGTACATGCACCGCGGCCGGCAGCATGGTGATCACCAGTTCTGCATCTTCAGCAGCTTCGCGAGCAGAAGCGCGGATGGTGCCGCCCAGTTGCTCGAGTTCCGCCAGCACGGTTTTGTTCAGGTCCACCAGATTCAGCGAATGCCCGGCCTTGATCAGGTTGCGCGCCATCGGCGCGCCCATGTTGCCCAGACCGATAAATGCGATTTTCATGGCCATTCCTCAGCGCAGGTTGATGGTGGTGTTCACGCCGTCGTTGACGCTGTCGTCGTCGAACCAGCGCGCCGTGACCGTTTTGGTCTGGGTGTAGAACTGCACCACTTGCTTGCCGTACGGGCCGAGGTCGCCGAGTTTCGAACCGCGCGAACCGGTGAAGCTGAAGAACGGGACCGGGACCGGAATCGGAATGTTGATGCCGACCTGGCCGACGTCGATTTCAGTCTGGAATTTACGCGCCGCCGCACCGCTCTGGGTGAACAGGCCGGTGCCGTTGCCGAACGGGTTGGCGTTGACCAGCGCGATGGCCTGATCGAGGGTGTCGACTTCCAGCACCACCAACACCGGACCGAAGATTTCCTGGGTGTAGATCTGCATGGAGGGGGTCACCCCGGAGAACAGGGTCGGGCCGACGAAGTTGCCTTTCTCGTAGCCCGGCACGCTGATGTCGCGACCGTCCAGCTCGAGTTTCGCGCCTTCCTTGATACCGCTTTCGATCAGATCGAGAATCCGCGCCTTGGCCTTTTTCGAAATGACCGGACCGACATCGGTGCCCGGCTCGTTGCCGGCGTTGACCTTGAGTTTCTGCGCCAGTGCTTTCAGATCCGGCAGCCACTGCTTGGCCGCGCCCACCAGCACCACCACCGAGGTGGCCATGCAACGCTGACCGGCCGCACCGAAACCGGCGCCGACCAGCGCATTGAGCGCTTGCTCGCGATTCGCGTCCGGCAGCACCACCGCGTGGTTCTTCGCGCCCATCATCGATTGCACGCGTTTGCCGTGTTTACCGGCCAGGTCATAAACGTGGGTGCCAACGGCGGTCGAACCGACGAACGAAACGGCCTTGATGTCCTTGTGGGTGCACAGGCCATCGACCACGTCTTTTCCACCATGGACGACGTTGAGCACACCGGCCGGAATGCCCGCTTCAATCGCCAGTTCCACCAGCAACAGGGTCGACAGCGGATCCTGTTCGGATGGTTTGAGGACGAAGGTGTTGCCGCAGGCAATGGCCATCGGGAACATCCACAGCGGAATCATTGCCGGGAAGTTGAACGGCGTGATGCCGGCGCAGACGCCGATCGGCTGGCGCAGGGTGTAGGTGTCGACGCCGCCGGCCACGTTCTCGGCGAACTCGCCCATTTGCAGGCTGCCGATGGAGCAGGCGTGTTCGACCACTTCCAGGCCACGGAAAATATCGCCCTCGGCATCGGCAATGGTCTTGCCCTGCTCGGCGCTCAGCACCACGGCGATGCGTTTGGAATGCTCGCGGATCAGCGCTTGCAGTTTGAGCATGATGCGCATGCGCGCGCCGATCGGGGTCAGTTTCCAGGTCTGGAAGGCGCGCTGTGCGGCGCTGACGGCGGCGTCGACTTCAGCGGCGGTGGCGAATGGAACCTTGGCCAGAACCTGCTGGGTCGCCGGGTTGACGATGTCGTGCCATTCGGTGGTCTGCGACTCGACCCACTCGCCGTCGATCAGCAGCTTGACCTTCTGGATCGTGGTTTCGTTGGGCGTAAGCGATGCGTTCATGCTGGTCTCCAGAACTTGTTTTTATCTTAGGAGCCAAGGCGATAGGTTCGCCTTGAGATGAGGCGTGTGTCACGAATTGGTTGTCGGACTGTTTTTGGAGTATAGATGTGCAAACTTCTAATAAGAACGCACATATAAGCCCGTCCATCATGCAAAAAAACATCACCTCTCTAGGCTCGCTGAACTGGGACGACCTCAAGTTTTTCCTCGAAGTCGCCCGTACCCGCAAGGCCAGCACGGCGGCCAAACGCCTGGCGGTGGACTACACCACCGTGTCGCGGCGGATCAGTTCGCTGGAAGCGGCGCTCGGCACTTTGCTGTTCGAAAAGTCGCGTACCAGCGGTTTCGTACTGACTGCCGAAGGCCAGCGCCTGCTGAGTTATGCCGAGTCGATCGAAAGCACGCTGCACATGGCCTGTGAGCAGGTGTCAGGCTCCGGTGTCGCCCTGTCCGGGCATGTGCGGATGGGCTGCACCGAAGGTTTCGGCAGCTTCTTCATCACCCCGCAATTGAGCCATTTCGTCGACGCCTACCCGGCGATCTCGGTTGATATCCTGCCGTTGCCGCACTTCATCAGCCTGTCCAAACGCGAGGCCGACATCGTCATCGCCCTCGAACGCCCGGAACACGGGCCGTACGTGTGCTGCAAACTCTGCGACTACCGCTTGCAGCTCTACGCGACCCAGGAATATCTGGACAAGCACCCGCCGATCCGCCGCCCCGCCGACCTGGGCAAGCATCAATTCATCAGTTATGTGGATGACCTGGCGTTCAGCTCGGAACTGCTGTATCTGGCGAACGTGTTGCCCGGCGCCAGCGCCAATTTGCGCAGCACCAGCGTGATTGCACAGTTTGTGGCGGCTCAGCAGGGACGCTCATTGGCGATTCTGCCGTGCTTCCTCGCGGCACAGGATCCGCGCCTGTTGCCGGTGTTGCCGGAGGAAATCGACATCACCCGGCAGTTCTGGATGTACTGCCGGGAGGACCTGCGCAAGCTCAAGCGGATCACCCTGTTGTGGGATTACATCCGCGAGGTGACGGAGCGCAATCAGGGTCTGTTGATGGGTGAGACCCGCGAAATGCAGTTCGCCGATTAATCGGCGCTGACCACAATCGACACCCTGCGGTTTTCGGTGCGGCCGGCGGCGGTGTCGTTGGAGGCGACCGGTTCGCGGCTGCCGAGGCCTTGCAGCTGGATGTTTTCTTCTTTCATGCCGACCGAGGTCAGCACTTTGCCGACGCTTTTTGCGCGGCGCAGTGACAGCTGCTGGTTGTAGGTTTCCTTGCCCGAAGCATCGGTGTGGCCATCGACCCGCACCCGCTCGATGCCGACACCCAGCAACGCTTTGCCGATACGCTCGACGATTTCGGTACTTTGCTTGTTCAGGCTTTCGACATCGCTGCCAAACAACACCTTGCCCGACAGGCCGAACTCCCAGCCGTCATCGGTCAACTCGAAGCCTTGCTGCTTGAGGACAGCGACCTGAGCCGGCGTCAGGCCTTTTTGTGGGGCGGTCTGGCAACCGGACAAGGCCAGCATGGCCGTCAGCAACAGGGTGGAAAACAGTCGAATGGAAAGTGAGAACACGGGCATCAGCTCCTGGTTTGAACGGGATCGACCGGGTGCTCCGACCCGGCCGTGAATTGGGCGCCGCGCGACAACCGCTTGGCTTGATACATCGCGGCATCCGCCGCATCGAGCAAGGTGCCGGGCGTGGCGCCATGATCGGGGTAAACCGCAATGCCGATACTGAGCGAAGTCACGACACTGCTATCGCCCGGCAGCGCAATCGGAGTGTCCATGCTGGCGAGGATCTTGTCGGCAATGCGCTCGGCGTCTTCGGTCTTGTGCAGGGGCGTCAGCAGAACGGCGAACTCATCACCGCCCAGACGCGCCACCAGATCTTCTTCACGCAACTGCGCCCGCACCCGATTGGCCACCGCCACCAGCACTGCGTCGCCGGCGGCATGACCGAAGCTGTCGTTGATGTCCTTGAAACGGTCACTGTCGAGAAACAGCACTGCCACGCGCTCGTTCAGTTTGTGGGCGCTGCGTAGTGCACGGATCAGGCGGCCTTCGAAAAAGGCCCGGTTCGGTAATCCGGTGAGACTGTCGTGACTGGCCTGGTGGGCGAGGGTTTCGTTCTCGCTTTGCAGGTGGGTTTGCCAGTCTTCGAGTTCATCGAGCAGAGCATTGAAGTCATTGCCGAGATTGTCGAGCTCGGCAATCTTTGCTGCCGGCACGCGCCGGTCCAGTGCCCGCTCACTACGGGCGGCGTGGGCTACTGAGGCAAGGCTGTGCAACGGGCCGATAATTCCGCGCAATTGCCTGCGCGCCAGGTAGAGCGCCACCCAGGCACTGATGGCAGTACAGAGAATGATGCCCGCCAGACCGCTCAGCAGAAAACGCATCAGGCTGCCGCCGTGGCCGATCAGCAGAATACGGCCGATTTCTCGATTCTGATGAAAGATCGGCAAACTGATCGGTTTCTCCAGAATGACCCGCGCCACCTGTAATTCAAGTTCGGAAAACAAACCGTTCTCCGGACGCTGCCAGCGTGCGAGCAATTGGCCTTGCGTGTCGAGCACCTGGGCGTCCGCCACCTCTTCGGTCGAGGCGATCAGCGCCAATGCCTCGGTCGCGGCAGCCTTGTCGTTGAACACCACGGCGGCTTCCACGGTGTAACTGATCGAGCGGGCAATCAAATGCAGGTTGTGATCGGCATAGACTCGCAGCGCCAGCACCCCTAGCAAGGTCAGGGAAACGCTGGCCATCGCCACGCCGACCAGCGCAACGATCAAATGCCCGCGACCGATGACTGAACCCAGGGTCGGACGCCCTGTAATTTTTTCGCGTCTCATGGCACCGCCGTTTTTCGGCGCGACAACTGCAGTACGCTGGGATGAATGCGCACACCGCTGCGGGCGACGGAGTCGAGATTGACCTCGAACGACACTTGCTCATCACCGACCCGCAGGCAGAAGAGGCTGCCGACTGTGCACTGATCGTCACTTTCGCTGATGCTTAGCACTGGATGGCCGATCAGAGATGTAAAGAGTCGGCTGCGCTCATCCGTGGTGAGTTTGCCGATGTAGACCGCATCGCATTCACTGACGATGGCTGGATTATCGGCCAACAGTCGACGCACGGTGACCGGCCGGCCCGTTGCCTGAGTCGTACCCTTGACCAGATCGTCGGTATATTCGGTAGGGCCGATGATGCACAAGCGCAACTGTGCCGGCTCGACCGGCCAACGCGCATAACTGAGGATACCGAGAACAACCTGCGTAACGGATTTGGCCCTTTGTTCGGCCAGGCCCGCCGAGGCTGGAGTCTGCGCAGCGGCCACACTTGCGAACAAACAGAGCACACAGGCAAGCAACACCTGTTTGCCGCCAACTACGCGCTCTGTCGCCCAGACAGCCAGCTTCATGCGGGGATTCTCTTGGATCGTTACGAAATGATGCCGCAACGATAGCACAGCGTTGGAACGCCAGCGATACAGCGACCTCTGACCGGTCGGTCAATTACCGGCGGCAATCGAAGGCACCTTCATCCTTTATGTGGCGCCCCTTCTTCCAGTTCCAGCATCAGTCCACTCAGGCGCTTCACCTTGCGCTGCACCGCTTCTTCAAACACGCCGCTCCGAGGCTCGATCAAGGTGAACCAGTCCTTGGCCCGGGTAATTCCGGTGTAGATCAGTTCCTTGGTCAACACGGGATTCAGGGCGTCCGGCAGGATCAGCGCGGTGTGGGCGAATTCCGACCCCTGCGACTTGTGCACCGTCATGGCATACACAGTCTCGACATCGTTGAGCCGGCTCGGCAGCACGAAGCGCACCCCGCCGCGCCCGTCGTTACGCGGGAACGCTACTCGCAACACCGATTTACCGGCGTCCGGTCCATCGCGCTCGGGCAATTTCAGGGCGATACCAATATCACCGTTCATCAGCCCCAGACCGTAGTCATTTCGGGTCATCAGCACCGGCCGGCCTTCGTACCATTGCTGGTCGCTCTCGATCAGCCGCGCCTTGAGCAGCGCGTCGGTGATGCGCTGGTTCAGCCCCTCAACACCCCACGGCCCTTTGCGCACTGCGCACAACAACTGGAAGGTATCGAAGGCCCGCAGGACGTCACGCGCCCAATCGACCCAACCCGGGTGCTCGAGCGGCGTTCCGCTCGCCGGACGGCGATCGCGCAAGACGCTCAGATAGTGTCGATAACCGTGAGGGCCTTCGCCGTGTCCATCGAGCACCAGGTTCTCAAGTTTCCGGTCGTGCTCGTTCTGAAGCGGCAACGAAAACACATCGCCATGAGTTTTGGCTTCCAGCAACTGGCGAGCCTCGACCGGGAGTTGCTGATTCACCCGACGCGCCAATTGACCGATGCCGCTGCCCTCGCCGAAACGCCGCGAATAACGCAACATCACCACTTGCTGGGCCAATGGATGCAAACTGTCATTGTCTTCCTGCAGGCCACTGTCCTGCAGGGATTCGCCGCTCCCCGCTTCGAGCCACTCGCGGGTCTGCGGACTGTACCAACCCGCTTCGGCATCTCGGCACAAATCCCCCAGCACCGCACCGGCCTCCACAGAGGCCAACTGATCCTTGTCCCCCAACAACACCAACCGGGCATGAGGCGGCAACGCATCAAGCAGGTTGGCCATCATTTCCAGGTCGATCATGGAGGCTTCATCGACCACCAGTACGTCCAGAGGCAGGCGGTTACCGGCATGGTGGCGAAAGTGTCGAGTGCCGGGGCGGCTGCCGAGCAAGCGATGCACCGTGGTCACCTCGGTCGGAATTTTTTCCCGGACGCTGCCAGCGACCTTCAGCGACTGCACCTGCTGACTGATGGACTCGGTCAACCGCGCCGCTGCTTTACCGGTCGGCGCCGCGAGCCGAATACGCAATGGTTGCTGCGCCTCGACCGCAGGTGCCTGGAGCAACGCCAGCAAACGGACTACCGTCGTCGTCTTGCCGGTGCCCGGCCCGCCCGTAATGATGCTGAAGGCACTTCGGGTCGCCAGGGCGCAGGCGAGTTTCTGCCAGTCGATGACATCCGCACGCTGGGCCGGATCGAAAAGTGCCTCCAGCCGCCGAGCAAGATCAGGTGGTGTCGCTTCCTGCCCGGCGAGTCGCTGACGCAATGCACTGTCGATACGTCGCTCATAGACCCAATAGCGCCGCAAGTACAAGCGTTTGCCCGACAAAACCAGCGGACGCTCTTGAGCCGACACACCTTCGTCAGCCGCCAGCGCCACCAGCGAACTGCCGGCCAGCACCTTGCACCAGTGCGCTGCGTCGAGGGTTTCGAGGAGCTGCGATGGCAGCAGCAACACGCCGGGTTGTGCATCACCCTCCGGCGGCAGGGACAGGGCGAAGTCGGGGGCCTTGAGGGTTTCGAACAGATCCAGGCACACATGACCATGGCCGAGCTGATGACTGGTCAATGCGGCGGCGAGCAACACCAGCGGATCGACATCGGGTGCCAACTCATGAAGAAAGGCCACGAATGCCTTGTCCAGTGCCCGCAACCAGCCACGTTCGACCCATTGGGTAAGCAACAGCAACAGATCATCGGCACAGGACAGAGGCGTCAGTTGCGCGAGGCTGTCGGCGGTCAACGGCGTTGGCAGCAGGTCGGCGAATGTCCGGTTCATAGCAGTACTCCCTGTTCCCACGCGGGCTCGGCCTTGGGTTGCGGCTTGCCCTGGAACATGAGGTCCAGACGCTCAATCAACTCCCGCGGTGGCCGCGCGAAGTAAACGCCACCACTCGGGGCCCGTGTCCCGCGCAGAAACAGATACAACGCACCGCCGATATGCCGGTCGTAGTCGTAATCGGCGAGCCGCGCCTTGAGCTGACGATGCAGTGCCAACAGGTACAGCACGTATTGCAGGTCGTAACGGTTGTCGAGGATCGACTGCTCCATGGCCCGTTCGGTGTACGCAGTGTCATCGACACCCAGCCAGTTGGATTTGTAATCGGCCACGTAGTAACGACCCTCGTGCTCGAACGTCAGGTCGATAAAGCCTTTGAACATGCCATTGAGCTGCACCGCTTCGGCGCCGACCCGGGCAACACCGTTGTGGGTGAATTGGCGCACCTGTTCGTCAAGCTTGAGCACATCGACTTTGTGGCTGGCGAACCAGAATTCCATCTCGACCCGATATTGCTTCAATTG
Source organism: Pseudomonas koreensis (assembly GCF_025447595.1). Lineage (GTDB taxonomy): Bacteria > Pseudomonadota > Gammaproteobacteria > Pseudomonadales > Pseudomonadaceae > Aquipseudomonas > Aquipseudomonas koreensis_H. The sequence continues at coordinate 6,788 of NZ_JAOEJU010000011.1, read as the reverse complement.
CTCAAGCACCACTGGCGGTTGATCAAGGCCCGCAGGCATTGGCAGTTTGAGCAAGTGCTGCAACCAGTCGCCTAGGGTGGTGATCCAGCCCTCCCAGCCCCGTCGGTTGCAACGCCGGGCAATCGCATCTTCCAGCGACTCGCGGGTGACCGCGAAGCCCTGCTCACCAGCCCACTCCAGCAAACCGTGAAGAAACGTTCCTGGATTCGGTCCGCGAGGGAAGCGGTGAATATCGGCCCCGCCGGCAATGATCTCGCGCGGAGCTTCAGGATCGAGGCGTTCGTCGTCGAACTGCTTTTGCGCTTGCGGACTGTCGGGAGCCTCGTCATTGCCGACGCTCAGCACGTCGCTGATACGCAAGGCGCTGTACGACGCGATCCACCAGTTCTCACTGGCCCTGCGGCTCGGTGAAAGGGTGGCACGTAGTGTGGCCTCGTTACGCGGAGGCTGGTACTCCTCGCTGGTCGCCTCCGGCATTTCAACAACGCTCAACGACGAACAATCCTGTTGCAGATCGTCCAGCCAGCGAGCCAATCCGCTGGACTCATTCAACGTTGTGCCGCCGCCCAACAGATAGCCCAGTGCAGAAAGATGCAATACCGAGCTGCTGTGATTGCCGCGCTTGAGATCCGTGACCCCGAGCCAGCACGCGTGTTGTGCGCGGGTCAGCGCGACATAGAGCAAACGCAGATCCTCCGCCAGGCGCTCGTTGTCCGCCAAGGCGATCAGTTCGGCATCGGGCTTCAGACTGATGCGGGCCTTGCCGGATTCATCGTGGTAATGCAGCGGTAATCGACTGCCATCCACGGGTTTGGCCGAGCAGATGAAAGGCAGAAACACCAACGGGTACTCAAGCCCCTTGGACTTGTGAATGGTCACGACCTTGACCAGTTGTTCGTCGCTTTCAAGACGCAGGATCTGCTCTTCACCTGCCTGTCCGGACAGCGCCAGATGCTCGGCCAGATGACGGATCAGTGCCTGCTCGCCATCGAGTTCCGACGCGGCCTGTTGCAACAACTCCGACAGGTGCAACAGGTTGGTCAGCACCCGCTCGCCATCACTTCGGGCGATGAGCATCTGCGGTAGTTGAAAGTCGTGTAGCAGGCGCCGCAACATCGGCAGCACCCCTTGCTTGCGCCAGAGCTCACGATAACCACGGAACTGCATGACCCGGGTTTCCCAGACCAGCTCGTCCTGATTCAGACGCTCCAGCTCAGCCAGCGGCAGGTTCAGCGTGATGCACGCCAGCGCCGCTTTCAGGGAGCGTTCGACATCCGGCTCGGCGCATGCCTTGAGCCAAGACAGCAGGTCATGGGCTTCCTGAGCGGCAAAGACCGAGTCCTTGTCCGACAGGTAAACGCTGCGGACTCCGCGCGCTGCGAGCTCACCGCGTACCGCCTGCGCCTCTTTACCATCGCGCACCAGGATCGCAATGTCCGCTGGCCGCAGCCCACGCCAATCCTTGCCCTCCTGCGCAAACCCGGCACGACCGGTTTGCCCGCCATTGAGCAGCGTCGCGATCTCACTGGCGCAGGCCGCCGCCAACTGCTGGCGATAAACCGCCCCGGACAGTGGTTTGTCGGTGGATAAATGCCAGATGTTCAGCGCTGGTACGTCCAGCCCGGATACCTGCAAATGTTCTTTACGCCCCTGAGCTTTCACTGGCTGGAACGGCACCGGGTTTTCGCCGTTTTTCTCTCGGAACAGAAACGCACCGCGCCCTTGCTCACGGGACTCGGCACGCTCGAACACATGGTTGACCGCACTGACCATCCCGTGACTGGAACGGAAGTTCGTGCCCAGGGTATGCAAGCGCCCGGTTGTGGCCTGCCGGGCTCGCAGATAGGTGTAGATGTCCGCGCCACGGAAGGCATAGATCGCCTGCTTGGGGTCGCCAATCAGGAATAACCCGGTCTCGGGGTTATCCTCTTCAATGCGATAGATGCTTTCGAAGATCCGGTACTGCACCGGGTCCGTGTCCTGGAATTCATCGATCAGAGCGACCGGGAACTGCTCGCGGATGAGCGTGGCGAGACGTTCCCCACCATCGGATTGCAGGGCAGCGTCCAGACGCAACAGCATGTCGTCGAAACCCATTTCGGCCCGACGGCGCTTTTCGTCTTCAAAGCGGGCACCGACCCATTTGGCAGCATGCTGCAGCACGGCCGCATCGGGCGTCGGCAAATTTTCGAGGCTCGACTTGAGCACAGGCATGGCATCCAGGCCCGGGTGACTCGGCGGCTCGCCTTTCCAGGCTTCAGCCATGCCGTCCGGCGTGAGCCGGGCAAACCCGGTGCCGATATCCAGTTGCTCGAGCGTCTCGTCCTCGGCCCAGGCCTTGAGCTTTTCGAACCAGGGTTCGAAATAACGGGCCTGCATCTTGCGCCCGTCCACGGTTTTGTTGGCAACGCCCTGATGGCAGATGGCGAGTAACTCATCGGCCCACTGCCGCCAAGGTCCCTTCAACTCCACCAATGCCGCACGGCGTTCCTGCAGGCATTCTTCGATCAGTTCGGATGGCGTCTTGTCTGAATCCCCTTCGCGCTCGGTGCCAAACAACCCTCTCACACGCGGCAACAGGGCCGCCGGCCCTCCCCAGTGACTGCGAACCCAACTCAGTGCATCGCCCTGCATCGGGTAGCAGAACAGCCGCCAATAATCGCGCAGCACTTCGCCAAGCAGTTCACTGTGATCGGTTTCCAGAGTCTGGGTAAACAGACTGCCACTGTCGAATGCATGCTCACGCAGCATCCGCTGACACCAACTGTGGATCGTCGAAACCGCGGCTTCGTCCATCCATTGCGCGGCGATATCCAGGCGGTTCGCGCAACCGAGCCATTGTTGCGGATCGAACTCTGCACGCAGTTCATCGATCAACGCATCGGGGGGCGGCGTCTCGTCACGGAAGAAACGGGCGGCTTCGGCCAGGCGCGTACGGATGCGTTCGCGCAACTCTTTGGTGGCCGCGTCGGTGAAGGTCACCACGAGTATCTGCGGGGGCAACAGCTCACGACCGAAACCACTCGCCTCGCCTCCGTGACCGAGGATCAACCGCAGATACAAAGCCGAAATGGTAAACGTCTTGCCCGTGCCCGCACTGGCTTCAATCAGTTGGCTGCCCTTTAACGGGAATGCCAGCGCAAGCGGCTGTTGGTTGCTCATTCGCCTGCCTCCTCATGAGTCCATGAGCGCCACGGTGCCTCAAGCAGAGGGCGATACAGTGCATCACACCAACCGGAGAAGGTTTCATCCGCCTGCAGTGCATCGAAGTCGGCGAATTGTCGGGACAGAGCCGGGCTTTCGCGACGCTCGCCTTCGTTGGTCTGACCATCGCCCTCATAGGCTTTGCGGGCAGCCGCTTCAGCCTTGACCGGATCAGTCTGGGCCAGCCATGCAAAAGCCGTTTTCACCGCGACCGGAAGTGGCTGGCGCATGCCCGTCTGCCAGGCGAGCAGCAGATCCTCGAGAATTCGCCCCGCTCGAGTCTGTTCCAGAGGCTCAAGAAGGAGCGTGTCATCACTGGCCACCAGTGCGGTCGTCAGGGAGAGCCCACTGGCACACGCGACAAGATGGCTGACCCAGGGCTTGGTCAGGCGATGCCATTTGCGGCTCTTGATCGAGCCAATGCTGTTGGGGATCGTCGTGACCGACAGTACGCCGCCATCGGCGCGCCGGTGCAAACCACCCAGCCATCCTTCGAGGCGCAGTTCCTGCCATTCAAAATTGATCGGTAGCGCGTTGGTCAGGGGTGTTGGCCATAACGCCAACAGCTGTTGATATCGTTGCAACAAGTCTGGCAAAGGCTCGATCAGCTCTCGCTGAAGGCATTCACCGAACCCGGCCATGGGCAACAGTCCGCTGTTCTGCAGGCGTCGGGCTTGAGACTCGAGCGCCTGATCAACATTGTCCGGGTGCCTCATGGCTGCCCCGAGCAAGCTGTCGCTGAGCATGTATCGCTGCAATGCATCCAGCACAAAAGGCTCCTCGTCAGCCTGAGGTACCTGCGCCGCTTCGAAGTAAACCTTGAGTCGCTGAGTGAAAAAGTGTCGAACCGGATTACGCAGGAAGTCCTGCAGCAGCTCCAGACTCAACGGTTCCTCCTGGACATGAGGGGCTAGCATTGTTGCGACGTCATTATGCTCGTGATGTTGATGCAGCACCTGCCACTCGCTGGCATAGCTGAACAGCTTGTCTTCCTCATGGAAGTAGCGCGAACTGAATGGCTGCAACGGATGCTCCTGAGTCATGGTAATCAGGAGATCCTCGTTGTCGTCGGTCGATCGCCATCCATTGGCGAGATGATCGCGCAACTGGCCGATCAACACGGAGGCTGGCCGCTCACTGTTGTCGCGAATGCTGCGGCCGACCCAACTGATATAGAGCTGATGGCGGGCGGACAAGAGCGCTTCGAGCAGAAGATAGCGATCATCTTCACGACGGGAGCGATCTCCCGGCCGGTAGTCGCTGCCCATGAGATCGAAGTCCAGCGGCGGTTGAGCGCGTGGATAATCGCCATCATTCATGCCCAACAGGCAAACCAGCTTGAACGGGATCGCGCGCATCGGCATCAGTGTGCAAAAGTTCACGGCTCCCGCCAGGAAGCGCTGCGACAGACGCCCCTGATCCAGCCCTGCCAACCAGGCCTCGCGGACGACAGTCAGTGGCAGCTCGTCCAGCAGACCGACGGCCTCGCAGGTTTCCAGCCAGGTTTCGCGTAACTCCTCGAGTTGAGCCAGCAGGTAGTCGTCATGCTCGTCTTCGGGCTTGAAAAACAGTTGCATCAACGCCTGAAGCCTATGCCCCCATTCCTGGGGTTGCGCGGGTTTCATCAGTTGCTGATGCGAGAGCTCCAGTGCATCCAGCAACGCGACCAACGGGCCGATCAACGCGGCATCGAGACCGCCGATTTCATCGTAGGGCTCGATATCCCCACAGGCACCGGAACTGCCGACCGCATAACCGAGCAGCATCCGACGCAGGCCGAAGCGCCAACTGTTTTGCTCCAGCTCATCGGGTAATCCCAGCTCGGCCCGTTGCCCCGCATCGATGCCCCAACGCACACCGGCACCTTCGATCCAGCGATGCAGGGTCGGCAAGTCTCGCTCCTGCACACCAAACCTGGCGCGTAACGCAGGAACATCGAGCAAGTCGAGAACTTCACTGACGGGGAAACGACTGTCCGGCAGCTTGAGCAGATGCTCGACAGCGATGAGTAATGGATCCCGTCCGCGCTGCCCCTGATCGGCCATGGTGAAAGGAATGAAGCGTGGGTCCTGACGATCCAGTTGCCCAAATACGGCGCGGATATGCGGCGCATAACTATCGATGTCAGGCACCATCACGATCACGTCGCGAGGGCGTAATTGAGGGTTGGCACTGAAACGGGCCAGTAGCTGGTCGTGGAGAATCTCCACTTCGCGCTGGGCGCTATGGGCAATGTGAAAGCGGATCGAATCGTCTTGAGTCAGATCAACTGCAGTCCACAGCGCTCGAGTCTCGCTGAGCGGCCGCAGTTCCAGAATGTCATCCTGTAGCTGATTGAGCATGTTATTTGGCTGGTTTTCGCTGAACAGATCGATCCGTCCATTGCGAAATGCTGCGCGATAGCTATCCGGCTCATCGTAGCTGTCGAGAAGGTTGATGTAATCACGACCTTGCTTGCCCCACGCAGCGAGGAGCGGGTGAGCGTGCTGGTGGAGTGATTCCGAATCCAGCACCACGGGCATGCCGTTTTTTCGGGCTTGCCGCTTGTATTGATGACGCAAGAGATCCTTGTCGGCAACGATATCGGCCCAGTGATAACGGCAGGGGTTATGGACACACAACAGAACCTGGCTGAAACGGGAAAGCCCGGCCAACGCTTCCAGTACCTGCGCAGGCAACGAGGAAATTCCGAAAACAATCACTCGCTGGGGAAGTCCGGTCGGTGCGCTTTCAAGACTGTTGATTCGCTCCATGAATCGCTGGTGTACGCCTGCCCGACTCTGGGCCATGCCTTGCGCGCCTACATCGTCCAGCAGGGCACGCCACAACTCTGCCTGCCAGCAACTGGTCGGTGAGAGCGGCTTCGCTTCACCTCTTACATTGCGGAGTTGATGATGCCCCTCTGCCCAATCCTCAAGCCAATCAGCTCGGTAAACCTGGTATTGGTCAAAGAGGTCAGCCAGGCGCTCAGACAACTGGTAGCGCTTGCGCAGATCGGTGTCATGGGTAAGAAAGCGTTGTAGCGGTTCAAAATGCGGACGGTTGATGACCTGTGGTAGCAGGCGCATCAGACGCCAGGTCAACGGCGCCTTGTCGAGCAGCGACTTTGCCGGAATTTCCTCACGCCCCAGCACCATCCGGTAAAGCTGCCACATGAAACTGCCCGGCAGCTGCACATCAATAGCAGCGGCGATACCACAGCCGCCTGAACCGTCCGCTTCAGGGTCTTCAACCAGTGCCAGTTTGAGCCATTGGGCAATGCCGTTGCTCTGCACCAGCGCAATTTCATTTTCCAAGGGAGCAAGCGGGTAGCGCCGCATTATGCTGATCACAAGGCTGCGCAGTTCATCCAGGCTGTTGCTCTGAACGACCATGAATGCAGCGTTGAGGGACTGGGTGTCCGGCATGAAGGATTCCTTGGAAAAGTACAAAAGCCAAGGCTGAACCTTAGCATTGTCGGCAGGCGAGGACAGCCGCAAGGCGGCTGAGAATGCTGTAAGAACTTTCCTGCGGACAAAACAAAACCCCAACTGCTTTCGCAATTGGGGTTTCGGAATTTAATCTTGACGATGACCTACTCTCAC
>NZ_JAOEJU010000010.1 GCF_025447595.1 Pseudomonas koreensis | reverse complement strand
ATCTGTACTGCGTCAACAGTCAGAAACCAGCCTAGTCCCTCCTCCTCCCTTCAAGTACCAGCATACAAGCCAGCCTGCTGGCGATGGCGGCCTGACAGCCGACCAGTTCTTGCAGACTGCATGTAATCCCTGTGGGAGCTGGCTTGCCAGCGATGGCGGCCTGACAGCCGACCAATCTCTTGCAGACTGCATGTAATACCTGTGGGAGCGAGCTTGCTCGCGAAAGCGGTTTGCCAGAGCAACACAAAGGAACAGTCAAACATCCGGCTTTTTGGCGCATAAACGTAGTTTTGCAAGCACGTTTAAAGTACACGAACCGTTACGCCATAAGGGCTACAACACCTTGCGTCGTTGCCTACGCGTACGCCAGAATCCGCCGGCTTACGCAGCTTGGAGAGGGCTATATCGTTTCCCTGTCACTGAGAAGTGACTGGGTTTGGTAGCCCGATTCGAGTTGTGGTTATTGCGACACCTTCAATGCTGTCTCTTTCTTGAGGTGCAGTTTTGTATGGTGGGCATGCGTGGGGCTCATTCGTGAGCGCCGGGTTTCCCAATTCGACCGGTCTACCAACCCGCGCATGGCCGCCACCCGCCGTTTGGTAGCGAGGGTGATGGCTCCTATTTTTCAAATTGGAGTTCGATCTATGTTCAAAGCCACACCAAACCCGCCAGAAACCGATTCAATCCCCTACGACGCCGCCCTCGAAGCCGAAAACATAAAAACGGCCACCGAGCGGGCGATCAATCATTACCTCGATCCTGGGGCGCAGAAGACGTCCAAGCCATCGCGCAAGCCGGGCAAGATCTATCTGGTCAATCCAACGGTGGATGACGAAACGCTGCTGGTCGAAGCGTGCGAAACGCTGTCGTCGGCCAGTGACATGGCCCGGGACATTGGCGACACCGTCGATCCGTCGCAGCGCAAGGCGATGCAGATACTGCAGCAGGTCATCATGCTGAGTGAGCTGCTGGTCAATCGTGTGCTGGATAACCATCACGTCTCGCGGTAGTTGCCGCCTCGGTGAGGGGCTTGTCCCCTCACTGCCTGGCAGCCGTCTATAAAAATCCTCAAGCGACTCTTTTCCGGAGTTCCAGCTGATGTCCAAGACCGTCATTCCACCGTTAGAAGATCCGGTGTCCCCGTACGAATTTCCCGATTCAAGAAAACTCCACGACGCGGCCGAACGCGCCCTCGACTATTACCTGACACCCGCAGCCCAAATCATGGCCACGCCTTACACCCCAAACGACATGTTCATGGTCAACCCGCAAACCGACACGGAGTCCTTGCTGGCCAACGCCTGCGAATCCCTCGCGTCAGCCACGGTCATGCTCGGTGACTTTGCCGGCCTGCTGGACGGGCCGAACCGCAAGACTCTGTTGGGCATTGCGCAAGTGGTGATGCTGGGCGAGCTGGCGGTGAATCAGGCGTTGGATAACCTCGTGCCGAAGGAGTAAACGGCACAAAAAACCGGAAGCGTTTGGCTTCCGGTTTTTTCGTCGATATCAAAAGGTCACAGCCTGCCAGTGATCACAAATTTATCGAACGCTTTTTGCCCATCACGTGCCGCTCGTTGCACATCAAGGAATGTCAGTTCACCCCGGATTTCCTTTCTCACAGACTTGTCGGTCTTGACCGTCGGATTCTGCGTAGGAGGTGTATTCATGCTGGCTAGCCCGTGTGAATAGGTTCGGACGACAAAGTAGAGCCGGGCTTCATTGCGTGCCAGTCAGTTGGATCTGATTCAGTTGTAGGTACTGTCCGCGCTTATCGAATGAGATTTTCGCCAGCCGCTAGGGCCTCTTCGCGGGCAAGCCCGCTCCCACAATGGGTGGTGGTGTTACGAGGTTTTGTGGCCAATGCGAAACCCTGTGGGAGTGGGCTTGCCCACGAAGAGGGCGGTGCTGGCTACGTCCATTTCAGACAGGCAATAAAAAACCCGGAAGCTTTCGCTGTCCGGGGTTTCTTTATTGCCAGAACAATCAGCGGTTAAACCGTTCCACCAACGAGTATTGCGTGTTGGCAGTCTTGGTCAGCTCTTCACTCAGCAACGCCGAGTTATGCGCCTGTTCTGAGGTCTGGTCCGCCAGTTCCGAGATGTTGCTGATGTTGCGGCTGATTTCTTCAGCCACGGCACTTTGCTCTTCGGTCGCGGCGGCGATCTGGGTGGTCATGTCGGTGATGTTGGCCACCGCTTCGCTGATGCCGACCAATGCCTGATCCGCTTCCAGTACCCGCGCCACACCTTCTTCCGCCTGACGATGCCCGGCTTCCATGGTTTGTACGGCGCTGGACGCAGTCTGTTGCAGCTTGGCGATCAGGGCGTGGATCTGGCCGGTGGATTCGCTGGTGCGTTGTGCCAGTTGGCGGACTTCGTCGGCGACCACGGCAAAACCACGGCCCATTTCGCCGGCACGCGCTGCTTCGATCGCAGCGTTGAGCGCCAGCAGGTTGGTCTGGTCGGCGATGCCTTTGATCACGTCGACCACGCCGCCGATTTCGTCGCTGTCCTTGGCCAGTTGGGTCACGGTCAGGCCGGTTTCACCGACAACGACCGACAGGCGCTGAATGGCTTCGCGGGTTTCGCCGGCGATGTCGCGGCCGCGACCGGTCAGGCGGTTGGCTTCCTGGGTAGCGTCGGCGGTGCGTTGGACGTGGCTCGCCACTTCTTGCGTGGTGGCAGCCATCTGGTTGACGGCGGTGGCGACCTGTTCGGTTTCCACGCGCTGACGTTCCAGACCGCTGGAGCTGTTGTGCGCCAGGGCGTCGGACTGTTTGGCCTGATCGGTCAGGTGCTCGGCGGTGTCCTGCAGACGGGTCAGGCAGGTTTTCAAGCGAGCTTCCTGACTGAGGATCGACATCTCCAGACGGGCCTGAGGGCCGCGACTGTCGGTGTACATCTGCGCGATCAACGGGTCGGAGGTGGTCTGCTCGGCCAGACGCAGCAGGCGTTTGAGCCCGCGTTGTTGCCATTGCAGGCCCAACAGGCCCAGCGGCACCGACAGACCGGCGGCGAGGGCGAAGCCCCACTGCGAGTTCAGGGTGGCGCCGATCATGAAGCTCAACTGGCTGACCAGAATGAACGGCAGCCAGTCCTGCAGCACCGGCAGCCATTTGTCTGTTTGAGGGATCGCCGACTTGCCCTGGTTGATGCGTTGGTAGAGCGCTTCGGCACGGCGGATCTGTTCGGCGGACGGCTTGACCCGCACCGACTCGTAACCGACCACCTGACTGCCATCGAACACCGGCGTTACATAGGCGTTCACCCAGTAATGATCACCGGTCTTGCAGCGATTCTTGACAATGCCCATCCATGGCAAGCCTTGTTTCAGTGTGCCCCACATGTGCGAAAACACCGCCGCCGGGACGTCGGGGTGACGAACCAGGTTGTGCGGCGCACGGATCAGTTCCTCACGCGAAAACCCGCTGATTTCGACGAAAGCGTCGTTGCAGTAGGTGATCACGCCCTTGGCGTCGGTTGTGGAAATCAACCGTTGCTGAGCCGGGAAAGTCCGTTCGCGTTGTGTAATGGGCTGGTTATTACGCATGGTTTTTCAATCCGCAAGGCTTTGAAAGGTTGTCGGCGGGGTCGGCCATTTATTGAAATTTTTTTTCATTTATAAGTACGGCGTCGCAAAACGGCCCTTGCTTCAACCCGCGAGCATCGGATAGGTGAACAGACCGAAGTGCAGCAGGTTCAGGCCAAAGTGCGTGGCGATCGCCGCACCGAGCCCGCCAAAACGGTAGGCCAGACCATAGCCGACACCCGCCAGGCTCGCCAGCAACACCCATTGCCAGCCGGCGCCCACATGCACCAGGCCGAACAGCAGGGACGCCAGCAGCAGCGCGAGGTTTTCGCCGTAGGGCAGGTGTTTGAAGTAACGAGTGAGACCGCCCTGGATGTAGCCACGAAATAGCGCTTCTTCGACCAGCGTCACCAGCAGCAGATTGTTCAGCACCCACAGCCACGCCTGATCCGGCCACTTCGGTGCCAAGGTGATCATGCCCAGCATTACGGCGCCGCCCAGCGCCAGAATTACGCTTAACGTCAGTGCCAGTGCGGTGGCGTACACCGTCAGGCGCAATGAGCGTCGCGCGACGATCCATGGGCAGACCAGTAGCAGCCAGAAACCAATCAACGGTTTGTCGAGATTCAGGTACATCGAGAACGGCACGGCGTTGTCGGTGAAACGCTGCGGCTCGATGGCCCGGCCGTTGTAGAAGCCCGGCAGCCAGTGCATGGCCAGCGCCACCGCCAGCACGATAAACAGGCCATGACCGAGAAAACGCCCGACCGGCACGGTTTGCTGGCGCACGGCGTAACCGGCGAAAACCAGGAGTGCAATGGAGATCAGCGCCAGCCAGCCGAGCTGGCCAAAGCTCAGCGCCAATCCGTAACCAAGGCTGAGAAGCCCGAGATAGAGCCATGGCAGAACTGTCATGGAAAGTCCTTGTGCACGATTTGTGGACAGGCTTTCTACACGGGTGATGGCGAGGGGACAAGTGAAGGTGTACGGGAAATCAGGGACAGCGCCAATCCCAGTATGAGAAGTGAGGGAGGGCAAGTAACCCCTGTGGGAGCGAGCTTGCTCGCGATGGCGGCGGGTCAGCGGCACAAAGGTCAACTGACGCACCCTCATCGCGAGCAAGCTCGCTCCCACAGGGATTTGTATAAGGCTGAAATGTCAGCGCAGGTTGAGCTTTGCCGCAGCCCGCTCGGTGATTTCAGTGCGCAACTTCAGCGATGGCGCCGCACGTTTGCGTGCCTCATCGACAACCGCACGCGGCGCCGTCTCCGGACTGCCCGAATCAAACGGCGGCGCCGGCGCATATTCCAGTTGCAACTGCACCAGTTGCGCCGTGTCGGCACCGACCAGTTCCTGCGCCAGCGTCAGTGCAAAATCGATCCCGGCCGTGATGCCGCCCCCGGTAAACAGATTGCCGTCACGCACCACCCGATCCTTCACCGCAATCGCGCCCAGTGTCGGTAGCAGATCGTGATACGCCCAGTGCGTGGTCGCCCGTTTGCCCTGCAACAGACCCGCCGCGCCGAGCACCAGCGAACCGGTGCACACCGACGTCACGTAACGCGCCTGCGCCGCTTGCGACTTGATGAACGCCAACGTCTGCTCATCCTCCATCAACGGCCCGACCCCGGCGCCGCCGGGTACGCAGATCACATCCAGATCCGGACAGTCCTCGAACGTGGTGGTGGGTTTCAGCACCAGCCCGGTGCTGGCGGTGACTGGCACCAGATCCTTCCAGATCAGGTGCACCTGCACGTCCGGCAACGAGGCCAGCACGTCGTATGGGCCGGTCAGGTCGAGTTGCTGCACTTGGGGAAACAACAGAAAACCGATCTGCAACGCCATGGTTCTTCTCCGTGAAAAGGGGGGTAGACGGCTTCACTGTAGGCGCGTAGGTTTTGGCGCATACGCCAATCAGCCCACGAATTACGCCAAATGCCGAAAACCATCCACGTCCTCGCGTTTGCCAATGTGCAACTGCTCGATGTCACCGGGCCGTTGCAGGTCTTCGCCTCGGCCAACGATATCGCCCGCCAGCAGGGTTTGCCTGCGCCCTATGCGCCAACGGTGATTGCCAGCGGTGGCGGGGCGGTCAACTCTTCCGCCGGGTTGGCGATGTTGGCCGAGCCACTGCCGAAACAGCCCAGTGATACGCTGATCATCGCCGGCGGCTGGGGCGTGTACGCCGCTGCCGAAGATGCCGAGTTGGTGAGTTGGGTGCGTGAGCACGCCAACGGATGTCGGCGCGTGGCCTCGGTGTGCACCGGCGCATTTCTGCTGGCGGCCAGCGGCTGGCTCGACGGTCGCCGGGTCGTCACCCACTGGACCCGCTGCGAACAACTGGCGCAGCAGCACCCGCGCTTGCAGGTCGAGCCCAATCCGATCTTCATCAACGACGGCCCGGTCTGGACCTCGGCAGGCGTCACCGCCGGCATCGACCTGGCGCTGGCCATGGTCGAAGACGACCTCGGCCGCGACATGGCCCTGGACGTCGCCCGGCAACTGGTGGTGTTCCTCAAGCGCCCGGGCGGGCAGTCGCAATTCAGCGTGACGCTGTCACTGCAAAAACAGGGCAACCGCTTCGACGATCTGCACGCGTGGATCGCCGAACACCTGACCTGCGATCTGGGCATCCCGACCCTCGCCGAACAGGCCGGCATGAGCGAACGCAGCTTCGTGCGCCACTACCGCGCCGACACCGGCCAGACCCCGGCCCGGGCCATCGAACTGATCCGCGTTGAAACGGCGCGCCGGTTGCTGAGCGATACCGGATTGCCGATCAAACGGGTCGCGGCCAATTGTGGATTTGGCAGTGAAGAGACGTTGCGTCGCAGTTTCCTGCGAGCCATGGGCGTGACGCCGCAGGCGTATCGGGAGCGGTTTTCGGTCAGCGCTGGAGCAGATCCAGTAATGCCTTGAGCGTTTCACCCGGTGCTTCCTCGGGAATGTTATGCCCGACACCGGCCAGCACTCGCCGCTGGTAAAAACCCGTGAAGTGATGAACATCTTCATCCTCCACTGGCGCCGGCCCGACTCCATCATCCGCACCGCACAGCGAAATCGTCGGAACGCTGATCGCCGGTTGTTTCTCCAGCGCCTGTTCCATCCCTTCCAGCGCCGGATCGCCCGGCGCATACATGAAGCGATGGCGATAAGAGTGAATCACCACTTCAACGAAGTCCGGGTTATCGAACGCCGGTGCGCTCAGCGGAAAACGCTCGGCGTTCCTCGCCCAGGTCGGTGACCACAACTGCCACAGCAACTCGCACAGTGCCCGGCGATTCTGCGTCAGCCCTGCAACGCCACGGGGCGTGTGGAAGTAATACTGATACCAGAAGCGATGCTCGCTCTGCGGATCCAGCGGCTGGACCGAATTCGGAATGTCTTGCAAGTTGTAGCCGTCGCCCGTCACCAACCCGCGCACCCGCTCGGGAAACAGCGCCGCCACAATACACGCCGCCCGACCACCCCAGTCATAACCGCACAATGTGGCCTGCTCGATACCCAGCGCATCCATCAGCTCCAGCAGATCCTGAGCCAGCGCCGCCTGCTGGCCGGAACACAACGTGTCCGGGCTGTTGAAACGGGTCGGCCCGTATCCGCGTAGATACGGCACGATTACCCGGTAACCCTTGGCGGCGAGGGGCGGGGCGATTTCGTCGTAGGCGCGGGGGGAGTAGGGGAAGCCGTGAAGCAGGATGACCGGCGTGCCGTTTTCCTGGCCGTGATGCTCATAGCCGATGGTCAGGCTAGGGGTTTGGCTGAATCGGATTTCGGCACCGGTCATGGAAAGTCTCCTTACACCTCGGCTTCCGCCACCTGATTGAAATACTTGCTGCGATCCGGCGTAAACGTCACCACCATTTTCGTCCGAGAACAGGTCATGACCCGTTCGGCACCCAGATCAATATCCAGATCCTCCCCACGCAGCCCCTGCCACTGGGCCAGGTATTTCAGTGATCCGTACTTTTCATTCTTCTTCAGGCTGCGACTCACGCCACCTTTCCAGCCCAGTACCGGCAGTTCATCGGCGCTGCAGCGCTGGGCAAGGTCGGGGAAGCGGGTGGCGCGCTGGCGGCCGATTTCCCAGCATTTGATCAGGCCCTTGTCGGCGGCTTCCCACAGTTCGTCGCGCTTGAGACCGGTGCGCAGTGGGGTGTCGATCTGGCGGTGGATGCGTTGGCTCATTCTGGTTCCTTGAATCGGGTTTTTATTGGACAGCTCCGCTGTGCCCGTTGCGGTGGATGGTAGGGGGGGATGTAACCGCTGGCAACAAGGTATTTCGGGGTGTAAGTGCGAGTTGCGGGCCAAGCGTTACACGGGGTTGGCAGGTTTTTGTAGGCCGTGCCATCAACAAGTTGTATCGAAAGGAATCGATTGTGTGGGCCAGCCCTTCAAGCGCAAGGCTCGGGGGTGTTTGCCGCTCGTAGGTAGGCATCCTACAAGCGGCAATTGGGATTGAGATCTTTCTTACAGACTCTGGCGAATAAGGATGACTACGGCTGCCAGTAATTCTTCTCCCCACTCAACTTGCGATCGAGAAAAGTCGCCGCGCTGATCAGCGCCAGATGCGTCAACGCCTGCGGCGTATTGCCCAGATGCTGGCCACGGTTGTCGAACTCTTCGGCATACAACCCCAGCGGATTGGCGTAACGCAGCAATTGTTCGAATTCCAGATGAGCCTTTTCCACTTGCCCGGCGCGGGCCAGGCATTCGACGTACCAGAACGAGCACGCGGCAAAGGCGCCTTCGGTGCCGGACAGTCCGTCGATGCCGCTGTCATCGTTGCGATAGCGATAAACCATGCCGTCACGCACCAGATGTTTCTCGATAGCTTCCAGCGTCGCCAGCCATTTCGGATCCTTGGCGCTGACGAAGCGAACCAGCGGCATCAGCAACATCGAGCCATCCAACGCGGTGCCACCTTGGTATTGCACAAAATGCCCGCGCTCTTCGTTCCAGAAGTTGTCCCAGATGTCGGCGTGGATTGCCTGACGGGTCTGGTCCCAGCGGGCGAAAGGTGCCGGCAGCGAGCGTTTCGAGGCCAGGCGGATTGCCCGGTCCAGCGCCACCCAGCACATCAGGCGCGAGTGCAGGAAGTGATGTTGCTCACCGCGCATTTCCCAGATGCCTACGTCCTTGGTCTGCCAGGTCTCACAGACCTGATCGACCACTTCCATCACATGTTTCCAGCCTTCGTGGGAAATCGCGTCGCCGTATTTGTTGACCAGATAAACGGCGTCCATCAGTTCGCCGAAGATATCCAGTTGAATCTGGTCGTACGCGCCATTGCCGATGCGCACTGGTTTCGCGCCGCCGTGGCCGGACAAATGCGTGAGTTCGGTTTCCGGCAGTTCCTGGTGGCCGTCGATGGCGTAGAGGATGTTCAGCTTCATCGACTGGCCGCTGCAATCGCTGACCCGCCCGCGCAGCCAGCGCATGTAGCCGTTGGCTTCGTCGACAAAGCCCAGGCGCATGAAGGCGTAAACGGTGAACGAGGCGTCGCGGATCCAGGTGTAGCGATAGTCCCAGTTGCGTTCGCCGCCGGGTGTTTCCGGCAGGCCGAAGGTGGCGGCGGCGAGGATTGCGCCGTGCTGGCGCGAGGTCAGGAGCTTCAGGGCCAGGGCCGAGCGGTTGACCATTTCTCGCCAGCGGCCGCGATAGTTGGACTGGCCGATCCAGTCGCGCCAGAACTTCAGCGTGCGTTCGATGCACAGTTGCGCGGCGCCTTCGGCAAAACGCGGATCGTCGCTGGCGCCGAGCATGAATGCAGCGGTCTGATCCTGCTTGAGGGTGAATTGCGCGACGGCTGCTTCCTGATCGACGCTCAAGGTTTGATCCGAAGAAAGCCGCAGTGATGGCTGATCTAAAGCACTGAACAGCACATCCTTTTTATCGATGACGGCGCGGGTTTCAGCGCGGGCGTAGTCATGCCGAACCGCGCAGCGCAGATGAAACTTCGCTTCTCCGCTGACCACCCGCACCCGGCGCATCAACAGCGGCAAGGCATCGTCGTTGTCGCCAATCGGCAGCAGATCGGTGATTTCCACCACGGCTTGGTCGCTGAGCCAGCGGGTTTGCAGGACGTTGGTGTCCGGGAGGTAAATCTGCTCGCGCCGGGCATCGGGCAGGTCCGGAGCGAGCTGGAAAATACCGGCCTCGGGAGTGTCCAGCAGCGAACAGAAGATCGACGGGCTGTCGAACTCCGGCCAGCAGAAGAAATCCACGCTGCCCTTGTCGTTGACCAGCGCGGCGCTGCGCATGTCGCCAATGATGCCGTGGGCGTCGATGGGGCTTTGTCGTTCGGAAGGATGCTCAGCCATTGCCACGGAACTCCGGATAGAGGCTCATGCCGCCGTCGATGAACAGGGTGGTGCCGACGATGTAGTCGGAGGCATCGGAGGCGAGGAACACCACCGCGTTGGCCACGTCCTCGACATCGCCGATGCGCCCGTAAGGGATGAGTTTGAGCAGGGCCTGGCCTGCATCGCCTTCGGTGGCGTCCTTATTGATGGCGGTGCGGATCGCTCCCGGCGCGATGCCGTTGATGCGGATTCGCTGGTGGCTGACTTCCTGGGCCAACGTCTGCATCAATTGATCGACGCCGCCCTTGGAGGCTGCGTAATTGACGTGCCCGGCCCACGGAATGCGCTGGTGCACCGAACTCATGTGGATGATCTTGCCGGCGGCCCGAGACACGCCTTCGCGCACGCCCTGGCGATTGAAGATCCGCAGCGCGGCGCGGGCGCAGAGGAACTGGCCGGTGAGGTTGACGCCGATCACCGCGTTCCAGTCGGCCAGCGTCATATCCACCGCCGCCGCGTCTTTTTGCAGGCCGGAATTGGCCACCAGAATGTCCAGTGTTCCGAAGGTGTCGAGGGTTTGCTGGAACAGCCGCTCCACGTCTTCCTCCTTCGAGACATCCGCGCCGATGGCGATGGCCTGACCACCATCGGCAATGATTTGCCGGGCCAGCGCTTCGGCGGGCTCGGCCTGGCGGTTGTAGTTGATGACCACGGCGGCACCGGCATCGGCCAGGGCTTTGGCGGCGCCGTGGCCGATGCCGGAACTGGCGCCGGTGACAAGAGCCACCTGGCGGGCGAGGGAAATCTGCATGCAGGGTCGCGCCTTGTACGGGGATCTCATCAGCTGACCGGCGTCCCGGGGTCAGAGTTCAGCGCAAGTGCGAAGGACCTGGCGAACAAATCGAATCCTACTGGGCTGCGCGGTTTCAGACATGGTAGCGCGCACTGTGTTTATGCCATTCCAGATTGCCGCCAATCCATGTGCTCAAGCCCGTGAGGTATCGCCGCAATACCGGCGAACGCGAGCTTTTCATCAGCTTTCCATGCAGGGCTGCGTATTCCTCCATCACCGCGTCATGAATATCGGCCGTCAAGTCGATTGCCTCTTGAAGCGAACAGTTGTGCCTGGCGGCCAACAGGTAAGGCAGTTTGAAGTCACCGGTTTCGTTCAGGTGCTCTTTGTAGGCGGAATACAGATCGTTGACCAGAGTGGTCGCCAACGAGGCCAGTGCGGTGATGTGGTGAAACTCTGGAAGGGAATACTTGTTGGCCGGGACTTCGTAGCCGCCGATCGGATCGATCAGTACCAGGCAAGGCCAGAAGCTGTTGACCTGCCGACTGGCCAGGTATTCGGCGACAGTGGGTTGGGTACCATAGAGGCGCCAGGGACCTTCCGCCGCCATGGCGATGAACATGGTGATTGTGATCTGGCGCACCCGGGCGACTTGCGAGGGCGTGCAGAATTGGGCGACCCGTTTCATATAGGCCAGCAATCCCCTGATCACCGGGTCGCGCATCTGCTGCCGTGCGAGTTCTTTGTCGAACGGTGCAGGTAAATAGACCGGGTCGATCGGGGTGACCGCGAAGGAGAGCCTTTCGGCCACTTTCTCGGGGCTACCGCCGAGGGATTGATCGTCGCAATAGTGATCGTCTACCGCGAACAACGCCGCAAAGCATTGCGCGGCGAGTAACAGTCGATCCGGATCGTCCGTATCGGCGTGGCATAGCATTGCATAGCGACCAAAGTCGCTGGCGCGGATTTTTTCTTCTTTGCCGGCAAAGATTCCCACGCTCGGAATCCAGGTCATCAGGCGTTCGTTGACTTCGTGGCCCAGCGCCTCGTCGATACGCGTGGGCGGAGGGCAGCAAACGGGGCGGACGACAAAGGGCGCAGTGGCGCGGCGTGGCGTCGGGGCGCTGCTGGTTTGATTCATGGTGTGATCCTTTTCTCGGAGTCGACTGAGGTGCTCACCGACGAGGTTTCTGTTCGGGGATGACATGACCCATGTAAATCCCTTCGCAGGATTTGCGCACCTGTCAGGACTGACAGGGGGCTCAGCTCAATGGACGAGTGGTCAGCAACCCGCTCAAAGCCACAGGCAGGCAATCTGCGAAGCCACAAACATCAACCTTTCTCTTTGCAAGGACTTCACACTCCACCAACAATTGCGCGCTTCCCCGGCCTTCGGGATTTGTGGCAACTTGGCCGCCCCTGATGAGGCTGCATCCGATGGCAAACCCTTACCGCGAACTGTTCAACGCCCCCGGCGCACGGGCTTTTGTGATTGCCGCGATGATCGCGCGCATGCCGATTTCCATGACCGGCATCGGCGTGATCACCATGCTCTCGCAATTGACCGGCGGCTATGCGTTGGCGGGTGGGGTGGCGGCGACGTTTGCGTTGGCCACGGCGTTTTGCGCGCCGCAGGTGTCCCGGCTGGTGGATCGCTTCGGTCAGGGCCGAGTGCTGCCGGTGGCGGCGCTGATCGGTGGGGGCGCGCTGCTGATGTTGCTGCTGTGCACCCGTTTGCAGGCGCCGACCTGGACCCTGTTTGTCTGCGCCGCACTGGCCGGTTGCATGCCGAGCATGTCGGCGATGGCGCGGGCGCGCTGGACCGAAATCTATCGCGGCCAGCCGCAGTTGCAGACCGCTTATGCGCTGGAATCGGTGCTCGACGAAGTCTGCTTCATCGTCGGCCCGCCGTTGTCGGTGGGCTTGTGCGTCGGCGTGTTTCCCGAGGCCGGGCCGCTGGCAGCGCTGTTGATGTTGGCGATCGGCGTGACAGCATTCGTCGCCCAGCGCAGCACCGAACCTCCGGTGCATCCGCATGAGTCGCAACATCAAGGCTCGATCATTCGTTCGACCGATGTGCAATGGCTGCTGGCGTTGATGCTCGCCATGGGCGTGATTGTCGGCGTGGTGGATGTGGTCAGCGTCGCGTTCGCCCAGCAGCAGGGTCAACCGGCGGCGGCGAGCATCGTGTTGTCGGTGTACGCCATCGGTTCCTGTCTGGCCGGGATTGCCTTCGGTGCAATGCGCTCGAAGCTGCCGTTGCCGCGTCTGTTTCTTTACGGCGGTCTGGCGACAGCGGTGACCACGCTGCCGTTGCTGCTGGCGAGCAACATTTTCGGGTTGGCCGTAGCGGTGTTCATCGCCGGGCTGTTCTTCTCGCCGACCCTGATCGTGGCGATGGCGCTGATCGAGCGCATCGTGCCGCCTGCCAAACTCACCGAAGGCCTGACCTGGCTGGTGACCGGTTTGAGCATCGGCGTGGCCATCGGCGCCGCCGGTTCCGGCGCACTGGTGGATGCGTTTGGCGCCCGCAGCGGTTTCTGGCTGGCGATTGCTGCGGGGGCGGTGGTGCTGGGTTCTGCGGTGCAGAGCTACCGTCACCTCAAATAATGCCGGTTACCAGCCCCGGCCCGAGTTCACCCAGAAGTTCACTGACAGCGAAGTCGACACCGACTCCACCTGATGGAACCAGCCTTCGGGCAGGAACAGCAGATCCCCGGCCTCAAGCGTCACGCGCAGGAATGTCACATCACGCGCAGCGGGGAAGCGTTCATAGTCCGGCGCGTCCGGGTTGAAGTCGCAGCCGTCCAGCCCGCCTTTGGGAGCCGTGGACCAGGTGCCCAGTGCTTCGCGGTGATGGGGTGCGGCGAGGGTGAATTTCTTCTGGCCCCAGACCTGGGCGAACAGGTTGTCGGTATCATCGCGGTGCAGCGGCGTCAGGGTGCCCTTGGGCCCGATCCAGATCCGTGGCGGAATGAACAGCGAGGCATCGAAATAGGGCGGGTATTTAATCTGCTGCATCAACGCTGCCGGCAGGATGTTGTTGCCCATGTAGGCCGGCGGCTCGCCGTCCGCGCCCTTGACCGCCGGGCTGTCCAGCGAGGCGATGAAAT
Source organism: Pseudomonas koreensis (assembly GCF_025447595.1). GTDB lineage: Bacteria > Pseudomonadota > Gammaproteobacteria > Pseudomonadales > Pseudomonadaceae > Aquipseudomonas > Aquipseudomonas koreensis_H. The sequence continues at coordinate 178,299 of NZ_JAOEJU010000010.1, read as the reverse complement.
CGGCCATCGAGGTGGAGCGAAAATCCCGTTCGGTCGAGAACGTCTTTTTCACGTAATCGCCGTGGCGGGTGATGCCTTGCAGCTCAGCGAAGTGCACCAGCGATTCTTCGCGGCTGAGGTTGAACAGCGGCCAGTCCTGCAGCGCATTGCTGATCACCACTGGAATGCCGTTTGGCAGATAACGGGCCTCGAACTCGCTGACCGACAACTCACCCCGTGCAATGCGCTCGACGCTGACCTGGGTCGGCAGGCGTTCGGTGAGTTTTTCACTGAAGCGCGGTGGGGTGGAGTAGCGCTTGTTCATGTCGACCTTTTCCGCGACGGCACCACCGTGCATCGCATGCTCGATGATCTGCGGCAGCATCGTCGCCAGGCCCATGTTGCCGCCGATCTTCAGGCGGCCACTGGCGAACAGCTCTTCGACGTTGGCGGTGCCGCCCATGATGCCGAGGAAATCGGCGTGGGCGACTTCAATGGTCACGTCAGGACTCGGATGGCGACCGGCCTCAGTACGGCTGGTGGACTTGATTTCGCACCAATACGCCTGCTGCGGACCAAACACGAATTGGAAGATGCCTTCGATGCCGACGGCGCCCGCGTTGGCGAACAACTTGCCCAGAATGGTCTGCAGATCCACGGTGATCCCTCGTTGTTGGAATTGGTCTGAACAGTTAACGAGCGCCTTACAGGCAAATTTACTGACCTGCGACTAATTTGCCTGCGTCCCGATCCGTACCCTCTTGAAGAGACATTTTTTCGAGGGACGTGTGGTGACCAAACTGACCCTGCTGTGCCTGCCGTACTCCGGCGCCAGTGCCATGGTCTACAGCCGCTGGCGACCGAAAATGCCGCAATGGCTGCAACTGCAACCGGTGGAGTTGCCGGGGCGCGGGGCGCGTTTCGGCGAGCCGCTGCACACCGACATGCGCGGGCTGGCGATGCAGTTGGCCAAGGAGCTGCGCCCGACGCTCAAGGCGCCCTATGCCTTGTTCGGTCATAGCCTGGGCGCATTGCTGTCCTGCGAAATCGCCCACGCGTTGCGTGCGCTGGGTTGTCCTGAGCCGGTGGCGTTGTTCGCCTCGGGCACGGCGGCGCCGACGATGCGCGCCGATTACGACCGGGGTTTTGCCGATCCCAAGACCGACGCCGAGTTGATCGACCAGTTGCGCACGCTCAACGGCACCAGCGAGGAAGTGCTGGCCAACGAAGAGCTGATGAGCCTGACCCTGCCGATCCTGCGTGCCGATTTTCAGCTGTGCGGCAAGTTCGAGCCGGTGCAGCGGCCATTGCTCAACTGCCCGGTGCACGTGCTCGGTGGCAAGGCTGACCGCGCCACCACCGAGCAACTGATCGGCTGGAGCAAGGAGACCCGTGGCAGTTTCTCGGTCGACATGCTGGCTGGCGGGCACTTTTTCATTCATGAGCATGAAGCCAAGGTACTGAAGGTGATCAAGGATCAGCTGGATGTGCATCATCGGCGCCACAGCTTGATGGCTGCCGTCTAGCCCGACCTCCAACTCATCCTGAAAACTGTGGGAGCGGGCTTGCCCCGGGCGGCGATCCGACGATAGCGTTTTTTCAGTCAGCGCAAGGTTGACTGACAGGCCGCTATCGCGAGCAAGCTCGCTCCCACAGTTGCTTCTGACACTTCTTCTCAATCGCTAATTTTTCCGGTCTGCATTCGTTTTATAGGGACGACGCGCCTTTGTGCTGCCTGCCTACTGATCCGGATGCCAAGAAATGAATGCAGAAGACTCCTTGAAACTCGCTCGCCGGTTTATCGGGTTGCCTCTCGAAAAACGCCAGATGTTCCTGGCGGCACTGCAAAAGGAGGGCGTGGATTTCGCCCGTTTCCCGATTCCCGCCGGGATCGAGGCCGAGGATCGTCAAGCGTTGTCTTACGCGCAGCAGCGCATGTGGTTCCTCTGGCAGCTTGATCCGCAGAGCGGCGCCTATAACCTGCCGGGGGCGGTGCGCCTGACTGGCCGCTTGAACCTCTTGGCGCTGGAACAAGCCTTCGCCCGATTGGTGGAGCGCCACGAAACCCTGCGCACAGTGTTCCAGCGCCAGGCCGACGACAGCCTGTTACAGGTGCCGGCCTCGGCGCCGCTGGTGATTGCCCACGAGGATTTCAGCGCATTGCCCGCTGACGAGCGCGAGCAGGCAGTTACCCGCGCCGCCGAGCAGCAGTCGGTGCTGCCGTTCGATCTGGCAGTCGGCCCGTTGTTGCGCGTCACGCTGCTCAAGCTCGCCGAGCAGGAGCACGTGCTGCTGCTGACCCTGCACCACATTGTTTCCGATGGCTGGTCGATGAACGTGCTGATCGACGAGTTCATCCGCTGCTACGACGCCTTCGATGCCGGTGAGCAACCGCAACTGGCGCCGCTGCCGATCCAGTACAGCGATTACGCCCTGTGGCAGCGCCGCTGGCTTGAAGCCGGCGAGCAGGCCCGGCAACTGGCGTACTGGCAGGCACAATTGGGCGACGAGCACCCGGTGCTCGAACTGCCGCTGGATCACTCGCGTCCGGCGATGCCGAGTTATCGCGGCACCCGTTACGAATTCGCGATCGACAGCCAGTTGGCCGACCAGTTGCGCCACACCGCGCAGCAGCATCAGGTGACGTTGTTCATGCTGTTGCTGGGCGCGTTCAATGCGCTGCTGCACCGTTACACCGGCCAGACCGATCTGCGCGTCGGCGTGCCGATCGCCAACCGCAATCGTGGGGAAATCGAAGGGCTGATCGGTTTCTTCGTCAACACCCAGGTGCTGCGCACGCAACTGGACGGGCAGACCCGGGTCGATGACCTGCTGCGCGCCATCAAGGAAACCGCCCTCGGTGCCCAGGCCCATCAGGATCTGCCGTTCGAGCGTCTGGTCGAAGCCTTGAAACTGGAGCGCAGCCTCAGCCACACGCCGTTGTTCCAGGTGATGTACAACCACCAGCCGCAGGTCGCCGACATCACGACGATCAGCACCGCGTCCGGCCTGGCGCTGGACAGCCTCGACTGGCAGAGCCGCACCACTCAGTTCGACCTGACCCTGGACACCTACGAGAAGGGTGGCAAGCTGCACGCCGCACTGACCTACGCCAGCGATCTGTTCGACGCCGCCACCATCGAGCGCATGGCGCGGCACTGGACGCGACTGCTGAAGGCGATGGTCGACGATTCGTCGCAGCGCATCGGTGAGTTGCCGTTGCTGGAGGCAGACGAGCAGCAGACTCTGGTGCACGGCTGGAACGCTACCCGGGTGGAGTACCCGGTCGATCAGCCGATCCATCACCTGATCGAAGCGCAGGTTGCGCGCACGCCGGACGCCCCGGCGCTGACCTTCGGCGACACCACCCTGAGCTATGCCGAACTCGATGCCCGAGCCAACCGTCTGGCGCACTTGCTGCGCGAGCAGGGCGTTCAGGCGGACAGCCTGGTCGGCATCTGTGTCGAGCGTTCGCTGGAAATGGTCATCGGCCTGCTGGCGATTCACAAGGCTGGCGGCGCTTATGTGCCGCTCGATCCGGAATACCCGCAGGAGCGTCTGGCCTACATGGTCGAGGACAGCGGCATCCGCTTGCTGCTGACCCAGAGCGCGCTGGTCTCGGGATTGCCGACCGAGGGCGTGACGGTCATTACCCTCGATCAGCCGGCCGACTGGCTGGACGCCTACAGCCCCAGCCGTCCCGACGTGCTGGTCGAGCCTTTGAATCTGGCCTATGTGATTTACACCTCCGGCTCCACTGGTAAACCCAAGGGGGCCGGCAACAGCCACGCGGCGCTGGTCAATCGGCTGTGCTGGATGCAGGAAGCCTACGGTCTGGACGGCAGCGATGCGGTGTTGCAGAAAACCCCGTTCAGCTTTGACGTGTCGGTTTGGGAGTTCTTCTGGCCGCTGCTGACCGGCGCGCGTCTGGTGGTCGCGGCGCCGGGTGTGCATCGCGATCCGCTGCAATTGATCGACACCATCAACCGTCACGGCATCACCACGCTGCACTTCGTGCCATCGATGCTCCAGGCGTTCATTCACGAGCCGGGCGTCGAGGCATGCACCGGGCTCAAGCGTATTGTCTGCAGCGGCGAGGCCTTGCCGCTGGACGCGCAGATTCAAGTCTTCGCCAGACTGCCGGCGGCGGGTCTGTACAACCTTTACGGCCCGACCGAAGCGGCCATCGACGTGACTCACTGGACCTGTGTCGATGAGGGCGCCGACAGCGTGCCGATCGGCCAGCCGATCGCCAACCTGCGCACCCATGTTCTCGACGCCGAACTGTTGCCGGTGCCAAGCGGTGTGGCCGGTGAGTTGTACCTCGGCGGGGCGGGGCTGGCGCGCAGTTATCACCGTCGTCCGGGGCTGACCGCCGAACGTTTCGTGCCGTGCCCGTTCCATGACGGCGAGCGCCTGTACCGCACCGGTGACCGCGTGCGTCAGCGCGCCGACGGCGTGATCGAATACCTCGGTCGACTCGACCACCAAGTGAAACTGCGCGGTCTGCGCATCGAACTGGGCGAGATCGAAACCCGCCTGATGCAGCACCCGCTGGTGCGCGAAGCCGTGGTGCTGGTGCAGGGCGGCAAGCATCTGGTCGGTTACCTGGTTCTGGAGGGCGCCAATCCGCCGGAGCAATGGCAGCAGGACGTCAAGGCCTGGCTGCTCGGCAGTCTGCCGGAGTTCATGGTGCCGACCTACCTGATGACCCTGGCCAAGTTGCCGGTGACCGCCAACGGCAAACTCGACCGCAAAGCCCTGCCGCAACCGGACGCCGCGCCGCAGCAGGCTTTCGTTGCCCCGCAGGACGCCATGCAGATTGCGTTGGCGGCGATCTGGCAGGACGTGCTCGGGATCGAGCGCGTCGGTCTGGAGGACAACTTTTTCGAACTGGGCGGTGACTCGATCATCTCGATTCAGGTGGTCAGCCGTGCGCGGCAGGCCGGGATTCGGGTCAGCCCGCGCGACCTGTTCCAGTACCAGACCGTGCGCAGCCTGGCACTGGTCGCCAAAGTCGATCACAACAGCTCGGTGGATCAGGGGCCGGTGACCGGTGACGCATTGTTGGGCCCGATCCAGCAAGCGTTTTTCGCCAACGCGATGGACGCCCGCGAGCACTGGAACCAGTCGCTGTTGCTGACCGCCCGCGAGCCGCTGAACGCGCAATGGCTCGATGCTGCGCTGACGCATGTGATCAACCATCACGATGCCTTGCGCCTGCGTTATGTCGAAGGCGTCGAAGGCTGGCGGCAAACCCACGGGTCGCTGGTGGAAACCGCCGACCTGTGGCAGCGCGAAGCGCAAACCGCCGAGCAACTGACTGCCTTGTGCGACGCCGCCCAGCGCAGCCTGAACCTGGAAAACGGACCGCTGCTGCGCGCCGTGCTGGTGGCCATGGCCGATGGCAGCCAGCGGCTGGCGTTGATCGTTCATCACCTGGTGGTGGATGGCGTGTCGTGGCGGGTGCTGCTGGAAGATCTGCAGCAGGCCTACGAGCAACTGGCGGCGGGCGGCGGTGTTCAATTGCCGACCAAGACCAGTGCATTCCAGACCTGGACTGCACGCCTGAGTGCCGAAGCATCGCGCTTCGACACTCAACTGGATTACTGGAAAGCCCAGCATCACGGTGCAGTGGACCTGCCGTGCGAGCGCCCCGAAGGCAGCCTGCAAAACATCCATGGCCAGAAAATCGAATGGCGCTTGGATGCCGCGCGCACCCGTCAATTGCTGCAACAGGCCCCGGCGGCCTATCGCACCCAGGTCAACGACCTGTTGCTGACCGCGCTGGCCCTCACGATCCGCCGCTGGACCGGGCAGCCGGGCACGCTGATCGAGCTGGAAGGCCATGGCCGTGAAGACCTGTTCGATGACATCGATCTGACCCGCAGCGTGGGCTGGTTCACCAGCCTGTTCGCGGTCAACCTGACCAGCAGCGACGACCTCGACGGATCGATCAAATCGGTCAAGGAACAACTGCGCGCCGTGCCGGACAAGGGCCTGGGTTATGGCGTGCTGCGCCATCTCGCCGCGCCGTCGGTGCGTGCCGAGCTGGCGGTCCTGCCGGCGCCGCGCATCACCTTCAACTACCTGGGGCAGTTCGACCGTCAGTTCGACGAGGCGGCGCTGCTGGTGCCGTCCACCGAAGGCAGCGGCACCGCCCAGGATCCGTCCGCGCCGCTGGCCAACTGGCTGACCGTTGAAGGTCAGGTCTACGGCGGCGAACTGGCGATGAGCTGGGGCTTCAGCCGCGAGATGTTCGACGCCGCGACGGTGCAGCATCTGGCGGATCAATACGCGCTCGAGCTCGACGCATTGATCGAACATTGCTGCAATCAGGCACTGCCGCAGGCAACGCCGTCGGACTTCCCGCTGGCCCGCATCACCCAGGCCGAACTCGATGGTTTGCCGGTGCCGGCCGGTCAGCTCGACGACCTCTATCCGCTGTCGCCGATGCAACAGGGCCTGCTGTTCCACACCCTTTACGAGCAAGCGGCGGGCGAGTACGTCAACCAGTTGCGTGTGGATGTGCAGGGCCTGGACGCCGAGCGTTTCCGCGCGGCCTGGCAAGCGACGCTGGACGCCCAGGACATTCTGCGCAGCGGCTTCGTCTGGCAGGGTGATTTGCAGCAACCGTTGCAGATCGTTCACAAACACCTTGAGCTGCCGTTCACCGCGCTGGACTGGCGCGAGCGTGACGATCAGCCACAAGCCCTGGCGGCACTGGCCGATGCCGAGCGCGTGCAGGGCTTTGATTTGAGCCAGGCGCCGTTGCTGCGACTGGTGCTGGTGCAGACCGGCGCCGATCAGTGGCACCTGATCTACACCCATCACCACATCCTGATGGATGGCTGGAGCAATTCGCAGTTGCTCGGCGAAGTCCTGCAACGCTACAGCGGTCGTGCGCCGGCCAGCGGTGGCGGGCGTTATCGCGATTACATCGCCTGGCTGCAACGTCAGGACGGTCAGTTGAGCGAGGACTTCTGGAACGGTCAGTTGGCCGCGCTGCAAGAGCCGACTCGCCTGGCGCGCGTGGCCTCGGCCAGCGATGACCTGAGCGGACACGGTGATCACTTCCAGACTCTGGATGCGCAGCGCACCCAAACACTGGAGACCTTCGCCCGCCAGCAGAAAGTTACGGTCAACACCTTGGTGCAAGCGGCGTGGCTGCTGTTGCTGCAACGCTACACCGGTCACGAAACCGTGGCCTTTGGCGCGACGGTGGCCGGGCGTCCGGCGGACTTGCCGGGCATCGAGCAACAAGTCGGTCTGTTCATCAACACTTTGCCGGTGATCGGCACGCCGCGTCCGGATCAGACGGTCGGCGACTGGCTGCAAGCGGTTCAGGCGCAGAACCTCGGGTTGCGCGACTTCGAGCACACGCCGCTGGCGGACATCCAGCGCTGGGCCGGGCAGGGCGGTGAAGCCTTGTTCGACAACATTCTGGTGTTCGAGAACTACCCGATTGCCCAGGCCCTGCAACAGGGATCGGGCCAGGGCGTGGTGTTCGGCGATGTCGCCAACCTTGAGCAGACCCACTACGGCCTGAGCGTGGCGGTGACGCTGGGAGAACAACTGGCGTTGCACTACAGCTTCGAGCGCAGCCAGTTTGCCCCGGCGGTCATCGAAAACATCGACGCACACTTGCTGCACCTGCTGGAGCAGTTCGTTGAGTCGGCCGGACGCAACCTCGGTGAAATCGCCCTGGCCGATGCGGCAGAGCACGCGCAGCAACACGCGGACAACCTGCCTCAGCCGTACCCGGTGGACATCGGCGTGCATCAGCGCATTGCTGCGCTGGCGGCCGAGCGTCCGCAACGTACGGCGGTGATCTTCGATGGCCGGCACTTCAGCTATGGCGAGATCGACCAGCGTGCCAATCAACTGGCCCATGCCCTGATCGCTCGTGGCGTCGGCCCGGAGACCCGGGTCGGCGTGGCGTTGCCGCGCAGCGAAGCGGTGATCGTCGCGCTGCTGGCGGTACTCAAGGCCGGCGGTGCCTATGTGCCGCTGGACACCAGTTATCCGCGCGAGCGTCTGGCGTACCTGATCGAGGATTCGGGGCTGGCGCTGTTGCTCAGCGATTCGTCGGTGGCGGCGCAACTGCCGGTCGACGATTCGGTGCCACTGCTGGAACTCGATCGCCTTGACCTGCGCGAGTGGCCGATCAGCGCGCCATCGGTGCAGCTCGATCCGCACAACCTCGCCTACGTGATTTACACCTCCGGTTCCACCGGCAATCCGAAAGGCGTCAGCGTCGCTCACGGCCCGCTGGCAATGCACTGCCAGGCCATCGGCCAGCGCTACGAAATGCGCGACAGCGACTGCGAATTCCACTTCATGTCGTTCGCCTTCGACGGTGCCCATGAACGCTGGCTGACCAGCCTGACCCACGGCGCTTCGCTGCTGATCCGCGACGACAGCCTGTGGACCCCGGAGCAGACCTACAACGCCATGCGCGAACACGGCGTGACTGTGGTCGCGTTCCCGCCGGTGTACCTGCAACAACTGGCCGAACACGCCGAGCGCGAGGGCAATCCGCCGAAGGTGCGCATCTATTGCTTCGGCGGTGATGCGGTGCCGAGCGCCAGTTTCGAACGAGTCAAACGCGCACTCGATCCGGACTACATCATCAACGGCTACGGCCCGACTGAAACCGTGGTCACGCCGCTGATCTGGAAGGCCGGCCGCGAGGTGCCGTGCGGTGCCGCGTACGCGCCGATCGGCAGTCGCATCGGTGACCGCAGTGCCTATGTGCTCGACGCCGATCTGAACCTGCTGCCGCAAGGCATGGCCGGTGAGTTGTACCTCGGCGGCACGGGGCTGGCGCGGGGTTATCTGAACCGTCCGGGGCTGACGGCCGAGCGTTTTGTCGCCGACCCTTTCAGCACCACCGGCGGTCTGCTGTACCGCACCGGTGACCTGGTTCGCCAGCGCGTCGACGGCACGTTCGACTACCTGGATCGCATCGACAATCAGGTAAAAATTCGCGGTTTCCGTATCGAACTGGGCGAAGTCGAAGCCGCGCTGCAAGCCCTCGACGGCGTGCGCGAAGCGGTGGTCGTGGCCCAGGAAGGCAGCGCCGGCAGTGGCAAGCGGCTGGTGGCCTATGTGGTAGGCGATTCGACCCGCGCAGACTTCACCGAAGACCTGCGTGCACAGCTCAAGGCCTCGTTGCCGGCCCACATGGTGCCGGCCTACGTGCTGCGTCTGGAACGCATGCCGCTGACGCCGAACGGCAAGCTCGATCGCAAGAACCTGCCCAAGCCGGACGTCAGCCAGTTGCAGCAGACCTATGTCGCGCCGCAGAGCGTGCTGGAGCAGCAACTGGCGACGATCTGGCAGGAGGTGCTCAAGCTCGGGCAGGTGGGGATCAGCGACAACTTCTTCGAACTGGGCGGCGACTCGATCATTTCGATTCAGGTGGTCAGCCGCGCGCGTCAGGCCGGGATTCGTTTCACCCCCAAAGACTTGTTCCAGCACCAGACCATTCAGGCCTTGGCCACGGTCGTGCAGACCGGCGACGCATTGCCGCTGATCGATCAGGCACCGGCCACCGGCAGCACCGCACTGTTGCCGATTCACCAGGTGTTTTTCGCCGACGCGATTCCTGACCGTCACCACTGGAACCAGTCGGTGATGCTCAAGCCAACCCAGGCACTGGACGCTCAAGTGCTGGAGCAGGCGCTGGATGCGCTGGTGATGCATCACGACAGTTTGCGTCTGGACTTCGCTGAACAGGCCGAAGGCTGGTCGGCGCAGTACCGCGACATCGCCACCAAGGCCGGCGAAACGATTCTGTGGACTGTCGACGTTGCAGACCTCGCCGCCCTCGAAGCGCTGGGCGAGAAAGCGCAACGCAGCCTGCAACTGAGCGGTGGATCGCTGATCCGCGCGGTGCTGGCGAACCTCGCCGACGGCAGTCAGCGGCTGTTGCTGATCGTGCATCACCTGGTGGTCGATGGCGTGTCGTGGCGGATTCTGTTCGAAGACCTGCAAAACGTTTACCGGCAGATCGCTGCCGGTGCCGCCGTGCAATTGCCGGCCCGCACCAGCTCGGTCAAAGCCTGGGCGGCCGCGTTGCAGGACTACGCCGCCACCCCGGCGTTGCAGGCTGAACTGGGCTTTTGGCAACAGCAGTTGCAGGGCGCTTCGGCGGCGTTGCCGTATGACCATCCGGACGGTGGGCAGCAACATGATCAGGCGCTGACCATCCGCAGCCGACTGGACCAAACTCTCACCCGTCAGTTGTTGCAGGAAGCGCCGACGGCCTATCGCACCCAGGTCAACGACTTGCTGCTGACCGCGCTGGCGCGGGTGATGACGCGCTGGACCGGTGACAACAGTGCGCTGGTCCTGCTCGAAGGTCACGGTCGCGAGGACCTGTTCGACAGCGTCGATCTGACCCGCACCGTGGGCTGGTTCACCAGTGTGTTCCCGGCCCGTCTTGCGCCGGCCGCCGAACCGGGCGCATCGCTGAAACAGATCAAGGAACAACTGCGCGCGATCCCCAACAAAGGCATCGGTTTCGGTGCGCTCGCGCATCTGGGCGATGACGCGGCACGGCAGTCGCTGCAAGCGTTGCCGGCACCGCGCCTGACCTTCAACTACCTGGGCCAGTTCGACGGCAGTTTCGATGCTGGCGACGACGCCTTGTTCGTGCCGACCGCTGAAGCTGGCGGTGCTGAAGTCAATATGCAGGGCCCGCTGGGCAATCCGCTGGCGCTCAACGGCAAGGTGTTCGGCGGTGAGCTGGACCTGAGCTGGACCTTCAGCGGCGCGATGTTCGACACCGCGACCATCCAGCGTCTGGCCGATGACTATGTGCAGGAACTGACGGCGCTGATTCGCCACTGCTGCGACTCCGCCAACCGTGGTGTGACGCCGTCGGACTTCCCGCTGGCGCAACTGTCCCAGGCGCAGCTCGATGCGCTGTTGCTGGAGCCGCAGGGCATCGATGACATTTACCCGCTGTCGCCGATGCAGCAGGGCATGCTGTTCCACACACTGCTCGAACACGGCAACGGCGACTACATCAACCAGATGCGCCTGGACGTTGACGGCGTCGATCCGCAGCGCTTCCGTGCGGCGTGGCAAGCGGCGGTGGATGTCCATGACATTCTGCGCACCGGGTTCTTCTGGCAGGGCGATTTACCGCAACCGGTGCAAGTGGTGCAGCGTCAGGTCGAGGTGCCGTTCAGCGTCCTCGACTGGAGCGCCCGCGCCGATCTGGACCGCGCGTTGCAAACCCTGGCCGATGAGGAACGCGCCCTGGGTCTGGACCTGAACAGTGCGCCGCTGTTGCGACTGGTGTTGGTGAAAACGGCGACGGATCGTCACCACCTGATCTACACCAACCATCACATCCTGATGGACGGCTGGAGCAGCGCGCAGTTGCTTGGCGAAGTGTTGCAACACTACAGCGGCGAGCACGTGCCGCGCCCGACCGGTCGCTATCGCGATTACATCGCCTGGCTACAGCGTCAGGATGCGACTGCATCCGAGGCTTACTGGCAGGCGGCATTGAACAACCTGCAGGAGCCGACGCGCCTGAGCGATGCGATTGCACGTCCGGTTGGTGGTCTGCCGAGCGTTGGTTACGGCGATCATTACCAAGTGCTGGATGTGGATCTGACCCGTCGTCTGAGCGAATTCGCCCGGGCCTCGAAAGTCACCGTCAACACCGTGGTGCAAGCCGCGTGGCTGTTGCTGTTGCAGCGTTACACCGGCAAACAATGCGTGGCGTTCGGCGCCACCGTCGCCGGACGTCCGGCAGACCTGCCGGGGGCCGAGCAGCAGATCGGGCTGTTCATCAACACCTTGCCGGTGATTGCCGAGCCGCGCGCGGATCAGAGCCTGACCGGCTGGCTGCAAAGCGTGCAGGCGCAGAACCTGGCGCTGCGCGAGTTCGAACACACGCCGCTGGCGCAGATTCAAAGCTGGGCCGGGCAGGGCGGTGACGCCTTGTTCGACAGCCTGATGGTGTTCGAGAACTACCCGATTGCCGAAGCGCTGGAACGCGGCGCGCCGCAAGGCCTGCGCTTCGGTACGGTGGCCAATCAGGAGCAGACCAACTATCCGCTGACCCTGCTGGTGAACATGGGCGCACAACTGTCGGTGCATTTCAGCTTCCAGCACGACAGCTTCGCCCAGGCGAGCGTGGCGCAACTGGGCGAGCACTTGCAGCGCCTGCTCGGCCAGATGACCGAGGCCGGTGAACGTTCGCTCAGTGAACTGAGCCTGAATGCACAGGATCGGCAGCCGGCCAGAACCGACTTCGTCACCGAGCTGTGCATCCACCAGGGCATCGACCGTCAGGTCGCCACCCAGCCGGATGCCCTGGCCGTGACTTTCGCCGACACCCGTCTGACTTACGCCGAACTGGATACCCTGGCCAACCGCCTGGCGCACAAGTTGATCGAGCTCGGGGTCGGTCCGGAGGTGCGAGTGGGTGTGGCCATGCCGCGTTCCGAGCAGTTGCTCGTCGCGTTGCTGGCGGTACTCAAGGCTGGCGGTGCCTACGTGCCGCTCGACCCGGATTACCCGGCTGACCGCGTGGCCTACATGCTCGAAGACAGCCGTGCGCGGGTATTGCTGACCGAACAGGCCGTCGCCGCGACCCTGATCGTGCCGACCGAAACCCGAGTGGTGCTGCTGGATCAAGTGGCTCTGGAAGCTTATCCGACTCACGCCCCGCAAACCGCCGTGGCCCCGGACAACCTCGCCTACGTGATCTACACCTCCGGTTCCACCGGTCAACCGAAGGGCGTGTCGATTGCCCATCGCAACGTCATGGCGCTGATCGACTGGTCGGCCAAGGTCTACAGCCGCGACGACATTCAGGGCGTATTGGCTTCGACGTCGGTGTGCTTCGACCTGTCGGTGTGGGAGCTGTTTGTGACTCTCGCCAATGGGGGGTCGCTGATCATCGCCCGCAACGCGCTGGAGTTGCCGCAACTGCCGGCCCGGGATCAGGTGCGCCTGATCAACACCGTGCCGTCGGCAATCAATGCGCTGCAACGCGCCGGGCAGATTCCGTCGGGCGTGCGGATCATCAACCTCGCTGGTGAACCGCTGAAGCAATCGCTGGTGGACACGCTGTACCAACAGCCGAACCTTGCGCACGTTTACGACCTGTACGGCCCGTCGGAAGACACCACTTATTCGACCTGGACCCGCCGCACCGACGGTGGCCAGGCGCGTATCGGCCGGACGCTGGATCACAGCGCCAGCTACTCGCTCGATGCGGATCTGCAGATCGTGCCGCAGGGCGTTTCTGCCGAGTTGTACCTGTCGGGCGCCGGCGTCACGCGCGGTTACCTGGGCAAAGCGGCGATGACGGCCGAGAAGTTCGTGCCCAATCCGTTCTCGGGCATCGGTGAACGCCTGTACCGCACCGGTGACCTGATCCGCCAGCGCGAGGACGGCGAGCTTGAGTACATGGGCCGGATCGACCATCAGGTGAAAATCCGTGGTTTCCGGATCGAACTGGGTGAAATCGAGGCGCGGCTGCTGGCGCAACCTGGCGTCAGCGAAGCGGCCGTGCTGGCCATCGAGGTCGAGGGCGGGGCGCAACTGGTGGCGTATGTCGCGGTTCCGTCACTGGACCTGCACGACAGCGAAGCGCAACGCCAACAGCGCGACGGACTAAAGACTGGCCTCAAGTCTTCGTTACCTGACTACATGATCCCCGCGCACCTGTTGTTCCTTGAGCAGTTGCCACTGACCCCCAACGGCAAACTCGACCGCAAGGCCCTGCCAGCGGTGGATGCCAGCCAGATGCAGGCCGCGTACGTCGCGCCGCAGAGTGAGCTTGAGCAACAGGTCGCGGCTATCTGGCAGCAAGTGCTCACCGTGGAACGCGTCGGTCTGAACGATCACTTCTTCGAACTGGGCGGGCACTCGCTGCTGGCGGTCAACGTGGTTTCGCGCATCGCCCTCGAACTGGGCCTGACGCTGACGCCGCAGTTGTTATTCCAGCACCCTGTCCTGAGCGACTTTGTCGCTCACCTCAATACAGGAGGCGGGGCAATCAACGAACAGAAACTGAACAAGCTGGAAGCCCTGCTTGACGATATGGAGGAAGTCTGATGGACACGAGTGTTGCTTTGAGGATTGCCAAGCGCTTTATCACTCTGCCGCTGGACAAACGTAAGCTCTACCTGGAAAAGATGCTCGAAGAGGGCGTCTCGCCGGCCAACCTGCCGATTCCAGAGACTCGCTCAAGCTTCGAGGCGATCCCGCTGTCCTACGCCCAGGAACGCCAGTTGTTCCTGTGGCAGATGGACCCGCACAGCACCGCGTATCACATTCCCAGTGCTTTGCGCCTCAAGGGCCGGCTGGATGTGGCGGCGCTGGAGCGCAGCTTCAATGCCGTGGTGGCGCGCCATGAAAGCCTGCGCACCACGTTCGTCGAGCAGGGCGAAAGTTTCTGCCAGGTGATTCACCCGCAGATGGCGCTGACCATTGCTGTCGAGTCGCTGCCTGCGGGCATCGACGGCGACGCGGTGGAGGCGAACATCAAGGCTTTCGTCGAAAGCGAGACCGCCCGCCCGTTCAACCTCCAGCAGGGTCCGTTGTTGCGGGTGTCGCTGCTGAAAGTGGCGGACGACGATCATGTGCTGGTGCTGATCCAGCACCACATCATCTCCGATGGCTGGTCGATCAAGGTGCTGGTGAACGAGCTGATCCAGCATTACGCCGCCGACACGGCGGGCGAGTCGTTGAGCCTGCCGGCGCTCGAGGTGCAATACGCCGACTACGCGATCTGGCAGCGCCACTGGCTGGAAGCGGGAGAGCGCGAACGGCAACTCGCCTATTGGGTGAAGACTCTGGACGGCGAGCAGCCGGTGCTGGAACTGCCGATCGATTTCCCGCGTCCGGCCGTGCAAAACCTGCGCGGTGCACGGCTGCAACTGAGCCTGCCCGCCGGGCTCGGCGATGCTCTCAAGCAATTGGCCCAGCGCGAAGGCGCGAGTCTGTTCATGGTGTTGCTGGCGTCGTTTCAGGCCTTGCTGCACCGCTACAGCGGCCAGTCGCAGATCCGCGTCGGCGTACCGACCGCCAACCGTAACCGGGTGGAAACCGAAGGCCTGATCGGATTCTTCGTCAACACTCAGGTTCTGAATGCCGAGGTGAGCGGGCAACTGCCGTTCAATCAGTTGCTGGCGCAGGTCAAGCAATCGGCCATGGCCGCCCAGGCCCATCAGGATCTGCCGTTCGAGCAATTGATCGAAGCCCTGCAACCAGAACGCAGCCTGAGTCACAGCCCGGTGTTCCAGGTGATGTACAACCACCAGAGCAGCCGCGATCAGGCCGGTCAGACGCAGTTGCCGCAACTGAGCGTCGAAGACGTGGCCTGGGAGGGTCGTACCGCACAGTTCGACCTGACCCTGAACACCTACGAGTCCGGCGATGGCTTTGCGGCCGAACTGACCTACGCCACCGACCTGTTCAAGCCGCAAACCGTCGAGCGACTGGCGCGTCACTGGCAGAACCTGCTGCAAGGTATAGTCGCCGCGCCAACCCGGCGGATCGGCGAATTGCCGTTGCTGGAAAACGCAGAACATGACGTGCTGCTACAGGACTGGTTCCGCAAGGCCGATCACAGCGCGCAGGCCGGCTGCGTGCATCAGCGCTTTGCCTCGCAGGCGCAGCAGTTGCCCGACGCCACCGCGCTGATCATTGGCGAGGAGGTGCTGACTTACGCGCAACTCGATAGCCGTGCCAACCAACTGGCGCACAAGCTGATCGAAACCGGTGTCGGCCCGGATCGTCTCGTCGGCATTGCCGTCGAGCGCAGCGCCGAAATGATTGTCGGCCTGCTGGCGATCCTCAAGGCCGGCGGTGCCTATGTGCCGCTGGACCCGGCGTATCCGGAAGATCGCCTGGCCTACATGATCGAAGACAGCGGTCTGCAACTGCTGCTGACCCAATCCCCTTTGCTGGCGCAACTGCCGATCCCGGCGGGTGTGCAAACGTTGTTGCTCGACCAGCCACAGGACTGGCTGGCGGCTTATCCACAGACCGCGCCGGAGGTTGCAGTCGACGGCGAACACCTGGCCTATACGATTTACACCTCGGGCTCCACCGGCAAGCCGAAAGGCGTGATGGTGCGCCATGCAGCCCTGAGCAATTTTGTCACCAGCATGGTCGAGCAACCGGGGATCGCCGCTGCTGACCGCATGCTGTCGCTGACCACGTTTTCGTTCGACATTTTCGGCCTGGAAATCTACGGTCCGTTGCTGGCCGGCGCCTGCGTGGTGCTGACCGGCAAGGATGTGCATCAGGACCCGCAAGCGGTGCTGGAGCTGATCGAACGTCACGCTGTCAGCACGCTGCAAGCCACGCCTTCGACCTGGCGCATGCTGCTCGACCATGAACACGCTGCGATCCTGACTGGACGCACCTTCCTGTGCGGCGGTGAAGCGCTGTCGCAAGAGCTGGCCCGGCGCATGCTGGCGCTGACGCCGCAGGTGTGGAACCTGTACGGCCCGACCGAAACCACCATCTGGTCGGCACAACATGCGCTGAGTGCGGACAACAGCCGTCCGTTCCTTGGAACGCCTGTCGACAACACCGCGCTGTACATCCTCGGCAGCGACCTTGAGCTCAATCCGCTCGGCGCGCCGGGCGAACTGCTGATCGGTGGCGACGGCCTGGCCCGGGGTTACTTCCAGCGTCCTTCGCTGACCGCCGAACGTTTTGTCCCGGACCCGTTCTCGAAAAACGGCGAACGCCTGTACCGCACCGGCGACCTGACCCGTTATCGCGCCGAGGGCGTGATCGAATACATCGGGCGGATCGACCATCAGGTGAAGATCCGCGGTTTCCGGATCGAACTGGGTGAGATCGAAGCCCGCCTGCTGGCGCTGGACAGCGTCCGCGAAACGGTGGTGGTCGCCCAGGACGGCCCGACCGGCCCGCAACTGGTGGGGTACGTCGTACCGGCCAGCAGCGAGGTGCTCGACGTTGAAGGCGAGGCCACTTTGCGCGCCGCGCTCAAGGCCAGCCTCAAGGCCGAGCTGCCAGAATACATGGTGCCTGCGCACCTGTTGTTCCTCGCGCAACTGCCGCTGACCCCCAACGGCAAGGTTGACCGCAAGGCCTTGCCGGCCCCCGACGCCAGCCAACTGCAATTGACCTACGTCGCACCGCAGACCGCCACCCAGCACACCGTCGCCGAAATCTGGCAAACCGTGCTCAAGCTGGACCGTGTGGGCCTGAGCGACAACTTCTTCGAGCTCGGCGGTCACTCGCTGCTGGTGACCCAGGTGGTGTCGCGGGTAAGTCAGGCGCTGAACGTGCAGGTGCCGCTGCGCACGCTGTTCGAACACAGCACCCTGGAAGATTTCGTCGCCGCACTCGGTGTCGAGCAGGCTCATCAGGAACCGCCAATCGTGCCGCTGTCGCGGTTGCAACCGCTGGCACTGTCTTACGCTCAGGAACGCCAGTGGTTCCTCTGGCAACTGGAACCGACCAGCACTGCTTACCACGTTCCATCGGCACTGCGCCTGCGCGGTGAACTGGATCTGCCAGCGTTGCAGCGCAGCTTCGAAACCCTGATTGCCCGTCATGAGTCCTTGCGCACCTGCTTCGTTGAACAGCAGGGCCAGACGCTGCAAGTGATCCAGTCCCAGGGGGCGCTGGATCTGCAAGTGCAGAACGTCGCGGCCGATCTGGATGATGCGGCGCTGCAAGCGTTGGTCGCGGAAGAAACCCTGCACCTGTTCAATCTCCAGCAAGGCCCGTTGCTGCGGGTCAAGCTGTTGCGTCTGGCCGTCGATGACCATGCGCTGGTCATCACCCTGCATCACATCGTCTCCGATGGCTGGTCGATGAGCGTGATGGTCAATGAACTGATCGCGCTGTATGCCGCTTACAGTCAGGGCCGCGAGGCTGAGTTGCCGACGTTGCCGGTGCAATATGCCGACTACGCCGTGTGGCAACGGCAGTGGATGGACGCCGGCGAGCGCGAGCGTCAACTCAATTACTGGACCGCGCAATTGGGTGACGGCGACCAGCCGTTGCTGGAGCTGCCGACCGATCGTCCGCGCCCACCCGAACAAAGTTATCGCGGTGCGCGCCAGGACATTGCGCTCAGCCTCGAACTGGCGAGTGCACTCAAGCAGGTCGCGCAACGGGAAAACGTCACGCTGTTCGCACTGTTGCTGGCCTCGTTCCAGACCTTGCTGCATCGCTACAGCGGTCAGGCCGACATTCGCGTCGGCGTGCCGGTGGCCAACCGTAACCGGGTCGAAACCGAAGGCCTGATCGGCTTCTTCGTCAACACTCAGGTGTTGAAGGCCGAGTTCGACAGCCAGCAATCCTTCCGCAGCCTGTTGCAGCAAGTGAAAAACACCGTACTCGGCGCTCAGGCCCATCAGGATCTGCCGTTCGAGCAACTGGTCGACGCGCTGCAACCGGAACGCAGCCTGAGCCACAGTCCGCTGTTTCAGGTGCTGCACAACCACCAGAGCCAGGCGCGGCAGGCCGAGGGCGCAACCCGCCTGCCGAAGATTGCCATCGAAGGCTTGAACTGGGCTTCCAACACCGCTCAGTTCGACCTGACCCTGAATACGTTCGAATCGACGGACAACGTCTGGGCCGAACTGACCTACGCCACCGATCTGTTCGATGGCGAGACCATTACCCGCCTGTCCGGGCACTGGCTCAACCTGCTGAACGGCATTGTCGCCGATGCCGGACAACGCATCGCCGATCTGCCGCTGCATGACGCCGCCGAGTATCAGGCCACGCTGCTGCAATGGAACCCGGCTACCGTCGATTTCCCGAGCGCGCGCTGCCTGCACACGCTGATCGAAGCCCAAGCCGAACGTGCACCGCAGGCGGTTGCCGTGACCTATGGCGAGCAGGTCTTGAGCTACGGTGAACTGAACAGCCGTGCCAACCAATTGGCCCACAAGCTGATCGACAGCGGCGTCGGCCCGGACGTGCGCGTCGGCCTGGCCGTTGAGCGCAGTCTGGACATGCTGGTCGGCCTGCTGGCGATCCTCAAGGCCGGCGGCGCCTACGTGCCGCTCGACCCGAGCTATCCCGAAGAGCGCCTGGCCTACATGATCGGCGACAGCGGCATCGGCCTGCTGCTGACCCAGAGTCATTTGCTTGGCCGTCTGCCGGTGCCGGACTCGGTGCGCAGCCTGATGCTCGATCAGGATCGCGATGGTCTGGAAAGCTACAGCGACGCCAATCCGCAAGTGAACATGAGCCCGGACAACCTGGCTTACGTGATCTACACCTCCGGTTCCACCGGTCAGCCGAAGGGCACCTTGCTGGCCCACCGCAACGTGCTGCGCCTGTTCGAAGCCACCGATGCATGGTTCGATTTCGGCCCGCAGGACGTGTGGAGCCTGTTCCATTCCTACGCCTTCGACTTCTCGGTGTGGGAGATTTTCGGGGCGCTGCTGTACGGCGGCAAACTGGTGGTGGTGCCATACGAAACCAGCCGCTCGCCGGAAGATTTCTTCGGCCTGCTGTGCCGTGAAGGAATCACCGTCCTCAACCAGACACCGTCGGCGTTCAAGCAACTGATGCAAGTGGCGTGCGCCCCGGAACACGCGGCGATGCAACCGTCGCTGCGTTACGTGGTGTTCGGCGGCGAGGCGCTGGAGGTCAAGAGCCTGCGCCCATGGTTCGAACGTTTCGGCGACCAGGCCCCGCAACTGATCAACATGTACGGCATCACCGAAACCACGGTCCACGTGACCTGGCGGCCGATCTCCCTGGCCGACCTGCAACGCGACGCCAGCAGCCCGATCGGCGAGCCGATTCCGGACCTGTCGTGGTACTTGCTTGATGGCGACCTGAACCCGGTGGCCAAGGGGTGCATCGGCGAGCTGTACGTCGGTCGCGCCGGTCTGGCCCGGGGTTATCTGAACCGTCCGGACCTGACCACGCTGCGCTTCATTCCCGATCCGTTTGCCGCCGATGGTGGGCGTCTGTATCGCACCGGCGACCTGGCGCGCTATCGCGCCGATGGCGTGATCGAGTACATCGGGCGGATCGACCATCAGGTGAAGATTCGCGGTTTCCGCATCGAGCTCGGCGAGATCGAAGCGCAGTTGCTGGAGCAATCCGCCGTGCGTCAGGCCGTGGTGCTGGCGCAACCGGGCTTGAGCGGTCAGCAACTGGTCGCGTACCTGGTGCCGAGCGACGCCGAGGTGCTGCAAGCCAGCAGCCTCGAACAAGCCGAGTGGCGCGACCGTGTGCGCGCCGAACTCAAGGAAAACCTGCCGGATCACATGATTCCGGCGCACCTGTTGCTGCTCGAACAATTGCCATTGACCGCCAACGGCAAACTCAACCGCAACGCCTTGCCGTCGCCGGACGCCAGTCAGGCCCAGCAGGCCTATCAGGCACCGCAAAGCGAGATGGAACAGCGTCTGGCCGAGATCTGGCAGGACGTGCTGAAGCTGCCGCAAGTCGGCCTGAACGACAACTTCTTCGAACTCGGCGGCGATTCGATCATCTCGATCCAGGTGGTCAGCCGTGCCCGTCAGGCCGGCATCCGTCTGAACCCCAAAGACCTGTTCCAGCATCAGACCGTGCAGCGACTGGCGCTGGTGGCACAGGTCGATGACGGTGAGTCGGCCATCGATCAGCAAGCAGTGACTGGCGCGGCGTTGCTGCTGCCGATCCAGCAGCAGTTCTTCGAGGACGAGATTCCCGAGCGTCACCACTGGAACCAGTCGGTGCTGCTCAAGCCGACTCAGGTGCTGGATGCCGAAAAACTCGAGCAGGTCTTGCAGGCGCTGGTCGTCCATCACGATGCCCTGCGTCTGAGCTTCAGCCTGAACGGCAACGTCTGGCAGGCCGAACACCGTGCCGTCGCAGACATACCGCAAGGCTTGCTCTGGCAGGAGGACGTGACCGATGTCGACGGGCTCGAAGCCCTGGGCAATCGCGCCCAGCGCAGCCTCGATCTGCAGAACGGCCCGTTGCTGCGCGGTGTACTGGCGAATCTGGCCGACGGCACTCAGCGTCTGCAACTGGTGATTCATCACCTGGCGGTGGACGGCGTGTCGTGGCGGATTCTGCTGGAAGACCTGCAAAGCGCTTATCAGCAAGCCATTAGCGGTCAGGCCCTGAGCCTGCCGGCCAAGACCAGTGCCTTCAAGGACTGGAGCGAGCACTTGCAGCGTTACGCCAACGGCCCGGCGTTGCAGGAAGAACTGGCGTACTGGCAGGCCTGCCTGAGCGATGTCAGCACCGATCTGCCGTGCAAGCGCCTCGACGCCAGCCAACACAACCGACTGGCGAAAACCGTGCAGACCCGCCTCGGCGCGGAGCTGACCCGACAACTGCTGCAAGAAGCCCCGGCGGCCTATCGCACCCAGGTCAACGATTTGCTGCTGACTGCATTGGCGCGAGTCATCGGCCGTTGGAACGGGCAGTCGTCGACCCTTATTCAACTGGAAGGCCACGGTCGCGAAGAGCTATTCGATGGTGTCGACCTGACCCGCACCGTGGGCTGGTTCACCAGTCTGTTCCCGGTGCGTCTGACCCCGTCTGAGTTGCCGGGCGATTCGATCAAACAGATCAAGGAACAACTGCGCTCGATCCCGAACAAGGGCATCGGTTTCGGTGCATTGCGTCACCTCGGCGATGCCGACGCGCAAAGCAGCCTGAAGGCGTTGCCGACCCCGCGCATCACCTTCAACTATCTCGGTCAGTTCGACGGCAGCTTCGAGGCCGATGACGGCGCGCTGTTCACGCCGACGCCGGAGAACGCCGGTCTTGATCAGAGCCCGGATGCCCCGTTGGGCAACTGGCTGACCCTCAACGGTCAGGTATATGGCGGCGAGTTGCGTGTGGGCTGGACGTTCAGTTCGGAGCGTTTCGACAGCTCAACCATCGAGCGGCTTGCACAGGATTACGCCGACGAACTGGCGGCACTGATCGGCCATTGCCTGACTCCGGGCAGCGAAGGCCTGACGCCTTCGGACTTCCCGCTGGCCGGCGTGACGCAGGCGCAACTCGACACACTGACGATCCCGGCGCGGGAAGTGCAGGATCTGTATCCGCTCTCGCCGATGCAGCAGGGCATGCTGTTCCACAGTCTTTTCGAACAGCAGGCGGGCGATTACATCAACCAGATGTGCGTTGCGGTCGAAGGCTTGCAGGTCGAGCGTTTCCGAGACGCCTGGCAAGCGGCACTGGATGCCCACGATGTACTGCGCAGCGGTTTTGTCTGGGAAGGCGAGTTCACTCGTCCGCTGCAAGTGGTGCACAAGGATCTGCCGGTGCCGTTCACCGTGCTGGACTGGCGCGAGCGCAGCGATCTGGATCAGGCCTTGAGTGAACTGGAGCAGGCGCAACGGGTGCAGGGTTTTGATCTGCGCAACGCACCGTTGCTGCGTCTGGTGGTGGTGCAAGTCGCCGCCGCACGCTATCACCTGATCTATACCAGCCATCACATCCTGATGGACGGCTGGAGCAACTCGCAGCTGCTGGGCGAAGTGTTGCAGCGTTACCACGGCGTGGCCCCGGTTGCCGGAGCCGGTCGTTATCGCGATTACATTGAGTGGCTGGCGCAGCAGGACGCGCAGGTCACGGAGCACTTCTGGAAGGGCCAACTGGCCGACTTCGATGCGCCGACCTATCTGGCCGACAGCCTGCCGCGCACCGACGATTCGACGGTCACCGGGCAGGGCGAATACCTGTTGACGCTGGACGCCATGACGACGGCTGACCTGAACCGGGTCGCCCGTGCGCAGAAAGTCACGGTCAACACCGTGGTGCAGGCGGCGTGGTTGTTGCTGTTGCAGCGTTACACCGGCCAGTCGACCGTCAGCTTCGGCGCGACGGTGTCCGGGCGTCCGGCGCAGTTGAGCGGGGTCGAGGGGCAGATCGGTCTGTTCATCAACACCTTGCCGGTGATCGCCAGCCCGCGCGCCGAGCAGCCGTTGTCCGAATGGTTGCAACAGGTGCAGGCGCAGAACCTGCTGCTGCGCGAGCAGGAACACACACCGCTGTTCGACATCCAGCGTTGGGCCGGGCAGGGCGGTGAAGCGCTGTTCGACAACATTCTGGTGTTCGAGAACTACCCGATTGCCGAAGCCTTGCAACAGGCCGAATCCCAGGATCTGAAGTTCGGCGAAGCCGACCGCTACGAGCAGACCAGCTACCCGCTGACGTTGATGGTCAACCTCGACGAGCAGATGACCGTGCATTTCGGCTATCAGAACAACCGCTTTGCAGCAGACAACGTGGTGAAACTGGCGAGCCAGTTGCAGCAACTGCTGATGCAGATGAGCGTTGGGGCCGATCGTTGCCTGGGTGAGTTGAACCTGCTGGAAGACGCCGAGCAACAAAGGATGTTGCATGACTGGAATCGCATCGATAGCGCCAACGTCGACGCGTTGTGCATCCATCAGATGATCGACCTTCAGGTCGCTGCCCAGCCGGATGCACTGGCCGTGACGTTTGCACGGCAGGCGTTCAGCTACCGTGAAATCGATGCCCGGGCCAACCGTCTGGCGCACAGGCTGATCGAATCCGGAGTCGGCCCGGAAGTGCGGGTCGGCGTGGCCATGCAGCGTTCCGACAGCCTGTTGGTCGCCTTGCTCGCAGTGCTCAAGGCCGGTGGCGCCTACGTTCCGCTGGACCCGGATTACCCGTCTGATCGCGTGGCCTACATGCTCGAAGACAGCCGTGCACGGGTGCTGTTGACCGAAACCGAAGTGGCCGCGCAGCTCAATGTCGGTGGCGACACTCAGGTGCTGCGCGTGGATCAACTGGATCTGACGGCTTATGGCAGTCAGGCGCCGGCCACCGCAGTGACCGCTGACAACCTTGCGTACGTGATCTACACCTCCGGTTCCACTGGCAAGCCCAAAGGCGTGTCGATCACCCATCGCAACGTGCAGGCGCTGATCGACTGGTCGAAACGCGTCTACAGCCGCGACGATATTCAAGGGGTGCTGGCATCGACTTCGGTGTGCTTCGACCTGTCGGTGTGGGAGCTGTTCGTGACCCTGGCCAACGGCGGCTCGCTGATCATTGCCCGCAACGCTCTGGAACTGCCGAATCTGCCGGCCCGGGATCAGGTGCGCCTGATCAACACCGTGCCGTCGGCGATCAATGCCTTGCAGGACGCCGGCGATATTCCGTCGAGCGTGCGCATCATCAATCTGGCCGGTGAACCGCTCAAGCAAAGCCTGGTGGACACGCTGTACCGGCAGGCAAGCATCGCGCACGTCTACGACCTCTACGGCCCGTCGGAAGACACCACCTATTCGACCTGGACCCGTCGCGAGGCGGGTGGCCAGGCGAATATCGGCCGGCCGCTGACCGGCACCGCCAGCTACCTGCTGGGCGCCGACCTGCAACCGGCGCCGCTGGGTGTCGCCGCCGAGCTGTATCTGGCCGGCGCCGGGGTTACCCGTGGTTATCTGGGCCGCGCGGCGATGACGGCCGAGAAGTTTGTGCCGAATCCGTTCGCCAGCAATGGCGAGCGCCTGTACCGCACCGGTGACCTGACCCGTTATCAGGCCGACGGCACGTTGCAGTACGTCGGTCGTATCGACCATCAGGTGAAGATTCGCGGATTCCGCATCGAACTGGGTGAAATCGAGGCCCGTCTGATGCAGGTGCCGGGCGTGCAGCAGTCGCTGGTGATTGCGCAGCCGGGGGCGGTGAGTGCGCAACTGGTGGCCTATGTGGTTTACGACGATCCTGCTGTGGTCGGCGGTGATTCGACTGCGCAGGGTGTGCTGCGTGACGACCTCAAGGCTCGTTTGAAGGAACATTTGCCGGACTACATGATTCCGGCCCATGTCCTGTTCCTCGCCAGCCTGCCGCTGACCCCCAACGGCAAGATCGATCGCAAGGCCTTGCCCGGTGTCGAAGCAGGCGCCGCGAGCGGTGAATTTGTCGCGCCGGTCGGTGCGCTGGAGCAACAGATCGCGACGATCTGGCAGAACGTTCTGGAACTCGACCGCGTGGGCCGTGAGGATCATTTCTTCGAACTGGGCGGCCACTCGTTGCTGGCGACGCAGGCGATCTCGCGCTTGCGCAAACTGGGCAGCAGCCATTTGAGTCTGCGGGATCTGTTCAACCATCCGCGTCTTAAGGATCTGGCGGCCTGGATGAGTCAGGCCCAAGAGGATATCGGCGCCGGCAGTCAGAGCGTGCCGCTCAAGGCTTTCGGCAGTAAACAGACGGCACCGCTTTCGCTGGTGCAGCGCCGCTTGTGGGTGGCCGAGCAATTGTCCGGTGGCAGTTCGGCCTACGGCATGCCGCTGGCTTTGCGCTTGCGCGGCGAGCTGTCGGTCGAGCGGTTCGTGGGCAGTTTTGCCGAGGTCGTGCAGCGGCATGAGGTGCTGCGCACGGCGTACTCACAGGATGATGAGGGTGATCCGATTGCCGTGATCTGCGAGCAGGTCGAGGTGGACTTCCCGGTCATCGACTTGTCCGGCCTGTCCCGCAGCGCCCAGGAAGAACATGTGGCGCAAGCGGCGCTGGACAACGCCCGAACACCGATCGATCTGGAGCAGGCGCCGCTATGGCGTGGACGGATTCTGCATCTGTCGGCGAACGAGCATGTGCTGCTGTTCTCGATGCACCACATCATCTCCGACGGCTGGTCGATGGGGGTGCTGATCAATGAACTGGTGCAGATCTACGAACTGGGCAAGGCTGGCGACGCGACGTCACTGCCGGCGCTCGAAGTGCAGTATTCCGACTTTGCCCTGTGGCAGCAGGAACTTGAACAACGCGGGGTTCTCGGCCAGCAGGCGGCGTACTGGAAGGAGCGGCTGGATGGCTACAGCGGCCAGCTCGATCTGCCGCTGGACAAGCCGCGCGGGCAGTCCGCGTCCTACGATGGCGATGCCGTGCAGTTCCGCCTGACACCGGACTTGAGCCAGGCACTGCGCAAATTGTCGGGTGAAGCCGGTGTGACCCTGTACAGCACGCTGTTGGCGTCGTTTCAGGTGTTGTTGCATCGGTTCGGCGGCCGTGACGATGTGTTGGTCGGCGCCGACGTCGCCGGGCGCGAGCAGCCGGAGCTGGAGCGGCTGATCGGTTTCTTCGTCAACGTGCTGCCGCTGCGCTCGCGCTTCGATGCGCAAGCACGGTTCTCGGCATTCCTCGCCGGCACCCAGGACAACCTGCTGGGCGCGCTGGAGCATCAGGACCTGCCGCTGGACATGATCGTCGAGTCCTGTGGCGTGCCGCGACACAAGGGCATGAACCCGCTGGTGCAGGTGCTGTTCGTGATGAACAACCTGCCGGGACGCACCCAATCGATGGGTGGCCTGAGCGTCGAACCGCTGGCTGCGCTGCAGACCCATTCTAAATTCGACATGGCATTGTTCGTTGACGAAGAAGAAGGGCAATTGCTGGGTAATTGGCAATTCGCCACAACCTTGTTCGGACACGAGCGCATTCAGTACCTGGTCAAGGCCTGGATAGCCCTGTTGGAACAGATCGTCGCTGATCAGGACATTCAATTGGGAGCTATCAGCATGCCAGTCGACAACCGCGCAGTGGCCACCGCGCCCACCGCCGCCCCCGGAGCCAAGGCCGACAAGCTCGGCAAGTTCCTCAAACGTTCCGCCACCCCGGTCGCCAAAGTTCGCCCGCAGCCTGTGCGTGAATCGCTGCTGTGCGCGCCACAGCCGTTCCCGCTGCTGATGGAACCGAATGAGCCGCAACTGGATCTGGTCGAGTGGATCCACCACAACCGGCCCTTGATCGAGCAGAAGCTGGCCGAACATGCCGGCATCCTGTTCCGCGGTTTCGAGCTGGATGGCATCCAGGGTTTCGAAGCCTTCGCCGAAGCGGTCCAGCCGGGGCTGTACGGTCAGTACGGCGACCTGCCGAAGAAAGAGGGCGGCAAGAACACCTATCGCTCCACGCCGTACCCGGAACGCAAGATGATCCTGTTCCACAACGAGAGCTCCCATCAGGATCGCTGGCCGCGCAAGCAGATGTTCTATTGCGAAGTGGCCGCGCCGATCGGTGGCGCGACGCCGGTGGTGGATTGCCGGTTGATGTACGAAAAACTGCCGGCGGACCTGCGCGACAAGTTCGAGTCCAAGGGCCTGCTGTATGTGCGCACCTTCACCGACAACCTCGATGTGTCGTGGCAGCACTTCTTCAAGACCGAAGACCGTGCCGAAGTCGAGGCCCGTTGCCGGGCCGGCGGCATCCAGTGGCGCTGGCTCGACAACAACGAGTTGCAGACCCGCACCCCTGGGCCGGCGGTGATCCGTCACCCGGTCACTGGTGCGAAATCGTTCTTCAACCAGGTGCAACTCCACCACATCTACTGGCTGGAGCCGGATGTGCGTGAAGACCTGCTGTCGATGTTCGGTCTGGAGCGCATGCCGCGTCATGTGTTCTACGGCGACGGCACACCGATCGAGGACGAAGTGATGCAGCGCATCGGTGATCTGTACGAAGAGTGCGCCGTGCGCTTCGACTGGCAGAAGGGCGATGTGATCCTGCTCGACAACATGCTGGTGGCCCATGCCCGCGATCCTTTCGAGGGGCCGCGCAAAATCGTCGTCGCCATGGGTGACATGTATGACCACAGCAGCCTTGAACGCCCGGCGTCGACCGAGCCGAACGCCCAGGACGCATTGAACACCGAGGAAACCGGAGCATGAACGACGTATCGATGGACGCGCAGGATCCGGGTTTCGCCCTGACCCCCGAGCAGCAGGCGGTGCTTGAGCGGTTGTCGACCACGGCGACCTGCGGCGAGGCGCTGCGCTGGCTGAATCTGGTCATCGACGGGGACCTCGATCCGCAACGCCTGCAAGCGGCGCTGGACGCTGTACTGGCGCAACAGCCGATGCTGCTGGCGCGTCTGGTCAAAGTGGCAGGCTTCCATGGCTGGCGGCAACGGGCCGAGGGGGCCGAGCGCTTCCCTCTGACCGTGCAGAGCAGTGTGCAGTCGGCGGATGAAGTCCGGGCGCAGATCGAGGAATGGGCGGCCCGGGCATTCGTGATCGGTGAATCGCAGAACGCCCAGGCCGTGCTGTATCGCCTGGCGCCACAGCAATGGCAACTGGTGCTGGGTGTCGCCCGGCACAGTGCCGATGAACCGACGCTCAACCTGATCCGTCAGCACCTGCAGCAGGCCTATGGTCAGTCGCCAGCGACGGAAGAGGACGAGGCGGGCGAGTTCGCTCAGTACCTGGAATGGCGCAGCGAAGTGGTGCTCGATGAAGACGCGGCCACCGCGCGCACTTACTGGCAGAACCACCTGCACGGCGCGCAGGCTGACACGGCTACGCCATGGCTGGCTTCGCGGATCAGCGGCAGCGCTTCGGCGGCTGACGCACGGCAATCGTTGACGCTGGAACCCGCGCTGCGTGATGGCTTGCAGCGCCTGGCTGACACCCTTGAACAACCCCTCGCCACACTGCTGCAAGGCGCGTGGTGGGTGTTGCTCGCACGCTTGAGCGGTTGTGAGCAGATGCTGGTCGGTGTGCGTCATGACAGCCGTGCCGACTATGACTATTTCGCCGGCGCCGCCGGGGTGTTCGAGAAGACCCTGCCGTTGCAGCTGACGCTGCCGGGAACGGCAACATTCAGCCAGTGGCTGGTGGAGCTGAACGCCACGCTGGAAGAACAACGCACGTGGCAGGAATACTGGGCACCGGAACTGGCCGCTGAAGCCGCGCGTCCGGCCTATGGTTTTGCCATCGGCCGCACGATCAGGTCGGAAACGGTCGATGGCCTGCGCTGGGCGCCGGCTCCGGTTGCGCTCGTTCAGCGGGACGTTTTCGAGTGGTCGTTGCAGGTCGAACTGAATGATGCTGACAGCCTGGAAGCATTGCACCTGAACTTCGCCAGCGACCGTTATTCGACGACAGCGGCAAGTACCGTGCTGGAACAGTTCGGTGTGTTGCTCGCGTCCATCGTCGCCCAACCGCAGGCCGAGCTGGCGCAGCTTAACCTGTTGGGCGCCGCCGAAACCCGGCGACTGCTGGCGATCAACCCAACGATGCAGGCGCTGGCGGACAACCGTTATCTGCCCCAACGCATTGCCGACTTCGCGAGCCAGACCCCGAATGCCATCGCCTTGACCGACAACCAGCAACAGCTGAGTTACAGCCAGTTGCAGGCGCAGGTCGAGCAACTGGCGAAAGGTTTGATTGCGCAGGGCCTGGGGCGTGACGCCATTGTCGCGCTGGCGCTGCCGCGTTCGGCGGATCTGGTGATTGCGATGCTTGCTGTGTGGCGCATCGGCGCGGCGTATCTGCCACTGGATGTGCAATGGCCGCAGGCACGCCAGGCGCTGATGCTGGAGCAGGCTGGCGCAAGTTTGTTGCTCACCGATGCCGCGCATCTGGGCGGCTGGGAAGGTCAACCGCTGAAGGCGAGCACGCTGGCCGAAGTGTCCGGGGCGGCAGATGCGCCGCTGTCGGCGCTGGAAACCCGTGGCAACGACATCGCTTATGTGCTGTTCACCTCCGGCTCGACCGGCGTGCCCAAAGGTGTAGTGATCGAACACCGGCAACTGCTCAACTACACAGCGCAGGCCAGTGAAGCGCTGGGTCTGGCGGCGTGTCGTCACGTCGGTTTCAGCTCCACGGTGGCGGCGGACCTGGGCAACACCGCGTTGTTCGGTGCCTTGTTCAACGGTGCGACCCTGCATGTGGCCAGTGATGAGCAGATGCAGGATGGCGCCTTGTTTGCCGACTACCTGCAACAACAGCAGATCGACTGCCTGAAAATCGTGCCCTCGCATCTGGCGGCACTGCTCGACGGTGAGCGCGTGACGGTGCCGGGCACGCTGATTCTGGGCGGCGAGCCGATTGCCGCGCCGCTGATCGAGCGCATCGCTCGCCTGCGCAGTGATTGCCGGGTGTTCAACCACTATGGCCCGACCGAAGCCACGGTGGGCGTGCTGATTCATCCGCTGTCCTTGTCCGGTGACGTTTCGGACTGCGCGGCGCTGAGCCAGGTGCTGGGTAACAATCAGGTTTACGTGCTGGACGCCGATTTGCGACTGGCACCGGTGGGTGTCATCGGTGAGCTGTATCTGGGCGGCGCGCAGTTGTGCCGGGGTTATCTCAATGCTCCGGCCGATGCGCAGACTTTCATTCAGAGTCCGTTCGATCCGGCGCAGCGCCTGTATCGCACCGGTGACCTGGCGCGCTATCGCCCGGATCTGTCCATCCAGTTGCACGGTCGTCGCGATCAGCAGGTCAAGGTGCGCGGGTTCCGTATCGAACTGGCGGAGATCGAAGCTGAACTGCTGCGTCTGCCACAGGTCGCCGAGGCGTTGGTGTTGCCGGCGGCTTCTGCCGAGCAAGGGCTGCTGGCCTTTGTCGTGGCGCAGGGTGTCGCGAGCGATCTGCCGCAGACACTGCGCAATGAATTGGCGGCGCGCCTGCCGGGCGTGATGGTGCCGCAACATCTGCAACTGCTCGAACGCTTCCCGCGGCTGGCCAACGGCAAGATCGATCGCAAGGGCTTGCAGCAACTGGCCGCCAGCGCGGCGGATGACGAGGGCCAGGCTCCGCGTGATGCACTGGAACAATTGCTCGCCGCGCGGATGGGGCAATTGCTCGGACTTGAACGGTTGGGCATCGACCGCGACTTTTTTGCGGCCGGTGGCCATTCGTTGCTGGTGATCAAACTGGTCGCCGGCATTCGCAAGCTGTTGCAGTGCGATGTTCATCCGGGTCTGGTGTTCGATCACCCGACCGTGGCTTCGCTGGCGCTCGCCTTGCGAGCGGTGGAAAGCAGCCCCGGGCAACTGGAGAAACTCGCCCAGGTGCGCTTGCGCATGGATGCCATGAGCCCGGAGGACAAGGCGCGGCTGGCTGAGCAGGCGCGCCAGTTGCAGGCCGCTAAGGCGGCTCAGAACGGTTGACGTAGCGGGTAACAAAAAGGCCGGCGCCTGAAGCGTCGGCCTTTTTTTTAATCTTTTGCGTTAATGATAAATAAACTCATTCCGGTTTTTTGGAGGTGCCACGTCTTACTTAGGTATGTGAGCAAATCGGGTTGGGGCAGGGTAGCCAAAGGCACCAGATTTGTTTGGCAAAAAAGAATTTTCCGTTGTCCCGCCAGTGGACCGCGCCCGGGGAGGGGCCGGTCGACCGCGCACTGAAACACGGCTGCGAGGCCGTCGACAGCAAGCGGTTCAACTGTGCAGGCAGCGGTGGGCCCATCGGCCCATCGGCTATCCACTTCGACCAATAATAGAGAGCACGATGTCAGCAATTCATGAGTTGAAACCTCTGTTCAAGGCACTCGTCATGTCCCGCAGCCTGCGTTCGCGCCGAGTGTTGACCGGGCTAGGACTGGTTTGCGTGTTGCCGCTCAGCTCGCAGGTGATGGCTGAAGATTTCACCATCAATATCCCTGCGCAATCGCTGCCACAAGCTCTGCAGGCGTTCGGTCAGCAGACCAACCAGCAAGTGATCTACAACGCCGATGACATGGCGGGTCTGAAAAGCACCCGTGTCAGCGGCAAGATGAGCCCGCAGGCGGCCATCACCGAATTGCTCAAGGGCACCGGCGTGCGCTACAGCTTCGAAGGCAACACCTTGATGCTGGTGCGCGGTACGGCCACCGAAGGCCTGGAACTGGGCGCGACCACCATCAGCGCACAGCATGCGAACGCGACCACCGAAGGCAGCAACTCGTATACCTCCAACGCCGTGACCATCGGCAAGGGCACCCACACCCTGAAGGAGATTCCGCAGTCGGTCACGGTGATGACCCGCAAACAGATGGACGATCAGGATCTGGTCGACCTCAAGGACGCGCTCAACCAGACCACCGGTGTGGTAGGCCTGCAAGGCGTGGGCAAGGGCCTGATCGTGTCTTCGCGCGGTTTCCAGATCGACGACTGGCAATACGACGGTGTACCGATCCCGCGTAACACCTACTCGCTGGGCAACTGGGCGACCCAGGACCTGATCTTCTTCGATCGCCTGGAAATCCTGCGCGGTGCCTCGGGCCTGCTGCAAGGCACCGGCAGCCCGGGTGGCGCGATCAACCTGGTGCGCAAGCGTGGCCAGAACGCGCCGACCGTGACCGTGACCGGCAAGGCCGGCTCCTGGGACCACTACGGCATGCAAGTGGACGCAGGCGGCCCGCTGAATCAGACCGGCACGATTCGCGGCCGAGTCGTCGCCGACCAGGACCAGAGCAACTCCTTTATCGATTACGAGTGGAGCCGCACCCTCTCGCTGTATGGCGCACTGGACATCGACCTGCGCGACGACACCACCCTGGGCCTGGCGGTCAGCCGTTCCGATGGCGATTCGCGTCCGACCATTCGCGGCCTGCCACGCTACGCCGACGGCAAGATGCCGGATATCAAGCGTTCGACCTACACCGGCTCGCGCTGGAACAGCTCGGACATCGACGTCACAACGGTGTATGCGGATCTTGAACACCGCTTCAACGACGACTGGGCGTTCAAGGTCGGCGCGGTGCAGATGACCGAAAGCAACAAGGCGAAAAACCAGCGTGTACAAAGCGCCGGTGACGGCCTCGAAGCAGATGGCACCGGCGTGCAGTACGCCGACTTCGTGACCGATTTCGACTCCACCAAGGTCGGCCTGGACATGAACCTGAACGGCAAGTTCGAAGCCTTCTCGATGCAGCAGGAAGTCATGCTGGGGGGCAACTTTTCCCAGATCGAAACCGACGACCAGCTCGCCCGTACGTTCAACAACAGCAGCGATTCGATCTTCGACCTCAATCACAACCGTCCGGACATCAGCTACGAAAGCCTGATCAGCGCTACAGGTGGTCGCGGCACACTCAGCAAATACGACATTCGCCAGAAAGGTCTGTACGGCACCTGGCGGGTCAAGCCGGTCGACGACCTGACGCTGGTGCTCGGTTCCCGTGTCAGCTGGTACGACTACAGCTACAAATCGAAAACCCAGACGAGCAGCGGCATTACCCCCAACGATCCAAGTACCTCGAACGAAACCGGGGAAGTCACGCCTTACGCCGGCATCGTGTATGACCTGAGCCGCGAGTGGGCGGTGTATGCAAGTTACACCGATGTGTTCCAGCCGCAGACCAACCGCGATGCCGGCGGCACCGTGCTCAAGCCGGTGATCGGCAGCAACTACGAAATCGGCCTCAAGGGCGAGCTGATGGACGGGCGGGTCAATACCTCCCTGGCCGTCTTCCGCTATGACCAGGAAAACCGTGCCGTCAACGACATCGCCGGTGGCATGGAGTGCGATGGCTGGTACTGCTCGAAGGCCTCGGGCAAGGTTCGCAGCCAGGGTATCGACGCGGAAATCAGCGGTGAAGTCGTAGAGAACCTGCAGTTGTTCGCCGGCTACACCTACAACACCACCAAGTACCTGGAAGACCCGACCAACGAAGGTCGTGTGTTCAGCACCTGGACGCCTAAACACATGCTGCGCATGTGGGCCAACTACCAGTTGCCTGGTGACTGGAGCCGTGTCAGCACCGGTCTGGGCTTCACCACCCAGAGCCACACGCTGGGTTACGAAGGCACCTACGACGTAGCGGGCTACACCGTGTGGAACGCCCGTGTCGGCTACCAGCTGACCCCGGAAATCGGTCTGGCGGTGAACGCCAACAACCTGTTCGACAAGAAGTACATCTCGGCCGGCTACAACCAGCTCGATGGCAACAACAACTTCGGTGACCCTCGCAACCTGATGTTCACCGTGAAGTACACCCCGCAGTTCTGATGCACTGACAACTGCTGGAGCGAACCGGCCCGCGCCTTGAGCGCAGGCCGGTTTTTTATTGGCTGCGGCCAGGGCATTGCGTGAACCGACGCGCACCGGGCAGCGGACATAAAAAAACGCAGAAGCCAGGGCTTCTGCGTTTCTGTTTACGGCTCTGGGCGGTCAGTCGCGCCGCGCGGCCTCGCAGGCAAGGAACACCGCTTCGAAGGACTCCAGCAAGGACTCGCCATAGATCATGCTGCGGTGCGGCAGGGGAGAATGCACCGAACCCTGTAACTGGCCGCTGACCGTGTGTTCGCGCAAGACCTGCTCCGAATGCAGCACCTGTTCCAGCGTCTTGTGGGACAGCGACCACCAGCAACTGGCCTCGACCTTGAGGGTCGGCAGTGCAAACGCATCGAAGGATTTCACCAGGCGATCATGGATGGAGAATGCCTGGGCGTTCATGATTTCCTGACGGATCGCTTCGAGGGTCGCCACCATGTCTTCCTCGCGGGTGGACGCTTGCTGGCTGGCCCAGTGGTAGAAGCCCTTGAGATCGATCTCCGGGTGGTCGGCGATGAAACGTGCCGCCGGCTCTTCCAGGTGGGCGAACATCAGGCTGAACATTTCCACGGCGACCGACAGTTCGTTGCGTGCACTGAAGTGGTCCGGGTTGTCTTCCTCCAGCGGTTTGCGCGGCACATCCGCCGGCAGTGCGCTGTCCGGCAGCGTGGTGTCGACCAGACCGAGGAACGTCACGGCCTTGCCCTGGCGCTCCAGCTCGGCGGCTACGTCCATGGCAATCGCGCCGCCCAGCGACCAGCCCATCAGCCGATACGGGCCGACCGGTTGTTTTTCAACGATCTGCTGGGTGTATTCGGCGACCATTTCCGCCCAGGTCTGGGCGTTCGAATCCTTGTCGGCAAACCCCTTGTGCATGACCCCGAAGGTGCGGGCATGGGGACTCAGGCGTTTGGCCAATGGCTGATAGCAGAACACGATGCCGCCGCTGGGGTGCAGGCAGAACAGCGGCGGGGCGGAAGAGCCCGCAGTGCTGAGTTCGACCACGCATTGCGCCTGCTGCTGGTGCTCCAGGGCGATGAATCGCGCGAGCGCCTCGATTGTCGGGTGAGCGAGCATCTGTTGCAGGGCCAGTTTGATGCCGAGCCGTGCATTGAGCGCGGCGATGAACTGAATGGCCAGAATCGAATGCCCGCCCAGTTCGAAGAAGTTGTCGTCGAGGCCCACCCGCTCGACTTTCAGCGACTCTTGCCAGAGTTCGGCGAGGGCTTTTTCCAGCGCCGTTTCGGGCGCCTTGAACGCGCCTTGTGCCTGGCTGACGTCCGGCAGCGGCAAGGCTTTGCGATCCAGTTTGCCATTCGGACTGACGGGCATGGCGTCCAGCACCATCAGATGGCTGGGCACCATGTACGCGGGCAAGCGGCTTCGGAGATCGGCCTTGAGGGTATCGCGCAGTTCAAGGCGTTGGGTGTCGCTCAAGGCGCCGGCGCTGGCCACGACATAACCGGTCAGTTGCAGGCCGGCGGAACCTTCCCGCGCGATGACCAGCGCTTCGCGTACGGCCGGGGATTGCAGCAGGCACGATTCGATTTCTCCGAGTTCGATGCGGAACCCGCGAATCTTTACCTGGTGGTCGAGTCGGCCGACGTATTCGATCACGCCGTCGGCGCGATGGCGGGCCAGGTCGCCGGTGCGATAGAGGCGCCCGCCATCACGGCTGAACGGATCGGGCATGAACCGTTCGGCCGTCAGATCCGGGCGCTTGAAGTAGCCACGGGCCAACAGTTCGCCACTGATCACCAGTTCGCCGACGACGCCCACCGGCACCGGTTGCCCACCAGCGTCGAGCAGGTAGATGGTGCGCCCGCCCAGCGGACGCCCGATCGGCATGCTGCGCGGCAGGGCGGTGCGCCCGGTGACGTAGTCGCTGCAATCGAGCACGGTCGAGCTGACGGTGGTTTCCGTCGGCCCGTAGGTGTTGAGCAGGCGCACATGGCCGAGACCGGCCTGACCCCAGGCCGCAACACCTTCCGGCGGCATGGCTTCACCGCCGACGATCACCATGCGCAGGCCGGCATAGTCACGCTCGCCAGCGGCGGCAAAGTCCTTGGCCAGCATGTTCCAGTAGGTGGTCGTCAGGTCGCTGACGGTGAATCGCTTGTCGAGCAACTGGCGATACCAGGTTTCGCTGTCCCAGATGTCCGGTCCGCGCAGTACCACCGAGGCGCCGCAGATCAGGGCCGGGTAAAGCTGTTCGACAAAGGCGTCGAAATTGAACGTGGCAAATTGCAGGGAGCGATCCTGTGGCGTCAGGCCGAGAAATTCCAGGGCGACCTGGGCATGCCGGGTCAGCGCACCCTGCGTGATACCCACGCCTTTCGGGCGCCCGGTGGAGCCGGAGGTGAACATCACGTAGGCGAGGTTATCGCTCTGGGTGCGGCAGGCCGGGTTGTCGCTGTGCTGCGCATCAAGCAGGTCGAGTTCATCGACGCACAGGACGCTGACCGCCGGCACCGCCGGCAGGCGTTCGAGCAGCGAGCGCTGGGTCAGCAGGACGCTCAGGCCGCTGTCTTCGATCATCCACGTCAGGCGATCCTGCGGGTAATCGGGGTCGAGCGGCACATACACGCCGCCGGCCTTGAGCACCGCCAGCAGGCTGATGATCATCTGCGCCGAACGTTCCACGGCGATACCTACCCGTACTTCCGGGCCGACTGTACGCTCGATCAGCGTGCACGCGAGTGCGTTGGCCGCCGAGTTGAGCCGGGCGTAGCTCAGTTGCACGTCGTCGCAGATCAGTGCGATCGCATCCGGGGTGACGGCGGCCTGGCGTTCGAACAACTGGTGCACGCCTTCGGCGGGTAACGCTGCGGCCGGTGGATTCCATTGCTCAAGCTGTGTGCGTTGTTCGTCGTGGCTCAGCAGCGGCAGCTCGCCAAGGGCGCGGGTCGAGTTCTCGGTGAGGGCCAGTAGCAGGTTCTGCCAGTGGCCGGCCAGCCGCTCGATGGTCGCCGGGGTGTAGAGGTCTGCACTGTATTCGATGTTGGCGTCGATCCCGCGCAACGAATAACTGACGTCCAGGGACAGGTCGAACTTCGCCTGACGGGTGCCGCTTTCAAGGAAGTCCAGCGCCAGATCGCCCAGCGTCAGCGGCACCGCAGTGGCCGCGTCGGTGCGCCAGTTGAACAGCACTTGAAACAGCGGATTGATCTGCTGGCTGCTTTGCAACTGCAAGTCGTCGAAGCTCAATTCCAGCGGGTAGTCGGCGTGATCCAGCGCGGACAGGGTTTCCTGACGCAGGCGCTGAAGAAAATCCCTGGCCGGCATCTGCGGGTCGATGCGTACGCGGTAGACCTGGGTGCTGACAAAGAAACCCACCAGTTCCTGAGTCTCGCTGCGATTGCGCGTGGCGTTGGGCACGCCCACGGTGAAATCGTGCTGGCCGCTGTAGCGCGCGAGCAGCAGTTGCCAGGCGCCGAGCACTACCACGAACGGCGTCAGGCCCTGCTGCTGGCAGAACCGGTTGAGCGCTTGTGCCAGAGGCGCCGGCAGACTGAAATCATGCTTGCCCGCCGGATGGCTGTGCTGCTCGCTACGTGGAAAGTCTACGGGCATGTCGAGTGGCGGCAGGGCCTGTCCGAGGTAACTTTGCCAGTATTGGGCGCTGGTGCGGCAGGCGGCACTGTCGAGGTATTCGCCACGCTGCCATGTGGCGTAGTCAGCGTATTGAATGCCCGGAC
Organism: Pseudomonas koreensis; assembly: GCF_025447595.1. Classification (GTDB taxonomy): domain Bacteria; phylum Pseudomonadota; class Gammaproteobacteria; order Pseudomonadales; family Pseudomonadaceae; genus Aquipseudomonas; species Aquipseudomonas koreensis_H. Next base: position 140,897 of record NZ_JAOEJU010000010.1, on the reverse strand, counting down.
GGCGCAGCGGTGAAAAGTCGCCGGCGCCGGCGCGTGCATAGGCCTGTCCCAGATCCTGCAGCAGAATCGCATTGGACCAGGCGTCCGATGCGATGTGGTGCATGTTCAGCAACAGCAGGTGCTCGTCGTCCGCGACCTGCAGCAGAGTCGCCCGCATCAACGGGGCCAGGCCCAGATCGAATGGCCGGCCGGCTTCGCTATGAATGCGGCGGGTGACCTGGTGTTCCCGTTGTTCGCTGTTCAGCCCGCGCAAGTCTTCGTGCCCCAGGGGCAGCGTGGCTTTTTCGTCGAGCACCTGCATGGCGATGCCGTCGATCTCGACGATGGCGCTGCGCAGGATGTCATGGCGCTCGATGACCTTGTTCAGCGCCGTTTCCAGACGCGAGGGTTGCAGCTCGCCTGTGATGCGCACCGCGCGCGGCAGGTTGTAGGCGGCACTGTCGGGGGTCAGTTGCTGCACGAACCACAATCGCTGTTGAGCGAAAGACAGCGGCGCCGGGGCCGGACGGGCGCGGGCAGGAATGCCTTGGGAGTGTTCGCCGGCATCTGCCATCAGCAGCGCCAGTACCTCATCATCGAGTAAGTCGTTCATCGGGCTCTCGGGGGTGGACGGCGCGGTGGTCGCTGACGGTGTTGTCAGCCGTCGCGAGCACGGCGCAGGGCATTCGGGTGAAAGCCGCCGGGACGCGACGTCCGGGCGGCTGAAGGTGTTCGGCGGATTAACCTCAGGCGGTGGCGAGCGGCTTTTTCTGGGTTACGACCCGGCCACCCTCCATGCGCACCAGTTGATCGGCGATGTCGAAATAACGGTCGTCGTGGGAGATAACGATGATGGTCTTGCCCAGGCTTTTCAGCTCGGGCAGCAGTTCGGTGTAGAAGATCCGGCGGAACGCCGGGTCCTGATCCGCCGCCCATTCGTCGAACACCAGCACCGGGCGCTCCTCCAGCCAGGCATTGATCAGTGCCAGACGCTTGCGTTGTCCGGTGGACAGGTCGGTGGTGCTGAACACGCCGTCCTGGATACTCACCTTGTGAGCAATCTCCAGACGCTCGAGGTAGCGGCTGGTGTCCGCCGGTACTTGCTGATCGCCTTGCACCAGCTCATCGAACAGGTAGTAGTCGGCAAAAATGGTGGTGAACAGTTGGCGATAGTCGTCACGGGCCTTGGCGTCGACCACCTGGCCATTGAGCAGTACTTCGCCGCGCTGCGGGGCGTAGAGGCCCAGCAACAGTTTGATCAGGGTGGTTTTGCCACCGCCGTTTTCACCGACGATGAACACGATGTCGCCCTGGGCGATGTTCAGGTTGACCGGGCCCAGTTCGAACGCAGCGCTGCCTTTGACTGGCGGGAACGCGTAGTGGACGTTGTGCATCTGCAATTGCTGCACGGCGGTTTTGCTCGCAGGTGCAGATTCGCGCAGCAACAGGTGCGGCTCCGGTGAGGAGAACTGTTCCGCCAGTTCGGCAATGCGCTTGAAGGCGATGTTGGCGCGGCTGACCACCGGCAGGGTGGTGACCAGGTATTCCAGCGGGCCTTTCATGTACAGCAACACCAGCACGAAACCGCTGAGTACCGCCTTGTCGGTGCCCAGCCAGAACGATTGCAGGGCCAGGGCCAGGCCGATCACCACGAAGAACAGCATCGAGCCGAAGGTCTTGGCGACGACGAAGGTGTTGATCGAACGAATGTGGGTGTTGCAGATCGAGTCCGCCGTGCCTTCGATGCGCTGGCTGAACATGCGCTGGCGACGCGGGCGGTGAATCCGCAGTTCCTTGGCGCCGGCGGCGATGGCGCTGTAGTGCTTCTGCAATTCGTCCTCGGCCTCGCGGGCCTGTTCGAAGCCTTTGATGCCACGGGCACGGGCGATGTACTGGACCACGGTGCCGATCACGATCGCCACCAGCAACAAGGCGAACATGGGCAGCGACAGGTACGCCAGATACCCCAGGCAACCCAGCGTGACCGTGAAGGCGATGGCCAGCGGTGCGAAGGAAAAGGCGAAATCACTGACCGTGTCGACGTCGTGGGTCAGCACCGGAATCAGGCGGTGGCTGCGAAACCGTTCGATCTGTTCGATGGGGGCCAGCAACACTTTCTCGCCCAGGGCTTTGCGCAGGCCGGCAATGATGTGCTGTCCGACGTGGTTGGTGCCGATGTCCGACAGGATAGAGCAGAGCAGGGCGGCGACGCAGAGCCCGGCGAAGGTGAGCAGCACGTCCGTCGACGGGGTGCTCGCACCGTTCAAGGCTTTGTTGATGGTCGCCAACAGGGCGGTGACGCTGACTCCACCGAGCATGCCGAGGAGGATCGACACCACCACGACGACCCGGTAAGGCTTGAGCAGGCCGAGGACTTCACTGATGGCTCCGCGGGATTTTGTGGTCATGGAGGTTTCCGCTTCTAGTGCCCGCAAGGGCAAAGGTTCAAGGGTTGGGCTGGTTAAAAGACGAAACCCGCGGGCAGCGATTTAGCCACCCACGGGTTTATCGAGGTCTCAGGCGACGAGCGAGAGGGAGGTACTTTGGCTGTTACAGATCCCGCGCCACGCGAAAACCGATCCAGTCGCCACGGGTGTCGCTGTACGTCGCGTTGCGGTTGCCGGAACGGGAAAATACCGGCGCTTCACCCCAGTCGTTGCCACGGATACGGCGGACCTTGCAGTTGCCGGTCGTGATGGCGCTGCCGTCGCTCGGAGCGCCGACATAGTCTTCGTTGTAGCAATCGGCCGTCCACTCGTAGATGTTGCCGTGCATGTCATAGACGCCAAAGGCGTTGGCCGGGAAGCTGCCGGCCGGGGCGGTGAAGTTGTAGCCGTCAGCGGCACCGTAGGTGTTGGCATGTTTGGCGATGCTGTATTCCTTGCCCTCGTCGAAGGGGAACGGGAACGGCCCGGTGCTGCCGGCGCGTGCTGCGTATTCACGCAGGGATTCACTGACCAGGCGGTAGGTCTTGCCGGTTTTCTTCGACAGCCACGCCACGTAGTCGTTGGCTTCGTTGAAGTCCATGCACACGGCCGGGTGTTTGTCGGTGTACTGCTTTTTCGGATCGCTGCCCTGGTAGTCCGGAATCCCGGCCTTGCACGCACGGCCGGGGCGTTTGTCGCCGTCCGGCATCTTGTAACCGGTGTCGCTGAGGTAAGCGTCCCATTGCCCCTTGAGCACCTGGAAGCGGCTGATGGCCAGCGGTTTGTCGAAGGTCACGGGGTGCATCGGGCCTTCGTCCGGCTCACGACCGACTTCGTCATCCGGGGTGCCCATGGTGAACGTACCGGTGGGCAGAACAACCATTTCCGGGCAGTCCTTGCAGTCCTTGAATACTGTCCCCGGTTTGCTCGGTTCGGCGGCTTGTGCCAGACCCGGCAGCAGACTGGCGAGCAGTGCGGCGAGGGACAGCGCGGGGAGCGACTTCAAGGAAAAACTACGCAGCTCACTGTTCATCGGTTCTCTCGTAAACAGGTGGAAAGGAATTCGTGGCGTCGGGTGCCTACAACTGAGTTACCAGCAGTTTCATGAAGCGGTCGATCTGGCTTTCGTCGTTGAGCAGGCACGGTGCGCAGCGCACCACCGGCCCGACATCGCGCTCCACGGCATCGGCGACCACCCGGTTTTGCATCAGGAACGCGGCGATCTTGTCGCAGTCCTTGCCCTTGACCCGGAAGAACGTGAAGCCGGCTGACAGCTGCGGGCTCAGAGGCGTGACGAGTTCGATCTGCGGGTGTTCCAGCAGACGTTTTTTCAAATAGCTGTTGAGGGCGTGAATGCGCGCCTCGACCTCGGCCTTGCCCAGTTGCAAATGCAGCTTGAAGGCCTCGTCCAGCGCCCAGCGGTGCTCGAAGGAGTGGTAGCCGCCGGGCGTCATGGTGGTGGAAAACGCCGTGGCTTCGGAGAAGGTCGGGGTGATCGGCGTGACGTATTTCACCTCTTCGAAACGACTGCACACGATGCCGGTGCCCCGTGGGCCGAACATCCATTTGTGGGTGCCGGCAACGAAGAAGTCGCAGTTCATCTCCGGGAAATTCAGGTTGTCCACGCCGAAGCCGTGCACGCCGTCCACCACGTAGATGATCCGGTCGGCATCGCTGCGCCCGCGGTTGTGTTTGTCGACGATGGCGCCGATCTCGCCGATGGGCAGTTTCATGCCGCTGCCCGAATGCACCCAGCACATGCCCAGCACCCGGGTTTCGGGGCGGATGCTGCTGTCGATGGCGGTGAGAATCTCGGCTTTGGTCGCCGTGTGCGGATCCTTGAACAGGTGGATCTTGCGCACTTTGGTGCCTTCACGTTCCTTGCGCAGGGCGAGGATCGTGTGGGTGGCGTAGTGCTCGTGAGCAGTGGTGAGGATTTCCTGGTCGGGGCGCACATGCACGCCGCCGTAGATCATGGTCAGGCCTTCGGTGGTACTGCCGGTCAGGGCGATCTGCTTCGGGTTGGCCTGCAGGTAACGGCCGGCCCAGACCCGCACGTTTTCTTCGCGCTCTTCGATCACGCCCAGGTCCCAGTCCATGGCCAGGCCAGGGTTTTTGTCGAGGGCGGCGCGATGCCGTTCGATGGCTTCGCGCACCGGTTTGGGATGGGTGGTGATCAGGAAGTTGGAGAAGTGCAGGTACGCCGGATCCTGGTCGAACAGCTGGCGCAATTGCGTCCATTTGTCCCCGGACGCCGCCGGGGTGGACGCCGTTTCGGCGATCGCTGGCAGACTGGCGCCCAACGGCAAAGCAGCGGCCAGCATGCCGGCCTGTTTCAGAAACTCGCGACGATTGCTCATGGCTTGGTCGTTTCCCGTGCAGTGGCCAGGGCCGGTTTTGCGGCTTTTTCGACCTGATCCCAGACCCGCAGGAAGTTGCCGCCCCACAGCTTGGCGATGTCCGCTTCGGAGTAGCCGCGCGACAGCAGCTCGGCGGTGACGTTGCGGATCTCGCCGACGTTTTCAAAGCCTTTTACGCCGCCGCCTTCATTGAAGTCGGAGCTGATGCCAACGTGGTCGATGCCGATCTTGCGCACCGCGTATTCGATGGCGTCGCCCAGGTCTTTCAGGCTGGCCTTGGGTTCGTCTTCGAGGATCGCGTAGAGGCGGCTGGCGTACAGGCCGAACTTCTGCTCGGACCAGGCAGAGATGATCGGGTCGCCCGGCATCAGGGCCATGGCCAGGTTTGGCAGGGGCGGCAGGTCGAACTCTTTGCGCAATTCATTGAGCCGATCCTGGGTTTTCTGGGTCAGGGGGCGCAGGTATTGCGAGAACGCCACGATCTGCACCACGCCGCCGCTGTTTTTGATCAGTTGCATTTCCTTGTCGCTGAGGTTGCGCGGGATGTCGACCATCGCCCGTGGTGCCGAATGCGAGGCCACCAGCGGTGTGCGGCTCAGTTGCGCGACCTGTTCCAGCGCTTTGGTCGACATTTGCGACACGTCGATGATCACACCCAGGTCGTTCAGGCGTTTGACCGCTTGTTTGCCCAGATCCGACAGACCATCGAGGGCGTCCGGCGAATCATTGAGGAACGGCAGCGGGCGCGACGAGTCGGCCCAGTCGTTGTTGCCGATGTAGCTGAAGCCGAACATGCGCATGCCGCGTGCGGTCCACAGATCCAGCAGGTTCAGGTCGTGGCCCAGCGGATAGGCATTGAGCATGCTGATGAAGATCGCGAACTTGCCTTCGCCGTGCAGGCGGCGCATGTCGTCCGGGGTGTAGGCGATGGCGACCTGGTTGGGGAAGTCGCGCACCATGCCGGAGATGATCCTGTAGCGGATTTCCTGCTGATTGCGCGCCTCGTCGATGAACCCTGCGGTGGGTTTGTGCGGCGCGTCGGGGCCGTTCCACATTTCCGGCCAGCCGAAAATCGTCAGCGCTGCGCCGGAGAGTTGTCCACGGTTGACTTTGGCCAGGTCGAACTGGCCCTTGCCGTCCTTGTCAGCCTCGTTGCCGTCGGTGCCGAAGTTCTGCATCAGACTGATGTGGCTGTCGAAGGACAGCATGCGCTCGTGCAGTTCGGCGGCCTGTTTCACGACTTTGACCGGATAGCCCAGATCGTCCTTGAACCAGTGTTCCCAGACGGCGAAGCCGGCGCCGGCGGTGATCGCCAGTGCCAGTGGCAGGCCGATGAAAAGAGCCTTTTTCGAACGTGGTTTTGTCATTGCCGATCTCAGTCAGGTTCGCCATCGAAGTGCAGGCGCAGGGGCCTTTGCTATCTGGGAAGAACGACTGGCAGCCGTGGAAATTTAGTGCGACGGGAGAGGGGTTAAACGTGCGTCGTGACGGGCGCTTAAATTTGCCATGGCAGCAAACGTTCTAGCTTGGATAAAGCCTGCTTCATGGCTGACACAGGTAGGGCAATGAAGATTTCTCGACGATGGTTCATGGCAGGCCTGGCGCTGACCGGCGCTGCTGTGCCGGCGGCTTATTTTGGGCATCGTGAATGGACGAAGCCGGATCCGACGATCACCCCCGGCGAGGCGTCGTTCGACGTCGCTGACGTGGCCGGACAGCGCCTGGCGAATGCCTTGCGCGGAGTCTGGGACATCCGTTTCGAAGGGCGTGACGCGGGCCTCGAAGGGCTGCCGGCGAACGGCTTGCAGGTGTTTCTCGACATTGGCCAGAAAGGCCGGGGCGTGTGCGGATTTCTCGACACGCCAGCGCGACTGCGTTCCGGCGAAACACCTCGTTACCGAATTCTGGGTGATCTTGCCGGCGCTGATGCCGCGAAATTGAGCTGGCGCCTGATCAGTGCCGATGGCCGGATCGACTATGAACTGGAAATGATCCTCGACGAAGTCTGGGCCGATTTCGGCAATGCCGGCAGCGGCACTCTCAGTGGCAAGGCCTTGCGCCTGGACCGGCCATTGGCTTGGCCGGCGCAGGACAACGGCTTCGTCGCAGTCAAGCGGCTGTTTCCCGAAGCCCGCGAGCGTACGCCGCTGAACCCGACGTTGCTGGCCTGGCTGATCTCGCCCGAGCATCGTCTGTTCCATCAGCTGTGGCATGCGACCCGGGACAAGTGGCACACCTTGCCGGAAGACAAGCGCGAAGCCTTGCGTGGCATCGGCTGGCAGCCGGGGCCGCGGGACAAGGAGCGTGATGCCCGTGGGCCACGCAAGGATCGCAATGGTTCGGGCGTCGATTTTTTCTTCATGCACCGGCACATGCTGGGCACCGCGAGATCGATGCAGGATCTGCCATCCTGGGAGTACTTTCCGTTGCCGCAGCCGGAGCTGATACGCGACCGCGCCGGATTCGCCCGCTACTTCGACAACCATGACGGCACGGCACTGCCACCGACCTGGCTGGCCGACGGTGACAACGAATACAGCCAGTGGGTCAGTGACATCAAGACTGCCGAGACTTATGAAAGCAATTTCCAGGTCTGGGAGTCTCAGTACCGTGATCCGGCGTATCTGTCCAGGCTCACCCTGGGCCAGTTCGGCTCCGAGGTGGAGCTCGGTCTGCACGACTGGTTGCACATGCGTTGGGCCTCCGTGCCGCGCGATCCGTCCAACGGTCAGCCGGTGCCGTTTGCCCGGGATCCGGCGGATTTCGCGCAACGCTGGTTTGGCCCGGAGAATGATTTTCTCGGCGATCCGTTCTCGTCCCACGTCAACCCTGCGTTCTGGCATTTCCATGGCTGGATCGATGACCGGATCGAAGACTGGTTCCGCGCTCACGAGCGTTTCCATCCGGGCGAAGTCTCGCGTCTGGTGGTCAATGGCGTGCCGTGGTTTGCCCCCGGCCGTTGGGTGGAAGTCGATGATCCGTGGCTGGGGCCGGTGACTCATGGTTGCAGCACCACGCCAGGCCTGCAGGTCGGCAAGACCGTGGAAATGGACCCGGAAACCATGAAGCTGGCGCTGCGCATCACCTTCCTCAACGACGAGAAAAAACTCGCCGCGCTGTTCCGCCGCGTGCCGCAACGGCCGTGGTATGCGCGCAACCTGAAAGCCAAGGCATAAAAAAAGGATCGCAGTCTGTGTCAGGCTGCGATCCTTTCCCGTTTGTGCGAATCAGTGTTTCAGCGAATCTCCCAACTGCCTCCCAGCGCCTTGTACAGCGCGATGCTCGCTTGCATCCGCGACAGGCGCAGTTGCACATTCTGATCCTGCGCCGCATACAGCGTGCGCTGGGTTTCCAGGACTGTCAGCAAGTCTTCGGCGCCGGCCTGGTAGCGGCTCTGGGCGATGTTGAAAGCGGTCTGTGCCTGATTCAGCTCCTCGGTTTGCCACTGCCGTTGCTCATCCAGCCCGCGAATGCTGTTGAGGGCTTTTTCCACGTCGGCAAAACCGTTGATGATCGCACCGCGATAGGTCTGCAGCAGCTCGTCCTGCCGGGCCGTGGCCTTGTCGCGCTCGGCACCGAGGCGGCCGTTGTTGAAGATCGGAGCGACGAGGCCGCCGGTCAGGTTGTAGAACGGGCTGCGCAGCACATCGCCGATCTGGTTGGCGCCCGAGCCCAGGTTGGCGGTCAGGGTCAGCTTGGGAAACATCGCCGCACGGGCAACGGTTACGTCGGCCTGGGCCGCCGCCAATTGTGCTTCGGCGCGGGCGATGTCCGGGCGGCGGGTCAGTAGATCGCTCGGTACGCCGGTGGCAATCTCCGGCCATTGCATCTGCTCGAACGATTCGACGCTGGCTGGTAACTGCTGCACGGGACGGCCGAGCAGGGCGGCGAGACTGATCCGCGCGTCTTCGGCCTGTTGCTGCACGGTGGGCAACTGCCGTTGCTGCGCCGCCACCAGGCTTTTTTGCTGGGCCAGTTCCAGCGCGGTGGCGGAGCCGGCATTGAAGCGGGTCTGCACCAGTTGCAGGACGTTTTGTGCATTGGTCAGATTGAGTTCGGCGATGCGGCTCTGTTCGCGCAGCGACAGGACTTGCGCATAACTGTTGGCCACGCCGCTGAGCAGAGTCAGCTCCACTGTGGCCCGGTCGAATTCGCTGGCCTGCAAGCTGAATCGGGCGCTGTCCCGGGAGGCCCGGTTGCCGCCCCAGAAATCGATTTCGTAACTGGCACTCAGGCCGGCGTCGAAGTAATCCACGGCCTTGTTGCTGCTGCTCGCATCGAGCTGGCTGTAGCCATTGCCGCGCAGCAGTTTCTGGCGATTGGCGTTGGCCGTGGCTTGCACCTCGGGTAATTGCGAGCCGCCGGCGATGACGGTGTCGGCGCGGGCCTGACGCACCCGGGCAATGGCGGCGGCCAGATCGTAGCTGCCGACCTGGGCCTGTTCGATCAGTTGATTGAGTTGCGGACTGGAGAACCGGGTCCACCAGCGCGCTTCCTCGCGCGCGCGGTTGTCGATGTGAGGCGATTGCCAGGTCGGGGGCGGCTGCACGCCGCTGTCCGGACGCTGGACGGGACTGCTGCAGGCGCTGAGTATCAAGCAAACGGTCAACAGGCTGAGGCGCGGTTTCATAGGTCGATCATTCACTGGTAAGGGCCGTCACCGGGTCGAGTCGGGCGGCTTTGCGGGCCGGCATGAAGCCGAAGACAACACCGGTCACAAGGGCGCAGCCAAAGGCACCGAGCACCGCCATCAAGGAGAACGCTACGGCGACTTCGCTGAGAATCAGGATGCCGCCGACGATCAGTGCCAGGGCGATCCCGGCGATCCCGCCGACCACCGACAACATCACCGCTTCAGTGAGGAACTGGCGCAGGATGTCGCGCTGGCGGGCGCCGGTGGCCATGCGGATGCCGATCTCGCGGGTGCGTTCGCGCACGGTCATCAGCATGATGTTCATCACCCCGATGCCACCAACCAACAGCGAAATCGCAGCAATCGAACCGAGCATCAGCGACAGGGTGTTCTGCGTGCGAGCCTCGGCCTGAATCATCGCGGCGTTGTTGGTCAGCTCGAAATCCTTCTTGCCGTTGTGCAGGCGTAGCATCAGTTGTTCGATGGCGTGTTCGGCCTCCTTGACCTTGCGCGCATCGGCGGCGGCGATGGCCACGTATTCAGGATTACGTGTACCGAACAGCCGCACACTGGCGGCCGAGTAAGGCACGGCGATCCGGTTGTCACTGTCGGAGTCGCCGGAGCTGGCGCCTTTTTCCGCCAGCACGCCGACCACCTGGAACGGCACGTTTTCGATCAGGATGTACTGGCCGATGGGGTTGGCGACATCCTTGAGCAATCGCGTGCGTACCTTGTGCCCGATCACCGCGACGGCCGCTGCACTCTGCTCGTCGGCTTCGGTGAAGTAACTGCCCTGAACCACCGGCCAGTTGAAGATCGCCGGGAAGTTGGTGTCGTTGCCGCCCACGTAGCTCAGGTAGTCGGCGTTGCCGAACCGCACGCCGGCTTCGGAGCCGTTGACCGGCATGATCCGCATGACCTGCGGCAGGCTTGCCAGCGCGGCGACGTCGTCGAGGGTGACGATGCCGGGCGGCGTACGCGGGTTGGGCGCCGAGCCGCTGAGGTAAATGATGTTCGAGCCGAAGGCGCCCATCTGCGCCATGACCTGACGCTTGCTGCCTTCGCCGACCGCGAGCATCACCACCACCGACGCCACGCCGATGATGATCCCGAGCAGGGTCAGCGCCGTGCGGAAGCGATTGATCCACATCACTCGCCAGGCGGCATGCAGTGCGTCCACCAGTTCGCCTTTCCAGGCCCCGGTGGCCTCGGCGCCTTCGCTCAGGCGTTTGCGCAGATCCACGGCCTGCAAGGCGCCGGGATTGGCGGTGGTCTGGGCTTCGGGGTTGTCCCGGGCGCTGTCGCTGATGATCAGGCCGTCGCGGATCTCGATGATGCGTTTGGCTCGCGCTGCCACTTCGCGGTCGTGGGTGATGAGAATCACCACGTGGCCCTGGCTCGCCAATTCGTCGAGCAGCGCCATGACCTCCTTGCCGCTGTGACTGTCGAGGGCGCCAGTGGGTTCGTCGGCAAGAATGATGTGTCCGCCGTTCATCAGCGCCCGGGCAATCGATACCCGTTGCTGTTGGCCGCCGGAGAGTTGGTGCGGACGGTTGCCGGTGCGCGAGGCAAGGCCCAGGCGGTCGAGCAGGGCAGCGGCCCGGGCATGGCGCTCGGCGGCCGGTGTGCCGGCGTAGATCGCCGGCATTTCGACGTTTTCCTGAGCCGAACCGGACGGGATCAGGTGGTAGCCCTGGAACACGAAACCAAAGGCTTCGCGACGCAGCCAGGCCAGCTCGTCGGTGTCCAGGCCCGCGACGTTTTCACCGGCGAAGCGGTATTCGCCGGTGGTCGGGCGGTCGAGGCAGCCAAGGATATTCATCAGCGTCGACTTGCCGGAGCCGGAGGCGCCGACGATCGCCACGAACTCGCCGGCGTGAATCGACAGGTCGATACCGCGCAGGACATGAACTTCAGGCGCGTCGCCGCCACCGTAGGACTTGCGGATGTCCTGCAGGTCGATCAGAGGCGTTTGCATTCAACCTCCACTGCCGTCGGCCGGGCCGATCAACAAGTGGTCGCCTTCATTCAGGCCTTCGAGGATTTGTACTTTCAGGCGATCACTGATGCCGGTGCGTACTTCGCGGGTCTCGATCTTGCCGTTGGCGGCGATCACCTGCGCAGTCTGCAGGTTGGCGGTGGTGCTGCCTTGCAGCGCCGCGACCGGAGCAGTCAGGACATTTTTTGCCTGGTTGGCGACGAAGAAGACTTGCGTGGTCATTTCCGCCATCAGTGCATTGTCGGCGTTATCCACATCGAGCAGCACGGTGTACAGCACCACTCGGGCGCTCCCGCTTTTGCTTGAACTGGCGGGGCTGCCGCCGCCCTGGCTGGTCTGGTCCAGTGGCTTGGGCGGCACCGGCAGGATCTGCCGCACGGTGCTGCTCCAGCGCCGGTGCCCGCCGCTGAGGGTGGTGAAGTAAGCGGTCATGCCGGGTTTGACGTGACCGATGTCGGCTTCCGAGACCTCGGCCCACACGGTCATCGGCGACAGCTTGGCAATACGCAGGATCAGCGGCGTCTGTTGCTGGGCATTGAGGGTCTGGCCTTCGCGTGCATCAAGGGCGACCACGGTGCCGGTCATGGGGGCGTAGATGCGCGTGTAACCGAGTTCGGCCTGATCGCTGCGCAGGCTGGCCTCGGCCTGACGGATCTGCGCCTGGTACATGTCGATCCGCGCCTGGGTGGCTTTCAGCTCGGCGCGGGCGGTCTGCACGTCTTCTTCGCGGGTTGCGCCGCCGGCGGCGAGATTCTGCTGGCGCTGGTATTTCTGTTGCGCCAGTTCATGTTGGGCGCGCTGTTCCTGCAATTGCGCCTTGAGGTTTTCGATGGAGTAACGCCCGGCGTCGAGTTTGGCCTTCTGCGTGGAAGGGTCGATCTCCACCAGCAGCTGGCCTTCCTTGACCACGTCGCCGACTTCGACGTGGATTTTCTGGATCTGCCCGGATGCCTGTGCGCCAACATCCACATAGCGGCGCGGTTGCAGGGTGCCCAGAGCCGTGACGCTGCTTTCGATATCGCCACGGCCGACCTGAACGGTGGCGAACTTGTCACGACCGGGTGGCAGAACCTGCCAGGCAGCAACGGCAATCACGGGGATCAGACAAAGAGCAGCGAGCAGGGCGCGTCGGGCGGGACGGGGACGTTTCATGCAGGGTTCCGGCCAGTGTGAGTCGGGCCCGTCGTCCATCGGGCACCGCAAGCGGAGCACGACCGGACGCTGTCGCAGGGCGCGACAGACACGGGGAGCTGATGGTTAAACGAGGAAAGCAGCGGGGAATTTAAGCAATGAAAAACGCGGTAACAGGTATAGACACGAACAATTTGTCGGGCAAACCGAAACAGCGCTTTAAATCTATATGAGAATTACTATAAATTACGCACCTGAATTTGCCACTATCGTGCCATTGTCTTTTTCGACAGTCGCGGATCTGGCTCAAGGATCGAAACCGCACGCTGCGGCGGGGAATCATGTTGGAAAACTACTATCGCGAGTTGGTGTGTTTCCTGAACGCCAGAATCGGCAACCGTCAGGTTGCCGAAGATGTGGTGCATGACGCTTATCTGCGGGTGCTGGAGCGATCCAGCGAAACGCCGATCGAGCAGCCTCGCGCATTTCTTTATCGCACTGCCCTGAACCTGGTGATCGACGACCATCGGCGCAATGCCCTGCGTCAGGCCGAGTCGCTGGAAGTGCTCGACAGTGAAGAGCGCTACTTCACGCCGTCACCTCACAGCACCTTCGATCATGGTCAACGCCTGGAGATGCTCCAGCGAGCCCTGGCAGAACTTTCGCCGCTGTGCCGCGAAAGTTTTCTGTTGCGCAAGATCGAAGGTCTGTCGCATCCCGAGATTGCCGAACACCTCGGGATTTCCAAGGCTCTGGTGGAAAAGCACATCGTCAACGCGATGAAACATTGCCGCCTGCGCATCAAACAATGGGATGCCCATTGAGCCGTCGTCGCTAAATTTTATTTCACTGTCCTCGTTCCTACTCAACAGACGATCTGCTGTCCTGCTCAAGGCCGGTCAGGTCACTCAGGCTTTTCGTCCAGAGGACACTGGAAATGACACAGGCAATTGCATCGCCCATCGTTCACGACCTGATCGGCGTCGGTTTCGGCCCTTCGAACCTGGCGCTCGCCATCGCTCTGCAAGAGCGCGGCCCGACCCAGGGGGAACTGGATGTTCTGTTTCTCGACAAACAACCCAACTACAGCTGGCACGGCAACACCCTGTCGACCCAGAGCGAGTTGCAGATTTCCTTCCTCAAGGATCTGGTGACCCTGCGCAATCCGACCAGCCCGTATTCGTTCGTCAACTACCTCAAGCACCACGGTCGTCTGGTGGACTTCATCAACCTTGGCACCTTCTATCCGTGCCGCATGGAGTACAACGACTACCTGCGCTGGGTGGCGGCACAGTTCACCGAGCAGAGCCGATACGGCGAAGAAGTGCTGACCATCGAGCCGGTATTGCACAACCATCAGGTTGAAGCGCTGCGGGTGATTTCCCGTGATACCGAAGGCCAGCAATTCGTGCGTACCGCGCGTTCAGTGGTGGTCAGCGCCGGTGGCACGCCGCGTATTCCCGAGGCATTCAAGGCGCTCAAGGGCGACGGTCGGGTGTTCCATCATTCGCAGTACCTGGCCGAGATGGCCAAGCAGCCGTGCATCAACAACCAGCCGATGAGCATCGCAATCATCGGTGGCGGCCAGAGCGCGGCGGAAGCCTTCATCGACCTGAACGACTCGTTCCCGTCGGTGCAGGTCGACATGATTCTGCGTGGCTCGGCCCTGAAGCCGGCGGACGACAGCCCGTTCGTCAACGAAGTGTTCTCGCCGGAATTCACCGACCTGATCTTCCAGCAGAAGAGCAGCGAGCGTGAGCGTCTGGTCAACGAGTACCACAACACCAACTACTCGGTGGTCGACATCGACCTGATCGAGCGCATCTACGGCATCTTCTATCGCCAGAAAGTTTCGGGTGTTGCCCGCCATGCGTTCCGCACCCTGACCACTGTCGAGAAAGCCACTGCCACCGAACGCGGTATCGAACTGACCGTGCGCAACAACGCCACCGGCGAAGTCACCGTGCGTGCCTACGACGCGGTCGTGCTGGCCACCGGTTACGAGCGTCAGATGCACCGCAAACTGCTGGCGCCGCTGGAGGAGTACCTGGGCGATTTCGAGGTCGACCGCAATTACCGGTTGATCACCGACGAGCGTTGCAAGGCCGGTCTGTATATGCAGGGCTTCTGCCAGGCCAGCCATGGTCTGAGCGATACGCTGCTGTCGATCCTGCCGATCCGCGCGGACGAGATTGCCGGCTCGCTGTATGAGCATGGCAAGAACCGTGGGCACAGCCGTTCGGTGATGGATCTGTTGTTGGCGACTGCCAGCTAAACCTGCGGCGTTTGCCAAATCGTCTTCGCGGGCAAGCCCGCTCCCACACTGGATCTCTGCTGACCACAAAATCTGTGTTCAATGAAGATCCCCTGTGGGAGCGGGCTTGCTCGCGAAGAGGCCTTCAACTACACCGCAAAAACTCAATCCTGAACCCTTCCTGAACACCCGCCACATTCCCCGACACACTTCCTTTTGCGGGTTTACTCTCCAGATATCGGGGCGTAAGCTTCGCGCGTTTTCATCAATAGCGGAGACCCACAGTGGGTACTTGTTCGAGTGACAGTTGTCGGCCGGTCCTTGTAACCGGCAGATTCTCGGCAAGATAACGCGCATTCCTTTGTGCCGTTGTCTCGCCGAACAGCGAGCAGCGGCATCCCGATCATGACCGGTCCCGGTCATGTCCCGACGTCCTTCTCATCGACACTGAAAAGCCTGTGATTTCGACTTTATTGTCGCCATCGCATGCCTATCGACACGCCTGTCTTTTCTGACCGGCGCGCCACGCCTTGCCGTGCCGGTTTCCCGGTGCTCAAGACGAGGACGTACCTGCTCGACGGTTTCCCGGCTGACCATAGGGGCAACAGCCATGAAACTTACGCTCAAGGAATTTTTCGCAGGCTTCCTGCGGACCCGCCACATCGCCCGGCACTTCCGTCGCCTGGCCTTGCTGGAAACCATCAGCGACACCACGGTCAGCCGTGAAGTGCCGCCCACTCTGGCCAATACACTGGTGGACGCCGCCCATTGCGACAGTGGCGTGCTGCTGTCGAACCTCGGCACCCACACCGACGGCCTCACCGATTTCGAAGTCGATGTGCTGCGTGCGCAGCATGGCCTCAACGAAGTCGAACACGAGCAACCGCTGCCGTGGTGGACCCACCTGTGGCACTGCTACAAAAACCCGTTCAACCTGCTGCTGACCCTGCTGGCGGTGATCTCGTGGCTGACCGAAGACCTCAAGGCCGCCATCGTGATTTTCTCGATGGTGGTGCTGTCGACGCTGCTGCGCTTCTGGCAGGAAAGCAAATCCAACCAGGCCGCCGACGCGCTCAAGGCGATGGTCAGCAACACCGCCACCGTGCTGCGTCGGGATGCGCCGCGTGCTGAACTGCCGATCAAGCAACTGGTGCCCGGCGATCTGATCGTGCTCTCGGCCGGCGACATGATTCCTGCCGATTGCCGGGTGCTCAGCGCCAAGGATCTGTTCGTCAGCCAGGCGGCGATGACCGGTGAATCGATGCCGGTGGAGAAATTCCCGCGTCAGGCCGATCGTGACACGCGCAATCCGCTGGAACTCGACAACATCCTGTTCATGGGCACCAACGTGGTGTCCGGCACAGCGGTGGCGGTGATTCTCACCACCGGCAACAGCACCTATTTCGGTGCGTTGGCGCAGCGGGTCGGGGCGACTGATCGCGCGGTGACTTCGTTTCAGCAAGGTGTGAACAAAGTCAGCTGGCTGTTGATCCGCTTCATGTTCGTCATGGCGCCGCTGGTGTTGTTCATCAACGGTTTCACCAAGGGTGACTGGACCGAAGCACTGCTGTTCGCGCTGTCGATTGCCGTGGGCCTGACCCCGGAAATGCTGCCGATGATCGTCACCTCGACCCTGGCCAAGGGCGCGGTGTTCCTGTCGCGCAAGAAAGTCATCGTCAAACGCCTGGATGCGATCCAGAACTTCGGCGCCATGGACGTGCTGTGCACCGACAAGACCGGCACCCTGACCCAGGACAGGATTTTCCTGGCGCGCAACGTCGACGTCTGGGGCGAAGACTCCGATGACGTGCTGGAAATGGCTTACCTCAACAGCTACTACCAGACCGGCCTGAAAAACCTGCTGGACGTGGCGGTGCTGGAACACGTGGAAATCCACCGCGAGCTGAAGGTCGGCACGGCGTTTCGCAAGGTCGACGAGATCCCGTTCGACTTCAATCGCCGACGCATGTCGGTGGTGGTCGAGGGGCGCGGTCAGCCGCATCAACTGATCTGCAAAGGCGCGGTGGAAGAGGTTCTGTCGGTGTGCAGCCGGGTTCGTCACGGTGAAGTCGACGAAGCCTTGAGCGATGAATTGCTGGCGAAAATCCGTCAGGTCACAGCAGCATTCAACGCTGAAGGCTTGCGCGTGGTAGCGGTGGCCGCCCGGTCGATGCCGCAAGGGCGCGACACTTACAGCCTGAGCGACGAGCAGGAGCTGACGCTGATCGGTTACGTGGCGTTCCTCGATCCGCCGAAAGAAAGTACTGCACCGGCGCTCAAGGCCCTGGCCGAGCACGGCGTTGCCGTGAAAGTGCTGACCGGCGACAACGAGCTGGTGACCGCCAAGATCTGCCGCGAAGTGGGCCTGGCCCAGCAAGGCCTGCTGATGGGCAACGACATCGAACGCATGAGCGACGCCGAACTGGCGGTGGCGGTGGAAACCACCAACGTGTTCGCCAAGCTGACGCCGTCGCACAAGGAGCGCATCGTGCGCATCCTCAAGGGCAACGGCCACGTGGTCGGGTTTATGGGCGACGGCATCAACGACGCCCCGGCGCTGCGCACCGCAGACATCGGGATTTCCGTGGACAGTGCAGTAGACATTGCCAAGGAAGCGGCCGACATCATCCTGCTGGAAAAGAGCCTGATGGTGCTGGAGGAGGGCGTGCTGGAAGGGCGACGGACCTTCGCCAACATGCTCAAGTACATCAAGATGACCGCCAGCTCGAACTTCGGCAACGTGTTCTCGGTGCTGGTGGCCAGTGCGTTCATTCCGTTCCTGCCGATGCTGCCGATGCACCTGCTGGTGCAGAACCTGCTTTACGACATTTCGCAGATCGCGATCCCGTTCGATAACGTCGACGATGAAATGCTGAAACAGCCGCAGCGCTGGCAGCCCGGTGACGTCGGGCGCTTCATGCTGTTCTTCGGCCCGATCAGTTCGATCTTCGACATCACAACGTTCGCCTTGATGTGGTACGTGTTCGATGCCAACACCCCGGATCACCAGACCCTGTTCCAGTCCGGCTGGTTCGTGGTGGGGCTGCTGACCCAGACGCTGATCGTGCACATGATCCGCACGCCGAAGATTCCGTTCCTGCAAAGCCGCGCGGCCATGCCGTTGCTGGTGATGACTGGAATCATCATGGCTGTGGGCATCTTCCTGCCGATGGGGCCGCTGGCGCACTACTTCAAACTGCAGGCGCTGCCGTCGATGTACTTCGTGTTCCTGCCGGTGATCCTGCTGGCGTACATGGCGCTGACCCAGGCCGTCAAAGGTTTCTACATCCGCCGGTTCGGCTGGCAGTAACAGGCAAGATTCCCCCCTTGTGGGAGCAAGGGGGGCGGTTTCAAGGAGCTCGACATGCAAGCGATCAACAATCTCAACCTCACCTCATTGCTCGACACCCTGGTCAGCCTCAGCGCGGCGTTCATCCTCGGCGGCCTGATCGGCTTCGAACGCCAGTACCGGCAACGCACGGCGGGTTTGCGTACCAATGTGCTGGTGGCGGTCGGCGCGGCGATTTTCGTCGACATGGCCAACCGTCTCGCCGGTGCCGAAGGCGCGGTGCGGGTGGTCGCGTATGTGGTTTCCGGCATCGGTTTTCTCGGTGCCGGCGTGATCATGCGCGAAGAGGGCAGCGTGCGCGGGCTCAACACCGCCGCCACGCTCTGGACCTCGGCGGCCGTCGGCGCCTGCGCCGGTGCCGACCTGCTGGCCGAAGCGGTACTGGGCACCTTGTTCGTGCTCGCCGCCAATACGCTGCTGCGGCCGATCGTCAACAACATCAACCGTCAGCCGCTGGACGTGGTCTCGGCGGAAGTCACCAACATCGTTTACGTCATCGCCCGGCGCTCACAGCAGAAGGCGGTGTTCGCCTTGCTTGAAGCCGAGCTGGAACGCAGCAACTACCCGGCCAGCGATGTTGATGTACATGCCTTCGGTGCCGATGAAATCGAGATCGAGGCCACGCTGGCGACCACTTCGGTGGATGGCGATGAACTGGATGCACTGGTGGCGCGAATCTCGACATCGGCGCTGGTGGTGCAGGCCTTCTGGAGTCCGAGCACCACGGAGTAACTTTTTTATTCCGGATGAGTGACGGTTTTTTTCGGAAAAGTCCTACAGAGTGCATCCCGATGCTTGGGTAGTCTTGCCGCCACTTGAAGCGACTACCCGGACCTCCACGTTGACCGACAAAACCCTGCGCATCCTGATCGCCGACTTGCAGCATTTTCACCGGATGAAGATCGAGCGGATGTTCAACGGCCTCGATTACTATCGCATTGCACCGGTGCAAAACCTTGTCGAACTGCTGACACTGGTCGATTACGGCTGCCAGCCGTTCGATGTTCTGGTGGTCAACGCGGAACTGGCGGTCGGGATCGCGGATCTTCGTGGTTTCCTGTTTGATCATCCGCAAGTCCGGCGAGCGCTGGTCTATGGTGAACCGGCGGACGCCTCAGGGGTTCCCGAGCACTTTGGTGCAAAGATCATCACCAGTCCTGCGCCTCTGCCTTCAATCCACGCGATCGAGCAGTTGATGACCTCGGTCGAGGCTTCGTTTGGGCGCTCATCGCTTGCTCGATCACAGATCGCTCTATCGCACAACTGTCAGATCTGACAGGTGATCCAGCGTGCACACCGTGCAACAGTTGTAGCGCAGCTACCAATAGTCCCGTTCATGCAAGATCGGTGGCCTCATGTCATGTATTCGCCCCGGGAGTGGTCATGGGTTCAGCTTTGATCGTCGATGATCATCCAGTGGTGGTGGGGGCCGTTCGGATGGTTCTGGAGTCGGCGGGTTACACACCGATTCATGTGACTACCAGCGGTATCGATGTGGTGCCGATGCTGCGTGAACACGCGCCGGAACTGGTCGTGCTCGACCTGAAACTCAAAGGCTTCGGCGGCCTGGAGGTGTTGGAGCGCATCAGAGCCATCGGGCTGGTCTGCAAGGTGTTGATTTTCACCTCGGCCGACCCTGAACACTATCTGATGCGCTGTCGACGTGCGGGGGCGATGGCATTTGTCGCCAAGTCCGCCTCGATGCAACATCTGCAAAATGCAATCAAGGCCGTCCGTTCGGGTTATACCTACTTCCCCGAAATGCCTGGGGTCAATGCCGGTCAATCCGAAGCGCACCGTGATGAGCGAGAGTTGATCGCACTCCTGTCCCCCCGCGAATTGGGGATCATGCTGGAGCTGGCCGGAGGAAAGTCCAACAAGCACATTGCTCAAGCGATGAACCTTAGTCACAAAACCATCAGCACCTACAAGACCCGCTTGATGCTGAAACTTGGAGTGAGCTCGCTGGTGGTGTTGCGAGAGTTTGTCAAACGCAACGGCCTGTTTTGACAGGCTGCCCATGATATGGCCTCTGCGGTTTGTGCTTCTGTCGATACTGATGCTTGCAAGCGCAGTGCACGCGACCGAGGCACAAAGGCTGGAAATCGTCTCCCGCACCCGTCTCGAGGGGGTGCAGGTTCGCCTGGATGAGCAGGATAAACAGTGGCTGAGCGCGCACCCGGTATTGCGCATCGGTGCCTCCTGGCCGGATTACCCCCCTTTTGAGCTGACCCGCAAGCGCCATGAACTGGAAGGCCTTACGGCCGATTACGCCGACGCGATTGCACAGATTTTGAACATCGGCGTTGAAGTCTGGTGCTATCCCGACCGAGCAAGCGCCATGGCTGCGCTTAAGGCTGGTGAGGTGGACCTGCTGGGCACGTCGAACAAGTTCGAAGAAGCCGATTCCGGCCTGATGCTGTCCCGCGCCTACGCCGAGGATCAGCCGATGTGGGTCACTCGGATCGATGAACCGTTGCCCGGCGATCTGGCTGACAAACGCATCGCCATGGTGGATGACTACCTGCCAGCCTCGACTATCCAGGAGGCTTACCCGCAAGCTTCCCTGCAGCCTAATCGCTCCATTCTCGATGCCCTCGGCGCTGTGGCGTTCGGCCGGGATGATCTGTACCTGGGCGATTTCATCAGCGCCAGTTACCTGATCAACACTCACTTTCACAACGACCTGCAACTGGCCGGTCCTTCGGGCCTTGACGCCAACCCGTTTGCCTTTGCACTGGCCCGCAGCAACACGCGCTTGAAGCGTTTGGTCGACAAAGCCCTGCTGGCCATTCCCATGGAGCAGCGTCTGGCCATTGAACTGCGCTGGAGCGCCGGTCGCGCCGACATGGCAGCGCAGTCGCGAGTCAGCCTGAGCGAGAGCGAGCAACAATGGCTGGATCAGCATCCGGTGGTGCGGGTCGGCGCTGTCGATGGCTTTGCGCCACTCACGTTCTTTGACGCTGATGGCCGCTTCAGTGGACTGGCAGCCCAACTGCTCAACCTGATCAGTCAGCGCAGCGGGCTGACGTTCGAGGTGGTGCGCGGTCAGTCTCTGGATCGTCAGGTCGAGCAACTCAGAAGCGGGAAACTGGACCTGTTGTCTGTGATGACACTGAGTCGCGAGCGCGAAACTGAAATGCTGTTCACCCGGTCGTACGTCAACAGCCCCTTTGTGCTGATTGCCGATTCGAAGGTGCAGGGGCCGCGTAGCCTGGACGACATGACGGGCAAGCGTCTGGCGCTTTATCGCGGCAATCCGTTGCGTGATTACCTGCTGGAGCATGTGCCGCAGATCAACCTGATCGAGTTACCGAGTCCGGCGGATGGCACAAGGGCGCTGCTCGACGGTCGGGCAGATGCGACATTGAGTTCTTTGCTGGTGGCGCGTTACCAGATCGATCACCAGTACCGCGATCGCTTGCGGATTGTCTCCACGCTGGGCGATCAGCCGGCCCGGGTTGCCATGGCCACGGCGCTCGACTCCCCTCAGTTGCAATCGATTCTGAACAAGGCACTGCTGAGTATCGCACCGCAGGAAATCGACGGCCTGGTCGCGCGCTGGAGTCGTAATGTGGTGCTGCAAGACAGCTATTGGCAGCGTCATCGCGAGCAAATATTGCGCGGATTTGCCGTTGCGGCGGGGTTGCTGTTGCTGGCATTGGGCTGGATCGGCTTTCAGCGTCGGCAGATCCGCCAGCGTCAGCAATGGCTAAGGCAGTTGCAGGAGGCCAAGGAGGCGGCCGATGAAGCCAATCGTGCCAAGAGTACGTTTCTGGCAACCATGAGTCATGAAATCCGCACACCGATGAATGCCCTGACCGGCATGCTCGAACTGGCCCTCAAGCGTGCCGATGAAGGCGTCACCGATCGCCAGGCGATCGAGGTGGCGTCCAGTGCCGGGCAGCAATTGCTGGCATTGATTGGCGATATTCTTGACATTGCACGCATCGAAGCCGGGCATCTGTCGCTGGCCCCCGAACGTGCCAATCTGCGCGAGGTGGTGGCGTCGGTGTGTCGGATTTTCGAAGGCCTGGCCCGGCAGAAGCAATTGTTGTGGCATGTCGAACTGGATGAGCTCAGCAACGTCGAGGTGATGCTCGACCCCCTGCGTTTCAAACAAGTGCTGTCGAACCTGTTGAGCAATGCAATCAAATTCACCGATGACGGCGAGGTGAGCCTGCGCTTGCGCGTGTTCGGTGAACGGAACGGGCAGATTGAGGTGGGCGTAGTCATTGAAGACAGTGGTAGGGGGATCAACGCCGAGGATCAGCAACGGTTGTTCAGCCCGTTTGTGCAGGTCGGCGACCATCAGTCTGTGGCGCAGGGCGGTTCGGGCCTGGGGCTGGTGATCAGTCGCAACCTGTGCCGGATGATGGGCGGTGATTTGTGGATGAGCAGCCAGCCGGCCAGGGGCACGCAGGTCATGCTGAGACTGGAACTGCCAGTGCTGGCGCCGCGGGTGCAAGAGCCTGCACCGGCGCCAGTGGCGGCGACCGTAAAGTCGCTGAACGTCCTGGTGGTGGATGACCATCCGGTGAATCGCCTGTTGCTGTGCCGGCAGCTGATTGAGCTCGGCCATCGCGCTGTTGACACCGGTGGCGGTGAGGAAGGGCTGATGCTGTGGCGTGGTCAATCCTTCGATGCATTGATCACCGATATCAACATGCACGGGTTCAACGGATATGAATTGACACGTGCGGTGCGCCAGGAAGAAGCAGCGACGGGCAGGGCGCCCTGCCTGATCCTCGGATTCACTGCCAATGCGCAGATGGAAGAAAAGCAGCGATGTCGGGCGGCCGGTATGGACGATTGCCTGTTCAAGCCGGTTCTGCTGCGCGATTTGAGCCAGGCCCTGATGGCCGCAGAACCCGGGGTGATCCAGGTCGAGAGCGTGAACGATAAGGGAGTGGCCGATTTCGACCTGAGTGTGCTGATGCAACTGGTCGGCGCGGACAACCCGTTGATCGAGCAATTGCGTGGGGAGGTACTGAGCAATCTGCGCATCGATCTGAAGCGGCTGGACGAGTCCGGCCGCAAGGGTGATCGTACAGATTTGCGTGATCTGGCCCATCACGTCACGGGCGGGGCACACATGATCGGTGCCGAGCGCGTGGTTTCGGCGTGTCGGGTACTCGAGTAAGCCTGCCGTGACGATGAGCCCGAAGCGTCATTGACGACCGCCATCGAGCTGCTGCGCGTGGCCATGCACGACCTCGCGCAGCAACTTCAGGCCTGATCGGTCAGTCCCACTGCGGCGCGATGCCTTTGGGGCTGGTCAGGCGATGGTCGCGATCCAGAGTGGTGATCAGCGCCATGTCGGCGTCGCTCAGGGTCAGCGCCGTGGCGCCGAGGTTGCCTTGCAGGTTGGCGCGTTTGGTCGACGACGGAATCACCGCGTAACCCGACTGCATCGCCCACGCCAGGGTGACTTGCGCCGGGGTGGCTTGCAGGCGCTCGGCGATCTGCACGATCAGCGGGTCCTTCAGCACTTCGCCATAGGCCAGGGTCATGTACGACGTAATCTGGATGCCCTGACTTTGCGCGAACTCGACGACCTTGCGGTTTTGCAGGTACGGGTGCAGCTCGATCTGGTTGGTGGCAATGTTTTCCGCGCCCACTGCTGCGATCGCCTGCTTCATCAGGTCGATGGTGAAGTTGGACACACCGATCTGCCGCGTCAGGCCCAGACGTTTGGCTTCCAGCAGCGCCCCCATGAATTCTTCGACCGGCACTTGATCTTCCGGCGACGGCCAGTGGATCAGCGTCAGGTCGAGGTAGTCGGTCTGCAACTTTTGCAGGCTTTCCTTGAGGCTTTCAATCAGCCGGTCTTTGGCGAAGTTGGCGATCCAGATCTTGCTGGTGATGAACAGTTCGTCGCGGGCGAGGCCGCTGGCGGCGATGGCCTGGCCGACGTCGGCTTCGTTTTCGTAGATCTGTGCGGTGTCGATGACCCGGTATCCGAGCTCAAGGGCAGTGCTCACCGAATCGATGACCACCTGACCTTGCAGGCGAAACGTACCAAGACCGAAAGCGGGAACAGACATGCAGGACTCCAGGGTTGCAGTGGGAATGAGCAGGAGTATCCGCGTCTGATTCCTTGGGAAAAACCGCTGTCGGGACAAAGTACTGTTGACTGAAAGTCACGAATCGATGCGTTGGCTCATTGTTCCATCAGTAGAACGATCAAGACGGTTTTGGCTGACTAGTGCTAGCGGTGTGGCTAATTTATGATCAGTCCATGTTCAACCTGATTACGGAGTCCACCATGAAAAACCTTATCGGTATCTACACCAGCCCTCGCGGCCACTGGGTCGGCGATGGGTTTCCGGTGCGTACCCTGTTTTCCTACGACAACCTGGGCAAGCACATCAGCCCGTTCCTGCTGCTGGATCACGCCGGGCCTGCGCAATTCACCCCGACCACCGAACGTCGTGGCGTGGGCCAGCATCCGCACCGTGGCTTCGAAACCGTGACCATTGTGTACGAAGGTGAAGTGCAGCACCGCGACTCCACCGGCAGCGGCGGCACCATCGGCCCGGGCGATGTGCAGTGGATGACGGCGGCTTCCGGAATCCTGCATGAAGAATTCCACTCGGAAAACTTCGCCAGAACCGGCGGCAACCTGGAAATGGTGCAACTGTGGGTCAACCTGCCAGCCAAGGACAAAATGGCCGCGCCGGGCTACCAGACCATTCTGGACAGTGATATCCCGCAAATCGCACTCAAGGACGGTGCCGGCAGCCTGCGTCTGATCGCCGGTGAGTTCGACGGTCAGAAGGGCCCGTCCCGCACGTTCACGCCTATTGATGTGTGGGATCTGCGACTGAACAGCGGCAAGTTGCTCGCGTTGGACTTGCACGAGGGCCGCAACACGGCACTGGTGGTGTTGAAGGGTTCGGTCCAGGTCAACGGTGTGGAGTCGATGCGTGAAGGGCAACTGGCCTTGTTCGAGCGTGACGGCAAGCGAATCACCCTCGAAGCCAGCCAGGACGCAGTGGTGCTGTTGCTCAGCGGCGAGCCGATCGACGAGCCGATCGTCGGCCACGGCCCGTTCGTGATGAACACCGAGCAGGAAATCCACCAGGCGTTCGCCGACTTCCAGTCCGGCCGCTTCGGCCAGATGCACGGCTGAAAAAAACCGGCAGGCGCCACGTGCGCCTGCCGGTTTTTTTTGAGCGCACGCAGCGGCGTTCATCCCGCCAAATCAATTACTCCTACACTGAGCCCAATCTGTGCGATCTTCTCGCGACTGGCCCCTGTCGGAGTTGTTTGATGCTGTCTCTGCTCACCGATCATCCGTTGTTTTGCGCTTTGATCCTGATCCTGATCGATCTCGGTCTGTGGCGTCTCATCAGCTCCCACGGCAGCGCGTGGAAACTGCTGGTGCGGGTGCTGATTTTTGCCCTGTTCAGCATCCTGTTGTTCAACGAAGGCCTCAACCCGATGGAGGCCGCGCCTTGGGCCGACAACGTGCCGTTGCATCTGGCGGCGACCGGGTTGCAGATCGGCTGGTGGCTGTTCGGGGCGCGCACCCTGACGGTGCTGATCGGCGCGGTGATGATGCAACGGGTCGGGCATACCGGGCGGCTGTTGCAGGATTTGCTGGGCGCAGTGATTTTCCTGATCGCGATCATCGCGGCGCTGGCCTACGTGCTGGATCTGCCGGTCAAAGGCGTGCTGGCGACGTCCGGGGCGTTGGCGATCATCGTTGGTCTGGCGTTGCAGAGTACCTTGAGCGACGTGTTTTCCGGGATCGTGCTGAACACCACCAAGCCTTATCAACTGGATGACTGGATTTCCATCGACGGTACGGAAGGGCGGGTCACCGACATCGACTGGCGCGCCACGCGCCTGCAAACCAGTCAGGGCAGCATGGCAGTAATTCCCAACTCGCTGGCGGCCAAGGCCAAGATCATCAACTTCAGTCGGCCGAGCAATATGTTCGGCCTGGCCGTTTCGCTGCAAGTGAGCCCGCATGCGCGGCCGACCACGGTCATCGAAGCGTTGGAGCGGGCCATGCAGGGCTGTCGTTTGCTGCTGGATAATCCGGCACCGAGCGTGTCCTTGAAAAGTGCCGGCAGCAGCGGAATGGAGTACGAGATCAGCGGATTCGTCGCGGCGATGAATGAAAAACGCGCGGCACGCAATCAACTGTTCGATCTGGCATACCGGCACTTGCAGGCGTCAGGAATCAACCTGTTGTCGAGTGTTGAACCCATCCCGGCAACCAACCTGTCGCGACCCCGGGCACTGCTCGACAGCTCGCCGATATTCTCCACGTTGCGTCAGGAGGAGAAAGAAACCTTCAGCCAGAACATGACGCTACAAACCTTTCGTGCCGGCGAGATCATTCTGGCGGGCGGGGCGGTCAGCGATCATCTGTTCATCATCGAATCCGGCGTGGTCTCGGTGACATTGAATCGACACGGTACGCCGTTCGAGTCGGGACGCATGGGCCCCGGCGAAGTGATCGGCGAGGCGGGTATTCTTTCCGACTCGTCGTTGCCGGCCGATTTTTCCGCGAAGACCTTCTGCGCGCTGTATCGCATCGAGAAGTCTTATCTGAAGCCTTGCCTGGATGCCCGCCACGACATCAACGACGCCATGCAGGCGCTGCTCGATTTCCGTTTGCACAAGGCGCAATCCCTGACGGAAGAAGCACCGGTAGCCGTGCCGAAAAAAGGCTTCCTGCAATGGCTGCGCAACCGCGTCTGACTCCTTAGCGCAGACCGTAGTCCGCCAGTTTGCGCTCCAGGTTCAGGCGCACCTGCGGCCATTCGTCATCGATGATGCTGAAGCGCACCGAGTTGCGCTTGCGGCCGTCCGGCATGATTCGCTCATGGCGCACGATGCCTTCCTGCTGTGCGCCGAGACGCAGGATCGCGTTGCGCGATTTCTGATTGTTCTCGTCGGTGGTGAACTGCACACGCACGCAATCGAGCACCTCGAACGCGTGGCGCAGCATCAGGTACTTGGCCTCGGTGTTGACAAAGGTCTTCTGAAAGCGCGCCGAAATCCAGCTGCTGCCGATCTCCAGCTTGCGATTGAGCGGGTCGATCTTCCAGAAGCGGGTCGAGCCGATCACTTCACCGGTTTCCTTCAGCACGATGACAAACGGCATGACCGTGCCGGCCTCACGACCGTCGAGGGCTTTTTTCAGGTAAGCGTCGACGGTGGTTGCCGACGGCACTATGGTGACTGTGAGGTTCCACAGTTCACCGTCGGCGGCGGCACGGAGCAGGGCATCGGCATCGGTGTATTGAAGCGGGCGCAGGATGATTCCCGGGCCTTGCAGCGTGGTTTGCATGTGGGGATTCTCGGCGGTTCGGGCGAGGGCTTATTACGCCGTACGGGAACGATCCGACGCAACCGTCGCGGTGGGCGGATGTCACAGTTTTTATCGGTCAATGGCAGGAGTCCGGACGATGAAAAAAATGCGCATTGCCACGTTCAACGTCAACGGCCTGCGGGCCCGACTGCCGAACCTGCTGGAGTGGCTCAGGCGCGAGCAGCCGGACATCGTCTGTTTGCAGGAGCTGAAACTGGTGGACAGCGCATTTCCTGCCGCTGAGCTTGCGGCCGCCGGTTATGGCGCCATCTGGCACGGTCAGGCGTCATGGAACGGCGTGGCAATTATTGCCCGCGATGCGCAACCGCTGGAGAGCCGGCGCGGTCTGCCCGGCGATCCCGACGATAAACACAGTCGCTACCTCGAAGCGGCGGTGCACGGGGTGTTGGTGGGGTGCCTGTACCTGCCCAATGGCAATCCGCAACCGGGGCCGAAGTTCGCCTACAAACTGGCTTGGTTCGAACGCCTGATCAAATATGCCCGGGATCTGCAAAGCAGCGACCACCCGGTGGTGTTGGCCGGCGATTACAACGTGGTGCCCACCGATCTGGATATCTACAACACTCGTTCCTGGCTCAAGGATGCGCTGTTGCAGCCGGAAAGCCGCGAGTGCTACCAGCGATTGCTGGATCAGGGCTGGACGGATTCGTTGCGGCATCTGTATCCCGAAGATCGGCTGTACACCTTCTGGGATTACTTCCGCCAGCACTGGCAGAAGAACTCCGGGCTGCGGATCGACCATCTGCTGCTCAATCCAAAGCTGAGCCCTTTTCTGCACGAGGCCGGTGTAGATGCCTGGGTGCGCAATGAACCGCATGCCAGCGATCACGCGCCGACGTGGATTCGCATCGATTCGCGTAAAAGACGCTAGCCGGTGATTGGTTAATTCAATTGTCGATTTAATGCCCGGATCCCGTATACATGGCGACCATCGGCGGAACGATCCGCGCCCCCATGCAAAAGGACCCGGCAATGAGCGAACCACGCCTGAAGAATCTGAAACAGTATCTGCAACGTCTGGGATTCGATGCGCCCCCGGCACCGACCCTTGAAACCCTGCGGCTGTTGCAACTGCGTCATACCGGCGCCTTTCCATTCGAAAACCTGTCGACGCTTAGTGGCGAGCCCGTCCTGATCGATCTGCCCTCGATCGAACGCAAGGTCTTTAACGACGCCCGTGGCGGCTACTGCTACGAGCTGAACAATCTGTTTCTGGCGCTGTTACTGGAGTTGGGGTTCGACGCGCGGGGCATCAGCGGGCGTGTGGTCATGAATCAGCCCGAAGGCAGCTGGACGGCGCGCACTCACCGCCTCAGTCTGGTGACCATTGATGACGTGCGATACATCACCGATGTCGGCTTCGGCGGCATGGTGCCGACCGCGCCGCTGTTGCTCGATACCGACGCCGAGCAATCCACGCCGCACGAACCGTATCGCATCGAAGTGCAGGCCGATGGCTACATGTTGCGGGCCAGGGTTGCTGGCGAGTGGCGGCCGATGTACCTGTTTGACCTGCAACGCCAGGAAGATATCGATTACACCCTCGGCAACTGGTATGTCTCGACTCACCCTGACTCGCCATTTGCTCAGCGCCTGATGGTCGCGCGTACCGGCGACGGCTGGCGGCGTACGCTGAATAACGGCAGTTTCGCGATCCATCGCATTGGTGCCGAGAGCGAGCGGCGTGAAGTGACGGATGTCGATGAACTGATCGAACTGCTGGAAAGGGAGTTCGGCCTGCGCTTGCCGCACCAGCCCGGTGCGCGTCTGGCGCTGGCGCGCTTGATTCAGTCGGTTTGAAACCTAAGGTTTTGCCTCCGGCTCCAGCACCCGCCGGATCTCGTTCACGGCCGCCGACAGTTTTTTCTCAAGGCTCTTGAGGTCGGTGGCGGTGATGCCTTGCTTGAATTGCCCGCTGGAATGGTCGAGCTCATCGGCGTCGCCACGGCTGTTAAGCAATGCGTGGCGCAGGGTGTTGTTGATTACCGTCTGATAGCCGTAGCCCTCGCTTTCAGCGACCTCGCGCGCTGCTTCGATCACCGCGTCATCGAGCATGATGGTGATGCGGGTCTTGCCCTTGGTCGGCGCGATGGCGCCGCGTTTACCCTGACTGAAATCGTATTCATCCTTCATTGATCAAATCTCCGGAAAGTATTGGCGTCGCTCGCTGGGCGTCGCGGTGCGCGCGGAAATGATTCGAACCATATTCGGCTCTCGATAGCTGTACACGACGACCAGCAAACGTCCTTTGCCGTCGTTGCCGAGTATGGTCCAGCGTTGCTCGTCATGGTCGGTGTCTTCAATGGTCAGTGCTCGGTCGTCGTAGAAGACCGGTTCGGCCTCGGCGAGGCTGATCCCTCTGTGCTTGAGTTTGTTGGCAGCATTCTTGCTTTTGTCGAACTGAATCTTGAATGACTTCATTATGCATACTTTATATGTATAAAAAAGGGTGCGGCCGCGCCGTCGGTCGCCATGAACACTTCAGCCTAGGCGGATAAAGAGTGGACTCGATTGGGGATGTGTTGCCGGATTTGTGGGGGATGAAAGCAGCGGGATAGAAGGTTGGGTGGCTAGCTAACCATTATGTGACTGATAAGTTGTATACAAGTCTATGGACATTTGTCCTGACTCTTGCATACAGTGTGCGCATAACAAAAACCAGGGAACTCCCCCACCATGAAAACGCCCCATGTTTCACACCAACGGCCCGAGGACGAGAATCTCGGGGTCGGCGCGAATATGGCTTACGGCCTGCAACACGTTCTGACCATGTATGGCGGTATCGTCGCGGTGCCACTGATCATCGGTCAGGCCGCCGGGCTTTCGCCGGCGGACATCGGTCTGTTGATTGCTGCTTCATTGTTTGCGGGGGGGCTGGCCACGTTGCTGCAAACCCTGGGTTTACCGTTTTTCGGCTGTCAGTTGCCGCTGGTGCAGGGCGTGTCGTTCTCCGGCGTTGCCACGATGGTGGCGATTGTCAGCAGTGGCGGGGAGGGCGGCTTCCAGTCGGTGCTCGGCGCGGTGATTGCGGCGTCGCTGATCGGCTTGCTGATCACGCCGGTGTTCTCGCGAATCACCAAGTTCTTCCCGCCACTGGTCACGGGCATCGTGATCACCACCATCGGCCTGACGCTGATGCCGGTGGCCGCACGCTGGGCCATGGGTGGCAACAGTCACGCGCCTGACTTCGGCAGCATGCAGAACATCGGTCTGGCGGCGGTCACGCTGGTGCTGGTGTTGCTGCTGAGCAAGGTTGGCAGTTCCACCATCTCGCGTCTGTCGATCCTGTTGGCCATGGTGATCGGTACGGTGCTGGCGGTGTTCCTTGGCATGGCGGACTTCTCCAACGTCACCCAGGGCCCGATGTTCGGCTTCCCGACGCCGTTCCATTTCGGCATGCCGACCTTCCACTTCGCCGCGATCCTGTCGATGTGCATCGTGGTCATGGTGACCCTGGTCGAAACCTCGGCGGACATCCTGGCGGTCGGTGAAATCATCGGTACCAAGGTCGACTCCAAACGCCTGGGCAATGGCCTGCGGGCGGACATGCTGTCGAGCATGTTTGCACCGATCTTCGGTTCGTTCACTCAGAGCGCCTTCGCCCAGAACGTCGGGCTGGTGGCGGTGACCGGGATCAAGAGCCGCTATGTGGTGGCGACCGGCGGTATCTTCCTGGTGATCCTCGGCCTGCTGCCGTTCATGGGCCGGGTCATCGCAGCCGTGCCGACCTCGGTGCTTGGCGGCGCCGGTATCGTGCTGTTCGGCACCGTGGCGGCGAGCGGCATCCGTACGCTGTCCAAGGTTGATTACCGCAACAACGTCAACCTGATCATCGTCGCTACCTCGATCGGCTTCGGCATGATCCCGATTGCCGCGCCGAACTTCTACGATCACTTCCCGAGCTGGTTCGCGACCATTTTCCACTCGGGCATCAGTTCGTCGGCGATCATGGCGATCCTGCTGAACCTGGCGTTCAACCACTTCACAGCGGGTAACTCGGATCAGCAGTCGGTGTTTGCAGCGGCAGAAGAGCGAACCCTGCGTTATCGCGATCTGGCGGCGCTGCGTGAAGGCGACTACTTCAGCGACGGCAAGCTGCATGACTGCGACGGCAACGAAGTGCCGGTGATTGATCCGGATGCGGATCACGGTCACGGCGCACCGAAGGCGCATGCCAAGAGCAGCGAGCACGTCTGACCGCTGTAGTTGAATGAAAAAGGGCCGATCAGTTGCGAAACTGATCGGCCCTTTTTATGGCAACGCTTTTTTCGGTGCCCACAAAAAAGCCCCTGAATCTTTCGATTCAGGGGCTCTGTATTTGGCTCCACAACCTGGACTCGAACCAGGGACCCAGTGATTAACAGTCACTTGCTCTACCAACTGAGCTATTGCGGAATTGGTGCGTATCTTACTGATTTAAAAAGACTAGTCAAGCTTTCGCGGAATATTTTTGCCGAACGGTTTCAGCCGCCAAATGTAAAAGTGCCCATCAGCAGTCTGGCGTACAGCGCCGTGGCCGCCAGTTGCACCAGCCACAGGGCCAGTCCGCCGAGAAACACCCCGGCCGCCACTTGCAACACCAGGCTCTTTTCGCGTTTGCCCGAGGTGCGGGGTGGATAGTAGTCCAGCTCATCGCGGTCGGCGCGCAGGTCATCGTTTTTCATGTCGGCTCTCTGAAATGTCGTCTGTGTGCAGTCTAGAGGGTGTAGCGGCTTTTCTTCAGACAAATAAAAAACGGGAAGCCCGAAGGCTTCCCGTTTTCAGTGCAGCGCCGGATCAGATGACCTGAACGATGGCGTCCGTCACGGCTTCGATGTTGCTCTGGTTCAGCGCGGCGACGCAGATGCGGCCGGTGTCCAGAGCGTAGATGCCGAACTCGTTGCGCAGGCGGTGAACCTGTTCGGTGGTCAGGCCGGAGTAGGAGAACATGCCGCGCTGGCGACCGACGAAGCTGAAGTCACGCTGCGGGGCTTTCTTCGCCAGCAGAGCGACCATCTGCTCGCGCATACCGCGAATGCGCAGGCGCATTTCAGCCAGTTCGGCTTCCCACTGAGCGCGCAATTCCGGGCTGTTCAGCACCGCGGCAACGATGCTTGCACCGTGAGTCGGCGGGTTGGAGTAGTTGGTGCGGATCACGCGTTTGACTTGCGACAGTACGCGGGCGCTTTCTTCTTTCGATTCGCTGACGATCGACAGGGCGCCGACGCGCTCGCCGTACAGCGAGAACGATTTCGAGAACGAGCTCGAGACGAAGAAGGTCAGGCCGGACTCGGCGAACAGACGCACGGCAGCGGCGTCTTCGGCGATACCGTCACCGAAACCCTGGTAGGCCATGTCGAGGAACGGCACGTGACCTTTGGCCTTGACCGCTTCCAGCACGTTGTTCCAGTCCGCCGGGCTCAGGTCGACGCCGGTCGGGTTGTGGCAGCAGGCGTGCAGCACGATGATCGAGCCGTTCGGCAGAGCGTTGAGGTCTTCGAGCAGGCCGGCACGGTTCACGTCGTGGGTGGCGGCGTCGTAGTAGCGATAGTTCTGCACCGGGAAACCGGCGGTTTCGAACAGCGCGCGGTGGTTTTCCCAGCTCGGGTCGCTGATCGCCACGACGGCATTCGGCAGCAGTTGCTTGAGGAAGTCGGCACCGATTTTCAGTGCGCCGGTCCCGCCGACGGCCTGAGTGGTGACAACGCGGCCAGCCGCCAGCAGTGGCGAATCATTGCCGAACAGCAGCTTTTGCACGGCCTGGTCGTAGGCAGCGATGCCGTCGATTGGCAGATAGCCACGGGAGGCATGCTGAGCGGCGCGAATGGTTTCGGCTTCAATGACGGCGCGCAGGAGTGGAATTCGCCCCTCTTCGTTGCAGTACACACCCACCCCGAGGTTGACCTTATTGGTCCGGGTATCGGCGTTGAATGCTTCGTTGAGGCCCAGGATTGGATCGCGGGGTGCCATTTCGACAGCGGAGAACAGGCTCATTTTTACGGCAGCTCTATTGGAGAGTGGAGGGACGTGTGGCGCTCCAGCCGAATGCACTAGAGCGGTGCACAAACGGGGAGCTAGTATAGAGGCCATCATCGATCAATGGCGACAGGCGAATCGGCTTTTAAGGTAAGTTTTTCCGATTATTTCTCGACCGTTAGTCGAATGGACTTGTCGGAGACTTTACCGGATGTAGGACGTTTGCCTTGAAAGGCGAGGCAATCGGCTCCACATTCAGCACAATCTTCGTTTTTCCTTGCGCGACATCGGTCGTTTGCGGTCTTTCTCGTGGTGCTGCGGTTTGCCCGCAGCGGCGCGATTCCAGAGGTGTTTATGTCTGAATTCCAGCTCGTCACCCGTTTCGACCCTGCCGGCGATCAACCCGAAGCCATTCGCCAGATGGTCGAAGGCATCGAAGCCGGGCTGGCGCACCAGACGCTGCTCGGGGTGACCGGGTCGGGCAAGACCTTCAGCATCGCCAACGTGATCGCCCAGGTGCAGCGTCCGACCCTGGTGCTGGCGCCGAACAAGACCCTGGCCGCGCAGTTGTACGGTGAGTTCAAGTCGTTTTTCCCGAACAACGCCGTCGAGTACTTCGTTTCCTACTACGACTACTACCAGCCCGAAGCCTATGTGCCGTCGTCCGACACCTTCATCGAGAAGGATGCGTCGATCAACGACCATATCGAACAGATGCGTCTGTCGGCGACCAAGGCATTGCTCGAGCGCAAGGACGCGATCATCGTCACCACGGTGTCGTGCATCTACGGTCTGGGCAGCCCGGAAACCTATTTGAAAATGGTCTTGCACGTCGATCGCGGCGACAAGCTCGACCAGCGTGCACTGGTGCGGCGCCTGGCCGACCTGCAATACACCCGCAACGACATGGATTTCGCCCGTGCGACCTTCCGGGTGCGCGGCGATGTGATCGACATCTATCCGGCGGAATCCGACCTCGAAGCGATCCGCATCGAACTGTTCGATGACGAGGTGGAAAGCATTTCCGCGTTTGACCCGCTGACCGGCGAAGTCATCCGCAAGCTGCCGCGCTTCACCTTTTACCCGAAAAGCCACTACGTGACGCCCCGGGAAACCCTGCTCGACGCCATCGAGGGGATCAAGGTCGAGTTGCAGGAGCGCCTGGAATACCTGCGCAACAACAATAAACTGGTGGAAGCCCAGCGCCTGGAGCAGCGCACCCGGTTCGACCTGGAGATGATCCTCGAGCTCGGCTACTGCAACGGCATCGAAAACTACTCGCGCTACCTGTCGGGTCGTCCGGCCGGTGCAGCGCCGCCGACGCTCTACGATTACCTGCCGGCGGATGCGCTGCTGGTAATCGACGAATCCCACGTCAGCGTGCCGCAAGTCGGCGCGATGTATAAGGGCGACCGTTCGCGTAAGGAAACATTGGTGGAATACGGCTTCCGCCTGCCATCGGCGCTGGACAACCGGCCGATGCGTTTCGACGAGTGGGAAGGGGTGAGCCCGCAGACGATTTTTGTCTCGGCCACGCCCGGCAACTACGAAGCCGAACACGCCGGGCGGGTGATCGAGCAAGTGGTGCGCCCGACCGGTCTGGTCGACCCGCAGGTTGAAGTGCGCCCGGCGCTCACTCAGGTCGACGACCTATTGTCGGAAATCACCAAACGTGTGGCGTTGGAGGAGCGCGTGCTGGTTACCACGCTGACCAAGCGCATGGCCGAAGACTTGACCGATTACCTGGCCGATCACGGCGTGCGTGTGCGTTATCTGCACTCGGACATCGACACGGTCGAACGGGTCGAAATCATCCGCGACCTGCGCCTCGGCACGTTTGATGTGCTGGTGGGGATCAACCTGCTGCGTGAAGGCCTGGACATGCCGGAAGTGTCGCTGGTGGCGATTCTCGACGCGGACAAGGAAGGTTTCCTGCGTTCCGAGCGTTCGCTGATCCAGACCATCGGCCGGGCGGCGCGTAACCTCAATGGCCGGGCGATTCTCTACGCGGATCGCATCACCGGTTCGATGGAACGGGCGATTGGCGAGACCGAGCGCCGCCGCGACAAGCAGATCGCCTTCAACCTGGCCAACGGAATCACGCCGAAGGGCGTGTTCAAGGACGTCGCCGACATCATGGAAGGCGCCACCGTGCCCGGCTCGCGCAGCAAGAAGCGTAAAGGCATGGCCAAGGCCGCCGAAGAAAACGCCAAGTACGAAGCCGAACTGCGCTCGCCGAGCGAGATCACCAAGCGCATCCGCCAACTGGAGGAGAAGATGTACCAGTTGGCCCGCGATCTGGAGTTCGAAGCGGCGGCGCAGATGCGCGACGAAATCGCCAAGTTGCGTGAGCGTTTGTTGGCCGTCTGAAGATTTGCAGTGTTTGGTCGGGCCTCTTCGCGAGCAAGCTCGCTCCCACATTGGAGTTGTGTCGTTCACAAAACCCCTGTGGGAGCGAGCTTGCTCGCGAATGGGGCGACTCGGTCTTAATGTGCTTCGCCGGCTTTCAGGCCGGCGGGTAGTTTCTTGGTCAGCAAGATCGCCAGCATGCTGATCCCCAGCGCAATCCCGACAAAATGAAACGCGTCGTTGTAGGCCATGATCAGCGCCTGCTGATGAACGATCTCGCTCAATTTTCCCAACGCCGCCGTGTCACTGCCGAACCGATCAGTCATGGACGCCAGACGTTCGGCCACCTGCGGATTGGTCGGCACCACGGCTTCACGCAGGTAATCGAAGTAGGTCTTGGTGCGCGCGTCCAGCAGGGTGGCGAGCAGGGCGATGCCGATGGCTCCGCCGAGGTTGCGCAGGATGTTGAACAGGCTTGATGCCGAGCCCGCGTCCTGCGGCAGGATGTACGCCGTGGCGATCAGCGAAATGGTCACCATGATCAGTGGCTGACCCAGCGCGCGGATAATCTGGATCTGATTGAACTGCGGCCCTGCGAAATCCGGGTTGAGCACGCCGGATGAAAAACTCGCCAGCCCGAACAGGCCGAAACCGATCGTGCACAGCCATTTCGGCGAAACGAATTTCATCAGCTTCGGCACCAGCGGAATCAGAAACAGCTGCGGCACGCCCATCCACATGATCACTTCGCCGATCTGCAGGGCGTTGTAATTCTGGATCTGTGCCAGGTACAGCGGCAGCAGGTAAATCGAACCGTACAGCCCCACGCCCATGCCCAGGCTGGAAATACTCGACAGCCCGAAGTTTCGATTGCGCAGGATCCCCAGGTTGATCAGCGGGTTGGGCTTGGAGATCTGCACGATCACGAACGTGATCAGGCTCAGCAGGGCGATGCTGCCCAGCGTCACGATCAGGCTCGATTCAAGCCAGTCCTTGCGATGGCCTTCTTCAAGAAAAACCTGCAGGCAACCGAGGCCGACACCCAGCGTGAGAATGCCGGTGTAATCGGTGCTTTTCAGCAACTCCCAATGCGCTTCTTTCTTCTCCAGGCCGTACATCAGCCCGGCGATCATGATCAGCCCCGGCGGGATGTTGATATAGAAGATGTACTCCCAGCCCCAGTTTTCCGTGAGCCAGCCACCGAGGGTCGGGCCGATGGACGGAGCAAAGGTAGCGGTCATGGCAAACATCGCCATGCCTTTGGCGCGGTGGTGTTCGGGGAGTTTGATCAGGGTCAGGGTGAACGCCAGCGGGATCAGCGCGCCGCCGGTGAAGCCCTGCATGGCGCGAAACACGATCATGCTCTCCAGGCTCCAGGCCATCGAGCACAGCAGCGACGAAATCAGAAATCCCAGCGACACCCACACCGCCAGCCGCCGTGCCGACAGCAGCTGCACCAGCCAGGCGGTCAGCGGAATCATGATGATTTCCGCCACCAGATAAGACGTCGAAATCCACGATCCTTCTTCCAGCGTCGCCGACAGCGCGCCCTGAATGTCCTTGAGCGACGAGTTGGTGATCTGGATGTCGAGCACCGCCATGAAGGCGCCGAGCATCACGCTCATCACCGCGATCCAGTCCCGCCGGGTCGGTTCGCCGATCGGGCGGATCAGTGAATCACCGGCCATTGTCAGGGGCGTCTTTGATGTTCACGGTGGCGGTGACGGACATGCCCGGACGGATCTTGCCGTGCAGCGGGTTATCGGCCTTGAACGTCAGTTTCACCGGAATCCGCTGCACGACCTTGGTGAAGTTGCCGGTGGCATTGTCCGGCGGCAACAGGCTGAATTGTGCGCCGGAGGCGGCGAACAGGCTGTCTACCCGCGCTTCGATCGGCGTATCGCCATAGGCGTCGAAGAGCAGCTCAGCCTTCTGGCCCGGCTGCATGTGGCCGATCTGGGTTTCCTTGAAGTTGGCCTGCACCCAGATGTCTTCGTCCGGAACGATCGACAAAAGATAGGCGCCGGCCTGTACCACTTGACCATTGCGTGCGGCGCGCTGGCCGATCAGGCCGCTGATCGGCGCGTGGATTTCGCTGCGCGTCAGGTTCAGTTCGGCCTGGGCGAGGTCGGCGCGGGCGTTGGCGATCTGCGCGTCGAGGCGTTTGATTTCGGCGGTCAGCGCGTTGACTTGCTGGCGCTGACTCTGCGCATCTGCCTGGGCCTTGGCCACTTGCGAACGGGCGATGTGGGCGTCGGCGGAGAGGGTGGTGACCCGCTCCTCGGAGACGTAGCCGGGTTTTCGCAGGGTTTCTGCCCGCGATAAATCCACCTGTGAACGACCGAGCGTCGCCTGGGTAGTGGCGACCTGCGCGTCACTGGCGGCAATCAGGCTGGCTTGCTGGGTCAGTTTGCTCTGGGCTTGCAGGCGCTCGGCCTCGCGGGTGGCGAGGGCGGCGTTGGCACGATCGACGGCGAGGCGGAAGTCATCGCCTTCGAGACGAATCAGCAACTGGCCTTTTTCCACGTGCTGGTTGTCCTGTACCAGCACTTCGTCGATGCGTGCGCTCAACTGGCTCGACACGCGGGTGATTTCACCCTGGACATAGGCGTTGTCGGTGCTTTCATAAAAGCGTCCCTTGAAAAACCAATGGGCGAAAAAGCCCCCGGCAATCAACAGGACCAGCAGCAGGAAAATGAACAGGCGACGCTTGAGTTGGGCAGGCATGGGCAAACTGTAGTCGAGGAATTGTAAGGAAAGTTATCAGCAGGCGAATCTGGCATACAGCCGATGAGCGGTAAATGCCGTCTGTTGATATTCGGCCATTCACCACGGCCAACGGGCGTTCCAGACGCAACCTTGGCTTAAATGCCCTGCCCGCTGGAGCGGGGCGGGTGTCGCCTGTTACCATTCGCCGCTTGATCGTTCTTTGCTTTTCATTCTTTTCGAGACATGCCATGACCACCGTCCGCACTCGCATCGCGCCATCGCCTACCGGGGATCCCCACGTAGGTACCGCTTACATCGCACTGTTCAACTACTGCTTTGCCAAGCAGCACGGCGGTGAGTTCATCCTGCGGATCGAAGACACCGATCAGTTGCGTTCGACCCGCGAGTCCGAACAGCAGATCTTCGACGCCCTGCGCTGGCTGGGTATCGACTGGAGCGAAGGCCCGGATGTCGGCGGCCCGCACGGTCCTTACCGTCAGAGCGAGCGCGGCGATATCTACCAGAAGTACTGCCAGCAGCTGGTCGACATGGGCCACGCCTTCCCGTGCTTCTGCACCGCTGAAGAACTGGACGAGATGCGCGCCGAGCAAATGGCTCGCGGCGAAACCCCGCGCTATGACGGCCGTGCACTGTTGCTGTCCAAGGACGAAGTCGCCCGTCGCCTGGCTGCCGGCGAGCCGCACGTGATCCGCATGAAGGTGCCGAGCGAAGGCGTCTGCGTGGTGCCGGACATGCTGCGTGGTGACGTCGAGATTCCGTGGGATCGCATGGACATGCAAGTACTGATGAAGACCGACGGCCTGCCGACATACTTCCTGGCCAACGTGGTCGACGACCACCTGATGGGCATCACCCACGTGCTGCGTGGCGAAGAATGGCTGCCGTCGGCGCCAAAACTGATCCTGCTTTACGAGTACTTCGGCTGGGAACAACCGGAGCTGTGCTACATGCCACTGCTGCGTAACCCGGACAAGAGCAAGTTGTCCAAGCGCAAGAACCCGACGTCGGTGACGTTCTACGAGCGCATGGGTTTCATGCCGGAAGCGATGCTCAACTACCTCGGTCGCATGGGCTGGTCGATGCCGGACGAGCGCGAGAAGTTCTCGCTGCAGGAAATGGTCGACAACTTCGACCTCAAGCGTGTGTCGCTGGGCGGGCCGATTTTCGATATCGAGAAGCTGTCGTGGCTCAACGGCCAGTGGCTGCGTGATCTGCCGGTCGAAGAGTTCGCCGCTCGCGTACAGAAGTGGGCACTCAATTCCGACTACATGATGAAGATCGCGCCGCACGTTCAGGGCCGCGTCGAAACCTTCAGTCAGGTCGCACCGCTGGCCGGGTTCTTCTTCGCCGGCGGCGTCAATCCGGATGCCAAGCTGTTCGAATCGAAAAAGCTCTCGGGCGATCAGGTGCGTCAACTGATGCAATTGATCCTGTGGAAGCTGGAAAGCCTGCGTCAGTGGGAGAAGGACAGCATCACCGCGACGATTCAGGCGGTGGTCGAATCCCTCGAGCTGAAACTGCGTGATGCAATGCCGTTGATGTTTGCCGCGATCACAGGGCAGGCGAGCTCGGTGTCGGTGCTCGATGCAATGGAAATCCTCGGGCCGGACCTGACCCGTTTCCGTCTGCGCCAGGCGATTGACCTGCTGGGCGGCGTGTCGAAGAAAGAAAACAAAGAGTGGGAAAAGCTGTTGGGCGCCATCGCCTGATTGCGTTTGACTCTGCAGGACGCGCCGAAGGCCAGGATCTTTTGATCCTGTCCTTCGGTGTTTTCCCCCGAATTTACGGGGGGAGGGCGGTAAGTGATTGTAATGCCGACAAAAAATTTTGAATTTTTTCAAAAATAAGTTTGACAGCCTTTCGATACGCCCTTAAGATTCGCCCCGTCCTCAGCGATGACATCAACGATGAGGGGCTATAGCTCAGCTGGGAGAGCGCTTGCATGGCATGCAAGAGGTCGACGGTTCGATCCCGTCTAGCTCCACCAATTTACACTTCGAAGCCTGGCCACACCGGCTTCGAAGCGATCAACACTCAGCGTTGATCAGTTGTATAGAAGGGTTTGCGTCCCCTTCGTCTAGTGGCCTAGGACACCGCCCTTTCACGGCGGTAACAGGGGTTCGAGTCCCCTAGGGGACGCCAGTTTTACAGAAGCGATGTTGCAAGATGTCGCTCCGCCGAGAGGCGAAAAATCCGGGGCTATAGCTCAGCTGGGAGAGCGCCTGCATGGCATGCAGGAGGTCAGCGGTTCGATCCCGCTTAGCTCCACCAATTTACAGTTCAAGGTCTGGCCACACCGGCCTTGAATCGATCAGTACTCAGCGCTGATCAGTTGTATAGAAGGTTTGTGTCCCCTTCGTCTAGTGGCCTAGGACACCGCCCTTTCACGGCGGTAACAGGGGTTCGAGTCCCCTAGGGGACGCCACGATTACCCGCTCTGCGGGATTTTATAAGGGTCATTCAATTATTGAATGGCCCTTTTGTTTGTCTGGCGTTTGGCCAAATCCTCTTTTTCCTTAACACTGTGCTTCAGACCAGCGGTCACGCTTGTGACTTGCGGAATATTATTATGAGAATAATATTGCTATCGTAATATTCGGAGGCGACGATGAACGACAAAAAAGCTCAAACCCGCGAACGCATTCTCAAGGCCGCCAGTGCTGCACTGATCCAGCGCGGCCCGGCTGAACCGAGCGTGGGCGAAGTGATGGGTGCCGCCGGCCTGACCGTCGGTGGTTTCTACGCACACTTCGAAAGCAAGGACGCAATGATGCTTGAGGCGTTCAAGCAATTGCTGGGTCGCCGTCGCGACCTGATTGCCGACATGGACAGCGAGCTGACCGGTGAAGAGCGCCGCGCCCTGGTGGCTGCGTTCTATCTGTCGCGCAAGCATCGCGATTCCAGCGATTCGGCGTGCCCGATACCAGCTTCCATTGGCGAACTGGGTCGACTGCCGGAAGCGTTCCGGATCGCGTTGAACGAGCACCTGGAGTTGATGATTGCGCAATTGGCCTCAAGTCCCGAGGACACCGATAAAGCGCTGGCCGACGTGGCCTTGATGGTGGGTGGTCTGGCGCTCGCGAGGGCGTTAGGTCCTGGGGATTTATCTGATCGATTGCTGCGTGCCGCCAAGTCGGCGGTGCGTTGACCTGAAGGCTACAAGCCCGAGGAGAGAGCGATGAGCACGTTGAAGTGGGTTCGCGGCGTTAATGGCACCTTGGGCTGGTTTGCACCGAAACTGGTGGCAAGCAAAATGCGGCTGGCGTTCATGACGCCGCGCGCGAATACACCGCGGGACTGGGAGTTGCCGCTGCTGGCGAAATCCGAGCGCATTACCTTGCGCTTCGGCCTCTCTGCACTGCGCTGGGGGCAAGGACCGACTGTTTTGCTGATGCACGGATGGGAAGGGCGGCCTACCCAGTTTGCCTCGCTGATCACTGCTCTGGTCGAAGCAGGTTTTACCGTTGTTGCACTTGATGGCCCGGCTCATGGTCGTTCGCCAGGGCGTGAAGCCAATGTCGTGCTGTTCGCCCGAGCCATGCTTGAAGCGGCTGCCGAGTTGCCGCCGCTGCAAGCGGTCATCGGCCACTCCATGGGCGGTGCCAGCGCCATGTTGGCGGTGCAATTGGGCTTGCGCACTGAGACACTGGTCAGCATTGCGGCTCCGGCGCGAATTCTTGGGGTGTTGCGCGGATTTGCCCGGTATGTCGGCATGCCGCCCAGAGCGCGTTCCGCGTTCATTCGCCAGGTTGAGCAGGACGTCGGCATGCGCGCCGCCACCCTTGATGTCGCGCACTATCAACTGGATATGCCTGGGCTGATCGTGCATGCCGAGGACGACACCTTCGTTTCGGTCAAGGAATCCCAACTGATCCACGAATCCTGGTTCGACAGTCGCTTGTTGCGTCTGGAAGCCGGCGGTCATCAGCGCGTATTGGCCGACCCTAGGGTGGTTGATGGCGTGTTATCACTGCTGGCCGG
Organism: Pseudomonas koreensis; assembly: GCF_025447595.1. Classification (GTDB taxonomy): domain Bacteria; phylum Pseudomonadota; class Gammaproteobacteria; order Pseudomonadales; family Pseudomonadaceae; genus Aquipseudomonas; species Aquipseudomonas koreensis_H. The sequence continues at coordinate 98,399 of NZ_JAOEJU010000010.1, read as the reverse complement.
ACGCAGCCTTCAGGCGCGGCAATCGGCGTAGTCATCCGTTACACTGCCCCGGTTGAATAATCTGACCGGGAGTAGGGCATGGGCTGGGATCGGGCAACGCCGTTTACCATTGATCTGCAAGTGGGCGCCGAGGATATCGACGGGCTGGGCCACGCCAACAATGCGGTCTACGTGACCTGGCTCGAGCGCTGCGCCTGGCGCCACTCGCAGCGCCTGGGTCTGGATCTGGTCGAGTACCGGCGTCTGGATCGGGCGATGGCCGTTGTGCGCCACGAAATCGATTACCTGGCCGCCGCCTACGAAGGCGACGAGTTGCAATTGGCGACGTGGATCGTCGATTGGGATCAGCGCCTGAAAATGACCCGTCACTTCCAGCTGATTCGCCCCAGCGACAACGCCACGCTGCTGCGCGCCCAGACCACCTTCGTCTGTATCGAACTGTCCACCGGCAGGCCCAAACGCATGCCCGCCGAGTTCATCGAAGGCTATGGCTCGGCCATACAGATGGTGGACATGGGTTTAACCCGCGAAACCCAGTAAACTGCCGCACGTTTTTCCTTGAGTGTGTGTTTCCCATGCAAATTGCTCTGGCGCCGATGGAAGGGTTGGTCGACGACATCCTGCGCGATGTCCTGACCCGTGTCGGCGGTATTGACTGGTGCGTGACCGAGTTCATCCGGGTCAACGACCAGTTGCTGACCCCGGCCTATTTCCACAAGTTCGGCCCTGAACTGCTCAACGGTGCTCGCACCGCTTCCGGCGTGCCACTGCGCGTGCAGTTGCTGGGTTCCGACCCGGTGTGCCTGGCGGAAAACGCGGCGCTGGCCTGCGAGCTCGGTTCTGAAGTGATCGACCTGAACTTCGGCTGCCCGGCCAAGACCGTCAACAAGTCCCGTGGCGGTGCGGTGCTGCTCAAGGAGCCGGAGCTGCTCAACCAGATCGTCGAACACGTACGTCGCGCCGTTCCCGCACACATTCCGGTTACCGCCAAGATGCGCCTGGGTTTCGACAGCCCGGACGGCTCGCTGGTGTGCGCCACGGCGCTGGCCGAAGGCGGCGCCGAGCACATCGTGGTTCACGCCCGGACCAAGGTCGACGGCTACAAGCCGCCAGCACATTGGGAGTGGATTCCGCGCGTGCAGGACGTGGTCAAGGTGCCTGTGTTCGCCAACGGCGACATCTGGAGCGTCGAAGACTGGCGCCGCTGCCGGGAAATCAGCGGCGTGGAAGACATCATGCTCGGTCGCGGTCTGGTGTCGCGCCCGGATCTGGCCCGTCAGATCGCCGCCGCCCGTGCCGGCGAGGAAGTCGTCGAGATGACCTGGACCGAACTGATGCCGCTGATTCAGGACTTCTGGTTGCAAGCCAAGGCACAGATGACCGCGCGCCAATCACCGGGCCGTTTGAAGCAGTGGCTGGCCATGTTGACCCGCAATTATCCCGAAGCCACTGAACTGTTTACCGTGCTGCGCCGGGAGACCGAGCCGGACCAGGTCTCGCGTTTACTGGGTTTGCCGGTCGCTGAAGCCGCCTGAAAAAATCTTCAAACGATCTCTTGAAAACAAAACGCAGGTCCCTATCTAAGGGTTACGCGATGCCGAATTCGGGTCGCGGAGACAAAAAACCTTGCTGATTGTTTTCAGGAGATTTGAACCATGAGTACTGCATTTTCCCTCGCACCACTGTTCCGTTCCTCGGTGGGTTTCGACCGTTTCAACGACCTGTTCGAAACCGCCCTGCGCAACGAGCCAGGCAGCACCTATCCGCCTTACAACGTCGAAAAACACGGTGACGATCAATACCGCATCGTTGTGGCGGCGGCCGGTTTCCAGGAAGAAGACCTGGACCTGCAAGTCGAGAAAGGCGTGCTGACTATCAGTGGCGGCAAGCGTGATGCCAACGAAGGCGTCACTTTCCTGCACCAGGGCATCGCCCAACGTGCATTCAAGCTGTCCTTCCGCCTGGCCGATCACATCGAGATCAAGGCTGCCGACCTGCGTAACGGTCTGTTGAGCATTGATCTGCTGCGAGTGATCCCGGAAGAGGCGAAAGCCAAGCGCATCCCGATCAACGGGGCGGAGAAGCCGGTCCTGCAATAAGCCGACCGGGAAGAAGGGCGCCGAAAGGCGCCCTTTTTTGTGCCCGTCATTCCAGCAATCCTTTCAACCCCTCCAGCGGCAACGGCCGGCTGTGCAGATACCCCTGATACAAATGGCAGCCCAGCCCCTGCAGGAAGGCCAGTTGTTCCGAGGTTTCCACGCCTTCGGCGATCACTTCCAGTTCCAGGCTGCGGGCCATGGCGACGATGGCGCGGATGATTTCGGCGTCGTTGGGGTCGGTGGTGGCGTCGCGGATGAACGACTGATCGATCTTCAGGGTGTCCACCGGCAATCGTTTCAGATAGGTCAGCGATGAATAACCGGTGCCGAAATCGTCCATGGCAAAACTCACACCGAGTTTTTTCAGGCGACGCATCTTGCTGATGGTGTCTTCCAGATTCTGGATGACGATGCCTTCGGTGATTTCCAGTTTCAGCAACGAGCAGGGCAGGCCATGGCTGGTCATGCTGTGCTCGATGCGCTCGACGAAGTCGTTCTGCCGAAACTGTCGGGGGCTGATGTTCACGCAAAGAGTGAACGCCAGAGGATCGATCAGGCCTTCGGCGATCAATGCCTTGAAGGCGCAGCAGGCCTCATCAAGGATCCAGGTGCCAACCTCCAGAATGAGACCACTATCCTCCAGCACTTTGATGAACTCTGCGGGCGATTGGGCGCCCAGTTCCGGGTGATTCCAGCGCACCAGCGCTTCGGCACCGATGATGCGGTTGTCCTTGGCATCGATCTGCGGTTGGTAATGCATGGTGAATTCGTTGCGCGACAAGGCCAGGCGCAAATCGGTCTCCATGCGCTGGCGTTCGCTGGCCGCTTTCTGCATGGTGTTGTGGTACATCTGCGTGGTGTTGCGCCCTGAATCCTTGGCCCGGTACAGCGCGATGTCGGCGCGCTTGAGCAAATCGGTCGGCGTCGATCCGTGGTCGGGAATCAATGCCACGCCAATGCTCGGTGTCACTTGCAGGCGCTGGCCGTCGAGAAACATCGGTTCGGAAAGCAGTTCGCGGATGGTGTCGGCCAAATCTCGCACCTGTGCGCTGACTTCGTTGCGCGTACCTTCCAGGCCGCTGAGCAACACCACGAATTCATCGCCACCAAGTCGCGCAACCGTGTCTTCCATGCGCACGCTGGCTTCGAGCCGCGCAGTGATGATTTTCAGCACCGTGTCGCCGACCGGATGGCCGAGCGAGTCGTTGATGTGCTTGAAGTGATCCAGATCGAGAAACAGCAGCGCACCGCGCAGATTGTGGCGCTTGAGCAGGGCGATCTGCTGGCTCAGGCGATCCATCAACAGAGCGCGGTTGGGCAGATTGGTCAACGGATCGTGATAAGCCAGATGCCGGATCTGCGCTTCGGCGTTCTTCAGCAGGCTGACGTCGCGCGCAGTCAGCAGCAGGCAAGCGGTTTCGTTGAGGATGATCGGTTCGACCGAGACTTCCACCGTCAGTATCTCGCCGCGCTTGTTGCGCCCGAGCATTTCCTGATGATGTACGCGGCCCTTGATCTGAAGTTCGGCGAGCAATGCTGACCGCTGTTTTTCCTCGGCCCAGATGCCGACCTGGTACACGGTTTTGCCCACTACTTCGTCGGCACGATAGCCGGTCAGGCGGCAGAAACCGTCGTTGACCTCCAGATAGCGTCCGGTGTCGCGCTCGGTGATGGTGATTGCGTCGGGGCTGGAGTGGAACGCCTTGGCGAATTTTTCCTCGCTGGCCTTGAGTGCCGCTTCCGAGCGCTGTTGCTGAGTGATGTCGCGCAACGTCGTGACGATGCATGGCTGGTTGCCGACGCTGATCTGGCGGCTGGAGATCACGCAGGTCAGTGACTGGCCGTCTTTGTGCTGGACGATGATCGCGACATTGCTCAGGCCCTGTTCGCGGATCACCCGTTCGATCCGTTGCAGGCTTTTCGCCGAAGCATCCCACAGGCCGATTTCTTCGGCGGTGCGACCGATGATGTCGGCGGCGCTCCAGCCGAAGGTCTGGCTGAAACTGGAGTTGATCTCGATGAACTCTCCGGTTTCCTGGCGCGTGACGCAGATTGGGTCGGGACTGACCTGGAACAAGGTGGCGAATTTTTCTTCCGAAGCCACCAGGCGTTGCTCTCGCTCAACCTGATCGGTGATATCCAGCAACGTGCCGGCCATGCGCAGCGGCGCGCCGTTGTCATCACGGTAGAGGCGGGCGCGGCTTTCCAGATAGCGTGAGCTGCCGTCCGGCAGTTGCACACGATAGGTCAACTGATAATTGCCGGCGGGGCCTTCGCGCAGGCTGCGATAGGCATCGCGCATGGTGTCGCGTTCTTCCCCGGGCACGCCTTCGAAGAATTCCTCGAACGATTCATGGAACGGCTTTGGCTCCAGGCCATGTAATTGCGCAGCCCGTGCCGAGCCGTAGAGCATGCCGCTGGGAATGTGCCAGTCCCAGGTGCCGAGCTGGGCTGAATCCAGTGCCAGGTCGAGGCGTTCCTGACTGTCTTTCAAGGCATGTTCGGCGGCTTTGCGCTCGGTGGTGTCGAGAAAGGTGCTGAGCAGGTACGGCTGGCCTTCGAGTTCGACCTTTTGCGCACTGAGGATGCCATCGTGAATCTGGCCGTTGCTGGCGCGGAACTGCACTTCCATGCTGATCAGTTCGCCCTTGGCCTTGGTCTTCTTGACCAGCTCCGCCCGTTGCTCGGGATGCACCCACAGGCCCAGCTCCAGCGTGGTGCGGCCGATGGCGCTCTGCACCGGCCAGCCAAACAGGCTTTCGAAATACTGGTTGGCTTCAGTGATCAGGCCGTCTTCCTGGCGGGTCAGCAGCACCATGTTCGGGCATAGGTGAAACAGAGTGGCAAAGCGTTTCTCCGAACTGCTGAGGGCCTGTTCCCGCTGCCTTTGGTGGGTGATTTCGCGGATCACCCCGATCATTCGGGGCCGGCCATGTTTGTCCGGCAGCAGGCTGCCGTTGATTTCCAGCCAGTGCAGACTGCCGTCCGGCCAGCGGATGCGGTGGTGCATTGCCTGTTCCAGTGGTGCGCCGGCGATGACAGCGTGAAAGGCGCGCACGGTTTTTGCCCGGTCTTCCGGCGGCAGCAGGTCGAGGTATTCCAGGTCTTCGGGCAGCGGTTGCCTGGGGTCGAAACCGAAAAGTGCCTGTGTCCCGCGCGACCAGCTGATTTGCCCGCGCTCGATGTCCCAATACCAGGCGCCGAGCCGGGCGCCGTTGAGCGCGGCCAGCAGTTGCGGTGCACTTTCCCAGCTCTGCTCGGAATGCCGTGGATCAATGGCCTGAATACGCGGCATCGGCGGAATACGGTCAACAGATTTCGGCATTGTCGAAGAGCCTTGAGCTGATGTGGGCGTTTGGCACAGGAACGGCAGCTCTATAGGAGTAGCACAAGTTAGCCGAGAGTCCCTGGCAGATCGATTTGAGCGTCCAGCAGGGCCATAAATGCCCGTGCAGCGTTCGACAGCGTCCTTTCAGTGTGCAGGATATAGCCTAGCTGGCGACTGAGCTGTATGCCCGGTAAAGGTATGCGTGCCACCTGGTCATCGAGCATCGTGCGCGGCAAAACGCTCCACGCCAGGCCAATCGAGACCATCATTTTGATGGTTTCCAGATAGTTGGTGCTCATGGCGATGTTCGGTGTCAGGCCTTGGGCCTCGAACAGGCGTTGGACAATATGATGGGTAAAGGTGTTGCCGCCGGGGAAAACCGCCGGATGGCCGGCAATGTCCGCCAGCGTGACAGCGCCGTTACTGATCAATGAATGTTCCGGAGCGACCACGAAATCCAGCGGGTCGTCCCATACCGGCGTGGCTTTGACCAGCGTATGCGGCTCCGGCGCGAGCGTGATGACCGCCAGCTCCGCCCGGCCATGGAGAATTTCCTCGTAGGCCACTTCCGAATCGAGGAACTGAATATCCAGCGCAACCTGTGGGTAGCGGCGTGTGTATTCCCTCAATAATGGCGGCAAGCGGTGCAGGCCGATGTGGTGGCTGGTGGCCAGGGTCAGACGACCGGTGACTTCGCCGGTCAGGTTGGTCAGGGCGCGGCGCGTGTCGTCCAGCACATTGAGAATCTGATAAGCCCGTGGCAACAGGGCCCGGCCGGCCTCGGTCAGGCCTACTTCACGACCGAGCCGGTCGAACAGCCGCACATTCAATTGCTGCTCCAGCCCGGCGATACGTTTGCTGATCGCCGGTTGTGTCAAATGCAGCCGTTCACCGGCGCCGGAGAAGCTTCCGGTCTCGGCAATCGCGATAAAAGCATTGAGGTTGGCCAGGTCCATGTTCGTATTCCAGTTGGTTATCCAAAGCATAAAAAATATGAATTTGAGTTATTTAATCTAACCCCATAGGATCGGCCTCACAAGCCAAAGGGTTATTGATAAGCCCAGGGCATAGAAACAAGCTGATGAGGAAACGTCTGATGGCCGGCAAAACGCTCTACGACAAGCTCTGGGATTCGCATTTGGTCAAGCAGCGCGACGATGGTTCGGCGCTGATCTATATCGATCGTCACATCATCCACGAAGTGACCTCGCCGCAAGCCTTCGAAGGCCTGCGTCTGGCCGGGCGCAAGCCATGGCGCATCGATGCCAACATCGCCACCCCGGACCACAACGTACCGACCACCCCGGAGCGCAAGGGCGGTATCGAAGCCATTGCCGACCAGGTCTCGCGTTTGCAGGTTCAGACCCTCGACGACAACTGCGATGAATACGGCATCGTCGAATTCAAAATGAACGACGTCCGCCAGGGCATCGTTCACGTGATCAGCCCGGAGCAGGGCGCGACCTTGCCGGGCATGACCGTGGTCTGCGGCGACTCGCACACCTCGACCCACGGCGCGTTCGGCGCATTGGCGCACGGTATCGGCACTTCCGAGGTGGAGCACGTGCTCGCCACTCAGTGCCTGGTCGCCAAGAAGATGAAGAACATGCTGGTGCGCGTCGAAGGCCAATTGCCGTTCGGCGTGACGGCCAAGGACATCGTCCTCGCGGTAATCGGCAAGATCGGCACCGCCGGCGGTAATGGCCACGCCATCGAGTTCGCCGGCAGCGCGATCCGCGATCTGTCGATCGAAGGCCGCATGACCATCTGCAACATGTCCATCGAAGCCGGTGCCCGCGTGGGTCTGGTGGCGGCGGACCAGAAAACTGTGGATTACGTCAACGGTCGTCCATTCGCTCCGAAAGGCGCCGAGTGGGATCTGGCGGTCGAGTCCTGGAAAGACTTGGTGTCCGACGCCGACGCGCATTTCGACACCGTGGTCGAGCTCGACGCCGCGCAGATCAAGCCGCAGGTCAGCTGGGGCACCTCGCCGGAAATGGTCTTGGCCGTTGATCAGAACGTGCCGGATCCGGCCAAAGAGATGGATCTGGTCAAACGCGACTCGATCGTCCGTGCCTTGAAATACATGGGTTTGACCGCCAATCAGGCGATCACCGACATTCAGCTCGACCGCGTGTTCATCGGTTCCTGCACCAACTCGCGGATCGAAGATTTGCGCGCTGCGGCGGTGATCGCCAAGGGCCGCAAGGTTGCGTCGACCATCAAGCAGGCCATCGTGGTGCCGGGCTCGGGTCTGGTGAAAGCGCAGGCCGAGGCCGAAGGTCTGGACAAGATCTTCCTCGAGGCCGGTTTCGAATGGCGCGAGCCGGGTTGCTCGATGTGCCTGGCGATGAACCCGGACCGTTTGGAGTCCGGCGAGCATTGCGCCTCGACGTCCAACCGTAACTTCGAAGGCCGTCAGGGCGCCGGTGGCCGTACCCACCTCGTCAGCCCAGCCATGGCCGCTGCGGCGGCGGTGAACGGTCGTTTCATCGACGTTCGTGAATTGATCTGAAAGGAGCGCAGCATGAAAGCTTTTACCCAGCACACTGGTCTTGTCGCGCCTCTGGATCGTGCCAACGTCGACACCGACCAGATCATCCCGAAGCAGTTTCTGAAGTCGATCAAGCGTACCGGTTTCGGCCCGAACCTGTTCGACGAGTGGCGTTACCTCGATGTGGGTCAGCCGTATCAGGACAACTCCAAGCGTCCGCTGAACAAGGAATTCGTGCTCAACGCCGAGCGTTATCAGGGCGCCAGCGTGTTGCTGGCCCGCGAGAACTTCGGCTGCGGCTCCAGCCGTGAGCACGCGCCGTGGGCGCTGGAAGAATACGGTTTCCGCAGCATCATCGCGCCGAGCTACGCCGACATCTTCTTCAACAACAGCTTCAAGAACGGCTTGCTGCCGATCATCTTGAGCGATGCGGAAGTCGACGAGTTGTTCAAGCAGGTCGAGGCCGCGCCGGGCTATCAGTTGCAGATCGATCTGCACGAGCAGACCGTGACCAGCCCGAACGGCAAGGTCTATCGCTTCGAGATCGATGCGTTCCGCAAACACTGCCTGCTCAACGGCCTGGACGACATCGGCCTGACCTTGCAGGACGGCGATGCGATTGCGGCGTTTGAAGCCAAACATCGTGCGAGCCAGCCGTGGTTGTTCCGCGACGCGTGAGATTGATGTAGTCAGGGCTGGCCCTTTCGCGAGCAAGCTCGCTCCCACAGGGGAATGCATTTCAAATGTGGGAGCGATCCTGCTCGCGAAGGCGGCAGCCCAAACAACACAGCTATCAGGATGTGACCATGACCAGCACCGCCCACAGTCAGGTTGTACAAAAGCAATTCGGTGAACAGGCCGCTGCCTACCTGAGCAGCGCCGTTCACGCTCAAGGCACTGAATTTGCGCTGCTGCAGGCTGAACTGGCAGGGCAGGGCGAGGCTCGGGTGCTGGACCTGGGGTGCGGCGCCGGGCACGTGAGTTTTCACGTCGCCCCGTTGGTGAAAGAAGTGGTGGCGTACGACCTGTCGCAGCAGATGCTCGACGTGGTCGCCGCCGCTGCCGTTGATCGCGGTTTGAGCAACGTGTCCACGGTCAACGGCGCCGCCGAGCGTCTGCCGTTCGCCGATGGCGAGTTCGACTTCGTGTTCAGCCGTTATTCGGCGCACCATTGGAGCGATCTCGGCGTGGCCCTGCGTGAAGTGCGTCGGGTGCTGAAACCGGGCGGCGTGGCGGCATTCATCGATGTGCTGTCGCCGGGCAGCCCGCTGTTCGACACCTATTTGCAGAGCGTCGAAGTGCTGCGCGACACCAGCCATGTGCGCGATTATTCTGCCGGTGAGTGGCTGCGCCAGGTCAGCGAGGCTGGTCTGCACACTCGCAGCACCACGCGCCAGCGCCTGCGTCTGGAGTACAACAGCTGGGTCGAGCGCATGCGCACACCCGAAGTGATGCGCGCCGCGATCCGCCAGTTGCAGCAATCGATGGGCAACGAAGTGCGCGAATATTTTGAGATTGAGGCCGATGGTTCGTTCAGTACAGATGTATTGGTGCTCTGGGCTGAAAAGTAATCTTGGAACGATAAGTATTTTTCCGGGCGCGCCAGTCGATGGCGCACCGACTGAAGACACGAGGAAAGCATGAGCAAGCAGATTCTGATTCTCCCAGGCGACGGTATTGGTCCGGAAATCATGGCCGAGGCGGTCAAGGTGCTGGAACTGGCCAACGACAAATACAGCCTGGGCTTCGAGCTGAGCCATGACGTGATCGGTGGCGCCGCCATCGACAAGCACGGCGTGCCGCTGGCCGACGAAACCCTCGACCGTGCCCGCGCTGCCGATGCCGTGCTGCTGGGCGCCGTGGGCGGCCCGAAATGGGACACCATCGAGCGTGACATCCGCCCTGAGCGCGGTCTGCTGAAGATCCGTGCGCAACTGGGTCTGTTCGGCAACCTGCGTCCGGCGATCCTGTACCCGCAACTGGCCGATGCTTCGAGCCTGAAGCCGGAGATCGTTGCCGGCCTGGACATCCTGATCGTCCGTGAGCTGACCGGCGGCATCTACTTCGGCGCGCCGCGCGGCACCCGTACTCTGGAAAACGGCGAGCGCCAGTCCTACGACACGCTGCCGTACAGCGAAAGCGAAATTCGTCGAATCGCCCGCGTCGGTTTCGACATGGCCATGGTCCGTGGCAAAAAGCTGTGCTCGGTGGACAAGGCCAACGTGCTGGCGTCCAGCCAACTGTGGCGTGAAGTGGTCGAGCAGGTGGCCAAGGATTACCCTGAGGTCGAACTGAGCCACATGTACGTCGACAACGCCGCCATGCAACTGGTGCGCGCACCGAAGCAGTTCGACGTGATCGTCACCGACAACATGTTCGGCGACATCCTGTCCGACGAAGCGTCGATGCTCACCGGTTCTATCGGCATGCTGCCGTCGGCCTCGCTGGACGCCAACAACAAGGGCATGTACGAGCCTTGCCACGGTTCGGCGCCGGACATTGCGGGCAAAGGCATCGCCAACCCGCTGGCAACCATTCTGTCGGTGTCGATGATGCTGCGTTACAGCTTCAATCTGCACGAAGCGGCCGATGCCATCGAGAAAGCAGTCAGCGTGGTGCTGGATCAAGGTCTGCGCACCGGCGACATCTTTTCGACCGGTTGCACTAAAGTCGGTACGCAGGAAATGGGTGACGCAGTAGTCGCCGCGCTGCGGAATCTGTAATCTCTCGGGCCCGCTGCGAAATTCAATACAAAGCAGCGGCCCACTTTTCAAGAAGGTGTAGTTGCGATGAAACGTGTAGGTCTGATCGGTTGGCGCGGCATGGTCGGTTCCGTGCTCATGCAGCGGATGCTGGAAGAGCAGGATTTCGATCTTATCGAGCCGGTGTTTTTCACCACTTCCAATGTCGGTGGCCAAGGCCCGTCCGTGGGCAAGGACATTGCTCCGCTCAAGGACGCTTACAGCATTGAAGAGCTGAAGACCCTCGACGTGATCCTGACCTGCCAGGGCGGCGACTACACCAGCGAAGTGTTCCCGAAACTGCGCGAAGCCGGCTGGCAGGGTTACTGGATCGACGCGGCCTCGAGCCTGCGGATGAACGACGACGCCGTCATCATCCTCGACCCGGTCAACCGCAAGGTCATCGACCAGCAGCTCGACGCGGGCACCAAGAACTACATCGGCGGCAACTGCACCGTCAGCCTGATGCTGATGGGCCTGGGCGGTCTGTTCGAGGCCGGTCTGGTCGAGTGGATGAGCGCCATGACCTATCAGGCGGCCTCCGGTGCCGGCGCGCAGAACATGCGTGAACTGATCAAGCAGATGGGCGCGACCCACGCCGCTGTCGCCGATCAACTGGCTGATCCTGCCAGCGCGATCCTCGACATCGACCGTCGTGTGGCCGAAGCCATGCGCAGCGACGCGTACCCGACCGAAAACTTCGGCGTACCGCTGGCTGGCAGCCTGATCCCGTGGATCGACAAGGAACTGCCGAACGGCCAGAGCCGCGAAGAGTGGAAGGCCCAGGCCGAGACCAACAAGATCCTTGGTCGCTTCAAGAGCCCGATCCCGGTCGATGGTATCTGCGTGCGCATCGGCGCCATGCGTTGCCACAGCCAGGCGCTGACCATCAAGCTGAACAAGGACGTGCCGATCGCCGACATCGAAGGGCTGATCAGCCAGCACAACCCTTGGGTCAAACTGGTGCCGAACCAGCGCGAAATCAGCATGCAGGAGCTGAGCCCGACGAAAGTCACCGGCACCCTGAACGTACCGGTCGGCCGTCTGCGCAAGCTGAACATGGGTTCGCAGTTCGTCGGTGCCTTCACCGTCGGCGACCAACTGCTGTGGGGCGCGGCCGAACCGCTGCGTCGCATGCTGCGGATCCTGCTTGAGCGTTGATCGCTTGATGCAATGAAAGAACCCGTGCCTTGCAAGAGGCGCGGGTTTTTTTTGCCTGTGTGGCGGCCACCCGGTAAAGTGCCGCTCCCCCCGTTTCGCCAGAGGTAGCACCATGACCCAGACCCTTGATATTGCCGTGATCGGCGCCACCGGTACTGTCGGCGAAACCCTTGTGCAGATTCTCGAAGAGCGTGACTTCCCGGTGGGCAGTCTGCATCTGCTGGCCAGCAGTGAATCTGCCGGAAGTTCGGTCTCGTATCGCGGTAAGAACGTGCGGGTGCGGGAGGTCGACGAGTTCGATTTCGCCAAGGTCAAACTTGTTTTCTTTACGGCGGGGCCTGCTGTCACGTTGAGTTACGCGGCTCGCGCCCATGCAGCCGGTTGTTCGCTGATCGATTTGTCCGGTGCCTTGCCCGCCGACCAGGCTCCACAAGTGGTACCGGAAGCCAATGTCGAGGTGTTGGCCGGTCTGAAAGCGCCGTTTCAGGTCAGCAGCCCGAGCCCGTCGGCCACTGCGCTGGCCGTGGTGCTGGCGCCATTGCGCGAGCTGATCGAGCTGCAATACGTGCATGTCACCGCCAGTCTGGCCATTTCTGCTCAGGGGCGCGAAGCAGTCTCCGAGTTGGCGCGCCAGACCGCTGAACTGTTGAATCTGCGCCCGCTCGAGCCGAAGTTCTTCGATCGGCAGGTGGCATTCAACGTGCTGGCCCAGGTCGGGACCCCGGATGCGCAAGGTCATACACTGCTGGAAAAGCGTCTGGTGCGCGAGTTGCGTCAGGTGCTGGCCAAGCCTTCATTAAAGATTTCCGCAACTTGCATTCAAGCCCCGGTGTTTTTTGGCGATAGCTTTAGCGTGACCTTGCAGTCAGCGAACGCGGTCGACCTGGAAAAGGTCAACGCTGCGCTTGAAGACGCCGAGGGCATCGAGCTGGTCGAAGCCGGCGATTATCCGACCGCCGTCGGTGACGCGGTGGGGCAGGACGTGGTCTATGTCGGGCGGGTGCGTGCCGGTGTCGACGAACCGTCGGAACTTAATCTGTGGCTGACGTCAGATAACGTACGCAAAGGTGCGGCACTCAACGCGGTGCAAGTGGCCGAGTTGTTGATAAAAGACCTGCTGTAAAAGATACTTGGCAACAATTTGTCGACTGATTCTAGGCGAGCGCTATGCTTGCCCGAATCGCTTGATGACGTGTCATCCTCCGGGACTTTCCGGGGCATCAAAGAAATGATCGCGCGCGGCATGCTGTCGTCGTCGCGCGCAATGCCTTACGGCAGCGACAATCAACATCTTCTCGCTGGCCGAGGAACGTTCAAACAAAGGAAGAGGCTATGGTTCAAGTTCGCAAACTGGTGTTAGCAATAGCGGCCGCCTCGGCGCTGTCCTCCGGTATGGCGCATGCCCTCGGGCTCGGGGAGCTGACCCTGAAGTCGACCCTGAACCAGCCGCTGGTGGCGGAAATCGAGCTGCTCGATGTCAAGGATCTGACCGCTGCCGAAGTGGTGCCGAGCCTGGCTTCGCCGGAAGATTTCGCCAAGGCCGGCGTCGATCGCCAGGCCTTCCTCAATGATCTGACCTTCACTCCGGTGCTCAACGCCAGCGGCAAAAGCGTGCTTCGCGTAACGTCGAGCAAGCCGCTGTCGGAACCGATGGTGAAATTCCTCGTGCAGGTGATGTGGCCGAACGGCCGTCTGCTGCGTGACTACAGCGTGCTGCTGGATCCGTCGAAGTTCTCGCCGCAGACCGCCGATGCCGCCGCCCAGCCTGCGCCGGCGCAAACCATCACCGCACCGACCACCGGTGCCACGCATTCGACCCACACCACCACGCCGCGCGACACCCTGTGGGAAATCGCCGCCAAGGCGCGCACCGGCGGTTCGGTGCAGCAGACTATGCTGGCGATCCAGGCCTTGAATCCGGACGCGTTCATCGGCGGCAACATCAACCGCCTGAAAACCGGTCAGGTGCTGCGTCTGCCGGATCAGGTGCAAAGCACCGCGCTGCCGCAGTCCAAAGCGATTGCCGAAGTAGCCGCGCAGAACGAAGCCTGGCGTCAGGGTCGTCGTTATGTGGCCAAGCCGGGCACCGGTCAGCAGCAGCTCGATGCGACCAATCGTGGCCGCACCAATACCGGTGCTGCGCAAAACGCCAAGGACAACCTGAGCCTGGTGTCCGCCGAAAGCGCCAAGGCGCGTGGCAAGGGTCCGGCCGGCGATGCCAAGGCCCTGAGCAACAAATTGGCGGTCACTCAGGAAAGTCTCGATACCACCCGTCGTGACAACGAAGAACTGAAAAGCCGCATGTCCGATCTGCAAAGCCAGCTGGACAAGCTGCAACGCCTGATCGAGCTGAAAAACAATCAACTGGCGAAAATGCAGGCCGAAGGTTCGGGCGCTGCTCCCGCGACCTCCGCCACTGCGCCAGTGGTGCCGGCGATCACCGCGGAACTGGCTGCCACGCCGCCGGCTACTCCGGCAGAGGCGGCCCCGGCCGCACCTGCGCCTGAGGCTGCTGCTCCGGCCCCGGTCGAGCCGGTTGTCGAGCCTGTAGTTGAAACCAAGCCGGCCGCCGATGACGAGAAAACCTTCAACGAACTGCTGACCAATCCGATCCTGCTGGGTCTGGTCGGTGGCGGTGCAGTGGTTCTGCTGCTCCTGCTGTTGCTGCTGGCGCGTCGCCGCAAGGCGCAACAGGAAGCGGAAAAGCATCTGCGCATGGCCCGGGCACTGGAAGAGCAATCGTTCTCTCCTGAGCTTGATCTGCCGGAAAGCAGCTTCGAAGGGCTGGAAGTACCGGCAGCAAGCGTCAAGCTGACTCCAGCTCCAGCTCCAGCTCCAGCGCCTGCCGCCGCTGCTGCTGTAGTTGCGCCAGTGGTGATGGCCGAACCGATCGCTGCGCCGTTGGTGGCGCCGGCCGCCGAGCGCTCCGACGACGTGCTGGACAAGGCGCAGTCGCACATCGACGGCGGTCGTCTGAATCAAGCCGCTGCGTTGCTGGAAGAGGGCGTCAGCCTGGAGCCGCAGCGCAGCGATCTGCGTCTGAAGCTGATGGAAGTCTATGGTCGCCAGGGTGATCGCGATGCGTTCGTCGGTCAGGAGCGCCAACTGGTTGCCAACGGCGACAACTTCGCCAAGGTCGAAGAACTGAAAAGCCGCTTCCCGGCCATGGCGGTCGTTGCGGCCAGCGGTCTGGCGGCAGCGGCCATTGCAGCCGAGCTGGACGAGGATTACGTCAAGGAGCTGCTGCTTGACGAGCCAGAAGTGCCTGCTGCTGCGCCACTGGATGATGATCTGGACAGCGCTTTCGACCTGAGTCTGGATGACCTCGACAACATCACACCGGTGGAGCCTGTTGCACCTGTGGCGGCTGTCGAGCCAGAAGCGCTGGTCGAGCTGGACGAATTCCCGGCTGATGACGACCTGAGCTTCGAGTCGGTGCTGCAACAGCAGACCGAGATCAAGGAAAACCTCGACGACCTGTCGGACTTCGACCTGGATCTGGACCTCGGTGCCGATCCTGCGCTTGCGCCGGTCGAGTTGGCAGACGATGATTTCCTGCTGGATCTGGACGAAGGCGTGAAGGATCTGCCGCTGGTCGAAACCCCAACTGTCGCCGACGTGCCGCAGGATGACCTGGAGCTGCCAGCCGATTTCGACCTGTCCCTGGCTGACGAAATGGACGCGGCGCCTGCCGAGCCGGATGCGTTCGCCGCCGAACTGGACGACGTCAACGCCGAGCTGGATCGTCTGTCGAGCAGCATCAACGAGCCAAGCTTCACCGAAGCTGATGCTGCGTTGGGCGATGATCTGGGAGAGGATGACTTCGACTTCCTGTCCGGCACTGACGAAGCCGCTACCAAGCTCGATCTGGCTCAGGCCTACATCGATATGGGCGACAACGACGGTGCGCGCGACATCCTCAATGAAGTCATCAGCGAGGGGAGCGACAAGCAGAAGAGCGAAGCGAGCGAAATGCTTTCGCATCTGGCCTGAGTCGGCATTGAGCGGTAAACAAAACGGCAGCCCATGAGGCTGCCGTTTTTGTTTGGGTCTGGTTTCCCCGTCCCGCCGCCTTATAATGCCCGCCTTTGTAGATCAGCAGGCTGTACCGACTTGGCAAACATAGATAACCCGGCCGCCGAAATGGCACCCGAAGGCTTTTTCCGCGTCGCGCTGGGCGTTGAATACAAGGGCTCGCGCTACAGCGGCTGGCAGCGCCAGTCCACCGGTGTGCTCACCGTGCAGGAAACCCTGGAAAAAGCCCTGTCGAAGGTCGCCGACTCGCCGATCTCGCTGCAATGTGCCGGGCGCACCGACGCCGGTGTGCATGCCTGCGGGCAGGTGGTGCATTTCGATACCCAGGTCGACCGTTCGCTGAAAGCCTGGGTCATGGGCGCCAACATCAATCTGCCCCACGACATCAGCGTCAGTTGGGCGAAGGTCATGCCGGCGCATTTCCATGCGCGATTCAAGGCGATTGCCCGGCGCTATCGCTACGTGATCTACAACGATCAGATCCGCCCGGCGCATCTCAATGAAGAAATCACCTGGAATCACCGTCCGCTGGACGTCGAGCGCATGGCTGCGGCCGCACAGTACCTGATCGGTACCCATGATTTCAGTGCGTTCCGTGCCGGCCAGTGCCAGGCCAAGTCGCCGATCAAGAAGATGCATCACCTGCGCGTGACCCGTCACGGCAAAATGATCGTTCTGGATATCCGCGCCAACGCGTTCCTGCATCACATGGTGCGCAACATCGCCGGCGTGCTGATGACCATCGGTGCCGGCGAGCGGCCGGTGGAGTGGATGAAAGAAGTGCTGGAGAGTCGCGAGCGGCGTTCCGGCGGGGTCACGGCGCATCCGTTCGGCCTGTATCTGGTACAGGTCGAGTACCACGACGAGTTCCCGCTGCCCGAGCGTTTCATCGGGCCACATTTCCTTACGGGTTTCTCGGAACTTGACGGCTGACGCCCTCGAACGCATTTGTTACCATCCGGGACTTTCTCGGATTTGCCTTGGGGTTTTTATCGACATGTCAGCCGTTCGCAGCAAGATTTGCGGGATTACCCGCATGGAAGATGCGTTGGCAGCCGTCGAGGCCGGGGCCGATGCCATCGGTTTTGTGTTCTACGCTAAAAGTCCCCGGGCGGTTACCGTGCAGCAGGCGCGGGCGATCATCGCCGCATTGCCGCCGTTCGTGACCACGGTCGGGCTGTTCGTCAATGCCAGCCGCTGCGAGCTCGGGGAAATCCTCGATGCCGTGCCGCTGGATCTGTTGCAGTTTCACGGCGACGAGACCGCCGCCGAGTGTGAAGGCTGGCACCGGCCGTACATCAAGGCCTTGCGGGTCAAGGCGGGCGATGACATTGCCGCCGCCTGCAATGCCTACCCGAGCGCCAGCGGCGTGCTGCTCGACACTTATGTCGAAGGCGTGCCCGGCGGAACCGGCGAGGCGTTTGACTGGTCATTGATTCCGCAAGGCTTGAGCAAACCGTTGATTCTGGCCGGTGGTCTGACACCGGAAAACGTCGCCGATGCGATTGCCCGGGTGCGGCCGTATGCCGTGGATGTCAGCGGCGGGGTAGAGGCGAGCAAGGGCATCAAGGATCACGCAAAGATTCGTGCATTCATCAACGCCGTACGCTGATGTGACGGCTGGCAGACTGCCGCCGTCCACAGCTCTGTAGAAAAGAGGCTGAGGGTCTTTTCGGGGTGTACGCAGGTCAGTTCCGCTGACCCGGCAGTCCGGACGATCATCGCCACACATGAATTTAGCTGAAGGGCATACGCGGGGCCGCGAACCAGAGCGTTCGGGCCGCCGGTACTGGAGAAAGAAAGCATGAGCAACTGGTTGGTAGACAAGCTGATCCCTTCGATCATGCGTTCCGAGGTCAAGAAGAGCTCGGTCCCTGAAGGTCTGTGGCACAAATGCCCGTCCTGCGAGGCTGTGCTGTATCGTCCGGAGCTGGAAAAGACCCTGGACGTTTGCCCTAAATGCAACCACCACATGCGCATCGGCGCACGTGCGCGCATCGACATTTTCCTGGACGCCGAAGGCCGTGCCGAACTGGGCGCTGACCTGGAGCCGGTTGACCGTTTGAAGTTCCGCGACGGCAAGAAGTACAAGGACCGTCTGGTCGCTGCCCAGAAGCAGACCGGCGAGAAAGACGCACTGGTTTCCATGAGCGGCACCCTGTTGGGCATGCCTGTCGTGGTTTCGGCGTTCGAATTCAGCTTCATGGGCGGTTCCATGGGTGCCATCGTCGGTGAGCGCTTCGTGCGCGCCGCCAACTACGCGCTGGAAAACCGATGCCCGATGGTCTGCTTCTCCGCCTCCGGTGGCGCGCGCATGCAGGAAGCCCTGATCTCGCTGATGCAGATGGCCAAGACCTCGGCCGTATTGGCGCGTCTGCGTGAAGAAGGCATTCCGTTCATCTCCGTGCTGACCGACCCGGTCTACGGTGGTGTTTCCGCCAGTCTGGCGATGCTGGGTGACGTGATCGTCGGCGAGCCTAAAGCCCTGATCGGCTTCGCCGGTCCACGCGTGATCGAGCAGACCGTGCGCGAAAAACTGCCGGAAGGCTTCCAGCGCAGCGAGTTCCTGCTGGAGCACGGCGCCATCGACCTGATCATCGACCGTCGCGAACTGCGTCCGCGTCTGGGCAATCTGCTGGCGCAACTGACTGGTCAGCCTACGCCGACATTTGTCGCTGCTCCTGTTGAGCCGATCGTCGTTCCGCCGGTGCCTGCCAACGTATGACCGAGCGCACCCTTGGCGAGTGGCTCGCCTACCTTGAACAGTTGCATCCATCGGCCATCGACATGGGGCTGGAGCGTTCGCAACAGGTAGCGTCCCGCATGGGACTGGGCCAGCCGGCGCCTCGGGTGATTACGGTCACTGGCACCAACGGCAAAGGTTCGACCTGCGCTTTCGTGGCTTCGCTGCTGCGGGCGCAGGGCCTGAACGTCGGTGTGTACAATTCTCCGCACCTGCTGCGTTACAACGAGCGGGTGCAGCTCAATGGTGTCGAAGCCACTGATGCGCAGCTATGCGAAGCCTTCGCGGCGGTCGAGGCGGGGCGCGGCGACACTTCCCTGACTTACTTCGAAATGGGCACCCTGGCAGCGTTCTGGCTGTTTCAACAGGCCGGGCTCGACGCGGTGGTGCTGGAAGTCGGCCTGGGCGGGCGTCTGGACACGGTCAACGTGGTCGACGCCGATATCGCGCTGGTCACCAGCATCGGTGTCGATCATGCCGACTACCTGGGCAATACCCGCGAATCTGTGGCCTTCGAGAAGGCCGGGATTTTCCGTCAGGGCAAACCTGCGCTGTGCGGCGATCTGAATCCTCCACAACCCCTGCTGGACAAGGTGCGCGAGCTTGCTTGCCCGTTTTTCCTGCGCGGGCGTGATTTCGATCTGGGTATCACGGATCAATTCTGGCAGTGGCGCGGCACCGATGCTGACGGTCAGGTCGTCGAGCTGCGCGATTTACCGCTGCTCGATCTGCCGATGGAGAACGCTGCGCTGGCGTTGCAGGCTTATCTGCTGCTCGGTTTGCCATGGGATGCCGGGCAGATTGTTGCGGCGTTGCAGGCGACGCGCGTGGTCGGCCGCCTTGATCGTCGCTCGTTCGAATGGAACGGCAAGCGCTTGAACCTGCTGCTGGATGTTGGCCATAACCCGCATGCGGCGGAGTATCTGGCGCGACGTCTGGCTGCGCGTCCGCCAGTCGGCAAGCGTCTGGCGGTGTTCGGCCTGTTGGCGGACAAGGATCTGGACGGTGTCATCGATGAACTGAATGCCAGCGTCCAGCATTGGGCGGTGGCGCCGCTGGATTCGCCACGTGCGCGTCCGGTGGCTGAATTGAATGCTGCACTGCAGAACCTTGGCGCATCGGTCACGTCTTATGACAGTGTGGCGGCTGCGCTGGAAGGACAGTGTGCAGTGGCCACCAGTGACGACGAGATCTTGCTGTTCGGATCATTTTATTGTGTCGCCGAGGCCCTCGAATGGCTGTCTCGGCGCTCCACGGAGGAAGCAGCAAATGGCTTTGCTGGATAAAGCGTACAAGCAGCGTATGGTCGGTGCCCTGGTGCTGGTGGCGCTGGCGGTGATTTTCCTGCCGATGCTGTTTTCCCGTCAGGATGAGCAGCGTCAGGTGACCGTCGATGCGCCGGCTGCACCGCAGGCGCCTGCCGTGGCGCAGATCCAGATGGAAACCGTGGCCGTGCCCGAGCCGCAGGTTCTGCCGCAAGAGCCAGTGCCGAGCGATGACGAAGTCGCCGAGCAAGCAGCGCCGATTGCTTCCGCCGCGCCGGCCCCGGCTCCGGCGCCGGTAGCCAAACCGGTTGCACCGGCGCCTGCTCCAGCTCCCGTGGCCAAGCCAACCACAGCCCCGGCCCAGCCGATCGCTGCGCTGTCTGCCAAACCGGATACCACTCAAAGCCGCGTAGATGCCAATGGCCTGTCGGTGAGCTGGTCGGTGCAACTGGCCAGTCTGTCGAGTCGCGCCAGCGCCGAAAGCCTGCAGAAAACCCTGCGCAGTCAGGGCTACAACGCTTACATCCGTTCCGCCGATGGCAAAAATCGGGTGTTCGTCGGCCCGCTGATCGAGCGCGCCGAAGCCGATCGTCTGCGTGATCTTTTGAGCCGCCAGCAGAACCTCAAGGGGTTTGTGGTGCGCTTCCAGCCCGAGCGTGGCTGAAATCTATCGCCCCGATTGAAATGCACTGACATTCGCAGCTTACCGACAGCCCTGCGCTCTGCTAAAATGCGCCGCCTTATCCGTCTGTAGGCTGCACTGTGCCATTTACCTGGGTTGACTGGGCGATCGTTGCAATCATCGCCATCTCCGCTTTGATCAGTTTGAGCCGCGGCTTCGTCAAAGAAGCATTGTCGCTGGTGACCTGGATCATCGCAGGAGCCGTTGCCTGGATGTTCGGTGGCTCACTGTCCGAGTACCTCGCCGGATACATTCAAACACCGTCGGCTCGTGTGATCACGGGCTGTGCCATCATGTTTGTCGCCACACTGATCGTGGGCGCAATGATCAATTATCTTATCGGCGAGTTGGTTCGCGTCACCGGGTTGTCCGGGACCGATCGATTCCTCGGCATGGCCTTCGGCGCTGCGCGTGGCGTGTTGCTGGTGGTCGTGGCGGTCGGGCTGTTGAGCCTGGGGCCGGTACAGCAGGACGAGTGGTGGAAAGAATCACAGCTCGTGCCAAGGTTTCTATTGGTCGCAGACTGGTCCAAAAACCTGATTCTCGGGTGGAGCAGTCAGTGGCTTGCCAGCGGAATCAGCGTACCCGCTGATATTCCGTTCAAGGAGCAACTCTTGCCGTCGGCCAAAACGCCTCAGTGAGTGTTGTTCAGTTCAGATCCATTAAGTAGGGGTTGCGTCGCATGTGTGGCATCGTCGGTATCGTCGGTAAGTCGAACGTCAATCAGGCGCTGTATGACGCGCTAACCGTGCTCCAGCACCGCGGCCAGGACGCTGCCGGTATCGTGACCAGCCATGATGGCCGGTTGTTCTTGCGCAAGGACAATGGCCTGGTACGTGACGTGTTTCAACAGCGTCACATGCAGCGCCTGGTCGGCCACATGGGTATCGGTCACGTCCGTTACCCGACCGCTGGCAGCTCGACCTCGGCCGAAGCCCAGCCGTTTTACGTCAACTCGCCTTACGGCATCACCCTGGCGCACAACGGTAACCTGACCAACGTTGAACAGTTGGCCAAAGAGATCTACGAATCCGATCTGCGTCACGTCAACACCAGCTCCGACTCAGAAGTGTTGCTCAACGTGTTCGCCCATGAGCTGGCCCAGCGCGGCAAGCTGCAACCGACCGAAGAAGACGTGTTTGCCGCCGTGACCGACGTGCACAATCGTTGCGTCGGTGGTTACGCCGTCGTGGCGATGGTGACCGGTTACGGCATCGTCGGTTTCCGTGATCCGCACGGCATCCGCCCGATCGTGTTCGGCCAGCGTCACACCGACGAAGGCGTCGAGTACATGATCGCCTCCGAAAGCGTTTCGCTCGACGTGCTCGGCTTCACCCTGATCCGCGATCTGGCGCCGGGCGAAGCGGTCTACATCACCGAAGACGGCAAGCTGCACACCCGTCAGTGTGCGACCAACCCGTCCCTGACCCCGTGCATCTTCGAACACGTCTACCTGGCGCGTCCGGACTCGATCATCGACGGCGTGTCGGTCTACAAGGCCCGTCTGCGCATGGGTGAGAAGCTGGCCGAGAAGATCCTGCGCGAGCGTCCAGAGCACGACATCGACGTGGTCATCCCGATCCCGGACACCAGCCGTACTGCCGCGCTGGAACTGGCCAACCATCTGGGCGTGAAATTCCGCGAAGGCTTCGTCAAGAACCGTTACATCGGCCGTACCTTCATCATGCCCGGCCAGGCCGCGCGCAAGAAATCGGTACGCCAGAAGCTCAACGCCATCGAGCTGGAATTCCGCGGCAAGAACGTGATGCTGGTGGACGACTCGATCGTGCGCGGCACCACCTGCAAGCAGATCATCCAGATGGCCCGCGAAGCCGGCGCGAAAAACGTCTACTTCTGCTCGGCGGCTCCGGCTGTTCGCTTCCCGAACGTGTACGGCATCGACATGCCGAGCGCGCACGAGTTGATCGCGCACAATCGTTCGACTCAGGATGTCGCTGATCTGATCGGCGCAGACTGGCTGATCTATCAGGACCTGCCTGACTTGATCGAAGCGGTCGGCGGCGGCAAGATCAAGATCGAAAACTTCGATTGCGCAGTGTTTGACGGCAAGTACGTCACCGGCGACGTCGACGAGGCTTACCTGAACAAGATCGAACAGGCACGCAACGATGCCTCGAAGGTCAAGACCCAGGCGGTCAGTGCGATCATCGATCTGTACAACAACTGAGTTTCAACCGGCCCTTAGGGGCCGGTTTTGTATCTGGCAAAAGACTTTTATTTATCGAGAACAGGGCAAGGAGTGACAGCATGAGTCAGGAATGGGATGCCGGTCGGCTGGACAGCGACCTCGAAGGCGTAGCGTTCGATACCCTGGCCGTACGTGCCGGTCAGCACCGTACGCCGGAAGGCGAGCACGGTGATCCGATGTTCTTCACTTCCAGCTACGTGTTCCGTACCGCCGCTGACGCGGCTGCGCGGTTTGCCGGGGAAGTGCCGGGCAATGTTTACTCGCGCTACACCAACCCGACCGTGCGCGCGTTCGAAGAGCGCATCGCGGCGCTGGAAAGCGCCGAGCAGGCTGTGGCTACGGCGACCGGCATGGCCGCGATCATGGCGGTGGTGATGAGCCTGTGCAGCGCCGGCGATCATGTGCTGGTGTCGCGCAGCGTGTTCGGCTCGACCATCAGCCTGTTCGAGAAGTACTTCAAGCGTTTTGGCGTGGAAGTCGACTATGTGCCGCTGGCCGATCTGTCGGCCTGGGACGCAGCGATCAAGTCCAACACCAAATTGCTGTTCGTCGAGTCGCCGTCCAATCCGTTGGCTGAGCTGGTGGATATCACCGCGCTGTCGGAAATCGCGCACGCCAAAGGTGCGATGCTTGTAGTAGACAACTGCTTCTGCACGCCTGCCTTGCAGCAGCCGCTGAAGCTGGGCGCGGACATCGTTGTGCATTCGGCCACCAAGTTCATCGATGGCCAGGGCCGTTGCATGGGCGGCGTGGTTGCCGGTCGCAGCGAGCAGATGAAAGAAATCGTCGGTTTCCTGCGTACCGCCGGGCCAACCTTGAGCCCGTTCAACGCCTGGATCTTCCTCAAGGGTCTGGAAACCCTGAATCTGCGGATGAAGGCGCACTGTGCCAACGCCCAGCAACTGGCCGAGTGGCTGGAGCAGCAGGACGGCATCGAGAAGGTGCATTACGCCGGTCTCAAGAGCCATCCGCAGCACGAACTGGCTCAACGGCAGCAGAAAGGCTTCGGCGCGGTGGTGAGCTTTGAGGTGAAGGGCGGCAAAGAGGGCGCCTGGCGCTTTATCGATGCGACCCGTTTGATCTCGATCACCGCCAACCTGGGTGACAGCAAAACCACCATCACCCACCCGAGCACTACGTCCCACGGTCGTCTGGCGCCGCAGGAGCGTGAGGCTGCAGGCATTCGTGACAGCCTGATCCGCATCGCGGTCGGTCTGGAAGACGTCGCTGACCTGCAAGCCGACCTGTCGCGCGGTTTGGCGGCGTTGTGATCGAGTTGTCTACGCCAAAGATCGGCACCCATGGCCGCGTTGCATTGGTCACGGGTGCCGCGCGCGGGATCGGTCTGGGCATCGCAGCGTGGCTGATCAGCGAAGGCTGGCAGGTGGTGTTGACGGATCTGGACCGCACGCGGGGTTCGAAAGTGGCGAAGGTGCTGGGCGAGAACGCCTGGTTCATCGCCATGGACGTCGCGGATGAAAACCAGGTGGCGCTGGGCGTTGCGGAGGTGCTGGGGCAGTTCGGTCGTCTGGATGCGTTGGTATGCAACGCTGCCGTGGCCGATCCGCACAACATCACCCTGGAAAGCCTCGATCTGGCTTACTGGAATCGGGTGCTGGCGGTGAATCTCGGTGGGCCGATGTTGCTGGCCAAGCACTGCGCGCCGTATCTGCGTGCGCACAATGGGGCGATCGTCAATCTGGCCTCGACCCGTGCGGCGCAGTCGGAACCTGATACGGAAGCCTATGCGGCGAGCAAGGGTGGTTTGCTGGCGTTGACTCACGCGCTGGCGATCAGTCTCGGGCCGGAGATTCGCGTCAATGCGGTCAGTCCTGGCTGGATCGATGCGCGGGATCCATCCGCTCGGCGTGCAGAGCCGCTGACCGACACCGATCATGCCCAGCATCCGGCGGGCAGGGTAGGGACGGTCGAGGATGTTGCGGCGATGGTGGCGTGGTTGCTGTCGAAGAATGCGGGGTTTGTGACGGGGCAGGAATTCGTGGTCGATGGCGGCATGACCAAGAAGATGATTTATACGGAATGAAGCAATTTCGTCTTTTTTAGAAAAACTTCAATCCTGCTATTGACTTAGGTTCGCTACCTGCGTAAATTTCGCGGCCTCGGAGATGCAAACGGGTGATTAGCTCAGCTGGGAGAGCGTCTGCCTTACAAGCAGAATGTCGGCGGTTCGATCCCGTCATCACCCACCACTCCCGAGATACTTGCGTAAGCAAGAACGTAGGCTGAAAGTGCCTGCACCGACGCGCAGCGGTAGTTCAGTCGGTTAGAATACCGGCCTGTCACGCCGGGGGTCGCGGGTTCGAGTCCCGTCCGCTGCGCCATATTTAACGAGTCAGACATTGTCTGGTTCGCGATTGAAAAGCACCGAAGCTTTCCAGTCAAACGAGTTACTTGAGCGTCAGCTCAAAGCGATACGCAGCGGTAGTTCAGTCGGTTAGAATACCGGCCTGTCACGCCGGGGGTCGCGGGTTCGAGTCCCGTCCGCTGCGCCATATCTGTTTCAAGGACCACTGAACGCCTTGAAACACCGAAAGCAACCTCTGGTTGATTCGGCTTCGATAGCAAAGACCCTGGTCGAAAGACCGGGGTTTTTTGTGTCTGAAATTTGACCTTTTCCAAATTCCTCCTTTGTAGTCGGCGACGAACGCAGTCGTGGCTCGTTCGGTGCCGCCTGGCCATTTCTCCTGCGTCCATGGGTCGCTGCGATGCGATGCCGCATTGATTTTTGATTATTTAGTCAGGTTTTTGTAACTGGTTGTTTGCTGCGAGCGCAGAAACCTTTAAAGTTAACCTTTCGGTCAGCTTTGCACTGTCGTCACGCCCTTTGTTTAGCCAAAAAGGGCTTCTGCAAGACTCGAGATTCCCAGTAGATGACCAGAAGGGCGGATCCATAACCGCCCAGAGGATGATCCATGTCCAACCGTGAAATATCCCGGCGCTCGTTCCTTCAGGGCGGGCTGGTGGCGGGTGTGAGCGTTACGCTCACGCCGCTCAGCAGTCAGGCGCTCGGTGCCTTGATGGAAAACAGCGTGACCGTGCCGTCCGAGCAGTGGCTCGGCAACAACGGCAAGGCGCGCCAGCGTAACGATGCCTTGTCCAAGGTCTGCGGCAGCAAGGTGTTTGCCCGCGACATCCGTTCCAAGGACATGCCGGGCTGGCCCCAGCAGCAAGGCCACGCCATGTTGCTGAAAACCATCAAGGCAGACCGCATCTATGACGGGTACGACCTGTCGTGGCTCGGCGCCGATCTGCAGCCTGACCGTATCGTTACCGCCGCCGACCTGGACAAGGACGGCATCGTGTTCCCTGAAGAGCACGCGCCGGATCCGCTGTTGCCGGAAGGCAAGGTGCCGATGTTCATCGGTCACCCGGTTGCGATCCTGATCTGGAACGACTTCGAGCGTTTCCGCCAGGCCAAGAACAAACTCAAATTCAATGACAAAGCGATTCGTTACGGTGCGCAAGTACCGTTCTACGAAGGCGATCCCTATGGCAGCTTCCGTTACGTGCGCGTCGGTGGCCCGACCTCGGCGGACGAAGACGAGTTCGCCAGCCTCAAGGATTCGATCCTGTTTCCGATGCTGAAGAACCGTCGCCCGGTGTGGAATTCCCAACCGAACCTGCACGGCAACCTGACCGAGCGCGGCCTGTTCTACGCCGACCGCATGAAAAAAGAGATCGATACCCCGCCGGACAACTGGCTGGTGTTCGACGAGCGCTACAAAACCCCGTCGATCGAACCGGCCGCCATGGAGCCGGACAACGGCAACGGCTGGTACGACCCGGCGTCCAAGACCCTGCATTTCGTCGTCGCCACCCAATGTCCGCTGGAAACCGCCACCGAGACCGCGAAGATGATCGGGCCGTCGCGTTTCGGCTTGGCGAACCTGAACATGCACCCGGGTTACACCGTCGGTTACGGTTCCAAGGACCACAACATTTTCGTTTACTACGCGGCCCTGGCGGCGTTGTATGGCGCTGGTGTGCCGATTCGCCTGGCCAACGACCGCTACGAGCAGTTCCAGAGCGGTATCAAGCGCCACCCGTTCGACATTCGCTACCAGTTGGCAGTGGACAAGACCGATCACAGCTTCAAGATTTTCCGTGCCGAGATGAGCGTCGATGGTGGCGGCCGGATCAACTACAGCCCGTCGGTGGCCGCTGTTGGCGCCACTGCGGCGCAGTCGATCTACTACATGCCGCAGAACGACCTGCAGGTCACCGCTTACCATTCCCGCGCCGTTGAGGCGGGTTCGATGCGCGGCTACGGCACGCTGCAGAGCATGGCCTCCACCGAAATGATGGTCGACGAAATCGCCGATCGCCTTGGTGTCGACGCCATTGATCTGCGCCGCAAGAACGCTCTGCGTTCGGGGATGAAAAACACCCAGGGCGCGATCCCGGCCGGTGCGTTGCGCCTGCACGAGATTCTCGACAAGGCTTCGCTGCACGAAGTCTGGAAGAACCGCGACGCGATCAAGAAACAGCGTGAAGCAGCAGACCCGGACAACTGGTATGGCGTGGGTTTCGCCATTTGCCAGAAAGACTTCGGCACCGGTTCCGAAGCGCCGATGGCCAGCATCGAGTTCACCGCTGACGGGCGCATTTCCCTGCGTCACATCGGCATCGAGATCGGCACCGGCATGTCCACCTCGCAAGCGTTGGTGGTGGCTGATTTCCTCGGCAGCGCGGCTCATGACGTGAAGACCGGCGAAACCGAGTGGGATGAGATGCAGCTGGTGACCGCCGGCAACCCTTACATCATGAGCCAGGCCGAGCAGGACAACTTCCTGCGTAACCCGCGTTGGGTCGGCAAGCTTGCTTCCGCGTCGTCCGCGACCAACTCTGCCTACTACTTCAGCCACGCCACCCGTGAAGCGGCGCGCGTGCTGTTCAACCACGGTCTGTGGCCGGCAGCGCTGGAGATCTGGCGTCAGGGTCCGTACGGCGGCCAGGCCAATCCTTACGTGGTGCGTCGCGAAGATGCGCATTGGGTTGACGGCAAACTGACCGCCAACGGCATGCAGCCACTGACTTTCGAAGAGCTGGCCAAGCGTGCGCACGAGCGCGGTCTGGTCACTGGCGCCACGGTTCATGGTTTCAACCGCTGGAGCTGGGCAGAAGCCGAATACAGCATCGACGGCGTGCGCGAGCGTCTGCCGCTCGACGGTCTGGCGGTGAAATACGGTGACGGCGCCCCTAAGGCGAAGAAAGCGCAGATGACCAGCGCCGGTTTTCATCTGCTGGATCGGCAGAACATCGCCTACCCGGTGGTTCAATTGAACAACGCCGCGGTGACCTACTACAGCCCGGTCGCAACGCTGGTCGAGTTGAAGGTCAACAAAGGTTCGGCAGAAGTCGAAGTGCTCAACCATCACTCGTGGCTGGAATGCGGCCGGGTGCTGGTTGAAGAACTGGTTCGTGGCCAGCTCGAAGGCGGGATCGCCATGGGCATCGGTCACGCCTTGATGGAAGAGATGCCGTTGTACGAAGGCGGGCCGGGGGAGGGCGACTGGAACTTCAACCGTTATCGCCTGCCGATGGCGCGCCATGTGGCGGTGTGGAAGCAGACGTCGGAAATCCTGCCGCCGCTGTCCCCGAGCGACCCGTCCAAAGGCATCGCCGAAGTGGTGATGATCCCGGTGGTCGGTGCCATCGGTAACGCCGTGGCCCACGCCATCGGTAAACGTGTTCGCGATCTGCCAATCACTGCTGCGCGCATCAAGGAGGCCCTCAATGGCTAACCGTCCGCTTCAACTGACCCTCAACGGTCAATCCGTCGGCCCGGTGGACATCCCTGATGACCTGCCGATGATCGATTACCTGCACGAATACAAGAACCTTACCGGTTCGCGCCTGGGCTGCGGCCAGGGCATTTGCCACGCCTGCGTGGTGATCGTCGACAACCCGGACGGCACCAGCGAAGAAGTGCGCACCTGCATCACCGGCGCACATTACTTCGAAGGCAAGAAAGTCCGCACCATCGAAGGCCACGCCAAGCGCGACGAGCAGGGACAGGTCACCGAGCTGAACCCGATCCAGCAGCGTTTCGTCGACGAATTCGCCTTCCAGTGTAGCTACTGCGCACCGGGCTTCGTCAACGCCGCGACCGTGCTGGTGGAAAAGCTGCAACGCCAGCCGATCGTTAAAAGCAAACTGGAACAAGTCATCGAGGACAGCCTCGGCCATCACGTCTGCCGTTGCACCGGGTACGTGCGTTACTACAACGCCACCCGCAACGTGCTGACCGATCTCGGCCTGGTCAAGGAGGGTTAAGCATGAAGCAACTACTGACCCGCCTGACCCTGGCGGTCGGACTGGCTGCGCCTGTGTTGGCGGTGCACGCGGATGATCAGGTCAAGCGCGGCGAATACCTCGCTCGTGCGGCCGACTGCATGGCGTGCCACACGGCGCCCGGCGGCGCGCCGTTTGCTGGCGGCCTGCCGATCGTGTCGCCGTTCGGCACGATCTACGGCACCAACATCACTCCAAGCAAAGAGCACGGCATCGGTTTGTACAACGACGACGAGTTTTTCGCTGCGCTGACTGAAGGCAAGCGTCGCGACGGCGCCAACCTGTACCCGGCGATGCCGTACACCTCGTATCACTTGATGCCGCGTGCGGATTCGGATGCGATTCATGCGTATCTGAAAACCATCGAGCCAATCGAGCGTGCCGCACCGGTGACCAGCCTGAGCTTCCCGTTCAACGTACGTCCGGGCTTGATCGGCTGGAACATGATGTACGGCAAAGCCTTGAAGCTCGAATCTGCCGAAGGCAAAAGCGAGGCCTGGAAGCGCGGTCAGTACATGGTCGAAGTGCTGGGCCACTGCGGCGAATGCCATACGCCACGCGGCCTGCCGGGCGCGATGCAGTTGGACAAACGCCTGACCGGCGGCATCCTCAACGGCTATCTGGCACCGAGCCTGCTGGCGACGGACCTGGCGGCGCGCGGCTGGAACCATCAGGACCTGAGCACGTTCCTCAAGCACGGCATGAGCGCCCAGGGCACGATGTTCAACGAGATGTTCCCGGTGTTCCACAACAGCACCCAGGGTCTGAATGATCCGGATCTGGCGGCGATGGCGACTTTCCTGCTGGGCGACAAGCCTCCGGCGGCGAAAGAACTGACCGACGTGCCGGTGGAAAAACTCAGTGCCAGCGCTCAACGCGGCCGTCAGGAATATTTGAACGTCTGCGCCGGCTGTCACGCGGCCGGTGGCGAGGGCAAGCCGCACATCGCGGTGGCCATGCGCGGCAACACCACGCTGCGCCTGGAAGACCCGCGCAACCTGTTGCGAGTGATCGAGGATGGCATCGGCGAACAGAAATTCGCCGGGTTCGAACACATGCAGCCCATGCCGGGTTTTGCCGACAAGCTCAGTGCCGAACAACTGACCGATCTGCTGAACTACCTGCGTCAGGGTTGGGGTGGTCAGTCGGCTGAACTGGCGGTGGGCGACGTGCAGAAGCTTCAAGCTGACGCCCCGTCCATCGAGCACAAGGCGCACTGATCATGCAGCATCTCGATCTGCAGGTTGTGCGTCGGGCGCTGGAATGGTCGACGGCGGGGCAGCGCATCTGGCTCTGCACCGTGCTGACCACCTACGGCTCGGCGCCGCGCGCGCCGGGTTCACTGCTGGCGGTGAACGACGGCGGACAATGGATCGGGTCGCTGTCCGGTGGTTGCGTCGAGGAAGACTTTCTCGAGCGCGTCGCCGAAGGTGCGTTTCTCGATGCGATCAATGTCGTGCGTTATGGCGAAGGTGACGATCCGCGTTCGCGGGTCAGCCTGCCGTGCGGCGGCATTCTCGATGTGCTGGTAGAGAAATTTGACGCCGGTTGCGATGTGCAGGCGCATCTTCGTGAACTCGAATCGGCGTTGCTGGGTCAGCGTCGGTTGATTCGCGAGGTCGATCTGGCCACGGGCGCGCGTAGCCTGTTTGCCGATCGCGAGCAGGGAGCGCGGATCGAGCGTGAAATCGATCGGGTACGGATTCGCATTGGTGCCGCTCAGCGTTTGTTGTTGGCGGGATATTCCAGTGTGGCGCAGGCCTGTGCGGAGTTCGCGGTCGGTCTCGGTTTCGAAGTGATTCTCTGCGACCCGCGTGACGAGGTGCTGGAAGGCGTGGTGCTCAATGGCGTGGAGATTCGCCGGCAATTGCCGTCGGTGTTTATCGCCGATGGCGGTTGTCACCGTGATACGGCGGTAGTGGCGTTGACCCACGATCCGCGCATCGACGATCTGGCGATGATGGAAGCCGTGCGCACCGAAGCGTTCTACATTGGCGTAATGGGCTCGCAGCAGACGTCGCAGAAGCGCTTCGAGCGTTTGCGTCGGATTGGCGGTCTGGGGGAGAGCGAACTGGCGCGGATTCATGCGCCGATCGGCCTTAACCTGGGCAGCAAGACACCGGCGGAAATCGCTTTGGCAGTGCTCGCGGATATTCTGCGGATTCGCAGCGGGATTGCGCGGGATCAGTTGTGATTTGAGCTGGATGTAAAAAGGGCCGCTATTCAGCGGCCCTTTTTTTCGCTCATCAGAAACCGAGCTTGTCGCGCAATCCGTAGTACCACGCGCCCAGTGCGGCAAACGGTGTGCGCAGCAGTTGCCCGCCGGGGAACGGGTAGTGCGGCAGGTCGGCAAACGCATCGAAGCGCTCGGCCTGGCCTCGCAGCGCTTCGGCCAATACCTTGCCGGCCAGGTGCGTGTAGGTCACGCCGTGGCCGCTGCAACCCTGGGAGTAGTAGATGTTGTCGCCCAGGCGTCCGACCTGAGGCAGGCGCGACAGGGTCAGCAGGAAATTGCCGGTCCAGGCGTAGTCGATCTTCACGTCTTTGAGTTGCGGGAAGGCCTTGAGCATTTTCGGGCGGATAATCGCTTCGATGTTTGCCGGATCCCGCGCGCCATACACCACGCCGCCGCCGAAGATCAGGCGTTTGTCGCCGGTGAGGCGGTAGTAGTCGAGCAGGTAATTGCAGTCTTCGACGCAGTAGTCCTGCGGCAGCAGGGATTTCGCCAGCTCATCGCCCAATGGCTCTGTGGTGATGACCTGAGTGCCGCACGGCATCGATTTGGCCGCCAGTTCCGGCACCAGATTGCCGAGGTAGGCGTTGCCGGCGACGATGATGAATTTGGCTCGGACCTTGCCTTGCGGTGTGTGCACGACCGGGTTGGCGCCGCGTTCGATGCGCACGGCCGGTGACTGTTCATAGATGATGCCGCCCAACGACTCCACGGCGGCAGCTTCGCCCAGCGCCAGATTAAGCGGGTGGATGTGGCCGCCGCTCATGTCGAGCATGCCACCGACATATTGATCACAGGCGACCACTTCGCGGATGCGGCGCTGATCGAGCAGTTCCAGTTGGGTATGGCCGAAGCGTTCCCACAAACGTTTCTGCGATTCCAGATGGCCCATTTGCTTGGCGGTGAGGGCGGCGAATACGCCACCGTCTTTCAGGTCGCACTGAATGTTGTACTTGCTGACGCGCTCGCGAATGATCCGGCCGCCCTCGAACGCCATCTGCCCGAGCAGTTGCGCCTGTTTCGGGCCGACGCTGCGTTCGATGACATCGATGTCGCGGCTGTAGCTGTTGACGATCTGTCCGCCATTGCGTCCCGAAGCACCGAAGCCGACCTTGGCGGCTTCCAGCACGCTCACGCGAAAACCGTTCTCCAACAGGAACAGGGCCGAGGAAATTCCCGTATAACCAGCGCCGATCACACAGACATCCGTCTCCACGTCATCTTGCAGGGCAGGGCGTGGTGGTACGGCGTTGGCCGACGCCGCGTAATAAGACTCTGGGTAAGGGGTGTTCGCCATCCTGCAGCCTCTGTTTAATATATTTTACGAGTCCGGCGATCCTACCCCAGTTGAAAAACCTCCGCCAGCCACCGGGAAATCTTCTTGCGGCAGGTCGAAATTAAATATTTTGCATATTCATAGGGTTAGGTGAAAAAAAGGTGTTGACACCCCTCCGGAATTCCGTAGAATGCCGCCTCACAGCAGGCACGTAGCTCAGTTGGTTAGAGCACCACCTTGACATGGTGGGGGTCGTTGGTTCGAGTCCAATCGCGCCTACCAAACAAAATCCGCTCTGCTGGGCGGTCTGGAAGGGCTCACCGAAAGGTGGGCCCTTTTTTGTTGTCTACGATTTGCAAAACTCTCGCAAGCTCTGGTGACCAATCTTCCGCTTTGTTTGAGGTGGCTACACTTCGGCATATTTGCAGGGGTGTATTCATGAGTCGCCAATTCAGGCGCGCCGGTCCAGGCGATATCGAAAGCCTGTTGAAGATTGATCCTGTCGCTGAAAAAGATTGCGACCGTCGCGAGTACATCGCGAGGGCCGTTAGGGCGGGGGAGTGCTGGGTTGTCTGCGAGACGGACGATCCTGGCGCTCTTCTAGGCTACGGATGTCGGGATCGAAGCTTTTTTGGCGAGTGGTTCATACCTCTGGTGGTCGTCTCCAGTGCAAACAGGCGTTCGGGCGTGGGGCGGCAAATTGTGGCCGGTCTGGAGCATCAAGCCAGTGCTGACAAGATCTTCACGTCGACCAATACGTCCAACTTGCCGATGCGACAGTTGCTGACCAGTCTTGGATATCTGCACAGTGGAACGATGGAGAACCTCGATCCGGGTGATCCCGAGCTCATTTTTGTAAAATTCTTGAGCCAGGCACGTATTGGTCTCGATGGATTTCGATCCGTTCGTCGCTGATCGTTGCGATCGCCCTTTTTAATAGTGTGGATATTTAATGGGTTACGGATTTTATTAACCATCCGGTTATCAAAAATACGTTGTTACATACTGGAAAAATCAGTAATATCCGCCCCGCGTTCACCACCACGGTTTATGCATTTTTAAATCCCAAGCTTCCATCAGCTGCTTGGGATTTTTTTTGCCCGCGATTTGCTTTTCCCGCGCCTCTGCCCATTCTCTCGTCTCGCCCGCTTCTGTTTTAAGGGAAGAGTGACAGGCAACCCCACACTTTTTCGACTACTACTGTTTGGCTGTTTTCAACTCTGCCGGACAGGAGTTCATCGATGCTGGTTCATTGGTTTCTTGCAGCGATTCATTTACTGGCGTTTGCCGTGGGCTTCTGGGCAGTGTTGACGCGTGGGACGGCTTTCAGTCGCCTGGCGTCCGGCTCCGGTGAGGTCGGGCGCGTATTGCTTGCCGACAATCTATGGGGGCTTTCGGCGCTGGTCTTGCTCATCACCGGCGGCATGCGCGCCTTCGGAGGTTATGAGAAGGGAGCCGACTACTATCTGCACCAGCCGCTGTTCCATCTGAAGATGACGCTGTTTGTGCTGATTCTGCTTCTGGAGCTCGTTCCGATGATCACCTTGATCAAGTGGCGCGTGGCCAAGGCGCGCGGCTCTGCCCCTGATACAGGACGTGCGAAGGTATTCGCACGGATCAGTCATGCCGAAGCGCTGCTGTTGATAATGATGGTTGTAGCGGCCACCGGGATGGCGCGTGGCGTCACATTCGGCTAGGCGGGCGAGATTCCTGGCCGCTATTCGGAAATGTCCGACAGCCAGTCCATTGAATGGCGGTTAGTATCGGTTGCGAGAAGGATTGAGGCAGGAAGGGGCGTGGCGCGCGCCGTCACCAAAGAGGTGGGGGAATGGCAATACGGCGCTTGCATCTTTAGCCAGTCATTGCGTGCAGGCAAACGAACTGGCTACTGACTGCGATAGGGCTCAGGGCGTTTGTGGCTTGTCCGGTGCGGTCAGGCCAGCCTGGATACGCTGGTAGATTTCTTCACGATGCACTGCAACGTTCTTCGGAGCATTGATGCCGATTCGAACTTGCTGGCCGCTGACGCCGAGAATGGTGATCGTAATGTCATCACCAATGTTTATGCTTTCACCGACTTTGCGGGTGAGTATCAGCATGGTCTTCTCCTTGATTGCTTTGTAGGGCACCTGATTCAGACAGTGCAGAGGTCGGTGGTACGTATAGATTAGTGCGAAGTCGCGCAGTTTGGGTGCCTCTTTCTGACGCGCAGATGCGGCATTAATTCCCAGCGCGTAACTATACAGGGGCCGCCAGCATCAATCTCGTAGTTTTGTGCCACATTTTGTGGGACTCCGAAACTATTCTCGAATGTTAAGATCGCCGCTTTGAGAATTTTGAGGGAAGCGTTGTGCGCAAATTGGTCTGGGTAGTTGCGGCACTGGCATTGGCAGGATGTGGCGAAGGCAAGAGTGTGGATGCGCAGAAGCCGAAATCGGCGGTGGTAACGGCGCCTGCTGTGGTGGGCCCGCAGTGGGATCTGGAAGTGCGGGGTGAAACACCTCAAGCCGTCAGCGACCTCAGCGGCTGGCTGATCGAGCATGCCTTCGTGGCCAGCGTCATCAAGGATGCCGGCGGCAAGACCCGGATCCTCCTCGGTCCTTTCAATTCGAAAGCTGACGCCGAGGCACGCCAGGCGGATGTGAACGCAGCGTTGATCAAGGCGAAGAAACAGAACATCGAGACGCTGGTGATCGAGCGCACGGCCGCGCAATAAGCGATCCATTCGGCGGAGCTGACTAAAGGGTGTCCCCCGTGATTCGTTTTTAAAGCAATCACTGAAGATGTCCAGAAGGAGCTCCGCATGGCCTCCGCCAATCCTTACAAATTGTTCGACGTTGTTTTGCGTCACAAGCAGCAGTTGAGCCCGCATCTCATGCGAGTCACGCTCGCAAGCCCCGCTGTCACCGAAATGGCAACCTGGGCGCCGGATCAGCGAGTAAAGCTGTTTTTCCCGGCAGCCGACGGTTCACCCGCCAGGCTTTCTCAGGGCGAAGGGTGGTACGCCCGTTTCCGCTCGATGCTGGTTGATCGTCGCCCGGCGATGCGCACCTACACCATTCGCCACTTGCGCGCCGAGTCGGGCGAAGTCGATATCGATTTCGTCCTGCACGGTGAGACTGGTCCGGCGTCCCGTTGGGCGATGCGAGCGCAGCCTGGCGAGTCGATGCAGATTCTCGCTCCCGACAACCGATTCTCGGCCCAGGAAGCGGGAGGATTTGAATGGAAGCCCCCGCAAGCGCTCAAGCAACTTCTGCTGGTCGCCGATTCGACTGCCTTGCCGGCCGCCATGGGGATTCTGGAAGAGCTGGCGACACTGGCTGAACCGCCGCAGGCTCAGGCGTTCTTTGAAGTCGACAGTCGTGACGACATGTTGGCGGTTCCTGACTGGCCCGGACTTTCGGTACAGTGGCTGATCCGCGATCACGCAGCCGCCGGCACGTTGATGGTGGAAGCCGTGCGGCAGGCGACGCTGCCTGTCGATGCATCGCCGGTTGGGCAGGTGGTTGAACTGGCAGATGTCGACATCGAGGAAGAGATTCTTTGGGAGATCGCCGATACGGCTGCCGACGGATTCTATGGCTGGATCGCCGGAGAGTCCGCTGCGGTCATGAGCCTGCGCAAATACCTGATCAAGGAGCGTGGCATTCCCCGCGAGTCGCTCAATCTGATGGGCTATTGGCGCTACAACAAGTCCGGCGGTTGAGCACAAAAAAGGCCTTGAGTTTATCGCTCAAGGCCTTTTCTTTTGAGTAGACAATCAACCGCAGGCTTTCAGGTTCACCGGGCCGACAAATTCGTTGCCGCGTCCCATCACGCACGCGACGCTCTGGTTACGCTGGCGCTCCCAGTCTTGCACTGGATAAGTCTTGTCCCAGGCTTCGTACAATTGCCGATCCTGCTTCGACAAGCGCAAGCCGTATTGTTTGCTCATGTAAAAGTAGGTGCGGGCGATCATGCCGCGAATCGAGGGGCGAGGCATGACCTTCTTCGCCTTGAAGTCGACCTGTGTCAGGCATGAGCCGTACTGACCTTTTTCGACCGGTAGCCAGCCGTAGCTGAAATTGCTCCGGTCGCCATTCACCTCGCCGATGCTCGGAACCAGGTTGTGCAGGTCGGCTTCGGCTTTTTGATAGCTTGAGTCGTAGCGTGTGCAGTTCTTGCGACCGCCTTCCTGCCAGCATTGACGCTGATGGCCGAACTGCCAGGCCGGAACGATGTGCTCCCATTCGATGCGGGACGCACGCTTGGCGTTCTTGCGTGGGACATAGCCGCAGGCGGCCAGATCGACCTTGTTGCCGGTGTATTTGCACCCGCAATAAAACTCGGTGGATTGTGGAGCGTACAGCTTCCAGGCGACCTTCTTAGCCTCGGTGAACGTACGCGGCGCGCCAGCTTGCGCACCAAGGGAAACGAACAGCAACAGCACAGCAGCAAAGCGCAGAATCATTGAATCAATCTTCCTTCGGTACAACCCAGAAAATCTGTACGCCGCCATCGTCGCGGTAGGCGAGGGTGACGTTGTCGTTCTCGTCGATCTCTTCCAGCAGGCGTTCCCACTCATCCGTCGGTTCATCCGGGAGGCGGAAGATCAGTGCGGCCTTGGCTTTTTGTGCGGTGGGGGAGTTGATGATTTTTTGAACGCGCATGCCCATGCGTTCGTAAGCGTCAGGAGCGTCAGGAGCGTCAGGAGCGTCAGGGGAAGTGGCCACGAGGTTATCCTTATTAAGCTGTACGTGCATACAGTATTTAACTGTAGGCATTTTCGCAACTGCTTAAAATTCAAGAAAAACCTCTGACAGCGGTTTTCCGGTTTTGATGTCACGTAGATGAAATTTTTCTTTGGGGGATGCGGGAGCTTCACCCTCCGTCAGATTGACGAAGGGTGAAGTCAGTGCCCGATCAGGAAAGGATCGGGCGAAGGCAAATCAGTATTCCCAGAACATCCGTTGCAGCTCTTTGCTGTCGTTGGTCTTGGTCAGCGCGACCATGGCCAGGATGCGGGCTTTCTGTGGGTTCAGGTCGTGAGCAACCACCCAGTCGTATTTGTCGTCAGGCTGTTCGGCGTTGCGCAGAACGAAACCTCCGGCGTTGACGTGAGACGAGCGAATGATCTGCACGCCGTCCTTGCGCAGCGCTTGCAGGGTCGGAACCACACGGGAGGAAACCGAGCCGTTGCCTGTGCCTGCATGGATGATCGCCTTGGCGCCTGACTG
The DNA here is from genome assembly GCF_025447595.1 of Pseudomonas koreensis. Lineage (GTDB taxonomy): Bacteria > Pseudomonadota > Gammaproteobacteria > Pseudomonadales > Pseudomonadaceae > Aquipseudomonas > Aquipseudomonas koreensis_H. The sequence continues at coordinate 60,602 of NZ_JAOEJU010000010.1, read as the reverse complement.
GGCGAGGGCCTTGTAAGCTGTGTCGCTGACATTGCCGTAGGAATAGGCGATTTCTACATCAGGAAGACTCTTGATGTTTTTGATATCGAATTCCGAATCCATGGTGTGGCGCTTGGCTGGCAGGCGGAACCAGTAGGATTTGCCTTCTACCACCATGCCGAGCGGGCCCCAGGCGCTTTTGAAGGCTTCGGTCTTGATGTTGATCATCTTGCTGACATCGCGACCCGACTGGATTTCATCATTGAGAGTCACCAGTACGCCCTTGCCGCGAGCTTCTTTGCTGCTGGCGACGGCCACGGCGTTGTACAGGTTCAGCATGCCGTCCGCCGACATGGCGGTACCCGGGCGCATGGAGCCGACGACGATGATCGGCTTGTCGGTTTTTTCCACCAGGTTCAGGAAGTACGCGGTCTCTTCCAGGGTGTCGGTGCCGTGGGTGATGACGATGCCATCGACGTCTTTGCTGTCGGCCAGTTCGGAAACGCGACGACCCAGTTGCAGGAGGTTTTCGTTGGTGATGCTTTCCGAGGCGATTTGCATGACCTGTTCGCCACGCACATTGGCCAGGGTGCTCAGTTCGGGAATGCCGGCGATCAATTGCTCGATGCCCACTTTCGCGGCCTGATAGGTCGCACTGTTGGCTGCGCTTGCGCCCGCGCCGGCGATGGTGCCACCGGTGGCCAGTACCACTACGTTGGCCAGTTTGGCCTGGGTTTCAGCTTCTTTTGCCTGGAGGGCGGTTGGCAGGAGCAGGAGGAGGGCCAAAGCGCCCGGAACGAAACTCTTCAAAGCAGATGTCATTATTTTTCTCTCTAGTAGTGAGACGGTGCTGATGCAGGTTCATCTAGATGCGCCCCGGGCTGATCTGAATGCCAGGGGTGCAGGGAGGGAGCAGGATCTGTACCAGTCGTACTTTGCTTCAGAGAAATGTTTAACCTTATGATTTAAATCAAGATTTATTCGAAGAGTGGTTGTGAGCTTTCCTCGCTCATCCGGGTTTCCGAACACGGGATGTATTCTCGTTCGGCTCACCGAAAAGGACTACGAGCCTCGTCCACAAACTGAACTGGCTGCTTTCCAGATCTCTGCTAAAGAAAACGGCGCGCTGGCCGATGCGCCTTGATAGGGATCCAATTTTTCAGGAGTTCAAATGTCACTGACTATCGGTTTTTCAAATCCCGGTTCGGTCACGATCGGCGGCAAAACTGCAGCGACGATCAACGCAATGAGTGAAGCTGAAGCCGACGCGTCTGCCGAGGCACTGGGTACCGAGAAGGTTGAAACCAATCAGGTCAGAACCGGTGGTCCTGCCCAGGAAGCAAGCGCAAGCGAGGCTGAAGGCGGTGACAATCTGAGCGTCACTATCAAGACGTTGTTGAAACGCATGCAGGAATTGCAGAAGCAGCTTCAGGAGCAGCAACAGCAACTGGCTGCCGCGCAGGCTGCGAGTTATCCAACGCCCGAAGCCAAGTCGCAAGCGGTGATGTCAATCCAGGGGCAGATCGCTCAAACCAGCGGTGCGCTGCTGGAAGTCTCGGCTGCACTGGTCAAGGAAATGTCGAAGGGTTCTTCTGCCGGTAATGTGGTCAATACCACGGTTTGAGCACTCAAGGGGCGGATCGTTGGATTCGCCCTGCGATGCAATACCGGTTTCCGATTTTCGATTGTTGACAAATGTCGGCGTGATTCGCATAGTTCGATCTACGCAAACGTTTGCGCGTCCTTCGCGATGGGTTGAATTATCGTGGGGGTGCAGCGAGCTTACGCCAGCGCAAGCGTTGCTCACAATAATCATAAGATCGGAGTGAACCCATGAAGCTGCCATTCGCTGGACGTCTTCTTGCTGTCGCCATGCTGGCTGCCGCATCCGCCGCACTGCCTGTCTCTTCGGCTTTCGCCGAATCCCCTGAAAAACCCAAAGTCGCCCTGGTCATGAAATCCCTGGCCAACGAATTCTTCCTGACCATGGAAGACGGCGCCAAGGCCTACCAGAAAGAACATTCCGCCGATTTCGACCTGATCTCCAACGGCATCAAGGACGAAACCGACACGGCGGGGCAGACGCGCATCGTCGAGCAGATGATTCTGGCTAAGGTCAACGCACTGGTCATCGCACCGTCTGATTCCAAGGCTATGGTGCCGGTGATCAAGAAAGCCGTCGATGCCGGTATCACCGTGATCAACATCGACAACCAGCTCGATCCGGCTGTGATCAAAAGCAAGAACATCAGCGTTCCGTTCGTAGGTCCGGACAACCGCAAAGGCGCGCGTCTGGTGGGCGAGTACCTGGCCAAACAACTGAAGGCCGGTGACGAAGTCGGCATCATTGAAGGCGTCTCCACGACGACCAACGCCCAGCAGCGTACCGCTGGCTTCAAGGATGCGATGGAGGCTGCGCAGATCAAGGTTGTTTCCCTGCAGTCCGGCGATTGGGAAATCGATAAGGGCAACAAGGTGGCCGCTTCGATTCTCAGCGAATACCCGGACGTCAAGGCGCTGCTGGCCGGCAACGACAGCATGGCCGTGGGCGCCGTTTCTGCCGTGCGTGCTGCCGGCAAGGCCGGTCAGGTGAAGGTTGTCGGTTACGACAACATCAATGCCATCAAGCCGATGCTGAAGGACGGCCGCGTTCTGGCGACTGCCGATCAGTATGCCGCGAAGCAAGCGGTGTTTGGCATCGAGACCGCGCTGAAAATCATCAAGGGCGAGAAGGTCGACAGTGGTGCGAACGGCGTGATCGAAACTCCGGTCGAGCTGGTCACCCAGTAAGTCCTCTGGCGACACAATGGCGCTCGTCCGTCCGGGCGAGCGCATGGAGATTTTTATGTCAGTTTCCGCTCCGAACGCTGTCCTCTCGGTCAGCGGTATCGGCATGACCTATGCGCAACCGGTTCTGACCGGCATCGACCTGACGTTGATGCGCGGTGAAGTGCTGGCGCTGACCGGTGAGAACGGTGCCGGCAAAAGTACCCTGTCGAAAATCATCGGCGGGCTGGTCACGCCTACCACCGGCCAGATGCAGTTCCAGGGCAAGGAATATCGTCCCGGCAGCCGCACGCAGGCTGAAGAGCTGGGTGTGCGCATGGTCATGCAAGAGCTCAATCTGTTGCCGACGCTTTCGGTGGCGGAGAATCTGTTCCTCGACAACCTGCCGAGCAACGGTGGCTGGATCAGCCGCAAGCAGCTGCGCAAGGCCGCTATCGAAGCCATGGCTCAAGTCGGCCTCGATGCCATCGACCCGGACACGCTGGTCGGCGAGCTGGGCATCGGTCACCAGCAAATGGTCGAGATCGCCCGTAACCTGATCGGCGATTGTCATGTGCTGATCCTCGACGAGCCGACCGCGATGCTGACGGCCCGTGAAGTCGAGATGCTGTTCGAGCAGATCACCCGGTTGCAGGCGCGTGGCGTCTCGATCATCTACATCTCCCACCGACTTGAAGAACTGGCCCGGGTCGCACAGCGCATTGCCGTGTTGCGCGACGGCAACCTGGTTTGCGTCGAGCCGATGGCCAATTACAACAGCGAGCAACTGGTCACCCTGATGGTCGGTCGCGAGCTGGGCGAGCATATCGATCTGGGGGCTCGCAACATCGGTGCGCCGGCCCTGACGATCAAAGGCCTGACCCGCTCCGACAAGGTGCGCGACGTGTCCTTTGAAGTACGCGCCGGTGAAATTTTTGGCATCTCCGGTCTGATCGGGGCAGGGCGCACCGAACTTTTGCGGCTGATCTTTGGCGCCGATGTTGCGGACAGCGGCACGGTCGCGCTCGGTTCTCCGGCAAGAGCGGTGAGCATTCGCTCGCCAGTCGACGCCGTGCGCAACGGTATCGCCCTGATAACCGAGGATCGCAAGGGCGAAGGCCTGCTATTGAGCCAGTCGATCAGCGCCAACATTGCCTTGGGCAACATGCCGGAGATTTCCAACGGCGGGTTCGTCAACAACGGCGATGAAACGAAGCTCGCGCAGCGGCAGATCGACGCGATGCGCATCCGCAGTTCCAGCCCGACGCAATTGGTGTCGGAGTTGTCAGGCGGTAATCAGCAAAAGGTGGTGATCGGACGCTGGCTCGAGCGCGACTGTTCGGTGCTGCTGTTCGACGAGCCGACTCGCGGTATCGATGTCGGCGCCAAATTCGATATTTATGCCTTGCTCGGCGAACTGACCCGGCAGGGCAAGGCGCTGGTCGTGGTGTCCAGCGACCTGCGCGAGTTGATGCTGATTTGCGACCGCATCGGCGTGTTGTCGGCGGGGCGCCTGATCGACACGTTCGAGCGCGACAGCTGGACCCAGGATGACTTGCTTGCCGCCGCGTTCGCCGGCTACCAGAAACGTGATGCGTTGCTCAACGAAGCGGCGCCTAGGGATCTCCCATGAAAACTGCATCTTCCGCCGGCAAATCCAGTGGCAATTTCTACGGCCTTGGCACTTACCTGGGCCTGGCTGGCGCGTTGCTGGCAATGATTGCGCTGTTCTCGGTCATGAGCAGCCATTTCCTGTCGTACAACACCTTCAGCACCCTGGCCAACCAGATTCCCGACCTGATGGTTCTGGCGGTGGGCATGACGTTTGTCCTGATCATCGGCGGGATTGACCTGTCGGTAGGCTCGGTACTGGCACTCGCGGCATCTACCGTCAGCGTAGCGATTCTTGGCTGGGGCTGGAGCGTATTGCCGGCTGCCTTGCTGGGTATGGCCGTTGCGGCGTTGGCCGGCACGGTTACCGGTTCGATTACCGTGGCGTGGCGAATTCCTTCGTTCATCGTGTCTCTGGGTGTTCTGGAGATGGCCCGTGGTCTGGCCTATCAGATGACTGGTTCGCGCACGGCCTACATCGGTGACTCCTTCGCCTGGCTGTCGAACCCGATCGCCTTCGGTATTTCGCCGTCGTTCATCATTGCCTTGCTGGTCATCTTCATTGCCCAGGCTGTTCTGACCCGTACCGTGTTCGGTCGCTACCTGATCGGCATCGGCACCAACGAAGAAGCGGTGCGTCTGGCGGGGATCAATCCCAAGCCCTACAAGATCCTGGTGTTCAGCCTGATGGGCCTGCTTGCCGGCATCGCGGCGCTGTTCCAGATTTCCCGCCTGGAAGCGGCTGACCCGAACGCTGGTTCCGGTCTTGAACTGCAAGTGATCGCTGCCGTGGTGATCGGCGGCACCAGCCTGATGGGCGGACGTGGTTCGGTGATCAGCACCTTTTTCGGTGTGTTGATCATCTCTGTGCTGGCGGCCGGTCTGGCGCAGATTGGCGCAACCGAACCGACCAAGCGCATCATCACCGGTGCGGTGATCGTGATCGCCGTGGTGCTCGACACCTATCGCAGTCAACGCGCAAGCCGACGGGGCTGATAAATGGCAACGATCAAGGATGTGGCGGCACTTGCAGGAATTTCCTACACGACCGTGTCCCACGTAGTAAACAAGACCCGACCGGTGAGCGAAGAAGTGCGGCTCAAGGTCGAGGCGGCGATCAAGAGTCTCGATTATGTGCCGAGCGCGGTGGCCCGTTCGCTGAAAGCGAAAACCACTGCCACCATCGGTTTGCTGGTGCCCAACAGCCTCAACCCGTACTTCGCCGAACTGGCGCGCGGGATTGAGGATTGCTGCGAGCGTAACGGCTACTGCGTGATTCTCTGCAACTCCGACGACAACCCGGACAAGCAGCGCAGCTACCTGCGGGTCCTGTTGGAAAAACGCATCGACGGCTTGATCGTCGCCTCTGCGGGTGGCGACAGCGGTCTGGCGCAAGGACTGGCCGGTGTGAAGACGCCGATGGTGATCGTCGACCGCGGACTCGAAGGCGTGGATGCCGACCTGGTGCGCATCGATCACGAATATGGCGCGTACCTCGCGACGCGGCATCTGCTTGAGCTTGGTCATCGCGATATCGCCACGATCGGTGGTCCGGCCAGTACCAGCGTCGCGCAAATGCGCCAGGCCGGTTTTGCTCGAGCGCTGAAAGAGGCCGGCGTTGAAGTGTCCCCGTCGCGCATGCTGGAAAGCGACTTCACCAGCACTGGTGGTTACAACGCGGCTTCGGTCCTGCTTGAGCGCAACCCGCCGAGCGCGATCTTCGCCGGTAACGACATGATCGGCATTGGTGTGTTGCGGGCCGCTGCGGAACGCAATGTGCGAGTGCCTGCCGAGCTGTCGGTGATCGGCTTCGACGATATCCAGATGAGCCGTTACGTGTATCCAGCGCTGACGACCGTGGGGCAGTCGATCTTGCAACTCGGCGAGATGGCCGCGGAAGTCTTGTTGCGAAGAATTGCCACCCCGGGTCTGGCGACGGATCAGCGGATCGTGACCCCGAGTATTGTCCTGCGCGAATCGACTGCACCGCTGTCCGGCGTGTTCACCGAATACCGCTGAAACGAATTGAAGAGTAGTGATGTATGTCCGCAAATGTAGTGGTAATAGGCAGCCTGAACATGGACCTGGTCACGCGGGCGCCGCGCTTGCCTCGGGGCGGTGAGACGCTGATCGGTCATTCCTTCGCCACCGTGTCCGGGGGCAAGGGCGCCAATCAGGCGGTGGCTGCTGCGCGCCTGGGTGCGCAGGTGTCGATGGTCGGCTGTGTCGGCAACGATGCTTATGGCGTTCAGTTGCGCGACGCGTTGCTGGCCGAGCAGATCGATTGTCAGGCGGTCAGCGTGGTGGAGGATTCCAGTGGCGTGGCGCTGATCGTGGTCGATGACAACAGTCAGAACGCTATTGTCATCGTGGCCGGTGCCAATGGTTCGATGACCCCGGCGGTCATCGACCGTTTCGACGCTGTGCTGCAAGCGGCGGACGTGATCATCTGCCAGCTGGAAATTCCCGATGCCACCGTAGGCCATGCGCTCAAGCGCGGGCGTGAACTGGGCAAGACGGTCATCCTCAACCCCGCGCCGGCCAGTCGCCCGCTGCCTGCGGACTGGTTTGCCGCCATCGATTACCTGATTCCCAACGAGAGCGAGGCCGCTGCCCTGAGTGGTATGGCGGTGGACTCGCTGGAGACCGCTGAAAAGGCCGCGGCGTACCTGATTTCACTGGGCGCCGGCAAGGTCATTATCACGTTGGGTGCTCAAGGATCTTTGTTCGCCAATGGCACGGGTTACCAACATTTTCCTGCACCCAAAGTGAAGGCTGTCGATACCACCGCCGCCGGGGACACGTTTGTCGGCGGATTTGCAGCTGCACTGGCAGCCGGCAGAACCGAGGCCGAGGCCATTCGTTTCGGGCAGGTCGCTGCGGCCCTGTCGGTTACCCGGGCAGGTGCCCAGCCGTCCATTCCCACCACCTCCGACGTACAGGCATTCAAACCCGCATGAAAAAGACTCCTTTGCTCAATGTCGCCCTGTCGCGGCTGATTGCTTCCCTTGGGCATGGCGACATGGTCGTGATCGGTGATGCCGGCCTGCCGGTGCCACCGGGTGTCGATTTGATCGACCTGGCGTTGACGCATGGCGTGCCGGATTTCGTCAGCACCCTGAAAGTCGTGCTCAGCGAAATGCAGGTGGAAAGCCATGCGCTGGCCAAGGAGATTTTCGACAAACAACCGACCGCGCTGTCCACGCTGGACGAGCTGAATGACGAAGGCTCGCTCGGACGACGCGATCTGCTCAGTCACGAGCAATTCAAGGTACTCAGCCGACAGGCACGAGCGATTGTTCGTACGGGCGAATGTCAGCCGTACTGCAACATCGTGCTGGTGGCCGGGGTTACTTTCTGACGGGTTTTCGACCCATTCGATTTCACATGCACAAGGAATGCGCCATGCACCGCTATGCTCAAAAAATGCATCAATTGATTCGGAGTCTGCTGCTTTTGTCCGTGATAACCGCGACCGGCGCCCAGGCGGCGGAAAAGATCGACCTGATCATCGACACCGATCCGGGCGCCGACGACGTGGTCGCCCTGTTGTTTGCCCTGGCCTCCCCGGAGGAGCTGAACATTCGTGCGTTGACCACAGTGGCCGGCAACGTGCGTCTGGACAAGACTTCGCGCAATGCGCGTTTGGCCCGTGAGTGGGCAGGGCGGGAAGAGATTCCGGTGTACGCCGGTGCGCCGAAGCCGCTGATGCGCACGCCAATCTACGCCGAAAACATCCATGGCAAGGAAGGCCTGTCGGGTGTCACGGTGCATGAGCCGAAAAAAGGCCTGGCTGAAGGCAATGCGGTCAACTACCTGATCGATACCCTGAAAAAAGCCAAGCCGCACAGCATCACCATTGCGATGCTCGGCCCGCAGACCAACCTGGCCCTGGCGCTGATTCAGGAGCCGGAGATTGTTCAGGGAATCAAGGAGGTGGTGATCATGGGGGGCGCCCACTTCAATGGCGGCAACATCACGCCAGTGGCCGAATTCAACCTGTACGCCGACCCGCAAGCAGCAGAAGTGGTGCTCAAAAGCGGCGTGAAACTGACTTACCTGCCGCTGGACGTGACCCACAAGATCCTGACCAGCGATGCACGCCTGAAGCAGATTGCGGCGCTGAACAACAATGCGAGCAAGATTGTCGGCGACATCCTCAACGAGTACATCAAAGGGGATATGGAGCACTACGGCATTCCGGGTGGCCCGGTGCATGACGCCACCGTCGTGGCTTATCTGCTCAAGCCCGAGCTGTTCACTGGCCGGTCGGTGAATGTGGTGGTCGACAGCCGTGAAGGCCCGACCTTCGGCCAGACCATTGTCGACTGGTATGACGGCCTGAAGGCGCCAAAGAACGCCTTCTGGGTGGAGAACGGCGACGCCCAGGGCTTCTTCGATCTGCTGACCGAGCGTCTGAAGCGTCTGAAGTAAACCATACGCCCGCAGGTGCCAGCTTGCGGGCTTTTACTCCCTCTCGGTATCCGATGTCCCCTTGAAGTCATCGGGATACTTCTCGAACAGCTGTGCGATGAATGACTGCGCGCCCTGCGTACCAAGTGTCTTCACCAGCAGGTCGATGCTGATCAGTGCCAATTCCTCCGGACTGCCCGGACTGTAAGAACTGTGCCCTTGTGGCCAGGTGGCCTTGATGTCGGCGGTAATGCTTACAGTGGTCATGGCAAGGCTCGGTCGCGGGATCGGAGTTTTGAGTTAACCACTTTGCCGAGCGTTTGGCACTGCGACTTAGGCATGAGCGCAGGGCTATGCGACACTTGGTCGTTTCCACAAAAACAAGGATTGCGCTGTGCAGATCGATTTGAATAGCCCCGACGGCCTGACCCTTGATGCAGTCCGTCGGATGCTGGCGTCGGCCAGTGATGACGAACACACCCAACTGCGCGTGACCAAGGGCGGGATCGCCTATATCTCTTCGGGTGTCACTGGCGGCCAGGACATCGATAGCCTGCTGTTTCGTCTGGAAACCTGGGCAAAAGGCTCGGGATACGTGGGAAATGTCGCGGCCAGCGATGAAGTCTGGGTCATGCAAATCTTCAATGCGCTCAAGGACAACTGGCCGAATCCGCCCTACGACTACATTGATGTCTACTGAGCGTCATTAATATTCAGTGACGTTTTACGGGGTGATGCTTCAGGCGTTGCTCAGGCACACTCGGCGTTTTTCCGATCGTGGGGCAGGGTGATAGCACTCACCGTGAAACCAATAGCGGTATTGGCGGTCGCACGAACTCTGCTCAAAATTGAAATAAGGAGGCTTCATGCCTTGGAAGTTCGCGTCACTGGGTGCATTGATGGCCGTTGCTCTGTTGGCTGGTTGCAGTACAACTTCCAGTGAGTCGCAGAAGGACCCCGTGACGACTGAAGCCGGTCATGGTCGTTGTGAGGCGTCAGCGGCGGAGTTTGCTCTCGGCAAGAAAGCCTCGCCGGAGCTGTTGGAGCAGGCACGCAAAAAGGCCGGTGCGCAGAACGCCCGGTTCCTCAAGCCGAATGACATGATTACCTTGGAGTACCGCTCCGATCGTCTCAACCTGAATACCGATCAGAACCTGGTGGTCACCCGCGTCAACTGCGGCTGAGCCTCAGGGCTTTGTTTCACCCATAAAAAACCCCGTCACATGGACGGGGTTTTTTTAGTGCGCCGGGAGATTACTCTGGGCGAACTTGTGCAGCTTGCATACCCTTTTGGCCTTTCTCAGCCACGAAGGAAACGGTCTGGCCTTCTTTCAGGCTTTTGAAACCGTCAGTTTCGATAGCTTTGAAGTGTACGAACAGGTCGTCACCGCCACCTTGAGGAGTGATGAAGCCGAAGCCTTTTTCATCGTTGAACCATTTAACGGTGCCGGTTTGGCGATTAGACATGGTGTATCTCCAAGAAACATATATTTTCAGTAGTACTGTGCTGCTCAGGCCAACTGGGCACACCGGGGTATCATAGTCGAAATGTTCGCTTTGGTAGCCCCCCGGACGTGCTGTTTGCCAATCAGTCGTCTTTTCTTTACTGCCTGTTTCAGCTGGAGGCCCCGGTTTAAAAGGCTTTGAGCGAAAAGTAAAGACAATAAAAAAACCTGTAAAACCTGCATAAATCGTTCGAAAAAGCTTGAATCGGCTGCTTTTTCGCAACGCTAAGGGCTAAAAAAGGGCCTGTTTAATCACTTTTTCGCTGGGGTATTTGCCTTGCATTTGGCAATTTGACCCAAGGCTTTCTGCTGCAAATCCTGACTTGCCTTGTTGTCCATCAGGGCCTGAATGTCGCTGGCCGGGTAAGATTTGATGGCATCCGCGCCGCACGCACAATGGGATTTTGCGGCAGCGGCACCGATTTGCGGAGTGGCCGCCTGGGTGCACTGAGCCATGTATTTTTCACGTTCGCCTTTCGTCCAGTCGGCATGGGCGCTCAGCGGAAGCAGCAGAACAATGGGGGCGACTGCTGCAAGCAGGGTGTTAAGACGCATGCGAGGATGCTCCTTGTGGGTCAATGTCTTGTTATCTGAGGGGCGAAAGGCCGATCAAGTTCAGCACTCTGGCACAAATCGGACGATTTGCCTCTCGCGAAAAACAGGCAGGCAAAACCGCAGTGCGTCGGCGACCGTTCATCTGTGCTAGCATGCGTCGCTCGAACGTTCGCAGGCTCTTGGTGACCTTCAGTCCCGGCAGCGGCATCGTTCGAATATTCTGATTTGAATCCCAGTCACTCTGGTTCGGTTTTCCGGTTGGCCGCAAGGCTCCTGCCGCTGTAAGGCAGGCGTTCGTCATTGAATGGCCTGGATCGGATCTTGTACTGGCTCATCCCAACCCACGTGACCTTTGGTAGGGGTCACCACTAGGAGAGGAGGCGCCATGCCAACTATTACTCTTCCCGACGGCAGTCAACGCTCATTCGATCACCCGGTTTCCGTAGCCGAGGTCGCCGCATCCATTGGTGCAGGCCTGGCCAAGGCCACCCTGGCCGGCAAAGTGAACGGCAAGCTGGTCGACGCCAGCGACATCATCGACAGCGACGCGACGCTGCAAATCATCACGCCAAAGGATGAAGAGGGGCTGGAGATCATTCGCCACTCTTGCGCCCACCTGGTCGGCCATGCGGTCAAGCAGTTGTACCCGACCGCCAAAATGGTCATCGGGCCGGTCATCGACGAAGGTTTCTATTACGACATCGCCTTCGAGCGTCCTTTTACTCCGGACGACATGGCGGCCATCGAACAGCGCATGCAACAGCTGATCGATACAGAATATGACGTCATCAAGAAAGTCACTCCGCGTGCCGAAGTGATCGAAGTGTTCAAGGCCCGTGGCGAAGACTACAAACTGCGTCTGGTCGAAGACATGCCGAACGAGCAGGCGATGGGCCTGTACTATCACGAAGAATACGTCGACATGTGCCGCGGTCCGCACGTGCCGAACACCCGCTTCCTGAAATCCTTCAAGCTGACCAAGCTGTCCGGCGCCTACTGGCGCGGCGACGCCAAAAACGAGCAATTGCAGCGCGTTTACGGCACTGCCTGGGCTGACAAGAAGCAATTGGCAGCGTACATCCAGCGCATCGAAGAAGCTGAAAAGCGCGATCACCGCAAGATCGGCAAGCGCCTGGGCCTGTTCCATACCCAGGAAGAAGCGCCGGGCATGGTGTTCTGGCACCCGAATGGCTGGACGCTGTACCAGGTACTCGAGCAGTACATGCGCAAAGTGCAGCGCGACAACGGCTATCTCGAGATCAAGACGCCGCAAGTCGTTGACCGCAGCCTGTGGGAGAAATCCGGGCACTGGGCCAACTATGCCGACAACATGTTCACCACTGAGTCGGAAAGCCGCGATTACGCCATCAAGCCGATGAACTGCCCATGCCACGTGCAGGTGTTCAATCAGGGTCTCAAAAGCTACCGCGAGTTGCCGATGCGCCTGGCCGAGTTCGGTGCCTGCCACCGTAACGAGCCATCGGGCGCACTGCACGGCATCATGCGTGTGCGTGCGTTCACTCAGGACGACGCCCACATCTTCTGCACCGAAGAGCAGATGCAGGCTGAATCCGCTGCGTTCATCAAGCTGACCATGGATGTTTATCGCGACTTCGGCTTTACCGATGTCGAAATGAAGCTGTCCACTCGTCCGGAAAAACGCGTCGGTTCCGACGAGTTGTGGGATCGCGCCGAAGCTGCACTGGCCGCCGCCCTTGATAGCGCGGGCCTGCCGTACGATCTGCAACCGGGCGAGGGTGCTTTCTACGGTCCGAAAATCGAATTCTCGCTGAAAGATTGCCTCGGTCGCGTGTGGCAATGTGGTACCTTGCAGCTCGATTTCAACCTGCCAGTGCGTCTCGGTGCCGAATACGTTTCCGAGGACAACAGCCGCAAGCATCCGGTCATGTTGCACCGCGCGATCCTCGGTTCGTTCGAGCGTTTCGTCGGGATTCTGATCGAGCACTACGAAGGTGCATTCCCTGCGTGGCTGGCGCCAACTCAGGCAGTGATCATGAATATCACTGATAAACAGGCAGATTTCGTCGCTCAGGTCGAAAAAACTCTCAACGAAAGCGGGTTTCGTGCCAAGTCTGACTTGAGAAATGAAAAGATCGGCTTTAAAATCCGCGAGCATACTTTGCTCAAGGTTCCATATCTCTTGGTTATTGGAGATAAGGAAGTCGAGATGCAGACTGTCGCTGTGCGTACTCGTGAAGGTGCTGACCTGGGCTCGATGCCCGTCGCCCAGTTCGCTGAGTTTCTCGCGCAAGCGGTTTCCCGGCGTGGTCGCCCAGATTCGGAGTAATTATTATTAAGCGTGAAATGAGACAAGATAAACGAACTGCACCGAAAGCCCCGATCAACGAGAATATCTCGGCACGCGAGGTTCGGTTAATTGGCGCTGATGGCGAGCAGATTGGCATCGTCTCGATTGATGAAGCGCTTCGTATTGCTGAAGAAGCAAAGCTTGATCTGGTAGAAATCTCTGCTGACGCAGTCCCACCGGTTTGCCGGGTGATGGACTACGGCAAATCGATCTTCGAAAAGAAGAAGCAGATTGCAGCAGCGAAGAAAAACCAGAAGCAGATTCAGGTAAAAGAAATCAAGTTTCGTCCAGGGACGGAGGAAGGGGATTACCAGGTAAAACTGCGCAACCTGGTACGTTTCCTGAGTGACGGGGACAGGGCCAAGGTATCCTTGCGATTCCGCGGCCGTGAGATGGCCCACCAGGAGCTGGGGATGGAACTCCTCAAGCGGGTTGAACAAGACCTGCTCGAGTACGGTTCGGTCGAACAGCATCCTAAGATGGAAGGACGCCAGCTGATCATGGTCATCGCCCCGAAAAAGAAGAAGTAATCAACAGGGCACGGCAGGCCTTCTGATTATGTTTATCAACTGAATGCGGAGTATCCGAACATGCCAAAGATGAAAACCAAAAGTGGTGCTGCTAAGCGGTTTCTGAAAACTGCTAACGGTATCAAGCACAAGCACGCTTTCAAGAGCCACATCCTGACCAAAATGTCGACCAAGCGTAAGCGTCAACTGCGCGGTAGCAGCTTGCTGCATCCGTCTGACGTGGCAAAAGTCGAGCGCATGCTGCGCCTTCGTTAATTTTTGGATCAAGAATAGAGGAAGTAACTCATGGCTCGTGTAAAGCGTGGCGTCATTGCCCGTAAACGTCACAAAAAAATTCTGAAACTTGCTAAAGGCTACTACGGCGCACGCTCCCGCGTATTCCGTGTTGCCAAGCAAGCGGTAATCAAGGCAGGCCAATACGCCTACCGTGACCGTCGTCAGAAAAAACGTCAGTTCCGCGCTCTGTGGATCGCTCGTATCAACGCTGGTGCTCGTGTTAACGGTCTGTCCTACAGCCGTTTCATCGCTGGCCTGAAAAAAGCGTCCATCGAGATCGACCGTAAGGTTCTGGCTGATCTGGCAGTGAACGAAAAAGCGGCGTTTGCTGCGATTGTCGAGAAAGCTAAAGCCACCTTGGCTTAAGTACCCCCGACAGTCACCCGGCCTCACCTCTGTGGGGTCAGGTGTTAAACGTCATAAATAGGGGAAGAGCCTTCAAGCTCTTCCCCTATTTTGTATCTGGAGTCTGTACATGGAAAACCTGGATGCGCTGGTCTCTCAAGCACTAGAGGCTGTGCAAAGCGCTGAAGATATCAATGCCCTGGAGCAAATCCGGGTTCAATACCTTGGCAAAAAGGGTGAATTGACTCAGGTGATGAAGACCCTGGGGAATTTGCCGGCAGAAGAGCGTCCGCAAGTCGGCGCCCTGATCAACGTTGCCAAGGAACGTGTAACAGGCGTTCTCAATGCGCGTATGGCTCTGTTTGAGGAAGCCGAACTGGCTGCCAAGCTGTCTGCCGAATCCATTGACGTGACGCTGCCGGGCCGCGGTCAGACCTCCGGTGGTCTGCATCCGGTAACCCGGACTCTGGAACGTATCGAACAGTTCTTCACCCATATCGGCTACGGCATTGCCGAAGGCCCTGAGGTCGAAGACGACTATCACAACTTCGAGGCGCTCAACATCCCAGGCCATCACCCGGCCCGGTCGATGCACGACACCTTCTATTTCAATGCCAACATGTTGCTGCGCACCCATACCTCGCCGGTACAGGTCCGCACCATGGAATCGAAAAAGCCGCCGATCCGCATCGTCTGCCCAGGCCGCGTGTATCGCAGCGACTCCGATATCACCCACTCGCCGATGTTCCACCAGGTCGAAGGCCTGCTGGTTGATCGCGATATCAACTTCGCCGACCTCAAAGGCACGATCGAAGAGTTCCTGCGGGTGTTCTTCGAAAAAGAACTGGCCGTGCGTTTCCGTCCTTCGTACTTCCCGTTCACCGAGCCTTCCGCCGAAGTCGACATGGAATGCGTGATGTGCAGCGGTAAAGGCTGCCGCGTCTGCAAACAGACTGGTTGGCTGGAAGTGATGGGCTGCGGCATGGTTCATCCGAACGTGCTGCGCATGTCCGGGATTGATCCGGAAGAGTTCTCGGGCTTTGCCTTCGGCATGGGCGTTGAGCGTCTGGCCATGCTGCGTTACGGCGTGAACGACTTGCGTCTGTTCTTCGACAACGACTTGCGGTTCCTCGCGCAATTTCGCTAGTCGTAACGAATTCTTAGGAGAGCAGGATGAAATTCAGTGAACAATGGCTGCGTGGCTGGGTCAGCCCGCAGGTAGATCGCGACGCGCTGGTTGCCCGTCTGTCGATGGCCGGTCTTGAGGTCGATAGCGTTACGCCGGCCGCCGGTGTTTTCAGTGGCGTGGTGGTGGGCGAGGTGCTGAGCACCGAGCAGCATCCCGATGCCGACAAATTGCGCGTGTGCCAGGTCAGCAATGGCGCGGAAACCTTCCAGGTCGTGTGCGGTGCGCCAAACGTGCGTCCGGGCCTGAAGATTCCGTTCGCGATGATCGGTGCCGAGCTGCCGGGCGACTTCAAGATCAAGAAGGCCAAGCTGCGCGGCGTCGAGTCCAACGGCATGCTGTGCTCGCAATCCGAGCTGCAGGTCGGTGAAGGCAATGACGGTCTGATGGAGCTGCCGGCCGATGCGCCGGTGGGCGAAGATTTCCGTGTTTATCTGGACCTGGAAGACGCCAGCATCGAAGTCGATCTGACTCCGAACCGTGGCGACTGCCTGTCGCTGGCCGGTCTGGCCCGTGAAGTCGGCGCGCTGTATGACGCTCCGGTCACTCGCCCGGTGGTGATGACCGTTCCGGCGGTACACGACGAAGTGCGCTCGGTAGAAGTCCTGGCACCTGCTGCCTGCCCGCGTTATCTGGGCCGTGTCATCCGCAACGTTGACCTGTCCAGGCCGACGCCGCTGTGGATGGTTGAGCGCCTGCGTCGCGCCGAAGTCCGCAGCATCGACGCCGCCGTCGACATCACCAACTACGTGATGCTCGAACTGGGCCAGCCGCTGCACGCCTTCGATCTCGCCGAAATCAATGGCGGCATTCGTGTGCGCATGGCGGAAGAGGGCGAGAAGCTCGTACTGCTCGACGGTCAGGAAGTCAGCCTGCGTAGCGATACGCTGGTGATCGCCGACCACACTCGCGCTTTGGCCATTGCCGGCGTGATGGGTGGCGAGCACAGCGGTGTTTCCGCGACCACTCGTGACGTATTCCTTGAGAGTGCATTCTTCGATCAGATCGCGGTGGCGGGCAAGGCTCGTTCCTACGGTCTGCACACCGACGCTTCGCACCGCTACGAGCGTGGCGTGGACTGGCAACTGGCCCGTGAAGCCATGGAGCGCGCCACTGGCCTGCTGCTGGAAATCACCGGTGGCGAAGCCGGCCCGATCATCGAGACCGTCAGCGAGCAGCATCTGCCGTCGATCGCGCCGATCACCCTGCGTGCTCAGCGCATCACCCAGATGCTGGGCATGGAAATGGATTCGGCCGAAGTCGAGCGTCTGCTCAACGCTTTGGGCCTGAAAGTTTCCGCCGACGGAGCAGGGCAATGGCGCGTAGAAGTGCCAAGCCATCGCTTCGACATCAGCCTGGAAGTCGATCTGATCGAAGAACTGGCGCGTCTGTACGGTTACAACCGCCTGCCGGTTCGTTACCCGCAAGCTCGTCTGGCGCCACAGGCCAAGGCCGAAGCGCGCAGCGATCTGCCGGAACTGCGTCGTCTGCTGGTTGCCCGTGGCTACCAGGAAGCGATCACTTACAGCTTCATCGATCCGAAGCAGTTCGAGCTGTTCAACCCGGGCGTCGAGCCACTGTTGTTGGCGAACCCGATCTCCAATGACATGGCCGCCATGCGTTCGTCGCTGTGGCCGGGCCTGGTCAAGGCGCTGCAGCACAACCTCAACCGTCAGCAGGATCGTGTTCGTCTGTTCGAGAGCGGCCTGCGCTTTGTCGGTCAGCTGGAAGGTCTGAAGCAAGAGCCGATGATCGCCGGTGTGGTGTGCGGCAGCCGTCTGCCGGAAGGCTGGGCGCAAGGTCGCGATACCGTGGACTTCTTCGACGTCAAGGCTGACGTAGAAGCGGTGCTGGGCTTTGCCGGTGCGCTGGATCAGTTCACTTTTGCACCGGGCAAGCATCCTGCGCTGCATCCAGGCCAGACCGCACGCATCGAGCGAGAAGGGCGTGAAGTGGGCTTCATCGGCGCGATTCACCCTGAGTTGTCGAAATCCCTGGGTCTCGATCGTCCGGTCTTCGTCTTCGAGCTGGTTCTGGCTGAAGTCGCTCTGGGTAAAATGCCGAAATTCCACGAGTTGTCGCGCTTTCCTGAAGTGCGTCGTGACCTGGCACTGATTGCGCACAAAGACGTTGCAGCCTCGGCTGTACTGGACGTAATCCGTGAAAATGCAGGCGAATGGCTGACAGACCTCAGGCTATTTGACGTGTATCAGGGTAAAGGCATTGATCCTGATAGAAAAAGCCTCGCAGTCGGCTTGACCTGGCAGCATCCATCGCGCACTCTTAATGACGATGAGGTGAATTCGACGACGCAAAATATCCTCACCTCGCTCGAACAAAGGTTGAACGCCACGTTAAGGAAGTGACGTATGGGGGCTTTGACGAAAGCTGAGATGGCGGAACGTCTGTATGAAGAGCTGGGCCTGAACAAGCGGGAAGCCAAGGAATTGGTTGAACTGTTTTTCGAGGAAATCAGGCACGCTCTTGAAGACAACGAGCAGGTCAAATTGTCGGGTTTCGGCAATTTCGACCTTCGGGACAAACGCCAGCGGCCTGGCCGCAACCCGAAAACGGGGGAAGAAATCCCGATCACGGCTCGCCGTGTGGTCACCTTTCGTCCAGGGCAGAAGTTGAAGGCCCGAGTTGAGGCTTATGCTGGAACCAAGTCATAACGACGAACTACCCGTCATCCCGGGCAAACGCTACTTCACCATCGGTGAAGTCAGCGAGCTGTGTGCGGTAAAGCCGCACGTGCTGCGCTACTGGGAGCAGGAGTTTCCTCAGCTCAACCCCGTCAAACGCCGCGGGAACCGCCGGTATTATCAGCGCCAGGACGTGCTGATGATCCGGCAGATCCGCGCGCTCCTTTACGATCAGGGGTTTACCATCGGCGGCGCGCGCCTGCGTCTGTCCGGCGATGAAGCCAAAGACGACACCACCCAATACAAGCAAATGATCCGCCAGATGATCGCCGAGCTCGAAGATGTTCTGGTGGTTCTCAAGAAATAATTTCCTGCTTTTAAATACTTCCAGTTTTCAAAAGCTTGCGATATATTCATGAGCGTTCTTCGAGATGGAGAACGAGTTTCAAACCTAGTCGGGGCGTAGCGCAGTCCGGTAGCGCACTAGCATGGGGTGCTAGGGGTCGAGTGTTCGAATCACTCCGTCCCGACCATATAATTCAATGACTTAGCCAAACTTTAGCGAGTTGGGCTTTTTCATGTACAGGGACTTTTGCAGGGGATCCAGTTTCCCTCCTCATCGAAGTCAGACACTCAAGCCGATCATCCAGATCGGCTTTTTTGTGCCCACGTAAAATTAGCCAGTGATTTCACTGACAGACACCCAGCGCCGCTCCTCAGCCGCGACCCGAACTGCTGTCGCCAGCCTTTCAACTTCAAACGCCTCCTCGAAATCAGTCCCCGTTTGCCCGTTCCCCGCCAACGCCATGATCAGTTCATGCACTTCCAGCGTCTTCAGCTCGTTGTAGCCCAGCTGATGCCCCGGCGCCGGGCTGAAGGCTGCGTAGCCGGGCAAGTCCGGTCCGGCCAGTAAACGCTGGAAGCCGCCTTGGCCGGCGCGGCACAGGCGTAATTCGTTCAAGCGCTCCTGATCGAACGCCAGGGTGCCTCGGGTGCCGCTGACCTCGAAGCTCAGATGATTCTTGTAGCCATGCTTGAGCCAGCTGCTGCTGAAGGTGCCGCGCGCACCGCTGGCAAAGCGCAATAGTGCGTGGGTCTGATCGTCGACTCCAATGCGGCGTTGTTCCTGACTGCCGGTTGTGGCTGGTCGTTGGCCATGGACGGTCTGGGAATCGGCGCACACCGCTTCGATATCGCCCAGCAGGTAACGCGCCATGGCGAGCAAGTGGCTGCCCAGATCCGCCAGGGCTCCACCGGCATGTTCGGGCTCGCAGCGCCACGACCATGGGGAGTCTGGATCGGCCATGAAATCTTCGCTGAATTCACCTTGAAAACTGATGATCTCGCCGAGTTCGCCACTCAGGATCAGATCGCGTGCCAGGCCAATAATCGGGTTGTGCTGATAGTTGTAGCCGACCCGCGTGACGACGCCGGCATGCTTCGCCGCCACGTGCATCGCATGAGCTTGTTCAAGATTCACTGCCAGTGGCTTTTCGCAGTACACCGCTTTGCCAGCGGCAAGCGCGGCCATGGCCATCGGGTAGTGCAGGTGATTGGGTGTGGTGATGGCGATCAGGCTGACCTTGGGGTCGTCGATCAATCGCTGCCAGTCGCCATGGGCCTGCTCGAAGCCCCAAGCGGTGGCGCAGGCTTGTGCGCGTGCGGGATCGGCGTCAGCCAGAGCGGCCAGGCGAAGGGTGAAGGGCAGTTCGAATGCCCCGCTGACATTACGAAAGGCCAGGGCGTGGGCGCGCCCCATGAAGCCCGTGCCGATCAGGCCGATTCCGAGTTCACGCATGACAGGATCCTTTGAGTTCTTGTTTTCAGAGATCCTGTTTATAGAATAAATATTCCTTACATTCAAATAATGGAATAAATATTTTGATTTGCCTCATTCGTTGGAATGGCGGTGCCCCGATCAGTCCTCGAACCCGACCTGCTCGTGAATCTCGTCCACCTTCAACTCCAGTCGATAGGCTACGGCGATAAACAGCGCCTGGCACAGGCACAAAGTTGCACTCAGGGAACGGAACGCAAACGAACTGCCTTCGTTGACCAGCAGCAGGGTGTTGGCGCGCTTGGCCAGTGGCGAGAGATTGCTGTCAGTGATGATCAGGGTTTTTGCCTGATGGTGTTGGGCGATGCGCAGGCAGTGCTGGGTTTCCTTGCCGTACGGCGTGAAGCTGATGGCGATCACCAGGTCATTGGCGCGCACGCTGCGCATCTGCTCGCGATAGCTGCCGCCGAGGCCCGAGACCAGGTGGATGCGCTTGTTGGTGTGTTGCAGGTTGTAGACCAGATAGTCGGCCACCGCGAACGAGCGGCGAACGCCGACCACGTAGATATTGTCGGCATTGACCACCAGGTCCACGGCCTTTTCGAAGGCCTGGTCATCGAGCTCCTGCCCCAGGCGTTCGATGCCCGACAGTGTGGCGTCGATGCATTCGCGGGCCAGATCGCCGCCGCTGGCTTTCTGCGACTTGTTGGCGATCATGCTGCGGATGCGCTGTTGGTAGTTCTGAACCGGCGTGGCTTTGTGGGTATATGCCTCGCGGAACAGCGCCTGCATTTCACTGAAACCGCTGAAACCGAATCGCTGGGAAAACCGCACGATGGCCGACGGGTGCACTTCGCACTCGCGGGCGATATCGCTGATACGGTCGACCATGATCCGGTCGCTCTGCTGGCTCATGTAACTGGCGATGCGTTTGAGCTGGCGCGGAAGGCTTTCGTATTCAGTGGTGATGAGCTGCAGCAGACGCTCGGCATTGATCGGGGGGCTGGCAAGATCGCTCTCGGGCGTGCTCTCGGCGGTAGCCGGCTGATCGGTGCTGGACATAAATAATCCTTCTGGCTTGTTCTTATAGGGACGGTTGTACATCTCGTCCCCTGACAATAGGTTGGCTGTGCGCAGTCTACAGGCTCGGCCCGGACAAAATCTTGGGCTTGCGCCAGCGGGACGCCTGCTGAAACGATGCACTGTGTCTGGAGCGCCTGTACCGAAGTTTATTGGAAAAAATATTCCACGTGAAAAATAATTGGAATATTTATTGATTGTTCGATCCGGCTCGTTTTAGTCTGCATCCACCAAGAGTGTCCGGCGCGGTCACCGCGTAGGGCGCAGGCTGATAAAAATAACAGGAGCCAGCATGGGCCAGACTCGTTTTGCCAGTGGACGTCAATTGGATCTGATTTGCCTCGGGCGCCTCGGCGTCGACCTCTATGCGCAGCAGGTCGGGGCACGACTGGAGGATGTGAGCAGCTTCGCCAAATACCTCGGCGGCTCCTCCGCCAACATCGCGTTCGGCTCCGCCCGGCTGGGGCTCAGGTCGGCGATGCTGAGCCGGACCGGTGACGATCACATGGGGCGTTTCCTGATCGAGTCGCTGGCCCGTGAAGGCTGCGATGTCAGCGGCATCAAGGTCGACCCGGAGCGTCTGACCGCCATGGTGCTGCTCGGCCTCAAGGATCGGGAAACCTTTCCCTTGGTCTTCTACCGTGAGAATTGCGCCGACATGGCGCTGCGGGCCGAAGACATCAGCGAAGCCTTTATCGCCTCCAGCAAAGCTTTGCTGATCACCGGCACCCATTTCTCCACCGACGGCGTCTACAAGGCGAGCATCCAGGCGCTGGACTACGCCGAAAAGCACAACGTCAAACGGGTGCTGGACATCGACTACCGCCCGGTCCTGTGGGGGCTCGCCGGCAAGGCGGACGGCGAAACCCGTTTCGTTGCCGATCAGAACGTCACTCAACATGTGCAACAAATCCTCCCGCGCTTTGACCTTGTAGTCGGGACGGAGGAAGAGTTTCTGCTGGCCGGCGGTTCAGAGGATTTGCTCATTGCGCTGCGCAATGTCCGGCGGCTGAGCGCAGCGACCCTGGTGGTCAAACTCGGTCCGCAAGGTTGCACGGTGATTCACGGAGAGATTCCGGCACGCCTTGAAGACGGCGCGATTTATCCCGGCGTGCGAGTCGAGGTGCTGAACGTGCTGGGCGCCGGCGATGCGTTCATGTCGGGCTTCCTCAGCGGTTGGCTGGAAGACGCCAGCGATGAGCGTTGCTGCCAGTTGGCCAATGCCTGCGGTGGTCTGGTGGTGTCGCGCCATGCGTGTGCGCCGGCGATGCCGACCCGTGCCGAGCTGGATTACCTGTTCAGCAGCCCGGTGCCGATTACCCGGCCCGATCAGGACGTCACTCTGCAACGCCTGCATCAGGTCAGTGTGCCGCGCAAACAGTGGAAGCAACTGTTCATCTTTGCCTTCGACCATCGCGGGCAACTAGTGGAACTGGCCCAGAAGGGCGGACGCGACCTCGGCGCCATCGGCGAACTCAAGCAACTGTTCATCAAGGCTGTGGAACGGGTCGAAAGCGACTTGCGCGAGCAGGGCATCGAAGCCGATGTCGGGCTGCTGGCGGATCAGCGTTTCGGCCAGGACTCGCTGAACGCCGCTACCGGTCGTGGCTGGTGGGTGGCGCGGCCGGTCGAGGTGCAGGGCTCGCGGCCGCTGGCCTTCGAACACGGGCGCTCGATCGGCAGCAACCTGATCGCCTGGCCGCAAGAGCAAATCATCAAGTGCCTGGTGCAATTCCACCCGGACGACGAACCGATGCTGCGGCTGGAGCAGGAAGCGCAGATCAAGGCGTTGTATCAGGCATCGCAAGTCAGCGGTCATGAACTGCTGCTGGAAATCATCCCGCCCAAGGATCACCCCTCAGCGCATCCCGATGTGCTGTATCGCGCGCTCAAACGCCTCTACAACCTGGGCATCTACCCGGCGTGGTGGAAGATCGAAGCGCAAAGCGCCGAGGAATGGCAACAGCTCGACGAACTGATCCAGGCGCGCGATCCCTATTGCCGAGGTGTGGTGCTGCTGGGCCTGAATGCCCCGGCATCAGCGTTGGCCGAAGGCTTTCAACAGGCCAGTCAGAGCCAGACCTGCCGCGGGTTCGCCGTGGGCCGGACGATTCTCCAGGAGCCGAGCCGTGCCTGGCTGGCCGGGGAGATCGATGACGAGACGCTGATCCGTCAGGTGCAGGGCACCTTCGTCGAACTGATCGATGCCTGGCGAACGGCCCGGGCCTGAGCCGCGGTTGAACATTCTAGAAATAACAATAAAAGGTGCAGCCATGCCCGCTATCCGAATTGGCATCAACCCGATTTCCTGGAGCAACGACGACCTGCCGTCCCTCGGCGGTGAAACGCCGCTGAGCACCGCCCTCAGCGAAGGCAAGGCCATCGGTTATGAAGGCTTCGAACTCAACGGCAAATTTCCCAAGGACGCCAAAGGCGTTGGCGACGTGTTGCGCCCGTATGACCTGGCGCTGGTGTCCGGCTGGTATTCCAGTCGTCTGGCGCGGCGTTCGGTGGCCGAAGAAATCGACGCGATTGCCAGCCATGTCGAGCTGCTGGCAAAGAACGGCGCGAACGTGCTGGTTTACGGTGAAGTCGCCGATTCCATTCAGGGCCAGCGAATTCCGCTGGTCGAACGCCCGCGTTTTCATACTGAACAGGCGTGGCAGCAATACGCCGACAAGCTGACCGAACTGGCGCGCTTCACCCTGTCCCAAGGCGTGCGTCTGGCGTATCACCACCATATGGGCGCCTACGTCGAATCCCCGTCGGACATCGACACCCTGATGGCGTTGACCGGCAATGAAGTCGGGCTGCTGTTCGATTCGGGCCATTGCTACATGGGCGGCGGCGAGCCCTTGCAGGTGCTGCGCAAACACCTGTCGCGCATCTGCCACGTGCATTTCAAGGACGTGCGCAAACCGGTGGTGCAACTGGCGCGCAACAATCTTTGGAGCTTCCCCGACTGCATCATCAACGGCACTTTTACTGTGCCGGGGGATGGCGACATCGACTTCGCCGAGTTGCTGGACGTGCTGCTGGCGGACGATTACCACGGCTGGCTGGTGGTCGAGGCCGAGCAGGATCCGGCGGTGGCGCCGAGTTATGTCTACGCGAAAAAAGGCTTCGACACGTTGCGTGCGCTGCTCGACCAGAGGGCTGCACGATGAGCCTGCTGGTCAAAAGCAATGCCCGTGGCCGGACCATGGTCGAGCTGGCTGAAGGTGAGCTGCAATACGTCGGTTTCGCCGCCTATCGCTTGAGCCTGGGTGAAACCTTGCCTGTCGCAGCGGGTGATAAAGAGCTGTGTTTGGTGCTGCTCAGCGGTCGGGTCGGCATCCACGGCGAAGCGCCGGGGCAGGGCGCCTTCAACTGGGACAACCTTGGTGATCGCCAATCGGTGTTCGAAGACAAATCCCCGTTCGCCGCGTACCTGCCACCCGGCAGTCAGGCTCAAGTGGTGGCGTTGAGTGATGCGCAAGTGGCGGTCTGCGCCGCTCCCGGCTCGACCACCACGGGCCTCGGCCCGCGCCTGATCAGGCCTGAAACCATGAAGCGCAGCGTGCGCGGCAAGGGCGCCAACACTCGTTATGTCTGCGACATCCTGCCGGACAGCGAGCCGGCCCATTCGCTGTTGGTGGTGGAAGTGCGCACGCCGTCGGGGCACTCCTCGAGCTACCCGCCACACAAGCACGACACCGACGACCTGCCGCACCAGAGCTTTCTCGAAGAAACCTACTACCACCAGATCAACCCGCCCCAGGGTTTCGTGTTTCAGCGGGTCTACACCGACGACCGCAGCATCGATCAAGCCATGGCCGTGGAAAACAGCGACCTCGTCGTCGTACCCAAGGGCTATCACCCGGTCAGCGTGCCGTATGGCTACGAGTCTTATTACCTGAACGTGATGGCAGGGCCGAAACGCGTCTGGCAGTTCCATAACGACCCGCAGCACAGCTGGCTGCTGGATCTCTGAATTCCAACTTTCGCACGGAGAACAAGAACAATGAGCGACGCCCCGGTCATAGGCCACTACATCGATGGTCAGGTGCAGGACAGCGGTAGTGAACGATTCAGCGATGTCTTCAATCCGGCCACCGGTGCCGTTCAGGCGCGAGTCGGGCTGGCCAGTCAGAAGACCGTGGACGCTGCTGTCGCTTCGGCGCTGAAGGCGTTCCCGGCCTGGTCCGAGCAATCGTCCCTGCGCCGTTCGCGGGTGATGTTCAAGTTCAAGGAATTGCTCGATCGTCATCACGACGAACTGGCGGAAATCATCAGCCGCGAACACGGCAAGGTGTTTTCCGACGCCAAGGGCGAAGTCACCCGAGGCATCGAAATCGTCGAATACGCCTGCGGTGCGCCGAACCTGCTGAAGACCGAGTTCAGCGACAACATCGGCGGCGGCATCGACAACTGGAACCTGCGTCAGCCGCTCGGCGTCTGCGCCGGGGTCACGCCGTTCAACTTCCCGGTGATGGTGCCGCTGTGGATGATTCCGCTGGCGCTGGTCACCGGCAACTGCTTCATCCTCAAACCGTCCGAGCGCGATCCGTCCGCCAGTTTGCTGATGGCTCGACTGTTGACCGAAGCCGGTTTGCCGGACGGCGTGTTCAACGTGGTGCAGGGTGACAAGACGGCGGTCGACACCTTGCTGCAGCACCCGGACATCGAGGCGATTTCGTTTGTCGGTTCGACGCCGATTGCCGAGTACATCCACCAGCAGGCCACCGCGCGCGGCAAGCGGGTGCAGGCGCTGGGCGGCGCGAAGAATCACATGATCGTCATGCCCGACGCGGATCTGGATCAAGCGGCGGATGCCTTGATCGGTGCCGCTTACGGTTCCGCCGGTGAGCGCTGCATGGCGATTTCGATTGCGGTCGCGGTCGGTGAAGTCGGCGATCAACTGATCGCCAAACTGCTGCCGCGCATCGATCAATTGAAAGTCGGCAACGGTCTGCAAGGCGACAACGACATGGGCCCGCTGGTCACCGCCGAACACAAGGCCAGGGTGGAAGGCTTTATCGATCAGGGCGTGTCCCAGGGCGCGCAGCTGATTGTCGACGGCCGTCACTTCAAGGTACCGGGGGCCGAGGCGGGCTTTTTCGTCGGCGCGACGCTGTTCGATCACGTCACCACCGACATGAGCATTTATCAGCAGGAAATCTTCGGCCCGGTGCTGGGCATCGTGCGCGTGCCGGATTTCGCCAGTGCCGTGGCGCTGATCAACGCCCATGAATTCGGCAACGGCGTGTCGTGCTTCACCAGCGATGGCGGGATCGCCCGCGCTTTCGCCCGCAGCATCAAGGTCGGCATGGTCGGCATCAACGTGCCGATTCCGGTGCCCATGGCCTGGCATTCGTTCGGAGGCTGGAAGCGCTCGCTGTTCGGCGATCACCACGCCTACGGGGAGGAAGGCATTCGTTTCTACAGTCGCTATAAAAGCGTGATGCAGCGCTGGCCCGACAGCATTGCCAAGGGCCCGGAATTCAGCATGCCGACGGCCAAATAAATCATCTGCGCGGAGAACAACAAGAATGAGTACTCCCCTGCGTTTTGCCCTGAACCGAATGGTCGCTCCACGTTTGTCCCTGCCGGCGTTCATCGAGTTGGCGGTGACCCTCAAGGCCGACGCCATCGAGATCCGCAACGATCTCAAAGGCATTGAGATCGAGGACGGCACCGCACCCGGACACGTGCGTGAGTTGTGCGCTACCCACGGCATCAGCGTGCTGTCGATCAACGCGTTGTATCCGTTCGACGTGTGGAATGACGAGCGCCGCGCGCAGGCCTTGAAGCTGGCGGCCTATGCCCGCGATTGTGGTGCGCGGGGGCTGGTGATGTGCCCGTTGAACGATCGCGCCGATCCGCGCAGCGTCGCCGAACGTGCGTCGGGCCTGCGCACTGCGTTGAGTGCGCTGGCGCCGATCCTGCGCGATCACGGCCTGCTGGGATTCATCGAACCGCTGGGTTTCAAAGCCTGCTCGCTGCGACGCAAACGCACGGCGGTGGAGGCGATCAAGGCTGTCGGCGGGCTGGATGTGTTTCGCCTGGTGCACGACACCTTTCATCACCATCTGGCCGGTGAACAAGAGTTCTTTCCTGAGTTGACCGGGTTGGTGCACATCTCCGGTGTCGAGGAAACCGAGGCGCCGCTGGCGACCCTTGGCGATGGTCACCGGGTGCTGGTGGGCGCGGACGACATTCTCGGCAACGCGGCGCAAATCAACAGCCTGCTCGCTGGCGGCTACAGCGGCTACCTGTCGTTTGAGCCGTTCGCCGACAGCGTCCATGGCCTGGCGGATATCCAGACGGCGATCGGCGCGAGCATGGACCACCTGAGCAAATCCCTGAGTTGACAGTGCCCCTCGCAGGGATCGGATCTGAATTTGGAAGGTGCGGTTATGACCACAACAAGACTGACCATGGCCCAGGCCCTGGTGAAATTCCTCGACAACCAGTACATCGAGGTCGATGGCGTTCAGAGCAAGTTCGTCGCCGGGATCTTTACCATTTTCGGCCACGGCAACGTGCTGGGTCTGGGGCAGGCGCTGGAGCAGGACAGCGGTGACCTGATCGTCCATCAGGGCCGCAACGAACAAGGTATGGCCCACGCGGCGATCGGTTTCGCCAAGCA
The DNA here is from genome assembly GCF_025447595.1 of Pseudomonas koreensis. Classification (GTDB taxonomy): domain Bacteria; phylum Pseudomonadota; class Gammaproteobacteria; order Pseudomonadales; family Pseudomonadaceae; genus Aquipseudomonas; species Aquipseudomonas koreensis_H. The sequence goes on along the minus strand of NZ_JAOEJU010000010.1, from coordinate 32,977 downwards.
GCATCTGCGGCGCAAGATCTACGCCTGCACCTCGTCCGTGGGGCCGGGCGCGGCGAACATGCTGACCGCTGCCGCCACCGCGACCGCCAACCGGATTCCCTTGCTGCTGTTGCCGGGCGACGTCTATGCCTGCCGTCAACCGGACCCGGTGTTGCAACAGATCGAGCAGTTCCACGACCTGAGCATCAGCACCAACGATGCGTTCAAGGCCGTGAGCAAATACTGGGATCGCATCAACCGTCCCGAACAATTGATGACAGCGGCAATCCACGCCATGCGCGTGCTCACCGACCCCGCCGAAACCGGCGCCGTGACCCTGGCCCTGCCGCAGGACGTGCAGGCCGAAGCCTATGACTATCCCGATTACTTCCTGCAAAAACGCGTGCACCGGATCGAGCGTCGCCCGGCCACTGAAGCGATGCTCGTCGATGCCGTGGCACTGTTCAAAGGCAAGCGCAAACCGCTGATTATCTGTGGTGGCGGCGTCAAATACTCGGGCGCCAACGCGGCGTTGCAGGCGTTTGCCGAGCGCTTCGATATTCCCTTCGCCGAAACCCAGGCCGGCAAAAGCGCGCTGGTGTCCAGCCATCCGCTGAACGTTGGTGGCATTGGCGAAACCGGTTGCCTGGCGGCGAACCTGCTGGCCAGGGACGCGGATCTGATCATCGGTGTCGGCACCCGCTACAGCGATTTCACCACCGCCTCGAAATCCTTGTTCCAGCACCCAGGCGTGCAGTTTCTCAACCTCAATATCAGCCCGTGCGATGCCCTGAAACTCGATGGCGTGCAACTGCTGACGGATGCCAGGGCAGGTTTGTCGGCGCTGGCCGAAGCGCTGGGTGACTACCGTTCCGCTTGGGGCGATCAACCCCGTCAGGCACGGGTGCAACTGGATGAGGAAGTGGATCGCCTGTATCAGATCGACTATCAGGCCCGGGATTTCGTCCCGGAAATCAACGACCACCTCGATCCGGCGGTGTTGCGCGAATTCATTGAACTGACCGGTTCCTGCCTGACCCAGAGCCGCGTGCTCGGCGTGCTCAATGAAACCCTCGCCGATGACGCGGTGATCGTCGCCGCTGCCGGCAGTCTGCCCGGCGACTTGCAGCGCAGCTGGCGCAGCAAGGGCGTTAACACCTATCACGTCGAATACGGATATTCGTGCATGGGCTATGAGGTGAACGCCGCCCTGGGCGTGAAGCTCGCCGAACCCGAGCGCGAGGTCTATGCGCTGGTGGGCGACGGCTCTTACATGATGCTGCACTCGGAACTGGCCACCTCGATCCAGGAGCGACGCAAGATCAACGTGGTGCTGTTCGACAACATGTCTTTCGGTTGCATCAACAACCTGCAGATGGGCAACGGCATGGACAGCTTTGCCACCGAGTTCCGTTTCCGCAACCCGCAGACCGGCAAGCTCGACGGCGCTTTCGTGCCCGTGGATTTCGCCATGAGCGCGGCGGCTTACGGCTGCAAGACCTACAAAGTGAGTACCGTTGAAGAGCTGCAGGCGGCGCTGGCCGATGCGCGCTTGCAGACGGTCTCGACCCTGATCGACATCAAGGTTCTGCCCAAGACCATGATTCACGGTTACCTGTCGTGGTGGCGGGTCGGCGTGGCGCAAGTCTCCACCAGCGCCCGCACCGACGCGGTGGCCAAAACCCTGAACGAACGACTGGCCAAGGCCCGTCAGTACTGATTGCCCTGAATCGAACAACCACAAGGAATCCTTTCATGTCATTGCTTTCCCAAGCGTTGCGGCTAGGCGTCATCGGCACCGGGGCCATCGGCCAGGACCACATCCGTCGTTGCAGTCAGACCTTGCTCAACAGTCAGGTCGTGGCGGTTACCGACATCAATCTGCAGCAGGCGGCCAAGGTCGTCGCTGACCTGAAACTGACCGCCGAGGTCTATCCCGACGGCCACGCGCTGATCCAGGCGCCGGACGTCGAGGCGATCCTCGTCACCTCCTGGGGCCCGAGCCACGAGGAGTTCGTGCTGGCCGCCATTGCGGCGGGCAAACCGGTGTTCTGCGAAAAGCCGCTGGCGGTCACTGCCGAAGGCTGCCGCAAGATTGTCGAGGCCGAAGTGGCCCACGGCAAACGGCTAGTGCAGGTCGGATTCATGCGTCCGTACGATGAAGGTTATCGCGCGTTGAAGTCGGTGATCGACAGCGGCCAGATCGGCGAGCCGTTGATGCTGCATTGCGCGCACCGCAACCCGAGCGTGGGTGAAAACTACAAGACCGACATGGCAATTACCGACACGCTGATCCATGAACTTGACGTGCTGCGCTGGTTGCTCGACGACGATTACGTCTCGGTGCAGGTGGTGTTCCCGCGCAAGAGCAGCAAGGCCCTCGCGCATTTGAAAGATCCGCAGATCGTGCTGCTGGAAACCGCCAAGGGCACGCGCATCGACGTGGAAGTCTTCGTCAATTGCCAGTATGGATACGACATCCAGTGCGAAGTGGTGGGGGAGACCGGCATCGCCAAGCTGCCGGAGCCGTCCCAGGTTCAATTGCGCAGCGGGGCCAAGCTATCCAACGCGATTCTGATGGACTGGAAGGATCGCTTCATCGCGGCCTATGACGTCGAGTTGCAGGCGTTCATCGATGGCGTGCGGGCAGGACAGGTCGGTGGACCGTCGGCGTGGGATGGCTTCGCCGCTGCGGTTGCCGCCGATGCGTGCATCGAAGCGCAGAACAGCGGGGCGATCGTCAACGTCGCACTGCCAGACCGCCCTCATTTCTATAGCTGACGCAAATCCCTGTGGGAGCGAGCCTGCTCGCGATAGCGGTCTATCCGGACACATCAATGTGCAATGTGCCGGCGCCATCGCGGGCAAGCCCGCTCCCACAGGGTCCGCGTTTTATTAAGGGAAATACTTGTATGCGCATCGGACTTGTCGGTTACGGCCATGGCGGCCGGTTTTTTCATGCTCCGCTGATCAGCAGTCTGCCGGCGGCGACGTTCGTCGGCGTGGTCACCCGTTCAGCGGAGCGCCGACAGTTGCTGGCGGCGGAGCACCCGGGTGTGCCGGCCTTCGACAGCATCGGCCAGTTGGTGGAAGCCGGGATCGATGTGCTGGTGGTATCGACGCCCCTCAAGGGCCGGCCGGCACTGGTGCTCGACGGCATCGAACACGGCGTGGCGGTGGTCAGCGACAAGCCGTTCGCCGCCGACTGGCAGCAGGCGCAAACCCTGATCACCATGGCCGAGCGCCAGAATGTACCGCTCAGCGTCTATCAGAACCGGCGCTGGGATTCGGACTTTTTAACCGTGCGCAAACTCATCGAATCCGGCGCGCTGGGCCAGGTCAGCCGTTTCGAGTCGCGGATCGAACGTTACTCGCCGTCATCGGTTCACAACGGCAGCGGCGGTGGTTTCCTGCGCGATCTTGGCAGTCATCTGGTCGATCAGGCGTTGTTGCTGTTCGGCCCGGTGACACGGGTCTACGCCGAACTGGAATACCTGGAGAAAGACCAGACGTTCGACCACGGCTTCTTCATGTCCCTGACCCACGCCAGTGGCGTGACCTCGCACTTGGGCGGCAGTTGCCTGCAGAACAGCCCCGGCCCGCGCTTTCGGGTGAGCGGCACGCTGGGTTGTTACAGCGTCGAGGGGCTGGACGGGCAGGAGGCCCAGGCGCTGGCCGGGCTCTCGCCGAAAACCGAAGGCGAGCGCTGGGGCGTCGAGGAGCACCGCCGTTGGGGCTGGTTCGAGCACGGAGAAGAACGCGAACGGGTTCCGTCGGAGCGAGGTTGCTGGAGTCAGTTCTATTTACAGCTACAAATCGCGTTGCAAAACGGTGGCCCACTGCCCGTGGACGCCCGTGATGCACTGGCGACAACCCGCGTGCTAGACGCTGCGCGACTGAGTTTCAAACGTCATCAGGTGGTGGAACTGAGCGAGTTTGCAAGCCATGGAATAAAATCATAATAAAATTCTAAAACATGTTGATATGGAAAATATTTTCCAATAAAGTCGAGTCCAGATTCACTGTCTCGGGATACGTTCCAACGCTTCGACTGCTTGCCCGCTTACTGAAATCGTCATGCCTCATCCATAAAACCAACAAGAATGTGGAGAAAGACTTTTCATGAAGACCAAGACCCGTTTTGCCTCACTGGCCTTGTCCCTGATGTTCGCCAGCGGCGCTGTGCTGGCCGATATGAAGATCGGCGTCAGCATGTCCCAGTTCGATGACACCTGGCTGACCTACCTGCGTGAATCCATGGACAAGAAAGCCAAGTCCTACCCCGACGGCGTCCAGCTGCAGTTCGAAGACGCCCGCAGCGATGTGGTCAAGCAACTGAGCCAGGTCGAAAGCTTCATCAGCCAGAAAGTCGACGCCATCGTGGTCAATCCGGTGGATACCGCCGCCACCAAGAAAATCACTGAAGCGGCGGTGAAGGCCGGCATTCCATTGGTTTATGTCAACCGCCGCCCCGATGACTTGAACCTGCCCAAAGGCGTGGTGACCGTCGCCTCCAATGACCTGGAGGCCGGCGAGATGCAGATGCAGTACCTGGCCGACAAGATGGGCGGCAAGGGCGACATCGTGATCCTGCTGGGCGATCTGGCGAACAACTCCACCACCAACCGCACCAAGGGCGTCAAAGAGGTGCTGGCCAAATACCCGGACATCAAGGTCGAGCAGGAACAGAGCGGCGTCTGGCTGCGGGACAAGGGCATGACCCTGGTCAACGACTGGCTGACCCAGGGCCGCAAGTTCGATGCGGTCGTCTCCAACAACGACGAAATGGCCATCGGTGCCGCCATGGCCCTGCAACAGGCCGGCGTCGCCAAAGGCAGCGTGCTGATCGCGGGGGTCGACGGTACGCCGGACGGCTTGAACGCCGTGAAGAAGGGCTCGCTGGCCGCTTCCGTGTTCCAGGACGCCAAGGGTCAGGCCGACGGCTCCATCGATACCGCGGTGAGAATGGCGAAGAACGAGCCGGTCGAACCGGCGGTCTGGGTACCGTTTCGCCTGATCACGCCGCAAAACGTTGACCAGTTCAAATAGTCCGTCCGTTCAATAACAACAATAAGCCCGCAAGGTGGCGATCGCGACCTTGCTGATGGAGTACCTGATCATGTTCGCTTCAGCGACTGCTTCGAGCACCCCTCTGACGGGGAGCCCGCCCACTGCAATACCTGTCGAAGAGCCGTACCTGCTGGAGATCCTCAACGTCAGCAAGGGTTTTCCCGGTGTGGTGGCGTTGTCCGATGTGCAACTGCGGGTACGCCCCGGTTCCGTGCTGGCGCTCATGGGCGAGAATGGCGCGGGCAAATCGACCCTGATGAAAATCATCGCCGGCATTTACCAGCCAGACGCCGGCGAGCTGCGCTTGCGGGGCAAACCGGTGGTGTTCGAAACGCCACTGGCAGCGCTTCAGGCCGGGATCGCGATGATCCACCAGGAACTCAACCTGATGCCGCACATGAGCATCGCCGAAAACATCTGGATCGGCCGCGAGCAGCTCAACGGCTTTCACATGATCGACCACCGGGAAATGCACCGCTGCACGGCGAAACTGCTGGATCGCCTGCGGATCAACCTCGACCCCGAAGAGCTGGTCGGCAACCTGAGTATCGCCGAGCGGCAGATGGTCGAGATCGCCAAAGCCGTGTCCTACGACTCCGACATCCTGATCATGGACGAACCGACATCGGCCATCACCGACAAGGAAGTCGCCCATCTGTTTTCGATCATTGCCGACCTGAAAAGCCAGGGCAAAGGCATCATCTACATCACCCACAAAATGAACGAAGTGTTCGCGATCGCCGACGAAGTGGCGGTGTTCCGCGACGGCGCCTACATCGGCCTGCAGCGGGCCGATTCCATGGACAGCGACAGCCTGATTTCGATGATGGTCGGTCGCGAATTGAGCCAGTTGTTTCCGGTGCGTGAAAAGCCGATCGGCGATCTGTTGCTGTCGGTGCGCGACCTCAAGCTCGATGGCATTTTCAAGGGTGTTTCCTTCGACCTGCACGCCGGGGAAATCCTCGGCATCGCCGGTTTGATGGGCTCTGGCCGCACCAACGTGGCCGAAGCAATCTTCGGCATCACGCCCAGCGACGGTGGCGAGATCCGTCTCGATGGCGAGGTGGTGCGCATCAGCGATCCGCACATGGCGATCGAGAAGGGCTTCGCGCTGTTGACCGAAGATCGCAAGCTCAGTGGTCTGTTCCCGTGCCTCTCGGTGCTGGAGAACATGGAAATGGCCGTCCTGCCGCACTACGCCGGCCACGGGTTCATCCAGCAAAAAGCCTTGCGCGCCTTGTGCGAAGACATGTGCAAGAAGCTGCGGGTGAAAACCCCGTCGCTGGAGCAGTGCATCGACACCCTGTCAGGTGGCAATCAGCAGAAAGCCTTGCTGGCCCGCTGGCTGATGACCAACCCGCGAATCCTGATTCTCGACGAGCCGACCCGTGGCATCGACGTCGGCGCCAAGGCCGAGATTTACCGGCTCATCGCCTACCTGGCCAGCGAAGGCATGGCGGTGATCATGATTTCTTCGGAACTGCCGGAAGTGCTCGGCATGAGCGACCGGGTGATGGTCATGCATGAGGGCGACCTGATGGGCACCCTCGACCGCAGCGAGGCGACTCAGGAGCGGGTGATGCAACTGGCTTCGGGCCTGTCCTCGGTTCATTAATGGATACCGCTGGTGGCCGAGGCCGCCGTCGATGATGCGATAGAAAGGTGAGTGGTTATGAACGCGATACTGGAAAACAAACCGGCCACGGCACCGGTCAAGAGTCGCCGGCGCTTTCCGACGGAACTGAGCATTTTCCTGGTGCTGATCGGCATTGGCCTGGTGTTCGAACTGTTCGGCTGGATCGTGCGCGACCAGAGCTTCCTGATGAACTCCCAGCGGCTGGTGTTGATGATTCTGCAAGTGTCGATCATCGGCCTGCTGGCGATTGGCGTGACCCAGGTGATCATCACCACCGGTATCGACCTGTCGTCGGGCTCGGTGCTCGCGTTGTCGGCGATGATCGCGGCCAGTCTGGCGCAGACCTCGGATTTCGCCCGTGCGGTGTTCCCGTCACTGACCGATTTGCCGGTCTGGATTCCCGTGATTGCCGGGCTCGGTGTCGGGCTGCTGGCGGGGGCGATCAACGGCAGCATCATCGCCATCACCGGGATTCCGCCGTTCATTGCCACGCTGGGCATGATGGTTTCCGCCCGTGGCCTGGCGCGTTACTACACCGAAGGCCAGCCGGTGAGCATGCTCTCGGATTCCTACACGGCCATCGGCCACGGCGCGATGCCGGTGATCATTTTTCTGGTGGTGGCGGTGATCTTCCACATCGCGCTGCGCTACACCAAATACGGCAAATACACCTACGCCATCGGCGGCAACATGCAGGCGGCGCGTACCTCGGGCATCAACGTCAAACGTCATCTGGTCATCGTCTACAGCATCGCCGGGTTGCTCGCGGGGCTGGCAGGCGTAGTGGCTTCGGCCCGCGCCGCCACCGGGCAGGCCGGGATGGGCATGTCCTATGAGCTGGACGCGATTGCCGCCGCGGTCATCGGTGGTACCAGTCTGGCGGGCGGGGTGGGGCGCATCACCGGCACGGTGATTGGCGCTCTGATTCTTGGGGTGATGGCCAGCGGGTTCACGTTTGTCGGGGTCGACGCCTACATCCAGGACATCATCAAGGGGCTGATCATTGTGGTCGCGGTGGTGATCGACCAGTACCGCAACAAGCGCAAGCTCAAGCGCTGAAACTCATCGTTCTGGCCTGGTAAAGCGGGATGAACGTCACACAGCAAAGCCGATCGAAAAGATCGGCTTTTTTATGCCTGCGAAAACTGCCGAGGTGGCAAAGTCGTCAGGGTTTCTTTTCTTCCATCCCATCCTTTGACCCGCTGGACGTTTGCGCATCCTTGTCTGTCTCGTGGGACTCTGCACCGGAGTTCGACCCCGAGGCTTCTTCACCCTTTTTGTCGGCCTTGTCTTCCTTGGATTCGGTGCCTCCCTGGTTGACCCCGGGAATACCCGTAGGCGGAACGGTGCTTCCCGCCATCGCGAGCGGTGCGGTGGCGGATAAAAGACTTCCAAGCATGAGGGCTGCAATGGTTCTGTTCATCGTCGGGCTTCCGCGTCAGGTGGATTTACCTTGGAAAATCAGAGGCGAAACAAAGTGCCGGGCGGCTGACGGGCGGGAGAGGTGGGAGACGGGTGGCTGTGTAGCCGCGCATCTTTGTGGAGAGCCTTCGGCCGAGCATGGCTGCAACAGGCGGCAAATTGCTGGCCCCCGAATGTTTAAAGTCCCGGCAAACTCGCCTTTTTTCAAAAGGTTAGGTGGGCTATATGCGGACGATTGTCATCACCGTAGCAACGCTTTCCCTCGCTCTGTTCGCGTTGGAGGCCCAGGCCAGGGAATTGAGCAAGAGCCATCGTTTTGCGTGTACCTGGGGTTCGGACATTGCCGCCGGTGCGCAACAATCGAAGCTTTCGGGCATTTCTCTTTATGGCGCGCGCAAGCGCTTGCAGGCGCGCAAGTTCCAGCAACCGTGGATGCGCATGACCGCCATGGGCATCACCGAACAGACCTACGACAGCGCGTCGCGGCTCAAACCGGCGGCCGTCAAGCAGACCTATTACGAACAGTGCGTTCGGCACGAGCTGGCCCAGCGTTGAACGAAAAAGCCCGACCTGAAGAGGTCGGGCTTTTTCATGTCCGGCGCACTGGCAGCGCTAATTGTCACTTTCGCAATTGACCATCCATGACACGCCGAAGCGATCCACCAGCATTCCGAATCGAGCGGCCCAGAAGGTGGCTTCCAGCGGCATGTCGACGCGACCGTCCCTGGCCAAGGCGTTGAAGACCCGTTCGGCCTCGGCGATGCTGTCGACATTCAGGGAAATCGAGCAACCGCTCATGCCTTGGGTCGGGCGGTCGGGTGTGGTGTCGGAAGCCATGAGCATCTGATCGCCTACTTTCAAACAGGTGTGGATGATCAGGTTGTGATGCTCTTTGGGTACATGTTCGGCGGCTGGTGTTTCGCCGAAGGTCATCATCGCTTCGAGCTTGCCTTGCAGGCATTGCTCGTAAAACGTGAAGGCAGCGCGGCAGTCGCCGTTGAAGATCAGGTACGGGTTGATTTTCATGGTGGTGCTCCCGAATAGGCAGTGGACGCCGCGCGGCCGGGTGTGCCGAAGCAGCGTCATGGATTGACTCCATCCAGCAAAGCGTTAGAACGACGGATTGCCAGCCGATGCTGCAAGAATTTCTGTTCGGGGTGACCGATGGTCTGCGAGAAGGGCCGTCAGGAGTCGCGCGGGTTCTTCTGCACCGCAGTCCCCGCCACCCGGGCGGCAGGTCGGGTTTGCATCAGCGTATCGATCGCCTTGCGATAGTTCTGTCCGCCCAGCGCCATGCTGTTGTTGTGCGTCGCGCCGGGCACCAGCAGCAGGCGTTTCGGTTCCCGGGCGGCGGCGAACAGTTGCTCGCTGAAGCGTGACGGCACGAATGCGTCGGCCAGGCCGTGCACCACCAGCAACGGCATGTGGATCTCGGCAATCTTGTCGATGGAATCGAATTTCTGCGACAGCAACCAACGAACTGGAAGAGAGGTGTTGGCTACGGCTGCCGCCACATCCGCCAATGAGGTGAATGTGGATTCGATGACCAGCCCGCGCACCGGCAACGGGGTGTGATGGCTGGCGGCATCGCGGCCGAGTTCGGCAGCCAGGTCGATGGCGACCGCGCCCCCCAGCGAGTGCCCGTAGATCAGGCGTTTGCTCGGGTCGGGCTGCAACAACTGGAAGCGTTCCCAGGCCACCCGGGCATCTTCGTACACCGTGGTCTCCGACGGCAGATCGCCATGACTCTGGCCGAAGCCGCGATAGTCGATGGCCAGTACCGAATAACCTGCCGCGCGCAGTTGTTCGATACGAAACAGTTGCCCGGTGAGGTTCCAGCGCACGCCATGCAGATAAAGAATGGCCGGAGCATCAGCACGTTCCGCCGGCCACCACCAGGCGTGAATGTTTTGCCCGGCCTTGAAGCTTTTCGGTTGCAGATCGAGTTCCTGGACGCTGCCGGGCAATCCGTGATACCAGCCGGCGGTGCCCGGTTCGATGCGAAACAACAGCTTGCGTTCGGTGTGTTCCAGCACGGCACAACTCGCCGGCACGCCGATGATCAGGGCGGCCATGCAGGCGAACGCCAGACGGCGGCGTCGAAGTCGGGTCATGAAGGCAAGGAGCATTAAACGTTTCACCACAGCTCGGACAAAGAACGCTTTTTACCAGATGCCTTGACCCGCGCGTGACATTTTCGACCACCGCACGCCTGCAACGATTACAAAATGCTGCAACAACTCAGTCGATCTTCAGCACGATCTTGCCGATGTGGTCGCCCGCTTCCATGTGCGCATGGGCCTTGGCTGCGTCGGCGAGCGGATAAACCTTGTCGATGATCGGCAGGCAGCGACCGGCAGCCAGCAGCGGCCAGACGTGTTCGCGCAATTGATCGGCGATGGCAGCTTTTTCTGCCGAGGTACGGGCGCGCAGGAGGGAACCGGTGACCACCGCACGCTTGCCGAGGATCGCCAGCAGATCGATGTCATTGGCCCGCGCGCCACCGAGGAAACCGAGCATCACCAATCGCCCATCCATTCCCAAGGCGCTGATGTTCCCGTTGAGGTACGAGCCGCCCATGATGTCGAGGATCACATTGACGCCCTGGCCGTCGGTTTTTTCGGCGATGACTTGCGCGAAATCCTGTTCCCGGTAGTTGATCGCTTCGCCACCCAGATTGCGGATCGCTGCGCATTTGTCGACGCTGCCGGCGGTGGCGAAAGCTTCAATGCCAAACTCGCGGCACAGCATCAACGCGGTGGTACCGATGCCGCTGGTGCCGCCGTGGATCAAGGCGCGCTGACCACGGCTCGCGCCGCCGAGACCGAACAGGTTGGCCCACACCGTGAAAAAGGTTTCCGGAATCGCCGCTGCCTGAATCCAGTCCAGCCCATCGGGGATTGGCAGGGCCTGGCCGGCCGGAACCGTGCAGTATTCGGCGTAACCTCCGCCATTGGTCAGTGCGCAGACCCGGTCACCGACCGCGAATGTGCTGACACCGCTGCCAATCGCCACGACCTCGCCGGCCACTTCAAGGCCCGGAATCGGGTTCATGCCGGGCTTCATCGGGTATTTGCCGGCGCGTTGCAGGGCGTCGGGGCGATTGATACCGGCAGCCTTTACGCGGATCAGTATTTCGCCTTCTGCGGCGACTGGCAGCGGGACGCGTCGGGATTGCAGAACCTCGGGCCCGCCCGGTTCGGTGATTTCGATTCGGTTCATTTCAGTGGGCAGCGTCATTTTTGATTCCTCTTGAAACAAGTGATCAGTAGATGGGAGCACAGTCAGGGCGCAATGATTCCCGTCATTGGGCGCAGCAGCGTTGCTCGACGGAGGAGGGCAGCAGTTTCATGGCGTGCTCAAGTATCAGCGCGATCACGATGGCACCGCCGGCAATCACGAAGAGCAGCACATGCTGTCCGCCCGTGGCGTTGAACAGCGCCGAATAGGCGAAGCCGGCCAGCGCCTGAAACGTGGCGAACGACACCGTGGCGCGGCTCCACGCCACCTGTTGACGATGATGATCCGGCGCCAGTTCATGCACCCGTGCCAACGCCAGCGGGACAATGCCCGGCGGAAAGGAACCGAGCACCACTGCCAGCAGCGCCAACGCCAGGAACGAATGCGAAATGGCCAGCAAACCAAGGGTGATTGCCTGCACCAACAGCACCAGACGAATGCCGGTCCGTGCGCCGAGATGATCGGCGAGAAAGCCATAACTCACCGGGCCGACGATGGCACCCAGACCGTACATGACCCAGATCAGCGCGCCGACGTGCGCCCCGGCGCCCAGTCCACGGGCGACGTAATCCACCAGGAAAACCATGGCCGGCACCAGCCCGGCGGCCATGAACGCGTACTGGGCAAACAACAGATAAACAGCAGGCGGTGTCGGCTCCACCGGTTCCAGCTGAGCCGTTGCGGGGGTTGTATGGGGCTGTTCCGGGGGCCAGCCGAACCAGCTCAATGCCGTCAGTGCCAGTGACAACGCGCCCAATCCCAGCCAGGTCGCTTGCAGGCCAATGCTCAACAGCAGAGGAACAATCGTGCCCGAACCTGCGATGCCCAGACCGATGCCGAGGAAAATCGCCCCACTGGCCAGGCCTTTTCGCGCGGCCGGTACGTGGGGCAGTACGGTCGCGGCCACCAGCACCATGATCGCGCCGCCCGCAATTCCCGACAGCAGACGCCAGCCGAAATACCAGCTCACCGACACGGGGTACGCACAGGCGAAAAACGCCACGGTCACCGCCAGCATCATCAGTCGCAAGGCATTTCTCTGGGTGAGCCGACGTGCCAGCGGTCGGCCGAGGAGGGCGCCGATCAGGTAACCGACCAGGTTGGCCGCGCCGAGATAGACCACATCATGGGCGGAAAACCACTGCGCCTGAATCAGCGAAGGGATCAGCGGCGTGTAGGCGAAACGCGCCAGACCGATGCTGACCAGGCTGGCGCAGAGTCCGGCGAAGATCGCCAGCCAGACACTTGTGTCCCGACGCTCGGGTGAAGCAGTTGAGGTGCGCATGACGGCATTCCTGTGGAAAGGTTTATGGCGCCCAGCATATCGGCTATCGTTGCTGCGTTAATGCAGCGAGTTTGCGTGGTTGCGATGCGTTTATGCATCAATGGAGGGCGGTATGAACTGGGATGACGCACGAATGTTTCTTGCGGTCTGCCGCGAGTCGACATTGCGCGGCGCCGCGCGTGTACTGGGCGTGGATCAGGCGACGGTCGGGAGACGCATCACGGCACTGGAAAAGTCGCTGGGCGCGACCCTGTTTCTGCGCACTTCCGATGGCTATGCGTTGACGGCGGTCGGTGAAGCCGCGCTCAAGTCAGTGGAAAAAATGGAGCATTCGGCGCTGGAGCTGGAGCGACGTATACAAGGCCTGGACGATCGCCTGACCGGTAGCGTGCGGGTCAGCACCACCGATTCGCTGGCCATCGATTTCCTGATTCCGGCCATTGCGCAGTTGCACGAACAGCATCCCGACGTGCGTGTGCAGCTGGACGCTTCCACGCAGCTCCTCAGCCTGGCCAAACGTGAAGCGGACATCGCCGTGCGCAACACCCGTCCCGACAACCCGGACCTGATCGCCCGGCGCATCGCGCGTTGGCCGGTGGGTTTGTTCGCCTCGCAGGCCTATGTCGACAGCCATGGCGTGCCCGCACCGGGCAGTGCGTTCGAGGGCCATGATCTGGTGGTGTACCAGCCCTATCTGCAAGGCAACAAGGACCTGACCCTGGTGACCGAGCCCGTGACTCGAGGGCGGATCGTTGCCGGTCTGAGCTCGAGCCTGCTGGTGCGACGCTCGATTGCCGCCGGGTTGGGGGTAGGAGAAATCCCGGTCTACATGGGGGAGCGCGACGGTCTGGTCAGGCTGTGGCCGGAGCGTACGCGGCCGTTTCCTTATGAGGTATGGCTGGTGACCCATGCGGATTTTCGCCATACCGCGCGGGTCAGAGCGGTGATCGAACACATTGTCGAGGCGTTCGTTCTGGAAAACGAGTAGTTCATTGATGCTGTGTAGGACGGCTACATCAGCTGACGATCTTGCCTACAACAGCGCCAGAATCCGCTGGCTTGTGAGTTTTTGGGCCCGGCCCTATCGTTTCTCACACCCGGAGTGAGCAGGTGAAACGTTCCGAGGTGATCAATCCAGGGAAGTATTGATAAACGTCAGGGGTGCGAAATTGATTGCAAGGGAATTCAGCCAATTTCAAGCAAGCGACATGGCTGGGCAAACGGATAGTACTGGGTCTATGAACTACATAACGCGAGACGAATTCAGCGCCAGGATCGAAGTCATCGAGACAAGAATCGATGCACGGATCGAGTCCATGTCCGCCAAGATCGATGGTTTTCTGACGCAGCAGGCCGAGCGGGACAAGGTGAGGCTGGAGCAGGAGCAATCTCAGGAAGCTGCTCGATTGGAGTTGGAAGCAACTCGGCTGGAGCGAGAGCGCTCTCAGGAAGAGGCTCGTCTGGAGCGAGAGCGGTCTCAGGAAAAGGTTCGACTGGAACAGGAGCAGGCTCGGAAAGAGGCTCGGCTGGAGCGAGAGAGGGCTCAGGAAGAAGTCCGCCTGACTCGGGAGCGGTATCTGGAGGACCTTCGCCAGGAGCAAGAAAGGATTCGGCTGGCAAGGGAAAAGGCCAATGAAAAAGCCTGGCTGGAGCGAGAAAAGACTGAGCAAAGAATTCGTCTGGCACAGGAAAAGGTCCATCAGGAGCGTGACAAACGTTATGCGTTGATGACGGCTCGTATGGATCGATCCCTGGAGCGTATAGACGAGGCAATGAGAATGGTCTCGACGAACAAGGCGAATTACTGGGCCGCGACCACCGTACACTTTCTGGGGATGGTTGCCATTCTCGTCGGCTCCTACTACGCGAATCAGGCAAACGTGCTCGTCACCATGCAGACAACCCTGGCAATGGTTCAATCGGTGAAAGAGGCTGGAAATCCTGCGCCGGCAGTGCTGATGACCTTGCCTGCAGAATGAAAAACGGCCTTCAACGAAGGCCGTTTTTTTTCGATGAAAAGCACCGTCTCATGGCATTTCCGGCAGTTCTTGGGGACGCAGGTCAAACACCAGGACTTCGGCATCCTGGCCATTGCTCAGTGTCAGCGCCTGTTCCTCACGAACCCTTACGCCATCGCCTTCCTTCAACTGCACGCCGTTCAGTTCAACGCTACCGCGAGCAACGTGCACATAGGCGTAGCGGTTGTCAGGCAGTTTGAGTGTGGCGCTTTCCCCGCCATCAAACAGTCCGGCATACACCCGTGCATCCTGACGCACTTTCAGCGAACCATGGGTGCCTTCGGGCGAGATGATCAGTTGCAGGCGACCACGTTTTTTCTGCGTGCTGAAGTGCTCTTGCTGGTAACGCGGTTTCGCGCCGCTGACGTCCGGCACGATCCAGATT
Source organism: Pseudomonas koreensis (assembly GCF_025447595.1). Taxonomy (GTDB): domain Bacteria; phylum Pseudomonadota; class Gammaproteobacteria; order Pseudomonadales; family Pseudomonadaceae; genus Aquipseudomonas; species Aquipseudomonas koreensis_H. Next base: position 17,942 of record NZ_JAOEJU010000010.1, on the reverse strand, counting down.
TGCAGGAAATGCACAGGCTTGGTCGCCGAATGGTTGAACTCGCTGTGGGCCACGCCGCTGCCGGCGCTCATCAGTTGCACATCGCCGGGACGGATCACCGAACCAGTGCCAAGGGTGTCTTTGTGTTCCAGAGCACCTTCGAGCACATAAGAGAATATTTCCATGTCACGGTGTGGATGCTGGCCGAAACCTTTACCCGCAGCAACACGGTCATCATTGATCACCAGCAGATCGGAAAAACCCTGTTCCCGCGGGTCTCGGTAGCTGGCGAAGGAAAAGGTGTGGAATGACTTCAACCAGCCATGATTGGCCAGACCACGGTCGGAAGCTTTGCGAAGGGTCAGCATGATGAAATCTCCTTTCAGGACGTTGATTCGTCCGAGTGAGGAGAAGGTTACTGTCTATCTATTCGTGCAATAAGTAGATGGAAATTGAAATACTGTCTCGTTTGAGTTGACGGTTGTGGGATCGCTCGACGTTTTTTTCACCGCTTTCGCGTCCTACTTCGTGATAATGCCTCTATTTATATCTGTTCATTGATTTCAGTGATGTATCTCTATGAAAACTGTAGCGATGGTGTTGTTCCCCGAGTTTCTCCTGCTCGATATGGCCGGCCCGCTGGAAGTGTTTTCGGTTGCAAACCGCTACTTGAAAGCAACCGATCACTATCAGGTCATGACCCTCGGCACCGAGCGCGGACCGGTGCGTGCCTCCAATGGTGTGGTGGTGCACACCGACCGGCACATCGACGAGGTCGAGGACGGATTTGATCTGTTGCTGGTGCCCGGGGGACCGGGAGCCTATAACGAAAAACACCCGTCGCTGCTGGCGTGGCTGCCGGCGGCAGTCCAGCGCTGTGAGCGCTATGGTTCGATCTGCACCGGTGCTTTCGTTCTTGGTCATGCGGGCCTGCTCAAAGGTTTTCGGGCGACCACCCACTGGAATTACACCGAGCGCCTGATCAAAAGTTTTCCCGATACGTTGGTTGCGACGGATCAGATCTACGTTGAAGATCGTAATCTCATTACCTCTGGTGGTGTCACGGCCGGTATTGATATGGCACTGGCGGTGGTGGCTCGTGATCACGGTAAAAAAGTCGCACAGGATGTCGCGAAAGTGCTGCTGGTGGTAATGAAACGTCAGGGCGGCCAGGCGCAGTTCAGTCCGTTGATGGCTGCGGTGGCACCCCAGGAAACGCCGATCACCCGCGTTCAGAACCATGTGCTGGAGCACCTCGAAGAAGCGTTCACCGTTGAGCGTATGGCGGGTCTGGCGAACATGAGTGCGCGGCATTTTGCCAGGGTATTCGCTCGTGAAGTCGGTATGACGCCGATGGAATTCCTGCAGAGTGCACGCATCGATTGCGCACGCAATCTGTTGGAGACCAGCGATTTGCCACTGAAGACGGTGGCGTACAAAAGCGGTTTTGGCAGCGTACGGCACATGCGTTTTCTGTTCGGCGAAAAGCTCGGTCTGACGCCTGCGCAGTACCGGGAACAGTTCAGCTAGAGCGTTTCTGTCCGTCGAGCGCACCCGGATGTCCGTGCTGCGCCCTGCAAGGTGGTTGTACCGTCATCGAGGCCTGCCAAGATAATGGTCATGAACAACCTCAACGAGTTGCACGCAGCGTCGGTCTTGCGTTTCGGCCCCTACGCGTTTCATTTGCGCCAACGCCTGATCCTCGACGAGGATCGGCAATTGCGTATGGGGGGACGCGCGCTGGACATCCTGCAAGTACTGGTCGAGCGGGCCGGCCAGGTGGTCGACAAAGAACAATTGATTGCGTTGGTGTGGCCGACATCGGTGGTCGAAGAGATCAATCTTCGGGTACACATTGCTGCCCTGCGCCGGGCTCTCGGCGATGGCGAGAACGGTCAACGCTACATCGTCAACGTGCCTCAGCGCGGCTACAGTTTCGTGGCCCCGGTGCATCGCGACACCGACGCGCAAGTGGTATTTGAAAACCTGCAGGCGCCTCAGCACAACCTGCCTGCGAGGCTGACACCTGTCACGGGGCGCGATTCGCTGATCGGCGGTCTGGTGCGGCAACTGCCGTTGTCCCGACTGATGACGGTAACGGGGCCTGCCGGCGTCGGCAAAAGCACGGTGGCATTGCGTGCAGCCGAGTTGTTGCTGCAGCATTTTCGCGACGGTGCCTGGCAGGTAGATCTTTCGTTGTTCGACGAAAAGTCTTCGCTGATCGATCACCTGTCGCAGGTGCTTGAAACCGACTTCGCCTCACTGACTGCGCGCCATGCCTTGCTGGTGCTGGACAATTGCGACCACGTGCGAGAAACCTGCGCAGACCTGGTAGAGACATTGCTCGACGTGGCGCCGCGCCTGTCGATTCTAGTCACCAGTCGAGAAGCACTGAACCTGGACCTTGAAACCGTACAACGTCTGCCGCCCCTCGTGGTGCCGAAAAGTTCGCTGATAACCAGCGTTGACGATGCGATGGGCTATTCGGCAGTGCAACTGTTCGTCAGCCGTGCACGTACGCGACAACACGGTTTCTGTTTGCGTGAACAGGATCTCATGGCGGTGCGCGATATCTGTCGGCGCCTCGATGGCCTGCCGTTGGCGATCGAGTTGGCGGCCGCGCAGATCGACGCACTGGCGGTGGTCGGATTACAGACCCAACTGAACAATTGTCTGCAGGTCCTGAGTCACGGCCGACGCACGGCCGTACCACGTCATCAGTCGATGAAGGCAGCACTGGACTGGAGCTATCAACGCTTGAGCGATCAGGAGCAACGCGTTCTGCAACGCTTGTCGGTGTTCAAGATGGCTTTCACCCTGGACGTCGCCATTGGCGTGATCAGTTGCGTGCAATTGCCGCCTTCGACACTGGCGGCAATCGTCGAGCGGCTGGCGGCCAAATCGTTGCTCATGACGGAGCGAGCCAATGGTGCGTTGCGTTACCGGATGCTCAATACCATCCGTCGCTTTGCCCGCGAGCAACTTGAACGGGGTGGGGAGAGCAGTGAGTTCGAACATCTGCATGCACGCTACATGGGGCGTACGCGTCTGACCTCAGGCGCCCGATTGAATGCGCAACCGGTCGATCAGTGAACGCACTTTGCGCAAGTCAGGCGTGGCGTAGCCTTCGGTAAAGCGTTGGTACACGGGCGTCAGCAGATCCAGCGCTTCGCGATAGCGTGATTGTCGTTGCCACAACTGTGCCAGGGATGTGGCGCTGCGCAGTTCCCAGGCCAGAGCCCCCTGGCCGCGGGCAACCTCCAGCGCTTGCTGCAGGATGCCTTCAACCGACCGGGTGCAAGGTGATTCGGCAGCCAGCATCGTCTCGGCCCTGGCCCGCAGAACCTCCGCCGTACTCCATCCCGCCGCGCCGTTCTGCGCACGTTCCAGCAGCACATCGTCTACAAAGCCACTGTCCAGCGTCACCATGATTTCTCTGACCAGCCCGCTGTCAGCCGCAGGGACAGAGGGTGCTGCGTCGGCATCAATGACCAGCGCGTAGTGTCGGGCCCAGGTGTAGAACAACAGCACCGAATGCTTCTGGGCCTGTTCCAGCAAAAGTTGCAGCAACGCCTGTGCGTTCTGTCGATCGCCGTTGTAATGAGCGATCAGGCAGGAGGCCAGTGCCAGGGTGTAGCAGATCGAGGTGCCGTGGTTGATTTGTACGGCGATGTCCAGCGCCTGTCGCGCGGTGCGCCAGGCCTGCTCGGGAAAGCCTTGCAGCCACAGCACCCGGGCGAGGACGGTCAGAGACGCGACGCTCTGGTCATACTGCACGCCGAAACCATGGGTGAAGCGATTGAGATGACCGCTGTGGGCCATGCGTTGAATCACCTGCTCGGCGTGAATCCGTGCCTGATGCTGGTCCCCGGCGTAATGCAGGGCAAGCACTCTCAACCGGTGCGTACTCAGCGACAATTGCGCGTCACCATGAACGCCAAGACTTTCGAATTGTTCGCTCTGCTGCAGTGCCATCTGGTAATTGCCACAACTGAGATTGACCGCCATGTGTCCCGACACCGCCCGTAGTTGTCCGGCCATGTCATTGTGCTGTTGTGCCAGCAGGCGGGCACTGACAAAGGCATCGATGGTTTCGGCAGTGCCCCCCCAGGTGTGGTAACAGGCACTGCCGAGTGCCAGTTTCAAGGCAATTTGAACTCGCGGGCAGGGTTGATCCGAGGATTCGATCAACGCCAATGCCTGGCGCACATAACCGCCGTACTCCCTCAGCAGTGACAACTCTTGCCAGAGCGGTGCCGACGTTGCGGCCAGCTGTACACCCAGGTGGCGCGAGCCATCTTCGTTCAGCGTCCAGTCCAGTGCGGCGCGCAGATCCTCCAGACCTCGGGTATAGCGCTCGATCCACAGTTCGGTCGGCGTATTTTCCCAATCGGCCTGCGCCTGATGCATCAGGGTCAGGCAGCGTTCTGCGTGACGCTCACGGGTTTCGCCGAGTTCGCCTGCGTGGTCGAGTTTTTCCAGTGCATAGCGGCGAGTGGTGTCGAGCAGTCGATAGAACACTTCCTCATCACCGACCTCGACGTTGAGCAGTGATTTTGCGACCAGTTGCGAAATCGAGGGCAACACTTCATCGGGCTCGATTTCCTGGCCAACAATGACCGCCGCCGCGGAGTCCAGTGTGAAGGCCCCACGAAACACGCCCAGTCGGCGCAGACAGGTTTGCTCGCAACTGTCGAGCAAGTTGAAACTCCAGTCGAGTGTGGCGCGCAGTGTCTCGTGCCGGCCGAGGCGGGTCTGGAGGGCTCCCGGCAGTCGGCCCTGAAGCTGAGTCAGCAGACCGTCCAGCCCCAGGCTGCCCACTTGGGCGGCGGCCAGTTCCAGTGCAAGGGGGATGCCATCCAGCCGCCGGCAGATTTCGACCGCCAGCAGCAGCTCGGCATCGTTCGGATCAAAGTGTTCATGAGCCGCCGTCGCTCGCTCGACAAACAACTGCAGCGCGGAAAACTCCATAGCCTGTTTGCGATCAAGCACGGCAATCGGCGGTGGACAGTCCAGGGACTCCAGGCGCTGCACGAACTCGCCTTCTGCCCGCAGGCTTTCCCGGCTGGTCGCCAGGATATGCACGTGGGGGGCACCGCGCAGAATGCTTTCGCTGATCAGCGCCACTGCATCGATCAGGTGCTCGCAGTTGTCGATCACCAGCAACATCTGCCGCTCGCGCAGACTATTGACCAGACAGTTCAGTGGTTCGCCGGCGTGCAATGAAAAATCGAGCAGGCCGGCCAGATGCGAACAGATGGACGCCGGGTCGTTGATCGGTGCCAGATCCAGCAGGCGAATGCCGTCGCGGTAGCGGCCGATCGATTGTTCGGCAACGCGCAGTGCCACGGTGGTCTTGCCGATTCCGCCGGGGCCTACGAGGGTGATACAGCGTTGACGCGGCAGTTGTGTCAGCAGGTTTTCGACAAGAGGTTGTCGACCGATCATCCGGGTGCGGCGCAGCGGCAGGTTATGCCGACCCGTGTTGTCGGCGGCGGGACGTTGTTCGATGGATTGCAGTATCAGCGGCGCGACAAAACTGTAGCCACGCTGCGCCACGGTGACGATGTAACGCTGCCCGGCCTGACCGTCGCCGAGCGCCTTGCGCAGCGCCGCCATGTGCACCCGCAGGTTGATGTCTTCCACCACGCTGTCCGGCCAGACGCCGGCCATCAGTTGCTGCTTGCTTACGACCTCGCCGGCGCTGGCCAGCAGGATGAGCAAAATGTCCATGGCGCGCTTGCCCAGGCGTAGGGGCTGATCGCCTTCCAGCAACAGTCGCTGACCTGGATGGATCCGATAGGGGCCGAAACCGAGGGCCTGATTCGGGGAAAGACTCAACCGCTCACTCCTGTGCTGCTTTTTTAATCCTGGCCCTTTGTCGTGAAGAACGTATGACGGGCAGGGCGGACAGCGACTTGAGGGTCACGCAAGCCGTCTGATCCACGGTATCCGAGCATATTCCTCAGGATTGTGCGTCAAAGCAACCGGCGCGTAGGCCCGGTGTTTCGACATCCGTCAGTTCACCGTTGCAGCCCCACTGTATTCAAAGGCTGAAACCTCTGTCGGTTCATCCGATAGCCGGAGAAAATTAACAACGATTAACTCGTCGTGTGACCGTGCTACCCCAAGACTTCGGGGCAATGGAATGCATACGTCCGGAGGACGCTGCAATGAGCAAGGTAGTGGTGGTCTATCACAGTGGCTACGGGCACACCCGAGTCATGGCCGACGCGGTGGCCCAGGGCGTGGAGCGCCATTCGGACAGCACCTGTCGGTTGATAGCGGTGGAGGAAGTGGAGGCGTATTGGGAGGTTCTGCACCGCGCCGACGCGATCATTTTCGGCGCGCCGACCTACATGGGCAGTGCGTCGGCGGCCTTCAAGCAATTCATGGAGGCCACCGCGCCTTTCTATCTGGCCAGGCCCTGGCGCAACAAGCTTGCGGCGGGATTCACCAACTCCGGCAACCTGTGCGGCGACAAACTCAACACATTGCTGCAAATGGCCGTGTTCGCCGCTCAGCACTCGATGATCTGGGTCGGTCTTGACCTGCTGCCACCACGCGCTTTCGACGGAACATTTGACGGTCAGTTGAACCGTCTCGGCAGCTCGCTGGGTGCCATGTCTCAATCCGGAGTCGAACAGCCGCCGGGGCAATCGCCGCCCATCGAGGATCGGCTGACCGCCGCGCATCTGGGTGAGCGCGTGGCACGCCTGGCTGAACGGTTGGTCGAGCGTTGACAGCGGTTCAACGGCTTTTCATGACCTGACAGCGCCACGCAAACGGATTGATCCCTTCGCTGCGGGTGAAGATATGGCAGAAGTGCGCCTGATCGCAGAAGCCGCATTCCACGCTGATTTGCGTGAGGCTGTGGTTGGTGTGCTGGATCAGCAGCTTGGCCCGGGCAATACGCTGGGTACGGATCCAGTCTTGCGGCGAATACCCGGTGCTGCACTTGAACGCCCGGGAAAAATGGCTGCGTGACAGCGAGCAGGCGCGGGCCAGCTCGGTGACTTCGAGGCTGTCGCCCAGGCGTTCCAGAATCAGTTGTTTCACCAGCCGCTCCCGCTGCGGGCTGAGGCCGCCCGTACCGGTTCTGCGTGGTTCGATGGCAGGAGCGAGGGCGACGGTTTGCTGTGAATGAGCCATGGCCAGGGTCCGTGTCGGGGGGAATGCGCTGTCGAGCGTTCCCTTGGTTCAAAAAACAACGCTGCGCAGAGGGTTTCATTGTTCGGCGAGGGGCGAGGGCTGACGAGTTAAACGTTGTTAATTACGCTGGCGGAACCTGAACTCAGCACACCGCTGCAAGTCCTCGTGGCGCAGGGCAGGCAGGATGACAAGGACGGGCGGGCCATTGGGGGCCGCAGTTTCGGGCTCGACCAAGGGGATACGCATGAAAGGATTGTTCAGTGCAGCGACTGGCCTGGCGCTCGCCGGTGCGATGACCAGTGCCATGGCGCATGCACCACAGGTCGGTGCGCAGGCACCCGGTTATTTCCGACTGGCGTTGGGCGATTACGAAGTCACGGCGCTATTTGACGGTTACAACGATCTGTCGCCGAAACTGTTACAGGGCATGAGCCAGAGTCAGATCCGTGCACTGCTGGCCCGTCGCTCGATTGAAACGCCGGGTGTGCAGACTGCGTTCAACGCCTTTCTGGTCAACACCGGCAAGCAACTGATTCTGGTCGATACCGGTGCGGGGCAGTGCATCGGCGCCACCGCCGGCCAGCTCTCGGCAAACATGCAGGCCGCCGGATACAAACCTGAACAGGTCGATGCGATTCTGCTGACCCATCTGCACCTGGATCACGTTTGTGGACTGGTCGACGGCCAGCAACAGCCGATCTTTGCCAACGCTACGGTCTACGCCGCCAAGGCTGAAGCCGACTACTGGCTCGATCCGCAGGCAATGGCCAAGGTCCCGGCCGGCGCCCGGGAATTCTTCAAGATCGCTCAGGACTCCACCGCGCCCTATAGAGCCGCCGGGCGGTTCAAGACTTTCTCCGCTGGCGAGTCGCCGCTGCCGGGGCTGGTCGAGGCCACGCTTGAAGCTGGGCACACGCCGGGCAGCACGACCTACCGCTTTACCTCGCAGAACCAGAGCATCGTGTTCATGGGCGATCTGGTGCACAACCTCGCAGTACAGTTCGATCATCCCGAAGTGTCGATCAGTTTCGACGTCAACAATCAGCAAGCGATCAAAAGCCGCAACGCGGTGTTCAGTGCAGCGGCGGCGAGCAAAACCTGGGTGACGGCCGCGCATTTGCCGTTTCCGGGTATCGGCCACATCACCACCGTGGAAAAACATTTCCAGTGGGTACCGGTGGAATACGGCCCATACAAACGCGCGGCCAAAGTGCCGCTGATCGAGTAAAGTGCCCAGCTCCCACGTCAGGCTAAAACAAGGAAAACGTGCCCAATGAACCGTAACGATCTGCGCCGCGTCGACATGAACCTGTTGGTGATTTTCGAAGCGCTGATGTTCGAGAAGAACCTGACCCGCGTCGCCGAAAAACTGTTCATGGGTCAGCCGGCGGTCAGTGCCGCGTTGGGCCGTCTGCGCGATCTGTTCGACGATCCGTTGCTGTTGCGCAATGGTCGGGGCATGGAGCCGACGGCGCGGGCACTGGCGATTCTGCAGGAGCTGCAACCGGCGATGGACGTGATTTCCGGCGCGGTCAGCCGGGCCAAGGAATTCGATCCGGCCACCAGTTGCGACGTGTTTCGCATCGGCCTGTCGGACGACGCCGAGTTCGGTCTGTTTCCACCGCTGCTTCGTCAGTTGCAGGAGGAGGCGCCGGGGATTGTCGTGGTGGTACGTCGCGCCAATTACCTGTTGATGCCGGGTCTGCTGGCGTCGGGGGAAATCTCGGTCGGCGTGAGCTACACCACCGACCTGCCAGCGAACGCCAAGCGCAAGAAACTGCGCGATATTCCCTGCAAGGTTCTGCGCGGCGATAACCGCCCAGGCCCGCTGACCCTCGACGAATACTGCGAACGTCCCCATGCGATGGTGTCGTTCTCCGGTGACCTGAGCGGCAACATCGACATGGACCTGGCCAAGGTCGGCCGCAGTCGCCGGGTGGTGCTTGGCGTGCCACAGTTCAGCGGTTTGCGCGCCTTGCTGGCGGGCACCGAGATGATCGCCACCGTTCCGGATTACGCAGCCTGCGCACTGGTCGAAGGTTGCGCGTTGCGGGCTGAGGATCCTCCGTTTCCGATTGATGCGGCGCAACTGTCGATGGCCTGGAGCGGGGTGCATGACAACGACCCGGCGGAGAAATGGCTGCGGTCGCGGATCAGTCAGTTCATGTCGGTGTCGCTGGATATTCCGGTGGTTTAGTGCGGTGTTGAAAGGTGTTTATGGTTACGTCCGGTAAGCCACAACGCCTTGCGCCTTTGCCTACGTGTACGCCAGAATCCGCCGGCTTGTGCGCCTTGTAGCTGGGTCTTATCGTTTCCGGGTCGCTGACGAATCAGCGATCGGGTCTCGCAGCCCGCGATCTCTGGACGCACAACATCCTCCGGTTTTATGGCGGCTGTACGTGGGAGACCCTCGGGTCTGCCGGTTCTAGAGTCCCGGTCTGCGACCCGCGTATGGCTGCCACCCCTTCGTATCGCAGCGAATCGTGGCAGCTCAATGACTCTGGAGATGCAACCATGATCAAACCCACGCCTAACCCGCCTGAAACCGACACAACCTCGCCCTACGAAACCCTCGATTCCAAGAAATTCCACGAAGCCGCCGAGCGCGCCCTCGATCATTACCTCAATCCTCTGCTCCCCAGAAAACCGCTGCTCAAACCCAATACCCGCTACCTCATCGCTCCCGGCATCGACAGCGAAGAACTGCTGGCCGACGCCTGCGAAACCCTGACCTCGGCCAAAATCATCGCTACCGACTTCGCCGGGCTGGTAGATGGCTCGCATCGGCATGTGCTGCTGGGGATTGCGCAGTTGATCATGTTGGGTGAACTGGCTGTAAACCGGGCGCTGGATAATCTGGAACTGAAGGCTGAGGCGCCCGCTGTAGCCTGATCACCTGATCGATCCAGAGCAAAGAGAGCACACCCATCCAATTTCCCCTTGATCAATCGTTGCACTATTCCCTGCAATGATTGATCAAGGATGGGCCCATGAACGCGGCACAACGCAATGACCATGCGCAAAATCTCGGCCTGCTGTTCCTGCGGATCACTGGCGGATTGTTTCTGCTGTTCGTCCACGGCTTACCCAAGCTGCTGGACTTCACCGCGCAGTTGCAACTGATCGAAGACCCGTTCCACCTCGGTGCCCACCTTACTTTGATTCTGGCGATCTTCGCCGAAGTCCTCTGTCCGCTGCTGATCGTCGCCGGGTTACTGGTGAGATTGGCGTGCTTGCCTATTCTGTTTGTGCTGCTGGTAGCGCTGTTGCTCGTGCATCCGCAATGGAGTGTGGCCGAAGGGCAGTTCGGCTGGTTGCTGTTGATTCTGTTCACCACTGTTCTGATCGCCGGGCCCGGACGGCTGGCGCTCAATGTTCGTTTGCCCGGAGTGCTCCGTTATGCCTGATACCCAGTCCCTGAAAAAACCGGGAGCCGATGAAACCGTGACGCTGATCGTCAAGCATCGGGTCAAGGCCGGTTTTGAACAGCCATACGAAGCCTGGCTGCGCAACATCGTCAGTGTGGCGGGTCGCGAGGAAGGGCACTTGGGCGTGGACGTGATGCGCAGCCAGCAAGGCGGGCTCGCATTGTTCACCTGCGTGCTGCGCTATTGCTCGACCGACGCCATGCAGCGCTGGCTCGATTCGCCGCAGCGTCAGAAGCTGATCGATGAAGCCGCGCCGATGCTCGCCGATGGCGACCAGACCGAAGTCAATGTGGCCAACGAATTCTGGTTCACGCCGACGGCCGAGGCCGGATCGCCGCCACCACGCTGGAAGCAGGCAGTGGTGACGCTGCTGGTGATTTTGCCGCACACCTTGCTGGTGCCGTTGATCTGGGGCCCGCTGCTGCAACTCAACGCGTTTCTTTCCAACTACGTGGTCGCCACGTTCCTGATCACGCTGACCATCGTGCTGTCGGTGGTCTACGTGTTCATGCCACCCGTGACCCGTCTTTTCGCGCCGTGGCTGGAAGCCGGTCAGTCACACAAACACCACGAATCCAATGCCAATCAGCCGCGCTGAAGCGGCGGATCCGGGCTCCGTTTCACTTATCTCGAAGGAACTGCGATGAACGCCGATCTGATTCTTTTCAATGGCCAATTTCATACGGTAGACCGCGAAAAACCGCTCGCCAGCGCCGTGGCGATCAAGGACGGGCGCTTCGTCGCCGTCGGTAACGATGCCGAGGCAATGGCGCTCAAAGGTGCCGGCACTCAAGTGGTCGACCTCAAGGGTAGCTGCGTGATTCCCGGCCTCAACGACTCGCACTTGCACCTGATTCGTGGCGGTCTGAACTACAACCTCGAACTGCGCTGGGAAGGCGTGCCGTCGCTGGCCGATGCGCTGCGCATGCTCAAGGATCAGGCCGACCGTACACCGACCCCGCAATGGGTGCGCGTGGTCGGTGGCTGGAACGAATTCCAGTTCGCCGAAAAGCGCATGCCGACCCTCGAAGAAATCAACCAGGCAGCGCCGGACACCCCGGTATTCATCCTGCACCTGTACGACCGCGCGCTGCTTAACCGCGCCGCGTTGCGCGTCGCCGGCTACACCCGCGACACGCCGAACCCGCCGGGCGGCGAGATCGTGCGTGATGCCAACGGCAACCCGACCGGCATGCTGGTGGCGCGGCCGAACGCGATGATTCTGTACTCGACGCTGGCCAAGGGGCCGAAGCTGCCGCTGGAATATCAGGTCAACTCGACCCGCCAGTTCATGCGCGAACTCAATCGCCTCGGCCTGACCAGCGCCATCGATGCCGGCGGTGGTTTCCAGAACTACCCGGACGATTATCAGGTGATCGAACAACTGGCAAAAGACGACCAGTTGACCGTGCGCATCGCCTACAACCTGTTCACCCAGAAGCCGAAAGAAGAGCTGACCGATTTCCAGAACTGGACCGGCAGCGTCAAGTTGCATCAGGGCGATGACTTCCTGCGCCACAACGGCGCCGGCGAGATGCTGGTGTTCTCGGCAGCGGACTTCGAAGACTTCCTCGAACCGCGCCCGGACTTGCCGCAGACCATGGAACAGGAGCTGGAGCCGGTGGTGCGCCACCTGGTCGAACAGCGCTGGCCGTTCCGTCTGCACGCCACCTACAACGAATCGATCAGCCGCATGCTCGATGTGTTCGAGAAGGTCAATCGCGACATTCCGTTCAACGGTTTGCCGTGGTTCTTTGACCACGCCGAAACCATCACCCCGCAGAACATCGAGCGGGTGAGGGCGCTGGGTGGTGGTATCGCGATTCAGGACCGGATGGCGTTCCAGGGCGAATACTTCGTCGACCGCTATGGCAAGCAAGCCGCCGAAGCCACGCCACCGATCAAACGCATGCTTGCCGAAGGCGTACCGGTCGGCGCCGGCACCGACGCCACTCGGGTTTCCAGCTACAACCCGTGGACTTCGCTGTACTGGATGGTCAGCGGTCGCACCGTGGGCGGTCTGGCGCTGTACGAAGAAGGTTTGCCACGCACCACCGCGCTGGAACTGTTCACCCACGGCAGCGCCTGGTTCTCGTCCGAGCAGGGCAAGAAGGGCCAGATCAGAGTCGGGCAACTGGCGGACCTGGCGGCACTGAGCGCGGACTTCTTCAGTGTCGAGGAAGAAGCAATCAAGTGGATCGAGTCGGTACTGACCGTGGTCGGCGGCAAGATCGTGTACGCCGCCGGCGACTTCGAAAAACTCGGCCCGGCCAGCGTGCCGGTACTGCCGGACTGGTCGCCGGTAGTGAAAGTCCCGGGTCACTGGCGCCCGAATTCGCCGTTGCAGGCCCAGGTGCATCAGTGCAGCGGTCCGTGTGGTGTGCACTCGCACAGCCATGAAAAGGCCCGTCTGTCGAACGCACCGGTCAGCGACTTCGCCGGTTTCTGGGGCGCGTTCGGCTGTTCCTGCTTCGCTTTCTGATTCCGTTGAAAAAGCGCCGGTCGTCGTGACCGGCGCTCCCCGCAAAACCCATCCATCGAGGAGTTTCACATGAGCAACGTTCCTTACAGCCGCCTGAACAAAGACGATGCCGTTGTGCTGTTGGTCGACCACCAGACCGGTCTGATCTCGCTGGTGCAGGATTTCTCGCCGAACGAGTTCAAGAACAACGTGCTGGCACTGGGCGACATCGCCAAGTTCTTCAACCTGCCAACCATCCTCACCACCAGTTTCGACAGCGGCCCGAACGGCCCGATCGTGCCTGAGCTGAAAGAGCAATTCCCGGACGCACCGTTCATTGCCCGTCCTGGCCAGATCAATGCCTGGGACAACGAAGACTTCGTCAAGGCCATCAAGGCCACCGGCCGCAAGCAACTGATCATCGCCGGTGTGGTGACTGATGTTTGCGTAGCGTTCCCGACCCTGTCGGCCATCGCTGAAGGCTTCGAAGTGTTCGTGGTGACCGACGCTTCCGGCACCTTCAACACCACCGTGCAGCAGGCTGCCTGGGCGCGTATGTCGGCTGCCGGCGCACACCTGCTGAACTGGTTCGCCGTGGCTTGCGAGCTGCAAGTCGACTGGCGCAACGACATGGAAGGCCTGGCGAATCTGCTGTCCCAGCGTCTGCCGAACTATCGCAACCTGATCAACAGCTATACCAAGTTCACTGCCAAGTAAGCTTGTAACGAAGAGGCCCGCCAAAGTGGCGGGCCTCTTTTTGTCTTCTGAAAAGGGCTCAGCGTTTTTGCAACCAGCCCAGGAATCCACCTTTCCTCACTGGTGCAGGCTTGGCCATCAACGCCATCCGACTGTTCTGCTGCCTTACCGCCTGCAGTTTATTCAACGCCCGACCCACTTCACTGCGCTGTTCCATGCACTGGCGAGTCAGGTTCTTGTCGAGGCGATAAATGATCGACGACGTCAGCGCGGTGAATGTCGCCTGCGAAGGCGTATCGGCCAGGATGCTCTGCTCACCCATCACCTCACTCGGCCCCATGCGTCCGGCCTCGGTGAATCCATTGCCGTCCGGCACGCTGGCGCTGACCACGCCGGTGGCGATCACGAACAGACTGTCCGGCACTTCCTCCAGATCAAGCACTACCTGCCCGGCGCTGTATTGCTGCGCGACCATCGATTCGGCGAGGCGATCCCGTTCTTCATGACTCAACGAGCGGAAGATTTTTACTTCATCGAGCAACGCGCGAGCGCGGGTCGAAGGTTCGATCACGCCGTCCGGGTGCCGCGAGATGCCGGCTGCTTCGAGATGGCGGTGGGCGAGGTCGAACAGTTGATTACGCACTTCGCTTTTCTTGCCCAGTTCGGCGATGAACCCACTGGCTACGTATTCCGACATTTCTTCGCCGGCCTCTTTCAGCACCACTTTAGGCGCAGGCGAGAGCAACAGGCTGCTGCTGCCTTGCAACGTGCGGTCGAGTGCATCAAGCACCCGGCGCGGGCGGATGTGGTTCGGCACCTTGATGCTGATCGATACGCCGTGCAGGTTGTTCGGGCGGCTGAGGTTGACGATCTTGGCCTTGGCCGCCACCGAGTTCGGCACCACGGCCAGGGTGCCGGTGCTGGTCAGCAGGTGCGTGGCGCGCCAGTTGATGTCGAGCACCTTGCCTTCGACGCCGTCGATGACCACCAGATCGTCGACCTGATACGGCTTGGTGGTGTTGAGCACGATGCCGGAAAACACGTCGGCCAAGGTGCTTTGCAGCGCCAGACCGATGACGATGGCCACCACGCCGGAGGTCGCAAGCAGGCCTTTGACCGGCAGATCCAGCACATAACCGGCGGCTGCAACGATGGCCGCCAGAAACACCAGCGCGCCGATCACGTCCTGCAGCAGACGGCCGCTGTGGCCGATGCGGCGCATCAGGATCAGGCCGATGACTTCGGTCAGCACCCGCGCGGCGTACAGCCACCAGAGAATCCCCAGTGCCGTCGCCCCGAGTTGCGCCACCGGGTCATCGGCGAACACTGGCGCCTGCAACGGGCTGACACCGGCGTTGATGGCCAGCGCGTTGAAGGACAGAAACAGCACCAGTCGCACACCAACCCTCGGAGCGCGGTGGCGGAACGGCGCGAGGTGCCAGAGCAGGGTATCGAGCACCAGCAGCAGGGCGCTCCAGGACAGCAGGTGGGCAGAAAAAAGGCTCATGGGATGAACTCCGGCGGGCACAAAAGAAAACGCCACACCCGAAGGTGTGGCGAGGGGTTGCACTCAGTTCAGATGGGTCTTGAGTTCCGCCGCGGCCTGGCGCACGGCGGCTTTCACTTCAGGAATCCCGTTCAGCGGGTTGAGCAGGCCGAAGTCGTGAATCATCCCGTTGTAGCGCACCGAGGTCACCGGCACACCGGCGGCGTCGAGGTGGCGGGCGTAGCCTTCGCCTTCGTCACGCAGCACGTCGAACTCGGCGGTCTGCACCAGCGCAGCGGGCAGGCCCTTGAGCTGTTCGGCGCTGGCGTTGAGCGGAGACGCATGGATCTGTGCACGCTCGGCCGGATTGGTGGTGTAGTTGTCCCAGAACCACTGCATCATGCCCTTGGTCAGGAAGTGCCCTTCGGCGAATTGCTGGTACGAGCCATTATCGAACCCGGCGTTGGTCACCGGCCACATCAGCAACTGGAAGCGCAGGGCCGGGGTTTTCTGTTCCTTGGCCATCAGTGCCACGACCGCCGCCATGTTGCCGCCGACGCTGTTGCCGGCCACCGCCAGACGCTTGCCGTCGACCCCGATGTCCTTGCCGTGCTCGGCCACCCATTTGGTTGCCGCGTAAGCCTGATTGATCGCGGTCGGGTACTGCGCTTCCGGCGACGGCGTGTAATCGACATACACCGCAACCGCGCCAGAGCCCACCACCAGATCACGGATCAGGCGTTGGTGCGTCGGGAAGTCACCCAGCACCCAGCCGCCACCGTGGAAGAACATGAACACCGGCAGCTCGCCCTTGACCTTGGCCGGACGCACCACTTTCAGGTTGATGGTCTGGCCATCGACCTTGATCGCCTTGTCGCTGACTTCAACGCCGGACAGGTCAACCTTCACCGAAGCCTGGGCGCCGGTCAGCACCGCACGGGCGTCTTTCGGGCTCAGTTGCTCCAGCGGTTTGCCACCACCGGCGGCGAGGGCGTCGAGGAAGGCCTGGGTGTTGTGTTCGACGCCAGTGCCTTCAGCGGCGAATGCGTTGCCGATGGACAGGGCGAGGAGGGAAGCGGCGAGGGTTTTCTTGATGTTCATGTGCAATTCCTTTTTAAGTCGTTTGAGTTTTTGTATGCCTTGGGATCGGGCTGCTGTGGCGCTGGGCTTCAGGCCTCAGCAACACCGTGAGCACAGATTAAAGAGATGCCGGAAAGTGAAAAAGCGGCTATAAAGCGTTTGACTGTCAACCAGAGAGTGACAATGAACCCGTTCGAAGACATGCGTATTTTTTGCCAGGTGATGGACTCCGGCAGCTTCACGGCGGCGGCCGATCAGTTGGGCCTGTCCAAACAGTTCGTCAGCCGACGCTTGATGCAGCTGGAGGAGCGCCTCGGTGTGCGACTACTCAACCGCTCAACCCGACGGTTGGATGTCACACCTCTGGGCCAGAGCTATTACGAATCGGCGCTACGGTTGCTTGGTGAGGTGGAATCGGTAGAGCAGGGCATCGCCGGGCAGACCGCCGAGCCGCGCGGGGCGATTCGCGTGAGTGCGCCGCTGTCGTTTGCGCTGGCGCATCTGGGCTGCCTGCTGCCGCCGTTTCTGCAGCGTTATCGCGAGGTCACGGTGGAAGTGGACCTGAGTGATCGGCCGGTGGATCTGCTGGGTGAGGGCTACGACCTGGCGCTGCGCATCGGTGTGCTGGAGGACTCGACCCTGATCGCCCGACGCATAGCGTCCATCGAACGGGTTTACTGCGCCAGTCCCGCGTATCTGTCCGAACGCGGTACACCGCTGAAACCGGAGGATTTGCTTGAGCATGACTGTCTGCCGTACGGGCACGGACGTTCAGTGCAATGGCGGTTCAACGCGGGGCAGGGCAAGCCGCTGCTGGTGAATGTCACCGGGCGGATGCGGGTCAACAACGGCGAATTGCTGCGGGATGCGGCGGTGGCGGGGATGGGGATTACCTATTTGCCGACGTTCATTGTCGGCGCTGCGCTGAAGGAAGGGCGGCTGGTGCCGGTGCTGGATGAGTTTCGCCCGGAGCCGCTGACGCTGTCGGCGGTGTATCCGCAGCATCGTCAGGCGTCGCGGCCGGTGCAGGCGTTGATCGAGTTTTTGCGTGAGCGGCTGGATAAGGCACAAGCGATTTTGTAGCCGCTCAAAGACTCAGTAGCCGATAACTGTGGGAGCGAGCTTGCTCGCGAAAGCTTTCTGTCTGCCAGCGAAGAGGTTGTGTGTGCCGACGCCTTCGCGAGCAAGCTCGCTCCCACAGGTGGTGTGTTTCAACGTGAGTCAGTTGGCGCGCTTGTCATCGCCAGGCTCGCCACCGACATGTACGCCGCGATCATCACCGGGCTCGCCCGCGGCATGCAGGCCTCGGTCATCACCGATTTCGCCGGCGCGATGTACGCCATGGTCATCACCGATTTCACCAGCGCGGTGTACGCCATGGTCGTCACCGATTTCACCAGCGCGATGCACGCCATGGTCATCACCGATTTCGCCGGCACGATGCACGCCGTGGTCGTCACCTGGTTCGGAGTGAGTGCCGTTGCGGCCCGAAGACGCCGTGTTGCCGGAATGGCCCGAACCGTGGTCGCTGCCGCTGTGGCCACTGTTGCCGCCGCCACTGCCGCTGTTGCCGCCACTGCCGCTGCCACCGTGACTGCCGCCGTTACCGCCGTTACCGCCGCTGTCTCTTATACACATCTGACGCTGCCGACGACTAGTC
>NZ_JAOEJU010000001.1 GCF_025447595.1 Pseudomonas koreensis | reverse complement strand
TGGACACCGTAGCGAGGGAACACTGAGCCTAAGCGAAGTGCCGTACGCCGGGGCAAAAGCCTTTTGCTTACTTTTCGGCGTTTGGAAAAGTGAGTCGCTGTAAGAGCGAAACCATAAGAAGCCGTTACCGCAGCAACGGATATACACCCAAATCCAAAAAGCACCGCCCATTGACCCACAACCAACCCATGCGTAGCCTTGCGCTTTCGAGGTTCTTCGGCCCACGCCGAAGCTAAGAAGGGAACGCGGTCCAAGCCGCGGCTGCCCCCGCAACTGTGAACGGTGCTGTTCGCTGCCACGCCACTGCCAACTCAATCCAGAGCCAGCGGGAAGGCGCAGCGAACCCCGGGCCAAGGCCCGAACACCGTCAGCCAGGAGACCTGCCTCGTCACAGATTCTCACTTTCAACCGGGCGGGGTGATCCGGTGGCGAACTCTCCAGGCACGCACCCGCGTTGCCGGTCTCGTCCCGTATGCCCGCCACCTTGCCAAAGGGCATCCGATGAAAACACTGGCCAAACTCCCCGTCACCATCGTCACCGGCTTCCTCGGCTCGGGCAAAACCACCTTGCTGCGGCACATGCTCGACAACGCCCAGGGCCGCCGCATCGCGGTGATCGTCAACGAGTTTGGCGAGCTGGGCATCGACGGTGAAATCCTCAAGCAGTGCACCATCGGCTGCACCGAAGAAGAAGCCACTGGCCGCGTCTACGAACTGGCCAACGGCTGCCTGTGCTGCACGGTTCAGGAAGAGTTCTTCCCGGTAATGCGCGAACTGGTGGCCCGTCGCGGCGACCTCGACCACATCCTCATCGAAACCTCGGGTTTGGCCCTGCCAAAGCCGTTGGTGCAAGCCTTCCAATGGCCGGAAATCCGCAGCGCCTGCACCGTTGACGCTGTGATCACCGTGGTCGATAGCCCGGCCGTGGCTGCCGGCACTTTCGCCGCGTTCCCGGATCAGGTCGATGCCCAGCGCAAACTCGATCCGAACCTGGACCACGAATCGCCGCTGCACGAACTGTTCGCCGACCAACTGGCCAGTGCCGACCTGGTGATCCTCAACAAGGCCGACCAGACCAGCCCTGAAGACCTTGCTCGCGTGCGCCTGGAAGTCGCCGAAGAATTGCCGCCAGCGGTAAAAATCATCGAAGCCAGCAACGGTCGTCTGCCGCTGGACGTGCTGATCGGCCTCGGTGCCGGTTCCGAAGAGCACATCGACAGCCGCCACAGCCATCACGATCACCACCACGGTGAAGGTGATGACGATCATGATGACCACGATCACGATGCTTTCGATTCGATCTCCATCGAACTGCCGCAAGCCGACGAAAGCCTGCTGCTCGACGCGCTGACGCAATTGGTGGTCCAGCGCGGCATCCTGCGGGTCAAAGGCTTCGCGGCGATCCCGAACAAGCCGATGCGTCTGCTGATCCAGGGCGTGGGCACGCGTTTCGACAAGCACTTCGACCGTCAGTGGGGCGCCGATGAGGCACGCGTGACGCGTCTGGTGTTGATCGGTCAGGAACTGGACGCTGCCCACCTCGAAGCGCAACTACGCGCCGCGCTCAGCGTTTAAGCCATGCACCTGCTCAGGACCCAGCCCGGCGGTTTCGTGTCGGATGACAACATTGCCGACCTTGGACAAACCCCCGCCGAGCTGGTGATCCTGTGCAGCGGCGATTCCAGCCTCGCGCTGCTCGCCGAAGCCGCGCAGCAACTGCCCGACGATTACCCGAGCGTGCGGCTGGCCAACCCGATGCAGGTGCAGAACCATGCGTCGGTCGACCTGTATGTCGATGAAGTGCTGCGCCACGCCAAGGTCATTCTGATCTCGCTGCACGGCGGCATCGCTTATTGGCGTTATGGCGTCGAGCGGCTGGTCGAATTGTCCGAACGTGGCGTGCAGGTGATTCTGGTGCCGGGCGATGACCGGCCCGACCCGGAGCTCAGCGACTTGAGCACCGTCGGCGCCGAGGATCGCGACCGGCTCTGGCAATTCTTGCGTCAGGGCGGCATGGGCAATGCGCTGGACTTTTTCCGTTGCCTGGCCAATCGCTGGCTGGCGCGGGATTACGTGTGGGGCGAGCCGCAGACGCTGCCGCGCACGGCGATTTACCATCCGAACAAAAACACCGCCGCACTGAGTGACTGGCAAGCCGATTGGCTGCCCGGTCAACCGGTGGCGGCGGTGTTGTTTTATCGCTCGCATTTGCAAGCGGCGAACACGGCGTTTATCGACGTGTTCTGCCAACGGCTTCAGGCGGCCGGACTCAATCCGCTGCCGATCGCCGTGGCCAGTTTGAAAGAGCCCGGCTGCCTGTCGGTGGTCGAGGACTGGCTGGATGAGGTCGAAGCCTCGGTGATTCTGAACACCACCGGTTTCGCCCAGTCCAGCCCGGAAGCGCCGCATCTGCGGCCGTTCCGTCGCAATATTCCAGTGATTCAGGCGATCTGCGCCCAGGACAATGAACCCGGCTGGCGTGACAGCGAGCAGGGCCTCGGTCCGCGGGATCTGGCGATGCACATCGCACTGCCGGAACTGGACGGCCGGATCATCAGTCGGCCGATCAGCTTCAAGGATCTGGCCTGGCGCAGCGAGCGCAGTCAGTCCGATGTGGTGTGTTATCGGGCCCAGCCCGAGCGCATGGATTTCGTGGCTGAACTGGCGCGCCGCTGGGTCGATCTGGCGCGGGTGCCGAACGCTGAAAAGCGCATCGCCCTGATCCTCGCCAACTACCCGACTCGGGATGGACGCATCGGCAACGGCGTCGGCCTCGACACGCCGGCCGCCGCGCTGAATATCCTGCGGGCGTTGCAAGCTGAAGGTTATCCGCTGCCGGCCGAACTGCCGGACAGCGGCACTGAACTGATCCGGCAACTGCTCGGCGGCGTCAGCAATGACCTCGACACCCTCGATCAGCGCCCGTGCCAGCAGAGCCTGGCGATGGGCGACTACCTGACGATGTTCAACGCGCTGCCCGAAGCCAATCGCACGGCGGTTCTGGAGCGTTGGGGGGCGCCGCAAAACGATCCGATGTGCCGTGACGGGCGAATGATGATTGCCGGCCTGCGTTTCGGCCTGACCTTCGTCGGCATTCAACCGGCGCGGGGTTATCAGGTCGATCCGAGTGCGGTGTATCACGACCCGGATCTGGTGCCGCCGCACGCTTACCTCGCGTTCTATTTCTGGCTGCGCCAGACCTACGGCGCCCACGGCGTGATCCACGTCGGCAAGCACGGCAACCTCGAATGGCTGCCGGGCAAGGGCGTGGGCCTGTCGGAGACCTGCTGGCCGGACACATTGCTCGGGCCGCTGCCGAACATTTATCCGTTTATCGTCAACGATCCGGGCGAGGGTGCCCAGGCCAAGCGTCGCACTCAGGCGGTGATCATCGACCACCTGATGCCGCCGCTGACCCGTGCCGAAACCTACGGTCCGTTGCGCAATCTCGAATTGCTGGCCGACGAGTATTACGAAGCTCAGTTGCTTGATCCGCGCCGCGCTCGTGAATTGCAGCGCGACATCCTGCAACTGGTGCGTGACACGCAGATCGATCGTGAATTGCAGCTGGATGCCGCTCTCGACAGCGATGCCGATGCGGCGATCTGGCTACCGCGTCTGGACACCTATCTGTGTGATCTGAAGGAATCGCAGATCCGTGATGGCCTGCATATTTTCGGTGAGTCGCCGACCGGACGGCTGCGCATCGACACGTTGCTGGCGCTGCTGCGTATTCCGCGCGGCGATGGCAAAGGTGCGCAATCGAGTTTGTTGCGGGCGTTGGCCAAGGCGTTTCAGTTGGGGTTCGATCCGCTGGATTGTGCACTTGCTGATCCTTGGATCGGCCCGCGTCCCATGGAGCTGCAATCGCTGAGCGATGAAGTCTGGCGTACGGCGGGAGACACTCGCGAACGGCTTGAGCTGTTCGCAACACAGTTGATCACGCAGACGCTGCACAGCCCCTGTGGGAGCGAGCTTGCTCGCGAAGGCGTCGTATCAGTCGATCTTTCTGACGCTGACACACCGCTTTCGCGAGCAAGCTCGCTCCCACAGGGGCCTCACTGGTCTGAGGTGAGTGCCATCCTTGCTCATCTGCGCGAAGTAATCGCCCCACGCCTCGACGTCTGCGGCCCGGCCGAAATGCACGGCTTGCTCGACGCCCTGAGCGGCCGCTTTGTCCCGGCCGGCCCAAGCGGCGCCCCAAGTCGCGGTCGCCTCGACGTGTTGCCGACCGGACGCAATTTCTATTCGGTGGACGTGCGCAATCTGCCGACCACCACGGCATGGCGAATCGGCTTCCAGTCGGCAACCCTGATTCTCGAACGACACCTGCAGGATCACGGCGATCACCTGCGCCAACTCGGTCTCTCTGTGTGGGGCACCGCGACCATGCGCACCGGAGGCGATGACATCGCCCAAGCCATGGCGCTGATGGGCGTGCGTCCGGTGTGGGCCACCGGCAGTCAGCGCGTCGATGATTTCGAGATTCTGCCGCTGAGCCTGCTCGACCGGCCTCGGGTCGATGTCACGCTGCGGGTCTCCGGATTTTTCCGCGATGCGTTCGCCAACCTGATCCGCCTGTTCGACGCCGCCGTACAAGCCGTGGCCGAACTGGACGAGCCGGACGATCTCAACCCGCTGGCCGCCAAAGTACGCGCCGAGCGCGAAGCGCTGCGCCAGTCCGGGCTGGATGAAGACGCTGCCCGGCGTCAGGCCGGCTGGCGAATTTTCGGTGCCAAACCTGGCGCTTATGGCGCGGGCGTGCAGGGCGCCATCGACGGTCGTCTGTGGCAAACCCGAGAAGATCTCGCTGAGGTCTACCTGAACTGGGGCGCCTACGCGTACGGTGGTTCTGATGAAGGTACCGCCGCCCGCGAGCAATTCGTCCAGCGCCTGAGCCAGGTGCAGGCCGTGCTGCAAAACCAGGACAACCGCGAGCATGACTTGCTCGATTCCAACGACTATTACCAGTTCCAGGGCGGCATGCTCGCCGCCGTGGAAAGCCTGCGCGGCGAAGCGGCGGCCAGTTATCACGGCGATCACAGTCAGCCGGACCTGCCGAAGATCCGCACCTTGAAAGAAGAGCTGAACCGGGTGATTCGTTCCCGGGCGGCCAATCCGAAATGGATCGACGGGGTCAAACGCCACGGCTATAAAGGCGCGTTCGAACTGGCGGCGACGGTCGATAACCTGTTTGCCTTCGATGCCACCACGCAATTGATCGACGATCACCAGTACGCCTTGCTGGCCGATGCCTATTTGCTGGACCCGGCGACCCGCGATTTCGTACGCGAGCATAATCCCCACGCCTTGCGCGACATGACCGAACGCATGCTCGAAGCGCAACAGCGCGGGATGTGGCAGGAACCGGGCGCCTACAAAGAGGCTCTGGAAAACCTGCTGCTAGACATAGAAGAAGAGAGCTGAGACTGAACATGACCGACACCCCGCATTTTCCGCTCTGCGCCGTGGTTGGCGCCGATGACCTGAAGCTTGCGCTTTACCTGACGGCCATCGATCCGAAGATCGGCGGTGTGCTGATCGAAGGCCCGCGTGGCATGGCCAAGTCGACACTGGCACGGGGGTTGGCGGATCTGTTGGCCAGCGGTCAGTTCGTCACCTTGCCGTTGGGTGCGACGGAAGAGCGACTGGTCGGCACGCTGGATCTGGACGCGGCATTGAGCGACGGTCGTTCGCAGTTTTCTCCGGGCGTGTTGGCCAAGGCTGACGGCGGCGTGTTGTACGTCGATGAAGTGAATCTGTTGCCGGATCATCTGGTGGATCTGCTGCTCGATGTGGCGGCCAGCGGCACCAACCTGATCGAGCGTGATGGGATATCCCATCGGCACTCCGCGAAGTTCGTATTGATCGGCACGATGAACCCGGAAGAGGGTGAGTTGCGTCCGCAATTGCTGGATCGTTTCGGCCTGAATGTCGCGCTGAGCGGTCACACGGCTCCTGTCGAGCGCGGTCAGATCATTCGTCGCCGGCTGGATTTCGACAGCGATCCGCAGGCGTTCTGCGCGCAGTGGGAGGCTGAGCAGCAAGCTCTGCGCCAGCGCTGCGAGAACGCCCGCAAGGTTTTACCGGGTATCGCGCTGGATGACGCGGCGCTGGCGCAGATCACTGAGCGCTGCTATGCGGCGGGCGTCGACGGTTTGCGCGCCGATCTGGTCTGGTTGCGTGCGGCGCGGGCTCATGCAGCATGGCGGGGGGCTGAAGCCATCGCCGGGAAGGACATCGATGCCGTGGCTGAGTTTGCCTTGCGTCACCGTCGCCGCGAACAGTCTCCGACGAGTACGCAGCCACCGGCGCAATCGCCGTCCGGCACTAACGCCGAGCCGAGCGAAGGGCAGGGGCAGTGGGGCGAAATGCCGGCCCCGGCTCTCGCTACCGGCGCCCGCCGCGAAGTGCCGGCCTGGCCAAAAAAGCCTTAGGCATTCGCCCCCGAACCGACGCGGGGGCGAATGCCGGACCCCGCGCCGGACGCCTGGACAACGGCCGACAAGGCAAGCGTCATGCGGCTCGCAGTGGCTCGGTGAACTGGCCGGGTACCTTGCTCAAGGGTCGCCCGAAAGTCCGCGCAGATCTGCTGTTTCAACTGCGCACCCGTACGCCTCATGAACTGTGGCTGGTGATTGTCGACGCCTCGGCCTCGACTCGTCGCCATCAAGCCTTGAGCGATGCCAAGGGCGTCCTCGCGCAACTGTTCGACGACGCTTACCGGCAGCGCGCGCGTCTTGCGTTGCTCACCGCAAGCGGCGCGATGCCGAAGTGGCAGGTGCAAGGGCTGAAGGCTTCCAGCGGATTGCGCGCATGGCTCGAAGGTCTGGGGGCGGGCGGCGGTACGCCGCTGCTGGCAGCGTTGACCGAGGCCGGACAATGGCTGGCGGTGCGCCGCAAGCGCTTCCCCGCCGAACAGCAGCGATTGCTGCTGCTCACGGATGGCCGCTTGAAAGATGTCGCTGGATTGCCTGCACTGGCCTGCCCGGGCTTGTTGATCGATATCGAGCGAGGGCCGATCCGTCTGGGTCGGGCGAAGCACCTGGCAAGTGCGCTGGAAGTCGATTACCGGCATCTCGACGAGTTGTTGACCGTCTGAGCTGTCTCCGTGACCAGAACAGTTACCCGCGCGAGCCGGCGCGGACGCCAACCATTCACACGTCCATCGCCTGGCGGTATTGGCGCGTACGGCGACTCAGGTACAACCTGTCGCGAATCAGCGCCCAGAGTGCCGACACTTCGGGATGCGGTTTGCGTCCACGGCTCAGGCGGTGCATCTGAAAACGCACGACGGCCATGTTTGCCAGCGCCGCCAGCGGTTTGCGTTTCCAGCGGATCGGCGGCAGTTGTGGCTCACTGTTGCGACCTTCGCGCCATTGGTTGACCAGGTGCGGTTCGATAGCCAATGCGGTGGCAATGCCGGCCATGTCGATGCCGCTATCGAGCACCTGTTCGACGACCGGCAAGCGGCGGATACCGCCGGTGACCATCACTGGCATGCGTGCCACGCTTGCCAGTTCGGTAGCCATTTCCAGAAAGAATGCTTCACGGGCCAGCGTGCGTCCGTCGCGCGCTTCGCCTTGCATTGCCGGGGCTTCGTAGCTGCCACCCGACAGCTCCAGCAGGTCGATCGGTTGCTCGTTGAGCCACTCGATCACTTGTCGCGCATCGTCGGTGTCGAAGCCACCGCGCTGGAAGTCCGCCGAATTGAGCTTCACTGCCACGCAAAACTGCGGCGACACCGCCTGGCGCACGGCCTCGATCACCGACAGCAGCAGGCGCGCGCGGTTTTCCAGCGAGCCACCCCAGCGGTCGGTGCGGCGATTGGTCAGTGGCGAGAGGAACTGGCTGAGCAGATAGCCGTGGGCCGCGTGGATCTGCACCCCGGTGAATCCGGCCTTTTCGGCAAGCGCGGCGCTTTTCGCGAAGCGTTGAATGACCTCTTCGATGTCGTCCTCGGTCATCGGCTTGGGCTCGGCGAACAGTTTTGAGAACGAACCCATCTCCAGGGCCACCGCCGACGGCGCCAGTGCTTGCTGGCCCATGTTGGCGAAGGTCTGGCGGCCGGGGTGATTGAGTTGGACCCAGACCTGCGCGCCGCCGCTGCGGGCGATTTCCGCCCATTGGCGGAAGCGGTCCAAATGCCGTTCATCTTCGAGTACCACGCCTCCGGGGCCGGTCATGGCACGGCGGTCGATCATGACATTACCGGTCAACAGCAGACCGGCACCGCCGTCGGCCCAGGCTTGATACAAGCGCAACAGTTCACGCGAAGGTGCCTGCTCACGATCCGCGAGGTTTTCTTCCATGGCGGCTTTGGCGATGCGGTTGCCGACGGTCTGACCGTTGGGCAGATTCAAAATACGGAAGGGCGACATTGCTTGACTCCTCATCAGTGATGGAGAGAGGCTAAGCTTAAAGTTAACTTTAATGTCAAGCGGGCAAATCGAGGCTGAAATGAAAATCGGTGAATTGGCGCAGCAGAGTGGCTTGAGCGCTTCAAGTATTCGCTTTTACGAGGCCCAGGGTCTGATTCCCAAAGTGGAGCGCCAGGGTAATGGCTACCGACGTTACCCGCCACAAGTGCTGCAGACCCTGAATATCATCCGCAGCGCCCAGCAGGCCGGGTTTTCCCTGGAAGAGCTCAAGCAGTTGTTGCCGGCCGCCGGAACCGGTGAATTCAAGCACGATGAATTGGTGGCAGGCCTGACGCGCAAGGTCGAGCAGATCGAAGTCATGCAACAGCATCTGGCGCAGAGCAAGGCGCGGCTGCTGGAGGTGATCAACAACATTCAATCCAAGCCTGAAGGCATGAGCTGCGGTGCGAATGCCGACCGGGTTCTGGCTTCTATCTATCCCGATTCCTGACGTGATACGGAAGGCGTACAGATTTTGAAATGATTTCCAGCTGTAGGAAAAGTCATCTGAACCTGTACGCTTCAAGGCCTTTTTTCATTCAGGATTTGCATGAACACCCTCTCGGAGCCTCCCAGTTCTACTCAAAGAACCCCGTTCCTCTCGCGCCACGGCGCGGTCTTGACGCACTCCCAGCATCCGGTCTTCCGACTAACGACTATCGTTGTTGGCGCAGCCTTCGAGCTTTCGCGCCGCGCTTTGCCGTGTCCGGCAGCCTGAATTCACTGAAGAGAGATAGAGACAGATTATGGAATGGTTAGCGGATCCCACGGCATGGCTGGGCTTGTTGACACTGATCGTGCTGGAACTGGTACTGGGTATCGACAACCTGGTGTTCATCGCCATCCTGGCGGACAAACTGCCGCCCCATCAGCGCGATCGCGCGCGGATCATCGGTTTGAGCCTGGCGCTGATCATGCGTCTTGGCCTGCTGGCGAGCATTTCCTGGCTGGTCACCCTTACGCAGCCGTTGTTCGAGGTGTTCGACAAGAGCTTCTCCGGCCGTGACCTGATCATGCTGTTCGGTGGTGTGTTCCTGTTGTTCAAGGCGACCATGGAGTTGCACGAACGACTGGAAGGCCATGTCGGCGAGCGTTCGACCAACACCGCTTATGCGCTGTTCTGGCCGATCGTGGCGCAGATCGTCGTGCTCGACGCGGTGTTCTCCCTGGACGCGGTGATTACTGCCGTGGGCATGGTCGATGAGCTGGCGGTGATGATGATCGCAGTGGTCGTGTCCATCGGTGTCATGATCGTTGCCAGCAAGCCGCTGACCCGCTTCGTCAACGCCCACCCGACGGTGATCATGCTGTGTCTGGGCTTCCTGATGATGATCGGTTTTGCCCTGACTGCCGAAGGCCTGGGCTTCCACATCCCGAAAGGTTATCTGTACGCGGCCATTGGTTTCTCGATCCTGATCGAGATCTTCAACCAGATCGCCCGCGCTCGTCGCAAGCGCTCGATGCAGGGCTTGCGTCCGATGCGCGAGCGCACGGCTCATGCGGTGATGCGTCTGTTGGGTGGTCGCAAACTGGCGGTGGAAGAGGTCGGCGAGGAAATTTCCGACTTGCTGGATAACGGTGAAGCCCCGAGTGCGGAACTGTTCGACCGTCGCGAGCGGGTGATGATCAGCGGCGTGCTGCAATTGGCCGAGCGACCGATTCGCGCTTTGATGACGGTGCGCGCCGATGTCGATCACATTGATCTGGCGGACGACGCGGAGGCTATTCGCACGCGACTGATGCATTCGTCCTACTCGCGCTTGCCACTGATTCGTAACGGCGCGGTGGATGAACCGTTGGGCTTCGTGCACAAGAAGGAATTGCTCAAGGAATATCTGGCCGGCAACGAGCCGAACCTTGAACACCTGGCGCGCAAGACCGTCAATCTGCTGGACAGTTATTCGATTCTCAACGCACTGGAACAAATGCGTGCGGCCTCGACCCACATTGCCTTTGTGGTGAATGAGTTCGGTGACTTTGTGGGTGTGTTGACCATGACCGACATTCTCGAATCGATTGCTGGCGAACTGCCGGACGCCAGCGAAATCGCCGGCCCGGATGTGGTCGAGGAGCAGGGTGGGTACCTCGTCAACGGTGCGCTGAACCTGAACCGCATCCGCGAACACACCGGTTTTCGCGCCGAGCCGACCGAGGATTACCAGACCCTCGCCGGACTGGTGATGAGCCTGCTGGATCGCCTGCCGATGAAGGGCGATCGACTGGAACATGAAGGCTGGGGCATGACCGTGATGGCGGTCGAAGAGCGTCGCGTGACGCGGGTGTTGCTGGTGCGTGAGGCCTGACGGCCTCACTGATGAAAAGTGTACCGGTCCTTGCCGGTATGCTTTGACTCATACAGTGCTTCGTCAGCCTTGATCAGCGCCTGGTTGAGGGTGTCGCCATCTTCGACCCGGGCCAGACCGATGCTGATGGTCACCGGGTGCCGGGTCGGTTGCTCACGCACCACCCGGCACAATTCCCCGGCCAGCGCCTCGACATCTTCGCGGCGCACACCGGCCAGATAGATCGCAAATTCCTCACCGCCCAGTCGTGCGTATTCGAAACGTGACATCACGGTTTTGATGTCCGCCGCGATGCGCTTGAGCACCTCATCGCCGATGTCGTGGCCGTACACATCATTCACTTTCTTGAAGTTGTCGATGTCGATCATCGCCAGGTAATGGTCGTGTTCGCGCGGCACGGCTTCCAGTGTTTTTCCGGCGCGGGTCATGAAGGAACGGCGGTTGGGGATTTCGGTGAGGGTGTCATTGTAGGCCTGGTCCAGCAACAACCTGGACATGATGTAGTTGTAGAGCTTGGCCTCGCGCAGCTTCAGAAATGTATAGATCGTCAACGCACAGAGAAACACGCTGTAGGCGATGGTCATCACGCCCTTGAGTTCCAGCAGGTCGATGCCGGTGTGCATGAACGGGTTGAGCATCAGCCAGGTGATGACCTGAGCAGTGAAGAATGACCAGCGGCTGAGCGGAAGTACCGAAGCGCTGTACAGCGTGGTGGCGGCGGCCAGCACCAGCCAGATGCCATGGAAGGTCGGCGGCAGGCCGTCGATCACCATGCGGATGCCTAGCGTGATGACCGCCACGAAAGTCAGGTTCAGCCAGTCGAAATGGCGCGCCTTGCGAGTGAACCCCAACACCACCGCAAGAATCGCAAAAGCGGCGATGAACACCATTGAGCGCCAGGTGAAGCCTTGGTCGCCAATGAAGCTGACAATCAGGTCGAACGCCAGCCAGATGCCCATGCTCGCCAGATAAATCAGCAGGCAGAACGTGTGCAGCCGTTCGAACTCATGTTGAATGAACTCTTCCCACACTTCAGCGGGCGCAGATTTCTTCAGGACTTCGTCTTCAATGGTTTTGTACATTGCTGCCCTGATGCTTGCGTTGGTTGTCCAGAATCACTTTTCCCCACGGCCGATACCGCAGGGAAAACACCGCGTTCTGATGGCAGCCGGTCGAGGTCGCATCCGGACTGGCCGGTTCGGCACGGAATGGCTCACCCTTGCGGCTGACCTGCCGGAAAGCCTCCCGCACGATGCCTACGGAGCAGGGCAGTGCACTGGCGTAACCGTTGCGCACCAGTAGCGGCATACGTCCGGTGCCTGCGCCGTCCTGCCACCAGACCTGTGTGCCGGATGTCGTCAATTCGCCCAACCATTGCCCGTTGACCGCTGGAGCCAGCTTGCCGGCACTGAAGGCGCTGACATGCAGTGGCGCGTCCAGTTTTGCCGCGAAGTCCTTCAACTGACGCTGAAGCGTGGCCCGTCGATCTGCCGCCAGAAAGTGAAGGTCATCCAGCTCCAGCGGCAGATACCAGCCGCTGACAGGCAGTTTCCAGTCCTGACGCAGCTTCTGTTGCTGGGCCAGGGACTGCCCCAGTTGTGCCTGCCAGTACGCACCGAGGCCGGCGCTGTCCAGTTCGTCGATGCGCTGGTAGTAGGCCGGGTCCATCGCCAGGCCGAGCACCAGTTGCAGACCTTGTCGTTGTGCGAGTTTCAGGCTGTTGGCGAGCCAGCCAGTGGCACCGCCAAAGTCCGAGTTGCCATAGGCGGTCCACTGCACGATCACGGTGCGAGTGCCTTGCCTCGCGGTGTCCTGCCAGACTTTCTGCCACTGTGCCTGGGTCAGGCCCGAATCCACATTCAGCGGTTGATAGAACACCCGCTCATCAGCCTGTGCAACGCTGGCGCCCAACAACAGGCACAAACTCAACATCCATCGAGCCATCAGAAATTCCACTCCACGCCCAGCAGCACACCGTTGCCGCCTTCATACAGATTGCCGCCCAGCGACTGTTGATATTCGGTGCGAACCGTCAGTTTCGAGCGGTAGGCGTTGTAGCGATCTTCGTCGTACCACCATTGCCAGCGCAGACCGACGCCGGTACGCAGATCCTGGCGCCAGTCGTTGCTCGGATCCTGGCTGGCAAACTCGAGGAAGCCGTAAGGCATGATCGTCTGGGCGCCGCTGTTCGGCAGTTTCCAGGCGTGACCTTGCTGGAATCGCGACAGCCACTGGTGATCGCCGGCCTTGGTCCACCACGCGGCGTCGAGGTAGAGAAATCGCTCGTCCCAATCGTTTTCGTCGACACGCCAGTCGTTGCGGTACTTGCCCTGATCGAGGAACGAAGCGGTGGCGCGCAGCAGGTAGTCGGTAGTGGTGTGGCCGTCCCTGCGGTGATCGTTGACCTGATCGAACAGTTTTTCCGGCACGAGCATCTGGCCGAGGCTCAGGCTGTGGTTGTCGTCATCGTCGAACTGGCTTTGTTTGTAGATCTCGCCGTAGAAGTTGATGTTCTGTGTTCCCCACGGTTTGTAGCGCAGACCGACACCGGCGGCGAGGGACTCCGCGTAACTGGAGCGACCTTGTCCGCCCAACAGCACGCGACCGTACACCGACAGCGTACTGCCGGCGCGGCTCGGTTCTTCGCCCAGGGCGTGGTCCCACATTGCCAACTGTACGTTCTGCGAGTCCGCGCGACGGCGCGAACCCTGGCTTTCGTCCGGGCGTACGAAGTCGTTGGTCGAAACACCGGCGGGCGACCAGGTACTGGCAATCGTGCGACTGTCACGGCGCGATAGCGTTTCATGGGCGCGGCGCTGGCGGTAACGTCGGGCCTCCATGCTGCCGTCTTCGTCATCGGCTGCCACCGGGTTCTGCTCCAGATCGATCACCCGACGCAGTTCCTTGCGGGCAGAGGCGCTGTCTTCAACTTCGTCGTAACGCCAGGCCAGGGTTTCCCCGAGACGGTAATCCTCGGGGAAATCGCGGGTGGCCTGTTGCAGATACGGAATCGCCGTGGCGCGCTCTTTGCGGGTTTCGGCACCGGCCAGACGCATGCCGTAGTCGGCGCGATATCGCGGGTTGTTTGGCTCTCGGCGCACCGCTTCGGCCAGCCATGCGGTGCTTTGCGGCAAATCGCCGGCCTTTTGCGCGGTAACCGAAGCAGCGTAGAAATGCCCGGCATCCGGTGCCTGCTGCAGGGCCTGACGCTGACGCTGCAGTGCCTGGGTGTGATCACCCCGTGCGTCGGCGATGGCTGCGCCGAGGGCCCATTCATTGGCGCCGCGAGTGGTGCTCTGCTGCCAGTAGGTTTCTGCGGTCTGGCTGTCGCCGACGTTCAGCGCGCTGCGACTGGCCGTCAGACGTGCGTTGTCGCTGAGTTCCGAGCTCGGGAAGCTGCGCCAGATGGTCAGTGCGCCGGCAGAATCACCGGCCGCCTCCAGGGCATAGGCCAGCGGCAGACGACTGCTGCGATCACCGAGCTTTTCAGCCTGCTGGTAATAGACGACGGCTTCACCCGGGCGCTCAGGCATGGCGCAGCGACCAAGCGCGCGGTAGTCGCCAGCCGCTTGCGGGTGGCTGCCGATGGCTTGCTGCACGGCGTCGCACTGGCCGGTCTCCGCGAGTTGCGCGAGCAGTTGGCCGCGCGTCGCGCCGTCCACCCGGTTGAGCAGCAGCGCCATGCGTCGCTGTTGCTCGGGTGTCGTGGATGGCGCTGCGGCATACAAACCGGCCAGACGTTGCAACGCCGTCGCCGGTAAACGTCCGTCATGACGATCGAACGCGGATTCCAGCAACTGCTGGGCGTGCGCGCGATCGCCGGCATTCACTGCCAGATAAGTCGCCTGATTCAGCGAAGACAGGTTGTCGGTCTGCCGGTAATGCAGTTCCCACAGGGTTTCTGCTTCGATCATCCGACCCATGCGCTGCGTCAGCTCCGCACGACGCTTGACGATATCGGGCGTCTGTTTCTGCCCGGCCAACCAGGCGTTGACCTCGGCGCTGCGACCTTGCTCCTGCCAGATGTCGAGCACCTGCGTTTGCCGTCGGCTGTCCCAAGGCTCCGGTAGACGGGTGGTTTGCAACAAGTCAGTGGCTTGCAGACGCTGGGCGAGTACCAGCCAGGTCTGTGGATCGTCCGTCGGCGTACAGCCGCGCAGTTGCTTGAGCGCCGCTTCCGGATCCTGCCGCGACAGCCATTCGGCGGTTTCCAGGCAAGGGCGTTGCAGATCGTTGCTCAGGCGCTGCACGGTGGGCACGT
This sequence comes from Pseudomonas koreensis, assembly GCF_025447595.1. Lineage (GTDB taxonomy): Bacteria > Pseudomonadota > Gammaproteobacteria > Pseudomonadales > Pseudomonadaceae > Aquipseudomonas > Aquipseudomonas koreensis_H. The sequence continues at coordinate 855,690 of NZ_JAOEJU010000001.1, read as the reverse complement.
CTTCGGTCTTGCGCGCCAGTTCCCACAAACGCTGACGCTGTGCCGGATCGGCCAGATCGCTGGCCGGCAGTGATTGCATCCAGCGTTGGGCCTGTTGTTCGTGGCCCATGGCGATGGCGCGGTCGACCATCGCCAGTCGAATGTTACGCGCCGCTTCGGGACTTGGCGCCTGTTGCAGCAGTTGCTGCAGCGGCTTTTCATCGAGACGCTGCACGTAAGCGTTGGCCAGCCGTTGCCAGCCTTTGGCATCCAGTTGCTTGCGCGCGGCCAGCGGCGCCAGTTGGTCGATGGTACCGCTCCAGTCGCGCAGTTGCTCCGACCAGTTGGCGCGGGCCAGGCGCAAGATGTTGTCGTCACCCTTGGGCGCCAGTTGTGCCAGCCAGTCATGGGCCTTGGCCGCGCCGCCGAACTTGGCCAGGCTCAGGCTGTAGGCTTGCCAAAGACGTACGCGATCATTCAGGCTGCTGGTGGCCATCCAGTCTTCAACTTGCGTGCTGGTCGGCGGGTCTTGTTCGATCCAGGTCAGGCGCAGGTCTAGCAGGGCGTCGCTGTTTTCCGGCAATGCTTGCAGCGCTTCCTTGTAACGACGTTGCTTGGCCAGGGACTCTACTAACAGCGCCCGGGCCTCGTCGTTTTTAGGGACCTTTTCCAGCAAGTGGCGCATCAGCCGTTCGACTTCTTTCCAGTTTCCCTTTTTCGCCTCGCGATAACTGCGGTCCATGTAGGGATAGCTGCGAAACTGTTCGAAGTCGCTCAACGGCGCAGCCTGTAGCGGATATGCAGTGCTCAGCCCCAGCAGCAGGCTACCCATCAGCAGGGTGTGACGATGCACAGGCTTCATGCGACCTCCCGGACAATGCGGTAGGCGGCTTGCTGTTCGCTGGCCTGATCGGCCAAGGCTTGCTCCAGTACCTCTTGGGTGATCATGCCCCGGGAAATCAGGTGTTCGCCGAGTGACATTTTCTCGGCATCGAAATCGATCAACGCCTGATTGAACAGGGTTGGCGGCACCATGCCGCGCACCTGCAACAGATTGCCCAGCAGCACTTGATGGCGGCTGACCCGTTCCAGCAAGGCTTCATCGTCCTGATGGCGCTCAAGCACTTCGAGCATGTGGCGAACTTCCTCATTCTGACGGGGGCTGGCGTACCAGTAACGAATCCCCAAAGTAACGCGGCCCTGAGGGGCCAGACGGCTACGCACCGGGCGTTTCAATTGACGGCTTATTGCGCCGAGCGAGACCTGGCTGACCGGGCCTTCGGAGGCCAGAATCAGGGTGTCGCCTTCTTCGGCCACGGGTAGTACGCCGTAATGCGATGCGACCCGGCGCGGCACCGCATCAATCAGGCGTTTGTCGAGCTTGAACGGATTGAGCGGCGCCCATTCCAGATCCAGCTGTTCGGCCAGGGTTTGTGCGAGTTGCGTACTGTCGATGTACTCACGCAGCAGCAGTTCGCGGCCGAGTCGACGGCGCACAGGGCTGGTGATCGCCGCTTCCAGTTGTTCTTCGGTAAGCAGACCTTTTTCCACCAGCCGATGGCCGAGCGGGGTGCGCTGTGCTTTGGTCAGCGCCGGAAATTCGTGGGTGGTCTTGTCCCAGGCTACACGCCGCGAATCGCCCATTTCCATGACCTGACGCAGGGCACGCAGGTTGGCGAAGAAGTTGACGAAGTTGCTCCACATCATGCGCGGCGCCGACAGCAGACCTTCAACCAATCCGTAGTAACGAGTGACAAACCAGCCGCGCTGGAACAGACGGTTGAACAGCATCAGACCATTGAGCCACAGCAGTACCGAGAGCAAAGAACTGTCGGCGAGGATCGAAGGGTAGCGCCAGGAGTCCGGGGAGATGATCGTCACCGCCCACATCGCCAGCAACACCAGGAACAGCAGGTTCACCAGAAAGCTCAGCAGGTACGCGATCAGCCCGCGACGATCACGCCAGAGGAAATAATTGAGCAGACCCTTGCGGCTCCAGCCGAGGTTCTTGGTGCCCTGGAAGACGATGCCGACAATCCACCGCGATTTCTGCCGGATCGCGTGTTGCAAGTCACGTGGGAAGTGTTCCCGCACGCAGATCACTTGGGAGAACTCGCGGTTCATGCCGAACACCCACGGTTGCTCCAGCGCCAGTTTCGGATCGCTGACCGAGTAGCGGGCGAAGATGCACTTCATGCCTTTCTGCTTGAGGCGAAAACCGATGTCGTAGTCTTCGGTGAGACTCTGCACATCGAAGGCAATGCCGTCGCCGTCCTCCAGCAGGGCGCTGATGGCCTTGCGGCTGAAGCAGGTGCCGACGCCGGCGCTTGGCACCTGGCCGGTGAGGGCTTCGCGGACGATGACGTCCTTGCCGTGGTTCTCGGCGAACTCATCGACGTAGTGTCCGGCAGTGAAGCCTTTCCATTCCGGCGCGTAGGGGTAGACCGGAATCTGGATCAGATCCTTGTTCGGCAACAGGTAGTTGTAGAGGCGCAATTCCATCGGTGAAATCACGTCTTCGGCGTCGTGCAGGATGAATCCGGCGAACTGGATTTTCGCCTCGCTCTCGAAGCGCAGGATTGCGTCGATGATGTTGTTCAGGCAGTCGGCCTTGCTGGTCGGTCCGGGGCGGGCGCAAACCACTTTGTGTACGTTAGGGTAGTGTTGGCAGACCGCGTCGACATCAGCCTGGGTTTCGGCATCGTTGGGGTAGGTGCCGACGAAAATCTGATAGTTCTCGTAGTCGATGGTCGAGGCGGCCAGGCGTGCCATTTCACCGACCACGCCGACTTCGTTCCACGCCGGCACCATGATTGCCAGCGGTTTCTCGGGGATCGAATACAGGCGTTCCTCGTCGGCACGCTTGAATTTCTCGTAGATCCGCCAGCGGCGGATGAATTTGCGGCTCCAGTAGACGAGGTCGATGAACAGGTCATCGAGGCCGAGGATGAACATCAGCAGGGCGAGGGCAATCGCCACATATTTGAGACCGAACAGCACATACGCGAAGAAATCGACCCAACCCAGGCTCATACCCCGTTACCCACCGCCGAGCGTGCGCTCAGCCAGGCGTGGAGGCGGGTGGCGATGCGTTCACTGGCGTGGCCGTCACCGTAGGGACTGTGGACGCGGCTCATGCGTTTGTAGGTTGCCTCGTCATCGAGTAACTGGCTGGCCTCCTTGACGATCTTCGCTGTGTCGGTGCCTACCAGCAACACGGTACCGCCCTCGAGTACCGACGGGCGTTCGGTCACATCACGCAAGACCAGCAACGGCTTGCCGATCGCCGGGGCTTCCTCCTGGACACCGCCGGAGTCGGTCAGGATGAAGTGCGCGCGCCCCATCAGCCAGACGAAGTTCGGGTAATCCTGAGGGGCGACCAGATAGATGTTGGGTTTGTCGGCGAGCATGCCGTACACCGCGCTCTGCACCTGTGGGTTGAGGTGCACCGGGTAGACGAATTGCACATCCGGGTAGCGCAGGGCGAGATCGGCCAGGGCCTGGCAGATGTTCTGGAAACCATCACCCAGATTTTCCCGGCGATGGCCGGTGATCAGAACCATGCGACGGCTGTCGTCGAGTACTGCCAGAGGCGAATCTGCTGCCGGGCGCCAGTTGCTCTGTTGTTGGCTGGTTCGCATCCACAAGAGTGCATCGATCACGGTGTTACCGGTGATTTCGATGTTGTCCTGCGGTACGCCTTCGCGCAGCAGATTGGCTTCAGCCTTACCGGTCGGCGGAAAGTGCAGATCGGCGATGACGCCGGTCAGGCGCCGATTCGCTTCCTCGGGCCACGGCGCGCGCAGGTTGCCGGTACGCAAACCGGCTTCGACGTGACCGATGGGCAACTGACGATTGAAGGCGGCGAGGGCGGCAATGAAGCTGGTGGTGGTGTCGCCGTGTACCAGCACGATGTCCGGTTTGACCCGTTCGTAGGCCTGGTCGAGTTGTGCGAGCAGATGTTGCGAAAGACCGTTGAGCGTCTGCCCCTGGGTCATGACTTGCAGGTCTTCGTCGACTGTCAGTTCGAATGCATCCAGCACCTGAGTGAGCATCTCGCGATGCTGGCCGGTGGAGCAGATGTTGAGTGTGATGTCGGGCCACTGACGCAGAACCCGGGCCAGCGGGGCCATTTTGATGGCCTCCGGGCGAGTACCGAAAACCATCATGACATTAAAGGACATTGACCCCTCCTGGGACGAAGCAAGGCTGCAAGCAGAGGGCTGGCAGCACTTATCTCTTTCTGAGAAATAAAGAAAAGCAGCCGGATGGGAGCTTGTCCAATCCGGCCTCAAGGCTAGTTGTTACAGATCAATTGGAACGAAGGTGCCATTACCTGATGGCTCTTAGGTGGCACTTTCAGGAAAAGTTCCATCGTTTTGCGCGGGGGACGGTGCAGAGGGTGTTGAGGGTATGGCGCAGCCAGCGCAGGTCATGGGCCGGTTTGCACGCAGCGGCGCTGGCTCTGGGTTTGCCGAGGTGCTGGGTGAAGTCTTGCAGGAGGGACTCCTCCGTACCGATGCCTTTCAGTTTTTTGATCAGGACGCCTTCCCTGTAGAACAACACCGTTGGCGTCCCCGTGACATCCGGATGTCGAATTGACTGTGCGGTATCGAGCATGAAGATATCCATCCAGCGCCGGAAAGGTTTGGCGATCTCGAGGAAGACTGGACCTGCGAAAACACAGGCGCCGCAGTGCTCGTTGAAGAAATACATGACGACAAGGCGCCTGGCTTTCAAGACCTTCCGGTACGTCGGGGGCAACGCTGAATATTGAGTCGGCGTCGTCATTGGAGCCTCCTGAGCAATGAATCTGGAAGGTCTTTGACGTTAAAGCAGGGCAAAACGGCGGTCTACTGTCAGAAATTACAGGTAGGTCCTACAAAGGATGATTTCGTCCTACTTTGATGCAAGAGCATTCCCTCAGAAGACTCAGATCCGCGGAGGCCAGGCAGTTGGTATCGTTTTCCAGGCATTTATCAAAGGAGCTTCTGATGGGCAGCGATGCAGGTTTGAAAGCAGTTTTCGTAGCAAAAGGATTGAAGTCAGATGCGTCCTGGAGTGCTATTTTCAGCACTCTGAAAAGCACTCCGAGGCAACCCTTCATGACTCATATTGTCCTTTCCCAAGTCGTAGCAAGCATTTCCGAACTGAAAAAAAATCCCATGGGAACTGTCGCAGCAGGCGGCGGTGATTCAGTCGCAATTCTCAACCGCAATGAGCCGGCCTTTTATTGCGTCCCGGCAAAAGCCTATGAGGCGCTGATGAATCGCCTTGAGGACCTGGAGCTGATTGCTCTGTGCAAGGAACGGGAAAATGATCCGACCATAAAGGTCTCGATAGATGACCTATGAGCTGGAGTTTTCGGAGAAGGCCTGGAAAGAATGGAAAAAGCTCGATGCGAATCTCAAGGAGCCGTTGAAGAAGAAGCTTCAGGAGCGGCTTGAGAATCCGCATGTTCCAGCTGACCGGCTCAGAGGACTTGGAGGCGCTTATAAGATCAAGCTACGGAATGTCGGGTATCGACTGGTCTATCGCGTCAAAGACGAAGTGCTGATCGTGACAGTCATTGCCATTGGTAAAAGGGAGCGGGGAGACGTATACAAAATTGCTATCGAACGTTGACCCATTGCTTGCATCTGCTCCGGCATCTCTTATGGTAACAATGGGCACTGCCCCTGAATCGATCACCCGTGCACCGACTGGGAACCTGCTACCCGCATCGTTGTAGCCAACGGTAGCGCACGCTCCGCTCTCTCACTGTTTCTCTATTTTTCCTTTCTACGTATCTCTTTGATTCCTGAGAATTTTCAATCCATTGCAGATTCCCCGCGAATCCTGTGGCACACTTTCTGCTGTCTATTCCGCAGTAACAAACCGTGTTCCGGTATAGCGGAATAAACAATCCTCTGGAGTGCTTGCCATGCATCGCCGACTTTCCTTGTTCAAAGCGTGTGTTTTTGTTCTCGCGGCTTCGTCCGCTGTCGTGGGTATGGCCCACGCGGCCGACAGCAAGCTCGACAGCGTCCTGGCCCGTGGAAAACTGATTGTGGGGACCGGCAGCACCAATGCGCCGTGGCACTTCCAGGGCGCGGATGGCAAGTTGCAGGGTTTTGATATCGACATCGCCCGGATGGTGGCCAAAGGTCTGTTCAATGACCCGAGCAAGGTCGAGTTCGTGGTGCAGTCGTCCGATGCGCGGATCCCCAACCTGCTGACCGACAAGGTCGACATGAGCTGCCAGTTCATCACCGTCACCGCCAGCCGTGCGCAGCAAGTGGCGTTCACCCTGCCGTACTACCGCGAAGGCGTCGGCCTGCTGCTGCCGAACAACAGCAAGTACAAGGAAATCGAAGATCTGCAGGCCGGTGGTGACGGCGTGACCGTGGCGGTGCTGCAGAATGTGTACGCCGAAGAGCTGGTGCATCAGGCGCTGCCCAAGGCCAAGGTCGATCAGTACGACAGCGTCGATCTGATGTACCAGGCGGTGAACTCCGGCCGCGCAGATGCCGCTGCCACCGACCAGTCTTCGGTCAAATACCTGATGGTGCAGAACCCTGGCCGTTACCGCAGCCCGACTTACGCCTGGAGCCCGCAGACCTACGCGTGCGCCGTCAAACGTGGCGATCAGGACTGGCTGAATTTCGTCAACACCACCCTGCATGAAGCCATGACAGGCGTTGAGTTTCCGACTTACGCAGCATCGTTCAAGCAGTGGTTCGGCGTGGATTTGCCATCGCCCGCCATCGGCTTCCCTGTCGAATTCAAATGATCCCGTGAGAGTGGGGCGCTACCACGCGCCCCGCTCAAGGTACTGCCGACCATGAACTATCAGTTGAACTTTGCCGCCGTGTGGCGCGATTTCGACACCTTGCTGGCGGGGCTCGGTCTGGGCCTCGAACTGGCGCTGGTGTCGATCGCCATCGGCTGCGTGATCGGCCTGCTGATGGCGTTTGCCTTGCTGTCCAGGCATCGCGCCTTGCGGGTGCTGGCATCGGTGTATGTGACGGTGATCCGTAACACGCCGATTCTGGTGTTGATTCTGTTGATCTACTTTGCGCTGCCGAGCCTGGGGATCCGGCTGGACAAGATCCCGTCGTTCATCATCACCCTGTCGCTGTATGCCGGGGCGTACCTGACCGAAGTGTTCCGCGGCGGTCTGTTGAGCATCCCCAAGGGCCAGCGTGAAGCGGGGCTCGCTATCGGTCTGGGCGAGTGGCAGGTGAAGGCCTACGTCACCGTGCCGGTGATGTTGCGCAACGTGCTGCCGGCGCTGTCGAACAACTTCATTTCGCTGTTCAAGGACACCTCGCTGGCTGCCGCGATCGCGGTGCCGGAGCTGACCTATTACGCGCGCAAGATCAACGTCGAAAGCTACCGGGTGATCGAAACCTGGCTGGTGACCACGGCGTTGTATGTCGCGGCCTGTTACCTCATTGCCATGCTGCTGCGGTACCTCGAGCAGCGTCTGGCAATCCGCCGATAGGAGGCTGCGATGTACGAATCCCCCAGTTGGTTGCATGAGTTGTGGATTGCCCGCGAAGCCTTGTGGCAAGGCTTTCTGACCAGCGTGCAAGTGTCGGCGCTGGCCATTCTGTTCGGCACGGTTATCGGCGTATTTGCCGGGTTGGTGCTGACTTACGGCAAGTTCTGGATGCGCGCGCCGTTCCGCTTTTATGTCGACCTGATTCGCGGCACTCCAGTGTTTGTGCTGGTGCTGGCCTGCTTCTACATGGCACCGGCGCTCGGTTGGCAGATCAGCGCGTTTCAGGCAGGCGCCTTGGGTCTGACGCTGTTTTGCGGCTCCCACGTGGCCGAGATCGTGCGCGGTGCGTTGCAGGCGTTACCACGCGGGCAGATGGAAGCCGGCAAGGCCATTGGCCTGACGTTCTATCAGTCCCTCGGCTACGTGCTGTTGCCTCAGGCGCTGCGGCAGATCCTGCCGACCTGGGTCAATTCGTCCACGGAAATCGTCAAGGCCTCGACCTTGCTGTCGGTGATCGGCGTGGCCGAGCTGTTGCTCAGCACACAACAGATCATCGCCCGGACGTTCATGACCCTGGAGTTTTATCTGTTCGCCGGTTTTCTGTTCTTCGTCATCAACTACGGCATCGAATTACTCGGCCGGCACATTGAAAAGCGGGTGGCCCTGCCATGACTCAAGCTCAAGTTTCCAACGTCCAGAACGGTCAGCCCCTGCTGGATATCCGTGGCCTGCACAAACAATACGGCGCGGTCGAAGTGCTCAAAGGCGTCGACCTGAGCATGCAGCGCGGCAACGTGGTGACCCTGATCGGCTCCAGCGGCTCGGGCAAGACCACGCTGCTGCGCTGCGTGAACATGCTGGAGGAATTTCAGGGCGGGCAGATCCTGCTCGACGGCGAATCCATTGGTTATGACGAACTCAATGGCAAACGCGTACGCCATCCGGAAAAAGTCATCGCCCGCCATCGTGCGATGACCGGCATGGCGTTCCAGCAATTCAACCTGTTCCCGCACCTCACCGCGTTGCAGAACGTCACCCTCGGCTTGCTCAAAGTCAAAAAGATGCACAAGGACGAAGCCGTGGTCCTGGCCGAGAAATGGCTGGAGCGGGTCGGTCTGCTGGAGCGGCGCAATCACTTTCCCGGCCAGTTGTCCGGCGGTCAGCAACAGCGCGTGGCGATTGCCCGGGCGATTGCGATGAACCCGAGCCTGATGCTGTTCGACGAAGTCACCTCGGCCCTCGATCCGGAACTGGTCGGTGAAGTGCTGAACGTGATCAAGGGCCTGGCCGAGGACGGCATGACCATGTTGCTGGTGACCCACGAAATGCGTTTTGCCTTCGAGGTCTCGGACAAGATCGTTTTCATGAATCAGGGGCGCATCGAAGAGCAGGGGCCTCCCAAGGAACTGTTCGAGCGTCCTCAATCGCCGCGGCTGGCGGAATTTCTCAAAAGCACGCGGTTCTGACTTTTCACTTTTTCAATCAGGAGAAACACCCATGAGCATTACTCGTTACGGCACCGGCAGCACCGCCGCTGGCGGCCAGCCTCGTCCATTCGCCCGCGCAGTCGAGGCCGATGGCTGGCTGCACGTTTCCGGTCAGGTGCCGGCGGTGGATGGCGAGATCATTGTGGGGGGCATCGTCGAGCAGACGCACCAGACCATGAAGAACCTGATCGCGATTCTCGAAGAGGCCGGTTATGGCCTGGAAGACGTGGTACGTGCCGGCGTGTGGCTGGACGATCCGCGGGATTTCAGCAGTTTCAACAAGGTCTTCGGGGAGTACTTCAAGCCCGAACACGCACCGGCCCGGGCCTGTGTGCAGGCGAGCATGATGGTCGACTGCAAGGTCGAGATCGACTGCATTGCGTACAAGAAAAAAGCTTGAGCATTGACCGTTCCCGCGCAGAGCGTGGGAGCGATCTTTCGCGATAAACTCCCGGCACTTTGAATGGGAACCACTGAAATGACCGAAGACACCATCAAGCGCCGGGCACGCGGTCTGGACCGGGCGTTCGATATCCTCGATTTCCTCAAGGAGATCGGCCAGCCACTGCGTCCGAACGATATCGCCAACGGCATCGGCAGCCCGAAGTCCACGGTCTACGAACTGGTGGCGTCATTGCTCGAACGGCGGATTCTGGAGCCGGTGGGCAAGGACGGTCACGTCTATCTCGGTCGTCAGCTGTACTTCCTCGGCCAGGCGCATTTGCGTCACTTCGACCTCAGTCGCGAGGCCGATCACGCGTTGCAGGAAATTGTCAGCCAGACCCGGGAAACCGCGCAGATGTGCCTGCTCAACGGGCGCAAATACACGGTGGCGCTGATGAAGGAGGGCGAGCGGCATTTCCGCATTTCTTCCGATATCGGCGAAAACGCGCCGATTCCGTGGACCGCATCCGGACGCCTTTTGCTGGCGCACTTGAGTGACCAGCAGATCAGCGACCTGATCGACCCCGACGACTTCATCCTGCCGGGTGGCGAACGCCTGCCGATGGAGACGTTTCTGGCGGAAATCCGTCAGGCCGGCATCGACGGTTTCTTCTCCTTCGACAGTGTCGCCGACACCTTCACCCATTGCTTCGCCGCCCCGGTCAAAGACCCTCAAGGCGTTGCCATCTGCACCCTGTGCATCGTCGCCCCGCGCGCCGATGCCAAGACCAATTACAACGACTATCGCCGGGTCTTGATCGAGAGCGCCAACAGCCTCGCCCGGCGAATCAACGAATAACCGCGCCCGCCAGCGGGCGCGACTGTGAGGAGTTCGACCATGACGACTGCCAACAACACTGCTGCCGTGGAAAAGGGCGATGCCGCACTCGGCGCGCAACTGGTGCGTGACATCAGCCTGCCGGCGCTGGTGCTGCACCGTGAAGCGCTGGAACACAACATCCGCTGGATGCAGAAATTCGTCAGTGACAGCGGCGCCGAACTCGCGCCCCATGGCAAGACCAGCATGACCCCGGCGCTGTTTCGTCGTCAGCTCGACGCCGGCGCGTGGGGCATCACCCTGGCCAGCGCCACCCAGACCCGCGCCGCATACGCCCACGGCGTGCGCCGGGTGTTGATGGCCAACCAATTGGTCGGCACCCCGAACATGGCGTTGATTGCCGATCTGCTGGCAGCCGATTCGGGCTTCGATTTCTATTGCATGGTCGATCACCCGGACAACGTCGCCGATTTGGGCGCTTACTTTGCGTCCCGTGGCGTGCGGCTGAACGTGATGATCGAGTACGGCGTGGTCGGCGGCCGTTGCGGTTGCCGCAGCGAGCAGGAAGTCATCGAACTCGCCAAAGCCGTTGGCGCGCAACCGGCGCTGGCCCTGACCGGCATCGAGGGTTACGAAGGCGTGATCCACGGCGATCATGCGGTCAGCGGTATCCGTGAATTCGCGGCCTCGTTAGTGCGACTGGCGGTGCAGTTGCAGGACAGCGGCGCGTTCGCCATCGCCAAACCGATCATCACTGCGTCGGGTTCGGCGTGGTACGACCTGATCGCCGAATCGTTCGAAGCGCAGAACGCAGGCGGGCGTTTCCTCAGCGTGTTGCGTCCTGGCAGTTACGTGGCGCACGACCATGGCATCTATAAAGAAGCGCAGTGCTGCGTGCTCGACCGTCGCAGCGACCTGCATGAAGGCCTGCGTCCGGCGCTGGAAGTCTGGGCTCACGTGCAGTCGATGCCGGAGCCGGGGTTTGCCGTGATTGCCTTGGGCAAACGTGACGTGGCGTTTGATGCCGGCATGCCGGTGCCGCTGCTGCGTTACAAGGCCGGTGTGCTGCCGGCGGTGGGCGACGATGTCGGTGCCTGCAAGGTGACGGCGGTGATGGACCAACACGCCTTCATGACTGTGGCGTCGGGTGTGGAGTTGCGCGTGGGTGACATCATTTCCTTCGGTACTTCGCACCCTTGCCTGACCTTCGACAAATGGCGCGTGGGCCTGTTGGTGGACGAGCAGTTGTCAGTGATCGAAACCATGGAAACCTGTTTCTGATGAACACACTCAGTCCATTGGGTCCGAACAGCCCGCGCATCGCTCTGATCGGCGAATGCATGATCGAACTCCAGCAACGTGCCGATGGCAGCCTGCAACAGAGTTTTGGTGGTGACACGCTGAACACGGCGGTCTATCTGTCCCGCGCCATGGGCGACAAAGCGCAGGTCGATTACGTCACGGCGCTGGGGGATGACAGCTTCAGTGACGCGATGTGCCGCATTTGGGCCGACGAAGGCATTGGTCTGGATCTCGTCCAGCGTTTATCCGGTCGTCTGCCGGGCCTGTATTGCATCCAGACCGACGCTGCCGGGGAACGGCGCTTCCTTTACTGGCGCAACGAAGCCGCCGTTCGCGACTGCTTCACCACGTCGGCGGCTGCGCCGATTCTGGCGGCGCTGCCGGATTACGACGTGCTGTATTTCAGCGGTATCACGCTGGCAGTGCTCGGTGCGCAGGGTCGGGAAAAACTGATCGAGACGTTGATCGAAGCCCGTCAGCGCGATGCGCGGATCGTCTTCGACAACAATTATCGGCCACGGCTGTGGGTTTCACTGGAAGAGGCGCGGGCGGCTTATCGCAGTGTGTTGCCCCATGTCGATCTGGCGTTGTTGACGGTGGACGACGAGCAGGCGCTGTTCCATTTCGAAGACTGTGACGCGGTGTTTGAAGCGTACGCGCAGATCGGCACCCCGGAAGTGGTGCTCAAGCGCGGCGCTGAAGCCTGTCTGATCCGCTGCGACGGGGGAACGTTCGAAGTCCCGGCGCAGAAGGTCGATAAGGTGGTGGACACCACGGCGGCGGGGGATTCGTTCAGTGCGGCGTATCTGGCGAGTCGCTTGCTTGGGGGGAGCCCGACGGAAGCGGCGCAGGCCGGCCATCTGCTAGCGAGCCAGGTTATTCAAGTACCCGGAGCTCTGATTCCGAAGTAATCGGTGAATGGCCGATTGCCGGGCAATCGGATCGCGAGCAAGCTCGCTCCCACAGTGGTTGAGTGTCGTTTACAGCTTTTATGTGGGAGCGAGCTTGCTCGCGATGGGGCCCTGAAGCCAATCACTCAATCGCGGTAAAACACCTGCACCAGGTGATACCCGAACTTGCTCTTGATCGGTCCGTGCACCGTGCGCAGCGGTTTCTTGAAGATCACCGCATCGATCGCGCCGACCATCTGTCCCGGCCGCACTTCACCCAGATCGCCACCGCGCTTGCCGGACGGGCAGGTCGAGAATTTCTTGGCCAGCACATCGAACGCCTCACCGTTGGCAATACGTTGTTTGAGTTTTTCAGCTTCGTCGGCGGTTTTCACCAGAATGTGGCGGGCTTGGGCTTTCATCGTGCAATACCTGTAGCGGGGTGACGGCGGGGCGCGGATTATGCCTCAAGTCACGGGTTTTGGCTGATCATCGTGCGGATCTTCCCAGCCAGCTGTTCGATGGAGAAGGGCTTGGCGACCATGTCCATGCCATCTTCGAGGAAGCCCTGGCGTTCGGCGGCTTTCTGCGCGTAACCGGTCATGAACAACACTTTGAGCCCCGGACGATGCTGGCGGGCGATCTCCGCCATTTGTCGACCGTTCATGCCCGGCAGACCGACATCGGTCACCAGCAGGTCCACCCGCAGGTCGGATTCCAGCAGCGGCAAGGCACTCTTGGCGTCTTCGGCCTCATGGGCGCGATAACCCAGCTCCTTGAGCAGGTCCATGACGAGCATCCGCACCGCCGGATCGTCCTCGACCACCACCACGGTTTCGCCGGTCGCCACAGCGGGGGCCTCGGTCACCGTTTCGATGACCGGCCGCTCCGGTTCCAGTGCATACAAACGAGGCAAGTACAGGCGCACGCAGGTGCCCTGACCCGGCAGGCTGTCGAGGCTGACATGCCCGCCGGATTGCTGCGCGAAGCCATAAATCATCGACAACCCGAGCCCGGTGCCCTGGCCGATTGGTTTGGTCGTGAAGAACGGATCGAACGCCTTCGAACGCACCGAAGGCGTCATGCCGGTGCCGTTGTCGCTCACCGCAAGCATCAGGTAATCACCGGCCTTGACCGGTTCAAGAGTGGTGATGTCGTTGCCGTCCAGGTAAACGTTGGCGGTTTCGATCAGCAACTCACCGCCGTCCGGCATGGCATCGCGGGCGTTGATCACCAGGTTGAGCAGGGCGTTCTCCAGTTGGCTGACATCGGTGCTGACGGACCAGACATTATCGGCCAGACGCAACTTGAGCTCGATCGGATCGCCCTTGGTGCGGCGGATCAGGTCCTCCAGCGAATGGATCAGCTCGTTGACGTCGATGGTCTTGCGATCCAGCGACTGACGCCGGGAGAACGCCAGCAGACGGTGGGTCAGCGCCGCCGCGCGGTTAGCTGAGGACACCGCGGCGTCGGTAAAGCGACCGATTTCATCGGCGCGGCCGCTGGCGATGTAGCGCTGCATCAGGTCGAGGCTGCCGATGATGCCGGTCAGCATGTTGTTGAAGTCATGGGCGATACCGCCGGTAAGCTGGCCGACCGCTTCCATTTTCTGCGCGTGGCGCAGAGCGTCTTCGGCACGCTCGCGCTCGAACATCTCGTTCTGCAAACGCTGGTTGGCCTGGGCCAGTTGTTCGGTGCGCGCACTGACGCGCTCCTCAAGGGTTTCATTGAGGTTGCGCAGGGCTTCTTCGGTCTTTTTGCGTTCGGTCTCGTCGATCACGAAGATGTAGAAACCGTTCACCGCACCGTCCGCGCCGTGACGCGGCAGGTAGTTCATCAAGGCATGCCGCTGGCTGCCATCTCGATGGGGCGTGTAAAGGCTGAATGAACAAGGACGGCCGGCCAGCGCTTCAGCGATGTACGGCGCGCGCAGGAAATAGGCCTCTTCGCCGATAACTTCGCGGACCGTGCGACCGTACAGCTCTTGCGGCGTGAGCCCGTACCAGTCGAGGTACGCGGCGTTGTTCAGGCGAAAGCGTTCTTCGTGGTCGACATAGCTGATCAGGATCGGCATGGCGTTGATGATCAGTTGCAACTCGGTCTGGCTTTGGCGCAGTGCCTGTTCGGTGTGCTTGCGCTCGGTCAGGTCCAGCGCGGCGCCTAGAAAACGCATCGGCCGGCCATGATGATCCTTGTAGCAGCGCCCGCGGGCGAACACCCAGCGCAGCTCGCCATTGGCTTGCAGCAGTCGATATTCCTCGGCGTATTCGGTGCCGTGGGTGATGCAGTGCTTGATGCTGCGGGCAATCAGCGCGCGGTCTTCGGGGTGTACGCCGTGCAGGTATTCGCTGATCGGCAACTGCCCGGCCAGCGCCGGATCGACACCGTGCAATTGGGCGAAATGCGCATCGGCAATGAAGCGGTCTTCGCCAATGTCCCAATCCCAGGTGCCGACCGCATCGGTGGCTGCCAGCGCCAGTTGCAGACGTTCTTCGCTTTCGCGTTGGGCCTTGAGGCTGTCTTCGGAGCGCTGCTGCAGTTCCAGGGCGATACGTCGGCGTTCGTTGGTTTCGATGGCGGTAACCAGGATCCCGGCCACTTGCGCGCTTTCGTCGCGGATCGGGCTGTAGGTCAAATCCAGCCAGAAATCGGAATCCTGCCCGTCCCGTTGCAGGGTAAAGCGGCGTTCGCTGTAGGTTCGCACCTGGCCTTGTAGGACAGCGCTGTAAATCGGGTCGGTAAAGTCTCGAAGTTCCGGCCATATCTGGTGCGCCGGTTGTCCGAAAGCGTGCGGATGCTTGCTCCCGGCGAGCAGCGCGAAGCCGTTGTTGTAGATCTGGGTGAGCTGTGGGCCCCACAACAACAGCATCGGCATCGGCGAGTGAATCACGATGTCCACCGCGGTGCGCAGGCTCTGTGGCCAGGTGCCTGCGGCGCCCAGCGGGCTGCGGCTCCAGTCGGTGCGGGCAATCAATGCCTGGGCGTCGTTGGTGTTCGGTACAGCGTTCATCACATCAATCCTGGGCGTCGGTCGGTGAGGCGGCGTCTACTATCCTAGTGCGGTAGACGCTGTAAGGCCCGTCGCGTCACGACGCACGGTCTTAAGTTAATTGAAAGCTTCGCAGGTGCTTTTGGCCATGGAAATCGACGCACTGCTCAAACAACTGGCGAGCCGCCACGGTTCGGATCTGTTTCTGTCCACGGGCGCACCGCCGAGTGCGCGGTTCGACGGGGTGCTGACGCCCTTGAGCGAGCAGCCGTTCAAACCGGGCGAAGTGGCGACTGTCGCCGCCTCCCTGATGGACGCCGAGCAGCGCCGGGAGTTCGACCGGGATCTGGAAATGAACCTGGCGATTTCCCGCACCGGCATCGGCCGCTTCCGGGTCAACATCTTCAAACAGCGCAACGACGTGTCGATCGTGATCCGTAACGTCAAACTCGACATTCCGCGATTCGAAGACCTGAAACTGCCGTCGGTATTGCTCGAATCGGTGATGCTCAAGCAAGGCCTGATCCTGTTCGTCGGCGCCACCGACTCGGGCAAGTCCACGTCGCTGGCGGCGCTGATCGACCATCGCAATCGCCACAGCAGCGGGCACATCATCACCATTGAAGACCCGGTGGAATACATCCATCGCCACAAAAAATCGATCATCAACCAGCGCGAAGTCGGGGTCGATACCCGCAGCTTTCACGCAGCGCTGAAAAACACCTTGCGTCAGGCCCCGGACGTGGTGCTGATCGGCGAAATCCGTGATCGCGAGACCATGGAGCATGCGCTGGCCTTCGCCGAAACCGGGCATCTGGTGCTGTCGACGTTGCACGCCAACAACGCCAATCAGGCGCTGGACCGGATCATCAATTTCTTCCCCGAAGAGCGCCGCCCGCAATTGCTGCATGCCTTGGGCAATCACCTCAAGGCGTTCGTCTCGCAGCGTCTGGTGCGAACCCGGGACGGTCAGCGCCGGGCCGCCGCCGAGGTGATGCTCGGTACGCCGACGATTGCCGACCTGATCCGGCGCAATGACTTTGGCGAGTTGAAAACCATCATGGAAAAATCGGCGGAACTGGGCATGCAGACCTTTGACGCTGCACTGTTCGCGCTGGTGGCAGAAGGGGTGATCGATGAAGACGAGGCCCTGAAAAACGCAGACTCGGTGAACAACCTGCGCCTGCGCCTAAAGCTGCACGCCGACACCATGCCGTCCCCACCACCATCGACCGGCGAATGGGGACTGATGGACTGACAGGCGTCAATCGCGAAGTTCGACCCGATTGCGAAACTGCTCAAGCGCTTGCGGATTGGCCAGTGCATCGGTGTTTTTCACCGGTTCACCGTGCACCACATTGCGCACGGCCAGCTCCACCACTTTGCCGCTGAGGGTGCGCGGAATATCGGTGACGGCGACGATCTTCGCCGGCACATGACGCGGTGTGGTGTTGGCGCGGATCATCTGGCGAATCTGCTGTTGCAGCGCCTCATCCAGCGCTATGCCGTCCTTGAGGCGAACGAACAGCACCACCCGGACGTCATCCTGCCACTGCTGACCGATAGCGACGCTGTCCAGCACTTGCGGGACTTTTTCCACTTGCCGGTAGATCTCTGCCGTGCCGATGCGCACACCGCCGGGGTTGAGCACGGCGTCGGAGCGGCCGTGAATCAGCATCCCGCCATGGGGCAGTTGCTCGGCGTAGTCACCCTGGGCCCAGACGCCGGGGAACTGGCTGAAATAGGATTTGCGCAGCTTCTCGCCATCGGGATCGTTCCAGAGTCCGATGGGCATCGCCGGGAATGGTCGAGTGCACACCAACTCACCTTTTTCGCCGATCAACGGTTGCCCGGCGTCGTTCCATACTTCCACTGCCATGGCCAGGCTCTTGCCCATGATTTCGCCCCGACGGACCGCTGACATCGGGTTGCCGTTGACGAAGCAGGACACGATGTCCGTACCGCCGGACATCGAGGACAGGCAGACGTCCGGTTTGAAGTCGCGATAGACGAAGTCATAACTCTGCGGCGACAGCGCGGAACCGGTGCAAAGCAGGGTTTTCAGGTGGCTCAAGTCATAGCGTTCTCGCGGTTTGATGCCGCTGCTTTCCAGGGTCGCGAGGAATTTCGGGCTGGTGCCGAACACGCTGACCTGCTCGTCGTCGAGCAGCTCCAGCAATCGCTCGTTGTCCGGATAAAACGGTGAACCGTCATACAGCACCACCGCGCTGCCGACCGCCAGCGCCGATACCAGCCAGTTCCACATCATCCAGCCGCAAGTGGTGTAGTAGAACAACCGGTCGCCGGGGCCCAGATCGACATGCAGCCCGTGCTCCTTGGCGTGCTGCAGCAACACGCCGCCGGTGCTGTGAACGATGCACTTCGGCACGCCGGTGGTGCCGCTGGAATACAGCACGTATAGCGGATGGTCGAACGGCACCGGGACAAACTGCGGCTCATCGCCGGGTTCATAGAAGTCGTCCCACAGCGTGACGTTGGCGGGTGTCCGGTAATCCGTGACATGGGCGTGAGGTCGTGCGTAGGGCACGATGATCAGCTGTTGCAGGGACGGCAGCTGTTCGAGGATTTCGTTGATCTTGACGGTCTGGTCGATCTCTTTGCCGGCATAACGGTAACCGGCGCAGGTGATCAGCACTTTCGGTCCGATCTGGCCGAAACGGTCGATCACGCCGTGGGTGCCGAAGTCCGGCGATGAGCACGACCAGATCGCCCCGAGGCTGGTGGTCGCGAGCATCGCCACCAGGGTTTGCCAGGTGTTGGGCATGCAGGCCGCGACCCGGTCGCCGAGTACGACGCCGGCCGCTTGCAGGCTGGCCTGGAAACCGGCGACTTGCTGGGCCAGTTCGGCCCAGGTCAAGAGTTCACGCTGGCCGTTTTCGCCGATAGCGATCACGGCGATGGCATCGTCGCGGCGACTCAGCAGGTGTTCGGCGAAATTCAACGTGGCGCCGGGAAACCATTCGGCCCCCGGCATTTTCAGGCCTCCACGCAGAACAGCGTCCGGTTGCGTGTGAAAACTGATGCCGAAGAAATCTATGATCGCCTGCCAGAACGCTTCGCGCTGGTCGATGGACCATTGGTGCAAGGCAGGGTAGTCGTCGAGGTGCACGTGGTGACGCTGAATGATGAAGCGTCGAAAGCCGTCCATGCGGGACCGGGCAATGCGCTTGGCATCGGGCTGCCAGAGGATGTCGGACATGGTTTGCCCCTTGTTTTTGTTGTTCACATGACCTGTGGGAGCCAGCCTGCTGGCGATTGAGTTCGATCAGTCAAATGATGATCCGCTATCGCCAGCAGGCTGGCTCCCACAAGGGCAAAGCTTACTGCGCCAGCCACCCGCCATCGATATTCCACGCGGCGCCACGCACCTGGCTACCGGCTTCGCTGCACAGAAACAGCACCAGTTCACCCAGGTGTGCCGGTGTGACGAACTCCAGCGACGGCTGCTTCTCGGCAAGCAGATCGTGTTGCGCCTGCTGCGGGTCGACACCTTTGGCCGCGCGATCGTCGATCTGTTTCTGCACCAGCGGCGTCAGCACCCAGCCCGGGCAGATCGCGTTGCAGGTGACGTTGCTGGCGGCGGTTTCCAGGCCCACCACCTTGGTCAGGCCGATCACGCCATGCTTGGCCGCCACATACGCGGCTTTGCCGGTGGAACCGACCAGGCCGTGCACCGAAGCGATGTTGACGATCCGCCCCCAGCCCTTGGCGCGCATGCCCGGCAGGCTCAGGCGAGTGCTGTGAAACACCGACGACAGGTTGATCGCGATGATCGAATCCCAGCGTTCCACCGGAAACTCTTCCACCGCCGCGACGTGCTGGATGCCCGCGTTGTTGACCAGAATGTCCACGCCGCCGAACTCGCGCTCGGCGTAGGCGATCATGTCGGCGATCTGCGCCGGGTCGCTGACGTCTGCCGGATGATGGCCGACCTTGCCGCCGAACTGCTCGACTTCGGCAATCACCTTCGAAGCATCGCCAAAGCCGTTGAGGATCAGGTTGGCGCCAGCCTTGGCCAGCGTCAGGGCGATGCCCAGCCCGATGCCGCTGGTGGAGCCGGTAACCAGTGCGGTCTTGCCAGAAAGAGTCGTCATCAATACCTCACACAATGCCAGTGGCGTAGAAAGTGCCGATCACCACGAAAACCGCCAGGGTCTTGATCAGCGTAATACAGAAAATGTCCTTGTAGGCCTCACGGTGAGTCAGGCCGGTGACGGCGAGCAGGGTGATCACCGCGCCGTTGTGCGGCAGGGTGTCCATGCCGCCGCTGGCCATCGCGGCCACCCGGTGCAGCACTTCCAGCGGAATGTTGGCGGCGTGGGCGGCGCTGATGAATTGTTCGGACATTGCCGCGAGCGCGATGCTCATGCCGCCCGAAGCGGAACCGGTGATACCGGCCAGCAGGGTCACGGTGATCGCTTCGTTGACCAGCGGATTGGGGATGCTTTTGAGCCAGTCGGCCAGCACCAGGAAGCCCGGCAACGAGGCGATGACCGCGCCGAAACCGTATTCCGACGCAGTATTCATCGCCGCCAGTAGCGCACCGCTGACTGCGCTTTTGCTGCCTTCGGCGAGCTTGCTTTTGATCGCTTTAAAACCGAATGCCAAGACCATCAGAATGCCTACCAGCAATGCTGCCTGCACCGCCCAGATCGCGGTCAGTTTAGCGATCTCGGTGGTAACCGGCGCGGCCATGCCCGGCAGTGCGAGGCTGTGGGTCTTGCCGTACCACTGCGGAATCCACTGGGTGAACAGCAGGTTCATGATGCCCACCGCCAGCAGCGGCGACAGGGCGATCCACGGGTTCGGCAGTTTCAGGTCTTCGGCGGTTTCCGGTTCGTTGCGCAGTTCGGTGCCGTAGCCTTCACCGGCGCGCTGAGCCTTGTTGCGCTGGCGCTGCAAGAACAGCATGCCGGCGCAGAACACGAAAATCGTGCCGATCACACCCAGCCACGGCGCAGCCCACGCGGTGGTGTTGAAGAAGGTGCTGGGGATGATGTTCTGGATCTGCGGCGTGCCGGGCAGGGCGTCCATGGTGAAGGAGAACGCGCCGAGGGCGATGGTCGCCGGGATCAGGCGCTTGGGGATGTTGCTCTGGCGGAACATTTCCGCTGCGAACGGGTAGACCGCGAACACCACGACGAACAGCGAAACGCCGCCATAGGTGAGAAGGGCGCAGACCAGCACGATCACCAGCATCGCCTGGCGGGTACCGAGCAGGCGAATCGCTGCTGCGACGATCGAGCGGGAGAAACCCGACAGCTCGATCAGCTTGCCGAACACGGCGCCGAGCAGGAACACGGGAAAGTAGAGTTTGATGAAGCCGACCATCTTTTCCATGAACACCCCGGTGAAAGCAGGGGCGACGGCGGAGGGGTCGGTGAGCAGGACGGCGCCGAGGGCGGCGATCGGGGCAAAAAGGATAACGCTGTAGCCACGGTAGGCTGCAAGCATCAGCAGCGCGAGGGCCGCCAAGGCGATGATCACACTCATGGTGTGCTCCTTCGATTGTTATTTTTGTGGGTGGAACGGGTGCGGAGAAGGCTATAGCGAGATCTGTGCCAGGTGCTTAAGTTATTGAAATAAAAGGAATTAATTTGATGTTTGGTGGTGGTTTTCGAGGTTTTGTCTCTGTTATGAGACTTCTATGGCTGTGAGGACGCTTTCGCGGGCAAGCCCGCTCCCACATGGGTACCCATATCTCCTGTGGGAGCGAGCTTGCTCGCGAAGCTTTTGATCTTGTCCCGTTACGGGGATTTATGTCTCTCTATTGAGACTCTACGATCCCAAGCGCAATCATCTTCTTGTAAAGCGTCGAGCGTCCAAGCCCGAGCCGCTCAGCCGCTTCAATCACCTTGCCCCCGCATTGCGCGAGGGTGGATTGAATCAACTGCCGGTCAAACCGCTCGCGAGCCTGACTGAAGGTCTCGTTGGTTGCCGGCTCTGACAGAGGCGCCAGCGTCCGCTCGACCGGTGTAAAAGTGCCAATCGCTGCACGAATGTCATCCGCCGTCAGCATCAAGTCATCACTGAGCAACGCCGCCCGTTCCAGCACGTTACGCAACTCGCGGATATTCCCCGGCCAGGAGTGCTGACCCAGCAGCTCAAGCGCTTCGCGATTCAGCTCATGCTGGCTGCGCAACTCCTCCAGAATCGCCTCACTGAGCGCCGGCAGATCGTCCAGCCGTTCCCGCAGCGGCGGTACCTGAATCGGCAGTACGTTGAGGCGGTAGTACAAGTCCGCGCGGAACTCGCCACGCTTGATCGCCGCCTCCAGATCCGTCGAGGTGGCGGCAATCACCCGCACATCGCTCTGGATGACGTCGTTGGAGCCTACAGGCTCGAACTCCTTTTCCTGCAACACCCGCAGCAATTTGCTTTGCAGCGGCAGCGGCATATCGCCGATCTCGTCGAGAAACAGCGTCCCGCCTTGGGCAATCTGCAACTTGCCGGTGCGACCCTTGCGGTCGGCGCCGGTGAAGGCGCCGGGCGCGGTACCGAAGAATTCGGCTTCGAGCAGCGCTTCGGGAATCGCCGCGCTGTTGATGCTGACAAAGGCCTTGTGCGCCCGAGGCGAAGCGCCGTGGATCGCCTGGGCCAGCAACTCCTTGCCGCTGCCGGTTTCGCCCAGCAACAGAACCGGCGACTCGGCGCTCGCGCTGCGACGGGCACGGCGCTTGACCTCCAGGCTGGCAGCGCTGGTGCCGATGAAATGGGCGAAGTTGTATTTGGTCTGCCGTGCACGCAGCAGCGAACGGGTCGAGGCCAGTTCTTCCTGCATGCTCAGGTAGCGCTTGAGCATCGGCGACAGCGTGCGCAATTCGTCGAACAGCGCGAAGCCGATGGCGCCGATCACCGCACCAGCGTCGTCATGGATCGGCAGGCGCATTACCACCAGCGGTTCTTTCGGGGTGTCCTGCATGTCCAGCAGAATCGGCCGCCCGGTACGCACCACCTCCCGCAGCAGGCTGCCGGGGATCACGCTTTCGCAAGGCTTGCCGATCGCGCCGGCCGCAGAGTCGAGCCCAAAGCGCCGGGCGTAGCGCTCGTTCATCCAGACGATGTTCGCATCGCGGTCGACAATCACCGTGCCTTCACTGGATTGCTCGATGATCTCGAACAACGAACGGATCGCCAGTGTGCGAACCCGTTGGTAATCCTTGAGGCTTTCGGTGGTGTTCATGGCGGCGTCCATTGGCGGAAGTCAGGTGGCGCGATTATGCCTATCCCGGATGCGCCGCCGCCAACAGCTCTTTGGTATAGGGATGCTGCGGTGAGTCGAACACGTCATGGCTGGCGCCGCTTTCGACCACCTTGCCGTCCTTGATCACGATCATGTCGTGGGCCAGCGCCCGCACCACGGCCAGGTCGTGACTGATGAACAGGTACGTCAGGCCGTGTTTTTCCTGAAGCTGGCGGAGCAGGGCGACGACCTGTTTCTGCACGGTGCGATCCAGTGCGGAGGTCGGTTCATCCAACAGGATCAGCGCCGGTTTGAGCACCAGTGCCCGGGCGATGGCAATGCGCTGACGTTGGCCACCGGAGAACTCATGGGGATAACGATGACGGCTTTCGGGATCGAGGCCCACCTCCTTGAGCACGCGGATCACCTGGTCGTCGCACTCGTCGGCGGTGGACTGGCAATGCACTTCCAGTCCTTCGCTGATGATCTGCGCCACCGACATGCGCGGGCTGAGACTGCCGAACGGGTCCTGGAACACCACCTGCATCTGCCGACGCCACGGCCGCATCTGTTTCTGGTCGAGACCGTCGAGTGCCGTGCCCTGGAAGCGAATGCTGCCCTTGGAGTCGAGCAGCCGCAGGATCGCCTGACCGAGAGTCGACTTGCCCGAGCCGGACTCGCCGACGATGCCCAGCGTCTTGCCGCGCTGGATGTTCAGGCTGATGCCGTCCACCGCGCGCAGGTATTGCTTGCGCTGGAACAGCCCGCCGCCGACGGTGAAATCAACCCGCAGGTCATCGACTTCCAGCACGTTTTCGCGTTCGTCCCGGGGCAGCGCTTCGCCTTCCGGTTCAGCGTTGAGCAACACGCAGCTGTAAGGGTGTTTCGGCTCGGTGAACAGGGTCTCGCACAGCGCCTGCTCGACGATTTCCCCGGCCTTCATCACGCACACCCGTTGGGCGATGCTGCGCACCAGATTGAGGTCATGGCTGATCAGCAGCAGCGACATGCCCAGGCGCCGTTGCAGGGACTTGAGCAACAACAGGATCTTGCGCTGTACGGTCACATCGAGGGCGGTGGTCGGTTCGTCGGCGATCAGCAGTTCGGGCTCGCAGGCCAGGGCCATCGCGATCATCACCCGCTGGCGCTGGCCACCAGACAGCTGATGCGGATAAGCCTTCAGCCGCTCTTTCGGTTTCTGGATGCCTACCAGTTCCAGCAGTTCGAGGATCCGCGCTTGAGCTTCCTTGCCGCCGAGGCCTCGGTGCAGCAACAGGGTTTCGCCGATCTGCTTTTCAATCGTGTGCAACGGATTGAGCGAGGTCATCGGCTCCTGGAAAATCATGGCGATGCGGTTGCCCCGCAGGTCGCGCAGGGTCTTGGGATCGGCGCCGACCAGTTCCTGGCCACGATAACGGATGCTGCCGGTCGTCCGGGCATCGCATTCGGGCAGCAGTTGCAGGATCGAATGGGCCGTCACCGATTTGCCCGAGCCCGACTCGCCGACCAGGGCCAGACACTCGCCAGGGCGGATGTCCAGGCACAGCTTGCGCACCACAGTCTGCCCATGGAAAGCGACACTGAGATCACGGATTTCGATCAGGTTGTCAGTCATGTCAAGAGTCCGATCATGAGCGCGGGTCAAAGGCATCGCGCAACGCTTCGCCGATGAATACCAACAGGGAAAGAATCAGCGCCAAGGTGAAAAACGCGGTCAATCCGAGCCACGGCGCTTGCAGGTTCTGTTTGCCCTGACCGATCAGTTCGCCCAGCGACGCACTGCCGGCGGGCATGCCGAAACCGAGGAAATCCAGCGCGGTCAGGGTGGAAATCGCCCCGGTCAGAATGAAGGGCAGGTAGCTCAGGGTGGCGTTCATCGCGTTGGGCAGGATGTGCCGGACAATCACTTTGCGATCGCTCAAGCCCAGGGCGCGGGCAGCCTTGACGTACTCCAGGTTGCGCCCGCGCAGAAACTCGGCGCGTACCACATCGACCAGTGCGAGCCAGGAAAACAGCGCCATGATCCCCAGTAACCACCAGAAGTTGGGCTCGACGAAACCCGAAAGGATGATCAGCAGGTAAAGCACCGGCAACCCTGACCAGACCTCCAGCAATCGCTGGCCGAGCAGATCGACCCAGCCACCGTAATAACCCTGCAGGGCACCGGCGGCGATGCCGATCAGGGCGCTGACAAACGTCAGCATCAGGGCGAACAGGATCGACACCCGGGCGCCGAAGATTACCCGGGCCAGCACGTCGCGCGCCTGATCGTCGGTGCCCAGCCAGTTGACCGAAGTCGGCGGGCTCGGCGCCGGTTTGTTGAGGTCGTAGTTCGGGGTGTCGTCACTGAACGGAATCGGCGGAAACAGCAGCCAGCCACCGTCCTTGCGGATCAGCTTCTGCACATAGTCGCTGCGGTAATCGGCCTGGAACGGCAGTTGCCCACCGAATTCCTGTTCGGTGTGACGCTTGAATACAGGGAAGTACCACTGGCCCTGATAACTGACGACCAATGGCTTGTCGTTGGCGATCAGTTCGCCGCCAAGGCTGAGCAGGAACAGACCGATAAACAGCCACAGCGACCACCAGCCCCGGCGGTTTTTCTTGAAGCGTTCGAAGCGGCGACGGCCCAGAGGCGAGAGCTTGAACATCAGGCGTTCCTCGCGGCGAAGTCGATGCGTGGGTCGACCAGCGTGTAGCACAGGTCACCGATCAGTTTTATCAGGAGGCCGAACAGGGTGAAGATGAACAGCGAGCCGAACACCACCGGATAGTCACGGGACACGGCCGCTTCGTAACTCATGCGGCCCAGGCCGTCGAGGGAGAAGATCACTTCGATCAGCAACGAACCGGCAAAGAACACGCTGATAAACGCCTGGGGAATGCCCGACACCACCAGCAACATCGCGTTGCGGAAAACATGCCCATACAACACCCGGTTTTCGCTCAGGCCTTTGGCACGCGCGGTGACCACGTATTGACGGGTGATTTCATTGAGGAACGAGTTTTTGGTAAGGATGGTCAGGGTGGCGAAACCGCCGATCACCAGCGCCGTGACCGGCAATACCAGATGCCAGAAGTAGTCAGTGATCTTGCCCAGCGTCGACAGGGATTCGAAGTTGTCGGACACCAGCCCGCGCACCGGAAACCAGTTCAGCGACGTGCCGCCGGCGAACACTACGATCAGGAACATCGCGAACAGAAACGCCGGCATCGCGTAACCGATGATGATCGCCGTACTGCTCCAGATATCGAAATGGCTGCCGTGGTGCACGGCTTTGCGGATGCCCAGCGGGATCGACACCAGATAAGTGATCAGCGTCGCCCACAGGCCGAGGGAAATGGTCACCGGCATTTTCTGCAGGATCAGGTCGGTGACCGTGGCGCCGCGGAAGAAGCTCTTGCCGAAATCCAGTTGGGCGTAGTTCTTGAGCATCAGCCACAGGCGTTCATGGGCCGGTTTGTCGAAGCCGTACTGTTTTTCGATGTCCTTGATCAGCTGCGGATCGAGGCCCCGACTGGCACGGGAGGTGCCACTCATGGTCTCGCTCGCGCCGCCGCCGACACTGGCGCCGCCGATGCCTTGCAAGTGGGCGATGGCCTGTTCCACCGGCCCCCCCGGCGCGGCCTGGATGATCACGAAATTGACCAGCAGAATGATCACCAGCGTAGGGATGATCAGCAGCAGACGCCGCAGTATGTATGCCCACATCAGTGTGGCCCTCCGGGTCTGCCACGGCTGATTTTCTCGGCCGTCATCTGCTGGTTGGTCAGCGGTGTGCGGCTGATTTCCCACCAGCTCTCGATTGCTTCGTCATTGCTCGCCTGCACGGTGGGAATGCCGAAACGGTTCCACCACACGGTGGACGTGCCCGGCGGGTAATAGTTGGGAATCCAGTAGTAGTTCCATTGCAGCACCCGGTCCAGCGCGTGGGCGTAACGCAGCATGTCGGCCTGGGTCGAGGCGCGGATCAGGCCGTTGATCAAGGTGTCGACCGCCGGGTTCTTCAGCACCATGTAATTGTTGGCGCCGGGGTCGTTGGCCGATGCCGAACCGAAGTAGTTCAACAGTTCGCCGCCGGGGGAGGTGGTGACCGGGTAGCCGGTGACAATCATGTCGTAGTCGCGGCTCATCAGGCGATTGACGTACTGCGAGGAATCAATGCGGCGGATGTCGAGGTTGATGCCGATCTGCTTCAGCGTGCGCTTGTACGGCAGCAGCAGACGGTCCATGCCGTTCTGGCTGACCAGGAAAGTGAAGCTCAGCGGCTCGCCCCGGTCGTTGACCAACTGGTCGCCATCGGGTTTCCAGCCGGCCTGTTCCAGCAGCTCCAGCGCTTGCAGTTGTTTGTCACGGATAATGCCGCTGCCATCGGTCTTCGGCGCTTCGAAGACCTGGGTGAACACCTCGTCGGGAATCTGTCCGCGCAAGGGTTCGAGAATCTTCAGTTCGGCAGCATCCGGCAGCTTGCGGGCGGCCAGGTCACTGTTGGAAAAGTAACTCTGCTGGCGGATGTACATGTTGCGCATCATCTGCCGGTTGCTCCATTCGAAATCCCAGAGCATGGCCAGTGCCTGGCGAACGCGGCGATCCTGGAATATCGGCTTTTGCAGGTTGAACACGAAGCCCTGGGCCGACTGCGGCGCTTCTGTGGCCAGATGAGCCTTCTGCAGGCGGCCATCGCTCAGGGCCGGGCTCTCGTAACCGATGGAGTAGCCGGTGGCGGAGAACTCACGGTTGTAATCGTAAGCACCGCCGCGCAAGACCTGGCGGGCGACATCGGTGTCGCCGAAGTACTCGATGCTGAAGTGATCGAAGTTGTACAGGCCACGGCTGACCGGCAGGTCCTTGCCCCACCAGTCGGGATTGCGTTCAAAGGTGATGCTGCGCCCGGAGTCGACCTTGCCGACCCGATACGGGCCACTGCCCAACGGCGGTTCATAGCCGCCACCGCCGGCGAAATCGCGGGTCTTCCACCAGTGTTCGGGAAATACCGGCAGGGTTGCGATGTCCAGCGGCAGGGTACGGTTTTCATTGCTCTTGAAGTCGAAACGCACGGTGAGCGGGGCTTCGACTTCGACGCCTCTGACGTCGGCGAACTGGGTGCGATAACGCAGGCTGCCCTGGGTCATCAGCAAGTCATACGTGTAGCGCACGTCTTCGGCGGTGATCGGCTTGCCATCGGCGAAGCGGGCCTTGGGATTGATAAAGAAGCGCAACGACAGGCCGTCATCCGAGCGCTCCATTTTCTGTGCAACCAGACCGTAGACGGTGTAGGGCTCGTCGAGCGAACGCTGGGCCAGCGGGGAGTACAGCAGGCCGTCGATCTGGCTGACGCCGATGCCTTTGTCGATGTACGGCAGGACATGGTCGAAGTGGCCAATCTCGATGGCCGAGCGGCGCATCGTCCCGCCCTTGGGCGCCCGGACGTTGGTGTAATCGAAGTGACTGAAACCGGGCGGGTACTTTGCCGGTTCGCCATAGACGGTCATCGCATGCTGGGGTGCGGCGTCCACACCAGTGATCCCAAGCAGCAGGGTCACGGCAGTGAACATCAATGTCGGGAAAGCCAGTCGCATTGTCAGCCTTAAAGCCGGGTAATCGATAAGCGCAATTTGTACGCGAGCGGCGCGCCGTTCGCCAGCGGTGTGGTGTAACCAAAACAAAACGGCCCGCCATCAGGCGGGCCGTTGCACAGCAGGTCGGGCTGAAATCAGTCCTGACGGCTGGTGACTTCCAGCAGGTGGTAGCCGAACTGGGTCTTCACCGGGCCTTGCACGACGTTGATCGGCGCGCTGAATACCACGGTGTCGAATTCCTTGACCATCTGGCCAGGACCGAACGAACCCAGGTCGCCGCCCTGACGGCTGGACGGGCAGGTGGAGTTGGCCTTGGCCACTTCGGCGAAATCAGCGCCACCTTCGATCTGGGCCTTGAGTTCGTTGCACTTGGCTTCGCTGGAAACCAGGATGTGGCGGGCAGTGGCTTTAGCCATGGGGAAACTCTCCAATCAAATCAGTAAAGGGGGGAGCCTACCGGATTCAGTGGCCGATTTCTCGGCAAAGTTCCATTCGCTCGTCTGATACCGGCCACTAGAGATTAGCCGCTTGCAGGCGCAAGGCGTGTTCAACGTAAAGTCCGATCGAGTCACCCGCCGCAGGATGCCGGCCGACGGCCCGACGCAGGCTCCCCAGATGGTCGAGAGGATAGTCAGAGCGAATCACTGTGCCGAGATGAGAGCTGAAACGTCCGACGAAACCGTCGTTTTGTTCAGGCTCGGTGATGAAATATTCCGACAGGGCACGGCAGATGCCTTGAACTGGATCGCTTGGCGATACATCGAGTTCTGGTACCACGCCACTCCAGGAATAGTAACGAACGCCATTCACCTGTTCGGCGCCGTGACCGCCCCACGTCTTGGGCAGGCCCTGGGGGAATTTGTCATTGAAGCTGCCGACACCTTCGGTGGTCAGTGCGCCAAGTGCTGCCACGGCATTGCGTGGCAATCGGGTGCCGTTGAGCTGTGACAGGAAGTCGAAAAACAGAATCGCCACATTCTGTGCCACGGCTTCCGGCAGTCGACCGGGTATCAGCGCCTTGCGCAGGAAGTCGGCAATTTCCGAGCCGTGATTCGGCCCGCTGACCGAAGTTACGGAAGCAACGCTGTGTGGGGCAAGCGCTGCAGCGTACCGGGCGGCTAGTGCGCCTTGACTATGACCGATCAGGTTGACTTTGGTAGCACCTGTGCCTCTCAGAACCGAGTCGATCTGCCAGAGCAATTGCTTGCCTCGTACTTCGTTGTCATGGATTGCCGAAAGATGTGGCACAAAGACCTGTGCACCGATGGCGTTGAGTGCCTGCTTGACGTCATGGAACAGTTCGAAAGGGCCGATGCGCTCGAATCCGAACAGGCCGTGCACCAACAGAATGGGATGTTGCGTGGTCGCATTTCGTAGCATTTTTCGTCCTTGATCGCAGAAGATCGTCGATGTTGTCTGCGTGCCACTCTAAAACACTCGTGATGCTCGGGATGCCTGAATAGTCGCCATCATTTGTTGGAATCTGGATCAATGTGCGTACGAAACTTCGCCTTTAACTGAAATCCGCTTCGGAACATCTGGAAAGCTTTCGACTCGTCGCCAGTGTTTTCCCCCTTTTTGCCTACTTCATTTAGTGCGTTTAGCCCTGGCTCGAGAAGAGATGAGCTGACATCGGATTGCCGAAGAAGCGCATTAAATAGAGCCTCTTCGACGCAGCGGGATGGCTGCGTTTTTTCCAGGGAGTGGAGAGGTGACTGATGAGTGACGCAAGGACAACGGTTTCGCAAGGTCAGGGCAAGTGGCTGGAGGTTGAAGGTGTTCGGTCACTGGAGAGCTGTCGGGAGGGTGGATCGGCTGTTTCGTTATTACCCGCACCCATGCCTGATTCTGTTCTCGGCGGGGTCATTGACCCCTCCTTGAGCAAGGTAGTCATCAGGGTTGCGCCTTATCCTGAAATGGCGTGCGGCGACAGGGTAGCGTTGAGTTGGCACGGTTTCGATATCGAGGGTTTGCCTTATCATCACGAAGTCGTTCGGTTTGTCAGTGAAGGTCAGTTGGGCAAGGAGATCGTCCTGGTCGTTCGGGACGCTCACATTGTTGCGCTGGACGGTGGTTCGCTTGAAGTCTTCTGGACATTGACCAGCGCCAGGCGATCAGAGTCTTTGATTTCCATGCGCACGCAACTGGACGTGGGTGACGTCCGCTACAGTCTTTTGCCGGTTGTCATCAACGATGCCGTTGGTGGCAGCCTCGATCCTGCGCGCGTGACCGATGGAACTACTGTCACCCTTCAGCCTTATGCCGGAATGAGCGCGGGTGATCGAGTGGAGTTGAGCTGGCAAGGGCCTTCGACAGAGGCATCTTTTCGAGATGTTCTGACTGTCGAATGCTTTGCTGTCGGCCACCCTCTGGTACTGGGAATTGCCCCCGAGTTCATTGCCCCGCATCTCGGTGGTGAGGTGGTGGTCCGCTATTGTATCCAGCAGACAAGCGGTGCAGTCCGCGAGTCAGGTGTTACGCGAGTCGACATTGCTCCTCTGGTGCGGGGCCAGTTAATGGCCCCGCAGATCCTTGAGGCCAATGACGGGGTGCTCGATGTGCAGGATGCCGTTGACGGTGTCAGCGTGCTGGTCGGTGATGCACGGGTGGAGGAGGGCGAGCTGGTTTATCTCAAATGCGACGGTGATTCATTCTTCCACCGGGATGACCGTGAAATCATCAAAGGTATGGCCATGCAACCTTTGGTCTTCATCGTGCCCTACCGATTCTGGCGCGAGCATGTGGGTACCGTTGTGAAACTATCCTATTCGGTCGAACGGCTGGACGATGTCAGTCAGGAATCCGGGGTGACGTTGTTGCGCATTCAGGCGTGATTCGATTGTCGTGAGCGTGAACCACCCTCCGGGCAAGCGGTGCCCGGAGGGTGTTCATTATCAGACCGAAGTCTGTTTGCGCAGACGGTGCGCAGCATCCAGCAGCAAATGACTGGTGGCGTCGAATCCGAGGCAGCCGTCGGTGACGGACACGCCGTATCGCAACGAGTCGCTCAACGGTTGGCATCCTTCGAACAGGTGCGACTCGAGCATCATGCCGATCAGTGAACGATTGCCCTGCAGGCGTTGCTCCAGCACTTCGTTGAACACGGCAGGCTGGCGGAGAGGATCCTTACCGCTGTTGGCATGACTGCAATCGACCATGATCCTGCCGGGAATTTTCAGGCGAGTCAGCTCGGTTTCGATTCGGGAAACGCTTTCTCGATCGTAGTTTGGTCCTTGGTGGCCACCCCGCAGTACCAGGTGCGTATCCGGATTACCCGATGTTTGAATGATTGCCGGATGCCCTTGGCTGTCGACGCCGAAGTGGCGATGAGGATGGGCTGCCGAGCGCATCGCGTCGACGGCGATAGCCACTCCGCCGTCCGTTCCATTCTTGAATCCGACCGGCATGCTCAGCCCGCTCGCCATTTCACGATGGATCTGTGATTCGGTGGTGCGGGCGCCAATGGCGACCCAGCTCAGCAAGTCATCAAAGTATCCGGCAGCCATGGGTTGCAGCAATTCGGTGGCAATAGGCAGTCCGAGGCGGATCATTTCCAGCATCAGTTCGCGCGACAACGTGAGGCCGGCAGCCATGTCGTCGCTGCCATTCAAATGTGGGTCGTAGGCAAGGCCTTTCCAGCCGACGGTGGTGCGAGGCTTTTCGACGTAGGCACGCATCACGAGCAGCATGTCATCACGGACTTCTTCAGCCAGGCGCGAAAGTTTGCTGGCGTATTCAAGCGCAGACTCGGGGTCGTGAATCGAGCAGGGGCCGACGATCACCAGCAAGCGCGGGTCATGGCCATCGAGAATCGCGCGGACCGCCTGGCGGTGGGCGGCGACTTGCTGGTTCAGCGCATTGCTCAGGGGCAATTGCTGTTTGAGTTGCAGCGAACTCGGCAGACGCAGGGTCAATGCTTCGTTGGCAGGGTTCAGGGTGGACAGTGGCAGAGCAGAAACGGACGAGTTCATATTCGGTCTTCCTGGGCGGACGGCGGGGGCTTCCCGCTCACTCGGCCCTACTGGGGTGTTCGACAATTGGCCGGATTGGCTACGTGTGTTGGCTTGCCACCTGTGGGTGACCGATCGGAGGCGGCAGGCTGTCCCGAGCGGAGGCTGGTAAATCGCCAGGCGGTAAAACTGTCGTAACGGTAATAAGTGGCGTAGTTCATTGGTTGAATCCTCAAAGTGTCTGGTGTGTTGCTGAAAAAAATCGGGCCTGAAAAAACAAAACCCC
This sequence comes from Pseudomonas koreensis, assembly GCF_025447595.1. Classification (GTDB taxonomy): domain Bacteria; phylum Pseudomonadota; class Gammaproteobacteria; order Pseudomonadales; family Pseudomonadaceae; genus Aquipseudomonas; species Aquipseudomonas koreensis_H. The sequence goes on along the minus strand of NZ_JAOEJU010000001.1, from coordinate 823,315 downwards.
CGGTCGGGAGGCCGACCGGGGGTTGAGAAATCTCTGGTAGGCGACCCGTTCAAATGGGCGCCGTGTGGGTATCAGGCGCGCCAGTGGCTAAACCAATACCCAAAATAAAAGCTTGCAGGAGCAGCGCAGACGCCGTTTACCCGGGCAGCCGCAACCGAGCGCGAGGCGCTGGCGGTACGAAGCTGTGAGAGGGTGTTGAACATGAGCTGTCTCCAAAGAATGCGCCGAGCTTACTAGAGGCGGCTGCGCGTCAGCAATCAGAAATTGCTATCGAACGCACAAGAGGGACTCTATGGGTTGAGCGTCCGCCAAGGTGTGACACACTCTGCTTTCTGAACGTGTGCTCAAGGAAGGGGCGTGAACTTGAAGAAGATCGAGGCAGGAATGAGTTTTGAGTTGCGCCAGGCAACCTCCGCCGACCTGTCGTTTGTACGAGAGCTGACTTGCCGAAACATGCTCCGCTACTACATTCACTATGACTTGTTGTGGCAGGACGAGGCGTTTGATGTCGCCTGGGCCGGGCGCGAAAACTGGTTGATCCTCAGTGATGGCGAATTGATGGGCTATTTCAGTCTGAGTCGTGATGCTCGGGCCGTGTATATCCGCGAATTGCAGATCGTCGAAAGCGCTCAAGGGAAGGGCGCGGGATCCTGGGCGATCGATCAGGTTGCTGCGATGGCTCGGCTGGAGCGTCGCCCGGCGTTGCGCCTGACGGTGTTCAAAAACAATCCGGCGCAAAATCTGTATCGAAGAAAAGGAATGTTTGTGCAGGGCGAGGACGAGTGTTTCCTGCGAATGCAGCTCGATTTCAGTACACCTGTGCTCTGAAACCCACGGCTGGCAAGCCCTCGATGAAGAATTGAAACTTTTTATATGTCGCTTGCCGCTAGGTCTGCCCGGCACTTTTTGCTAAGGTGTCCGGCATCCCAATAAGACCATATCGCGAGGTGTCTGCTTGATTAGGGTGCTAGTGGTCGACGACCATGATCTCGTTCGTACAGGCATTACACGGATGCTGGCCGATATCGATGGCCTGCAGGTGGTAGGCCAGGCCGAGTCCGGGGAAGAATCCCTCATCAAGGCTCGTGAGTTGAAGCCCGACGTGGTGCTGATGGACGTCAAGATGCCAGGCATCGGCGGCCTCGAAGCTACGCGCAAACTGTTGCGAAGTCATCCCGACATCAAAGTGGTCGCGGTCACCGTGTGTGAGGAAGATCCGTTTCCTACACGGTTGTTGCAGGCCGGTGCAGCGGGGTATCTGACCAAGGGCGCCGGGTTGCCGGAAATGGTTCAGGCCATTCGCCTGGTGTTTGCCGGCCAGCGCTACATCAGCCCGCAGATTGCCCAGCAATTGGCGATCAAATCCTTTCAGCCGACCAATGATTCACCGTTCGATGCCTTGTCGGAACGGGAAATCCAGATTGCGTTGATGATTGTCGGCTGTCAGAAAGTTCAGATCATTTCCGACAAATTGTGCTTGTCACCGAAAACCGTAAACACCTACCGCTACCGCATTTTCGAGAAGCTCTCGATCAGCAGCGATGTCGAGCTGACGCTGCTGGCGGTTCGTCACGGCATGGTTGATGCCAGCCTCTGACCATGACTGAAACATTCGATTCGGGCGCCTTTCTTTCGACCGTCAGCGGGCGCCCCGGCGTGTATCGCATGTTCGACAGCGATGCGCGTCTGCTGTACGTCGGCAAGGCCAAGAACCTCAAGAAACGTCTGGCCAGCTACTTTCGCAAGACAGGCCTGGCGCCGAAAACCGCGGCCCTGGTCGGGCGTATCGCCCAGGTCGAAACCACCATCACGTCCAATGAAACAGAGGCGTTGCTGCTCGAGCAGACCCTGATCAAGGAGTGGCGGCCGCCGTACAACATCCTGCTGCGCGACGATAAATCCTATCCCTACGTCTTTTTGTCTGACGGGCAATTCCCGCGCCTGAGCATTCATCGCGGGGCTAAAAAGGCCAAGGGCAAGTATTTCGGTCCCTATCCGAGTGCGGGGGCGATTCGCGAAAGCCTCAGCCTTCTGCAGAAGACGTTCTTCGTGCGTCAGTGCGAGGAGAGCTACTACAAGAACCGGACCCGGCCGTGCCTGCAATATCAGATCAAGCGTTGCAAGGCGCCTTGTGTCGGGCTGGTCGAGCCTGAGGTTTACGCCGAGGACGTGCGTCACTCGGTGATGTTCCTCGAAGGACGCAGCCATGCGTTGACCAATGAGCTGTCGACGGCGATGGAAGAGGCTGCGATCAACCTCGAGTTTGAACGCGCCGCCGAGCTGCGTGACCAGATTGCCTTGCTGCGTCGAGTGCAGGATCAGCAGAGCATGGAAGGCGGAACGGGTGATATCGATGTGATCGCCGCGTTCGTCAATCCAGGCGGTGCCTGTGTCCACCTGATCAGCGTGCGGGGAGGGCGGGTGCTTGGCAGCAAGAATTTCTTCCCGCAAGTCGGGATTGAAGAGGAAGTGGCCGAGGTCATGGCCGCTTTTCTCGGGCAATACTTCATCAGTAGCCCTGAACGCGATTTGCCGAGCGAGCTGATCGTCAACGTCGTGCACGAAGACTTTCCTGCGCTGATCGAGGCCATTCAGGCGCTGCGCGGACGTGAGTTGACCATCAGCCATCGGGTGCGCGGTACACGGGCGCGTTGGCAACAACTGGCCGTGACCAATGCCGAACAGGCGCTGGGGGCACGGTTGGCGAACCGTCAGCACGTTGCCGCACGTTTCGAAGCGCTGGCTGAAGTGTTGAATCTCGATGAGCCACCACAACGGCTGGAGTGCTATGACATCAGCCATTCCAGCGGTGAAGCCACGGTGGCTTCCTGCGTGGTGTTCGGCCCGGAAGGGGCGATCAAATCGGATTACCGTCGTTACAACATCGAAGGCGTGACCGCCGGCGACGATTACGCCGCCATGCATCAGGCCCTGACCCGACGCTTCAGCAAGCTGAAGGAAGGCGAGGGCAAGTTGCCGGACATCCTGTTGGTGGACGGCGGCAAGGGGCAGTTGTCGATGGCGCGTGATGTGCTCAACGAACTGGCTGTTCCGGATCTGATCTTGCTGGGGGTCGCCAAGGGTGCCACGCGCAAGGCGGGATTCGAGACTTTGTATCTGAATGATGCGGCAAACGAGTTCACCTTGCGGGGTGATTCACCGGCGTTGCATCTGATCCAGCAGATTCGTGACGAGGCCCACCGCTTTGCAATCACCGGCCACCGCGCACGACGCGGCAAGACCCGCCGCACGTCAACGCTGGAAGGCGTTGCAGGCGTCGGGCCAACCCGACGTCGGGACTTGTTGAAACATTTTGGTGGATTGCAGGAGCTGTCTCGTGCAAGCATCGAAGAGATCGCCAAAGCACCGGGGATCAGTAAAAAGCTAGCAGAGTCGATTTATGCAAACCTGCATAGTGAGTAGAATGCCCATTCACCTCGTAGCCAGTTGTGCCGATGAATATCCCTAATCTGATTACCGTTCTCCGCGTCCTGCTCATCCCGATTTTTATTCTGCTGTTCTATCTGCCTTACCAATGGAGCTATCTGGCCTCAAGTTCGGTATTCGCCTTTGCGGCGGCGACGGACTGGCTGGACGGCTATCTCGCACGACGCCTGGAGCAAAGCACACCGTTTGGTGCGTTTCTGGATCCTGTCGCTGACAAACTGATGGTAGCTGTTGCCTTGGTGTTGCTGGTGCAAGAACATGGCAACCTTTGGCTCACACTCCCTGCGGCTGTCATCATCGGTCGTGAGATCGTTGTTTCGGCGCTGCGTGAGTGGATGGCCGAGCTCGGAGCGCGCGCCCATGTGGCTGTCTCGAACCTGGGCAAATGGAAAACCGCTGCGCAAATGCTTGCGCTGGTGATTTTGCTGGCCAATCCAAAGGATTTCAGCTTTTGGGTTTTGGTCGGTTATGCGTTGCTGATGGTCTCTGCTGGTCTGACCTTGTGGTCGATGGTTCAATACCTTCGCGCCGCCTGGCCGCATCTGAAGACCGATGTTGAAAAGAAATAAAACTTTTTTGAATCAAAGGGTTGACGGCGCTTCTGATTTCTATAGAATGCGCCACACCAAGCGGGAATAGCTCAGTTGGTAGAGCACGACCTTGCCAAGGTCGGGGTCGCGAGTTCGAGTCTCGTTTCCCGCTCCAGTTTGTATAACGTTTGTTGTTGCGCTACTGACAGCAAATGTTTTGAGGCCGAGTAGCAAAATGGTTATGCAGCGGATTGCAAATCCGCCTACGCCGGTTCGATTCCGACCTCGGCCTCCACTCTTAAAAACCCCGTAGATCAATGATCTACGGGGTTTTTTATTGCCTGTGAGAAAGTGTGGTGTTCCGCAATTTTAGGGAGGTGTTCCGCAACGGAAGCTGTTTGAACGATGAATTGCTCTAATTTTTACGGTAATGTGGGGGCTCTCTGGAGTGCATGTATATGGAAGAACTTATGGCTGCGAGCATTGGTGACAGGTTAAATCTCCTTGGGTTTTTCTTTACGATCGTCGGCATTTTCGCATCTCTCGCAGGGGTGATTCTGATGTTTGTGGGGTCTGGAATCACGGGCGACAGTGTCTGGAGCAGCATTAGAAAAATTCAAAATGTGGCGGAGCAAGCTTCAGTTGTAGCACCGGACAAATGGACCGACCTTGTCGCGTTCGATATATCGCATATGGTCCCTCCGAATGCTACTGAGGTGAAGCTCGCTTATGGGATGCAGGTGGCGGACACTCGAATTCCTTTGAAGATGACGGTTTCGTCATCTCCAACTGTAGGGGTTGTTGTTCATGGATCCGGAGGGCAGGGGCAACTTAGCTTAATTATCGACAAGCCCACGGTTTATGTTTCGGTTGCACACCCAGATATCAAATGGGATTTAGTTGTTTCAGGCTACCGTTTCGATAGATGAGAACCAGGTCGAAAGTTAGTTGGTGAGTTCATCTGACGATCGTCATTTTGTTGGCTTTACGATTTCACCGGCGCGCCGGTAGACCTTCTTTGTCATCTCCTCAGTCGAGTGCCCGAGCAAGCGGCTTGCATCCTTGACGTCCTCTATTTCGCTGCCGGTTTTCGGTCGGATATCCCGGAACTGAAACTTGCGGATCGTTCCAGCCAGCGCGGTGTCGCCGGCGGCTGCTGCTTTCGTTGCCGCAGTTTCCCTGGCTTCGTCCCAGCGGTTTCGAGGCATGTTGTAACTCATCCTCAGTCCTGCTTGGTTGGTTATGAGGATCGAGGTTTTGACGCCGGCCTGAGCTCTGCGATCTAGCAGGCCGTTGATGAATATGCACAGGTCTTTCTCGGTATCGCCGGCGTACAGTTTGATGCGCAGACGCTTTTCCGTCTTACCCTGGCCAATCATCAGAAAGCCATTGTTCATATCTGCGGTCGAGGCCTTCAACACATCAGCCGCTCGCTGGCCTGTCAGATTTGCCAAATCCATTGCGTCTCTGAGATCTTGCCCCGCTTGTTCGTAGAACGGGTTTTTTTCTTGGCTATTGAAAAGTTGGGTGTTTTGCAGTGACGCCAGCTCGGGTATTGAAGCGCTCTGGCATTCAAGATTGCACAGCCTGTTATAGCCGATACTTAATGCGCAGGCCCGTCTGATTAGACAGCGGACTCGAGGTGCTGGTGGCCGTCTGCACTCGGCGATGTTGCCCGGTTTTACTTCTTGTTGGCTACCAGCAATAGTGATCCGCCCACGGGCAGGTTGATACCGGCTTTCAATAGAAGTAATTCAAGTTTCATTACCGATTCCAAGGCGAAATTAAGCCAACTGGGTATTCTGAATTCCTGCATCGGATCATATTCGCCGGATTTCGTTTTCTTTCTCGAAAGCCACATCAGTGGAACGAGGAACGTGACGAAGGAAGTGGCGTATTCGACTTTGAGCCCTGACTTTTCAACCTTCGATATCAATTCTTGTCGGGTATATCTGCGTACATGGCATGCATAGGTGTCAGCTTCTGACCACAGCCAGCGATGTTGAGGTACGGAGACAAGCAGCGTACCGCCTGGCTTTATTGCTTTGGCAAGATTGTTCAGGACAAGTTGATCCTCTTCGATGTGCTCGATGACATCAAAAGTGCCAATCACATCGTAGCGTGATTCGTCAGACATTTTCGTAGCATCAAGGTGCATGAAATTTGCTGTAGGCAGGCGATTTCTTGCATGAACCAAACCTTCTTCAAAGTACTCCGAGCCACTGATTTCGATGCCGGGGAATTGGTTGCTGACACCCTCAAGTACAAACGCTGTTCCGCACCCAACTTCCAGAAAACTATTGAAGTTTCGAATGTGCTTTTTCATGGCCCACAGGATTATCCGGTTCCGTGAGCGGAACCACCAGTGCCTGGATTCCTGTGCTGCAAGTGAAGCGAAAGCTGTGTTCGGAAACGGAGCGCGTAACTCAGTCATTTTATTATTCCTTTATGAGCTCAGAGCATCTAATGCCCGTTTTTGAGCTCGATGAGCGCGTAGTCGGTAAAGCTAACATATCTCTCGGGAGGTCGTACATGTAGCTGCTTCTGTTGCAGCTTTCTTCGAAACCTGTGGCCAAATGGCAGGTTTGGCTTACGGACCCACTAACGCGGCTCCGCATGGGCATGAGGGGGCGTGGGGCTCGTCAGTGCGCAGGTCGTTGATGGCTCGATGCCGGGCGAGTTCTGGTCCGGACCTTCCGGCGTGCGAATTACGCTGGACCAGGTTAAATGCCGGGGTGGTAAGTGGTTGCCTGACCCAAAGTGCTCGAGCTTTAGCGAGGGGGGGCTGAGTCGGCATCACTAGGGAGCGGGAGGCGAGAAGGATTGAATGGACCGCTGGCAGCGATCGTTTCAGCACCCTCAATCAGCGGATTGATGGTGCTGAATGGCTTGCAGGGTCGATCCGGAATTCAAGAGTGGCACTGCGAGTGCTCACCACCTGTGGACAGGCTAATGGCGCACTGCTGAGTTCAAGATGACAGTGCTGATCGCCGAAGTGCGATTCTTTTCTTGATTGAAAGTGCAGGTTTCTCAATGGTGAACCAGCTAAAAAGGGAAATCACAATTAAAACTGGCGCCCCCACCATAAACATTTCATTGAATGACCCAGGCATCAGCTTCGCCGAAACATAGAATATCGGGTCATGGAATACATAAATGCCGTATGAGATGTCGAATGGCATTTTGGGCAACGGTGGAGCATTGAGGCAAAGATTAAGAGCAAGGAAACCGCCAATGGGAACCATATACCAGGCTTGGGGTGGCAGGCTTAGATAAATGTTAAGGGCCGTAATGGAGAGGGTCGCCACTGCCAGTAGCTTCCAGGATATTTTTGAGAGCTGTGTTTTGTAGAGGAATACCAGGTTACCGGTAAACAAGGCAGGAATGAGGTTTGTAATGCGCCAGTAGGGTTCCTGTTGGTCGAATATTGCTGCAATTGCACAGGCGGCTATAAAACATAGCCAGATTATCCATTTGTGATTGTAAGCCTTGAGGGCAATGAGCACTGCCATCATTGCATAGGCGATTTCCTCCCACAGGAGCGACCATAGCGAGCCATTGCCACCTGGACTGGACAGTAGCATGCCACCGCCGAGGTAAATTTTCAGTGAGCCAATTACACCAACATAAAAACCCCATGCAAGCCCACTCACAATGAGGGATGCAATTAGCGCAGGAAGAATCCGGAGCGCCCGTTTTTCCATAAAATGAAACCAGCTTTTACTTGAGGCAAAGCTGTTGAACATTAGATAGCCCGATAGCGCGAGGAATGTCGGAACCATCGGAAATGGGATGGCCCCAAAGGGAACATCTTCGCCGTTCGCTACCGTTGAAAAATATCCGGCGTGAAAGTAGGCAACAGAAAACGACAAAAAAAGCCGGAGCCAGTCGAAATTTGAGTTCCTGCCGTCCGCCACTGTTTGCTGGCTACCCATTTTGATTCCTTTGAAAAAAACGGCTCATGCTATCTGATACGGGTTACCGACTCCATAGCAAAAACTGATGGACGGAGCGCCTACAGACAATGAGCGCGACATCCTTCCGCGGGCTGTTTTTTCGTGAGGGGTGAAGTTTGACCCGCGTCTGCCCGAAACCTACCGCCACAGATGACGGTGGGTACGAAAGAATGCGTATCGGGACTTCCTGGACCTGCGCGAACTATTGCGCTTTAAAAATCAGTGGCTTACGGAATTTGAATAGTGCTACTCTATTGGAGTTTCTGGGGTTATAGGTGGATTGCAGAGCCAGCTGTACCGGTTCGGTTCAGACCTCGGCCGCAACCATAGCCACGCTCCGTAGGTCCATGATCTGCGAAGTTTTTTTACTGGCCCCGGGCTGAAAGATTTAGTCTTTCAAACTGCTATCGCAAACTTGATTCGCCGGGAAGTGATGTATATATTCCCCACCTCGGTTGTTGAGGCGCGAATCCTGTCAGGATTGTGATTCGGCATCAGAGCAAAGCGACACCGCGCTACCGCCCGAATGGCGAAACTGGTAGACGCATGGGACTTAAAATCCCCCGCTCGTAAGGGCGTGCCGGTTCGATTCCGGCTTCGGGCACCATGAATATCAAGGGCTTGCGTGAGTTTACTCATGCAGGCCCTTATAATTTGCGCTCCGCAATTTCGTAGCCTGCTCCGCAACTCACTTGGTCGGGGTGACTTTTTTGCCGATCCTTTTTCGGATGTAGTTCTCCGTCATCACCACGGTTGTGTGCCCGAGCTGATCCTTGGCCTGCATGATGTCGCCGCTCGATTCTGCTTTATCGGTACCGGCCTTGGCACGAAGATCTCGCATCTGGAAATCTCCTTTTTCTACTCCTGCGGCCTCGCGTGCCGCGTCAAACCTCCCTCGCAACATGCTGCTGGTCATCGGCTGACCGTTGTCCATCACAATCAGCCTACTGGTCCTGATCCGGTGTCCCGCCTTCCGGGCCAGAATTCGATCGATCACGACCTTCAACTCTCCGACAATCTCAATCCTTCTCTTTGCTCTTGTCTTGCCTTGCTGAACCGCAAGCCTGTTGTCCCGGATATCTTTTTCGTCCATTTTCAGAGTGTCGGCGATGCGCTGGCCGGTTAGGTAGAACAGATCAAGCGCGTCTTTCAACGGCTGATCGGCGTGGCTATAGATCGCTGCAAGCACCTCGTCCTCGATGTAGGCATCGCGACCGGTCTCTTTGTGGCCTTTAACTCCGGCGCAAGGATTCGCCAGCGATGTGTAGCCACTTGTCCTGGCGAAGTTCCAGATTGCGCTCAGAAGTGCTTTTTCCCGGTTCGCCCTGACAGGTGCTTCTTTTCCACGCTTCCTGAGGTATTGAACGATGTGCTGAGGCTCGATTGCCTCGAGGGGTGCTGGAGGATCATCGAAAAACTTCAGCAGTTGCTTCAGCTCGCGGGCATTGTCCCTTTGTGTGGCCGGAGCCTTCGTGGGGACGACTTCTTGTATATAGATATTGGCGACGTAGGCGAATGTCAGCACGGTCTGAACTATTGCTGATGATGCACGGCTCTTTTCCAGCTTGGCGTACTCGACGATCGCCAGTCCGTAATCGCTGCCCAGTGGAATTTCTTTTCTCGGATTACCGCCGGTGTCGTAGTAGTAATAGACAATGCCACTGCGCTGCGTACGCTTCCGCAGGCGTGTGACACTGTCTGGCTTCGTTGGCTTTCTTCCCATTTATCCCACCAGCCGCGGCTGCCATTTCGGTTTCTCTGCTGCAGTTACAGGCTCACCGGTCAGGGCTGATGCCAGTACGCATGGCCAGCCACTGCGCTTGATGGTGTGCCGTATCCCATTCCTTTTGAGGACCATCAGCTGTCCGGCCTTCGTTTTGGCTCCTGTGAGGGTGCAAACCTCTTCATGCGATAGAAAATGAATGCCTTCCATGATTAGCCTCCGTCGCTGGTCTTGAGTCGCGGTGCGTTAAATTCTTGATTCATAGGGTTCTCCACGCCGCCGGCGGCGGCAGAAGGTTTTAATGAAGGGGCACGCCGTCCTGCCCTGGGGCGAGGGCGCGAGCCTGTTGTTCGGTGCGGAAGGACATGTGCTGTTGGTGCCGTTGCAGTCAGCGATGATCCGCCAGAAGCCGCCGAAGCGATGCTGGCCCTTGATGATCTTCGTGATGGTCATGGCGCACTTCCTTGCCCGGGTGGGCCGTGCCGGCCGAGGCTTTCGGCGCAGTCGCGTAATCCACCTGCGTCTGGTCGTATGTCAATTCAGGCATGCGGAGATTCTTCGCCCGCCGTACACCGGCAGGCTGTTGAGTAGGGGGGAGGGATTACTGGTGGATGAGTTCGGTGGGGACTTCGACCGTGGCGCCGCGGTTGGCGAATACCACGGCGCGGAACACGGCGACGGTTCGGGTTTCGCCGATCTGGCGGTTGAATGGATCGTTCGTTGCGTCGGCCAGCCACGGGTGCCGGTGACCAACATCGACCCAGACGCCGTACTTCGTGATTAACTGCTCGGCGTCGGGCAGGGCGAACAAATCCAGCTGGCCGGCCAGGGGCTGCTGGTCACCCTCGATCGCGTTGATGGCCCAGTCCAGTGCCGGTCCGGTCAGTTCCTCGATACGGACGCTGACCAGACGATTCATGGATGCCGGACTTTGTAGCAGTAGACGTAGGTGAACCAAGCGAGGGCAATCATGGCATCACCTCTGAGGCTTCTGGAATATCCTCGAACATGTAAGTCCTGATGACGCGCTCCTCGACGCCGGAGACCTTGATGAACTTGGCCTCTTCAACCCAGGGGTACGCGTCTGGCTCGCCGTGCTTGCCGCCGCCGCTCATCTCACAAAAGGCAAGAGCACGGCCATCAGGCAGGATGAAGGCCTTCACATCGACCTCGTAGTTGCGCTCCCAGCTGTAGTGGCACCAAGACGAAATTCCCGGGGCGGCCACTGCGCTGTAACGTACCTCGTTCACCGCATCATCGTGTGAGCTCTCATCGTAAAGTCGTTCCAGATCCTCGCCGGGCATGGACGCCAAATCTTCAAGCGAAATGAGGCCATTCGGTGCGTCACGCAGGCTTTCGTACTTGTAGCCGAAAGCATCGATTCCGTGATGCATCACCAACAGCTTGGCCGTTTGGCTTGCGGTGAGAGTGTTCAGTGAGTGGTGAATTTTCGCATCGAGCATATGGGGTCCTTACCGCTATAGCGGCTATCACATTTGTTTACGGGAGAGGTATCGTGCAGCCCTCAAGAAAGGAGGTTGCGAATGGTCGTTCACGGGGTTGAGTATCGTTTCTGTCGGGCGTCGAGGGTTGTCCAGGGGCACGATGGTCTTGCGTTGGAGTGCTGGCGAGGTGGTGCTGGGCCAGTGTTCGAGATCTTTCGAAACGATGAGTCGATGCGCTTTGAGGTAACACTGTTCGAGCAGGATGTGCCTCTGGAACTGCTGGAATTTGCAGTCCCGATTGCTCGAGAGCAATTAGGCGATTTCGACCCGCTATAGCGGCTGACTTTGAAAGGGGGAGTGCTGCTGCTCAACTGGTTATTGACTTGAGCCAAGCAACGAGTAAGTTCCTGAGTTTGGGTAAAAGTTTGATATACCAACGTTTTTGCTTTTTAAGTATCTTGAAACCTCCATTTATTTATCAGTTTTCGATTTTTCTTAAATTTTGAAATTCAAAAACGTTCTTGATCCTATTCGGAAATGTTTTGTCGAAATTACAAAAATAAAGGTCATGCACTCGCTCTTTTCATTAGATTGTCTAGGATTTAACGCTGATAGGGCGGACGAATCGTGATGCTTTGGAGGATTTATGAGGGTGATAAATTTCTTATCATTAGCTTTGGTGTTTCTGAGTAGTAGAGCAATGGCTGCGGAGGATGTCACAACGTACGTGATTGAAAATCCGAATGGATCTACGGCAGTTTATGTCAATGGGAGCAAGGTGGCGGACTCACCAACAAAGAGTATTAATACGAATCTGTTTGCGACGACTGGAGGGGGGCTTCTCCTAGCCCGACTCCGTCCCCGTCGCCCAAACCAACAGGTTGCGGTGATATAGAGTGTCCCAAGCCACAGCCTTCACCACCTCCTGATTGTACGGGGCCATTTTGCCCAGGAGGAATGCCTTTTTTTAAGAAATCTGAAAGGTTGATTTATTATCGTAACGATATAAATGTTAAATTTCCCAACAAGGTGCAGTTCAAAGATTTACCTGGCGCGGTTCGAAAAGAGATATCAAGATAATTTGCTGCTCATGAGTATTGTGTATTCAGATGTTGCCAGTTTTTGGCAAGTATAAGTTCGTTCTTTGCAAATGGGGCTTGCACAACTTTGTTGTGCAAGCCCGTGCTGAGTTGCTTACCCTAGTAGATAACCTAAGCCTGCTCGCCACCTATCAAAGTTTGCTGCATCAACTTGTGCTCCCTGCAATCTCCATTGATACCAGGTCATGGGCATTCACAACCTTCATGCCGAGCTCGCGGGCAATGTGTACTTCGAGACGGGCGCCTTTCGAGTTTTCCCAGCCGGGTAGCACCGCGACCTGGCCGCACAGACCCAGCCGCGTCAGGTCGTAGGCCATGTAGTCCGCCCAGTCCGCACCCACGACGACGCCGTGTTCCGCCGGATTCTCCACCGTGTAGCCGTGGGCGCGCAGGTCGGCGGCCATCTTGTTGAAGGCCGGGAAATTGAAGTCTTCGAAGCCGGTCATGGGGCCGGCCAGGTACAGGCGGTTGGCGCGGGATGCCGCGAGCGTGACGCCCGACAGTTCGTGCCAGGTATCTACCTCGAACTCTGCGGGGCGTAGGCCAACATGCTTCCCGTTAAGCAGCACCGCCGCGACGGCGCCGTGGCTGTTCGTCCAGGCAGGAAAGATCTGATCTTCGGGGCAGATCGGAATATCACCCTTGATATACGCAAATCCGATGCCGGGCATAAGGTCGGCGGTTACGGTCTTCACCATCCGGACTGTGCGCGGGACACGATCACCAAACGGGTAGCTGTTGCTGCGTTTGTGCAGTGCTGGGCAGTCGATACGGTTTTCTGTGGGCATGGGCGTCCTATGCCGGGGCAGGCCCGGGCGGTTGAGGGTGGTGAGGGATCAGCTACAGTTCAGCGATCAGCCAATGGAGGTGGATATGGAGTGCTTAATTTGCGGTACAGATTCGATCGATCACCCGACCAGATACGACGGCAAAGAAATTGGCTGCCCAGAGTGTGGGCGCTATGTGATTAGCGGATCGCTTATTGCCTCAATGAATGGCTATGCGTTGGGGATCAACGAGGCACGTGCCGAGTTAGACAGGATGCGAGATCGTGATGAAGTTCCAATCCTCACGACCACGAATACGAGGCTTCATCGCCTTTCGAGTTGATTGATTATCCGCCGGCCGATCCAGCGCACGCAGGGCACGGCCTTGCTGTTGCCGATTGCCTTCTAGCGGGGGGCCGTCCGGGCTTTCGCTGGCCGGCGCGAACATAGTCAACTGCATCTGCAAGCTCCACGTATTTGATGGTGAGGGCGCCGCGCGGGTCGGTGAGGCCTTCGCGCATCCCGGCCACGCTGAACGCCTGGCACGGTGTGCCGCCGACGAGCACCTCCGGTGCGGCAATCTTGCTGGCCAGCACCAGGGCGCCGAGTTTGGTCATGTCGCCGTGGTTCGGAGTATTCGGGTAGTGGTGGGCCAGCACCGCGCTGGGGAAGGCTTCGATCTCGGCGAACCAGGGCGCCCGCATGCCGAGCGGCGTCCATGCAAGCGTTGCCGCCTCGATGCCGCTACACACGCTTCCATAAGTGATAGGCATGATGACTTCTCGCCGGTATATTGATGGGGTTTAAATCAGGGAAGAAATAACTTGAAAATTTTCCACTACACTGACGTTAGTGCAGTTAAGTCAATTCTTGAACATGAAAAGATGTGGTTGACAGATGTTCGCTATCTGAATGATTCAGAAGAGATGCACAACGGAATAACCATGCTCGTCGATTATATGAAGCATCGAATAGCGAATTTTTCACATCCTCACGAGTTTTTTGAAGATGCTGCAAACTACGTTGAGAGTGGTCTAGTTGGCAAGGCTGGCTACGGCATAGAGCATCGGCCCGTTTTCATAGGGTCATTCAGTCGCGCTGGCAATCTATTGAGCCAGTGGAGGGCCTACGGCTCTTATGCGATTGAGTTCGATATTGATTATATACCGCAGGAGCTTTTTGAGTGTGTGTACGATCATGATGAAAAATTAAATCAGGCATCTAATACTGTTTTATTAAGCTTAATTACAATTGCAAAAGACATGGCGATTAACTCTGGATTTTTGGATCAGGAAGGGTATGAGGCATTCTCTGATATTGTTGGGTTGGTTGCTAGGTTCAAGCACGAAAGCTTTTCAGAAGAGCAAGAGATAAGAGTAGTTCTTGGTCATGATATAGCTCCAGAGATTGAAAATGGCCTAGAAGTTAAGTTTCGAAGCAGGGGAAATATCCTCATTCCCTACGTTGAGGCTGATTTGCCTTTTGAAAGTATTCGAGCGATACACGTCGGACCAATGCGAGACCAAGAGTTAGCTTTCATTTCTATGAAAGCCTTGGTTGAGAAGATGCACCTCGAACGTCCCTTAACGTCGCAAAATCGTAATCATAAAATTGAGGTCGTGAAATCCGAAATTCCATACCGAGCCCCTTGACTTCATTGGTAGGAGATTCCGCCTCGCTGGCCGGCGTGATTCGTAGAAGTGAGGAAGGCCCTATGCTGAGGGGATACCTTTGTGAGGATGCTCAGATGGCCAAGTGCAAAAAATGTGATGAAGAACTTCGTTTCGATCTGGATGACAGAAAGGATCAAATCGAGGTTGTCTGCTCGCAATGCGGTGCCAGGCATGTGATCCGCTGGGTCGCGTCCTCACCGGGAATACCCGGAGCTCAGTTCGACGTTCAGTTGGTCGACGGCGGTGGGTTCGACCACGGCAACGGATAACCGGGATCCGTTAACGCGTCTCAGGCGCTCCGAACCTTGAAGTGCAACATCGCCTCGATGCTGTGGCAGTAATCCTAAAGCCGCTCATAGGCTTTGTACTTGGCCTGACTTCGAGTGGACGCCCAGACTCAGACCAGGTCTTCGCGGGCTTCTCGGTTCCTATTGAGGTCATCCCATTCATGCTTGAACGGTAGGACCAACCACTCCTTGAGCGGCAGCGTCTCAGCCATTTCGCCGTATTGCATTTCGTGGGTCGGGTAGTAGTTGCTGATCCGCTTCTTCGGGTCTTCGTCCAGCACCACCCCCGATATAGTGGCCGCGATCTGCCAGGATTACACCGGGCTTCCCGTAGGCGATGACGCGGCGGCCAATTTCAGCGGGCACCTGATAATGCTGCCGGACGTATGCGCAGTTGTGGCTCATGGTGTTCTCCAATGCATGCGACGCTTGTTGAATGGCGCCAATGCTAAAAAACGAAATTGCGGCGTATTGCCATCATTGCGGTTACGGTGATAGTATTTGGATATGTGGTCGATGTTTGACCCAACCGAGTCGATCCAAGCTGCTTTAAACGTGAAATCCATTGATGTGTTATCTGTTCTGTCTGGCCTCGTAACTTTGTTTGTTTTCATAAATGACAATTCTTACTGGGGGGTTCTTATGGCAGTACTACCAATGTTTATCTGTGCTGGGGTTGTGCTGCGGGACCATGCAAAAACAGAGAAGTGTTGGCGGATCAATCGTTTGGCTTGTAGTAGATAGCCTCCGGGAAACCGGGCCCCGCACCACTATTTTGAAGGGCTGACTTGTTCAGCCCTTTTTCATGTCCGCCATTCAGTAAAATGTCCCTATGACGGGTGTAGCGAGCAAAATTGGTATGTCACGGCGGTATGTCACGCGATGCGAATGTGATCTGCCAATTGTTCGTCGCTCATGCGGTCAGCGCCGCGGATGAATCGGGAGATCAGGTCCTGCTCTTCGTCGATGCCGCACCGTGCCATTACCCGCTTCAGTGCGGCGTCATCGTTGTGATAAAGCTTCGTGACAATCCGTCGTGACAATAGCGCTGCTTCTTTTTCCGCTTGGGTTAGCTCGTCCCGCTCGCGCTGATCGCGCTTGCGCTCGGTGGGCGTCTTGGCCATGGCCTACCTCTTCAATTCCGCTGGCCGGCAAGTCCAGCCAGGTCTGTCGGCGACGCGTGGCCGCCCGGTTGGTGGTTCGTTTCATCGAAATGCGGACTTCAGCTTTGGGTAATCGATCTTGTGATCCCGGACGATCCGGTCGAGCATGTTGTACCTGATCACCAGAGCCTTGCAGCACTGGCTCCGGTTCATGCCGCCGGCGATGCAATCCTTGATCTGTACGATCAGTCGAGCCTCCAGTTCAGGCTTGGCTTTGTTCGGCACAGTGCCGATCTTCTGTCGCACCTGGAACTTGATGGCGTGCTTCGAGGCGATCGCCTTCAGCGTGGCCAGGGCGATTCCCTCTCGCTCGCAAATCTCGTTTCGGGTCAGCGTCTTGGCCATTTCGCGGATCCGCGCAACGCGTGCAGTCGTTTCGTCCTTCACCTTCGGCCGCTGGAAGGTTGGCGGATGCTTCCGATCTGAGGTGCTGGTGAACTTGATCGGGGCAGGTTTTGGCACATCAATCTTTCCGCCGGCCGCCAAAAACTGGGCGATTTGCTCGGAGAGCTCGCTGGCGTCCTGGCGCCGCTGTTCGACGTCGTTGAGGTGGTTGCTGATCATGCGGCCACCTTGACCAGCCTCACGCCGGCCATGCTGAACTTGTTGCCCTGCGCTGCAACCAACGCATCGAGCTTTTCCCAGTCCACGGTCAGCATCGAAATCGGAGCGTGGCCACCGGCGACGGTATGGATCAGCGCTTCCAGATCGAAGACTTCAGCCTGCAGGTTTACCAGCGCCGCAGTGGTGGTTGCTGGCTTCGCGGCAGGCTGAACCGGCGCAGCGACTGTCACCGATGCCGGGCTTACGACCGGCGCGGGTTCGGTCGGCGCCTTGGTTTTCGCCTCGTCTTCGATTCGCTTCAGTTCCTCCTGGCGAATCTGCTCGCGCTGGGCTTCGGCTTTCTGCTCCTCGGCCTTCTGGTGTTCAGAGATCCGCACCTTGATCAGCGCGACCAGGTCGTCGTTCGCTTTCATCACCAACTGCTGAACGTCGTTGAACAGGAAGAGGTAGTCGGCTGCAAGCTCGTCCAGGGTGGCCAAGTTATTCCGGATGCTGTCCCCGATCTGGCTGGCGGCAATCTTTGCCCGGGCCAGTTCGGAGTCGGCAGAGTCGCGCAGACTGCTGATCGTCTTCTTGCCTTTGATGGCGCTGGCGAAGTCCGCAGGCACCGCCGGCATACGCGCTTTGCCGCCCAATGAAGCGTTGATCTGGTCGATGTGAACCTGAAGCGCTTTTGCTGCATCCATGACGATATCTTCACGGATGCTGAGCTTGCGGGCTTTCACCAGCTTGTCGAGCATCAGGCGCTTGGCACGCGCCTCGGCACTGATTTCGTCGATGGTGCGGAACAGTGCGTCAATGCTTTCGGTTTGGCTCAGGGCGTGCTGCTTTGCAGCGTCCAGGCGCTCTTCGACATCGCCGCACCACTTAACCGCTTTCTCGGCATCCGCGAAGTGCTGATCCGTTTCCAGCTCGGTGTTGATCGAGCCGAAGACAGCGAGCGAGTGAGCCTTGAACTGCTCAAGGTTGCTCGGCGTGACCATGCCAGTCACTTCGATGCGCAGCGCTGGCAAGGATTCCGGCGATTTACCAACGGCCTCCGGCACAATCTCGGCGGGAGTGAAGTCCTGCAAATCGGCTTGGAACTGTTTCCAACCTGCTACGAGTGTCGCGGCCCGGCCTGGTACCGGCGTGTATTCCATCGAAACGAAGTTTTCTTCAGTACCGTCGGAGCAAACGAAGATCACTTTCGATTCCGATGTACTGTCCGGTCATTGTGAACGAAGTGAGCTAGTGTTCCTTTCTCGATCTCCTTAACGCAGGACGATAGTGATGAAGCCATTTCTGGTGGGCGTTTTGCTGCTGTCTTCCGGTGCTGCTCACGCGGCAATACCGTTATTGAATGCCACGTGCCCTGGAAATATCGAGGTCCATGCTGACAAGGGCGGGCCGATTTACATCAACGGCAAAGAAGGGAAGCTGAAAAAATTCAACGATAATGCTTTCGAAGCCAAAGGCAGCGGAGTGACCATTTCGCTGACGATCATGCCCGACGGCTCACCTGATGTTTCATACACCGGCAAGAACAAAGCCAATGGCGTTTGCCAAGTGAAGGAAACGAAGTAAGCCGGGTTATTCCATGTCGGGGCTTGTGTCGTAAGGGCGTTCAGCGAACAGCAAAAAGGGCCGATTCAATCGGCCCTTTTTTTGTTCAGACAAACGCCTGCCCGGTAAAACCTCTAGGCAAACGCTGAAGTCCGGCCATCGCGGTCAGCCGCTCGATCCACTCGGAACGCCAGTCGGACGCCGTGTGCGCATCCTTTGAATGGTGAGCCGCGCGCCGCGCCGCATTGCGCTGGTCTTTGCGCGCATCCTTGTATGCGTCGGTATTGCGGCAGCTGCGGCACTTCACACGATTGAGTTCGCTGCTGGAGGAGAGGTTGTTGCCCTTGTGCCCGCAGGCCAGGTGCCCGTCGACTTTGAAATGAATGACCATAAGACGTCTCCTTGGTGACGTGTAAAGGTATTGACCTCTAACGACCAAGGACGTTCTTTTTTCGCGCACCGTGAATCGATGACCTACCTGAAGCGTGGCAACGGCCGGTCGATCGGTTTGAGCGATGACAGGGTGCTGCGAATCAGCGGGGTATCCTTTTCGATATCGTTCAGCCGGTCGCGGATGCGCAGGGCGGTGGGGTGCCCGCCTTGATGGTCGACCCAGTCGGCGATCTCTTTGCAGGCCGCGGCCAGACGTGCTTCGCGGGCATCGAGCAAGGTGAGGAGAGTGGTGATGGACTCTCTTTCGGACATGGAACACCTCCGTTCATTAATCCGCTCGGTGGCAGCAAAAAGCCCGCGAAGGGCGAGCTTTCTGCCGTTGGGGCGCTGCTCCTTCAGCTGGTTTGAGTATAGACCCGTAAATGACAGCTATCAGCCCGACGACTCGGGTGCGGTCACTCGCGAGCTGGCGGCGTTGAGCCGATGACATTCCTTGCGGGCGTCTTCTTCCCGATCGTAGCCGTCGCCGATGAAGCCGCCGGTTCGCGTGTCGCAGATGCGATACCAGCCCAAGGCTTCGGCGGGCTCATGGAGAGTCTCTCCGGCGCGCCGGCCGTGGATGACGATCTTGTTGCAACGCTTCACGACGAATATGTCTTCCATGGCGTCACCGCGGCTGATTCGTACCAGATCAACTATAGAAGCCCTGAGCAATCGTGCAAAAAATAGCCAAGTCAGTTCGTCGGGTGCAGTTGCCAGCCTGATGGGTACCAGTGCAGGTGGTGAGTCGGATTCAAGGCCTCGAGGAAGTCCTGATCGTGGGAAACGGCGACAATGGCGCCCGGAAATGTCTGCAACGCTCGTTCGAACGCTTCCACAGAAGGCAGATCCAGATGATTGGTCGGTTCATCCAGCAGCAACAGCTGCGCAGGATCCGCTCGCCACAAGGCCAGCGCCAAGGCCGCTTTCAGACGCTCGCCACCGCTCAATGCTGCACAGAGGCCCGTCGCGCGGCTAGCATCCAGCTGCAAGTGGGCGAGATAGCTGCGCAGAGTGCCCTCGCTCAGCGCGGCCCCTTGTGTCATCAGCTGTTCGGTAATGGAGCGCTGATCGTCGAGTTGGGCCAGTTGCTGATCCAGGAATGCGAAGGGAACGTGAGTCGTGGCGGTTCCATCGACGGGTACAAGTTCCCTGGCAAGCACCTTCAGCAAGGTCGATTTGCCACAGCCGTTGGGGCCGCTGACAGCGATCCGCATCGGGCCGTGGATCGTAAGACTCAGTGCATCGTTCGGCAGCCATGGCAGCCGAGCGTCAATCAGCGTGCAGATCTGTCGGTTGTTCGGCACGGCGCTGCCAGGCAGATTGATCAGCACGCTGTCCTCGGGTTGCACCTTGGCGAAAGCCTCGCGCACCTGGGCATCCAGCTCGGACTTGCGGGCCTGATGGCCTTGACGGACATGCCCCATGATTTCCCGGGCGGCGCCCTTGATCGCCACGTATTCGAAACTGGCAATGTTGGCGGTTTCGGCGTTGCGTCGAGAGTTGGCGGCGTGGCGCTGTATCGTGTCGTGCTCGCGCCGTAGCCGAATCCGCTCGCGCTGACGTTCGCTTCTTGCGTGGTCGAGACGGGCTTGGGCCGCCGCTTGATGAACTCGCTGGTGCTCTCGGAAAGCCGAATAATTACCACCGAATTCGATAGCCCCCGACGCGCTCAACTCGACGATCCGCTGCATCCGGTCGAGCAATTGCCGATCATGGCTGACAACGATCAAACCGGTGTGCCAGCGCTCCAGCGAGTTCATCAGCCATTGCCGTCCTAATGCATCCAGGTGGTTGGTCGGCTCATCGAGAACCAGCAGCGGAGCCTGACTCAAAAACGCACCAATCAGGGCGATGCGCGCTTGTTGTCCGCCACTGAGGTGCTCGGTCAAGTCGGTGAAGGCGACTTCGGTCAGCCCGGCGTCATTGAGCAGCCGGCGCAGACGGTCTGGCAGATCCCATTGCTCACCAATGAGATCGAAATCCTCGGCAGATCCGCAGCCCAGATTCATTCTCTCCAGTGCCTGAAGAATAGCGGCGCTGCCGGTGGTCGCGGCGACCGTCTCGCCGGGTGTTGGGACAAGGGTTTGCGCTACGTAGGTCGTCGCCACGGCATGCGTCACGCTGCCGCTGGTGGGTTGCCATTGTCCGGCGATCAGGCGCGCCAGTACGCTTTTGCCGACGCCATTGCGCCCGACGATGGCGGTGGGGTTGTGATCGAATTTCAGATTGAGTGCAGTGAAAATCGTCTCGCCATTGGCGAACTGGAAGCTCAGTTGATTCAGGGAGACGAGTGCAGGCGTACGCGAGACGTGAGTCATCGGCACCTCCAAAAAATGTCGTGAACACTGACACGCGCCATGAACGGCGTGTCGCGATTACATTTTTGAAGGCTTAGTTGTTCACTTGTGCGGTCGTCCTGAAGGAGGTAGGAGGGCGTAGCCTAGTCGAGACGGCCGAAGGCTTCAAGGCGCGCCTGCCTTCTCGGTCATCCGCTCAAGGAACAGTGCCAACGCGACCTCTTCTTTGCGCAGGCCCTTGCGGATGCGCGGTTTCGGCAATTCGGCCAGTGCCCCGAGCATGAAATGCTCCACCACCGCCGGGTGGATGTAGCACTTGCGGCAGACCGCCGGTGTGTTGCCCAGTTGGCGGGCGACACCTTTTACCATCTCGACCACATGCCGCTTGGCCTCGGTCTCGGACTCCCATTGCAGCTCCCGCAGAACTGCCAAAGCGAGGGCGCTGCCGGCCCAGGTCCGGTAATCCTTGGCGGTGAAATCCGCGCCGGTCAGGGTTTGCAGGTAGGTGTTGACGTCGGAGGAGCTGACGGTGTGCCGCTCGCCGTTTTCGTCCAGATACTGGAATAGATTCTGCCCCGGAATTTCCAGGCAGCGCTTGATGATCCGCGCCAGGCGTCGGTCTTTCACCGTGATCTGATGTTCGATGCCGCTCTTGCCGCGAAACTGGAACAGGATCGCACTGCCGTTGACCTCGACATGCCGGCTGCGCAGGGTGGTCAGGCCGTAGGAGCGGTTGTCCCGCGCGTATTGCGTGTTGCCGACGCGGATCAGGGTGGCGTCGAGCAGCGTGATGACCGTCGCCATGACTTTGTCGCGGCTGAAACCGGGCGATGCCAGCAGCGCTTCCAGCTGCCTGCGCAGTTTGGGCAGCGCCAGGCCGAACTCGCGCAGACGCGAATACTTGTCCGCGTCGCGCACTTCGCGCCAGCGAGCGTGATAGCGATATTGTTTGCGCCCACGGGCATCGCGGCCGGTGGCCTGCAAATGGCCGCGGGGATCGGCGCAGATCCACACGTCGACGTAGGCCGGTGGAACGGCCAGCGCGTTGATGCGCTTGATCTCGTCGGGGTCGGAGATGCGCTGACCTGCGGGATCGAAGTAGGCGAATTTTCCGCGCAGTTTTTTGCGGGTGATACCGGGCTGCGTGTCATCGACGTAATGCAGGTCCGAAGGCAACACCTCGGTGAGCGCAGTATCGGGCATGGCGGACTTCCTTCGCGACAAATCAGGCTGTTAAAGCCATTGACCGCACGTCATGAAGGTCGTGCCCGCGGATTTACGCCAGTACCGCGACAGCCTTGATCTGGGCCCACAATGACTGGCCGGCGTGCACGCCAAGCTGATCCCGCGAATAGCGAGTGATACGCGCCAACAGCGGCGTTCCGCCGGCATCGAGGCGAATCAGCACGTGCGCGGCGTTATCGGCCGGTTGCTCGCTGACGACCGTGACCGGCAGGCGATTGAGGATGCTGCTGAGCTCGCTGTTTTGCAGGGTCAGGCTGATGTCGCGCGCGTGAACCTTGCAACGCAGTCTCTGGCCCGTCGTCATCGGCGCGTGGGTTACGCGAATGCTCAGTGGTGAGTTCGGCAATTGCAGGGTGAGCAATTGATAGTCGGCATCGTAGCTGCTGACCTGGCCTTCGATGATTACGCCCGCGTCGTTGTCCATGGCCAGGGGCAGGTCGAGCCGGGCCAGGGTTTCGCCAATCGGGCCGCTGGCCAGCGCTTTGCCATCGCTGAGCAGCACGAGGTGATCGGCGAGTCTGGCCACTTCGTCCTGCGCGTGGCTGACATACAGTACCGGGATTTCCAGTTCATCGTGCAGGCGTTGCAGGTAGGGCAGGATTTCGCTTTTGCGCTGACTGTCGAGGGCCGCCAAAGGTTCGTCCATCAGCAGCAGTCGGGGGCTGGTCAGCAGCGCGCGAGCGATGCCGACGCGCTGACGCTCACCGCCGGACAAGTGCTGCGGGTGACGATCGAGCAAGTGGCCGATCCCTAGCAGTTCTGTGGCCTGGGTCATGTCGACCCGACGCTGCGCCTTGGCAATGCGCTTGAGGCCGAATTGCAGATTGGCCAGCACCGACAGGTGCGGAAACAGGCTGGCTTCCTGAAAGACATAGCCGAGCGCGCGTTTGTGCGGCGGCACGAAAATGCCTTTTTCGCTGTCCTGCCAGACCTCGTCATTGATGCGGATAAAGGCTTGCGGCGCGCGTTCGAGCCCGGCAATACAGCGCAGGCACGTGGTCTTGCCCGAGCCGGACTGACCGAACAGCGCCGTCACGCCGCGACTGGGCATCTGCAGGTCAACATCGAGGCTGAAGCCCGACCAGGCCAGTTTCAGACGTGCATCGATCATCGATCAACTCCAGCCCGCGCGAGTCTTGCGGCTGGAATACAGCGCCAGCAACACCAGAAACGAAAACACCAGCATCGCCCCGGCCAGCCAGTGCGCCTGCGCGTACTCCATGGCTTCGACGTGGTCGTAGATTTGTACGGAAACCACCCGGGTCTTGTCGGGAATATTCCCGCCGATCATGAGCACCACGCCGAATTCGCCGACGGTGTGGGCGAAGCCGAGGATTGCCGCAGTGATAAAACCGGGGCGGGCCAGGGGAAGAATCACGCTGAAAAAGGTATCCCAGGAATTGGCACGCAAGGTCGCGGCCACTTCCAGTGGGCGAGTGCCAATCGCGGAGAAGGCGTTTTGCAACGGCTGCACCACGAAGGGCATTGAGTAGAGCACCGAGCCGATCACGAGGCCGGTGAAGCTGAACGTCAAGGTGCCAAGCCCCAGCCATTGGGTGAAATGACCAATGAAGCCATTGGGGCCAAGCGCCAGCAGCAGATAGAAACCGATGACCGTCGGTGGCAGCACCAACGGTAGTGCGACAATCGCGCCGATAGGGCCGCGCAGCCAGGAACGGCTGCGCGACAACCACAGGGCAATCGGAGTGCCGACGACCAGCAGGATCGCAGTGGTCAGGGACGCCAGTTTCAGGGTCAGCCAGATCGCCGCGAAATCGGCACTCGTCAGCGACATTTAGAGCTGGTAACCGTAGGACTTGATGACCGCAGCGGCTTTCGGGCCTTTGAGGTAATCAACCAGCGCCTTGGCAGCTGCGTTGTCTTTGCCTTTGTTCAGGATCACTGCGTCTTGCTTGATCGGGTCGTGCATGCTCGCCGGAACGATCCACGCCGAGCCGCTGCTGACCTTGCCATCCTTGTAGATCTGCGACAGCGCGACGAAGCCCAGTTCGGCGTTGCCGGTGGACACGAACTGATAGGCCTGGGTGATGTTCTGGCCTTCGACGATCTTGGCTTTGGTGGCCTCAGTCAGTTTCAGTTTTTCGAGTACTTGAGTTGCTGCCAGACCATAAGGGGCGGCTTTCGGGTTGGCGATGGACAGGTGCTGGTACTCGTTTTTCTTCAGGACGTCGCCTTTGGCATCGACGTAACCTTCCTTGGCCGACCAAAGCGCCAGGGTGCCGATGGCGTAGGTGAAGCGCGAACCTTTGACGGTGTCGCCTTCTTTTTCGAGTTTTTCCGGGGTGGTGTCATCCGCCGAAAGGAACACTTCGAACGGCGCGCCGTTTTTGATCTGAGTGTAGAACTGGCCGGTGGCGCCATACGCAGCGATCAGTTTGTGCCCGGTGTCTTTTTCGAAATCGGCGGCAATCGCCTGGATCGGTGCGGTGAAGTTGGCCGCGACGGCGACTTGCACTTCGTCGGCCTGCGCGGCGCCGATGGCGAATACCGCGAGCAGGGCAGGGGCAAAACGTGAGGCACGATTGATCATGTAACGGCTCCGTGGGTGGCAAGTGCAGTGGGCAGTTGTTATTGGAGGGGTAGACTGCGCCGATGCGAGGGGGTGAAACGCTATATAGCGAAATATATAGCGAAATGCCGCCAAACGGGAAGCACTGCTTTTAAACCGGGTGAGAGCGCCACGCTCCTCACCCGTTCAGGTATATCACCGCGTCAGTTTTGCCAGCGCGCCCTCAGCCAGTTGCCGGGTCAATTCGGCAGTGCCGAGGTCTTTGCCAAGCGTGAAAGCCTGGCCGGCCCAGAGGTTGCTGAAGTCCGCTTCACCCTTCGCGCGCAACGGCATCAGGGCACCACCAGCCAGCGGAAAGGCGGGGGCCTTGTCCGACATCGGGCCCAGCTCGCGCATCACTCGATTGAGAATCCCGCGCGCCGGGCGTCCGGTAAACAGATTGGTCACCGCCGTCTCGCTTTCCTTGGCCGTGCGCAAAGCTTTGTGGTGAGAGGCACTGACTTTCGCTTCCGGAGTAAACAGATACGCCGTCCCGACCTGAACCGCTGAAGCACCGAGCAGGAACGCTGCTGCCACGCCGCGCGCATCGGCAATCGCACCGGCTGCAATCACCGGCACACTCACGGCGTCGACCACTTGCGGCACCAGCGCAAACGTACCGACCTGGCTGCTCAAGTCATCGCTGAGAAACATCCCGCGATGGCCGCCGGCCTCGTAACCCATGGCGATGATCGCGTCGCAACCGTTCTGCTCAAGCCAGATCGCTTCGTCGACGGTAGTTGCCGATGAGATGATTTTCGCGCCGGTGGCCTTGACCCGATCCAGCAAGGATTTTTCCGGCAGGCCGAAGTGGAAACTCACCACTTCAGGGCGAAATTCTTCCAGTACTTCGCAGGCGGTCGCATCGAAGGGCGCGCGGTTGGACACCGGCGTCGGTGCATCGAAATCCACACCCAGTTCGCGATAGTAGGGCTCCAGCAGATTCTTCCAGTCGCGGGCCTTTTGCTCATCGGCGGCCGGCGGTTGATGGCAGAAGAAGTTGACGTTGAACGGCTTGTTCGTGCCCTGGCGAATGGTCTTCAGTTCTTCGCGCAGTTGTTCGATGGTCAGCATCGCGGCCGGCATGGAACCGAGGCCGCCGGCGTTGCAAGTTGCGATGACCATGGATGAGTTGGTGGCACCGGCCATGGGGCCCTGGATGATCGGCAGTTCGATGCCGAACAGGTCAAGAATGCGGGTATCAGGCCATTGGCTCATGGAATAGCTTCTCCGACGACAAAACAGGGCAGGGACGGTAGCAGCCGGTTTTTTAACGCAAAGCCAACCCCATGACCAGCACAGATTTGTAGCTTGAACAGCCGGCGCTGGCTGGGGGTTCGGGCCCGATTGGCTAAAGGTCGAGTGGGGCAAAATGTTGCAGTGTGCTATTCCAATCCCTCGACATCCTGAATTCCACCCGTGAGAGGCAGTCATGTTCAAAGGCATTTTGATCGACAAAGACGACAGCGGTTATCGCGCCAACCTGCAGGAGATCAGCGACGAGCAGCTGCCGGAGGGCGATGTGACGGTTCGCGTCGCGTATAGCACGCTGAACTTCAAGGACGGCCTGGCGATCACCGGCAGCAGCCCGGTGGTGCGCAAGTTCCCGATGGTGCCGGGGATAGATCTGGCAGGCACCGTCGAAGTCAGCTCGCACCCGGATTACAAGGTCGGCGACCCGGTGCTGCTCAACGGCTGGGGTGTCGGTGAAAACCACTGGGGCGGTCTGGCGCAAAAAGCGCGATTGAACGGTGACTGGCTCATTCCGCTGCCCAAGGCATTCACCGCTGCGCAAGCCATGGCCATTGGCACGGCGGGTTATACGGCCATGCTGTGCATCATGGCGCTGGAGCGCAACGGCGTGACATCGCAACAGGGCGAAGTGCTGGTAACGGGTGCCAACGGCGGCGTCGGCAGTTTTGCCATCGCGTTGTTGAGCAAGCTGGGCTACCGCGTGGTCGCTTCGACCGGTCGGGTGTCGGAGCACGAATATCTGAAACAACTGGGTGCCAGCGAAATCATTGATCGCGCCACCCTGTCCGAACCCGGCAAGCCGCTGGCCAAAGAGCGCTGGGCGGGCGTCATCGATTCGGTCGGCAGCCACACGCTCGCCAATGCCTGCGCCAGCACCCGGGCCGAAGGCACCGTGGCTGCGTGCGGTTTGGCTCAGGGCATGGATTTCCCGGCATCCGTGGCGCCGTTCATTTTGCGTGGCGTGACGCTGGCCGGGATCAACAGCGTGACCCAGCCCAAGGCTCGCCGTATCGAGGCCTGGGATCGTCTGGCGAAGGATCTGGATTTCGCGCTTTTGCCGCTGATCAGCCATGAAATCGGCCTCCACGAAGCCCTCGAGGCGGCCCCGAAGTTGCTCGCCGGTCAGTTACGCGGGCGGGTTGTGGTCGACGTCAATCGCTGACACATTAGCGCCATCGCGGCCCGTCCGGGCCGCACTTCGAGCTAATGGAGTGGCGTTTTCGATGGACTTACAACAGCAACACGTCGAGTCATTCACGGTTTCCGGCCTGCGCGTACGCACCACCAACGCAGCCGAACACAACCCTGAAACCGCGCAGATCGGTCCGATGTGGGGACAGTTTTTTGCCAAGGGGCTGGCCGAGGCGATTCCCGGCAAACTGACCGAGTCGTCCGTGTATGGCGTGTATTCGGCTTACGAGTCGGATGCCTCCGGGGCGTTCGATGTCACCGCCGGGGTGGCGGTGGCCGAACCGTCAGCAGACTTCGAAACGATCCGGATCGAAAGCGGCAACTATCTGGTGTTCGAAGGGCGCGGCCCGTTGCCGGGAGCGGTCATCGAGACCTGGGGCCGGATCTGGCAGCACTTTGAAGTCAATCCGCAGATCGAGCGTCGATTCGCCACCGACTTCGAGGCCTATACCGGTCCCGAATCGGTGGCGATTTACATCGGCCTGCGTTAAGCCGGCGTTTCACGTAGCAACAGCTCGCGCTTGCGCTCCACGCCCCAGCGGTAGCCGCTGAGATTGCCGTCGCTGCGCACCACGCGGTGGCAAGGAATGGCCACCGCCAGGCTGTTGGCACCGCAAGCCTGGGCCACTGCGCGCACGGCTTTTGGCGAGCCGATCCGCAGGGCGATATCCGCGTAGCTGGCGGTGCTGCCGACCGGAATTTCCCGCAGCGCCTGCCACACCCGTTCCTGAAACGCCGTGCCGCGCACATCCAGTGGTAAATCCAGCCCGATAGCTGGCGCTTCGATGAAGCCGACGACGCGTGCGATCAGTTGTTCGAACTCGGCATCGGCGCCGATCAGATTGGCCCGGCGAAACTGGTCCTGCAGGTCGCATACCAATTGGTGCGGATCGTCCCCCAGCAGAATTGCGCAGATCCCGCGTGCACTTTGTGCCACCAGAATGGCGCCGAGCGAGCACTGGCCGACGGCGAAGCGGATGTCGTTGTTCTGGCCGGCGGCCCGGAAGTCGCCGGGTTTCATGCCGAGTACCTGATCGGCTGCCTCGTAGAAACGGCTGTTGGAATTGAAGCCTGCGTCATACAGCGCTTCGGTCACCGAGCCGCCGTCTGCCAGACGCTGACGAACCCGGCGCGAGCGATGCGCGGCCGCGTAGCCTTTGGGCGTCAGGCCCGTCGCGGCTTTGAACACGCGATGAAAATGGAAGGCGCTCAGGCCGGCGGTTTCGGCCAGCTCGTTGAGCGCCGGCAGACTGTCCGACGCTTCGATCTGGCGACAGGCTGCGGCGACGGTTGCGGCATGCTGAGCAGCGACATCGGTCTGATCCTTGCTCGCCCGTTTGCTGGGGCGATAGCCCGCGGCCTCGGCGTCTTCGGCGGTGTCGAAAAACTCGACGTTCTGCGGTTTCGGCAAGCGCGCCAGGCTGCTGGGGCGGCAATAGATGCCGGTGGTTTTCACGGCATAGACAAACTGGCCGTCCGCCCGAGGGTCGCGTGCCACGACAGCGGCCCAGCGTGGATCGTCTTCAGTGTTCAGCGAGGTGGAAAGCGTTTTCATGATGGAGAGTCCGTTGACCTGTTGAATTTCAGGTTAACCAGTGCCACCGGCCGGAACACTCCGACCCTTGCGGTCAAACTTTGCAGGATTATCCAGCGGTGCGAAACGTCAGGTTGAAACGCTGTTCACCCAGGCGCGGATGCCGGCCAGGCTTGATCGGCAGGATACCGTGATAGCGCAGCCGGTCGACGCCGCCCCAGATCACCATGTCGCCGTGCAGCAACGAGATTTTCTGGCTCCTGTCGCCGCGTGCGAAACCGCCGAACAGGAACGTTGCCGGCAAGCCCAATGACAGAGAAACGATCGGGGCTTCATAGGCATTTTCGTCTTTGTCCTGATGCAGCGACATCTTTGCGCCAGGGACATAGCGATTGATCAGGCAAGAATCCGGTACGAAGTCGGCAAATCCGGCGCGTTTCGCTGCCGTCTGAGCCAGCTCGCGAAAAACCTCGGGCATGGCCGGCCAGGGTTGATGGCTCACGGGATCTTCGGATGAATAGCGGTAGCCGCTTCGATCGGTGATCCAGCCCAGTGCGCCGCAACTGCTGGTGGCCACCGACATGCTGAAACCCCCGGGTGTCATCATGTGGCGCAAAGGGGCGCAGGCGATGATCGATTCCAGGGCCGGCAACAACTGCTCGATTTGCGGCAGAGCAAAGCCGCGCAGCACCCAGGATTGTTCGCCGATCTGTTCGGCGCGCCGGGGCTGCTCGGATCCTGTGTCGGCGAACAGATCGAAGGTGGTTTGCATGATCGTCAGGTCGCGTCGTGGAAGATGATGCCCAGAGTATGCCGTTTTCCGCTGTGCAGTCGGCTGACGCCGTGGCGCATGGTCACCCGATAGTCGCCGCGCAAGCCTTTGACCGGGCGCTGGTTGACCGCAAAGATCAGCGCATCGCCTTTTCTCAGGTCCATCACCAGCGGACGGGACTGCATTCTCGGACGTTGTTCGGTCATGACGAACTCACCGCCGGTGAAGTCTTCGCCAGGTTCTGACAGAAGAATCGCCACTTGCAGTGGAAACACATGCTCACCGTACAGATCCTGATGCAGACAGTTGTAGTCCTGCGGGCCATATTGCAGCAAGAGCGGGGTAGGTCGCAGTTGACCGGCGGCGTGGCAGCGCTCGAGAAATTCGCGGTGCTGCTCTGGAAAGCGTTCTGGCAGACCCATTCGTTCATGCCAGCGGTTGGCCAGCGGCACGAGTCGTGGATAGAGCGCACTTCGCAGGCGTTCCACCAGGGGCGGAAGCGGATAGCGCAGGTATTTGTATTCCCCGCGCCCGAAACCATGGCGGGCCATGATCACCTGGGACCGGAACGGTTCGCTGTGCGGGTAAAGCGCACTCAGCCGATCGCAGGTGTCCGGGCGCAGCAGCGTGCGGATGATGGCAGCACCGTCCTGATCCAGTTGCTGCTCGAGGGCGATCCAGTCGAGCGCGTCGAGCGAGGAGGCGGGTGAGGGTGACATGCTGATTCCTTGGTTTGCATTCAGGTATCAGTCTGGGCCGTCCACCCGGCCGGAACACTCCGCCGCTTGCGGTCGAATTGTCGCCCGGTCTTACAGAGCCTTGCTGACGCTGATGTCGCTGATTACATCGTCGCTCTGGCCGTGCAGGGCATCCAGTGCGGCCTTGGCTTCTTCCGGCGTGCCGTTTTCCAGTTGGGCGAACTCGAAGCGGCGTTCACCGTTGAGTTTGTACTTGATCACGTATTTGGTCGTTTGGGCCACGTTGATGCTTACCTGTCTGCGTTGGTGGAACCGCTCAGCTGAGCTTGGAGCTCGAGCGGCGAATGATCTTGATCGAATGCGTCAGGGTCGGCTTGCGGGTCACGCTGATCGCGCGGCGGTTGACGGTGTCGATGGTGATGTTCCAGAAACCGGTGCTCGGCGCGGTGATACGGGCCGGGAACGTGTCGAAAGCACCGCCGTGATAGGTGTGACGGCCGCCATTCTTGAAGCTGCGGAAGTTGGCGTCGTTCATCAAGCGGATGTTGCAGGTTTGCGAGCATTGAATGACGACGATGTCGTCTTCGTTGAGGTGCTCGCGCTGGTGAATGAATTTCATGGGCGCCTCCAGAAGGGCTTTTTCTACAAAATCAAAACGATAGCATTGTCGATTGGCGCAGTTTATCAGCCCGGACAGGTTATTATCCGGCCGTCGGGCACCGCTTTGACAATTAAAAACAGATATTCACGATTCGATGTGGGTTAAATGCAGTGAGCCTCGGAGAAAAACGGCATTCGTGCTGTCGGAGGGTCTTTATTGGAGGTTTTGTATGAAGTGGGGTGTGGTGATTCTGCCGTTGGCATTGGCAATGGGTGGTTGCGCAAGCGTTTCGGAAATCAATGAAACGCTGCCGACCATGAACGTCATTTCCGGCAAGAAACCCCATGAGTATGCAGAGTGCCTGGGCGAAAAGCTGGCCGACAGCCGTGGCGCCTTGCAGGTGGAGCGGGGCAAGGACGAAGTCCGGGTCATCGTTCCGGGCAAGCTGGGCTCGGGCCCTGCCGCGGTGTTTGACATCGAGGATCGCTCCGGTGGCAGCAGCATCAAGCTGCATGAGCGGATGTCCAATGTGCCGCTGCGTCCTTGGGATGTGCGCAAAGCCGCCACGGCCTGTATTTCCGGCTGATAGACTGTCAGCCGTCAGCATTGATGCCGTCACAGTGTTGCTGTGACGGCATTGTCATTTCTGGAGAGGTGAATGAAGAGAGAGCAGGTGCGGGAGCGACACAAGGAAGGGCTCATTGCGGCGACCCATGTGATCCAGAACCCGGCGAATCCGGGAGAGTGGATCGTGTTTTTCAAGAAAAGCGCCGGTCGCAGTTACTTCCTGGTCGACGATAACGACGAAGTCGAATCTTTCAACCGGCTCGACGACCTGATCGAGGTCGTGCGCGGACTTGGCATCAAATTCGCCGAAATTCACATGTAAGGCTATTTGCACACCACCACAACGCTACGGTTTTTGTAGTTGCCGACATCGACGCCCAGCGTCTTGTCGTCTTCCTTGGGCGCCGGTGTGCCGTCGGTCCCGACGATGCGATAACCGGTTCCGGCACAGGACGCGTCAGCCTTTTCATAACAGCTGGCCCAGGAGTTGGCCTCGCCGGAGCAGTCGATGCTCAACCCTTGTTCGCCGTTGTTCAGGTACGTGGTCTGCGAGGTGGCGCAGCCGGCCAGGGCCGCAAGCGCAATCAGGGGCAGGAAGCTGATGAAGGGGCGGTTGATCATGGCAATGTCGTCTTCGAGGAGGAGGGGGCTAGACGCTATGACAGCGCCGGCATGAAAAGGTTATAGCGATTGGCCACTTCTTTGTGTGCAGCCCAAAAAAAGCCCTGCGCGAAGGCAGGGCCGGGATTCGTCGTTGCCGATCAGTCTTGATCCTTGCCGCGACGCTTCGGCGCAGGAGGCGTGTAATCAAGCACCGCGGCCACTTCAATCGCCATCGCTTCAGTGGGCAGCGGACCGGACACATCTTCGCCGTTGGCGGCGGTGATATGCCACTGGCCATCTTTCCCCTTGGCGACGGTGTACCCATTGATGATTTTTGCTGCGGACATCTAACGGCCTCGTTGGCTGGTTCAAAGGCGCCATGATAACGGTAAATGGCCGAACGGGCGCAGGTCGATGAGGTGTTCCGAGATCTTTGGGCTACGCTGATTGCGCAGCCTCTGTGTGCGGATTGAACTATCCGCCAGATTATTTCTCTATGTTGACATCGGTTAGCCAGTGCGGGGCATTGTAAGGTGCACGCCGCCTGATTAGACTGCGCCGAAACTCGTACACACAGCCCTTTCAAGGACTTATATGATCAAGAAATGCTTGTTCCCAGCAGCCGGTTACGGTACTCGCTTCCTCCCAGCGACTAAGGCCATGCCCAAAGAAATGCTGCCGGTGGTAAACAAGCCACTGATCCAGTACGGCGTCGAAGAAGCTCTGGATGCTGGCCTGAACGAAATCTCCATCGTGACCGGTCGTGGCAAGCGCGCCCTGGAAGACCACTTCGACATCAGCTATGAGCTGGAAAACCAGATCAAAGGCACCGACAAGGAAAAATACCTGGTCGGTATCCGCAAGCTGCTGGACGAGTGCTCGTTCTCCTACACCCGTCAGACCGAGATGAAAGGCCTGGGTCACGCGATCCTGACCGGCCGCCCATTGATCGGTGACGAACCGTTCGCCGTGGTGCTGGCGGACGACCTGTGCGTCAACCTTGAAGGCGACGGCGTACTGACCCAGATGGTCAAACTGTACAAGCAGTTCCGCTGCTCGATCATTGCCATTCAGGAAGTCGATCCGCAGGAAACCAGCAAGTACGGCGTGATCGCTGGCGAAATGATCCGCGACGACATCTACCGCGTACACAGCATGGTCGAGAAGCCAAAGCCGGAAGACGCACCGTCGAACCTGGCGATCATCGGCCGCTACATCCTGACCCCGGACATCTTCGACCTGATCGAACAGACCGAGCCAGGCAAAGGCGGTGAAATCCAGATCACCGACGCCCTGATGAAACAAGCCCAGAACGGCTGCGTGATGGCCTACAAGTTCAAGGGCAAGCGTTTCGACTGCGGTGGTGCTGAAGGCTACATCGAAGCAACCAACTTCTGCTTCGAGAACTTCTACAAGACTGGCAAGGCTTACTGATAAAGCCTGATCTGCCTGTACGAAAAAGCCACCCTCGGGTGGCTTTTTCATTTTCCGCCCCTATATCGGCAGGAGTGCTTGCCCAACGGACGACGGCGGGTATGCTGATCGCCTGCCGAGGAGATAGAAATGGCCTACGATTTTGACCTTTATGTGATTGGTGCCGGTTCCGGCGGTGTGCGGGCTGCGCGTTTTGCTGCCGGGTTCGGTGCGAAAGTGGCGGTGGCCGAGAGCCGTTATCTGGGCGGAACCTGCGTCAACGTCGGTTGCGTACCGAAAAAACTGTTGGTGTACGGCGCCCACTTTGCCGAGGACTTCGAACAGTCCTCTGGTTTTGGCTGGAATCTGGGCGAGGCGGATTTCGATTGGGCCACGCTGATTGCCAACAAGGATCGCGAGATCAATCGCCTGAACGGCATTTATCGCAATCTGCTGGTCAACAGCGGCGTGACTCTGCATGAGGCTCACGCGAAAATCGTTGGTCCTCACGAAGTCGAGGTCAACGGCGAACGCTACACCGCGAAGAATATTCTGATCGCCAC
The DNA here is from genome assembly GCF_025447595.1 of Pseudomonas koreensis. Taxonomy (GTDB): domain Bacteria; phylum Pseudomonadota; class Gammaproteobacteria; order Pseudomonadales; family Pseudomonadaceae; genus Aquipseudomonas; species Aquipseudomonas koreensis_H. The sequence continues at coordinate 789,373 of NZ_JAOEJU010000001.1, read as the reverse complement.
CGGTGGCTGGCCGCAGATCCCCGAGATTCCGGGGCATGAGCATGCGATCAGCTCGAACCAGGCGTTCTTCCTCAAAGAGTTGCCCAAGCGTGTGCTGGTCGTCGGCGGCGGTTACATTGCCGTCGAGTTTGCAGGGATCTTCCATGGCCTGGGCGCCAACACGACGTTGCTGTATCGCGGGGATCTGTTCCTGCGCGGTTTCGACGGTTCGGTGCGTAACCACCTGAAGGAAGAGCTGACCAAGCGCGGTCTGGATCTGCAATTCAATGCCGACATTGCCCGTATCGACAAGCAATCCGATGGCAGCCTGAAAGCGACTCTCAAGGATGGTCGCGTGCTGGAGGCGGATTGTGTGTTCTACGCCACCGGCCGACGTCCGATGCTGGACAAGCTGGGGCTGGAAAATACCGATGTGCAGCTAGACGACAAAGGCTTCATCAAGGTCGATGAGCAATATCAGACCACCGAGCCATCAATTCTGGCGCTGGGCGATGTCATCGGGCGTGTGCAGTTGACGCCGGTGGCGTTGGCGGAAGGCATGGCGGTGGCGCGACGTTTGTTCAAGCCTGAGCAATACCGTCCAGTGGATTACAAGATGATCCCGACGGCCGTGTTCAGTCTGCCGAACATCGGCACCGTCGGCCTGACCGAAGAAGAGGCGCGGGAAGCGGGTCACGACGTCGTGATCTACGAAAGCCGCTTCCGGCCAATGAAGCTGACCCTGACTGACTGCCAGGAGCGCACGCTGATGAAACTGGTGGTCGATGGTAAGACCGACAAGGTGCTGGGCTGTCACATGGTCGGCCCGGATGCCGGCGAGATCGTGCAGGGTCTGGCGATCGCGTTGAAGGCTGGCGCCACCAAGCGTGACTTCGACGACACCATCGGGGTGCACCCGACGGCGGCCGAAGAATTTGTCACGATGCGTACGCCGGTCGGCGCTTAAGTCTTTTTCGGTTCTGCTGCGTCTGGCGCTGCCGCAACGGTGGTGGCCAGACGCAGGCTGTCTTGCGCCTTGGTCAATTCCTTCTCCAATGACTGATTGAGCTGCGATTGCTCGTCGACGTTCTGCTTGAGCGTCTGACTTTCCAGCAGGGCCACGCGCAGGCGTTCCTGGAGGAGGGTGCGTTCGCTGTCGACGCGGGACGCTTGCTCCAGCAATTGATCCTGACGCTGATTGCTGTGTTTGAGCTGATCCTGCATCAGGCTCAGTTCGCGTACGGTGCCGCGATTCTCGGTCAGCAAACGCTCGTTGTCGCGGTGCAATTGAGTGATCTCATCCTGACGTACCAGTGCGCTTTGCTGTGCCTGACGCAGCTCCATCTGCAATTGCTGAACCTGAGTTTCGTGACGGCTCTGTTCCTGCTCGCGCTGTTCCTTGATGGCGTTGCGGTAGTGTTCAAGCGCATCGCGGGCGTGCAGGTGCTTTTCTTCCAGTGAGCGGATCTGCTCGTCCTTGTCCTGCAAGCGCAATTCAAAATCTGCCAACGCCTGATTCAGCCCGGCGTTGCGGGTCTGCTCGGTCTGCAGCATCGAGCGTGTATCGCTCAAGGCCTCGGACTCCTTGGCCAGCGCGGCAGCCTGGATGTCGTGCTTCTTCTCTAGTTGCGCATGATCCTGACGAAGCTGATTCAGCTCGTCCTCCAGTGCCTGACGCTGTTGCTCGTACTGCTCGCGCGCCTGATCGATCGGCTCTTGCGCCTGCTCTTTCAGGCGTTGTGCAAGGCGAGTGACAAGTGCCAGCAGCTCGTCGTCGATGGGTTCTGCTGAAGGATCGGCCGGTTCGCTGCCGTCATCCAGTTCTTTCAGATAACGATGAATCGTGGTTTTGGAACCCGTATTGCCCAGCTCGATGCGTACTGCGTCGATGCTGGGGTGTTCGCCACGGGCGAGGATCGCTGCGCGCGCGATCTGGACTACTGCTTTGTTTACGCCGCCACGGGCCATATCTGCTCCTACCATTTCGTACTGTGGTACATGCCACCAAAGTACGCATTGTACCACGTTGAAAATAAAGTGAAATAAGCACCGATAAACGGGCGGGATATACTGGTATTACCCCATGTGAAACCCCTAAAATCGGTTTCCGCAAAAAACCTCAGTACGCCACGAGAAAATCAGCCCATGAGCGATATCGATCGCTATCTGCAAGCCGCCACCCGTGACAACACCCGCCGCAGTTATCGTGCGGCCGTCGAGCATTTCGAAACGGTATGGGGTGGGTTCCTGCCCGCGACAGCGGACAGCATCGCGCGGTATCTGGTGGCGCATGCCGGCGTGCTGTCGGTCAACACGTTGAAGTTGCGTCTCTCGGCGCTGGCGCAGTGGCACAACAGTCAGGGCTTTGCCGATCCCACCAAGTCGCCGGTGGTGCGCAAGGTGTTCAAGGGCATTCGCGCTCTGCATCCCGCGCAGGAAAAACAGGCCGAGCCACTCCAGTTGCGCGATCTTGAGCAGACTGTTGCCTGGCTTGAAAAGGAAATGAAAGACGCCCGGGAACAACAGGATCGACCGTTGCTGCTACGAGCCTGCCGTGACCGGGCGTTAATCCTGCTGGGTTTCTGGCGCGGGTTTCGCAGCGATGAACTGTGTCGGGTGCAGATCGAGCACGTGCAGGCGCACGCCGGCAGCGGCATCACCCTGTACCTGCCGCGCAGCAAAGGCGATCGGGAAAATCTCGGCCAGACCTATCAGGCCCCGGCGCTGCTGAAGTTGTGCCCGGTGCAGGCTTATATCGAATGGATCACCGAAGCGGCGCTGGTGCGGGGGCCGGTGTTCCGCGCCGTCGACCGCTGGGGCAATCTGAGCGAGGAGGGCTTGCACGCCAACAGCGTGATTCCGTTGCTGCGCCAGGCCCTGGAGCGCGCCGGGATCTCCGCCGAGCGTTACACCAGCCACTCCCTGCGACGCGGCTTTGCAACGTGGGCCCATCAAAGCGGCTGGGATCTCAAATCGTTGATGAGTTACGTGGGCTGGAAGGATATGAAGTCCGCCATGCGCTATGTTGAAGCGAGCCCTTTTCACGGGATGGCCCGGATTACGGATAAGCCGCTGTCGCCGTAGATATCGTTTTCTTCTATTAATACAGTCAGCTAATAGCGAAAACAAATCACCAGCATCAGGTTTGCCAATGAGCCATCCGTCGAGTGACTGGGTAGGATTCACCCATCGAATTCACAACCCTGACGGAGAGTCATCAATGCCTATCATCAACAGCCAAGTAAAACCGTTCAAAGCTACCGCGTTCAAAAACGGCGACTTCGTACAAGTCTCGGACGCTGACCTGAAAGGCAAATGGTCCGTAGTGTTCTTCTACCCGGCCGACTTCACTTTCGTCTGCCCAACCGAGCTCGAAGACCTGGCTGACAACTACGCCGCCTTCCAAAAGCTGGGCGTAGAGATCTACAGCGTTTCGACCGACACCCACTTTGCCCACGCGGCCTGGCACAACACCTCGCCAGCCATCGGCAAAATCGAATACACCATGATCGGCGACCCGACCCACGTCATCTCCCGCAACTTCGACGTGCTGATCGAAGAAGCTGGCCTGGCGGATCGTGGCACCTTCGTGATCAACCCTGAAGGCCAGATCAAAATCGTTGAACTGAACGATGGCGGCGTTGGCCGTGACGCTTCCGAGCTGCTGCGCAAAATCAAGGCTGCTCAGTACGTCGCTGCTCACCCAGGCGAAGTTTGCCCAGCCAAGTGGAAAGAAGGCGAGGCCACTCTGGCTCCGTCCCTGGACCTGGTCGGCAAGATCTAAGTCTGTGACACGCAATGCAGGGCGGAACTCCGCACCTACTTAAGTAAGCTGCACCGCCCAATAGAAAAGCCCGGGCGAGATTCGCTCGGGCTTTTTTTCGCCTCAAATAAATTCAGGAGATCGCCCGTATGTTGGACGCCAATCTTAAAGCCCAGTTGAAATCGTACCTGGAACGGGTCACCCAGCCGATCGAGATCGTTGCTTCACTCGACGACGGTGCGAAATCCCGTGAAATGCTCGACCTGCTGAAAGACGTTGCCAGTCTTTCGCATCAAATTACTTTGATCGACAGCGGCGACGATGCTCGCAAGCCGTCGTTCTCGATCAGTCGCCCGGGTGCCGATATCAGCCTGCGTTTCGCCGGCATCCCGATGGGCCATGAATTCACTTCGCTGGTGCTGGCGCTGCTGCAAGTCGGCGGTCACCCTTCGAAGGCCAGTGTCGAAGTGATCGAACAGATCCGCTCGCTCAAGGGAGAGTTCAACTTCGAGACATACTTCTCGCTGTCCTGTCAGAACTGCCCGGACGTCGTTCAGGCGCTGAACCTGATGGCCGTGCTGAACCCGAACATCCGCCACGTCGCCATCGACGGCGCGCTGTTCCAGGACGAAGTCAATGATCGCAAGATCATGGCTGTACCAAGCATTTACTTGAACGGCGAAAACTTCGGTCAGGGCCGCATGGGCCTGGAAGAAATCCTCGCCAAACTCGACACCGGCGCCATCGAGCGTCAGGCCGAGAAAATCAGCGCCAAGCAAGCCTTTGATGTGCTGGTGGTCGGCGGTGGCCCGGCCGGTGCTTCGGCGGCGATCTATGCCGCACGTAAAGGCATTCGCACCGGTGTTGCTGCCGAGCGTTTCGGCGGTCAGGTGCTGGACACCATGGCTATCGAGAACTTCATTTCCGTGCAGGAAACCGAAGGCCCGAAACTGGCGACCGCGCTGGAAGAGCACGTCAAGCAATACGACGTAGACATCATGAACCTGCAACGCGCCGACAAGCTGATCCCGGGCAAAAATGGCGAGCTGCATGAAGTCCGCTTCGCCAGCGGCGCGACCCTCAAGGCCAAGAGCGTGATTCTGGCGACCGGCGCGCGGTGGCGTGAAATGAACGTGCCGGGCGAGCAGGAATACCGCAACAAAGGCGTGGCGTACTGCCCGCACTGTGACGGTCCGCTGTTCAAAGGCAAGCGTGTGGCGGTGATTGGCGGTGGTAACTCTGGCGTCGAAGCGGCCATCGATCTGGCCGGTATCGTGTCCCACGTGACCCTGCTGGAGTTCGACGTTCAGTTGCGCGCTGACGCCGTATTGCAACGCAAGCTGCACAGCCTGCCGAACGTCACCGTGATCACCAGTGCGCTGACCACTGAAGTCACCGGCGATGGCCAGAAGGTCAATGGCCTGCGTTACAAGGATCGCAATACTGACGAGCTGCGCACGGTCGAGCTGGAAGGGATCTTCGTGCAGATCGGCCTGCTGCCTAACACCGATTGGCTCAAAGGCACCATCGAGCTGTCGCCGCGCGGCGAGATCATCGTCGACAACCGTGGTGAAACGTCGATCCCGGGCATCTTCGCTGCCGGCGACGTGACCACCGTGCCGTACAAGCAGATCGTGATTGCAGTGGGCGAGGGTGCCAAGGCTTCCCTCAGCGCGTTCGATCACTTGATCCGCACTTCGGCTCCGGCGTAAACCCCGGGCCCGAAAAAGAAAAACCCCATCAGCGATGATGGGGTTTTTTCTTTGCGGGGTGCTTTCTACCCAGGTTCAGCTTTACAGCGGTGCCGGCTGGATGATCTCGACCCAGTACCCATCCGGATCCTTGATGAACGCCAGGCTTTTCATGCGGCCATCGGTCAGGCGCTTCTGGAAGTCGCAACCCAGCTCTTCAAAGCGTGCGCAAGCCGCAACGATGTCCGGCACCGAAATGCAGATGTGGCCGAAACCACGCGGGTCGGTGTTGCCGTTGTGATAGGCGAAGTCTGCGTCGTTCTCGGTGCCGTGGTTGTGGGTCAGTTCGAGAATGCCGGGAATCGACTTCATCCACTCGGTGCGGGCAGCGGCGTCGGTCGGGATCTGCGATTTGTCGACCAGGGCTAGGAAGTACAGGCTGAATTCCGCTTCGGGGAAATCACGCTTCTCTACCAGCGAGAAACCCAGTACGCGAGTGTAGAAGTCCAGCGACTTGGTGATGTCTTTGACGCGCAACATGGTGTGGTTGAACACGAAGTTGCGGGTTGCGCTGTCCGGGGTGGCGGTGACGCCGGGGAAGGTGTTCAGTTCTTGCAGGCTCATGGGCCCTCCGTAACAAATTGGGGCGAGTGAATGGGCGCAATGATACGCATGCCTGGCAGCATCGCCAAACCGAAAGCGCGGGCTTGCCCTGTGGGCGGGCCGGCCTCAGACTTCACGGCTCAATTCGCGAGTGCCTCTGGTAATGATCCGACCGTTCAAATCGCTGTTCGTTTTCCTGGGTTTTTCCCTGTTTGCTCTGCCGGCTTTTGCCGAGGCGCCGAGCATCACCTGGCCGGCCGGCTGGGAAGTCGAGGCGTTGCCCGAAACCTCCCCGCAAGTCTCCCGTCAGCGCGCTGTGAAGACCGACGCGGATGGCAATCAGGTCATGGTGATGGAGCTGACGATGACCCGCGTGGAAAGTGGTCATCAGGTGAATTTGCAGGGCGTGTTGCTGGAGATGCGCAAGTCGGTGCAGAAGGGCTTTTTTCAGGGCGGTTATCAGAGTGTCTGCAACAAGGTTCATTCCAGTACGTTGGGTTCGCTGACGGCACTTGAGACCACTTGCACCGTGACCGAGAACGGTCGTCACGTGTTGTCGCAAACATTGGTTGCAGCTGTCGAGGCGGATAAAGCGTATGTACTTTCGTATGCAGGGCAGGCGGAGGTTTATAAGGCCAGTGGCGACGAAATAATGGCGGCGAAAAACAGCCTGAAATTCTAGCCAGCTGTTTGCCGGTCAGTGCATCACTAGATGCCTGAAGTGATTAAATACAAAGTTAATCTGACGATAAGCGCAATATCCGGAAGCATAGTTCCAGCAAGAGCGAGTGATTTCCGCTCAACTTTCACCACGCTGAATCGTTGCGTTTGTTAGATATTGTCAAAAAAAAGCCCTGCATTTGCAGGGCTTTCTTGTTTACGAGGGATTAACCGCGCAACCAGGAATCAACGGTGGCCGCACCGTATTGTTCCTTCCAGGCTTTCAGGCCGCGATGGTTGCCGCCCTTGGTCTCGATCAGCTCGCCGGTGTGCGGGTTCTGGTAGACCTTGACCACGCGAGCGCGGCGGGTTTTTGGTGCGGCGCTCAATTGCACGCCGGATTTTGCCGGGTTCGGATCAAGAATGGCGATGATGTCTTTCAGGCCTTTGCCATAGGTTTTCATCAGACCCTGGAGCTTTTCTTCGAATTCGATTTCTTTCTTGAGCCCGGCATCGTTCTTCAGCGATTCCAGCTGCTTGAGCTGTTCCTGAAGGGCCTTTTCAGCTGCACGAAATTCAGCGAGTCTGGACAATATCTTTACTCCAATAGTGTGTTTGGCTGATACCAACCGCAAACAAAGCTATAAGCCAAGAGCCTTGAAGCGACTCGGTGATAATGGCTCACCTGTCCATCTTGCAACAGGCAAGAAAAATTGTAGTAGTTAATGACGCAAGAGTAAATCCTGACTTTTTCTTCATGTAACAACAGCGCTGTTTTTTTTCAAATTGGTGCGCGCTGTCGGCGTTTCAGGATTTATCACATTTAGTTAATGATGAGTTAATGCTTCGATGAAGTCTGCGGCCGGCATGGGTTTGCCGAACAGATAGCCTTGCAGGAAATCGACATGGTGAGCGGCCAGGTAATCAGCCTGGGCTTGCGTCTCTACGCCTTCGGCCACCACGCCGAGTTCCAGCTTGCCGGAGAGCTCGATGATGCTGTCCAGAATGTGCCGGGACAGGGCGTCCTTGTCGATCATGGCTACGAATGTCTGGTCAATCTTCAGAAAGTCGACGTTGAAGGTTCGCAAGTAGCCCAGGCTCGAATGACCGGTGCCGAAGTCGTCGAGCGCGATTTTTACCCCTATTGAACGCAGTTGCGCGAACAAGCGATGAGTGATGTCGGTCGGCTCGATCAACTCGCGCTCAGTCAGCTCCAGCACCAGACTGATGCTGTCCGGCGCGAATGCTGACAAAAACTCACGGCAATCTTCCACCAGCTCCAGGTCGTGGCAATGGCTGGCGGTGATGTTGATGCCGATATGAAAAGGCGCCGTAAAGGTCGACGACAGCGGTCCCAGCACGGCAGCTGTCTGTTGCATCAGCAAGCGGGTCATCGGCACGATCAAGCCGGAATGCTCGGCAAACGGTATGAACAGGTCCGGACGTACCAGACCTTCCTTCGGGTGGTTCCAGCGCATCAGCACTTCGGTGCCTGACCATTTTTTACTGTCGCCGTGTACCACCGGCTGAAAGTACGGGACGAACTCTCCGGCCTCCAGCGCCCGCAACATCTCATGGCTGGGCGAAGTTGAGCGTTTCTGCACGATGTAGCCAATCATCCCGGACACCGCGCCGAAAAAAATCAGCAGGCTGAACAGTGGTGGATACTCGTCACTCATGTAGCGCCAGGTTTCACCGTCCGGAAAACCGGCAGTCACCGTGAATGCGTATTGCGAAGAATTGAGTGTGCTTTGCGCTACCGGCAAATGAGGCAGCGGGCCTTGATGTACTTTGCCGTCGGCGGAGAGCCAGTTATTGCCCACTTGCAGCATTAGCAGTGTTTGCCGGCCGATCAGGCGCAGGATGTTGCCCAAGTGGTAGCCATCCAGTGTCGTCAGCGCTCCACCACGCCCTTCGCTCAAGCGATACACCAGCAACGCGGTATCGGGTGTCACCGGGTTGCCGTTCATCAACCACAGTTTGCCTTGGGTGTAGTCGCCCGGATTGACGGCTTCCTTGAAGTCGCCGAACAGCGAACTGCAATAGAGGTTGTTATCCCACACCAGATTGGTCGAGCGAACGAAGGGGCGGCGAGTCACCTGTTCACGCAACGCCAGTTTGACTTGCTCGCAGGTCTGACCGGCCAGTGGCAGCAAGTCACGGGCGGCCTGGGCCGTGTTGTCGAGCATCAGCTCGAACTGGCGCAAGGCTTCTTCTGCGGTGTGTTGCGAACTCTGCTCAAGCGTGCGCTCGGCCTGCATGTGCAGAATGATCGTGCCCAGCAGAACCGGAACGAGAGCGCACAACAATGTCACGGTGATTCGAGTGCCGCGTTTGCGGCGGGGCCTGACGGTCAGAGGCATGAGCGCATCCTGTCGCGATGGAGTGGGGCTCTCGACTGCAGGCGGGGCAACGGCGCAGCTTCGGGAAAGCGTTTTGTCTGTGCCCATGATAGTTGGCGGATGGCGCTTGCGCCGCTCAACGGTATTTCAGTCGGGTCGCCAGCTGGATGAATGCCAGGGTGGCGGGGGACGCCTGGCGCTGGTCGAGCACGGCCACGCCGACTTGTCGTTGAACGGCGGGTGACAGCGGCTTCTTTACGTAGTGTGGATCCGGATCGATCGGCAGCGAACCTTCGGCCACGACCGTAATGGCGTCACCACGGCCAACGGTATCGAGGGTGCTGAGCAATTGCGAGCAGCGATAGCGGATGTTCGGGCTCAATCGGGCGGCGTTGAACAGGCGTGAAACCAGCTCTGAGGAACCTGCTTCGGTCAGTACGAACGGATCGTTGCATAAGTCTTCGAGCCGCACTGATTCGTGCGTCGTCAATGGATGACCGAGCGGGAGCAGGGCGACCATCTGATCTTCGATCAAGGCAAAGGTGTCAAAGCGATCTTCCGGCAACACCACGAAACCGATATCGATCCGCCGTTCTTCCAGCCACTGGAACACTTGTCGGTCCGGACCTTCGTCGATGTGAATTTCGATACCGGGATGAGCATCGCGATATTGCTGAAGAATCCTGGGCAACAGCGTAATCGAAGACGTGGGGCCGAAGGACCCGATGCGCAAGGTGCCGCGTTTCATTCCCCGCGCATCCGCTGCTTCCTGACGCAGCGTATTGGCCAGCCCGAGCATCGCCCGTGCCCGCAACAGCAGTTGCTCGCCGATGTCGCTCAGTTCCACTTGGGATTGATGTCGGCGCAGCAGTTCGACGCCCAGTTCCTGCTCCAGCGACTTCAAGGCGTGAGACACCGCTGACTGGGAAATCCCCAGACGATGGGCGGCGAGGGTGAAACCACGCAGTTCGGCCACCAGCGAGAAGATTTCGAGTTGGGTGAGGGTCATGAGTAAAGACTCATTTTACGATGATGAAGAATAAGTCGAATGATAAGTCATTCGTCTGGCGTGTCGTGAGGAGAGTTATGAGCAGTTATGAGCAAAGCCGCGTTACAACTTCAGATCTGCCGGTTTATCTGAATCTGGCCTTGGTCACCATGATTTGGGGTGGGACGTGGGTAGCGGGACGATTTCTGGCCGGAAGCCTGAGCCCGGCTTTTGCCGCCAGCCTGCGGTTTCTGCTCGCCAGTGTAGCGTTGCTCGGTTTTCTGCGGATTGCAGGGATTGCGTTGGTGAGGCCGAAAGTCCGCCAGTGGCTGCAACTGGCGATGCTGGGTTTCTTCGGAATTTTCTTCTACAACCTGTGCTTCTTTTACGGGTTGCAATACATCAACGCTTCACGGGCTTCACTGATCGTGGCGTTGAATCCGGCGGTGATCGGTCTTGCATCCTGGCTGCTGTTCAAAGAGCGGTTAAGCCGGCTGAAAGTGATCGGAATCGGGATCTGTATCAGCGGGGCGGCTGTGGTGATCGTCAGTCGCAACCCGCACTTGCTGAGCGGAACGCCGGACGCGTGGATCGGCGACCTGCTGATCCTTGGTTGCGTGCTGAGCTGGGGCATTTATTCGCTGTTTTCCCGCAGCCTCAACCAGAGCATCGGTCCGGTGCAGACCGTGACCTTTTCGATTCTGCTCGGCACCCTGATGTTGTGGGTACTGGCCCTGAGCCGAGGCGAAGTGGACGTTGCGGCGGTGGCCGCACTCGGCACACGCCAATGGCTGAGCCTGGCCTATCTTGGCGTACTCGGCTCGGCGCTGGCCTACATCGGTTACTACGATGGCATCTGTAAAATCGGCGCCACCCGTGCGGGCGTGTTCATCGCGCTCAATCCGCTGACCGCCGTGCTGGCCGGTGCCGTCCTGCTGGGCGAACAACTGACGATGCCCATGTGCCTGGGCGGCGTGCTGATTCTGACGGGCATCTGGCTGTGCAACAAACCCCTTGCGCCGGGCCGAAAAAAGCGGATTTTATAGAGAGGGCAGACAACCCTATTTACGCTGTGTAGAATCCGTTTACGCATACAATAATAATCGTCTTCTGGCAGCAGAAGCCTCGCCCGCAAGAGCCTTGGGTCGACAATGAAGATATTCGGGTTTCAACTGATCTACGGTGACTTCCTCGCCCGCAGTGTGCGTGGCATCTCCTGTGCGCCACCCACCGGTCTCAGCATTACTGACAAATAACTCTGGTTAATTGATAAGAATGATGAGGCGCCAACCATGGCAGATTTATACGAAAACCCAATGGGCCTGATGGGCTTCGAGTTCATCGAGTTCGCATCGCCGACACCTGGCACCCTGGAGCCGATCTTCGAGATCATGGGCTTCACCAAGGTCGCGACCCACCGTTCCAAGAACGTGCACCTGTATCGCCAGGGCGCGATCAACCTGATCCTCAACAACGAACCCCATAGCGTTGCTTCCTACTTCGCGGCTGAGCACGGCCCGTCGGTGTGCGGCATGGCGTTCCGGGTCAAGGATTCGCAGAAGGCCTATAACCGTGCACTGGAACTCGGCGCCCAGCCGATCCACATCGAAACCGGTCCGATGGAGCTGAACCTGCCGGCGATCAAAGGCATCGGCGGCGCGCCGCTGTACCTGATCGACCGTTTCGGCGAAGGCAGCTCAATCTATGACATCGACTTCGTGTTCCTGGAAGGCGTTGACCGCAATCCGGTCGGTGCCGGCCTGAAGATCATCGACCACCTGACCCACAACGTGTATCGCGGCCGCATGGCCTACTGGGCGAACTTCTACGAGAAGTTGTTCAACTTCCGCGAAATCCGCTACTTCGACATCAAGGGCGAATACACCGGCCTGACCTCGAAAGCGATGACCGCACCGGACGGCATGATCCGCATCCCGCTCAACGAAGAGTCGTCGAAGGGCGCCGGGCAGATCGAAGAGTTCCTGATGCAGTTCAACGGCGAGGGCATCCAGCACGTGGCGTTCCTCACCGACGACCTGGTCAAGACCTGGGATCAGTTGAAGAAGATCGGCATGCGCTTCATGACCGCGCCGCCGGACACCTATTACGAAATGCTCGAAGGTCGCCTGCCGAACCACGGCGAGCCGGTCGATCAACTGCAATCGCGCGGGATCCTGCTCGACGGTGCGTCGGATAAAGAAGACAAGCGTCTGCTGCTGCAGATCTTCTCGGAAACCCTGATGGGCCCGGTGTTCTTCGAATTCATCCAGCGTAAGGGTGACGATGGTTTCGGCGAAGGCAACTTCAAGGCACTGTTCGAATCGATCGAGCGTGACCAGGTGCGTCGTGGCGTGCTCGCCACCGAGTAATTAGCTGCACCGATAAAAACTGTGGGAGCGAGCTTGCTCGCGAAAGCAATCGTTCATTCAACACTTCAGTTGACTGATCCGACGCCTTCGCGAGCAAGCTCGCTCCCACAGTTGTTTGTATTGCTTTTAGGGTCTGCGCTGGCGCATCAGGTGCTTGAAGCCTTCAAACACCAGCACCACGACTGCGAGCCAGATCGGGATGTAGGTCAGCCATTCGCCGGGCTTGATGCTCTCGCCGAGCAGCAGCGCCACACCCAGCAACAGCACCGGCTCAACGTAACTCAACAAACCGAACAGGCTGAACGGCAGCAAGCGGCTGGCAATGATATACACCACCAGCGCCGACGCACTGATCAGGCCGAGCAACGGAATCAGCCACGTCAGCGCCGGGTACTGATCGAACACGCCGAAACCCTGTTCGCCGCCGCGCACAAACCAGTACGCCACCGGCAGCATTAAAGTCATGTCGACCCACAAACCGCCGAGGTTGTCAGTCTTGAGGTATTTGCGCAGCACGAAGTACAGCGGGTAACCGACGACCACCACCAGCGTCGCCCAGGAAAAACCGCCGACCTGATACAACTCGTTCAACACGCCGAGGCTGGCAAAAAACACCGCGACTTTTTGCAGGTACGACAGGCTTTCGCCATAAGCAATGCGGCCGGTCAGGACCATGGCCAGCGGCAACAGGAAATAGCCCAGTGACACATCAAGGCTGTAACCGTTGAGCGGCGCCCACATGAACAGCCACAACTGCACGCCCAGTAACGCGGACGAAACGATCAGGCCACCGATCAACTTCGGCAGTGCAGGAACCCGGCGCAGCAACTCCAGCACCCGCCGCCATTCACCGGACAACAACATGAAAACGGTCATGCAGGGCACGGTCAGCAGCATCCGCCAACCGAAAATTTCCACGCCGCTCAAAGGGGTGAGCAACGAGGTGTAGTAATACATGACGGCAAACAGCGTCGAAGCTGTTACCGAGAGAGCGATACCTTTAGACAAACTGTCCTCGCGGGGTGATGGTCAAACGGGGCGCGCAGGATACGTGTTTTTTGTGCTGAATATTGGCCGAGTGATCAATATTTCCCACATGAGACAAAACCTGTGGGAGCGAGCCTGCTCCGGGCGGCGATCCGACGATGAGGTCAGCACATTAAGCATAGGTGGTGTATCGACTATCGCTATCGCGAGCAGGCTCGCTCCCACATTGGGTCCGTGCGGAACACATGATCTGCATTCACCCAAGATCCCTGTGGGAGCGAGCTTGCTCGCGATGCTTTTAAACCTGGCGCGGTTTACGGCCTGGCACAAAATGGCTCACATCATTGAACCCCGGCGTCGACGCATGCCCCGGCGTCACCAGCGAGTCGATAAACGCCTCATCCTCCGCCGTAATCTTCATCGCCTGCGCCTTGGTGTACGCGTCCCATTGTTCTTCGGTGCGCGGCCCGACAATCGCCGACGTCACTGCGCCGTTGTTCAGCACCCAGGCAATCGCAAACTCGACAATCCCGACCCCGCGCTCCTGGGTGTATTGCTGAATCTGCTGGGCAATGCGCAGCGACTCCACCCGCCATTCAGTCTCCAGAATCCGCTTGTCCTGACGCCCGGCGCGGCTGTTGGCGTCAGGGGTCACGTCCGGTGCGTACTTGCCGCTGAGCACACCACGGGCCAGCGGGCTGTAAGGCACCACGCCGAGGCCGTAAGTCTGGGCGGCGGTGATTTGCTCGGTTTCGGCCTGACGGTTGACGATGTTGTACAGCGGCTGGCTGATCACCGGGCGATCAACGCCGAGTTTGTCCGCCACGCGAATCACCTCGGCAATCCGCCAGCCACGATAGTTCGACAGGCCCCAATAACGGATCTTGCCCTGGCGAATCAGATCGCCAATCGCCGAGATCGTGACTTCCAACGGGGTGTTGTGGTCTTCGCGGTGCAGGTAATAGATGTCGAGGTAGTCGGTGCCGAGCCGGGTCAGGCTGGCCTCCAGACCATTGAAAATGTGCTTGCGGCTCAGACCGCTGCGATTCGGCACGCCGTCCACCGGGCCGAAGCCGACCTTGGTCGCCAGCACCCATTCATGCCGATGACGGGCGATGGCCTCGCCGACGATCTCTTCCGAGCGGCCGTTGGTGTAGACGTCCGCCGTGTCGATGAAATTGATGCCCTGATCCCAGGCCTTGTCGATGATGCGCAGCGAGTCTTCTGCGCTGGTCTGCTCGCCGAACATCATCGTGCCGAGGGTGAGGGTAGACACCTGCAACCCCGAGTGACCCAGTGTGCGATAGCTCATGCCGAAATCCTTTTGTCGGTGGGAAAGCTTCCATCAAATACCAGAAACCTTGCTGGGGGCAATCCGATTTATCGCAGGCTACGGAAGTCCGGTCGAAGTAAACGCTCGATCCACAGATATAAAACGATAACAGGCAACCACTTGTCGCTACTGTCAGATCTGACAGTAGCGAACGGACTTCGGCATCAGCTCTTATTTCATCTGAGACCCGAGAGTATCTGGGCGAAATTTTCGATGACTCAGGAGCGTTGCCATGAACACTGAAACACTGGAACAACCAGATAGCGATAACGCTGTGCTTGTGTTGTATCCACCCGATCTGGTCGACAGCAACAAGTCGGTCGTGGGGGCAGATTGTGGCATTGCCATCAATTACTACGATCTGACCCCTATGGGGGCGAAAGTCAGGGTCGATCCTTATGTCGATCAAGCTCCGGGAGACACTGTCTCTCTGAATTTGAACGACGAACCGAATATTGCCAGTACTCAAACCCAGTCCACTGACGATGCAGTCATTTTGTACATCCCGAAAAACAAGCTGTTATCCGGTGCAGATATCATCAATGAGCTGACTTACACTGTGACCAGAGGCAGTCAGAACCAAGGAACCTCCGAACCACCGCTGCGAGTCCTTTATTACGGCGTTCGACCCGGCAAGGAGAATCGCACTCCCGGCGGACCAGGCCATTCTGAGCTCAAGCTTATCTTGCCGCAGGATGTGCTGGACTATGGAATCGATGCGGATCGCGCCGAACAGGGTGTACATGTTTGTTTCGAATACCCCTATTGTGGGGCGTTCAACACAATTCGCCTGAACTGCAACGGTCATGATGTATTCCGCAAGGTTACTGTGGATGAGGCACCCTTGACGCCGACAGCTGTACCCACACGAATTTGTCTCACATTGAAAAAAGCTGATCTTGAACAGGTCAAAGACCATCCGCAGGCTGTTTTCAACTTCACGGTCGACGATCAAGTCGGCAATGGGGCTGACTCGGACTCCCCATGGTCGGCACCCACGTTAGTGGCTGTTGATTTGCAGGGGGGGCGTTTGACAGCACCTGATATCACCGAAGACCCGGATGATCCCAATGATGCCCCGGAAACCATTGACAAGAACAAGCTCGGTGCCAACGACCTGACCATTCAGGTACACGTATTGGCCCCGACATGGGCAACAGAGGACATTATTCGTGTGAAATATGTGGCAACGCCAAACTCCGGCGGTACGCCGGTGGAACACAGCGTTGAAGCTACTGTCGCGCGCATCCCGTTCGTGCAGAAATTGATGATTCCCAACGCCAAGGTCATTGCCGACAGCGTGGTCAGGGTCAGTTACGAGCAAGTCAGGGGCGGGGTGGTCATCGCGCGATCTCGAGTGGCGATGGCGCGGGTCATTCTGGCGCCGGTCATTACCGGGGCCAAGGACCTGGCCGGCGTTGTGTTGGAAAACGGAGGTTCCGTTTCCCACAACAAGATAATCCTTGAAGGGTCCGCCCTTACGGACGCTGTATTGGAGATTCTTGATGGTACGACGGTTGTCCAGGAGGTCCGTACGGGCGCTGATTACAAATGGAAAAGCACAGCGATATCGATTGCTGTTGGGCGGCATGTTTTTACTGCCCGGGAAAAGGCAGGGAATCAGTTGGTTTCGGAGCCTTGGGCGATTGAGCGGTTGGCGTTGAGCATTGATCGGACGCAGATGAAGTTGAATGGGTTTTCGGTGAAGGTCGATGGGTGGCCGAAAACAGGGGAGGATTCGATTGGCAATACCGGCGTTAGGGGTCCAATCGGAGGGATACCGCCGTATGACTATGCATCGTCTGATCCACTGACGGCTCCCGTGACGGCACAGGGTCAAGTGGTGGGGTTGAAAAGTGGCGTGGCAACTATCTATGTTACCGATCAAGAAGGCAGTACTTTGTCTTATGTAGTTGCGGTGACTAATAAATTCAAGCTGGAAATTAGTCGCACCGCAATGACACCTGTTGATGCAGTTCAATGGATGAACTCATTGGGAGGGGTCAATACGTATAACGGAGTTTTCAGGAACGATATCCTGCGCACTTATCTACCTCCAGTTCGTACCGAAAACACATGGTGTTGCGTTAGTTTCGGGCGCTGGCACGGATATATTAGGGTGGACTATTCGTTTAATACCTATGTGTATAACTACGTCTGGATTGCATGGTGCTTGGTCCCGATCTAAACCGGACCATTGGTGTCGGGACAGAGCCTTGTCCCGAAGCCTAAATAATTTGAACTAGAACATTGCAAGAAAGTACTGAGGGTCTTAGATGCGATACTGAGTCAAAATTTCGCAGCGCTCCTTTAAAAAAGTTTTTAACACCTTCACCCGCTCCGACACCTGCACCCGGTGCGGACACAACAGATTGAACGGCACGCTCTCGCCGTGCCATTCATCGAACAGCGTCACCAGCCGCCCGGCGCGCACGTCTTCGGCCACGTCGAGCCAAGCCTTGTAGGCGATCCCGTGCCCGGCGAGCGCCCAGCGTCGCGCGACTTCGCCGTCGTCGCTGAGGTAGTCGCCGCGTACTTCGACCTCGACCGTTTCGTCGTCGCGATGGAAGCGCCAGGTGTTGTAAGGCCGGCCGTTGCGAAGGTAGAGCAGGGCACTGTGTTCGCTCAATTCGGCAGGGTTATGCGGTGTGCCGTGATATTCCAGATACGCGGGACTGGCGCAAGCCACACGCCGATGCTCGGGCAGAATCGGCAGCGCCACCAGCGTCGAATCACTCGGCACGCCAAAGCGCAGCGCGACATCGACTGTCTCGCGAAACAGATCCGCATGTCGGTCATTGAGCAACAGTTGCAGTTGAATGTGCGGGTGCTCGCGCTTGAAATCGTCCAGCCACGGCAGCAACACATTGCGCCCGAAGTCCGACGGCGCCGCCAGTTGCAGCACGCCGCTCAGGCCTTCGGTCTGCTGCTTCAGTGCTTGCTCACCCTCGGCCAGAGTGGCCAGCGCCAGTCGCACGCTTTCCAGATAGCGCCGGCCTTCTTCGGTCAGGCGCATGCTGCGGGTGGAGCGGGCGAAGAGGCGGATGCCGAGGCGGGTTTCCAGACGTTTCAGCGCGATGCTGGCGGCGGCCGGGGTCAGCTCCAGCGCTCGGGCAGCGGCGGAGATGCTCCCGGAGTCGGCAGTGCGCACGAAGATTTCCAGATCGAGGATTGAGCTCATTAGTAAAAATCCGTTGAAGATCCTTGGCGTTTTGCGGGATTTTTCCGGGATTGGCAAGCGCAGATACTGGAATCCTGAATAACTGCAGGAGACAGACATGACTTGGACATTTGATCATCTGGCCTTCAACACTGCTGACGGTCAGGCGCTAGAGGACGCTTTCGGCGGGTTATTGGAATTGACGCCGGGGCGTAGGCCGCCCTTTCCGTTTCCGGGGCGGTGGTTGTATCAGGAAGGGGAGGCGTTGGTACATGTGATTGAGCAGCCTTCATCCGAGGACGCTGCTTTGAGCCATATTGCGTTTCGCACCGATGAAGATGCGGCGGTGGTTTTGGCGCGGGTGCAGGGCAGTGGGTTGCCGTACCAGGTGGCGCAGGTGCCGGAGGACGGGATCTGGCAGATTTTTGTGCAGATGCCGGGCGGGTTGGTGCTTGAGCTGGATGCGAAATCCATAGGGTGATGCTCGTTCCCACGCGGAGCGTGGGAACGATCTGATGCGAGGGTGTTTAAGTGTGGTGTTTAAGCGACATGTTCGGACATGCACCCCAGGCTACACAGCCTTGCGCCGTTGCCTACGACTAAGCCAGAATCCGCCGGCTTGTGCGCTCAAGGGCCGGGTTTTATCGTTGTCCCGTCGCTGAAAAACAGCGATCGGGTTTGGTAGCCCGGATCTGACTTGTTGCGCAATTCACCGTATTCGGACGCTCATCCGTCCGTGCTTTTATGGTGGCCATGCGTGGGGCGCTTTCGAGCGCGCCGGTTCTCCAAGTCACCGGTCTACCAACCCGTGCATGGCCACCACCTCTTCGTTTGGTAGCGAAGTTTGATGGCTCCATTTTTCTGATTTGGAGATTCAAACGTGATCAAACCAACACCCAACCCACCCGCAACCGACACCACCTCGCCCTACGAAACCCTCGATTCAAAGAAATTCCACGAAGCCGCCGACCGCGCCCTCGACCACTACCTCAATCCGCTGCTCCCCAGAAAACCGCTGCTCAAACCCAACACCCGCTACCTCATCGCCCCCGGCATCGACAGCGAAGAACTGCTGGCCGATGCCTCTGAAACCCTGACTTGCGCCAAAACCATGGCCACTGACTTCGCCGGACTGGTTGACGGCTCGCAGCGACATGTACTGCTGGGCATCGCGCAACTGATCATGCTGAGTGAACTGGCGGTGAACCGAGCGCTGGATAATCTGGAGCTGAAGACCGAAACGCCTGTGTAGCCTGTTCGTTCCCACGCAGAGCGTGGGAACGATCTATCTGAGGAAAAAAAACGGCCCTTAATGGGCCGTTTTTGTGTTCGCCAATAATCAGGCTCGCAACGTCCGCGTCATCCGCAACGCCAGCAAACTCCCGCCCACAATCACACCCGCCAGCAGGTACAACGCCGCATCGGTCGACCCGGTGCTGTCCTTGACCCAACCCACAAGGTAGGGGCTGAGGAACCCGGCCATCTGCCCCATCGAGTTGATCAACGCTAACCCACCCGCTGCAGCACCCGCGCTCAGCATGGCAGTCGGCACCGGCCAGAACATCGGCAGACCGGTCAGCGCACCCATCGTCGCAATGGTCAGACCAAGAATCGCAATCGCCGGATTCGCCGCGAAGTTCACCGCGATCAGCAGGCCGACAGCGCCCATCAACATCGGCACCACCAAATGCCAGCGACGCTCTTTACGCAAGTCTGCCGAACGACCGACCACCAGCATGAACACTGCCGCCAGCAAGTAAGGAATCGCACTCAACCAGCCAATCACCAGGTTATCGCTGAAGCCGAGGTTCTTGATGATCGACGGCAGCCAGAAGTTGATCGCGTACACGCCGCTCTGGATGCAGAAGTAGATCAGGCCGAAGGCCCAGATGGCCGGGTTCTTGAACACGGCGATCAGCGAGTCGGAAGTGGTTTTCGGTTTATTCGCCAGGTCTTCCGCCTGATCGGCTTCCAGCACCGAACGCTCATGCGGGGTCAGCCACTTGGCGTTGGCGAAGTTGTCGCTGAGCAGGAAGTAGGCGAGGGCGCCCAGGACCACGGTCGGAATGCCTTGCAGCAGGAACATCCACTGCCAACCGGCCAGACCACCCTGGCCCGCAGCGAAGTGATTGAGGATCCAGCCGGAAAACGGGCTGCCGAGCAGGCCCGACACCGGAATCGCCGACATGAACAACGCCATGATCCGGCCACGGCGGAACGTCGGGAACCACTGCGAGAGATAGAGCACAACGCCCGGGAAGAACCCGGCTTCGGCGGCGCCGGTGAACAGGCGCAAGGTGTAGAACTCGGTCGGCGTGGTGACGAACAGCAGGCAGGTCGACAGCGTGCCCCAGGTGATCATCATCAGCGCGATCCAGCGCCGTGGGCCGAATTTGGTCAGGGCCAGGTTGCTCGGTACGCCGCACAGCACGTAGCCGATGAAGAAGATACCGGCCCCGAGGCCGTACACGGTTTCGCTGAACTTCAGCGCGTCGAGCATCTGCAGTTTGGCAAATCCAACGTTGACCCGGTCGAGGTAGTTGAACAGGTAGCAGATGAAGATGAAGGGGATCAAACGCAGGGTGATGCGTTTGTAGACGGCATTTTTATCGTCAGCAATGGTCTGGGTAGCTGCGGCGCTCTGCGACATAGCGGCTCTCTCTTTATTATGATTTTTTGCGATGCAAAGGGTAACGTTGATCGCCCTGAGAGTCTCGGCCACCTTTGGCCGGATTGTCTTTGTGCCTGAGCACAGGGTTTGTCGCCAGACCCTGTGCGGGTGAACAACCGTCCGCGCCTGTTTTCAAGGATTTCAGCCCCTATGTTCGAACTCGATCACGACCTCGCCCAGGACATCGTCGACCGGGCCATGGCCATTTTGCCGTACAACGTCAATGTCATGGACAGCCAGGGGTTGATCCTGGGCAGTGGCGAGCCGGAGCGGATCAACACCCGTCATGAAGGCGCGCAACTGGTGCTGGCCAACGGTCGGGTGGTGGAGATCGACGCGCAGACGGCTGTGCATCTGAAGGGCGTGCAGCCGGGGATCAATCTGCCGCTGTTGCTCGATCAACGCTTGATCGGTGTGCTCGGCATCACCGGCGAGCCAGAACTACTGCGCACTTACGCCGAGCTGGTGCGCATGACCGCCGAGATGCTGGTCGGTCAGCGCAACCAGCAATCCGAGCAGCAATGGCGGCGGCAGCGTTGCGATGACTTATTGGCATTGCTGTTGAGCGAGGCGGGGGATTCACCGCGTCTGGTGGACGAGGCCCAGCAACTCGGGCTCAAACCCCAACTGACGCGGGTGCCCTATCTGTTCGAGCTGGGCCTGGAGCATGCGCCTGGACAAACCGTCGAAGCGCTGAGTGCCTGGTTGATATCGCGTTATCCGGACAGTTGGTGTGTCAGCTCGGCGAAGTCGTCGCTGCTGTGGTGCCGTCCGGCAAGCCAGAACATCGAGCACGATCGCCTGCTGGAAAAACTCGATGGTCTGGGTTGGAACATTCTGCGCATTGCGGTCGGCGGGCAGGCCGATGGTCTGACCGGGCTGCGGCGTTGTTATCGGCGGGTCGGCGATTTGCTCGCTTATGGCCGCGAAGTGCTGCCGAATTCACGGCTATTGACCCTCAATCGCTATCGCTTACCGGTGATGCTCTGGCGCCATCGCAACGATGATGCGCTGGATGAACTGCTCAAACCGTTGCGCAAAGTGATCGCCAAGGACAGTAACGGTCAGTTGCTCGCAACCCTGCGCAGTTGGTGCGATCACGACGGGCAGAGCCAGGCCTGCGCCGATGCGTTGGGGATTCACCGCAATAGCCTGCGCTACCGGATGGAGCGAATTGCCGAGTTGAGCGGGGTGGATCCGTTGAAGCTCGACGGGATGCTGGCGCTGTATCTGGGGGTGCAATTGCTGCCGCAGACTGACTGAAGTTTGTTCGGTGCCTTGGATAATGCTATCGCGAGCAAGCTCGCTCCCACAGGGAAATGCATTCACCTGTGGGAGCGAGCTTGCTCGCGAAGAGGGCGGGACATTCAGCATCCATCCCAGAGCCTTTGTGAAAATGAACAATAAACGCCAATCCAACTTGTGCAGCGGACAGGCGTCAACGCGCAAGGCGACTGGCAGCATGAGGGGCATTGGAACTGGAGAATTCGCATGAAAATCGTCATCGCCCCCGATTCGTTCAAGGACAGCCTGAGTGCCCAAGGCGTTGCAGAAGCCATTGCGCTGGGCCTGGTGCAGGTCTGGCCGCAGGCGACGCTGGTCAAATGCCCGATGGCCGACGGTGGCGAAGGCACGGTGGAGTCGATTCTCGCCGCGTGCGAAGGCGAACTGCGCCGCACCCGTGTGCGTGGACCGCTGGGTGCAGCGGTCGAAGCCGCGTGGGGCTGGTTGCCGCACAACCACACCGCGATCATCGAAATGGCCGAGGCCAGCGGTCTGCAACTGGTGCCACCGGGGCAGCGTGATGCGTGCATCAGCAGCACGTTCGGCACCGGTGAACTGATCCGCGCCGCGCTGGACGCTGGCGCGCAACGAGTGATCCTTGCCATCGGCGGCAGCGCCACCAACGACGGCGGCGCCGGCGCGATGCAGGCGCTGGGCGTGAAGCTGCTGGATGCCCAAGGGCAATCGCTGGTGTCGGGGGGATTGGCGTTGGCGCAACTCGCAAAACTGGATCTCGACGAACTAGACCCGCGTCTGGCGCAAGTCCGCTTCGACATCGCCGCCGACGTCAACAACCCGCTGTGCGGCCCCCACGGCGCCTCGGCGATTTTCGGCCCGCAGAAGGGCGCATCTCCTGTGCAAGTGCAACAACTGGATCAGGCCCTCGGTCACTTTGCCGAACTTTGCGCGCAGGCGTTGGGCAAGGACCTACGCGATGAACCGGGCAGCGGTGCGGCAGGCGGACTGGGTTTTGCCGCCAAGGCGTTTCTCGGCGCACGGTTCCAGGCCGGTGTTGAAGTGGTCGCGGAACTGGTCGGATTGGCCGACGCAGTGAAAGATGCAGACTTGGTCATCACCGGCGAAGGGCGCTTCGATGCCCAGACCTTGCGCGGCAAGACGCCGTTCGGTGTAGCGCGGATCGCCAAGCAGCAGGGTGTGCCGGTAATCGTTATCGCCGGCACCTTGGGCGAAGGCTATCAGGAACTCTACGAACACGGCATCGACGCAGCATTCGCGGTCACCAGTGGCCCGATGAGCCTCGAACAGGCTTGCGCCGAAGCACCGCGTCTTTTACGCGAACGCGCGACAGACATCGCTCGCGTCTGGCGGATGGCAACCCCGGCCTGACCTGTCACCCATCATGTAAAACAGCGGGTGTTTCATTCGTGAAACACCCGCAACACTTTGAAAAATATTTCATCTTTACCCGCAAACTTCCTCAAGCCTGGCCGATACAGAAGTCAGGCGCGCACAAGACATTCCAAAAACAGTGACGCCGGACTGAAGCCCGCCCCGGGCCAGTGATCAGCGCAAGGACGCTCGTCGTTTCAATCATCCGAGAGTCCTCCTATGTCCTTGCGTAATCTGAATATCGCGCCCCGTGCCTTCCTCGGTTTTGCCTTTATTGCCTTGCTGGTGATCGTGCTCGGCGTGTTCGCCGTCAATCGCATGTCGATCATCCGTCAGGCGTCCCTCGAGATGGAGTCGACGCAACTGCCCAGCGTCACTCAACTCGCCGTAGTGACGGAAAACGTCCTGCGCCTGCGCATCCTCTCGTTCCGCATTCTGGTCAACCGCGACCCGGCCGGTTTGCAGGAAGCCCAGACCCGCATCGGCGTGCTGGTGGACAAGGTACGCGCCGCCCAGGCCAGTTACGCGGCACTGCCGGCCGGTTCGGAAGAGCGCGCGCTGTATCAGACCTTCGCAACGACCCTCGACAACTACCTGCAAGCGCAGAACCAGATGATGGACCTGTCGCGTCAGGACAAAGTCGATGAGATGCGTACCCTGATCAACACGAAGATCAAGGACGGCACCGACAAAATGGGCGAACAACTCAACCAACTGATTGCGATCAACTCGGCCGATGCGAAAACCGCGTCGTCCCAGGCCGGTGACCAGTACAGCGGCGCGATCACCGGGATCATCGTGGTGGCCGTGATGGCTGCGTTGCTGACCGTGCTGCTGGCCTGGCTGCTGACCCGCAGCATCGTCACCCCGCTGAACCGCGCCGTCGCTGCTGCGCAAACCATCGCCGGCGGCAACCTGACCAAAGCCATCGAAGTCGACGGCAAGGACGAACCGGCACGCCTGCTTGAAGCGTTGGCGGCGATGCAGACCAACCTGCGCAAGACCATCGAACAGATCGCCGGTTCCGCCACGCAACTGGGCGCCGCCGCCGAAGAACTCAGCGCGGTGACCGAAGAAGCGTCCCGTGGCCTGCAACAGCAGAACGACGAAATCGAACAGGCCGCCACCGCCGTCAATGAAATGACCGCCGCGGTGGAAGAGGTCGCGCGCAACGCGGTGTCGACCTCCGAAGCCTCGAACCAGTCGACCCACGCCGCCCGCGAAGGTCGCGACCAGGTTGTGAAAACCGTCGACGCGATCCAGACCATGACCCACGACGTGCAGAACACCGCGCAAATGATCGAAGGCCTGGCCGCTCAGGGCCGCGACATCGGCAAGGTGCTGGACGTAATTCGTGCCATCGCCGAGCAGACCAACCTGCTGGCGCTCAACGCCGCGATTGAAGCGGCTCGTGCTGGTGAAGCGGGGCGCGGTTTCGCCGTAGTAGCGGACGAGGTTCGCGCCTTGGCCCATCGCACGGCGCAATCGACCCAGGAAATCGAAAAAATGGTCGCCGGCATTCAGAACGGCACCGGCGAAGCAGTCGAGTCAATGCAGCAGAGCAACCAGCGCACTCAGTCCACGCTGGAAATGGCCCGTGCCGCCGGCATCGCACTGGAGCAGATTACTCAATCGATTCACCAGATCAACGAGCGCAACCTGGTGATCGCTAGCGCTTCTGAAGAGCAGGCGCAGGTGTCCCGCGAGGTTGACCGCAACCTGGTGAATATCCGTGACCTGGCCACGCAATCGGCTGCCGGTGCGAATCAAACCAGCGCAGCGACCCACGAACTGTCGCGTCTGGCAGTGGATTTGAACGCCATGGTGGCGCGTTTTGTGATTTGAGATAGGGTGAAGTCTGGAGAGATTGCGCGAACAGGAGACGTGCATGCGCTATTCAGCCTTGACCCAACGAATCGCCGGGGAGGGAGCAGCGGCCTGGCGGATTCACGACCGAGCGCTGGAGTTACGCGCCGAAGGGATTGATGTGTTGCTGCTGTCCGTGGGTGATCCGGATTTCGATACGCCGCTGCCGATCATCCACGGCGCCATCGACAGCCTGTTGGCGGGCGATACTCATTATTCCGAAGTGCGTGGCCGGCTGGAGTTGCGCAAGCGCATCGCCGAACGGCATCGGCGGCGCAGTGGCCAGGAGGTCGAGGCGGATCATGTGATCGTGCTGCCCGGCGCGCAATGCGCGGTGTATTCAGTGGCGCAATGTCTGCTGGATCCGGGCGATGAGGTGATCGTCGCCGAACCGATGTACGTGACTTATGAAGGTGTGTTCGGTGCCTGTGGCGCAACCGTGGTGCCGGTGCCGGTACGCCCGGAAAACGGCTTTCGCGTCGATCCGGTGGATGTCGCAGCGCGGATCACCCCGAAGACTCGGGCCATGCTGCTCAACAGTCCCAACAATCCCTCGGGTGCCAGTCTGCCGCTGCTGATCTGGCAGGAATTGGCGGCACTGTGCATTCGTCATGACCTGTGGCTGATCAGCGATGAGGTCTACAGCGAATTGTTATACGAAGGCGAGCACGTCAGCCCGGCGAGCCTGCCGGGCATGGCCGAGCGCACCGCGACCATCAACAGCCTGTCCAAATCCCATGCCATGACCGGTTGGCGCATCGGCTGGATGATCGGGCCAAAACCGTTGGCCGAACATCTGGTGAATCTGTCGCTGAGCATGCTGTTCGGTCTGCCGGATTTTGTGCAGAAAGCGGCGCAGATAGCGCTGGAAAAAGATCTGCCGGAAGTGACGCAGATGCGCGAGGAATACCGGTTGCGTCGGGATCTGGTGTGCGAGCGCTTGCGCGGCTGCCCGGGGTTGTACCCGATCAAGCCGGATGGCGGGATGTTCGTGATGGTCGATGTGCGTCAGACCGGGATTGGGGCGCAGGACTTTGCCGAGCGGTTACTGGAAGGGTATGGGGTTTCGGTGCTGGCGGGGGAGGCATTCGGGCCGAGTGCGGCGGGGCATATTCGCATCGGGCTGGTGGTGGATCGGGTGAAGCTGGCGGATGCGTGTTCGCGGATTGCCCTGTGCGCTGCGCAGCTTCTCCAGGTGCGTAGCGCCTGAAAGTTCTGTGTTGCCAGCACCGGCCTCTTCGCGAGCAAGCTCGCTCCCACAGTGTACTGCGGTGTACACAAGACCTGTGGGAGCGGGCTTGCCCGCGAAGACGGCCTGACAGGCGCTGAAGATTTCAGCCTTGCCAAGCTGATGAATTCACCAGATTCATCGGCTTCTCCCCACCCAACGCGGCCAACAGATTCTCCACCGCACACCGCGCCATCGCCTCGCGCGTTTCATGGGTTGCCGAACCCATGTGCGGCGTTGCCACGACGTTGTTCAACTGCAACAACGGCGAGTCATGATTCAACGGTTCGCGCTCGAACACATCCAGCCCCGCCGCGCGAATCCGGTTATGCCGCAAGGCGTCGATCATCGCCGCCTCATCCACAACTTTGCCCCGTGAGATGTTGATGAAGATGCTTTCCGGTCGCATCAACGCAAACTGCTCGGCGCCAATCAAACCTTCAGTCTGCGCCGTCAGCGGCAACGTCAGGCAGATGAAATCCGCCTGCTGCAACAACGCTTCAAGGCTGCGGTACTGCGCATCGAAACGTTCTTCAACTTCCGGTTTGCGCGACTGGCTGTGATAGATCACCGGCATCCCGAACCCGAAATGCCCGCGCTGCGCCAATGCCTCGCCGATCCGACCCATGCCGATGATGCCCAGCGTCTTGCCGTGCACATCGGTACCGAAATGCGCCGGGCCGATGCTGCGATGCCAGTGACCGCCGCGCACCATGTTCGCCAGTTCCACCACACGCCGGGCGGTGGCCAGAACCAGTGCGAAACCGGTGTCGGCGGTGGTTTCGGTGAGCACGTCCGGGGTGTTGGTCAGCAGGATGTTGCGGCGGGTCAGGTAGTCGATGTCGTAGTTGTCGACGCCCACCGAGACGCTGGAAATCGCTTCGAGCTTCGGCGCCAGATCGAGCAGCGCCGCGTCCAGTTTCAGGCTCGCACCGAGTAAGCCGTGGGCGCCGGGCAAGGCGTCGCGCAGTTTCATCAGGCCGTCGGCGTCGAGGCTGTCGATCAGCGTGACATCGACCTGTTCCTCAAGGCGCGCCATCAGCGCCGGCGACAGTTTCTTGTACAGCACAACCTGCTTTTTCATCACAGTCATCTCTCTATCAATTCAGGAATGGGCCGGCAGCGGACGCGGTGCGACGCGCTTTGTCGTCACCCGGTCGCTGGCGCCGGGCTTGAGAAAAATCGTCAGTACCACCGAGAGCATCAGCGCGCCGCTCATCAACAAATACGAAGCGCCGGGCGAACCGGTGGAGCTGTTGAGGTAACCGACCAGGTACGAGCCGCCGAACGAACCGAGAGCACCCATGCTGTTGATCAGCGCCATGGCGCCACCGGCAACGTTGGCCGGCAGAATCTCCGGGACAATGGCAAAGAACGGCCCGTACGGCGCGTACATGCAGGCGCCGGCAATCACCAGCAGCGTGTACGACCACCAGAAATGCTCGGCGCCCAGAGCGTAGGAGCCGTAGAACGCTACCGAAGCAATCAGCAGCGGCGGCCAGACGAAGCGTTTGCGTTTTTGCAGTTTGTCCGAGCCCCAGGACACCAGCAGCATACCGATCACCGCGGCCAGATACGGCAGGGCGGACAGCCAACCGGCTTCGATCATGTCCATCTGTGCGCCAGCCTTGAGGATCGATGGCAGCCACAACACGAAACCGTAGACGCCGATGCTCCAGCAGAAAAATTGCAGGGCCAGAATGATCACCTTCGGCGAACGGAAGGCTTCGGCGTAATTCTTCACCGCTTTGATGCCGACCTGTTCGGCGGCGAGCGCGCTTTCCAGATCGTGCTTTTCCTGGTCGTTGAGCCACTTGGCCTGGGCCGGGCGATCATCGGCCAGCTTCCACCAGATAAATGCCCAAAGCACCGCCGGCAGACCTTCGATGATGAACATCCAGCGCCAGCTGAAATGCTGCACCAGATACCCCGAAACCACCGACATCCACAGCATGGTCACCGGGTTGCCGAGGATCAGGAAGGTGTTGGCCCGCGAGCGTTCGGCACGGGTGAACCAGTGACAGAGATAGACCAGCATCGCCGGCATTACCGCCGCTTCGACCACGCCGAGCATGAAGCGGATGACGATCAGCCAATAGGCGTTGGAGACCACACCGGTCAGCGTGGCGAGCCCGCCCCAGAGGATCAGGCTGACGAAGATCAACTTCTTGACGCTGTGCTTTTGCGCGTAGATCGCACCGGGCACCTGGAAGAAAAAGTAACCGAGGAAGAACAGCGCGCCGAGCAGCGAGGACAGGCCCGGCGTGATCATCAGGTCGGCGGCCATCCCGGAGGCAGCGGCGAAGCCGTAATTGGCGCGGTCGAGGTACGCCAGGCTGTAGGTGATGAACACGATCGGCATGATGTACCACCAACGGCGGGTGGCGAGGGTTGCGGTTTTCATGGTCTTGCTCCTGAGCTTGTTGTTTTTGTCGCAGCAGGTTCAAAAATTGTTGCGTCTGTTACGCCCCCTTCGCGAGCAAGCTCGCTCCCACAGTGTCCGTGGCGTACACAAGACTTGTGGGAGCGAGCTTGCTCGCGAAGGCAGCCTCGAAGGCAGCCTCGAAGGCAGCCTCGAAGGCAGCCTCGAAGGCAGCCGAGAGTTCGGATCGGGTCGGCAGTCCTTCCATGTCGCCACGGCTCTGCACCGCCCGGCTGCCAATCCAGTTGGCGCGTCTGACCGCCTCGGGAAAACTCAAGTGCTCCAGCAGGGCACTGATCATCCCCACCGCAAAACCATCCCCGGCACCGACCGTGTCGACCACGGTTTCTACCGGCACCCCGGCGACAAATCCCTGATCCAGATGCGTGCGGTAATACGCACCCTGCGGCCCGAGCTTGATCGCCACGGCTTCGGCGCCCTGATCGAGATAAAACGCCGCGATGTCCGCCGGATCATCAAATCCGGTCAGCAGCCGACCTTCACTCAACCCCGGCAGCACCCAATGGGCGAGGGCGGCTAGCCGGTTGATCTCGCGGATCATCTCCTGCTCGCTGGCCCACAGGCTCGGGCGCAGGTTCGGGTCGAACGACACACTGCGCCCGGCGTTGCGCATGCGGGTCATCAGCTCACGGGACATTTCCCGTGCTGACGCCGACAGCGCCGGCGGAATGCCGGTGGCGTGCAGATGCCGGGCGCCGAGCAGTGTCGGGGTGATCGACTGCGGCGACAGATGACTGGCCGCCGAGCCACGACGGAAATACTCAACCGTCGGATCGCTGCCGTCATCGTTGCGTGATTTGAGCTGGAAACCGGTCGGGTGAGCGTTGTCGACTTCGACATGGCTGCAGTCGAGCCCCTCGCGAGCCAGGGTTTCGACGACAAATCGTCCCAGTGAATCGGCACCGACACGGCTCAGCCATGCCACCTTGAAACCGAGCCGGGAAAGTCCGATGGCCACGTTGCTGTCGGCCCCGGCAATACGTTTGTGGAACTGCTCGACCGTCGCCAGATCACCGCTCTGTTCGGCGACAAACATGGCCATGGTTTCGCCGAACGATAGAATATCGATCTCAGACATGAGCAGGCTCCAGACGGGATTGGCCGAGGCGGGCGAGGGCGGCAACGTGTTCGGTGGTCAGCTGCACCAGGTCATCGCCGTGCAACGGGTATTCGGCGGCGCGCATGACCCCTTGGGCCATGTGCCGCAGCAGTTGTTCCCACAAATGCAGGTCAGTGGCGGCCGGCGGCACGGCCACCAGTTTGCCGTCGGCGCGGCGGGCCACGGCTTTGCAATGCACGTAGCCGACATGCCGGCCCAACAAGCGTGCGGCGCTGGTGGCGGACTGGTCTTGCCACTGCCAGTTGCCAATGTCGAAGGTCATCTTGATCGGCAGGTTGTGCTGCTCGACGGCAGTGAAGAACCGCTGAAACGGTTCGATGCGGCCACCGTGCAGGGTCTGGTCGTTTTCCACCAGCAGTTGCACCGGGCTTTGCGCAAGGATCTGCGCCAGCGTCTGCAGATCGTTGTTGTCGGTGAAAAAACCAAGGGAAACCTTTAGCCACTTCGAGCCAAACGCTTCGGCGTTTTGCAGCGCGGTGATGAGTTCGGGATTGGGCCGCGACTGGCCGGCCAGCCACAGTTCGATGGGCGAGGAGTAGATGCTTTGCAGGCCTTCAGCCTGTGTAGCTGCGGCGAGCTGTTCAGGGACTTCGTTGGTGAGCAGCTCTTCGCGCCATTCGATGCGATTGGCGCCGGCAGCGGCCAGCACTTCGATGAACGAAGCCTGACCATGACGCCGGACGAGGTCGGCGCCGTAGCTGGACAGGCTGATGGAAACGGCAGGTTTATTCATTGTTATCTACCTCTGAAACCGGTTTCATTTTTGCTCAAAAAAAATCAGCAAGTTGTGCAGTGCTCTTTCGGGCCCCTTCGCGGGCAAGTCGAATAGTCGCACCGCAGCTCCCACACTGTTTGTGGCGAACACAGAGACTGTGTATGACATTGGACCTGTGGGAGCGGGCTTGCCCGCGAAGAGGCCACATCAGTCACCACAAAATCCACGGGTCGAACAGCGCTCAATAAGCACCGGCGCAAAATCCAGCGTCCGCGCCGCCTCATCATCCCCACGCAAACGCTTGAGCAAACACTCAAACGCCCGCGCACCAATCTCCTCTGTAGGCTGGGCGAGGGCAGTAATCCCGCTGCCCACCAACGGATACCAGTCCAGATCGTCCAGCGCGATCAGCCCGACATCCTCGAACAACCGGCAGCCAATCTCGCGTAAAGCCAGGGTGCAGGCGAGCGCCGCCACGCCATTGGCGCAGAACAGGGCTTTCGGGCCGTTATCAGGTGTGTTCAAAAAGGTTTGAAGATCATTCGCAAGACTCGAACCGGTTTCCAGCACTGCGCCATGCATGTCTTCGCGTTGGCCAATCTGCTGCTGAAAACTACTGACCCGCTCTATCCGTGAACTGGTGCCGTCGTAGGGTTCAGTCACCAGCAACACATCGCGATAGCCGCGTTGCTGAAGATGTTCCAGCGCCATCTCGATGGCTTGCGGGTTGTCCAGTCCGACCATGTCGCTGTCTAGCCCCTCGACCTTGCGATCCACCAGCACCATCGGCATTTCCCGCTTCAACTCATCCAGTTCATCCCGATGATGGCCCAGGGTATTCACGATCAGCCCTTCGATGTTGTACGAGCGCAACAGCGCCAGGTGCTGGCGTTCCTGCTCGTCATCGCGGTCGGTGTTGCACACCACCAGGCTGTAACCGTGCCGGCGGCAGGCGGTTTCCACGCCGTGCATCACGGCAATCGAATAAGGGTTGCGGATATCGGCCACCAGCATGCCGATCAGGCGCGTGCGGCCGCGTTTCAGGCCGCGGGCCATTTGATTGGGGCGATAGCCGAGTTCGGCAATTGCCTGCTCGATGCGCTGGGCGATGGCATCGGAGAGCAGGGCGCGGTCGTCACCAATGAAGCGCGAGACGCTGGCCTTGGACACGCCAGCGTGTTCGGCGACGTCGAGCATGGTCACGCGGCTGCGCTGGGCGGCGGAGAAATCATTCACAGTGGGTCTTCTTATTGTCTGAAACCGGTTTCAGGAGACACCAGGCGCCCCGTTCACGTCAAGTGAAGATGGCTTTGATTACGGGGGTAAAGTCAGACATATCCGATAGGCGGTAGAAATACCTGTCAGATCTGACAGTAGCTCAAAGCACTGAAAGCGCCCTTAATCTGTTCAGCAACAACAAGCGCCAGAGAGCAGAATTTCAGACTGAAAGGGGTGTTCAAATGTCATCCAGTGGGCCGCTGAATTTCAAGCCACCTCAAGTTATCGGGGTACTGGATCATTCACTGGATCCAGAGGGACATATTCCCTATGAGTTGCTTCCCAAAGGCATTGATGTGGAGGTCCCACTTTGGCCTTCCTATGCCACGCAGCCAGGGGAACGAGACAAACTCATTGTCCATTTTGAAAAAGTTGGGCAGGCACCTGTAGAAATCATAAATGAGTATCTTCCAGCGGATATACGGCCAGAGTTTGTCATTCATATTGGTCCAGAGCATTTGTTAAATGATGGCGTCGGCCAGCTATGGTATGAAGTTTATGATACTGCGGACCACCCGTCCTTTTCAGATCCCCGCAATTTGACAATCGATCACACCCCTATTGCCGATGAACTTGATGAGGCCGATTTTCGTGATGCAACCAAGTGGGGCTATGTTAGATGTGATACCGATCCGCCCATTTGGGAAGGTATTCGGGTTGATATTCCACCATTGAAAGAATTCAAAGTCGGCGATCGCTGTGAAACGCTCTGGAGAGGCTACCGTTCATTGAACGGTAGCGGTGTCGAGTTTGTTCGAGCTCGCTGGAAAGATGTGCGCAAAAGCTTGTCTGCGGAAGATATCGAAAGTGGATACGGCCTGACGGTTTTGCCCTACGAACCCCATATAAAACCAATGGATGATGAGTGTTCCGCGACAATTGTCTACCGGGTTTTTCGCGGTAAAAAGCTAGTGGGTATTTCAAAACTTGCAGTTCTGAAAATTGATCGAGTGATACCGGGTGTCGGTTTTTGCGGCCCGATCAGGCGTCCTTCCAAAGGGAAGGGTGAGGGCAAACAAAGAAAGTGAGTAATGAATTACTCTGAATGCCTGGTTGATGGATATTGATTTCATTTTGGGCAAGGGCGTGATGGTGAATGCTTGTTTATTGTTGCGCTATTTACTTTGATGGAGCGAGGCAATCATGAACGCGATAATTGAGAAAGCCAAGTTGTCGAGGAAAGCGGTACTTCAATCAAAAACCAATAGGGCAGATGGCGTACTGGCTGATCCCCCCCCAGCGCCTACTTTTCCCGCGCAGACTATTCCGGGTGATAAGCGAATTCCTATCGTGCATCTTGACAAGGAACTGGATTATCTGATCAGAAAGCCTTTGCTTGAGGATGAGGACGACGCAATTCAACCGCAGATTCGTAAAAAAGACACCACTACCTGGATCGATATTCTTCCTGGTCAGTTTTTGGAATTGGGACCGGTAGCGGATAGAGACTGGACTCAACCCTTTAAAATTGCGCAATCTTTTCTGAAAGAAGACCCCACTCCTGAAGAGCCGACGGAATGGTTCTTTCGCTACATTTTTTATGCGGGCGGTACAAACGATGTTGCGTCACTCGAGAGCTCCTTTGCCATTGACCGGACGCGTTACAACGTTGTCAAGACTCCGCCATCTGACCGTACACCAGGCGCACCTACCTGGCCTGCCGATCTGGGCCCCTTGGACCCAATTGATGAGGCATATCTCGAAGGCAAGTCCGGCATTGTCGTCAAGCCGTTTATCGCGGCTAATTACATGGCCAATGATGTTTTTGCCTGGTTCTTTGGACCATCTCCCGATCCTGGGCGCGACACGCCCGTTCTTGTCGGATCTTTGTCTGCCAATCAGGATGCCGAGATTCCCGCCGCTGTTTTCATAAATGCGGGTGATGGTCCCAATCGCCTGATCTACGTAAATACCGATGCGGCAGGTAATGTGGCGCGCACTTCGAATTTCAGCCAACGCAACGTGGTACACAAACCTGATCCTGATCCTGGTACGGTTAAGCCGCCAATTGTTACGTTGGCCAATGGTGACAATGGCGATAACCTGATTGACCGTGAAGACATGCTTTTTGATGCGAGAGGTGTCGAGATTGTAGTTGAAGTCCCAACTCCGAATTCTCCAGCAGACACGATCGTCGTTACTCTGCACAACGAACAAGTCGGAACTGAACAGAGAATCGGAGCTGCGACCGAACTTAAGTTTTATGCACCGCGTGCGTTGGTAGAGCAGATATATGGAAACACAGACGGTATCGTTCAGCGTACGGTGGCCTTCAAGATGTTTCGCGGTCTCAAGGAGCTGGCAACCGACAAGGTGGATATTGATATTGATATATCATTTGTCGGTGGAACCCTGCCAGCCCCAAGTCTGAGAACGACGGCGGGCAGTGACAACGAAATCCTGGAGTCCGATTATGGTGATGATGGCATACAGGCCAGTTTGGCGATGCCGGCGACTCCACCGACAGAAGAGGGTTGGTTGCTTGATTTTATTTTTGGCATTGAAACGTTCGCTACCGTACCCCTGACTGCCGGGCAGGCAGGTACAACCATTTCCGAAAAACTGCCGTGGTCGGTGGTGGAGGCACTAGGCGGTGGATCGACACACGTTCTACGCTGTGAACTCTATGTGCCCGGCGGTACCAATAGAAACAAGTCCGGAAATCAGGATATTCCTGTAGAACCCTTTCCGATTCAAATGGACGCGCCGGAGATACTCCATCTTGCAGGCCCGGTCCGAAGAATCGGATGTCCGACTCTGAACTTCCCTACTGCTACAAACCCTGGCGATGGCACCCCACGGCGAAACTTGCTGGTGCGTGTATTGCCGAACGCATTCACCGTGAATGGCGAAGAAATTACGTTGAAATATATCGCCTATCCAAAAGATGATGCGTCAACACCCATTCCCGGTACAGATGCTGAAGCCACATTTCAGATATCAGGTACTTTTCCCACTGATGGGATTGTTATCGGAATTGGCGATTATGAAGAGGATTTCAAACCTGCTCACCAGGCATTGGGCCATGTCTGGTATGTAATTTCGCGAGGTGGGCCAGGCCAAAACCTTACACCTGATTCAGCAGTGGCCATCCGAGAGCTGGATCTGGATGACAGCGAAGGGCGGTTCTGCGAAGAGTTTGTACCGACCCCTTAGCGATCACGACTACGGGCGGCGAGGATAAAAAACTCGCCGCTTTGTTTTTCGTCCTTCCGAGAAAGTCTTGATGAATATTCCTCGGTAAATAGAGATTAATCCTACATAAATATTTGAATAATCCGGATAGTTTGCCAGCCCGCGATTGGTCGGCCGCCTTTAAGGAAGGCCACTAGCGTTAATCCTGCAGGTGACAATTATGTGGAAGAAAGTGGCAACCAACTCAAAAAATCCGTTCTTCAGAACCGTTTTAAGTACATCGCTGTTTTCCGTGTGTATTTCATCGGTGTCCGCAGCCCCGGTTGTCGGTAGGGATGAAACCGTAAGCGGTGGTACCCCGGAATCCTGGGATCTCAGCCAGGGCGCCAGGTTAACGGTCAATGGTGCGCAGACGCTTCAGATCACCTCTGACAGTTCTATCCTCAACGTCAACGCTGGCAGTACAACCCAACAGATATCTGCGCGAAACGATTCCAAGGTCAATCTGAACGGCGCAACCGTTGTCGGTACG
The DNA here is from genome assembly GCF_025447595.1 of Pseudomonas koreensis. Classification (GTDB taxonomy): domain Bacteria; phylum Pseudomonadota; class Gammaproteobacteria; order Pseudomonadales; family Pseudomonadaceae; genus Aquipseudomonas; species Aquipseudomonas koreensis_H. Next base: position 753,876 of record NZ_JAOEJU010000001.1, on the reverse strand, counting down.
CGCGGACTGGCCGCTGTTCTTCTGAGCAACAGTGACGCCACGATCGATAACAGCACGATCACTGGCAATCGCATTGGGCTTCAAGCGATTCGTGACCTTACTACGCAGATTGGCTCTCACGTCACCGTTGCCAACAACAGCACGATCAGCGGTGCTCTGGGCGGAGCGCTGGTGAGTGCTTTCAGTACCCTTGATCTGGTCGACTCGACACTGATCGGCACTGGAGCCACCAGTTACGGGCTTCGATTGCGCAGCGGCCAGGCATCTGCGACGGGTAGCACGATAGTGGGCGGGCAGGAAGGTGTCGTGATCGATCTGGATCCCAACGAAGTCCGACCCGCGGTCCTGAATATTGAAAACACTACCGTCCAGGGGCAAACCGGATCGGCCATTTTGGTTGACTTTGCCAATGCGTCAGACTCGACAGCCACCGTTTCACTTACCCGGGCTCGCTTACTCGCGGGCAACGGCACATTGCTTGACGTAAAGGGCGGAGCGAATACTTCACTATTGGTCAACGACAGCCAACTGGCAGGCAACATTGTCTCGGAGCAGGGCAGCACGACACATTTGACACTTCAGAACAATTCCACCTTGACAGGTCATTTGGAAAACGTCGCCAGCGCTACCGTCAATGACACGTCGAGTTGGGTCATGGTCGGCAATGGCAGCATTGAACAATTGACGCTTAACAACGGTGGCTCGGTGGTGTTCGGCGGCAACGATGCGTTCTACCAGTTGAACGTGGGCTCGCTATCCGGTAACGGTCGGTTTGTGATGGGCACTGATTTCGCCACCGGGCAGACCGATTTGTTGAACGTCACTGGCAATGCCAGTGGGACGCACGAGTTATTGATTGCGAGCAGTGGCGTTGATCCGGCGGCTGGGCAACCTATCCGCGTCGTCCAGACCGCTGGAGGCGACGCGCAGTTTTTCATGAAACGCGATGTCGATCTGGGTACTTATTCTTACGGTGTGGCAAAAAATGGCAATGACTGGATCCTTGATCCCAGCACCCGGACGGTAAGCCCGGGGGCGAGGTCAGTTCTCGCCTTGTTCAATACCCCCTCGACAATTCTGCTCGGAGAACTCGCACCCTTGCGTACGCGTATGGGGGAATTGCGTTTCAATGGCGGTCGTGCCGGCGCCTGGGGTCGCACTTACGGCAATAGATACAATGTCGCCGATGGTTCTGGCGTGGGTTATAAGCAAACTCAGCAAGGTTTCACCCTGGGGGCAGATGCTGCAATTGGCGACTCCCAGTGGTTGGTGGGTGCAATGGCTGGTTACAGCAAATCCTTCCTTGATCTTGATGCCGGAACTTCAGGAAAGATCGACAGTTACTATCTGGGCACTTACGCGACCTGGCTCGACGCGGTTTCCGGCATTTATTTCGATGGTGTTTTGAAAGCCAACCGTTTTCGTAACGAGGCGAAAGTGAGCCTGAGCGACGGCAAGCGTGCAAAAGGTGACTATGAAAACACAGGAATTGGTGGATCAATCGAGGTAGGTCGCCATATACCGCTTGGCGATGGTGTGTATGTCGAGCCTTTCACCCAATGGTCTGCGTCCGTGGTTCAGGGTAAAAACTTTTCCCTCGATAACGACTTGCAAGCTGAAGGCGATCGTATGCATTCCTTTATCGGCGAGGCAGGCGCAACGATTGGTCGTAATATTGAACTGGAGAGCGGTCGAGTCCTGCAGCCGTATCTGCGCGCCAGTTGGGCGCACGAATTCGCCAAAAACAATAAGGTCGAAGTCAACAACAATGTCTTCAACAATGACCTGTCGGGGTCACGATTGAAGTTGGCTACGGGCCTTGCCATGACGCTGACGAAAAATCTTCATGTGCATGCCGATTTTGATTACAGCAATGGCCGCAATATCGAACAGCCATTGGGCGTGACTATCGGTGGACGTTATGATTGGTAAGTGCTGACAATGATTGCAGAAAAAAGGAAGCCATGAGGCTTCCTTTTTTACTTTATGCGAGTAGTCATGCGACGCGTTTATGCTGGTGGGTACTGTACTTCACAAGTCTGTTGATCGCTTCGAATTTCACATTGATTTTAAGCGAAACCGGTGTTTCACCCTCTCTGTATTCAACAATCGCGTCTTTCAATTCGCCGCTTAGGACGCCGGTGATCGAATCGAATTTAAAATCTACTTTTCCACTTGCTTGTGAGTAGAGGTAAGCCTCTGTGCCACTTTTATTGAAAACATAAGTCAATCTGACTTGCGTCTGTTCGGGAGTCAGCTCGTACTCGCCATCAGCCGCTTCTTCGGAGACAGAAAGAGTGATTTCTTTCGTAGCAGACTGCTGTACGTCGCGATGACGGGCAAACATTTGAAGGGCCTTACCATGTGGCGGTTCGTATTGTTCTGAGGTGAGCTCAACCAACGTTGCCTTGAACGTCTCAGTGTCGTTCAGCTTCCCTTCGCACATTCCTGCGCGGGCAGCCTGCCGGGTTTTGAGCATTTTCGCGTTCATCGAAATAATCTCCATAGTCATCACAAAGTATCCCGCTTTATAAAGACTACCCTCGGGATGAACTATCAAACTGCGAAAGGGATGCACTGTAAACTGTCAGAGTTGACAGTTTACAGTGCGTCGATTATGTGTTTTTTATCCGACGCACTGATCAGCCAAACAACCCAGCTGCAATATTGATTGAAAACCCCAGAATCGCCGTATTGAACACAAACCCGATCAACGACTGCGCCAGCACGATCTTGCGTATTTCCCGCGTTGCCACGCCGACATCTGCCGTCTGAACGGCCACGCCGATGGTGAACGAGAAGTACAGAAAGTCCCAATAGTTGGGCGTGGTCAGGCCTTCGGCAAAGCGCAGCGCCGGCTCCTTGCCGTCCCAGGTGTAAAACAGCCGGGCGTAGTGGACGCAGAAGATCACCCCGATCAGCAGCCATGAGCCGATCACCGTCAATGCAGTAAAACCGTAGTGCAGGAGTTTGCTTGTGGCTTCCAGATCCTTGCTGCCAGCCAGCTCGACGGTAATGGTCGCCAGGCTGGCCAAAGCGGCGATGCAGACGACGAACAGCACCAGCCCGGCATTTTCATCCTCGACTTCGGCAATGCGTTTGACGTCCGGCGCTTTGGCGCGGATGGTCAGCCAAAGCATCAGGATCAAGTACGTCCAGACCCCGGCGTTCCAGCCGATGAGGATTTTGCTGATGACAGATTCCGCCGGGGCCAGGAGGCCGGCGGCAAGGCCGACCAACGCGGCAGCGGAGAGGCGAGGGTGGGTGCGGGCGAGGAAGCGCATGGGGACTCGATGGGCCAGGGTGTTCAAACACCTTAGCCCAGCGATGGCAGGTCTGACCATAACGCTGGATGTTTGCAAATCCCTGTGGGAGCGAGCTTGCACGCGAATGCGTCCGGTCAGCCAACACCCACTTTGAATGTGTCGACGCTTTCGCGAGCAAGCTCGCTCCCACATTTGAGATCAGTGGGGCTTGGTGAATCGTTGTACGAGCTTTATGACGACAACGAAGAACACCGGTACAAAGATCACCGCCAACGTGGCGGTAATCATCCCGCCAATCACCCCGGTACCAATCGCCTGCTGGCTCGCCGAACTCGCGCCCGTGGCAATCGCCAGGGGCACCACACCCAGAATGAACGCCAGCGAAGTCATGACAATCGGCCGCAACCGCAGACGCGCCGCTTGCAACGTGGCATCAATCAGGTCATGACCTTCGTCATACAGGCTCTTGGCAAACTCGATGATCAGGATCGCGTTTTTCGCCGACAGGCCGATGATGGTGATCAGCCCGACCTTGAAGAACACGTCGTTGGGCATCCCGCGCAAGGTCACTGCCAGCACCGCGCCGAGTACACCCAGCGGTACAACGAGCAGCACGGAAGTCGGAATCGACCAGCTCTCGTACAACGCCGCCAGACACAGGAACACGATCAGCAGCGACAGTCCGAGCAGGATCGGCGCCTGACTGCCGGACAAACGTTCCTGCAGCGACAGACCGGTCCATTCCTGACCCAGGCCTTTCGGACCTTGAGCCACCAGCCGTTCGATTTCCGCCATGGCTTCGCCAGTGGTATGTCCGGGCGACGGTTCGCCGGAAATCGCGATGGCCGGGTAGCCGTTGTAGCGGGTCAATTGCGCCGGGCCCTGAGTCCATGTGGCTCGCACGAACGCCGACAACGGCACCATCTTCCCGACCTCGTTGCGGACATGCATTTTCAACAAGTCATCGACCTGACTGCGACGGTCGCCTTCGGCCTGTACGACAACGCGTTGCATCCGCCCCTGATTGGGGAAGTCGTTGACGTACGAGGAGCCAACGGCAGTGGACAACACATTGCTGATGTCAGCGAAAGAAACACCCAGTGCGTTGGCTTGCTCGCGATCGACTTCCAGCTGCACTTGCGGTGCTTCGGCCAGTGCACTTTCGCGTACGTTCATCAGGATCGGACTTTCTTCGGCGTCATGCAGCAATTCGGTTCGCGCCTGCATCAGCGCGGCATGGCCGAGGCCGCCACGGTCCTGCAGGCGGAACTCGAAACCGCTGGACGTACCGAGTCCGTCCACGGGCGGCGGCAGTACGGCGAACGCCACGGCGTCCTTGATCTGGCTCAGGGCTATGTTGGCGCGGTCGGCAATCGAGCTCGCTGAATCGTCGCTGCCACGTTGCGACCAGTCCTTGAGCGTGGTGAACGCCAGCGCGGCGTTCTGCCCGCTGCCGGAGAAACTGAAACCAAGGATCACGGTGCTGTCGCCCACACCCGGCTCTCCGGCGTTGTGCGCTTCGATCTGCTCGACCACCTGCACCGTGCGGTTCTTGCTCGCACCGGGCGGCAGTTGAATGTCGGTGATGGTGTAGCCCTGGTCTTCGACTGGCAGAAACGAGGAAGGCAGGCGCGCGAAGCACAGACCCAGACCCACCAGCAGCACAACATAGATCAGCAGATAGCGCCCGGTGCGTTTCAGCGCGTAACCGACCCAACCTTGATAGCGATCGGTCAGTCGCTCGAAACGGCGGTTGAACCAGCCGAAGAATCCGGTTTTTTCGTGGTGTTCTCCCTTGGCGATGGGCTTGAGCAAGGTTGCGCACAGCGCCGGGGTCAAGGTCAGGGCGAGGAAGGCCGAGAACAGGATCGAGGTGGCCATCGACAGCGAGAACTGCCGGTAAATCACGCCCACCGAGCCCTGCATGAACGCCATCGGAATGAACACCGCCACCAGCACCAGCGTGATGCCGATGATCGCGCCGGTGATTTGATTCATCGCCTTGCGCGTCGCTTCTTTGGGCGACAGGCCTTCGGTGGCCATGATCCTTTCGACGTTCTCCACCACCACAATGGCGTCGTCCACCAGAATGCCGATGGCCAGCACCATGCCGAACATCGTCAGTACGTTGATCGAGAAACCCAGCGCGAGCATGGTCGCGAAGGTGCCCATCAGCGCTACCGGCACCACCAGCGTCGGGATCAGCGTGTAGCGGATGTTCTGCAGGAACAGGAACATCACCGCGAACACCAGCAACATCGCCTCGCCGAGGGTGTAGACCACTTTGGTGATCGAGACCTTCACGAACGGCGAAGTATCGTAGGGGATCTTGTATTCCACGCCGGCCGGGAAGTAGCGCGACAGTTCATCCATCTTCGCCCGGATCAGCGTTGCGGTGCTGAGGGCGTTGGCGCCCGGCGACAGCTGCACGCCGACGGCGGTGGACGGCTTGCCGTTCAGACGCGTGCCGAACTGGTATTCCTGGCTGCCGATCTCGACCCGCGCCACATCCTTGATGCGTACCGTGGAGCCGTCCGGATTGGCCTTGAGCACGATGTCGGCGAACTCTTCCGGCGTCGACAGTTGTCCCTTGACCAGTATCGTCGCGGTGATTTCCTGAGTGTTCGGGCTCGGCAGGTCACCAATGCTGCCTGCGGAAACCTGAGCGTTCTGCGCAACGATGGCGGCGTTGACGTCGGCCGGCGTGAGGTTGAAACCGATCAGCTTCTGCGGATCGATCCAGATCCGCATCGCCCGCTCGGCGCCATACAGCTGCGCCTTGCCGACGCCGTCGATGCGCTTGATCTCGTTCATCACGTTACGCGCCAGGTAATCGCTGAGCGCCACGTCGTCGAGCTTGCCGTCGCTGGAGGTCAGGGTGATCAGCAACAGGAAACCGGCGGAGACTTTCTCCACCTGCAAACCTTGCTGATTGACCGCTTGCGGCAGGCGCGACTCGACCACTTTCAAGCGGTTTTGCACGTCAACCTGCGCCAGTTCCGGGTTGGTGCCCGGCTGGAACGTGGCCTTGATCGTGGCGCTGCCGAGGCTGCTCTGCGATTCGAAATACAGCAGGTGATCGGCGCCGTTGAGCTCTTCCTCGATCAGGCTGACCACGCTTTCGTCGACGGTCTGCGCCGAGGCGCCCGGGTACACGGCATAGATTTCGATCTGCGGCGGCGCGACGTCGGGGTATTGCGCCACCGGCAATTGCGGGATGGCCAGCGCACCGGCCAACAGGATGAACAACGCGACGACCCAGGCGAACACCGGGCGGTCGATAAAGAACTGCGGCATAGAAGAGCGTCCTGCTTACTGACCAGAGGTCTGGGCAAGTGGAAGAGGGGTGTCGTCGATCTGCACCACTTCACCCGGACGGGCGTGTTGCAGGCCTTCGATGACGATGCGATCGCCGGGCTTGAGGCCGCCAGTGACGATCCAGCGGTCGTTCTGCACCGCGCCAAGCTGAACCGGCTGCTGGGCGACGCGCATCTGATCGTCGACGGTCAGCACCTGAGCCACGCCGGCGCTGTCACGCTGTACGGCGCGTTGCGGAACGCTCAGACCGTGCTGGATCACGCCTTGTTCGAGACGCACACGAACAAAACTGCCGGGCAGCAGATCGAGGTCCGGGTTGGGGAACTCGCTGCGCAGAATGATCTGGCCGGTGCCCGGATCGACTGTGATGTCGCTGAACAGCAATTTGCCGGGTAACGGATAGGCACTGCCATCATCCTGGATCAGTGTGGCCTTGACCTGATCCTGGCCGACCTGTTTCAACTGCCCGGAACGGAAGGCCCGACGCAGTTCGTTGAGTTCGCGGGTCGACTGGGTGACGTCGGCGTGGATCGGATTCAATTGCTGGATCAGCGCCATGGGTGTGGTTTCGTTCTGGCCGACCAGCGCGCCTTCGGTCACCAGAGCGCGACCGACGCGGCCGGAAATCGGCGCGGTGACGGTGGCGTAACCAAGGCTGAGTCTGGCTCGTTCGACGGCTGCCTTGCTGGCGGCGACATCGGCGGCGGTTTGCCGGGCGTTGGCGCGGGCGTTGTCGTAATCCTGAGCGCTGATGGCTTTATCGTCGATCAACTGGGCGTAGCGCTGTTCCTGCAACTTCGCCTGGAACGCATTGGCCTCGGCCTTGCGCAGGGCGGCTTCGGCGCTGTCCAGATCAGCCTTGAACGGTGCCGGATCGATGCGAAACAGCACGTCGCCCTTTTTCACGTCGCTGCCTTCGCGGAAAGTACGTTGCAGTACGACCCCGGCCACCCGGGCGCGGACTTCGGCGATCCGTGGCGCGGCAATGCGCCCGCTCAGTTCGCTGCTGATCGACAGGGGGCGCGCCTCGAGGGTTTCGACTCGTACGGTGGCCGGCGGTGCCTGTTCTTCGGCGTTCGAGGGTTTATCACACCCACTCAGCGTCAGCGCCAATGCGATCAGACCGAGCCCGGCCAGCAGATTCTTCGACATGTACAACCCCCAATATTGATGTCCGCATCCTACGGACACTGGCCGAGGGTAGCGGTGAAGCTTTGTAGCTGCTGTGTGAAATTGTGTAAGGGTTTTGCTCAGGGACGAGTGAGGGCGTATATCCTTCACGCCTTGAATTATTTCGTGACTGTTAAGCCGCTTTCGCGAGCAAGCTCGCTCCCACAGGTTTTGTGAACGACACAAATTCAATGTGGGAGCGAGCTTGCTCGCGAAGAGGTCCTGACAAACACCACTGCAATATCTGGATCATCAATGCCCAACATTCTTCTGGTCGAAGACGACACCGCTCTCGCCGAACTGATCTCCAGTTACCTCGAACGTAACGGTTACTCCGTCAGTGTGATCGGCCGTGGCGACCATGTGCGCGAACGGGCGCGGCTCAATCCGCCGGACCTGGTGATTCTCGACCTGATGCTGCCAGGCCTGGATGGCTTGCAGGTTTGTCGGCTGTTACGGGCCGATTCGGCCACGCTGCCGATTCTGATGCTCACCGCCCGCGACGACAGCCACGATCAGGTGCTGGGCCTGGAAATGGGCGCCGACGATTACGTCACCAAACCTTGCGAGCCGCGAGTCCTGCTGGCGCGGGTCCGTACTTTGTTGCGCCGCAGCAGCCTCGGCGAACCGATGACCGCCAACGACCGCATCCTGATGGGCAATCTGTGCATCGACCTGTCGGAGCGCACCGTGACCTGGCGCGATCAACCGGTCGAGCTGTCCAGCGGCGAATACAATCTGCTAGTGGTGCTGGCCCGGCATGCCGGCGAAGTGCTGAGCCGCGACCAGATCCTGCAACGCCTGCGCGGCATCGAGTTCAACGGTACCGACCGTTCGGTGGACGTGGCGATCTCCAAGCTGCGGCGCAAGTTCGACGACCACGCCGGCGAGGCGCGCAAGATCAAGACGGTGTGGGGCAAGGGTTATCTGTTCAGCCGTTCCGAGTGGGAATGCTGAGCCGATGTTCAGAATCCTGTTTCGCCTGTATCTAGTGACGATCGTCTCCTACAGCGCGGCGATCTATCTGGTCCCGGATCTGGTGGTGATGGCGTTCAGGGATCGTTTTGTGACTTACAACCTCGATTACTCCCGTGGACTGCAATCGCTGATCACCAAGCAGTTTCGTGCGGTGCCGCAGGATCAGTGGCCAGAACTGGCGGCATCCATGGACAAGGACTTCCAGCCGCTGCACATCGTGCTGGCGCGCATCGATGACGCTGATTTTTCGGCGATCGAGCAAGAGCGTCTGCGTCGTGGCGAAAATGTGGTGCGTATCGGCGACTGGGGCTGGCGTACCCTGGCGGTGACGCCTCTGGACGACCAGACAGCGGTGCAAATGGTGGTGCCGCCGGATCCGATGGACGTGAATCTGTTGTACTGGAGCATCAACGTGCTGATCGGCGCGAGTCTGCTGGCGTGCCTGTTGCTGTGGTTTCGTCCGCACTGGCGCGATCTGGAGCGTCTGAAGGGCACCGCTGAGCGTTTCGGCAAGGGGCATTTGAGCGAGCGCACGCAGATTGGATCGAGTTCGAATATCGGCAGTCTGGCCAACGTATTCGACACCATGGCTGGCGACATCGAAAACCTGCTCAACCAGCAGCGGGATCTGCTCAACGCCGTGTCCCATGAATTGCGCACGCCGCTGACCCGCCTGGACTTCGGCCTGGCGCTGGCGCTGTCCGATGACTTGCCGCAAACCAGCCGCGAACGATTGCAAGGGCTGGTCGCGCACATTCGTGAACTCGATGAATTGGTGCTGGAGTTGCTGTCCTACAGTCGCCTGCAGAATCCCGCGAAGTTGCCGGAGCAGGTCGAAGTGTCGCTGGACGAGTTCATCGACAGCATTCTGGGCAGCGTCGACGAAGAACTCGAATCCCCGGAAATCGTCATTGATGTGCTGCTGCACAATCAGCTGGAGCGCTTCACTCTCGATCCCCGTCTGACGGCCCGTGCGATTCAGAACCTGTTGCGCAACGCCATGCGCTATTGTGAAAAACGCATTCAGATCGGTGTGCAGGTCTGCCCCAAAGGCTGTGAGATCTGGGTGGATGACGACGGCATCGGCATTCCGGAAGACGAGCGGGAGCGGATTTTCGAACCGTTCTATCGGCTGGATCGCAGCCGCGATCGGGCCACTGGCGGGTTTGGTCTCGGGCTGGCGATCAGCCGTCGTGCGCTGGAAGCGCAGGGCGGGACGTTGACCGTGGAAAGTTCGCCGTTGGGTGGGGCGCGGTTCAGGCTTTGGCTGCCAACCCCCATTTAACGATCAGTGCGCTGGGCGGGAACGGGCATCATCAGAGCAGTTCAGTCGACTGGATCAGTCCAACCCCCGCCACCTGCATCCGCTCGATCGCCGACGCCAGCGATCCATTCAAGTCAATCGCCCGACATGCATCCAGCACCACAAACGCGTTGAACCCCGCCGCCCGCGCATCCAGCGCGGAGAACATCACGCAAAAATCCAGCGCCAGGCCGACCATGTACACCGTGTCGATCCCGCGCTCCTTCAGGTAACCGGCCAGACCTGTGGTGGTGACGCGATCCGCCTCCAGAAACGCCGAATAGCTGTCGATGTCCGGGTTGCAGCCCTTGCGGATGATCAGTTGCGCATGGGGCAGATCGAGCCCCGAGTGAAACTCGGCACCGCGTGAACCCTGAATGCAATGGTCCGGCCAAAGCGTCTGCTCGCCATAAGGCAGTTGAATCACGTCGTACGGCTGGCGGCCAGGGTGGCTGGACGCAAACGAAGCATGCCCGTCCGGATGCCAGTCCTGAGCGATGACCACTTGCTTGAACTGCCCGGCGAGCCGGTTGATCAGTGGAACGATCAGGTCACCTTCGGGCACGGCCAACTGGCCGCCGGGGATGAAGTCGTTCTGCACGTCGATGACCAGCAGGGCTGTGCGTGGCGAAATCGGCATAAATCCATCCTTCCTGGGAAATCACTCGAGCAGCATAGTGACAAAATTCTTTAAACGTTCAGCCGGGTCTTAAACATTTTCGCCATGTCTTCCAGCTCGGAAGCCGGGTGATGGCCGATCAGCATCCAGGCGTGTTCACGCTCGGTCCAGTACACCACGTTCATCCCGTGCTGGCGTTCATGGGCCAGCGGTTGGCTGCCGCTGTTGGTGCGCGTGACGCACAGTGCCAGCGGGCCGTGGGTGGCGTCGAGCCAGGTCATCTGGGCGATGGGCACGCCGTCGTATTCAAGTAACTGCGCGCGTTTGAACTGCGCGCCGGGCAGTTTCAGTTTCGCCGGCGACAGGCTCACGCCCAGCCGCGCATCGACGTTTCGCAACTGCGCCAGTTGCGAGGCCTCGTCGGTGGGCAGATGTTCGAGGGTCTGCGGCACATATAGCGCCATGTAATCGCCCACCAGTTCGCGCCAGTTGTGCGATTGCTGCATTTGCCAGGCCATGAGCAAGCGGTCCGCCGCGACACCCGCGAGTGCGGCGCCCGCTGCCGCCGCGCCGATGAACCAGCGTCGGCTGAAACCGGGCTTCTGCGGTGATGGCGCGGCATCGAGCCGGGCCTGCAAACGGTCGAGCGGTGCCTGTTGCGCCAGTTCGTCGTAGGCCGCTTTGAACGGCAGATTGCTGCGGCTCAGCCACTGCACTCGCAGGCTCAGCAGCGGATCGTCGGCGATGAGGCTGTCGAGTTGGTCGCGCTGATCGCGGTCCAGTTCATCGTCCAGATACGCCACCAGTTGCTCGTCGGAAGGCGCATTCATTGCCGGTCTCCTGCGGGGGTGTTCGGTACCGCTTGCAGCGGCGGGTATTCGGCCAGTTTCAAGCGCGCTATGGCCAGCCGGCTCATGACCGTGCCGATCGGCACTTGCAGGATCTCGGCGACCTCGCGGTAGGACAGGCCTTCGACGTAGGCGAGATACACCGTTTCGCGCTGGGTTTCGGGTAACGCATCGACCCGGCGGATCACCTGCGCTGCCATCACATGAGTCTGCGCGGCGTATTCGCCATCGAACGTCAGCTGGCTTTCGGCGTCCGTCACGCCCTGGCCCTGGCGCACGCGACGGGCGCGCACTTCGTTGAGCCAGATCGAATGCAGAATGCTCAGCAGCCAGCGATCCATGCGCGTGCCGGCCACGTACTGGCCCGAACGTTCGAGCGCCCGCACGCAGGTGGCTTGCACAAGATCCTCGGCCACATGCCGGTTGCGCGACAGCAGCAAGCCGTAGCGCCACAGGCGCGCCAGGTGTTGCCCGAGTTCGGCTCTGAAGGCCTGATCGCTGAAAATGTTCGCCTCCGCGTGTCGTGTCAGGTTTTCGATGAATCGTTGATGGCTTCGGCCAGGTCCCGGTATTCCTCGCAGGTCGTGCCGCAGATCTTCTGGATGTGCTGCAACTGCTCCTGCGCCAGATCGACGCGACCCTTGATCACATAGGCTTCGCCCAGGTATTCGCGGACCTGCGCGTACTGCGGATCGAGTTTCACCGATTGCAGGTAATAACCGATGCCTTCGTCGGTGCGTCCCAGTTTGCGCGTCGCGTAACCGCGATAGTTGAGGGCCTTGGCAGTGTTCGGCTCTTTGAGCGTGTCGAGCAGCGCGAGCGCTTCTTCATATCGACCGTCTTTGGCCAGGCGATAGGCGTAGTCGGTACGGTCGGCATCCGGCACGAGGCTGCTGGTCTGTCTGACACATTTCTGTGTCTTACTGTCGAATACCTGGCCTTTCGGGCAGTTGGGTTTCTGGACCGGCTCGTCTTCATCGCCATGGGCGAGGGCCAGAGGGCTCGACAGCACCGCGGCCATCAGCAACGGGGCGGCGAACATAACGGAACGAAGGGTCATGGGCAAGGCTCCACAGTGGGTTGCGTTTGTCTTTGAACACCGCAGGGTGAAAATTTATTCATTGCTTTGTCAGGTGCCATTCAAGGAAAGCCCAAAATCGAGCGCTATGCTCGTGACGTCTGTCGCCGAACTGTCGTTCCACCCTGGGAGTTGCGCCATGAAAGATCAGGTTCATCACTCGGCCGCCGCCGGGTATAAAACCGCTGCCGACACCTACGTCAAAGGTCGACCGGACTACCCACCGGCCGTCACCGACTGGCTCACGGAAACGCTGGGCCTCGATGCGAACAAGACCGTTATCGACCTGGGCGCCGGCACCGGCAAGTTCACCGGACGGCTGGTGGCGACCGGGGCACAGGTGATCGCCGTGGAGCCGGTGGCGCAAATGCTGGACAAGCTCTCCGCCAGTTGGCCACAGGTGCTGGCCGTCAGTGCGATGGCGACGGATCTGCCCTTGCCCGACGCGTCGGTGGATGCGGTGGTCTGTGCTCAGGCCTTTCACTGGTTTGCCAGTACCGAGGCACTGGATGAAATCGCCCGAGTACTGAAACCGGGGGGCAAGCTCGGGTTGATCTGGAATCTGCGCGACACCAGCGTCGGCTGGGTGCCGAAACTCGACGCGATCGTCAATGCGCAGGAGGGCGACACCCCGCGTTATTACACCGGTGCGTGGCGCAAGGTGTTCCCGCATCCGGCGTTCGGGCCATTACAGGCAGAACACTTTCACCACGGTCACACAGGTGCGCCTGAGGATGTGATTTTCAACCGGGTGCGCTCCACCAGTTTCATCGCGGCTCTGCCGGATGCACAACGGGCACGGATCGATGAGCAGCTGCGGGCATTGATTGCGTCCGATCCGGAGCTGCGGGGCAGGGACGTGATAACCGTGCCTTACGAAACCGCAGCATTCGTGGCGGTAAAGGGACATTAGATTGGCGGCGCGGCTTATCGCCAGCAGGCTGGCTCCGACAGTTGAAATGCATTCCCCTGTGGGAGCCAGCCTGCTGGCGATTGGGCCATATGAGTCACATCGTCCCTCTGTTGAGTCCCGCATTTGGCCGAACCGCCGTGCTGATGCCTTGTTATAGTTCGGGCCTCATTTTCAGCCCGGTAAAGGATTTCTGCCATGACTCAATACTCCGCCTTCAGCGTCGAACTGGCCGACAACATCGCCCATGTGCAGATCAATCGTCCGGAAAAGATCAACTCCATGAACGCCGCGTTCTGGAGCGAAATCGTCGAGGTGTTCCAGTGGATCGACGACACCGACGAAGTGCGGGTGGTGGTGCTCAGCGGCGCCGGCAAACACTTCTCCTCGGGCATCGATCTGATGATGCTGGCCGGTGTGGCCAATGAACTGGGCAAGGACGTCGGCCGCAATGCGCGCCTGCTGCGCAAAAAGATCCTGACCCTGCAAGCGTCCTTCAATGCCGTCGACAATTGCCGTAAACCGGTCATCGCGGCGATCCAGGGTTACTGCCTGGGCGGCGCCATCGATCTGATCGCTGCCTGCGACATGCGCTACGCCGCCGAAGACGCACAATTCTCGATCAAGGAAATCGACATCGGCATGGCGGCCGACGTCGGCACCTTGCAACGGTTGCCACGGATCGTGGGTGACGGCATGCTGCGTGAGCTGGCTTACACCGGTCGCACCTTTGGCGCCGAAGAGGCGCGCAGCATTGGCCTGGTCAATCGCGTCTACAGCGACAAGGACAGCCTGATCGAAGGTGTGATGGACATCGCCCGCGACATCGCCGGCAAGTCGCCGATTGCGATCACCGGCACCAAGGAAATGATCAGCTACATGCGTGACCATCGCATCGACGATGGTCTCGATTACGTTGCCACCTGGAACGCCGCCATGCTGCAATCCAACGATTTGCGCGTGGCCATGGCTGCCCATATGAGCAAACAGAAACCCGAATTTCTGGATTGAGAAACCATGACACCTCGCTGGACCACTGCAGTACTGGACACCGATCAACCCGGCGGCTGGGCCGTGGCGCGCAGCCCCGAGGGTTTCCTGTTCGATGACAACGGCGCGCTGTTCCCACGGGAATGGCTCAAGCGTCAGGACTTGTCGATCCTTGCCGAGCACGGTATCGGTCATCTCGATGGTGAACCGGTGTATCTGCTGGAACTGCGCAGCACCAGCGAGGTGCCGGGTTGCAACTGGAAAGGCCTGCGGGCGTTCATGCTCGACGGCGATCACACGATCTACAAAGTGCTGGGTTATGCGGCGCAGATCGGGACGTGGGCGCGGGAACACCGTTTCTGCGGCAATTGCGGTCAGGCCATGACCCAGGTGCCACGGGAGCGGGCGATGTATTGCCAACCGTGCGATCTGCGCAGCTATCCGCGGATTTCGCCGAGCATGATCGTGCTGGTGACCCGTGGCGATGAAGTGCTGCTGGCGCGTTCACCGCGTTTCGTCACCGGGGTCTACAGCACGCTGGCCGGGTTTGCCGAACCGGGTGAGTCGGCCGAGGATTGCCTGATCCGCGAAGTGCGAGAGGAAGTGCAGATCGAGGTGAAGAACATTCAGTACATGGGCAGCCAGTGCTGGCCGTTTCCGCACTCGATGATGCTCGGCTTCCATGCCGAATACGCCGGTGGCGAGATTGTCTGTCAGGAAGACGAGATCGAAGACGCCCAGTGGTTCAACGTGCACAATCTGCCGCCGTTGCCGGCGTCCAAATCGATTGCCCGTTACCTGATCGACGTCTACGTGGCGCGGCGCTTAGGCCACGCTGAACCAGTGCTGCCAGGCTAGGCGCACGGTCAACCCCAGTACCACGGTGATGAACACCGGACGAATGAACTTGGCGCCGCCGCTGATCGCGGTGCGCGCCCCGAAGAATGCGCCGACCATCACCGACAGGCCCATGCTCAGGCCGATGATCCAGTCCACCTGCCCGGAAAACACGAACACCGACAGCGCCGCAATATTGCTGACGAAGTTCATGCTGCGCGCCACGCCGCTGGCCTTGACCAGATCGATCGGGTAGAGCAGCAGGCTGCTGACGGTCCAGAACGCGCCAGTGCCGGGGCCGGCCACGCCGTCGTAGAAACCGAGGCTGAAGCCCTGGGTCGATTGCCACTTTTTCTTGATCGGCGCGTCGCTGTCCAGCGGCGCTTTCGGCGTGCCACCAAACAACAGGTACAGGCCACAGGCGAAGACGATCACCGGCAGCATTTTGTTCAGCCATTCGGCGGGCAGGTAATGGGCGACGATGGCGCCGGTCAGCGCACCGACCAAAGTGCCGACAATCGCGTGCATCCACTGCTTGGGATGGAACAGCTTGCGTCGGTAGAAGGTGAAACTGGCGGTGGCCGAACCGAAGGTCGAACTCAGCTTGTTGGTGCCGAGCACCAGGTGCGGCGGCAGGCCGGCGGTGAGCAACGCAGGGGTGGTCAACAGACCGCCACCGCCGGCGATGGCGTCGATGAATCCGGCAATGAAAGCGACAAGGGTCAGAACGGCCAGGGTGGTGAGGTCAACGCTGAGTTCGAAAGGCATGGAATCGGCTTATTTCGGCAGGGCAGGAACGGGCGGTCATCATAGCTGTAACCCTTGTTCATCGCGACTTGGATCCTCATCAATCAAGCGCTGCCCGAGCGCAAGTCGCTACAAAATCCAGAACCAGACTTTGTTGATGAAATACGGCCCTTTGTTTCCAAACGGATCATTGGGAATGCCGAAGTGAACATCCAACCATTCATAGCCGGGTCGAATGATGCCTTTGAGGGTCAATGTTCTTGTCTTCGGATCGACATATTCCAGTCTGTACCAGACTTCGTCTTCACCTGTGCCTGGGTTGTATGCCCAAATCGTGCAAGTGATAAACGCGCGGAGCAGTGGATTGGAGGTTTTATCGCGATCAGTGGTGTGAAATTGTCGAGCCGTGGTGTCTTGCAGCGGGACAGCATTGGGAGCTTCAGCGTCGACGCTGAGCGTGAATTCTCCGTGCTGAATACGAAAACGTTCGGTGGCCAGATTCTGGCCCTGGTTTCTGCCACCAACCATGCGCGCGGCATAGTTGGAGTGATGGAGTACGACCGACATGGGGGTGTCGTAGTTGCGAGCAATCCAATGCTGGAAGTCGCCGGTGCTGAAATCACCATTTCGAATCAGGTTTTTTTGTGTCATGTCAGATGCTCACGTAAACAGTAGGAAGGGCAGTTGCTGTCCGCTTCGACCGGGCAACCTCTCTACGTGAATATCATTCGACGCATATCCCCTAGACGCTACTGTCACAACTGACAGTCCATAAGCACCGTTCGCGATAAGCAAGGCAGTCGGATGTGATTTCCAACTGCAGTTGGGTCAGCATGACGGCGGGAGCACCCGTGCTCCCGCCGATGACAGCTGGGTTTGCAGTTACAGGCCGAGCTCGGACAACCCCGGATGATCATCCGGGCGTCGGCCCAGCGGCCAGTGGAACTTGCGTTCGCTTTCCTTGATCGGCATGTCGTTGATGCAGGCGTAACGCTGGAACATCAGGCCGTTGTCATCGAACTCCCAGTTCTCGTTGCCGTAGGAACGGAACCAGTTACCCGAGTCGTCGTGCCATTCGTAGGCGTAGCGCACGGCGATGCGGGTGTCGGAGTAAGCCCAGAGTTCCTTGATCAGGCGGTAATCCAGTTCCTTGGCCCATTTGCGGGTCAGAAAGGCTTTGGCTTCTTCGCGGTTGTTGGCGAATTCGGCGCGGTTGCGCCATTTGGTGTCCAGGGTGTAGGCCAGCGACACGCGCTGCGGGTCGCGGGAGTTCCAGCCATCCTCGGCCAGACGAACTTTTTCAATGGCCGATTCACGGTTGAACGGTGGCAATGGCGGACGAACTTCGGCTGCAGTAGACATATTTGTTTCCCCACTGATTAAAGTTGAACAACTTGTCAGGCTTATTAAGGCGTTACAGCTCCAATAACTTTCGCGCCATGCATTGCGCATTATCGGCAGCACTGTGATCACCCATCACAAGCGCTACGGTAATGGCGCCGTCAATCAGGATCAGCAGCTGCTTGGCCAACAGCTGCGGGTCCTCGGCCCCATGTTCGGTACACAGCTCGCACAGGTAGTCGAGCAGTTTCTGTTTGTGGTCTTTGGCGACCAGGCGAACCGGATCCTCGGGATCGCCGGTCTCACCGCTGGTATTGATGAAGGCGCAGCCCCGGAAGCCTTCCGAGGCGAACCAGCCCTTGAGCACGGTAAACAGATTGAGCAGGCGGTCGGCCGGGGTTTCGGCCTGATCGACGGCGCTTCTGTACCAGTGCATCCAGCGCACGTCGCGGCGTTGCAGGGCGGCGACGGTCAACTCCTCCTTGTTGGCGAAGTAGCGGTAAATACTCTTTCTGGAAACGCCGGCGGTTTTCACCAGAAGATCCATACCGGTGGCAGCGATGCCACTTTTGTAGATCAACTTTTCGGTGACATCCAGGATGATGTCTCGGGTCGTGTCGTTGCTTGTGATTTCGTTCATGTGGCGAACAGTAGAACGATCGTTCTCCTTGGTCAAGCGCTGATTTTGAAATGGCTTTCGCGAGCAGGCTCGCTCCCACATTGGAAATGTGATTCACGTGGGAATCAGGCGGCTGGCGATGAAGTCATTACAGACACTCACAAGACCCGAAGGAGTTGATGGTGTAAGCTCTCGGGTTCTTCGGATTCGACCCATTGCGAGCCCTATGCCGTTGCTTTTCAAACGCTCTCTGCTGCCCAAACTGCGCAGCTTTCCGCTGACCGCCGAGGCCGTGACGATCCTGCCCGGCGCCGCCGATTTCCGTCGTTGCCTGCTGGAGAAAATTGCCCAGGCGACCCAGCGCATCTACCTCGTCGCGCTTTATCTGCAAAACGATGAAGCCGGCCAGGAAGTCCTCGATGCCTTGCACGCTGCCAAACTCAAGCGTCCCGAGCTTGAAATCGCGGTGGTCGTCGACTGGCTGCGGGCCCAGCGTGGCTTGATCGGCGCTGGCAAACAGCCGGGCAACTCGGCGTGGTATCAGGAAATGACCCGCACCCACCAGAGCGTGGTGCCGGTCTACGGCGTGCCGGTGCAGACCCGCGAGCTGTTCGGCGTGCTGCACCTCAAAGGCTTCGTGATCGACGATTGCGTGGTCTACAGCGGTGCGAGCCTGAACAACGTCTACCTGCACAAGTTCGACAAGTATCGCTTCGACCGTTATCACGTGTTGCAGAGCCGCGAACTGGCGGACTCGATGCACCATCTGGTCAAGCACGGCCTGATCGAATCGAAGGCGGTGCATCGCCTCGACCTGCCGAACCTGCCGACCACCCGCAGCCTGCGCAACGACATCGGCGATCTGCGCAGCCGGCTCAAATATGCGGCCTACGACACCAGCGCGGGCAGCACGGCGCATATTGGCCTGTCGGTCAGTCCGTTACTCGGTGTGGGCAAGAACAACACGCTGAACCGGGTGATTCTGGAGCTGATCGCCAGCGCCCAGAAGCAACTGACCATCTGCACGCCGTACTTCAACCTGCCGCTGGGGGTGATCCGCGAGATCAACCGGGCGCTGGCGCGCGGCGTGAAGATCGACATCGTGGTCGGCGACAAGACGGCCAACGACTTCTACATCCCGCCGAGCGAGCCGTTCAAGGTGATCGCCGCGCTGCCGTATCTCTACGAGATCAGCCTGCGCCGTTTCGCCAAGCGTCATCAGCGCAACATCGACAGCGGCCAGTTGAACCTGCACCTGTGGCGTGAAGGCGACAACAGCTATCACCTCAAGGGCATGTGGATCGACCAGCGCTACACGCTGCTGACCGGCAACAACCTCAATCCACGGGCGTTCCGTCTCGATCTGGAAAACGCCTTGCTGATCGATGACCCGAAAGGCGAGTGGCTGGAACCGCGCCGCGTGGAGCTGGAGAACATCTTCGTTCACACCACACGGATTGCGCGTTTCCAGGATCTGGAAGCCTTGCCGGATTACCCGGCCGGGGTGGCCAAGTTCCTCAAGCGCGTGAGCCGGGTGCGGGTCGAGCGGTTGCTGTACCGGATTCTGTAAGGCACAGAATTTTCAGCGCCGCTAAAAATGCCTTCGCGAGCAAGCTCGCTCCCACATTGGATCTTCGCTGAGCACAATTTCTGTGTTCAACAAAGACCTGGTGTGGGAGCGAGCTTGCTCGCGAAAGGGGTAGAGCAGGCGCTACAAGTCTCAGTTCAGACCAAGCTTGCCACGCAGCGTCGACAGGTCTTCGGCCAGGGTATTGACCGGACCGACCAGCGCCTTGCGGTCGTTGTCCTTCACCTTGTCGTAAGTCTCGAAACCGCCGTCCTTGGTCTTGTACTTGGCCAGGATCTTGTCCACGGTGGCGAAGTTCTTGTCGACTTTGGCGACGAAGGCCTTGTCCTGTTTCTCGATCTGCGGACGGAACAGGTCGACGATTTTCTTCGCGCCGTCGATGTTGCCCTGGAAGTCGTACAGGTCGGTGTGGCTGTAGCGGTCTTCTTCACCGGAAATCTTGGTCGCGGCGACTTCTTCAAGCAGCGCAGCGGCGCCGCCGACGACTTTTTCCGGCGGGAAGGTCAGGCCGGCGACGCGGGTCTGCAGGTCTTTCACGTCTTTGTTCAGGCCATCGGCCAGGGCGTCGAGATCCTTGGTGCTCTTTTCCGAGAACAGCGAGTATTCGATGCGGTGGAAACCGGTGAAGTCTTCGGCTTTCACGCCTTGCTCGTGGTCATCGACGCGGGAGTCGATGGAGGCGTCGAGGTCGCTGAACAACTCGGCGATCGGCTCGATCGACTCGTAATAGACGCGGGTCGGCGCGTAGAGCTTTTGCGCGGTGGCCAGGTCGCCTTTTTTCACCGCGTCGGTGAACTGCTGGGTGTGGCTGGCCAGTTCATCCAGTTGTTCGGTGACGTAGATCTTGTAGTCCGACACCGGCCCCACCAGATCCAGTGGCGCAGTCGCGGCGAACGCCGACAGCGGGGAGTTGAGCAAACCAAGGGTCAGCAATAACGCGAGTGGCGTCTTTTTCATGGGGGCGGCTCCTGTTGAATGCTATGCAGTTGTTTTTGGTTGAGTAGCGTTGAGCAGCGAGCGACCGATGAAGTCCTTGTCGCCCGTGACACCCGGCAGGGTGAAGAAGTAACCGCCGCCGACCGGCTTGAGGTATTCCTCCAGCGGCTCGCCGTTGAGGCGGGTCTGCACGGTGATGAAGCCTTTTTCCAGGTCGGCCTGGTAACAGATGAACAGCAGGCCCATGTCGAGCTGGCCGTTCTTGTTCACGCCGTTGGAGTAGTTGAACGGCCGGCGCAGGATCAGGTTGGCCTGACTCGCTGTGGTGCGCGGGTTGGCCAGGCGGATGTGTGCGTCGAGCTTGGTCAGCTTGCCTTCCGGGTCCTTGCTGTAATCCGGCACCTCGGTCTCATGGCTGGCGCCCATCGGCGCGCCGGTGGTTTTGACCCGGCCGATGATGCTTTCCTGTTCCTGCAATGGCGTGCGGTCCCAGCGTTCGACGAAGTTGCGGATGATCCGCACCGCCTGATAACTGCCGTGGGCCGCCCAGGCCGGTTCGTCACTGCCCGGTTGCACCCAGACGATGCGATCCATGGCCTTGCCGTCGTTGGAATCCGGGTTGGCCGAACCGTCGCGGAAACCCAGAAAGTTGCGCGCCGATTGCGCCGGCACACCGGGTTTGGCCGGGGCTTGCGGCGGCACGCTGCCTTCCTGTTTCCAGCGCACCAGCAGCAAGTCCGGCAGGTTTTTCACGATGTCGCGCAGGGCGTGGATGTTGGTGTCTGCGGTGTTGGAGCAGAACTGCAGGCTCAGGTCACCGTGGCAGCAATCGGCTTCCAGCGCATCGTTGGGGAAGCCGACCATGCGCACCAGACGCTTGGGTTTGGCGGACGCGAGCCCGAAGCGCTCGTCGAACAATGATTCGCCGACAGACACGGTGATGGTCAGGTTGTCCGGCGTCACCACCGGGCCGAGGATGCCGGAGTCCGGCGGCGGCAATTTCGGATCGATCTGCGCCACCGGGCCGCCCCTCATCAGGAACGCGATGCGCTCGTTGAGGGTGCGGAACAGGCGTTCGAGGTCTTCACGGTCGCTGGCCAGCACATCGAACGACACCAGCATGCCGGCCGCCGGGCGCGGGGTGACGATGCCGCTCTGATGTACGCCATGAAAGTCGTGGTGATCCTGGGTCTTGTCGCTGCTCGGCGCTTCGGTGACTTGCGCAGGCGCGGCGGCCATTGCCGGGCAGCTCAACGCCGTGCCGGCCAGTGCGACACCGGCGGCGCCCATGCCCATCAGTACGCGGCGACGTTGCAGGTTGAAGTGTTCGGAATCGTTCATCGGTATTCGTCTTCTGCTTACAGGCCGGAGAGGCCGAGGGCGGGATCAATGGCGTCGAGGGCGTCGGCCAGGGCCTTGGCCTTGTCGGCGATCTGCTTGCGTTGCTCACCGTTGACGGTGTCGTAACTGGCGTAGCCGTCCTTGACCTTGAAGCTGTTCAGGGTGTTGTCGAAGTCAGTCAGCGCGCTGTCGATTTTCGGCAGCAGGTCGGCGGCGGATTTGCTCAGCAACGGGCGCAGCAGTTCGACGACTTTGTGCGCGGTTTCCTGATTGGCCGCGAAGCCGTTGAGATCGCTGTGGCTGTAGCGTTCCTCTTCGCCGCTGGCGGCGCGCACGTCGGCGAGGGTGTTGAGGTTGCGCACGACGATTTCCACCAGTTGCTCTGGTGGCAGCGACTGGGCCAGCAGCTGTTGTTTCAGCGTGGTGACGTTGTCGAGCAAGCCTTGGGCAATTGGCGTCAGGCCATCGAGTTTGCGTTGCTGGAACAGCGCGAATTCGAGGCGGTGGAAACCGACGAAGGCCGGATCCTGCTCGCGTTTTTCGAAGTAATCGGCGCGGGCGTTGATGCTGTTGTCCAGCTCGGCCAGCCGTTGTGCGGCCGGGGCCAGATGCTGATACGCGGTGCGGGCCGGCAAATACAACGCCTGGGCCTGGGCCAGATCGCCGCTGTCGATGGCTTGATTCAGTGCCGTTACGGCTTTGATCAGCGCGCTGCCCTGGCTGGCTAGATAAACCCGGAACTCCGACAGCGGCCCGACAAAGGCAACCATCGACGGCTTGGCCTTGGCGGCGGCATCCGAAGCGGCGGTTGGTGTCACGTGCAGGGTGCCGCGCGGGTTGCTCAACAGACCGCAGGTGATGGCGTAGTCGCCGGGCTGCAGGTTGGCGTTGATCACCTGGCTCAGGCCCGGCGCGATGTTCTCGCGCTCTTCGATCACCAGCACGCCATCGAGGATTTCCCATTCCACCGCCCGGTCGGAGCGGTTGACGATGCGGAAACTGGCGCGTCCGGCCGGCACCGTCAGGGCGTTCGGTTCGCAACTGTGCGGATGGATGTTCACCACCACTTCGTCACGGTTGTGCTGACGTTTGGCGGCGGCCATTTTCGAGGCGTAGTAGAACAGACCGCCGGCGGCGATCATCACGATCACCGAGCCGGCCACCGCCCAGCGCAAGGCGCGGGGAGGGGAGGCTTGAGGAATATCAGGCTTTGACATGAAGGCCCTTATTGGTTGGAAACGGAAGACGATTGGGCAGCAGGCTTGCGCGCCGGCATGAAAAACATCACCAGCGCCACCAGCAGATAAATCAGGTACGCGCCGAGGGTGCTGACGGTCGGTGCGTCCTGATAACCGAACATGCCGGCCAGCACCGAGCCCAGCGGGCCATCCATCGGCAGCGTCGCGCTGAAGTCGAAGAGCACGGTTTGCAGGTGGTTCCACACCCCGGCTTCATGCAGGGCCTGCACCGAGTTGGCGAGAATCCCGGCGGCGACGACGAGGATGAACAGCCCGGTCCAGCGGAAGAACGCCGACAGGTTCAAACGCATGCTGCCGCTGTAGATCAGGAAGCCAACGATGATCGCCAGAATCAGGCCGAGCAGGGCGCCGATCGGCGCGGCCGGGCCTTCGCTCTGCTGGAACACGGCGAGCAAAAAGAACACTGTTTCCAGCCCTTCCCGGGCCACGGCGAAAAACACCATGGCGATCAGCGCGATGACCTGATGCTTCGACGCAGTCAGCGCATGATCGAGGGAGGCTTGCAGGGAGTGCTTGATCGAACGCGCCACTTTGCGCATCCAGAACACCATCGAGCTGAGAATGCCCACCGCCACCAGCCCGACCACGCCTTCGAACAGTTCCTGCTGTTTTTGCGGGAATTCGGCGCTGACCAGTTCCAGGCCACCACCGACCAGCAACGCCAGCGCAGCGGCGAGAAACACCCCGATCCACACCGCCGGCATCCACTGGCCACGGCCGGTCTGTTGCAGGTAGCTGGCGATGATGCCAACGATCAGCGCGGCTTCGATGCCTTCGCGCAACATGATCAAAAAGGGAACGAGCATTCGACGATCACTGTGTAACGAAATGAGGTTACAAGTTGTAACATAATGAAAGTCATTCTCACATGGCATCCATTGACATTAACCTGAACCTAAGCTGAACGAGTCTGAACATCCACGTCGCCCAGCCAGCTGCGCTAAGATGCCCGCCACTCGAACAACAACAGGATTACGCGGGTTCCATGTCGGAAAAAGACACCATCGCCATTCAACTGGTGCGCGAAGCACTGCTGCAAAGTTGTGCCCCGGGCGTGGCCACGGAAGAGGTCTTGAGCAAGGTCGGGATCGATCCGGCGCTGCTGGTCACCGATGACGTCCGCGTGCCGGCCAGCCAGTACGCGCGGTTGTGGCGCCTGCTGGCCCGGCGCGGCGATGACGAGTTCTTTGGCATGGACCCGCGCAAGCTCAAATCCGGCAGCCTGGAATTCCTCTGCCGCAGCGCCATGGCCCAGCCGAACCTGGCGGCCGGGCTGAGCAGTGGTCTGAATTTCCTGTCGTTGATGCTTGAACGCATGCCGGCGCAACTCGTGCACCAGCAGAGTCTGGCGGAAATCGTGCTGCTGGAAGACGACCCGGAACCGCGCCGCGCCTTCACCTATTTCACTTACTGGATGATCGTCCACGGCGTGGCATGCTGGCTGGCGGGGCGGCGGATTCCGATCCTGGCCATCGAATTGCGCTGCCCGGCGCCGGATTTCTGCGATGACTATCGGGTGATGTTCTCCGAGAACCTGCGCTTCGCCCGGCCGCGCACGCGGATGATCTTCGCCGCTGACGTGCTGGATCTGCCGATCAAGCGCAGCGCCGAGGAGTTGAAACGCTTTCTCGCCCATGCGCCGGCCAACATTCTGGTGAAGTACCGCGACCCGGAAAGCCTTGCGAGCCGGATCAAGCAGGATCTGCGTCAGTTGTCCGCCGAACAGTGGCCGGAAACCGATGCGCTGGCCCAGCAGTTGTGCATGTCGGCTTCGACCCTGCGCCGGCGTCTGGCCGAAGAAGGGCAGACTTATCAGGGGTTGAAGGACAGCGTGCGCAAGGAACTGGCGATTACCTGGCTGGCGGAGCCTTCGATCAGTTTTGCCGAGATCGCCGCACGGTTGGGGTTTGCCGATGCGAGTTCGTTCTACAAGGCGTTTCGCAAGTGGTCGGGGACCAATCCTGGGCATTACCGGAGCCTGATTCTCAACGAAGCAGACTGATTCGATTATTGCGGTGATTGATCTTGCCTCTTCGCGAGCAAGCTCGCTCCCACAAATTGGAATGCATCTCTGTGGGAGCGAGCTTGCTCGCGAAAGCGTCCGCTCAGGCGCTGGATGACCTGAACCTTGGCCAAACCAGTCATCCATCTTGATGGCTTTGACCATTGCCCCGCACCCCGCATGGCGCGAGTATTCCTCTGTTGTTTACGGTTCCCCAACCTAATAAGAACAGAGGGATTCTGGCAATGCGCGATTACTTGTCTGCCACCGCACAGTTTGATTATCAGCACACCGTGGACGCCGCGCTCAGCGGCACGCTCGAGGCGCTCAACGCCTGCGTCGAATGTTGTGACCGTCACGCCTTGCCGGGGCGCATTGCGCTGTTCTGGGAGGGCCGCGACGGTGCCAGTGCGACGTACACCTTCAGCGACCTGCAGGACAAAGCCGCGCGTTTCGCCAATTTCCTTCTCGCCCAAGGCGTGCAGAAGGGCGACAAGGTCGCCGGCCTGCTGCCGCGTAACATCGAATTGCTGATCACCGTGTTCGCCACCTGGCGCATCGGCGCGGTGTATCAACCGCTGTTCACCGCGTTCGGCCCCAAAGCCCTCGAACATCGCCTGAACAGCTCCGGCGCGAAAGTGGTGGTGACCGACGCGGTCAACCGGCCGAAACTCAGCGAAGTCGCCGATTGCCCGACGCTGGTCACTGTCGGCGGTCCGAAAGGCCAGGGCATCGTCCGTGGCGATTTCAGTTTCTGGGCCGAGCTGCCCAACCATTCCAATGTCTGCGAACCGGTGATGCTGACCGGCGAAGACCCGTTCCTGCTGATGTTCACCTCGGGCACCACCGGCCCGTCGAAAGCGCTGTCGGTGCCGCTCAAGGCCGTCGTGGCATTCCAGAGCTACACCCGCGATGCCGTCGATCTGCGCCCGGAAGATTCATTCTGGAACGTCGCCGATCCGGGCTGGGCCTACGGCATTTATTTCGGCGTCACCGGCCCATTGTCGATGGGCCATCCGATCACGTTCTACGATGGCCCGTTCACCCTCGAAAGCACCTGCCGGGTGATCAACAAGTACGGCATCACCAACCTCACCGGTTCACCCACGGCGTATCGCCTGTTGATTGCCGGCGGTGATGATTTCGCCAAATCGATCAAGGGCAAGCTGCGCATCGTCAGCAGCGCCGGCGAGCCGTTGAATCCGGAAGTGATTCGCTGGTTCGCCGACAACCTCGGCGTGGTCATTCACGACCACTACGGTCAGACCGAGCTGGGCATGGTCCTGTGCAACCACCATGGCCTCGAACACCCGATCCACCTCGGCGCTGCCGGTTTCGCTTCGCCGGGCCATCGCATCGTGGTGCTCGACGAGCAGAACAACGAACTCGGCGTCGGCCAGCCCGGCATCCTTGCCATCGATCGCACGCAATCGCCGATGTGCTGGTTCGCCGGGTATGAAGGCGCGCCGACCAAAGCCTTCGTCGGCAATTACTACCTGAGCGGCGACACCGTCGAGTGGAACCCGGACGGCAGCATCAGCTTCGTCGGCCGCAGCGATGACGTGATCACCACTTCCGGCTACCGGGTCGGCCCGTTCGACGTGGAAAGCGCGCTGATCGAGCACCCGGCGGTGGTCGAAGCCGCCGTGGTCGGCAAGCCGGATCCCGAGCGCACCGAACTGGTCAAAGCCTTCGTCGTGCTCAACCCGCAATACCGCGCCGAACCGGCGCTGGCCGAAGAACTGCGCCAACACGTGCGCAAACGTCTGGCCGCGCATTCGTACCCTCGTGAAATCGAATTTGTCAGTGAGTTGCCGAAAACCCCGAGCGGCAAATTGCAGCGCTTTATCTTGCGCAACCAGGAAATCGCCAAGGCTCAAGAGGCCGCGGCGCACAACGTTTCAGCTTGAATCAGGAAGTCAGTCATGCAGATCGAGAACAAGGTTTTTATCGTCACCGGCGGCGCATCCGGCCTGGGTGCCGCCACCGCTGAATTGCTGGTGAGCGCCGGCGCCAAAGTGATGCTGGTGGACATGAACGCCGACGCCGTCGCCGCCCAGGCCCAGCGCCTCGGTGCGCAGAGCGTGGTGGCCGACATCAGCAACGAAGCCGCCGCCGAAGCCGCCGTGCAGGCAACGGTAAAAGCCTTCGGCAGCCTCAATGGCCTGGTGAACTGCGCCGGCATCGTTCGCGGCGAGAAGATCCTCGGCAAGAACGGCCCGCATGCCTTGTCCAGCTTCGCTCAGGTGATCAACGTCAACCTGATCGGCAGCTTCAACATGCTGCGTCTGGCAGCGGCAGCGATTGCCGAAAGCGAAGCCAACGCCGACGGCGAACGCGGCGTGATCATCAACACCGCCTCCGTTGCGGCGTTCGACGGCCAGATCGGCCAGGCCGCGTATTCCGCCTCCAAAGGCGCGATCGCCAGCCTGACCCTGCCTGCCGCCCGTGAACTGGCGCGCTTCGGCATCCGCGTGATGACCATCGCCCCGGGCATCTTCGAAACCCCGATGATGGCCGGCATGACCCCGGAAGTGCGCGACTCGCTGGCCGCCGGCGTACCGTTCCCGCCGCGTCTGGGCAAACCTGCCGAGTACGCTGCGCTGGTGCGGCATATCATTGAAAACAGCATGCTCAACGGTGAGGTGATCCGTCTCGACGGTGCCTTGCGCATGGCCGCCAAATAAGGAGGATTTCTCATGACCATCTCCAACGATCCGATTGTCATCGTCAGCGCCGTCCGCACCCCGATGGGCGGTTTTCAGGGCGAGCTGAAAAGCCTGACCGCGCCACAACTCGGAGCTGCCGCGATCAAGGCTGCGGTCGAACGCGCCGGTATTGCCGCCGATGCGGTCGATGAAGTGCTGTTCGGCTGCGTACTGCCGGCCGGACTCGGCCAGGCGCCTGCGCGTCAGGCTGCGCTGGGCGCGGGGCTGGATAAATCCACCCGCTGCACCACGGTCAACAAAATGTGCGGCTCGGGCATGGAAACCACCATTCTGGCCCACGACATGCTGCTGGCCGGCAGCGCCGATGTGGTGATCGCCGGCGGCATGGAAAGCATGTCGAACTCGCCGTATTTGCTGGACCGCGCCCGTGCCGGTTACCGCATGGGCCACGGCCGGGTGCTGGATTCGATGTTCCTCGACGGCCTCGAAGACGCCTACGACAAGGGCCGCCTGATGGGCACTTTCGCCGAGGATTGCGCTGAAACCAACGACTTCAGCCGCGAGGCTCAGGACGCTTTCGCCATTGCCTCGACCACCCGCGCCCAGCAGGCGATCAAGGACGGCAGCTTCAAGGCCGAGATCGTTCCGCTGACCGTGACCGTCGGCAAAGAACAAGTGGTCATCAGCAACGACGAGCAACCGCCAAAAGCCAAACTGGACAAGATCGCTTCGCTGAAGCCGGCGTTCCGTGAGGGCGGCACCGTGACCGCTGCCAACTCCAGTTCGATCTCCGACGGTGCTGCTGCGCTGGTGCTGATGCGCCAGTCGCAAGCCCAGAAACAGGGGCTGAAACCGCTGGCAGTGATTCACGGCCACGCCGCGTTTGCCGATACCCCGGGCCTGTTCCCGGTGGCGCCGATTGGCGCGATCAAGAAGCTGATGAAGAAAACCGGCTGGTCGCTGGATCAGGTCGATCTGTTCGAAGTCAACGAGGCCTTCGCCGTGGTCGGCATGGCGGCGATGACCCACCTGGAAATTCCTCACGACAAGCTCAACATCCACGGTGGCGCTTGCGCCCTGGGCCATCCGATCGGTGCGTCCGGCGCACGTATTCTGGTGACCTTGCTCTCGGCCCTGCGCCAGAAAGGCCTGAAACGCGGCGTCGCGGCGATCTGCATCGGCGGCGGCGAAGCCACGGCGATGGCCGTGGAATGCCTTAGTTAAAGCGGACGACAAACACTGTGGGAGCGAGCTTGCTCGCGAAAGCGGTATGTCATTCAGTTACTTGTTAACTGACAGGACGCCTTCGCGAGCAAGCTCGCTCCCACAGGTTTCGCGCTGCAATCAGAATTAAGGATTCACCATGATTCCCAATGACGACCAACAACAAATCCGCGACATGGCCCGGCAGTTTGCCGAGGAACGGCTGAAACCGTTCGCCGCCGAGTGGGATCGCGAGCACCGCTTCCCGAAAGAAGCCATCGGCGAAATGGCCGGTCTGGGCTTCTTCGGCATGCTGGTGCCGGAGCAGTGGGGCGGTTGCGACACCGGTTACCTGGCCTACGCCATGGCCCTGGAAGAAATCGCTGCCGGCGACGGCGCCTGCTCGACGATCATGAGCGTGCACAACTCGGTGGGTTGCGTGCCGATCCTCAAGTTCGGCAACGACGACCAGCGTGAGCGCTTCCTCAAACCGCTGGCCAGCGGCGAGATGCTCGGTGCTTTCGCGCTGACCGAACCGCAGGCCGGTTCCGACGCCAGCAGCCTGAAAACCCGTGCACGCCTTGAAGGCGATCACTACGTGCTCAACGGCTGCAAACAGTTCATCACCTCCGGGCAGAACGCCGGGATCGTGATCGTGTTTGCCGTCACCGATCCGAGCGCCGGCAAGCGCGGGATCAGCGCCTTCATTGTGCCGACCGACTCGCTGGGATACAAAGTCGCTCGCATCGAAGACAAGCTCGGCCAGCACGCCTCGGACACCTGCCAGATTCTGTTCGAAGACGTGAAAGTGCCGGTGGCCAACCGGTTGGGCGAGGAGGGCGAGGGCTACAAGATCGCTCTGGCCAACCTCGAAGGAGGCCGTGTCGGCATCGCTTCGCAATCGGTGGGCATGGCCCGCGCCGCGTTCGAAGCCGCCCGTGATTACGCCCGCGAACGTGACACCTTCGGCAAGCCGATCATCGAGCATCAGGCCGTGGCGTTCCGTCTGGCGGACATGGCCACCCAGATCGCTGTGGCGCGGCAGATGGTGCATTACGCCGCCGCCCTGCGCGACAGTGGTCAGCCGGCGCTGGTCGAAGCGTCAATGGCCAAACTGTTCGCCTCGGAAATGGCCGAAAAGGTCTGCTCCATGGCATTGCAAACCCTCGGCGGTTACGGTTACCTCAACGACTTCCCGCTGGAGCGCATCTACCGCGACGTGCGGGTCTGCCAGATCTACGAAGGCACCAGCGACATTCAGCGCATGGTCATTTCGCGCAATCTTTGAGAAGGAATCTGCACATGAGTTACGAAACGATTTTGCTGGAAACCCATGGCCGCGTCGGCCTGATCACCCTCAATCGCCCGCAGGCGCTGAATGCCCTCAACGCGCAACTGGTCAGCGAAGTGAACCGCGCGCTCGATGGTTTTGAAGCCGACGCAAACATTGGCTGCATCGTCATCACCGGCTCGACCAAAGCCTTTGCCGCCGGCGCCGACATCAAGGAAATGGCTGATCTGACCTACCCGCAGATCTACATGGACGACCTGTTCAGCGACAGCGACCGCGTGGCCAACCGCCGCAAGCCGATCATCGCGGCGGTCAACGGTTTTGCCCTCGGCGGTGGCTGTGAATTGGCGCTGATGTGCGACTTCATCCTGGCCGGTGACAACGCCAAATTCGGCCAACCGGAAATCAACCTCGGCGTGCTCCCAGGCATGGGCGGCACCCAGCGCCTGACCCGCGCCGTGGGCAAGGCCAAGGCCATGGAAATGTGCCTGAGCGGGCGTTTGATCGACGCGGTGGAAGCCGAGCGCTGCGGCATCGTCGCACGGATCGTGCCGAGTGCCGAGTTGCTGGATGAGGCGCTGAAAGTCGCGGCGGTGATCGCCAGCAAGTCGCTGCCGATTGCGATGATGGTCAAGGAAAGCGTCAACCGCGCGTTCGAAGTGAACCTGACTGAAGGCGTGCGGTTCGAGCGCCGGGTGTTCCATGCGGCGTTTGCGACGCAGGATCAGAAGGAAGGGATGGCGGCGTTTGTGGCCAAGCGGCCGGCTGAGTTCAAAGGCAAGTAACGCGGCGCTTCCATCGCCAGCAGGCTGGCTCCCACATTGGATCTGTGATTACACAAATCCCTGTGGGAGCCAGCCTGCTGGCGATGCTTTTAGAGCTGGTAGTTCTTCAACTCCCGCGCAATCACCATCCGCTGTATCTCGCTCGACCCCTCATAAATCTGGGTAATCCGCGCATCCCGGTAGTACTTCTCAACCGGGTAATCCTCCAGATACCCATACCCGCCATGAATCTGAATCGCTGACGAACACACCTTCTCAGCCATCTCCGAAGCAAACAGCTTGGCCTGCGAAGCCTCCGACAGACACGGCTTACCCGCCGTCCTCAACCGCGCCGCATGCAGGATCATCAGGCGTGCCGCGTTGATCTGCATCTGCATGTCTGCCAGCAGATTGGCGATGCTCTGGTGCTCGACAATCGCCTTGCCGAACTGCACCCGATCACGGGCGTAACCCAGCGCCGCTTCAAACGCCGCACGGGCAATGCCCAATGCTTGCGCCGCGATACCAATGCGTCCGCCTTCAAGGTTGGACAAAGCAATGGCCAGGCCTTTGCCGCGTTCACCCAACAGATTCGCTTCAGGAATGCTGCAATTGTTCAGCGTCACCGCGCAGGTGTCGGAAGCGCGGATACCCATCTTGTGTTCGGTACGGTCAACGATGAACCCCGGCGTATCGGTCGGCACCAAGAACGCAGAGATCCCACGCTTGCCCAGATCCGGATCAGTCACCGCAAACACGATCGCCAGTTTCGCCCGCTTGCCATTGCTGACAAATTGCTTGGCGCCGTTGATTACCCATTTCCCGTCGCGCAGTTCGGCGCGGGTACGCAGGTTGTGTGCTTCGGAGCCAGCCTGGGGTTCGGTCAGGCAGAAGCAGCCGATCACCGCGCCGCTGGCCAGATCCGCCAGCCAGGTCTGTTTCTGTTCTTCGCTGCCGTAATTGAGCACCGGCCCGCAGCCCACCGAGTTGTGGATGCTCATGAACGCGCCGGTGGCGCCGTCACCGGCGGAAATTTCTTCCACCGCCAGCGCGTAAGCCACGTAGTCGACGTAAGTGCCGCCCCATTCTTCGGGCACCACCATGCCCAGCAGGCCGAGTTCGCCCATCTTCGCCACCAGGGCGTCATCGATCCAGCCAGCTTTTTCCCAGGCTTGCGCGTGGGGGGCGATTTCGCCACGGGCAAAGTCCCGGGCCATGTCGCGGATCATTACCTGGTCTTCAGTCAATTCGAGATCGTGCATGGCTCAGCTCCCGCTCTCTTCGAAGCCGTGGAAGAAACTCGCGATGTGCTCGGCGTGCAGCGCAGCCAGGGTCGGCGGGTTCCAGCGCGGTGATTTGTCTTTGTCGATCAGCAAGGCGCGCACGCCTTCGATCAGGTCGCCGCGTTCGAACCACTGGCGATCCAGATGCAGTTCGAGGGCAAAGCAGTGTTCCAGGCTCAGATGGCGGCCGCGACGCAACATTTCCAGGGTCACGCCCATGGCCAGCGGCGAGCGGGTTTCCAGCAGGTCGGCGGTGGTGGTCGCCCATTCGTGGCTGTCGGCGACGGTCACGGCGCGCAGTTGCTCGACGATGCTCGGCACGTCAGGCAACGCAAAGAAGTGGTCGATGGCCGGGCGCAAGGCTTCGAGCGGCGCATCCGGCAGGGTTTGCACGGCGTGGCGGGCCAGCAGGTTTTGCAGATCCTTCAACGGCGTATCGTGCCACTCCAGGTGATCGAGCTGTTCGTCGAGGGTGCCGAGTTTGCCGCTTTCCAGATACCAGTCGGCCAGGCCGCAATACAGCGCATCCGCCGCACGGATCTGCACGCCGCTGACGCCCAGATAAATCCCCAGCTCACCGGGAATCCGTGGCAGGAAATAACTGCCGCCGACATCCGGGAAATACCCGATCGCCACTTCCGGCATCGCCAGACGGCTCTTCTCGGTGACCACCCGCAGATCGGCGCCTTGCACCAGACCCATGCCGCCGCCGAGAACGAAACCGTCCATCAACGCCAGCACCGGTTTGCGGTAGTGGTGGATCGTCAGGTCGAGGGCATATTCCTCGACGAAGAAATCTTCGTGCAGCGTGTCGCCGCTTTTATGGCTGTCGTACAGGGATCGAATGTCGCCACCGGCACAGAAGGCTTTCTCGCCGGCACCGCGCAGCACGACGGCGTGGATATCGGCATCGGCGGCCCAGGCATCCAGGTGTTGCTGGAGCTGGCGCACCATATCGAGGGTCAGGGCATTGAGGCCGGCGGGGCGGTTGAGGGTCAGATGACCGATGTGATTGCGAACCTCGGCCAGCACTTCGTGCGGCGTGGCATCCATGGACGAAGTCCGCGGGGATGAAGCCTGAGCAGTCATCACTAACTCCCTGCTTTTATTGTCTTTATTCGAGAAGCCCGCGCGCGGGCGTTACCGGATCGTAACAGTGCAAATTTGCCGTGTACAACGGGGATATGTGCATGGGGTGTCTGCATTTTTGCCTTGATCAGTGCCAGGGCAAGTGTAGATAGAAAGGAAGGGATTTTCGGGCAGCGGACAGGACAGTGTGTCAGTCACGATCAAGAAATGTTGGTGCGGGGGGGGGGGGACGCTGGTAGTCCTTTGCAGCTTTCCCCCGCCTGCACGGTGATGCAGACGGGGGATTGGTTCATTTGTACCGGTTTGTCAGGTATGTTTTCGTATCCGGTTCCCAATTCAGATCGCTATCGGGTTTACCGAAAACGTCAAGTACCCCTATTGCGTATGTGTTAACGAAGTCGCCATTAACCGTATTCACGTTCGTCAGTGTTTTAACGGCTGATATGAATCCGTAGGATTGCTCCGAGGTCGCCGAATTGTAGATTGTCCCCAAAGTGATTGCAGCGGGATCGTTATCAGACAATCGGGCCAACATGAAACCCGAGGTGTAATTAACCCACTGGACATTCCTCACCCCTACATAGTCCAACATGTCCAGTACCCATGAATTCTTGCGTTTATGCGGACTGAATACGACTGCGATTATAGCCATTTCATATTTCTCCTGAACCTGTCTGATTCCATTGTTTCGTTTTGGTTTACTACCGCGCAGGCGGGGCACCACAGACAGGAGAACAGCTCAACTTGTTATCCGCGTGTACCTCATGGCTTTTCTACCGTTAGCCCGTCCATTTCGCGCGTTCCCATCGTGATCCCTGCGATTTTTTTTAGAAACTGTCATAAATACCAGTCTTTTATACCGTGACGGGATCAGAAACTGTTTTGTTATAGCCAGACAGTTTTGATGGCTGAAAACGCAATACGGCGGCGCCCGACAGGTAAAAGACGCATAAAAAGAGTGGCGCTGTTTTCAGGAGAACACCTGGCCAATGCTCCGCCGTTTGGCATGCAATTCACTGGCATGAATCAACTGCTCCAGATCCTCCGGCGTGACATCGATGAATGCCTCCATATCGGCCAGTGCCAATTTCAGATCCTCGGCCGTGATGGACTGGATATCGACGGGACCCACGGCCGGCGCAGGTTCGGCAGGGCGTTTCGGGTAGCGGATGCGGGTGAGGTTGTTGTAGGCCAGTGCGGCGAGCAGCAGACACGCGGCGCTGAGCATCACCGGTTCCAGGGCTTTCCAGTCCATGGCGATGGTCATCGGGTCGGCCAGCACCATCGTCAATGCCACGGCGCCGGCCGGAGGATGCAGGCAGCGCAGCCAGCACATCAGGATCAGCGCCATGCCTGCGGCGAGGCACGCACTGCCCAAGGTTCGGCCGAGTACGTGGGCCACCAGCAACGCGACGACGCCCGCGCACAGATAACCGCCGATGATCGACCACGGCTGGGCGAGGGCGCCGGACGACACCGCGAACAGCAACACCGCCGAAGCGCCCAGCGGGCCGATCAGGTGGTAGGCCACTTCAATGCCGAATACCTGACTGCACGCCCACACGCTGAACAACGTGCCCAGGGCCATGCCGATGGCGGCGCGGCTCCATTCGGTGGGGCGGGTGTTGATGGCGGCGGGCAACCAGCGAGCGAGCATGCAGAATCGATCCTTTGCGAAATTCAGGGCAAAAAAAAGGACTTGTCCGTAAACGCGGAAAGTCCTTCGAAGTGTTCCAACTATTGGGGGAGGAACGCGCACAGTGTGCCAAGCAATCACGATGCTGACAAATTCATATAAATGCAGTTTCAGTGCATTATTTCTGAAGTAAAGCCACGCGCCGCCCGCTCATGAAACACAGGAAACCGCCCATCGCGGTCAGTGCGCTGAGGGCGTAGAACATGGTCGGCGCCGGCGTGTGCATCAGCAGGAAGCCGCAAATTACCGGGCTCAACGCGCCACCCAACGCCGCCAGATTCTGCGCGCCGTAATAGCTGCCGCGCAGTTCTTCCGGGGCCAGGGTGTCGACGAACAGGAATTCCGACGGGTAAATGATCATCTCGCCGAGGGTGAAGATGAACATCGCGATGCACCACGTCACCAGGCTGTCGGCGAGGCTGAAACCAATCAGGCCGAGGATGAACAGACTGGTGCCGGCGGCAATCCAGTAGCGCAGTTTTTCCCGGTTGAGGAAGCGGCCGATCTGGTATTGCAGCAGAATTACCGCGATGGCGTTGCAGGCGAGCAGGGCAGCCATGGTTTGCAACGCCCGCTGCGAGTCTTCGACCACCAGCAGGTATTGCGACAGGTACAACGTGAAGCGCCCGTGAACCACGGTGCTGAGCAGGCAGCCGCAGGTGAACATGATCAGCGTGCGGTCGTTTTTCAGGGTAATCAGGGTTTTCAGGAAGCTTTGCGGCTGGCCGATGGCGGCGACCGGGCTGGCGTCCTTGGGGATGCCGATCATTAGGAAGATGCTGCCGAAGGCGATGCCGGCGGCAATCAGGAACGGCGCAATCGGGTACACCCCGGCGATCACCACACCGAGCATCGGGCCGGTGGCGTAGCCGATGTTGGTCAGGGTATAGCGCAGGGAAAACGCCTTGGCCCGCTGGCCCATGGGCAGGTTTTCACTGAGGATCGCCTTGGAGCCGATCAGGAACAATGCCGACGCGGTTTCGGTGATGACCAGGGTGGCGGTCGTCAGGTACAGGTCTTTGGCGAAGGTCAGCAACACGAAGCCGATGGCACTGGAAAGCATCGCCAGAATCAGCAACCGGCGCTTCTCGAGCCGGTCGATGATGTAGCCGCCGTACAGCGCAAGCAGGGTGGCGATGAACACCGCGATGCCCAGCAACAATCCGACGTCCTGTTGGTTGAGGCCGAGCTTGTTGCTCAAAAACAAGGTGAGCAACGGACTGGTGATGGCGCGGCTGACGACGATAGTCAGTGAAACGATCATCAGGCGGCGGATAACGAGCGAGTAGGTGGCCACGGAAAATCAAATGTCCTTATCAGTTATTTTTGTGCCTGGCTTCAGACCGAGTTGACTGCATCGCGA
Organism: Pseudomonas koreensis; assembly: GCF_025447595.1. Taxonomy (GTDB): domain Bacteria; phylum Pseudomonadota; class Gammaproteobacteria; order Pseudomonadales; family Pseudomonadaceae; genus Aquipseudomonas; species Aquipseudomonas koreensis_H. The sequence goes on along the minus strand of NZ_JAOEJU010000001.1, from coordinate 717,368 downwards.
GCAGGCTCGCTCCCACAGGTATCGTGGTGGAAACCGTTTTTGTGAACACCTCGAACCAATGTGGGAGCGAGCCCGCTCGCGATGAGGCCAGTTCAAACGACACATTCATTCCATCAGCCACCGTTCCAGACCGCCCACCGAATCCAGCGTCTCGAGCCGCCGCAGTTGATCGAGCAAGCCTTCAGCCTTTCCCTGCGCCAATACCCGCAACGCCAGACTGAAAAACTTCTCCTCCAGCGCCGCCTCGCTCAACGGATTGCCCGGCGCCCCCAGCGGTACCTCGACACACAGACTCGCCTGACGCCCATCGCGGGTTCGCACAACGACCACCGGTTCGCCATCCTCCGACAGTCGCTCATCCACTTCAAGGCGAATGCACGTCAGCCAGTGAGCGATGCGCGGATCGTTGCGTGGCTGTTCATCGTAAGCCTCAAGCCGGCAATGCCCGTGCACCAGCCGCGCAGCGAGGGCGTAGGGCAGACTCATCTGTGCGGCCGCGAGGCTGCGGGTATCGCGACTGCCGCACATGTCGAGCAGAAACCCGCACAGGTTCACCTGGACGTCTTCCACCTGATCCGCGCCGACCTGCAATTGCTCCAGCAAAAAGCCGAGCGCATCGATGGCCGAATGGGTGCCACGGCACGCGGCGTAGGGCTTGATCGAACAGCGCGCGAGTTTCCAGACCCATCCCAAATCAGCATCCAGCGCATCCGGCTGCGCGCTGCCCGGCGCCAGAGTCTTGAGAAATCCACCCCAGACATCCTCGAACAGCACCGACGGCCCGCTGACACCTTCGCGAGCGAAACGCGCCGCGAGCAAACCGCCTTCGGCGGCGCGTCCGCTGTGCAGTTTCTTGCTTTGCGAACCGTCATGAATGAACGCCCACAACCCACCGCTGAAACTGCCGGCGATGCCCAGCGCCGACACGGTTTGCCCGACATCCAGCGCAAAGATCCGCGCACAGGCCGCCGCCGCGCCGAACACACCGCAGGTGGCGGTCGAGTGCCAACCAGCGCCGTTGTGGGCCGAATAACTGCCGCAGGCTTCCAGCACCCGCCGGCCGATTTCGTAGCCGATGACCACGGCGGTGATGAACTCGCGACCGTCCACCGGTCGATCCACCAGCGACAGCGCGGCCATCACCGCCGGCAACACCACCGCACCGGAATGATCGCAACCGCCGGTGTCGTCCAGTTCCAGCGCATGGGCGGCGATGCCGTTGAGCAAGGCCGCATGCCCCGCGCCGACGCGTAGCGACGAACCCCAGACCAGCGCAGTGCCGGGCTCTGCGCCGAACACTTGCCGCGCTTGAAGCGCCACCGCACTGCCGGCCCCGACCAGCGCCGCGCCGAAGGTGTCGAGAATGTGTCGCTTGGCCTGTTCCACTAAAGCCAGTGGCAGGTCTTCAAACCGGGTCTCGACGCAAAACTGCGCCAGCCGCTGCATGCGTTCCGTCATACGAGGTAGTCCCGATAATGGCGCTCATACACTGACGCCGGATGATCCTGCGCAACCGGCGCCGCCGTCTGCGCCCACCACTGCGCGACTTCGGCGCCGGTGGCGATCCACACGTCGTCGTGCTGCTGAATGCCTTGCAGCAATTCCCGCAGCACGCCGATGCGTCCGGGCGTGGCGATGATTTCCGGGTGCAGGCGCAGCACGTAGCACAGGCCGAAGCGGTGGAATCCGGCGAAGTCCATTTGCAGGTTGCCCAGGGTGTGGCTGTAGGAGGCGATTCGCGATTGTGCCGGCGGCACGGCCGGGCTCAGGTTGAAGGCGAAATAGGGCTCGTCTTCCAGTTCGTAGTGCAGCGGCAACTCGACCACTTCGGGTGCGGTCGGGTGCAAGAACGGCAGGTCATCACCACGCCATGATGACGACCAGCGAATGCCGTGATCTTTCAAGGCTTCGATGAAGCCCGGCGCGCCGTTGCCCGCAGGAATCCGGAAGCCAGTTGGACGCACACCGGTCAGGGCTTCCAGCGCTGCACAACCCTTGGCGACATCCGCGCTCTGCGCCACCAGATCCAGCGTGTCGTAATCCTGATGGCGGTAGCCGGCGCAGGCGATTTCATGCCCGTCAGCCTGAATCGCGGCGATGTGCTGCGGATTTTCCTCGGCAACGATGCCGGGCACGAACCAGCTGCTGCGCACCCCGAGTTCCCTGAACAGGCCGAGCAATCGCTCGACGCCGCGTTGCGTGCCGTAGCGCCACACCGATAGCGTCTTGTCACGCCCGGCGACTTCCGGGGCCTGGGTGAGAATGCCGTGGATGTCGTTGTAGTCGACGGTCAGCACCACCGCGCAGCGTTTGCCGGCGGGCCAGAGGTTGTCAGCGTCAGCCATGGTGATGCTCCTTCAGCCACCAGCGAGCGACGTCGCGGCACGTGGCGAACCACACGTCATCGCGCTGGCGCATGTGTTCGAAGAGTTTCTCCAGCAACAGGATGCGCCCCGGCTTGCCGGTGATTTTCGGGTGGAACAGGGTGGTCAGGCACAGGCCTTGATCCATCGCGCCGTCGTACTCGCGTTGCCAGTTGTCGAGGGTCAGCTCGTAGCTGGCGGTGCGGTCTAGCCCGGACGGGAAGTTCGGTGCGCGGGTGTAGGCGAGGGAGGCGTAGTCGTCCATTTCCCAGCGGCCGGGGATTTCCACCAGCGGAGTGTCGTGGCCGGGGACGTTGACCAGATACGGGCGATCATCGCCGCGCATGCTGCTGGAATAGATGACGCCGTTGTCTGCCAGCATCGCCGGGGTTTCAGCGCGCCAGTCACCGGACGGGGTGCGAAAGCCTTCGGCGCGGATGTGCAGGTATTGCCAGAAGACGTCGCGGGATTTGTTCATCACGGCCTGCTGCTGGTCCAGCGTCAGGGCGTAGAAGGATTCGTGCTTGTAGCCGTGGTAGGCGACTTCATGACCGCGCTCGACAATGGCCTGGCATTGTTTCGGCCAGTTCTCCACGACCCACGCGGGGACGAAGAAAGTGGTCGGGATCTTGAAGGCGTCGAGCAGATCGAGCAGGCGCGGCAGGGCACGGTAGGGGCCGTAGCCGCCGAAGCCGAAGTATTCGGGTTTGTGCCAGATCGAGTTGTTGAGCATGGCATCGCCGGTCGGGCCGTCGAGGTCGAAGGCCAGGGCGAGGCAGGCTTTGTGCTGGTCGGGCCAGGTGGGTTGGGGTGAACTGAGCATTGGGCGCTCCACACATGTAGGGACGTACGCTGTACCTGTGGGAGCGAGCTTGCTCGCGATGAGGCCATGTCAGTCGACATCTCTGGTGAATGACACACTGACTTCGCGAGCAAGCTCGCTCCCACAGAGGAACCAATTACTTGCCGGCGTTAATTGTCACATCCTTGATCGCACCCAGCTCCAGATCCCACTTCTTCAGGATCGCGTTATAGCTGCCGTCATCCACCATGCTCTGCAACGCCACCTTCACCGCTTCACTCAGCTCAGGCTTCTTCTTGCTCACCCCCAGCCCGGTGAACTGCACGGAGATCGGCTGGCCGACCGTTTTGTACATGTCCTTTTCCTGGGTCTTGAGGTACGACAGGGTTTCGCTGCCCTGCATCGCCGCATCAATGCGGCTCTGGCGCAGTTGCGCACGGGCGTCGGCCGAGCCTTCGGTGCCGATCACGTTGATCGCAGGTTTGCCGGCCGCTTCACAGTTTTCCTTGCTCCACGCGGCGATTTCCGCCGGGAAGGTGGTGCGGCGGCTGGTGCCGACTTTCTTGCCGCACAGGTCGATGATCTCGTTGGTCGCGGCGTTCTTCTGCAAGGTGTAGAACTGCGGGCCGCTGGTGAAGTAGTCGACGAAGGTCACGCTGGCCTGACGCTCGGCGGTGTCGGTCATGCCCGACAGGACCATGTCCACGCGGTCGGTGGTCAGGGCGTTGATCATTTGCTCGAAGCCGGTTTCCTGCCACTTGATCTTCACCCCGAGGCGTTCGGCCAGGGCGTTGCCCAGGTCGTAGTCAAGGCCGGTGAGCTTGTTGGTGGCCGGGTCCTTGAAATCCATCGGCGGATAGTTGGGCATGATCGCGACGACGATCTCGCCTTTCTCCTTGATGCTGGCCGGCAACTCGGCGGCCACGGCGAAACCGCAAGACATGAGGGAGGTGAGTACTGCTGGAATGACGAAGTTCTTCATGGACGTTCTCTTATGAGTGTTGTGAAGGCCAAAGGGGCCTCAGGTTCGAACGGCAGAAATGAAGCTTTGGGTGCGCGGGTTTTGCGGACTTATTAGTATTTCTTCGGGGCTTCCAGCCTCCACGATCTGCCCGCCGTCCATGAACACCATGCGGTTGGAAACCTCCCGGGCGAAGCCCAGTTCATGGGTGACGACGATCATGGTCATGCCGGTCTGCGCCAGATCGCGCATCACCGACAGCACCTCACCGACCAGTTCCGGGTCGAGTGCCGAAGTGGGTTCATCGAACAGCATCAGCTTGGGTCGCATGGCCAGCGCGCGGGCAATCGCCACCCGTTGCTGCTGACCGCCCGACAGTTCAATCGGGTAGCTGTTGCGTTTGTCGGCCAGGCCGACCCGGGCCAGCAGTTCCAGGGCTTCTTCGTGCGCCTCCTTGGGCGAACGCTTGAGCACCTGGCACGGGCCTTCGATGATGTTTTGCAGCACGGTCATGTGCGGGAACAGGTTGAAACGCTGGAACACCATGCCGGTGGCCAGGCGCTGGCGGGCGATCTGCGACTCGTTGAGTTCGTGCAGCTTGTGCCCGACCACGCGGTAGCCGACCAGTTCGCCGTCGACCCAGAGGCCGCCCTTGTCGATCTTTTCCAGCTGGTTGACGCAGCGCAGCAGGGTGCTCTTGCCCGAGCCGGACGGGCCGATGATGCACAGCACTTCGCCTTGCTCGACCTCGATATTGATGTCCTTGAGCGCGTGGTACTGGTCGTAATATTTGTTCAGGCTCACGGCCTTGACGATGCTTCTCATGACGGACTCCTCAAGAACGCTTGCCGGCGCCGCGAGCGAAACGACGCTCCAGACGGCTTTGACCAAAGGACAGGACGGTGACGGTGGCCAGGTACCAGATACCGGCGACGATCAGCAGCTCCATGACCCGGGCGTTGGCGTAGTAAATGTTCTGGGCGTTGTAGAGCAGTTCCGAGTACTGGATGACGCTCGCCAGCGAGGTCATTTTCACCATGCCGATGAATTCGTTGCCCACCGGCGGAATGATGATCCGCATGGCCTGGGGCAGGATGATCCGGCGCAGCGCCTGCAGGCGCGGCATGCCGATCGACTTGGCTGCTTCGTACTGGCCGGTGTCCACCGACAGCAGGCCGGCGCGCACCACTTCGGCGGTGTAGGCGCCCTGGTTGATGCTCAAACCGAGCAGGGCGGCCACGAACGGTGTCATCAGGCTGACAGTGTCGACCTGGAACAGGCCGGGGATGCCGATGGTGGGGAAAATCAGCGCCAGGTTGAACCACAACAGCAGTTGCAGAATCAGTGGCGTACCGCGAAACAGCCAGGTGTAGGTGACAGCCACGTAGCGCAGGATCGGGTTGGCCGACATGCGCATGATCGCGGTGATCACCCCGAACACGATGCCCAGCGCCATGGCCAGCACGGCCATGATGATCGTGTTGAACAGGCCCCACATGATCGCTTCGGAAGTGAGGAACTGGCCGATGTACGACCATTCGATCTTGCCTTCGGCGAAGGCCCGCACCAGACCGATGATCGCGATGACGATCACGGTGGCGAAGAAGATCCGCCCGTAATAGCGCCGTGGCACATGCTGGTACTGGGTAATGTCGAACTGGTTTTCCGCCAGTTTACGCTCCGCCTGGAGTCGTTCTGCCTGAGTCTGGCTCATGGTGTTTCTCCGAACTGTACTTTCAAATCCAACACGATCACTGTGGGAGCGAGCTTGCTCGCGAATAGGCCGTGTCAGGCGACATCGAGGTTGAATGACACACCGCATTCGTCGGAACGCCGCCCGGAGCAAGCTCGCTCCCACAAGGTTATGTGCCATGGCCGTTAGAGGCGGAAGCCCTGGTAGTTTTCGGTCCACTGTTGCTGCGCGGCGAGGGCGGTTTTCAGGCGGCCGATCTGCTCGCGCACCTGTTGCGGCGCGGTGCCGCCCCAGCCGCTGCGGGCGGCGATGGCGGCTTCCAGGGTCAGGCTGTCACGCACGTCTGCCGTGAGACGCGGGTCGATCTCGGCCAGCAATGCCGGCGAGGCTTCCCACAATTCGAGGTCGTGTTTTTCGCAGGCTTGCACCAGCGCCCCGGTGATTTCGTGGGCCTCCTTGAACGGCACGCCGCGCACTGCCAGCCAGTCGGCGACTTCGGTGGCGAGGGTGAAACCCAGTGGCGCCTGACGGCGCAGTTCCTCGACGTTGACGGTCATGGTCGCGACCATCCCGGCCATGGCCGGTAGCACCAGCAGCAGGGTGTCGACGCTGTCGAGCACGCCGTTCTTGTCTTCGCTGAGGTCGCGGTTGTACGACAGCGGCAGGGATTTGAGCGTCGACAGCAGGCCGGTCAGGTTGCCGATCAGACGCCCAGCCTTGCCCCGGGCCAGTTCGGCGATGTCGGGGTTTTTCTTCTGCGGCATGATCGAACTGCCGGTGGCGTAGGCGTCGTCCAGGTCGACCCAGCGGAACTGGCGCGACGACCACAGGCAGAACTCTTCGGCCAGGCGCGAGATGTTGATCCCGAGCATGCTGGCGATGAACAGAAATTCGGCGACGTGATCGCGGCTGGCCACGGCGTCGATGGAGTTTTCGCAGACCCCGGCGTAGCCCATTTCCTTGGCCGATTGCTGCGGCTGGCGAGCGATGGCGGAACCGGCCATGGCTGCAGCGCCGAGGGGTGACAGCGAAGTGCGCGTGTCCCAATCCACCAGGCGCTGCACGTCACGCAACATCGATTGGGCGTGGGCCAGCAAGTGATGGGCGAACACGATCGGTTGCGCCTGCTGCAAGTGGGTGAAACCCGGGCAGATGCTCTCGACGTGCTGCTCGGCCTGATCCACCAGCGCCGTTTGCAGGGCCAGCACTTCCACGGCCAGGGTGCGCACGTGATCACGCAGGAACAAGCGCAGGTCGTTAGCGGTCTGGTCGTTGCGCGAACGGCCGGCGCGCAGCTTGCCGCCCAGTGCGCCGAGGCGTTCGGTCAGCAGGCGTTCGATGAAGGTGTGGACGTCTTCGTCGTCCAGCGTCGGGGCGATGCGCCCGGCAGCGAAATCGGCACCGATGCCGTCCAGGGCTTCGATCATCGTGCGGGTTTCCTGCTCGTCGAGCAGGCCGGCACGTTGCAGTTCCCCGGCGTGGGCCTTGGAGCCGGCCAGATCGTACGGCGTCAGGCGGAAATAGCGCTCGGGGCAACGGGACAGGGCCGCCAGGGCTGCGGACGGGCCGCTTTTGAAACGGGCACCCCAGAGACGGTCGGTGGTTTGAGACATTTGTTGTTTTCCTCGTCGGTAACGCGAACTGAAATTGGTGTGCTGGGCCCTGAAAATCGCGCCGGCCAATTAGTGGACAGACGCAGCAGACAGAATCAGGCCAAAGCAGTTTTCAAGAGGGCAGTTGCAAAGAGACAAGAGCTGATCGAAGTGTCAGCTTTTAATGTTTGGCGATCAGTGAGTTGGCACTGATGTTCGGGATTTTCTGGCGGTTGCCAAGGCTGGTTTTCTGTGATCATTATTATTAGCCGGCGATGTTTTTGTTGTTGGACACAGATTGTTGAACATTGCGCCAGAGGTAAATCAGCATTATGGAAACCCCACTTTCCAATTCCGGAAACCCGCCGCTGAAAACGGCTCATCGAGCGCCGTTGGCCCTCAGTGGACTGGATTTCAAACTGCTCAAGGTGTTCAAGGCGGTGGTCGAAGCCGGCGGCTTCAGCGCGGCGCAAAACGAGCTGAATGTGGGCCTGGCGGCCATCAGTAAACAGATTTCCGACCTGGAAATCCGTATCGGCATGCGCCTGTGCACCCGAGGTCGGGAAGGGTTTCACCTGACCGAAGAGGGACGCCTGGTGTATCAGGCGTCGATTGATCTGTTTGCTTCGGTCGACAACTTTCGCGACCGGCTTAGTTCGGCGCAGAACGAACTTATCGGTGATCTTGGTGTGGGTGTTATTGATAATACGATCAGTGATGAAAGTTCGCCGTTAGTTGCGGCGCTTAAAAGGATCAATGAAGAATCGCCTAAAGTAAGGTTTCAACTTCAGGCAACACAACTGGATGAAGTTGAAAGAGGCGTCGTGGAAGGTCGTTTAGTTGCCGGTATTGTTCCGGTTTATCAACGCCGCGAAGAGTTCGATTATTACCCGTTGTACGAGGAACGTTCGGAGGTGTACTGCGCCGTTGGACATCCGCTGTTCGACCTGCCCGAGACGCAAATGAGCATTGATGTGCTGCAGGAATACGAGTGCATCAACCACCGCTATGCGATCCACCGCGACAAGCTGAACTTCGCTCGCTACGACAGTTTTTCAGCTTCCGCGACCCAGGTCGAAGCCGTGGCGCTGCTGATCAAGACCGGGCGTTTCGTAGGATTTCTACCCCGGCATTACGCCGCCACGCTGGTGGCGGCAGGGCAATTTCGCGCGGTGCTGCCGGAGCGGATCAATATCTCTACGCCGTTCAATCTGATCCTGCGCCACAACACCGTGCGCAGTCCGCTGGTCAAGGCGTTCGCCCAGGCGCTGGGCGTTGATCTCAAGGCGTCGGCGTGATGACCAGGCGCATGGCGCAGCGGCGCTCGCCAGGTAATCCGTGAGCGATTTCATCGCGCAAAACATGGTTCAGACGTGCGCCGGTATCCTCGGCGCTCAATAGCGCAAAACCCATGCGTTGATAAAACGGCGCATTCCACGGCAGATCTCGAAAGGTCGTCAGCGTCACCGCCCGAAGTTGCCACAGACGCGCCTGTTCAATCGCCGCCAACAGTAACTTGCGACCGACGCCCCGGCCCTGAAAGTGTTGGCTGACGGACAGTTCCTCAATGTGCAACTGTTGGTCGACAGTCAACGCCCTTAAAAAACCTGCAAGTTGCCCGTCGTTGTTTTCCGCAACCCACAGTTCGCCCCGTTCAATGGCGGGCAAATGCTCCAATGCTTGCGGCACGGCGGCATCTGCCAGCCAGTTCAGTGAAGAATCGCGGCGAAACAGTTCAGCGGCGGATTGCTCGATGGCGGGGAGGGCGGTGGCGTCGGCCGCACGGGCCGCTCGCACGGTAAAAGTCATGGTGCAGCTGTCCTTGTCGAATACATGTCACGAAGGTTAAGGCGCCAGCCACAGCAACACATAATCGTTTTTATCGAAACGACCGCTCAATACCGGTTGCAATGACCCCAGTGACGTTCCTTGCAAGGCGTGCATGTCGCTGCGATCCATCATCAACCATGCCGGACCTTTGAGTGCTTCGAGCTCTTGCGTGGTTTCGGTGAACAGCGGTTGCAGATCCTGCTCGATATTGACCATGAACTTGATTGCCTTGGCGTCCTTGCCCATGCCATGGAGCACCAGCGGCGCAGGGTTTTGCCGGACCTGCGCAAACACGGCGCGACTGAAAGTGCGGGTGTCGTAGAGCTGACGCTCCACGGGCTCGAACACCAGTGCATACACCGACCACACTGCCAGAACCGCACTGAGCGCCAGTATTTCCGCACGCCAGCGCACGAAGATCAGCCGCGACAGCGCCACCAGTTGCAACGTACCCAATACAATCAGAATCAGCGTCAAGTCTGTCGCGGTTTCGGGAAACCGGCGTTCGGCCCACAACAAAACCACGATCAGCAGTCCCGGAATCAGCAGCCAGAGCCCCTGCATACCAACACGCAGCCAGGCAAACACCCGGCCATGCAATACCTGAAACGGATACGCCGCGATGATCGCCGCCATGGGCAGCATCGGCAGCAGGTAACGGGCCTTTTTCGCCTGCGGGATCGACAGCCCGATTATCACGATCAACCCAGCCGCGGCGCAGTATTTCACCAGTTGCAAGGCCGGACCGCGTTGCTGCGGTTTGCTCAGCCACGCGGCTGCCAGCGCCAGCAATGCCAATGGGTAGGCCAACGCGTAGTTGCCCAGCGAGCTGGTGAAGTAATACAGCGAACCACTGACGCCTTCGCTGCCGTCCATGCGCCCCATGAATTGCATGCGAATCACGTCCTGACGGAATGCGGGGCCACCGCTGAGGTCCGCCAGCCAGAGCAATACCACCACGCAGGCGATGAGCAGCCCCGACGCCAGCACCCCGAACAACAATAGCCGTGACCATTGTCGGTTGATCAGGTAATAGGTGCACAGCATGCCGGTCGGCACCACCAGACCGATCGGCCCGCGAATGCCGAATCCCAGCAATAGCAAAACGAACACCAATGGCCAGCGTCGACCGGCACCGAAGTGGTCATGGGCATAGCCGAGATAAAATACCGCCAGCGCTACGGCGGCGAGCATCGCGTCTTGCGAGACGGCGCGGGTCTCGGTGATGAAGGTGCTGGTGAGCATCAGCAACGCGATGCTGACCACCGCCCAGCGCACGGATGAGGGCGCGAGCAAGCGATACATCAACGTCACGGTGACTGCTCCGGCGACCGCGCTCGGCAACCAGGCCGTCAGGCTGTTGACCGTCCCGAACGGCAACGACAACAGCCAGATGAACACTGTCGACGTCGACAGGTAATCGGCGTACGGCTCGCCGTAGGTCGTGGGAAAAACACTGGGCCCGTGGCGCAGCATTTCCTGGGCGAACAACACAAACCGCGAATCGAAACCGATGGGCGCCTGTCCGTATACCCCGGCGATGAACAGCAAAAGCGCCAGCAGCCCTGCGAACAGGGACTGCCGGCGGATGGCAGGGGACAACGTGATCAAGCGACGTCCGAGGTGTGCGGCCATTGCTGCAACGGAATCGGCAAGGTGCGCGACTCACCCCGGCCCATCGGGAAGTAATGGAAGCCGTTACGGGCCAGGCGTTCGGCGTCGTACAGGTTGCGGCCGTCGAAGATCACCGGGGCTTTCAAGCGTTGCTGAATCAGGTCAAAGTCCGGTGCCTTGAACTGCTGCCATTCGGTGCAGATGATCAGCGCGTCGGAACCGGCCAGTACCGATTCGGGTGTGCCCATCAGCATCAGCTTCGTTTCGTCCGGGTACAGATGCTGGGTTTCCTGCATCGCTTCCGGGTCGAACGCGCGTACGTTGGCGCCGGCGGCCCACAGCGACTCCAGCAAGACCCGGCTCGGCGCGTCGCGCATGTCGTCGGTGTTCGGTTTGAACGCCAGCCCCCACAGCGCGAACGTCTTGCCGCGCAGGTCGCCCTTGTAGAACGCGTTGATGCGTTCGAACAACTTGTGTTTCTGCCGCTGGTTGATCGCTTCCACGGCTTGCAGCAAGTCGCTGGAACAGTGTGCCTCTTCGGCACTGTGAATCAGGGCACGCATGTCTTTGGGGAAGCACGAACCGCCGTAACCGCAACCGGGATAGATGAAGTGGTAACCGATTCGGCTGTCGGCCCCGATGCCCTGGCGCACCGATTCGATGTCTGCCCCCAGGTGTTCGGCCAGCTCGGCGATCTGGTTGATGAAACTGATCTTGGTCGCCAGCATGCAGTTGGCGGCGTACTTGGTCAGCTCGGCGCTGCGCAGGTCCATGAACATGATGCGGTCGTGGTTGCGGTTGAACGGCGAGTACAGGTCACGCATCACGTCGCGCACTTCTTCACGCTCGCAGCCGATGACGATCCGGTCCGGCCGGCGGCAATCGGCGACCGCCGAGCCTTCCTTGAGAAATTCCGGGTTGGACACGATATCGAACTGCAACAGGCGCCCGGCCTTGACCAGCGCTTTGTCCAGATGGGTGCGCAAGGTGTCGCCGGTGCCGACGGGCACGGTGGATTTCTCCACCAGAATCAGTGCCTGCTCACGATGGCGGGCCACCGCGTCGCCCACTGACAACACGTAACGCAAGTCGGCCGAGCCATCTTCTTTCGACGGGGTGCCGACAGCGATGAACGCGACTTTGCCGTGCTGCACCGCGAGTTTTTCATCGCAGGTGAATTGCAGGCGTCCGGCGTCCAGGCCTTCGCGGACCAGACTGGCCAGCCCCGGCTCGAAGATGCTGACGTGACCCTCGCGCAACAGCTCGACTTTTTTCTCGTCGATGTCCATGCACACCACGTCATGGCCGACTTCGGCCAGCACGGCGGCCTGCACCAGGCCAACATAACCGCTACCAAATACTGTGATTTTCATGGCGAACTCCTGAGTTCGGGCGCTTGAACGGGACGACTGTTAATGGTGATGACGCCGAGCATGACCAGCGCCACGCCCAGCGAACGGGAAAAACTGAAGGTTTCGTTGAACAGCGGCAGGCTGGCCGCCAGCAGGTATACCAGCGCATAGCTGATGCTCAGCAGCGAGTAGGCCCGGCCCAGCGGAAGATCGCGCAGGGCGAGCAGCCAGCAGAGCATCGACAGCGCATAGGCGAAGATCGCCGCCAGCACCACGGTCAGCGCCGACAGGTCGATATGGGTCAGCGTCAGCCACTGATCGGGGGCGGGCAGGCGCGTCATGCTCCAGCGCATGCCCAGTTGGGCAGCACTGACCAGCCCGACACTGGTGAGGGCGTAAGCGATTCCACGGCGCTGGTTCATGTGTGTTGCCCCAGCAGCGCCACGCCGCCGAGCACCAGCGCGACACCGAACCAGTGGCGGCCATCGACCGCTTCGCGGAACACAAAGCGGGCAATCAGCGTAATGACCACGAAATTGAGACTGAGCATCGGGTAGGCAATGCCGACCGGCAGCCTCTGTAACACCAGCAGCCAGACCAGCAGGCCGGCGCCGAGGGCGAACAGCGCCAGCCACAGCCAGGGCGAGCGCAGTTTTTCGGCCCAGGTCGAATCGACGCCGCGCCAGCTCTCCACGGCGTATTTCTGCGCGACCTGGCCCAGGCAGGTCAGCAGGCACGCGGCCAACAGCAGCAACAGGCTCATGACACCTCCTTGGGCAGGATCATGATCACCAGATTGCCTTGTTCATACCGAACGCCGTCCTTGGGCAGTCTGTCGAGTTCGTCCAGTTCGTCTTGCCCCTTGACCCGCATCACCACGCCGACCGGACCGGTCTTGCGGGCTTCGCGCATCCACTGTTGCACCCGGTCGGGATCGACCCGCTGTTGAATGCCGTCAGGATAGGCCAGGCCATATTTCAATTCGCCTATCGTGTTGTACAACGCGACTTGCGGGCGTTTCAGGCGCCAGGCCAGGGCCGAGGCCGCCCCCAGGTCGTTGCTCAACAGTTGTGTGGTGTCGGCCAGTTCGTCCATGTGATGCAGGATGAATTGATCCGGGGTTTTGTTGGCCACCACGGACTTGGGCAACGCGGCCGGCAGTATCGCGATGAACAGCAGGCTGCCGAGCGCGGGTGCGGCCCAGCACTGCAACGGCCGGAACGCTTGCAGCAGGTTGCTGATGATCCAGCCGATCAACGCGATGAACACCAGTACCAGACTGTGCAGTTCGTGGTCGTACAGCGGGCGTTTGAGTTGCACGTAAACCAGTGCAATCAGCGTGACCACGCCCAGCAACAGGTTCAGCAGGCCATTGAGGCCCAGCGCCCGACCTTGCTCCAGGCGCAAGCGATCAGCCAGCGCATGGCCCATCAACAACGCCAGCGGCAGCAGGCACGGCAGGATGTAAGTCGGCAGTTTGCCGTTGCTCAGACTGAAAAACAGCAGCGGCATCAGCAGCCACAGGCCGAGAAACGCGATGCTGGTTTCGCGGCGGGTGTGCCACGCCTGTTTCAACGCCACCGGCAGCATGCCGACCCACGGCAGACTGAATGCCACCAATAGCGGCAGGTAGAACCACCATGGCGCGTCATGCTGGGCATCGTCGCCGGCAAAACGACGGATGTGTTCGTGCCAGAAGAAGAATCGCCAGTAATCCGGTTCCTGACTGTGAACCGCCAACACCCACGGCAGGCTGACGATGATCGCCACCGCGATGGCCACCGGGCCGTAGAACAGCAACTCCTTCCAGCGCTTTTGCCAGAGCATCCACGGCAAGGCGATCAGCACCGGCAGCAGCCAGGCGAGAAAGCCCTTGGTCATAAACCCCATGCCGCACGCCAGTCCCAGCACCGCCCAACCGACCATGCGCTGGCCGTTGGAGCGGCTGTCGAGCGCAAACCACAGCGCCACCAGACTCAGATTGACCCAGAAGGTAAATTGCGGATCGAGGTTGGCGTAACCGGCCTGGCCGGCGACGATGGTGAAACTCATGTAGAGCAGGGCGCAGACGAAGCTTTTGCGCGGCTCGTTCCACAAGCGGCGGGCGATGAGGAAGCACAGCAGCACGCTCAGCCCGGTGCTCAGCGCCGAGGCGAAACGCACGCCGAACAGGTTCTGCCCGAACACGGCCTGCCCGAGGGCGATCATCCAGTAACCGGCCGCCGGTTTTTCGAAATAACGCAGACTCATGAAGTGCGGTGATGCCCAGTTACCGCTCAGCAGCATCTCCTGGCTGATTTGCGCGTAACGGGTTTCATCGGGAATCCACAAACCGTGACTGCCCAGCGGCAGCAGATAGGCCAGCAGGAAAATCCCCAGCAACAGCGGCAATGCCCAGCGTTTGCTCATGCGCCTTGCACTCCCAGCCAGCCTTCGCGACCTTCGAGGGCGCCACGTTGCACGCGGCCGACCGGCAGGGTGTTGAGAAACTCGGGCAACAGATCGCCCAGAGGCTGGAACCGGATATCTCGCTGGCGTGCATCGGCCAGCAATTGACGAAAATCTTCGGCCATCAGAATCCCTTCTACTTCGGCGTGAATGGTGTAGACGTTGAGGTTGTCCGGGCGGAACCGGTCGAGGATGAAGGCGTTGAAATCCTTCGCCGCCACACTCGGCCCGACCACTTCATCGAAGGTCGGCAAGTCCACCGGAATCTGCGGCGCCCCGACCGAACCATCGGCCAGCAACGGACGAAACAGCCGCTGCCCACGGCAATCGCTGTTGTAGCGAAAGCCGAAGGCCTGCTTGGCTTCGATCACACGCTCGTCCGCACGCCAGCCGGCGGCGGCCGAACAGGTGACTTTTTCACCCAGAATGTCGCTCAAGGTGTCGACGCCCTGGCGGATCTGCTCGATCAGTTGCGCATCGCTCCAGCGCCCGGCATTGGCCTGCCAGCCGTGGTGATCCCAGGCGTGCAGGCCGACTTCGTGGCCGGCGGCCCGGGCCTGACGCATCAGGTGTCCGAGGTCGCGACCGATCGGTTTGCCCGGCCAGGCGGTGCCGGCCAGCAGGATGTCCCAGCCGTAGAGGCCGACGGCGTTGGAGCGCAGCATCTTCCAGAGGAACTGCGGGCGGATCAGGCGCCACAGATGCCGGCCCATGTTGTCCGGGCCGACACTGAAGAAAAACGTCGCCTTGATCTGCGCTTCATCGAGGATTTCCAGCAAGCGCGGCACGCCTTCGCGGGTGCCGCGAAAGGTGTCGACGTCGATGCGCAAACCGGCCTGCATTAACGCTTGCTCTCGATTTCGGCCATTGCCTCACGCAAGAAGAAATCCAGCGTGTTGCCGATGGTCTCGCGCATTTCCACGGTCGGCGTCCAGTCCAGCAGGCGCTTGGCGTTGGCGATGCTCGGTTTGCGGTGCTCGACGTCCTGGTAACCGGCGCCGTAGAACGCCTTGCTTTCCACGTCGCGGAAACCGGCGAACGGCGGGAAGTTGGAACGCAACGGGTGAGCTTCGAACTGGCGTAGCAGCTCTTCGCCCAACTGGCGAATGCTGGCTTCGTTGTCCGGGTTGCCGATGTTGATGATCTGGCCGTTGCAGACGTCGTTGTCGTTATCGATGATCCGCGCCAGCGCCTCGACGCCATCGGCGATGTCGGTGAAGCAGCGTTTCTGCTCGCCGCCGTCGAACAGTCGGATCGGCGTGCCTTCCACCAGATTGAGGATCAATTGGGTGATGGCGCGGGAACTGCCGATGCGCGCCGAATCCAGACGGTCAAGGCGTGGGCCCATCCAGTTGAAGGGACGGAACAGGGTGAAGTTCAGACCCTTGGCGCCGTAGGCCCAGATCACCCGATCTAGCAGTTGCTTGGACACCGAGTAGATCCAGCGCTGCTTGTTGATCGGGCCGACGATCAGGTTCGAGCTGTCTTCGTCGAAGTGCTTGTCCTGGCACATGCCATAGACTTCCGAGGTCGACGGGAAGATCACGCGCTTGTTGTATTTGACGCAGTAGCGCACCAGTTTCAGGTTTTCTTCGAAGTCGAGCTCGAACACCCGCAGCGGGTTGCGCGTGTATTCGATCGGCGTGGCAATGGCCACCAGCGGCAGGACCACGTCGCATTTCTTGATGTGGTACTCGATCCACTCCGAGTGAATGCTGATGTCGCCTTCGACGAAGTGAAAACGCGGGTGGCTGCGCAGACGGTCGATGGCGTCGGAGCCGATGTCCAGGCCATAGACTTCGTAGCGCTCGTCACGCAACAGACGCTCGGACAAATGGTTGCCGATGAAACCGTTGACGCCGAGGATCAGCACCCGGGTACGGCGCGGCCCACGGCCGGACTCGGCACCGCGCAACAGCGAGCCATCCACCAGGCCGAGTTCATTGGCCAGTTGCGGGCCGCTCAGGTACAGGCCGTTGTCGTTGCGCTGGCCGGCGTTGATCACCAGCGAATCTTCACCGCAGGCGATGCGCAGCGGATCGACACTGATGACCCGGCCCGGCGCCTGGCCTTCATTGCCCTTGACGACTTCGGCGTTCCACACGATCAGCTTGTGCTCGCCCACGGCACAAAACGCACCCGGATAGGGGCGGGTCACGGCGCGAACCAGGTTGAACAATTGCTCGGCCGGGTTGGCCCAGACCAGTTTGCCGTCTGCCGGGGTGCGACGACCGAATACCGTGGCTTTCGATTCGTCCTGTGGAGTCTCGGTGAATTTGCCTTGGAGCATGGCCGGCAAGGCGTCACGCAGCAGATCGCTGGCGGCGGTGCGCAATTTTCCGTGCAGGCTCAGAGCCGTGTCGGCGCGCTCGATGGCGACACGCTGCTGGGCGACGATGGCGCCGGCGTCGGCACGTTTGACCATGCGGTGCAGGGTCACGCCGGTTTCGGTCTCACCGTTGACCAGCACCCAGTTGGCCGGGGCGCGGCCACGGTAGCGCGGCAACAAGGAACCGTGCAGGTTGAATGCGCCTTTTTTGGCGAGGGCCAGCAGCGGTTCGCTCAGCAGGTTGCGGTAGTAGAACGAGAAGATGTAATCCGGATCGATTTTGGCGATACGTTCGATCCAGAGCGGGTGGTTGGCGTCTTCCGGCGCGTGCACCGCGATGCCTTTGTCGGCGCACAGTTGCGCGACCGAGGCATAGAAGGTGTTTTCCTTCGGGTCATCGGCGTGAGTGAACACCGCTGCAATGTCGTAGCCGCTGTCGAGCAGGGCTTGAATGCCGGCGCAGCCAATATCGTGGTAAGCGAAGACAACGGTTTTTGCACTCATGAGAGAACCTGATCAGACGTGGAGTTGGAAGTGAGGCCGTCAACGGTGATGGCGGGTGCCGGCGTGGCGGGATGCCCGCGCAGGACTTTTTCAATGAAGAAACGCGGGCGGGCGCGCACGTCGCTGTACATGCGCCCCAGGTATTCACCCAGCAGGCCCATACCGATGAACTGGCCGCCGGTGAACACGAACAGCACGGCGAACAGCACGAACAGGCCATCGCCGGCCCATCCGGCGCCAAAGGCCAGGCGCATCACGATCAGTGCTGCGGCAAACAGCACGCCGAGCCCGGCCATGATGAAACCGACGATGCTCAACAGACGCAGCGGGGTGGTGGTCATGCAAGTGATCAAGTCGAACATCAGGTTGATCAGGCGCATCGGGCTGTACTTCGAATCACCGTGTTCGCGCTCGGCGTGGGCCACGGGGATTTCGGTGGTGTGGCGGGCGAAGCTGTTGGCGAGGATCGGAATGAACGTGCTGCGTTCGCGACAGGCGAGCATCGCGTCGATGATGGTGCGGCGGTAAGCGCGCAGCATGCAGCCATAGTCGCTCATGGCGACGCCGGTGGAGCGCTGCACGGCGAGGTTGATGAGTTTCGACGGATAGCGGCGCAGGGCCGAATCCTGACGGTTGCCGCGCACAGTGCCGACCACGTCGTAGCCTTTTTCGGCCTCGGCCACCAGGCGCGGGATTTCTTCCGGCGGGTTTTGCAGGTCGGCGTCGAGGGTGATTACAACGTCGCCCTTGCACTGTTCGAAACCGGCCATGATTGCTGCGTGCTGGCCGTAGTTGCGGTTGAGGATGACCGCCACGAACGGACTGTCCTCGACCAAGGCGGCGTCTTCGAGCAATTGCGCGGAGGCGTCGCGGCTGCCGTCGTCGACCAGCACGATTTCGTAGTCGTGACGCAATTGCTGGCAGGCGGCCTGGGTGCGGCGCAGCAGTTCCGGCAGGCTGTCTTCTTCGTTGTAGACCGGGATGACGATCGACACGCAATGAATCGGATAAGGTCTCACGGGCGTTTCCCCATCAGGTGTTCAATGGCCCCGACGACCCGGTCCAGATCCTGGTCGGTCATGTCGGGAAACAAGGGAATCGAGCACAGCCGCGCCGAGTTCCACTCGGTGTCAGGCAGGGACAGCTGCGGGTCACGCTGGCGATACCAGGTGTGCAGGTGAGTGGCGATGAAGTGAATGCCGGTGCCAATGCCCTGATCCTGCAAACCTTTCATGAAGGCTTCGCGGTCCATCCCGCAGCGTTCGCTGTCGATGCGCAGGATGAACAGGTGCCAGGCGTGCTGTTGCGCGTATTTCGGTACGGCCAGTGGTTGCACCGGCAGGCCTTCGAGTTTTTGCAGGTATTGCGTGGCCAGTTCGGTGCGACGGGCGTTGATCGCGTCCAGACGCTCCAGTTGCACCAGCGCAATCGCGGCGTTGATGTCGGCCAGGTTGTATTTGAAACCGGGCTCGATCACCTGGGCCTGGGGTTTGCGGCCGTGGGTCAGACGGTCGTAGGCATCGACGCCCAGACCGTGAAATTTGAGCATGCGCACGCGGCTGGCCAGGGCTTCGTTGTCGGTGACGAACATCGCGCCTTCGGCGCAGGTCATGTTCTTGATCGCATGGAACGAGAAGATCGCGGTGCCTTGCGAACCCACGTGGCGCCCCTTATAGCGGGTGCCGGCGGCGTGGGCGGCGTCTTCGATCACGGCGATGCCGTGCTTGTCGGCCAGCGCGTACAGCGGATCAAGGTCGAACGCGGCGCCGGCGTAATGCACGGGAATGATCGCTTTGGTGCGCGGGGTGATGGCGGCTTCGATGCGCGCAGCGTTGGTCATCAGGGTGTCGCGGTCGACATCGACGAACACTGGCGTGGCACCGAGCAGGGAAATCATGTTGGCGGTGGACACCCAGGTCTGCGACGGGGTGATGATTTCATCGCCAGGGCCGATTCCCAGCGCCAGTAAAGTTACATGCATGGCACCGGTGGCCGAGGAAAGTGCCACGGCATGGCGGCAACCGACGTACTGGGCAAACTGTTCTTCGAGGGCCTGGTTTTTCGGCCCGGTGGTGATCCAGCCGGAGCGCAGAACTTGCTCCACGGCGGCAATTTCTTCATCACCGATACTGGGGCGGGAGAAGGGGAGAAACGCCTGACTCATGCACACCTCATTGCAAAGAAAAAAGAAATAGATCCACTGAAGTATTGGATCCAATCAAAGCGTAGACGCGAAAAAATCCTTTGCATCAATAAGTTGCCAAGACGACATAACGTCGGGTTCGGTTGACTTTTCAGGCGTTGCCCGGCAGGTTGGGCAGCGCCGGCACAGGACTCAGTGGAATTAAGGTTATGCCCGTTTTTGTGAAAGGAACATGAAAAACCGGTCGGCGAATCGTTTATCTGAAGCCCATACAGCCACTGTTCAGACTTCTACCGTTTATCGCGGTTTTTAGTAGAAAAGTCCTACGGAAGTGTTCCGCTTATATTAAGAATGTTGCAGTTGTTAGTTGCTGTGTTGAACTGCTTTTACTCAAGGCCCGACGTTTGATTGACTTACCCGTTGCATCCCCCGACACCCTGAAAACCAACCCGATGACTGTGTATCTGGCGCGTTTGGCTCCTTCCAGCCAGCTCACCATGCGTTATGTTCTACAAGATGCCGCCGACCGCCTCGGTTTCGAAGACATGAACGTCGAAGAGATTCCCTGGCATGCCTTGCAACCGGAAGATGTCGTTGCGTTAGTCGCGGCATTGCGTGAAGACGACTACGCGCCGAATACTTCATCGCTCTATGTAAACGCTATTCGCGGTGTGATGAATGAAGCCTGGCGCATGAGTCTTATCAGCCAGGAACATCTATTGAAGATGCGCTCGGTCAAAGGCATTGCCGGCACGCGACTGTCTCAGGGGCGCAATCTGAAGCGCACGCTGATTCATGAACTGATGGAAGTCTGCGCGGCCGATCCGCGACCACAAGGTTTGCGCGATGCGGCGGTGATTGCGCTGTTGTACGGCACCGGCATGCGCAAGTCGGAGTCGGTGGATCTGGACCTGAATCAGGTGGATTTCACCGAGCGCAGTCTGAGCGTCACTGCCAAGGGCAACAAACAACTGATCAAGTACGCACCGGCCTGGGCGTTCGCCAAACTGAATGCCTGGCTGGAGTTTCGACGTTCGGAACTCAAGGAAGGCGAGAGCGACGACGCGTTTCTGTTCAACCGCATTCGCCGCGGCAGCCACATCACCCGCGAGCGCATCACCAAACACGCGATCTATTACATCGCCCGCCAGCGCGGCACCCAGGTCGGGGTGAAGATCATGCCCCATGATTTTCGCCGCTCATTCATTACGCGGGTGATCGAAGAGCATGACCTGTCGATTGCCCAGAAGCTGGCGCATCACAGCAATATCCAGACAACCGCCAACTATGACGTGCGTGACGACAACGAACGGCGCCGCGCGGTGGATCGCTTTGACCTGTAGCTTCGATCTGTAGTCAGGACGTCGAAAGCACATGCGCCGGTCCCGAGACCGACAGTTGCACCGCGCTGCCGGCCGGCGGCGCGTGCATCCCCGTGCTGCGTACCAGCAATGAGCGACCGCAAGCCGGTTGAGCCGGCGCGTGCAGCTCGACAGTCAGGGTGCAGGTGTTGCCGCCAAAATCACGTTCCGTGACCACGGCATTGCAGGTGTGGGCTTCATCGGCATCAGACAACTGCAACTGTTCGGGGCGCAACATGATCTGCGCGTCACCACAAAAACCGTTGCTTGCGACCGGGATCCGGCCCAGATCGCAAAGCGCCCAGCCGGCTTCAATTTGTGCGGGCATGACCACCGCCTCGCCGAGAAAACGCGCAGTCTGCTCATCGTCGGGGTAACGGTAGAGGTCCATCGGGTGACCCGACTGCACCAGCCGGCCGTCGCGCATGACGGTCAGTTGATCGGCGAACGACAGCGCTTCGCTCTGATCGTGGGTCACCAGAATCGTGGTTACACCGGCGTCTTCCAGAAGGCGCGCGACCATTTTGCGCATGGCGCCGCGCAGACCGGTGTCGAGCGCGGAAAACGGCTCGTCCAGCAGCATCAAGCGCGGTTGCTGGGCCAGTGCCCGGGCGAGCGACACCCGCTGTTGCTGGCCGCCGGACAGCTCGTGAGGCCAGCGCGTGGCCATGTTGGCATTCAGGGATACGCTGTCCATCAACGCGAGGATGCGCTCGGTCCGGGCATTGCCGACGTCCGTTAGCCCGAAGCCGATATTGCCGGCCACGGTCATGTGCGGGAACAGCGCGCCATCCTGCGGCACATAACCGATCTGCCGTTGGTACGCGGGCACGGCGTGGGTGCTGTCGACCAGGGTCTGGCCATTGAGCGTGAGGCTGCCGGCGTCGGGGAATTCGAATCCGGCGATCATCCGCAACAGGGTGGTCTTGCCGGAGCCCGAGGGACCGACGATCACCGTGCGGCTGCCAGTCGGGACGGAGAGGCAGATATTGTCCAGCGCCGTTTGCGCGCCAAAGGCTTTGCTTAGGGAAATGATATCGAGAGCGTTCATCGGCCGGCACTGCGCCTGGATTGGTGATAGAGGATGGCCGTGAGCGGCAGCGACAACAAGACCATCAGTAGCGCGTAAGGCGCTGCGGCGGCGTAGTCGATTTCGCTGGTCATGGCCCAGAAACCGGTGGCCAGGGTGCGCGTGCCGTTGGGCGCGAGCAGCAGGGTCGCGGTCAGTTCATTGGTGATCGCCAGAAACACCAGCGCCGCGCCCGCCGCCGCACCGGGCGCCGCCAGACGCAAGGTGATCAGCCACAAGGCGCGCAAGGGCGAGCGACCGAGGCTTTGCGCGATGTTTTCCAGCTCCACCGGCGCCTGTGCAAATCCGGCGCGCAGGCTGACCAGCGCGCGGGGCAGAAACATCAGCAGGTAGGCCAGCAGCACGGTGATGGTGGTCTGGTAGATCGGTCGGGCGAAATGGATGGTCACGGTCACCAGTGCCAGCGCCACGACGATTCCCGGCAGTGCGCTGGTGATGTAGTTGCAGCCTTCGAGCAGGCGTTGCAGCTTGCCGGGAGCGCGGATCGACAGCCACGCAATCGGGATCGCCGCAAGGCTGGTCAAAAGTGCACCGGCCACGCCAAACGACAATGTTTGCAGCAACGCCGGCAACAACTCAGTGCCTTGCCAGACCTCGGCGCCGCCAGCGATCAGCCATTTGCCGAGAGTCAGCAACGGTACGCCTAGCGCCAGCAGACAGGTCAGGGTTTGCAGACACAGACCCAGCATCGCGGTGCTCCGACGCAAACGCACGGTGCGTTGTTCGCGGGCACTGCCGGAACCGACGCGGGCGTATCGCGCCTGCCCTCGGGCACTCGACTCGACCGTCAGCATCGCCAGGCAACACAACGCCAGAACGCTGGCGAGCATGTTGGCGGCCGGGCCGTTGAAGGTGGATTTGAACTGGTCGAATATCGCCGTGGTGAAGGTGTCGAAGCGGATCATCGCGTACAGGCCATATTCCGCCAGCAAGTGCAGACCGACCAGCAACGCACCGCCGCAGATCGCCAGACGCAATTGCGGCAGTACCACCCGAAAAAACACTGCCCACGGCCTGAGGCCCAGGGATTCGGAGACGTCTTCAATCGCCGGATCGAGGCGGCGCAACGTCGCGGCAATCGGCAGATAGAGGAACGGAAAATAGGCGATCACCGACACCAGCACCCCGGCCGGCAATCCATTGATCGACGGAATCAGGCTGACCCACGCGTAGCTGTGCACGAAGGCCGGCACCGCCAGCGGCGCGACGGCCAGCAATGACCACAGCCGTCGCCCCGGCAGGTCGGTGCGTTCGGTCAGCCAGGCCAGCGTGATCCCGAGCACGATGCAGATCGGCAAGGTGATCACCACCAACAGCACGGTGTTGATCAACAGTTCGGCCACTCGAGGACGAAAGACCAGCGCTTCTATGGTCGCCCACCCGGTGTACCACGACACGCCGATCACAAACGCAATCGGCAGCAGCGAAAGCAGCGACACCGCAATCGCGAGCACGACCACCCACGGACTCCCACGCCCGTTGAGGGCGCGGGTTCTGCGTGACAGGTTGGCGGAGGGCGCCGCAGCGATCTCCGCGGGCAGAGGTTCGGGCATCAATTACAGCAGTCCTGCCTGGGTCATCAACTCGACGGCTTTCTTGCTGTCGAGCTTTGATGCATCGACTTTCGGCGCGTCCAGATCCTTCAACGGCACCAGTTTCGGGTTGGAACCGGCGTCCTTGCCTACGGCGTATTCAAAAGAGTTGCCGGTGCGCAGCACTTCCTGGCCCTGCTTGCCGGTGATGTATTGGAGGAATTTCTGCGCGTCTTCCTGGTGTTTGCTGGAAGCCAGCACGCCACCACCGGAAATGCTCACGAAGGCACCCGGATCCTGATGCCTGAAGTAGTGCAGGGCAGTGTTCTTGCTGTTTTCGCCGGTCTTGGCCTGATCGACGAAAGCGTAATAGTGGTAGATCACGCCGCTGTCGACTTGCCCGGCGTTCACCGCTTTGAGCACCGAGCTGTTACCACGGTAGGCGGTGAAGTTGGCTTTCATGCCTTTGAGCCATTCGAGGGTGGCGGCTTCGCCTTTCTGCTCCAGCACGGCGGCGACGATGGCCTGGAAATCCGCACCGGCAGGTGACGCGGCCCAGCGACCTTTCCAGGCCGGGCTTGCCAGATCCATCAGGGATTTGGGCAGGTCTTTCTCCGGCAGTTTGGCCGGGTTGTAGACGAACACCGTGGAGCGTGCGGCGATGCCGACCCATTGGCCGTGGGCCGGGCGATACGCCGCGTCGACTTGCTCAAGAGTGGCCGGAGCTATGGGTGCGAACAGCTTGGCATTGTCCACCAGCACCATGGCCGGGGAGTTTTCCGTCAGGAACACATCCGCCGGCGACGCCGCGCCTTCCTGCACTATCTGATTGCCCATTTCCGTGTCATCGCCGTTGCGCACCGTGACCGGAATTCCGGTTTCTTCAGTGAACCCGGCCACCCAGGCTTTGGTCAGGGTTTCGTGCTGGGCGTTGTAGACAACAAGGCCCACGGAGTCGGCAGCAAAGGCCTGCCCGGCAGCGAGCAGCGCGGTCGCCAGCGCGGCCTGTTTCAGAAAGGACGGAACGGATGGACTCATGGCGGGGCTGCTCCTGTTTTTAGACGTTATGGGCAAGCATTCGCGGGAGTTTCAATGCGAATGATTTGCATATGTTGGCTGGCTGGCAATGTAGAGAGGCAAATGAGAAAAAAACGTCAAACAAACCGTTAATACATGTCATTGCCATTCAGGTTAGCAGTCACTTGAGAGGAACGCCGGGCAATGCCCGGCGTTGTTTTGCAGAAGATTTGTGAGGGGAAAGCGTGGGAGCGCAGAACCGCTGTT
This sequence comes from Pseudomonas koreensis, assembly GCF_025447595.1. Classification (GTDB taxonomy): domain Bacteria; phylum Pseudomonadota; class Gammaproteobacteria; order Pseudomonadales; family Pseudomonadaceae; genus Aquipseudomonas; species Aquipseudomonas koreensis_H. The sequence goes on along the minus strand of NZ_JAOEJU010000001.1, from coordinate 692,470 downwards.
TGCGCAGCCGGCCGTGTGCCGGTCAACAGGTCATGGCTGGCTCTGTGGAAAGATGAAGATCTGCAGGTTGCCGCGTCGGTAGTGTTTGCCATCCACCGGCAGCCGTTCGACTTCCTGTTCCTCAAGGGTGCTGTTGACGCGCATGACGACGCCGACCGCCCCTTTCTTGCGGGCTTCGGTCATCCATTGCCCGACCTGTTCAAGTTCGACCTTGCGCGCCGCCATGGCCGGATCTTCGAGACCGTACTTCAATTCACCGACGGTGTTGAACAGATCCACTTGCGGTCGCTTCAAGCGCCAGGAGAGCGCTGAGGCGGCGCCCAGGTCGTTGCTCAGCAGCGAGGTGGTCTCGCTCAAGGCTTGTTGATGTTCAGCAATGAATTGATCGGGCATCTTGCTATCGACGATTTGTGCCGGCATGGCCGCAGGCAATAGCGCCACGAGCAGGCCGATCCCCAGGGCCGGCATCGCCCAAAGCGCCAATGGCCGCAGCATTTGCAGGGCGTTGGCGATGATCCAGCCAAACAGCACGATGAAAGCCAGGGAGAGGCTGAACATCTCGGTGTTTTCGTAGATTTCCTTCGTCGCTTGCAGATAGAGCAGGGCTACCAGTGCGACGCTGGCAATCACAGTGTTGACCACGCCGTTCAGGCGCAGGACGCGGCCGTTACCCTGATCCCGCCATTTCACCACCGCGTGTCCCATCAACAGAGCGAGTGGCAGCAGGCACGGCATGATGTAAGTCGGCAGCTTGCCGCTGCTCAGGCTGAAAAACGCCAGTGGCAGGAGGAACCACAAGGCCAGGTAGGCGGTTTTTGCCTCGCGCCTCTCGCGCCAGGTGCGGATCAACGTGGAAGGCAGCAGAACCGCCCACGGCAGACTGGAGGCCACCAGCAACGGCAGGTAGAACCACCACGGGCGCGCATGTTGGGCATCATCACCGGCGGCAAATCGGCGAATGTGTTCGTGCCAGAAGAAAAACCGCCAGAAATCCGGTTCGCGGTAATGAATGGCCAGCGCCCACGGCAGACTCACAAGGGCGCAGACCGCCACGGCGACCGGCCCGTAACGCAACAACTCGCCGAAGCGCCGCTGCCAGATCATGTAGGGCAGGGCGATCAGCACCGGCAGCAGCAGCGCCAGAAACCCCTTGGTCATCAAGCCCATGCCGCAGGCCACGCCCAGCAGTGCCCAACTGCCCAACCGGGCGCGCGGGTTACGAGCGTCGATGGCAAACCACACGGCCACCAGACTCAGATTGACCCACAGGGTGAATTGCGGATCGAGATTGGCATACCCGGCCTGACCGGCAATCAGCCCGAAGCTCATGTACAGCAATGCGCAGGCGCTGCTGATTCGCGGGTTGTTCCACAGCCGGCGCGCCATCAAGTAAGTCAGCCAGACACTGGCGCCGGTGCTCAGCGCCGAAGCGATGCGAACGCCGAACAGGTTGTCGCCAAAAATCGCCTGACCGATCGCAATCATCCAGTACCCGGCGATCGGTTTTTCAAAGTAGCGAATGCCCATGAAATGCGGGGCCACCCAGTTGCCGCTCAGCAGCATTTCCTGGCTGATCTGGCCGTAGCGGGTTTCATCGGGGATCCACAGACCGTGGGTCATCAACGGCAGCAGATAAAACACTACAAAAGCCAGGACCAGGCCGGGGATGGCCCAGCGCTCTATCGCGGTGGCTGGCCGGGTTTGCTGGAAATGACCGGCAGCGTGTCGCAGCGGATTGTTTTCAGACGTCATGACAAAGCCTTGTGTCGTGCGAATGGAATAAATGTCTTATTAAAAATAAGCGAAGGCTGGTTCGGATTAGTTGATGTTGAAGTTTGTGCTCGTGATGTAAAAAGCCAGACAGACAATCAAGGGCGAACTGCAGGCCATGCGTCGGCATTCATGACGCCCAACACTTTCAATTGTCCCTTTTCATTGATGCGAACAAACAAGGTACTGCCATATTCAGCGCCGGCCGCGTGAGGGAAACCGGTCTGTTTTTCGAAGTCACTGATGCAACCACTGTGGGTGACCAGTACCAGATTGTGTTGTGCAACCTTGTGCGCGACCACGTCATCACGCAGCGTCGGACCACAGGTCGCCAGCCAGTCCTGGGTGCTCGCATCCTGGCCAAACATGAAATGCGCCGTTTGTGCGGTCCGGGTCAGCGGACTGCTCAACACTTGTGCCTGCTGCATGCCCAGATGCTCGAAACCCTTGCCAACCGCAGCCGCTGCCGTGCTGCCCACTCGGGTGATGCCGTCCGCCGGCCCAAGGCAAAGGTTGTCCGAGCGATCGCAACGTTCGGTGTGCCGTACCAATGCGACCACCTCACCGGCCTGCCAGGCCTTTGTCCATTCGGCGGTGATGGCTTTGTCGGCGTGTGCCAGATCGAGGGGAGACTTGGGCCACCAGACAAAGCCGCTGACCAGAGCCGCCGCCAGTACCGATCCCGTGATCGTCAACAGGGTGCGGGGGCGCCGCGCCCGGCGCTGTTTGTAAGTCGCTGCTAATTGCATGTGTCCTTCCACGGTCCGCCGATGAATATCGCCGGGATGAATGTCCGGCGATTTAATCAACTTCAAAAAATGCTTACTTGAATGCTGGCTGAACATTAAGTTTGAGCGCGTAGGGCGGCAGTGAAGAACTTGTGAAAAATTTGCCAGTCTGTGAAAAGTGCAACTAATCGGGTAATTGATAAATAAACTCAAATCCTCGTTTTGTTTCAAACGAGCCATACCCAATGTTGGCGTTTGCGGTGAAGCTTGAGGCGCCCGGCGCTGAAACAGTGAAAGCCTGAAGCTGTCCGGAACGTCTTGAACCCGTGGTGGAGTCGTCGAAACGAATGGATCTCAAGCAAAGCCTGACCAAACGGATCGTCATCGTGTTCGCCTTGATGAGTGCCTTCGTGGCCGGGGTGTTTGCGCTGGGAATCGTGGCCACTGTGCATGTGGTGGAACACCGTTTGACCACCACCACGTTGAGCGGCGGTCTGCACCGGTTGCTGGCGATGGATGACATCAGTCGCTGGAACCATCGGCCGGAGAAAAGTGAGCTGTTTTTCTTCGAGGGCGGGCCCGGTCCCATGGCGCTTGTCCCGTCGCTGGCGGCGCTGTCGCCGGGTTTTCAGGAAGTCATGTTCGACGGCGACGATTTCTTCGCCATGGTCGAGGTCGTGGGCGGCCGTAAGTATGTGTTGCTGCGCGACCAGGAAAGTCTCGAAAAGCGTGAGCGGTTGTTGTTCATTGTCGTGACCGTCGGGTTCACCCTCAGCATCCTGTTGGCAATCGTGCTCGGGCGGTTGCTTGCCCGGCGGGTCATGGCACCGGTCATTCGTCTGGCGCGCCAGGTCCGTCATCGCGATCAATTACTGGTGCTGGCGCCCCCATTGCACCCCGACTATGCGGCGGACGAGGTAGGGGAGCTGGCGCTTTCATTCGATCAGACACTGGGCCGTTTGCGTGAAACACTGAACCGCGAAAAGCTGTTCACCAGCGATGTCAGTCACGAATTGCGCACGCCGTTGATGGTGCTTGGCGGCTCGTGCGAATTACTGCTGGCCAATCCGTCGCTCGATGCCCGTTCTGCTGCACAGGTCAACCGCATCGCCCGGGCCAGCCATGAAATGCGCCAGTTGGTCGAGACGTTTCTCATGCTCGCCCGTGCGCAGGAAGACCGTGGCGGTGACATCTGCGTCACGCTCAACGATGTCGCGCAGGCGCAGAGCGAAATCTGGGGGCGGCTGGTGCGGGAAAAGGGGCTGGATTTTTTCTGTGACATCGAACCGGGTGGCGACGGGCGCTACAACCAGACTTTTCTGCAATCGGTGATGGGCAATCTGTTGCGTAACGCCTGGCATTACACCGATAGCGGTTTTGTCCGGTTGATCGTCAGGGAGGGCGGATTTGTCGTCGAAGACAGCGGCATCGGCATTCCCGAGGAGCGGCGCCAGGCGATGTTCCAGCCGTTCGTGCGCGGTGGTGAGCGTCGTGGCGAAGGGCTGGGTCTGGGGTTGTCCCTGGTGCAGCGAATTTGCACCCGCGAAGGCTGGCAGGTGGAACTCGTGACCCGAGAGCCCAACGGTTGTCGATTTACCGTTACGCTGAAACCTGCGAGTCAGGATGCCGGTGGGCAACCCCGCGAACTGCCGGCGGCCTGACTGATCATGGCGGCCAGGCGTCTGACGTTATTCTGCTGGGCTGTCACCAGATCATCGATGGTTGGCCCGGAGGGCGTCTGCAAGACGGACCGGCAGGCAACCAGACCCGTGTCGCCTGTGCCGGCCTGGCGCAAACGCCATTTGACGTCGATCAAGCCGTATTGGCCGGGAATGGAATCGAAACGTTGCACATCGATGCGTACCGAGGTTTTGTGCTGGCCGCCGGTATTGCTCAGCTGATCCGCCAGAGCACTGCGCAATTCATCGCCCAAGCTTGCGCCCCACCATTCTGTTTCAAGAATCGCCAGGCCGCTGTTGCCCTGGCGGATGACGATCTGCGGCCGGTCGACCTGCGGCGGTACGCTGATGCCTTCGATGGTGATCTCACCGGCAGACTTTCCGCCCGGCGGCTGCGCCGGGGTCAGCGTGTGGAAGCTGATCGGGTCGCTGCGGCAGGCACCCAACAGCAGGCATGCAGCGAGCACGGTGAACTTCAGCGGTAAAGCCATGGGACAGCTCCTGTGCTCAGTTGCGTGGCGGCCCTTTCAGATCCGACGGCGCGGCATTGTCGGGACGGCCACGAATCAGCGATTCAGGGTGGCGGCCCAGATAATCGGACAATTCACGTAAGGAACGTGACATGCGCCCGAGTTCGTCGAGGGTGCGGGTCAGTTGTTCGCGTTGCGGCGAATCTTCGGCCAGGGTCGAGCTGGCCGATTGCAGGGTCTTGCTCACGTCGGCGAGGGTGTTCTGTACGCCGGGCAGGGTCTTGGCGTTGAATTGGGTCAGGCCCTTGCGCAATTCCACGAGGTTGCTGTCGAGGTTGCCGGCGATACGTTCCACCGGCAACTTGTTGAGCTTGTCGATCATCGCTTCAAGCTTTTCCTGCAACTGTTCGAGACTGCCGGGGAGGGTCGGAATGGCAATCGGTCGGGCACTCGCATCGAACGGGACTTTCTCTGCCTTCGGAAAGAAATCCAGAGCGATGTACAACTGACCGGTCAACAGGTTGCCGCTGCGGGCCTGGGCGCGCAGGCCATTTTCAACGAAGGTGCCGATCAGGCGCACGGCCGCCGCTTCGTCCTCGGGATCATGCTTGAGCACCTTGAGCATTTTGATATGAGCCTGGCCCAGGCGCTGCGGATAAATCACGATCCCGACATTGACCGGGAAGCTGCGCTTTTTCTCGTCGAAATCCAGATTGACGCTGACCACACGACCGATTTCAACGCCGAGGAACTCCACCGGTGCATCGACCTTGAGGCCGCGCAAGGCCTGATCGAAGCGCAGGGCCAGGTATTGGGGTTTGCCGTTGGGCGGGGCGAGGGCGGCGACCTGATCGTCGAACAGATCGAAAGTCTTCTGCTCGGCGGCGGCCACGTCATTGGGGCTGTATTCCGGCGCACGGAAGGCGATGCCACCGACCAATAAGGTCGACAGCGACTCGGTCTTGACCGCAAAACCATTGGCGCCGACGTTGACATCGATCCCGCTGGCATTCCAGAACCGGGTGTTTTCGGTCACATAGGCATCATTGGGCGCATGGACGAAAATCTCGATGTCCACGCCTTTGCCGTCAGCATCCAGCGCATAGGCGACGACTTGTCCGACCGGAATCTTGCGGTAATAGACCGGGGAGCCGATGTCCAGTGACCCCAGATCCTGGGTGTGCAGTTTGAAGCGTTTGCCCGGTTCGCCGTAGGTGATCGGCGGAGGGTTTTCCAGGCCTGCGAAATGTTTGGAGCGGCTGTTGGACTGGCCGATGTCGGCGCCGACGTAGTCGCCGGAGAGCAGGGTGTCGATGCCTGACACGCCGCCGGCACCTATGCGCGGACGCACGACCCAGAATTGCGAATCCTTGCGGGTGAAGGTCTCGGCCTGTTTGGACAGTTTGATCGTGGCGTTGACGCTTTTCTGGTCGTCGCTCAACTCGACGTCCGTTACGTGGCCGATTACCACGTTGCGGTATTTGACTTCGGTCTTGTTGGCGGTCAGACCGCTGCCAGTCTTGAAGGTGACAACGATGGTCGGGCCTTCCTGCATCAGGTTGTGCACCACCAGCGAAATGCCCACCAGCACCGCGACGATCGGCACGATCCACACCAGCGAGATACTGAAACGCCGGGTCTTGATCGGCGCCTGGCCGGGTGTTCGCGGTTGATCGGCTGCTGACGACTCCATCCATGACCTCCAGGGTTTATTGGGCAACGAGCGTCAGGAACGCAAAAGCACCTCATCAATATAGAAGTGCTTCGCGATAGAGCAAATGTTGCGGCGTCAGCCGAGCATTTCCCGCAGGCGATACCAGAACATGCCCAGTGCCAGCAGCGGTGAGCGCAGCGCCGGGCCGCCGGGGAAGGTCATGTGCGGCACATTGCTGAACACGTCCATGCCTTGGCTGTGCCCGGCATGAATCGCTTCGCCCAGCAGTTTGGCGCACCAGTGGGTGACGTTCAGGCCGTGGCCGGAATAGCCTTGGGCGTAGAACACGTTCGGGTGTTGCTTGAGTCGACCGACCTGCGGGAAACGGTTGGCGGTGATGCCGATCTTGCCGCCCCACTGATAGTCGATGCGCACGTCCGCCAGTTGCGGGAAGACCTTGAGCATCTTCGGTCGCATATAAGCGGCGATGTCCGCCGGATCCCGTCCCGAATAATGGCAGGCGCCGCCGAACAGCAAGCGTCGGTCTGCCGAGAGCCGGTAATAATCGAGGCCGACTTTCTGGTCGCACAGCGCCAGATTCTGCGGAATCAGCTCGGCAGCGCGTTCCGCTGACAGCGGTTCGGTGGCGATGATGTAGCTGCCGGCGGGCAGTACTTTGCCACTCAGGCGTTGTTCGAGTTCGTCCAGGTGCGCATTGCAGCCGAGCACCAGGGTGCCGGCGCGTACGGTGCCGCTCTGGGTGCGCACTTGAACGGTCGGGCCGTGGATGATTTCCAGGACCGGGCTTTGTTCGAAAATTCTCACTCCGAGGGAGGCTGCCAGCCGCGCTTCGCCCTGGACCAGATCCAGCGGGTGCAGATGCCCCGAGCCCATGTCGATCAGGCCGCCCTTGTAGATGCCCGCGTTCACGACTTGCCGGCGCATATCTTCGGGTGCGACCAGCCGCGTTTCATGGCGGTAACCCAATTGCGCCAAACTGTCCTGCTCGGCTTTGAAGGCGTCGAACTGCGCTGGCGTGTTGGCCAGCTCGCAGAAGCCCCAGCGCAGGTCGCATTCGATAGCGTTGTCGGTGATGCGCTGGCGCACCAGCTCCACCGAGTCGATCCCGGCCCGGTGCAGGTAGCGCACGCCTTCGCTGCCGACATGTCGAGCGAAACCTTCCACGTCATGACCGATGCCGCGAATCAACTGACCGCCATTACGCCCGCTGGCGCCCCAGCCGATGCGACGGGCTTCGAGCAGGATCACCGAGAGCCCGCGCTGCGCCAGTTCAATGGCCGTGTTGACGCCGGTGAAGCCGCCGCCGATCACGCAGACATCGGCGATCAAGTCGCCATCCAGTTGCGGATACGGGCTGCTGGTCCGGGCCGAAGCCGCGTAGTAGGAGTGGGCGTGTTCCTGGGTGTACTGATTCATTTGTTCGACTTCACTTTGCTCCAGGAACGGGTCATCAGACGCATGATCGACTGGGGCGGGGTAGAGGAGATGTAGAGCTTGTCGAGGACTTCCTGGGACGGGTAGACCTCGGGGTTGTTGACCAACTCGGCATCCATGTATTGCTTGGCCGCCGGGTTCGGGTTGGCGTAACCGACCGAGGCGCTGACCTTGGCGATCACTTGCGGATCGAGCAGGTAATTGATGAAGGCGTGGGCTTCCTTGGTGTTGCCGGCGTCGGCGGGAATCGCCAGCAGGTCGAACCACAGGTTCGCGCCTTCCTTGGGAATCGAATAGGCGATGTTCACGCCGTTCTTGGCTTCCTTGGCGCGGTTGGCAGCCTGGAACACGTCGCCGGAATAACCAAAGGCCACGCAGATGTCGCCGTTGGCCAGGTCGGACACGTATTTCGAGGAATGGAAATAGGTGATGTATGGCCGGATGCTCAGCAGTTTCTCTTCGGCCTTCTTGTAGTCTTCGGGTTTCTCGCTGCGTGGGTCCATGCCCATGTAGTTGAGGATCGCCGGGAACACTTCGTCGGCCGAGTCCATCATCGACACACCGCATTGGGTGAGTTTCTTCAGGTTCTCCGGTTCGAACAGCACGGCCCAGGAATCGATGTGATCGATGCCCAGCACTTGCTTGACCTTGTCGACGTTGTAGCCGATGCCGTTGGTGCCCCACAGGTATGGCACCGAGTGCTCGTTGCCCGGATCGTTTTTCTCGAGCAGGGCGAGCAGTTTCGGGTCGAGGTTTTTCCAGTTCGGCAGTTGCGAGCGGTCCAGTTTGAGGAAAGCGCCGGCCTTTACCTGACGGGCGAGGAAGTGGTTGGACGGCACCACCACGTCATACCCGGTGCGGCCGGCGAGCAGTTTGCCTTCGAGGGTTTCGTTGGAGTCGAAGACGTCGTAGATCACCTTGATCCCGCTGGATGACTGGAAGTCGGCGAGGGTGGTTTCGCCGATGTAATCGGTCCAGTTGTAGACGCTGACCTGGGGTTGGGCGAGGGCACCGGCACTGCACGCCAGGGCCAAGGCTGCGGGGATCATGGATTTCAACAGACGCATATCGACACCTCTTCGAATTATTGGATTTCAGGTGATGGGTTGCTGCCCTTGTGGGAGCGAGCTTGCTCGCGAAAGCGGTGTGTCAGTCGCCATCTTCGATAACTGAACTGGCCCATTCGCGAGCAAGCTCGCTCCCACAGGGGGCAGTGAAGGTCTCAGACGCTCAGCAACAGGAACTCCCGCTCCCAGGAGCTGATCACGCGCTTGAAGTTTTCATGCTCGGCGCGTTTCACCGCGACGTAACCGCGCACGAACTTGCTGCCCAGGTATTGCGCGACGGTGTCGCACTCTTCCATTTGGGTCAGGGCTTCTTCGATGGTGATCGGCAGGCGCAGGTTGCGGCGCTCGTAGGCCCGGCCTTCGACGGCAGCGCTCGGTTCGATGCCTTCGACCATGCCGATGTAACCGCACAGCAGGCTCGCGGCGATGGCCAGATACGGGTTGGCGTCGGCGCCCGGCAGACGGTTCTCAACACGCATCGCCTCAGGCCCGGAGGTCGGCACCCGCAGGCCGACGGTGCGGTTTTCTTCGCCCCATTCGACGTTGACCGGTGCCGAAGTGTCCGGCAGGAAGCGGCGGAACGAGTTCACGTTCGGCGCGAACATCGGCAGCACTTTCGGAATGTATTTCTGCAGGCCGCCGATGTGATGGCGGAACAGATCGCTCATGCTGCCGTCGGCATTGGCGAAAATCGGCTGGCCGCTGGCGATCTCGACCACGCTCTGATGCAGGTGCATGGCGCTGCCGGGTTCGTCGCCGATCGGCTTGGCCATGAACGTCGCTGTCACGTTGTGCTTGAGCGCCGCTTCACGCAGGGTGCGCTTGAACACGGTGATCTGGTCGGCCAGATCGAGTGCGTCGCCGTGACGGAAGTTGATTTCCATCTGCGCCGGGCCGTCTTCGTGGATCAGCGTGTCCAGATCCAGACCTTGCAGTTCGCACCAGTCGTAGACGTCTTCGAACAGCGGATCGAACTCGTTGGCGGCGTCGATGGAGAACGACTGACGACCGCTTTCGGCACGACCGGAACGGCCCAGCGGTGCCTTCAATGGCAAGTCCGGGTCTTCGCAGCGCTGGGTCAGGTAGAACTCCATTTCCGGCGCCACGATCGGCTTCCAGCCTTTGTCGGTGTACAGCTGCAGGACTTTCTTCAGCACGTTGCGCGGCGACAGTTCGATCGGGTTGCCGAACTTGTCGAAAGTGTCGTGGATGACGATGGCGGTCGGCTCGATGGCCCACGGGATCACGTACACCGCGTCGCTCACCGGCTTGCAGACCATGTCGATGTCGGCCGGGTCGAGCAGGTCGTAGTAGATGTCGTCGTCGACAAAATCCCCGGTTACCGTTTGCAGCAGCACACTTTCCGGCAGGCGCATGCCTCGCTCATGCAGGAACTTGTTGGTCGGTGCGATCTTGCCGCGGGCGATGCCGGTCAGGTCGCTGACCACGCATTCCACTTCGGTAATCTTGTGATCTTTCAGCCATGTGAACAGCTGATCGAAAGGGGCATTCATAAAGACCTCGTCGTTGGTTTTGTTGACGCGGGGGAAGTGCGGTTTCATCTTGCGCAGGCTTCCCCTGTGGCGCGTTGACGACTATCTTGGGCGGGCCTTGTTGTTCCATCTATCCACTTTCAGCAGCACCAAAGCGCACCAAAAGAGTGCGCAAGGTCTCCCATGACGACGTGTAATCCGCTCCAGGTTCAAGCTTTCAACACCGCCGATGTCACTGAGCAAATCCGCGCCACACCGGGTTGGGTCCAGCATTACCAGCAGATGTCGCCGGGGCATTTCGCCGGGCAGATCCGCTATCTGGATTTGCAGGGCGTCGAGGTTTACGAAGAACAGATGAACACCCGGGTCGAACAGAATTTCAGCGCGCCATCGGGTGCTCTGGCGTTCTGTTTTGATCGCAGCGACAACGCGCTTTATCTGTTGAATGAAGAGAGCCGAAACATCTGGATCACTCCGGAGAACTACCAGGAAATTGCCGTGGTGTTCGGTCCGGATTTCGTCCAGCGCAACGGGCTGGACGTGGCCAGGCTGGAAGGTCTGTTCATGGCGCCGCTCAATGGCGCGCAGAACGGATTGTTCAGTCGCTGGTTAAGCTCGACTCTCACGAAGTTGTCGCAAACCCTTGATCAGCCAAGCAAAGAGGCGCTGACCCAGCAGTTGCTGGAGGACTGTTTGTTCATCCTCGACAACGCGAGCGTATGCCTGGATCGCGGTGGTCTGCAGCGCCGTGCCGAAGAGCGCACGACCCTCAAAAGAGTCGGGGAGTGGGCCGCGGATTCACCGGATGAAACCCTCAATTTGCTGGAGTTGTCGCGGGTTGCAGGCGTATCTCTGCGCCAGTTGCAGCAGACCTTCAAGGCGTACACGGGGATGTCACCGACCCATTGGCTGCGGTTGCGCAGGCTGAATAGTGCGCGGCGCGAATTGCTCAAACGTTCGCCTTCGGAGACTACAGTGGCGGAGGTCGCGATGAACTGGTCGTTCTGGCATTTGGGAAGGTTTTCAAGCAGTTATCGGGCGTTGTTCAAGGAGTTTCCGAGCGAAACCTTGAAGCGTTCGCGAAACTGAAGATGTGGGAGAAGAAGGGTTCGAGTGCATCTTCACGACGCGAATCTTGATGATGCTAAAAAGGTCTCAAGTCTGTCGAATTATGACTTGGACGGTCTTGGTAGGGGCGGCATAGGATTGCCGCCATCGGAGTTCATAACCAACTCCCCTTATCAGGAAAGCACTCAATGAACCTCAAATCCCTCATCGCCAATCCACTGGGCTTCGGCGCCGCACCACTGGGCAACATGTTCCGCAATGTGCCAGAGGCCGAGGTGCAAGCCACCGTCGACGCTGCCTGGGACAATGGTGTGCGTTACTTCGACACCGCGCCGTTCTACGGTGCCGGTCTCTCCGAATCGCGTCTGGGCAATGCTCTGGTCGGTCGTCCTCGCGACGAATACGTGCTTAGCACCAAGGTCGGCCGGATCATCCTCGACGAACTGGAAGACCCTGCCAGCCGTGAGCTGGGCGAGAAGAGCGGCCTGTTCGAGTACGGCAACCGTAACCGCATCGTCAACGACTACAGCGCCGACGCCACCCTGCGTTCCATCGAGGACAGCCTGCGCCGTCTGAAGACCGACCGCCTGGACATCGTCTGGATCCACGACATCGCCCAGGACTTTTACGGTGACGAGTGGCTGGAGCGTTTCGAAACCGCACGCAAAGGGGCGTTCCGTGTCCTCACCCGTCTGCGTGAAGAAGGCGTGATCAAGGCGTGGGGCCTGGGTGTGAACCGGGTCGAGCCGATCGAGCTGACCCTCGACCTGGACGAGCCGCGTCCCGATGGCTTCCTGCTCGCCGGCCGTTACTCGCTGCTGGATCACGACCGCGCTCTGCAACGTGTCATGCCGCAAGCGGTGGAGCAGGGCGTTGGCATCGTCGTCGGCGGACCTTACAGCTCTGGCGTCACTGCCGGTGGCGAGCACTTCGAGTACCAGAAAGCCACCCAGCCGGTACTGGAGAAGCTTGAGCGTATCCGCACGATCGCCCGTGCCCATGGTGTCGACGTCAAGGCTGCCGCCCTGCAATTCGCTCTGGCCCACCCGGCCGTGATTGCCGCAATCCCGGGCTCGACCCGTCCATTGCACGCCAACGAAGACCTTGCAGCGCTGAGCGCCGTCATCCCGGCCGCTTTCTGGAGCGACCTGCGTCAGCAAGGGCTGATCAACGCCCTGGCGCCTGTTCCTGCTGTTTGAAATGACTTGGCGGGGCCGCGTCGCGGCCCTGTCCTTAACGAATCATCGGGGTTGAACCCCAGGAGAAATATCATGGCAACTGCACAATCTTCCATCGACCTTCACATCGATGCCGACCGTGTCTGGCAACTGATTGGCGGCTTCGACGCGCTGCCTGACTGGCTGCCGTTCATTCCGCAAAGCGCCCTGAGCGAAGGTGGCCGCGTACGCACGCTCAAGAGCATCGACGGCGACACCATCATTGAACGTCTGCTGGACTTCAACGAAGCCGGGCGCAGCTACAGCTACACCATTCTTCAAGGTCCGGCGCCGGTTCGCGACTACCAGTCGACCCTGCGTGTGGTGTCGGTTGGCCAAGGGGCTCGCGTGGAATGGTCTGGCTCGTTTGTGCCGGTCGGTGTCAGCGATGCCGAAGCGACAGCGATGTTCACCACTATCTATCAGGATGGCCTGGCCGCCCTGAAGCAGGCACTGAAAGGTTGATCGATGACCTGGGGTCGCAGAGCGGCCCCAGGCCTCAACGCCAGCCTTGCATCCGAATCCGCCGTTAATCACGGCTTTTTTCATTTTCGAAGGCTTATACGCTGGACTTCAGACAACTCCGTTATTTCGTCGCCGTGGCTGAGTTCGAACACGTGGGCAAGGCGGCGGAACAACTGCACATCTCCCAGTCGCCGCTCAGTCGGCAGATTGCCCAGCTCGAAGAACGCCTGGGTCTGCAGCTGTTCGAACGCAGCCAGCAACGGCTGCGCATTACCTCTGACGGACGCACCTTCCTGCACGAGGCCAAGGCCCTGCTCAAACACGCCGAACGCCTGGAGTCACTCGGCCGCAGGCTGGGCAGGGGCGAGTCGGGCGGACTGTGCATCGGCTACGTCAACCACGCTATCCATGCCGGGGTGTTGCCCAAGGCATTGCGCTAGGTGCGGGAGGAACGACCGAACATTCATATCGCCCTGTACAACCTTTCGGCCCAGGAGCAATTCGAAGGCTTGCGTCAGCGCAGCCTCGATATCGCGCTGGTGTGCGAGCCGATACCGGAGGGTGATCCGGATCTGCTGGTCACGCCGGTATTCAAAGACCCGCTCTATCTCGCGCTACCTTCCGGGCACCCACTGGCGGACAAGGCGCAGATTAACCCCATCGACCTTCACGAGCAGGACTGGATCATGGTCGACGGACACGCGACGCCCAACCGACGTGAGCGTTTCATGGCCCGTTGCGTGGAAGCAGGATTTGCACCACGGATCCGGCTGGAGGCTGCCGAACCGTTAAGTGCGCTGGGACTGGTGTCCGCAGGCTTGGGGTTGGCGCTGATTCAGCAGAGCATTGGCGGCGACAGCACTCCAAACGTGGTGCTGCGCGAGTTGCCGTGGTTGCAGCAGAGCGTCGACCTTTGGGCGGCCTGGCACCGTGTCGATCTGCGTCCGATCGTGGGCGACTTTCGTCAGATCGTATTGGCGGGTGCGCAGGTTTAAGGACCGCAGTATTCAGACTTTTCGGGTCTGCTCAGCCAATGCCAGCACCTGTTCGCGGAAAATACCGACGATCGGGCGCAAGTCCACCTGGTGCCAGGCTGCCCACAACTGTACGCAGGGCCGGAACCAGTCAAGCTGACGCAAAACCACCGTCGCATCCGCACTGGCGGCCAGGCTGCTTTGGACCATGGCCAGCCCCAGTCCTGCGGACACCAGCCCCAGCACACTCAGCGGGTCGGTCGCTTCCAGCGACAGGCGCGGGGTGAAGCCGGCATCGGCGCAGCGCGCAATAAAATCATCGCGTTTGTTGATCTGGTCGGGTTGCCCACCGGTGATGATCCACTCCTGTTCATGCAGGTCGGCCGGCGTAAGTTCGGCCTTGGCTGCCAACGGATGTTCGGCGGGGATGGCCAGCAGCATGGGGTCGTCCAGCACGGGCAGGGCACGCAGCTCAGGATCGTTTTCGGGCGGGGGCTCACAGACCAGGGCGATGTCCAGGCTGCGCTGGCGCAGGCCTTCGAACTGCTCGCGCGGGGTCATGTTATAGAGGGCGATATGGATCTGCGGACGTTCGCCACGAATTGCCCGGACAGCGCCGGGCAGCACGCCGGCATGCACGGCGTGGTTGACGTAGCCGATGCACAGACCGCCTTCCTCACCACGGCCCAGGCGTTTGCCCAGCGACTCCAGTCGATCGGCATGCTTGAGCAGGGCGCGGGCTTCGGACAGGAAGGTGCGTCCGTCGACGGTCAGGAACAGCCGCTGGTTGCGCCGTTCGAACAGGGCCAGGCCGAGGTGATCCTCGAGTTGGGCGATCTGCCGGCTCAGGGGGGACTGGGAAATGTGTAGCTGCTCCGCCGCGCGGCCGACGTTTTCACATTCGGCGACGGCGACGAAGTAGCGCAATTGACGTAGATCTTGCATGGGACCTCCAGGGAACTGCTCCACGTTGTACTCGGGCGGTCCCGACTTGGCCAGTCTCGGTTCGAGCTTCTTTATTTTACGCAGCCATTCGCGGTGGGCATGGCGCACTCGCCAAACCATAAAAGCCCGCAGCGAGAGGGTTCGCTGCGGGCCGAGATCAGTCATAGAGCGGTCAGTGAATGGCAACCGGATTGATGTTGACTTGAGTCGAGCCAACATAAAGCGGCTGGCCGAGCACGAACAGGAACTCCCAGGCCTTGTCGTGCACCAGCGCACGGCTGTCGATCAGTTCCAGGTTGTAGATGCCGCGCTTGGCGAGCATGTACTGGTTGACCGGGAATTCGTCCTTGCCCTGTGGGTTCGGATAAACCTCGGAGGCCCAGGTGTCGCCGCCGAAAGCGACGATCCCCTGGTCTGCCAGCCACTGCGCTGCTTCCATGCCGATACCGGGTTCCACTTCCAGGAACTGCTGGTTGTCCTTGCCGATCAATTCCAGCCAGCCGGTGTTGAACAGCACCACATCACCCTTACGCAGCGTCAGGCCTTGCTTCTTCAACACTGCCTGGATATCGGCCACGCTGAACTCGGTGCCACCGGGCACGATGGCCTTGTTGTAATGGGCGGTCATGTCCAGCACCACGCCGCGGGTCACCATCGGCGGCACTTTCTCGACGCCGAGTCTGGTGACGCCATCAACCGTCACAAAGTCTGCCGCCTTGTTGCCGTTGTAGTACACGTTGTCGATGCCGATATGGCCGATCCCGTTGAGCTGGGTGCCAACGCCGGTCCAGGCGTTTACCAGTTCATCGTTGAAGGTGAATTTGTTCGGGCCCAGTGATTTTCCGGCCTGCTGCCCGACCTGCACGTTGTACAGACGGAAGCTGCGATGGCGGAATGCCGGAAGGTTCTTGTCCACGGGGACGGCCAGCGGATAAGTCTTGCCTGTCTTGACCAGGCCGACCGCCTGCTTGACGACATCCGGGGTCAACAGGTTGGCGGCGCCGATTTCATCGTTCGGACCATATGCGGACGGATACCAGTCCGCTGCGGAGGCGGCCTGTATGGCAAGTGGTAACAGGGCCGCGAGGGCAAGTTTTGAAAATGTCTTCATTGTGTATCTCCGGTATTTTTCAGCCGAGCAGATCTTGCGGTCGTGCGGGTTTAGCTCCGCGCGAGGGACGCAGACGTGCTGGCTAGAAAGGGTTTGTTGCGAGTGAGTGATCGACGTCGATCAGCTCTGACCACTTATCGGGGTATGGAAATGGGGCAATACGTATTCGGCGATCTCGCGAAGCGTCTCGTCGAGGGGGCGGCGGTTACGACGAAAATGCAGGCTTACATGATCGACACCAATGGCGCGCAACGCATGAAGTTCAGCGATAAGCGCATCGCGGCCTGAGCGAAAACCGAAGCGCCAGCGTTGCAAGGGAGCGTCGGGGCTTTCGTCCAGATCCACGTGGATGAAGGTGGCGTACGGTTTTGATCCCGCCACTGCGCGCCAGGCTGCTATGCGGCGCGCGTGGTCGCTGGGTGAGCCCGGATAGGCCAGACTTCCGTCCATGTGCTGGCCGATCCAGTCCGGACTCTGCTGAGCCAGGCCGGCCACGAGCAACGGCAGTGGCGATGAAAGCGCGGGCAGCACCGCCAGCCCGGAGGGCAGCCGCGACGTCGCGCCATTGCGCAGAAGCGCGACCTGCTCACGGAAGTTGTTGCCCCGGTTATCGAAATCGCGACCAAACAACGGGTATTCCACTGGCCGGTCACCACTGGCGACGCCGAGCAGCAAGCGGTTGCCACTTAAATGCTGCACGGTCGCTGCCGCTTTCAACGTCAGCAACGGTTCGCGGATCGGCAGCACCACCGCAGCGGTTCCGAGCAGGATGTCGCGGGTGATCCCGGCAAGGTAACCGAGATAGGAAAACACCTCGAACACCTGAGCGGCGTCACCGAAGGACGGGTCGTAGACCGGCACGTCGCGTATCCATAGGGCACGAAAGCCAAGATTGTCGGCGAGTCGTGCCAGATCGGCGTGACGCTGCAGATCCGGTTCGCCCGGAAGGCGACCGGATAGCTGGCGTGCGTGTTCTCCGGCTGGCGTCCAGTCGTTGTCGAGCGGAGCTTCGATGCCGATGCTGAATCCACCGGCGGTCAAACGGGCGAGTGCGGAGCACGAGGGCGAAGAAAGAGGCATGGTGCGATCCAGTGAGTGTTCAATGGTTCGCAGTCTGCGCAGTTTGGATGTGCAGATTAAGCCCTGTGTGAGCCAAATTAATTTGATTTAAAGTCAATAATGAAGACGAAATGCGGAGGAGGGGCGCCGCCGCTCTTTCCGCCGACAATTGGGGGGAGCATTGAGTAATTCACAGAATTATTTATAACTACGCTAAATGGTCGTTTAGTAGAGTTATTACAATAAGTATTGAAAATAGAGAGAAAATTCGATGATTAACCGCCCGTTACGCGCCCAGGATGTGATTTCAACACTGGACCTCGAACCTCACATTGAGGGTGGCTTTTTCCGCCGAACCTACCAGCCAGACCATCGGAACATGATTGAAACCGATGCAGGCCAACGTTATTTGATGACGTCCATTTATTACCTGCTGACTAAAGAGTCCCCAGTGGGCCAGTTTCATTTCAACCAGTCGGACATCCTGCATTATTTCCATCTGGGCGACGCCATCGAGTACAGCCTGATTCATGCCGACGGCTCGCAGCAGACATTCGTGATGGGTAA
Organism: Pseudomonas koreensis; assembly: GCF_025447595.1. Lineage (GTDB taxonomy): Bacteria > Pseudomonadota > Gammaproteobacteria > Pseudomonadales > Pseudomonadaceae > Aquipseudomonas > Aquipseudomonas koreensis_H. Next base: position 674,748 of record NZ_JAOEJU010000001.1, on the reverse strand, counting down.
CGACATTCTGGCTGGGCAACATTTGCAGTTGCACGTACCGGGCGGAATCTGGAAAGCGTCCAGGCTACGCGATGGTCCGAACGAATTCGGTTTGATCAGCGAAGCGGTTTCACCAGGATTTGATTTCGCAGATATGGAAATGGGGAATCGGCAGAAACTCACAGCGCAGTATCCGCAACATCGAGCGCTGATTGAAAAGCTGACGCGTGGCGAGGATTGAGAGCGGCACATTTCAAATAGAGAGATCTGTAGGCATCAAGGCTCAGACCATTTGAGAGCGACGCTGGAGATTGAAATGGTGTGCGCAATCCGGCTGGCTCCGTAATACTTTGTTACGTGTAATGTATATTATGTTAAATAATGTATCTGAGCGGAACTTCACCATCGGTCATCAGCCCCGAAAACCAGACTTTGCCTGAATTGACCGTTCGCCCTTGTGAACGTTGAAACAAAAACGGAATTCTGTCGCGTCACTGGAAACAGTCCCTTCCCAACGCCTTGCCCTAGACAGTTCATGTGCAACCTAAGCTACGTCCGGCCACTGTCGAATCCAGAACGGAATGCTAAGGGGCTTGGGGGGCATCTTTATCCTGTCTTGGCCTGTCGGAACCAAAACGGAAAAATGTTAAGACCTCCGTCTCTGCCGAACCTAACCTGCTGAAATATATGCCTTTCTTTAAAGCGCATTTTTACTCCAGCTAAGCGCTGTCAGAGCCAAATCGGATAAAAGATACGCTGCGCAATGCGTTTGTCTTCAAGGTTTCCCAAGCCTAGATGCTCAGCTACATTGGGCTGGTAGATGCTCCAATCGGTCTCATCAAGGACGTCATGGTGTTCCCAAGATCAATCCTCACCGACCACGGTGAAACCGCACACCGTACTGAAGCCAACGCTAACGACATCGAAGCCGATGGTCGTTTTGCAACCCAGTCGTCTCTGATATTCGGCTACCTAGACTCATTCCCGGCAAAGACACACGCAATCGAAACCTACGACCATTTTTGCCGGTACGTCGAAAGCCTTCCTCCCTACATGCGAAGCAAGCCTCGCATCGTGACCTTCCTGGAAAAGTTCGTCCTTTGGGCAATTTGCATTGCAAGGAAGCCACTGGCTGAATTCACGGCAGCAGATCTTAGGGCCTTCAGGGCGTTCTCCGCGCGGCCTCCCGAAACTTGGATGGGCATTCGGAGTGCGAGATTCGACATTAATGAAGGCACAGAGCGCCTTAACGAAGACTGGAAGCCATTCGTCCAACCAATAACAGACCCCGAATCTGGGTACGTCCTAAACCGATTTTTTAAGTTTTTGAGCTTGGACTTGGGTGTACAGCCCAAGCTGGCGAGCTGCGATTTGTATAGAGCTTCCCGAATGCCCTTCAGTGAGCAAGACGACTCCCAAACCCAGGCTTACCTTCAATACCTGGCCAACCTGACGCCGTCCAACAGTGTTTCTGAGCGTAGTTTGTTTGTATGCTCGGTCTGCTATCACCTGTCCCTCAGTTTCAAGGAGTGGCGCTCAGCGCGACTTCACTTTTCGATGTCGTGCTTCTCATCAATAGGCTCAGACGATCCACGCTTCATCATGCGAAGTCATCTGCGGGACTACAGCATCCCGATTCCCGAAGCCCTTGTAGACACGATAGCCAGATACAGGCACGGTCTGGGTATGAGCGCCATTCCATCAGCGGACGAAATCGATCCAATACTCACGGAGGCGTTGCTCAACAAGCTAATGTGGAAACTCCCCAAAATGCCAGGCATGCAGCGTTCGCCGAGTGAGTTGCTTGATCGAGCTGTGGGTTTCCGCGTCACTCGGCTCGATCAGCCAGCACCGATTCGCCCGTCACCCAGCGAAACGTCGCGCCAGTACCGGTTGGGATGGACGCGTAAGCAGCTATCGAAAGCACGCGGAGTCATTCATCATCAGGATACTGCGGATCTGAACACGGATTACCACAAACAGAATTGTCCGCCTCCATTATTTGGCATGCACAAGAGAGACGTACTAGTTTTTACGAAGCCACAGGCCCAAGCCTATGTGGAAAGCTTCTTTCCTAAAAAATGCTTCACCGTCGCGATAGACTCGCTTGAGGTAATTCGAGCGTATCGATCGTGCAGTGCGGATCGGTTAAAGCTAGTGGCTCTTGAAAAACTGCTTTTGTGGTCAATTTATGTTAAACAAAAAAGCCTTCATTCTTTGAGACCGCTTGATGGTCGGGAGTTTTACGAGTTTTGTCTTTCGCCGCCTGCTAGCTGGACGACTAGCTATGCCCAGGCAAGGCTGCATCTGGAAATTAAGAGCGTGATGCCAAATCCTAAGTGGGCTCCATTTGTCCGCATCTCCGGTGGCGATCACGACATGGTTGTCCGAGCAGCTCGCATCATAGACTGGTGCGATAACGTTTGTGATTCATTACTCAAGATCGAATCAATCAAGATAAACATTTTCTCTAGTTTGCTGGACTAGGGGGTTAGATGTTTAAACTACCCGAGTCTACTCAAGCACCGGAGCACGACCGCCCTCCTCAGCCCACCTGATTTCCTGATCCTTGAGTGCCCAAGAGCCGGCTGGCAAGGCCCATAAGATCAGAAGAGCTGTCTCTCCTGGCCACCCAGCCATGAGCCATAGGACGATAGGGCTCCGTCGCGGTACGACCTGATTGCGCAGGGGCAAATGCTCTGCGCCAAGCGATCGTCGAGCTGCCCCAGCTACTCTGCCTTGATCCGCTTACTCACCGAAGCCAACCTGCGCTTAACCCCAATTTTTGGATTCAAAGCCAGCGCTTCCTCATAGACCTGCAATGCTTTGGGGTACTGGCCCAACTGCTCGTATGCAAGCCCTTGGACTTTGAGCGCTGTGGGTTTCCAGGCAGGGTTTTCATCTGCGCCGAGCGAGCGGGCACGCTGCACCGCGATCAAGACTTCCAGGGTGCGCTCGTCCGTCAGGTCGCCCTCCCCCAAAATCTTTTCTGCAGCGAGGATGATGCGGTCGTAACGGGAAGAGCTGAGGTTGGCGTCGCCGAGCTGATCAGCATCCACGAATTGGCCATGAATGTCGTACCGGAAGCTGCCCATGTCCTTGAACAGCGCCACGAGTTCGCCCGTGCTCTCGTCCACTTCGTAGCTATCAGGCCATCCGGCCTTCGGGGTGGCACAGTACATTTCGACCCGATTGACCAGGTCAAACAGGAACACCTTATTGCCATGATCCGTCGGGCTGTTGGCGGTAGCGCAGAATGCGTATTTCCCATGCCTAGAAATGCCGCTGGTGAGAATATTGGCCGTGAGCTCTCTGGATAAGACCACAGAGCCACTGGGATCGTAAACGCTGAATGTCCCAGACAGGGTGCTGCCAAAATGCCAATCTTCCAGGCAAAACATGCCAGTGTCACTCACGTGTCCATTGTTTGGCCTGGGCATGCTCCCCTGGCATGAAACGGTACCGCTGTTCAGATCTGCAAGGACGTAGGCCCCTAATCCGGACTCCCTATGACCTCCGCGACCTGCTGATGGATCAGAATCTCGCCAGGCGATCGCCCACTTCTTGGATTTGGACAGTTGATAGACGCCTGAGAAATCCAGCGACTCGATTCGGAGAAAATGCTTGTCACGTCGGATCTGAGGGGTAGCCCGTAGCGCTGGCTGAGCGACTAGGGGTTGACGCTGAGCGGGCTGGTGCTTTGTTGCGGAATCGAATTTGACAGCCTTGGGCCTGTTGAACAGCCAGCTAAAAATGCCCATCTCCTACTCCTTTGGAAATTTGAGCGTGCTGGAATGCGGACGCACATTCCGAATAGTGTACTCGATGCTCAGCGCCTAGCCACACACGACCACAGCGGGAGCCATTACCCTGCCTCACCCAGCGTTGCTCAAAACCCCCTGTCCGAATGGCAGGGCAACATCAGCGCTACATCATCAAACGAGGTGGCCTCCAAACTGATCCGAACAACCCACACTTCCTTCTGGTGATTGTTGGTTTCGCGGGCTTTCGCCTCGATTAAACGCCCAGCAAAGCCCGGGCTTGTACTCTCCGGTGAGCTCACCATATGATCGAAAGAGCAGCTAACGGATGGGAGCAACCATTTTGCCAAACGTCTTTTTCTCTTACTGCCATGCCGACGAGGCGCTACGCGACCAACTGGAAAAGCAGCTGTCGATGCTCAAGCGCCAGCGGGTCATCGAGACTTGGCACGACCGCAGAATCGGCGCCGGTCAAGAAATCGATGCGGCCATTGACGATCACATCAACAGTGATGAAATCATTTTGTTGCTGGTTAGCCCCGACTTTATCGCCTCAGACTACTGCTACAACATCGAGATGGCCCGCGCGATGGAGCGCCATGCTGCTAAGGAAGCGATCGTCATTCCTGTAATTCTTCGCCCATGCGATTGGCACCATGCCCCGTTCGGCAAGCTGCTTGGCACGCCTCAAGACGGCAAGCCAGTGACGCTGTGGCCGAATCAGGACGAAGCATTCCTGCAAGTGGCAAAGGAGGTGCGTAAGGCCGCCGAGCGATGCAGCCTCAGCTCAACGGCGACATCCGTGCGATCTGACTGCGACGATTTTTCTATGGGTGCAGCGCCCTTCCCTTCGACACCGCCTGGCCCTAGATCAAGCAACCTGCGCATGGCTAAAAGCTATACCCAGCTGGACAAAGACCGCTTTCTGCTCGACAGCTTCGAGTACATCTCCCGTTATTTTGAGAATTCACTGACGGAGCTCCAGGCACGGAACGCAGGGTATGAAGGGGTCTTCCGTCGTGTAGATGCCAATCGCTTTGCTGCGAGTATCTACAAGGACGGTCACGACGTTGCGAAGGCAACTGTGTTCACCGGTGGCCAGCTAGGTGCGGGGATCTACTACAGCCATGGGGATTCGTTTGGCGGGGGCTCGTACAACGAGGCGCTAACGGTTGATACGGACGATCAATCTCTGTACCTGAAGACATTCGGTATGTCGTTTCATACTCGGCAAGACCAGAAGCTTTCTCAAGAAGGTGGTGCCGAAACTCTTTGGAGCCTGTTGATCGCACCGCTCCAACGCAATCGTTGAATCACTTATTCGCCAGGCCACAGTGCACTCTTCTCGCTTACCCCGCCACCAAAGCGTACGACCCACGTAGAAGGCCCATATCATGGAAGTAGTCCGGCTCGCTCACATCACATTTAACCGCCTCGGCTCAGCGAGTGGTGGCGGAGGTTTCCGTAGCCATCACCAGGTTAAGTTTTCTGCTGAGATGACAGAAACGGATCAATCGACTCTACGGCAATTGGTGATCGCGATAGCCGAAGCAAATGGTGAAGCGGCGGGAGCCTTGGAGAACCTGAACTATGAACGGGGCTACGCGGGAGAATGTGTATTCAACATCCAAGGCCCGAACACCTTTTACAGCACCGCTTATGCCGAATGTCACATCATCCATGCGTTGAAGGCCAATGGATGTTACTTCAAGCTTGAGGCGATCGATGACAGGGACATCATACCCTTTACCTATTCTGAGAAGCCAAGTTGAATCGCGTCACAGGCACAGTTACTCCGCAGAAGGATTCGGCGTCACCCTCGCCCACTCGGCCGAGGATTTCTTGGCCCGAGCTCTAGCCTGTTATTTATCAGCTGGCATACCCATGATCGATCTGCGTCAGCACTTCAATAACCCGATCTAAGCTTTCCTGATCTTTCACAAACTCCAGCGGAGTCATGCTATCGAAGAGGTTCGTGGGCGTCGACAGCCACACAGCTGCTCTGGCTTTGTCGCCGAACACCGTTTCAGCTTTTTGCCACACAAGATCGAAATTTTGCACAACCCCTCCGCACCATCGAATTCGCCATCACCGTGCGAGCCTGGCCAGACGTCAATCACGGTGGGGTTGCGCTCAGAACGAGCTCCGTGATTTCTGGCCTGGTCAACCTCATACCTGAGCGCTAATTTCATAAGAGTATCAATCCACTTTCCCCGAAGCGACCTCAATTAGACTGCAATGCTGTCGGTGTCGGTGCCGACCAAAATGATGGAGGTGGAATGACGCGCAAGCGTTGTCCAGGTCAGGTCGTCGTTCACAGCGGCTCCAACGACTGGAGCAGCTTTCTGATTTCCGAGTACTGATCCGCGCCCAAGATGTCATAGTCTCCGATGCTGCTGAGGCGGTAGACATCCCGCGCTTTCTTGATTCGGTCAAGCAGCGGCAAAATCTGGCTTGAGGCCAGTTCTAGGAAATCGTTTATGTCAGCCCGCGTGCGGGGGATCTTATAGCCCTTGGCAGCGCTGGCGATGATGACCTCAGCGTCGCGCAACTTCGCAATTCCACTGGATCTGATCTTCTGATCAGAAAGACCATGGAACCCCCTGTCCGCGAGGTGTTTGGCTATGTCACCCGTGGAGACATACTCATCGGCGACGAAATCACTCCTGAAGCGTAGGTAGTCCAGGATGCATACCTGAAGACGCTCATCCTCATCCAGGTGCTGTCCGACCTTGGATAGGAATTTATCGGCTTGCTTAAGGGCCTGTTGATGGACTCGGTGATCGGCCAGCGCTGATTCGTCCATAGGAGGCGGAATCAACGACTGGTAGCGCGGTGGCCATTCCAAAATGCCCAGCGTCCGGCTACGCAGGATGTTCCTGTAAGCCTCTACAACTTCGCCGCTAGCCTTACCTTCGTAGATGTGCGCGACACTACCCGCGAAGAAGTCCGCTACCTGGATCAAAACGTCGTCTTTACTGCTCTTGGTCTGAAACGCGGTGTCACGGAAAAGATCTCCCGAATAGCGTTCCGATACGTAGTCCCTCAGGCTGGCCTGAAACTCGGGGCCGCCATGCTCGTCCACGGTCATGTGCAGGTCGGGACAGTGATCAAAGAGCCGCGAGTACAGAAGGTTGTTCACGTGCTTGATGAAAGACTGCTTGAACTGCAGCCCCCCGTCCTGGTAGACCCGACGCTTGTCTACCACTGTGAAAAAGAGTTTGAGCGGTAGCTCCGCGAGATCAACGAGAATCCGCCGGCGCCGATCCGCGTCCTTGGCTCTGAGTTTGCTGGACTTGATCTCCCCTGACTGGAAGTGCCTCGCCCTGGCTAGGCCAGCAAGCTCGTAAGCTTTCGGCAAATCCGTTTCAGCGACGATGACGGAGCAGATTACAAAGAAGTCGGAGCTACCTGACTTCGAGGTATCGAGATCGTGATTACCCGACTCGTCTACAAATGCGAATGTCCTTCCCACGCACTCACTCCCACAGCCTGAGCGTATGGCGACGCCATAGCCGATTGCTGATTCTGGGCCAGCATCTGAAGGCGGCGCCCTCAACCCTGTCCTCTTTCAAGAGATAGCTTTATGCCACATGATGGGGCATGGTGCGAGAGCTGCTGGACTGCAGCTCCGGCCATTTTCCGCTCAGAACCCAACTCGGAGCCGATCACCGCTGTCCGCCTGGCTTGAGACTTCGCTGGGTACCAATGGTCTCGTACTCTTGGTCGGTGAGGGTATTGGCGACGGCGTCTTGCTTCATGGCAGCTCCGAACAATGATATAGGGAGTGGCTACATTTGATCCTACAGATGGCATTCACCCAGGTCTCTGGCATTTGGCGCAACCCTATGGGCCGCCTCCCCTGATAATCGAAAACCAGTCTGCGGTGCGGATACTGGGTCGATATGAGCGCAGACGTTCTCGATGCACAAATCGACTCTTGGGCCATCGAAGCGCTCAGCTCTTTCCTCAACATTGAACGTTTCCGCGCCGGCGGTACTCACGTACAACCTCGTGAGATCATCGACGCTGAGTGTATGGTGGTAGGTGGCCAATTGATGCCCTGATCAACTGATTCTCTGATGATCGCCTACAGCGAATCTCAATGCATCAGCCAGGGCTACGCCCGCACAAGCTTTTCTAGTTCGTCGCCCAACGGTACCCACACAGCAACCGCATCGTGTCCCATCGAAGACGAGGAGGCAGTCGCGGAGTTCGCCCGAGGCGGTATGGAAGACATGGATTTCGGAGCGCACAGCGGGATCGATGACGACGACCCGAGCTTGCAACCCCACGTGCATAAACTGCGGTGAGGGTGAAGACGATTGCCAGTGTGCGGAGTACGTGTTCGCTGGTGAAACAGGGGAATTTGAAGCCCGGTTTGCGACCAGTGCAGAGCTTGACACCCTCCTCTACGCAGTGTCCGGCGCTTACCGGCGCGACAGGTTAGTCTGAGCAAGTACCTCAGAGGAATTCAAGAGGGCGCGAATTCCTCCGCATTTTGGTTGCAAGCTACTACGAGATCGCTTCCGCAGCGTACTGATAGGAGCGGCAGCGTGCGACAGGGTCATAAATCCTGCAATCGATCATCACCTCATCGGCGCCCGTCTGCTTGATGAAGTCGGTGAGCAACTCCCCGATCGCTTCCTTGTCACCGATGGCTGACCATTCCAGCGTTCGCGCAAGGTCGCACCGGCGGATGTCGTTCAGACCAGCCAAGTACCCGTCGATCGGTTTGCTGAGCGGCCCAGGTCGGCCCATTTGCAACTGCGCAAACCAGTGCCTGTGCGACGCACTCGTCATCACTGCACGACAACACCATGAGATGCTAAATCACTGATCAAGGTCTTACGGCGCAGAATTTTCGGGAGTTTGAAAATATTCCTGTAGCTGTAAAAAAGGAACACAGGAATAAGCAGCAAACCAATACCGTACGTGGCTGTGCCAACAATCACACCTGCGGGTACTGCCGCCAACCCGTACACAATGCCCTTCAGGAAGGTCGATTTGGCAACGATTCGCATATGATCAAGGTCGTACTCAACCTTACCATTGCCCTTTTCAAATGCCACAAGCACGATTGATTTTTTTCCTAAATGCTTGAAGAACCAAGTTCGGGGGATATCAGTAGTCATCGCGCCATGTCTTTTGAGGTAGTTCAGCATCACAACCTCTTTGAAGTGGTGAGTATTTCCTTCCTCATCTTCGCATCGCACCATTGTAAAAAGCGCGTCAATATCTCCGCTCGCTTTCAGATTGAAATTCTTGACAATAACTGTAATTTTTTTGAGTTCCGACATGCCTTTCCTTAAATATTTGTGGAGCGTTATCTGCTGGAAGTTGGCTATATAAAAGTTTCGAGACAGGTAAGTGCGCCCTTAGTGCATGACATAGATTGCCAATCACCAAAGTTCAGATACTGATACAACTAGTCAGCCAGGCTGCCTCGTGGATCTCGCCCTCTGCCCCGCGCTGGTACTGCAGCACAGTGGCTTTAAGCGTCTCCAGCATCACGTTCCGGGAGCTCGGTGACGATGACATAGTGATCATCGCCGCTCCGGCTACGCACCAGCGTGAAGCCGCCGCGCTGCTCGACAGCGCGAACCGATGGAGTGACGACAGTCATGCCATCGCTAATCGTTCCTGACAGGTCTCCGTAGACAGTGGCCGCGTAGCGATCCCCCACCCGCGCTGCGTTTACTAAATAACCATCGACGGTCACGCCCCAACCTATGGCGCTCGCCCGTACAACCCCCGTTGGGAGTTCGATCAATTCACAGGCACTCACGCTGTTCTCCATACCTCATACAATTTCAATGATTTTGCCTGAGTCAAATCCGCAGACTTCACCTGGATAACCTCGTTGGTTCGACACCAGTCGGCACCCGCCCAATACGGTGTCGATGGAGTAATGGGTATGGCCGAACGCCCAGAAGTCGGCCTGCTCCACCAGAGAGTGCCATGTGTTGTAGTACGCGGCGCTGACATGCCCATCGTGCTCATCGCCCGCCACCTCAGCCAATGGGGCGTGGTGAGTGACAACGAATGTTTTCCCCGCGAATGGCCGGTTCAACTCCAGGCTAAGAAACTCCCGTGTCGCGTGGTTCTTGGCAATAAGGTCGGCCGGCCGGAGGCGCCGATAATTCGAGTCGGCTCTGATCATTTTGAAGTCGTTCATCACACGGCCGCAGGTCATGGATGCGGCGACCGTATCGCCCGTCGAAGAAAAATCCGTCCATGCGGTACCCACCAGGAATCTCACATTCCCGAAGACCCACGAGTCGTTTTCTAGCACGTGAACGTGAGGGGCCGCTGCCGCTCGCATCTTCTCGATTGTTCGATCGATATGCCCTTTGTAGCACTCATGATTTCCAGCGCAGTACACGACTGGAGCTTTGAAGGTCTCGTTTGCCCACAAAACCCCACGACTTTGGAGGCCGATATCACCAGCCAACACCACGAGGTCAGCCACCATCTCTGGTGGATGAAAAGGTGTGAACTCGACATGGAGGTCGGAGTAGAGAAGTATCTGCATGATGTTGATGCTCAGGGCCTTGCTGCCCGGCCACGGCTTGCCATGTCGAAATCTGGCTTGCTTTGCTTTAGGGCTGGATTTCGATTTGGACGTAAATTGAGGAAACCACTGGCTGGGCCGAAGGCTGGGTCTGGGCTCGCCGAGTGTAGAGCGTGGATGACTATAGGCATTTGTTTTATACAACGCAAATGCCGCATATCGTTCCGTTTACACAGGAACGCTTATGTCACTGCGCACCTCTTTCGCTGCTGCTCTGCAATTCCTTCGGATGCGCCAAGCTTCGTTGCAGCAGGAACTGGGCCAGGCTGCCGATCAATCGTATGTCAGTAGGCTGGAATCCGGCGCCCGATCGGTCACGCTCGAAGTGAGCGATGATCTTGCAAAAGCCCTCGGAGTAGACCCGCTTACGCTCCTCTTGCTGACCTACGCTTCAGAACGAGGCGAGACTCCCCAACAGGTTCTGGAGCACCTCAGAAAAGACCTAACCGTTTCGGGCTTGTTGACCAGCGAGATCCCTTCACAAGCCTCCAAAGCGCCTCATCCTATGGTTGCTGCGTCAGAAGAGCTGCGACCACAAATCAAAGCGCTCGCAGACCAAGGGCTGGGGCAGACGGAGATTGCCAAGCGACTGGGCATATCCAGGCATACGGTAATCAACCATCTGAAGAAGATGGGTTGATCGCTGAGAGAGCCGTAGCGCGAATCACCCGAGCGGACACGTTAAGGTCGCCAGGTCAGCAGCTCCTTGAACCCATCTCGGGGTTGCTGAGAGATAGCTCTACGTCTGCTGGAGATCTACGGTTTCTGGGTCGTGATGTGGGGTGACTGAGCCTGAGAATTGAAGAAACGGAGAAGCAGGGCCGGGTCGCACACTGTGACCGCGTTACCTATGCGCTTAGATATCTGTGCGAACGGCATCAACCATGTTTGGAGGACTGAGTGCAAGGTCAGGCATGCAAGGAGACCGGAGTTTCTCGCTGACGCGGGTCTTAAGCGGCGCCCCTTTTGGCGCCTACTGCATCCTGAGACTCAGTAGATATCATCCAGGGCTATTTGACGACTTACTATTGGACAGCAGCGATGGACACAAGATGATCCCTTGCATAGATGCGATGGTTGTTTCGGCTTGCTCAACGATTAAAGTGAAAGAGCTCTTGAAAATATCAGAACGGTTGCTACAGATACTTGCAGGCCACTGACAGAATCTGGATAAAAAAAGATCACAAAAATCACGGGCATGATTGAATTCCTTTCCCACTGGCCATGATGAGTATAATGTCGTACAGGAAAAATTGATTCGACGATGTTTTACGCTTGGCGGGCGCCCTCCCATCTGGCCTATACAAAGTGCTGATGTAGGAGCACATCGTTCTGTACTTTGACGTATCGAGTATTGGAGAACGCGTACGCGTGGCATGGCTACTAGGAAATTAACCCATATCCAGGTACCGCCATGTAAGCAGTCTAGGCAGATGGGGCCCAAAGGTAGCGAGATTTCGGTTAGCAAGCAAAACCTAGTATCCATGCAATCTGTCCTCCCCCATATCTCGATTCGCAAGCAGCAGGTCAACCGCACTTCACTTTTCAGTGGAGGCAATGAATCCCTCAATGAAGTGTTGAGTCCTAGTGGAGGCTATTAATGGATGCCTTTGCACAAGTCGGCGTGCGATGACTGCAGCATGGTCTGGCGAGAAGCCATTGCACGATGAGCCCAAGCTATAGGCATCAGCAAATCCAATCGCGCTGCCTATTGTGTCCAACAGAGCCTGAATCACGCTCAACTCATCCGGCGGCAAGACCTCGTAAAGCCAGCCGAGTATGAGTAGCGCGATCCTTCGGTGAGCGATACTGGCGATCAAAGGGCCGAGAGTGAACGTCTGTTGAAACACCGGAAGTTGAAGGTAAGCAGCGTCGTTACGCATGTAGCGATTTATGAGGCCGAACCTTGGATAGAGCATCAAGCAGATCAGAAATTTCGAGAATTCCCATTCCCCGGACTCGTGAGTGTTGTTGTTCAGCTCGCCCTGAATAGCCTTCAATTCAAAATTTTTGAGCATGTCCTGCACCAACTGCAAGGACTTGATAGAGCGTATTCCATCTTGAAACCGGGACGCTGAAAGATACCTCTCCTTGTGTACAACCTGCATCTGGAAAAATTTCATGGCCATGTTCAGTTTAGGCCCGAACACTTCTGCCGCATCGATTAACGGCAAATTATGACGGGTGCAAATCACTGTACCCACGGCGCACCAATAATTTAGCGAAGTAGGAATTTCGCACACACGAATTTGCTCAGTCAAACATTGATAGCAAAACGTGCGCCTGTAAAATCGCGGTATTAGCCAACTACTAGGCGGCTGAACAAGTTCTGCCCTGAGTTCACCACTCATGCGTACGGCCTCACACGCCGCATTCGCAAAGCTGGAGTTCGGCGAAAAATCCGGATCGAAATCAGCTGCCGGAGCCGAGGCCAACCACATTTTGCTGAGCTCCTCACGCCCAAGCGGCGTGTATATAGAAACCCTACTCTGCCTGTAAAGCCAGCATGATAGAAGTTCTCCGTCGATCGGTAAGCAATCGATGCAAACGGTCATCTACATTTTACCTTTGTAAAGGTACGCCGGGTGGAACAGCCGCAGTATTGTATCACCGAGATTTCCCTTGGTTTGGTGGTAGAGAGCTTCTAGGGATACATTTGCAAACTCCGCAAATGGGTGTCCAGTTAGTATCGATTCGAAAAAAACTTGGTATTCATTAAAATCTCGAAACCCCTTCAGGGTGAAAGTCTCAGCGAAGTGTAGCGAACAGCCCTGGAGATCAAGCAGGGCAGATGTGTCTGAATCCAGACCAGAAACAACTACATTGACTAATGGGAGCGCAATCAGAATGGATTTTACCTGTTGGATAGTACGACGCCTTGCGCTTTCATTGCCGAGAAATATGTCAATGTGATCGATAAAAATTGTCGAAATCTCTCTCAAGGTAAAAATCTCGATCACGAAATCAGGTATTTCATTTTTTCCTTGGAACTCCACATCAATATGTAGCTGATGGTAGAACTGACCAAGAATATCTAGCCCGGAAAGTTCAGGGTGATCTGCTATGGTAAATGTGGGCTTAGCCAGGCGTGACCTGATATATGCCATGCAGGTCGGTAAGCCGAAGCCTGGCTCGGATGAGACAAGGCAAAATGAACCCTCACGCGTCAACGCAGCCAAGACATCATTAGCGGTGGCATATTGTGACGGCGAGAGCATGATCATTTCTGCTTGGGCCTTCCGGGATTGTGGATTTTGAAGCCGTACTTCGCCGCTAGGGAATCGATGTTACTAAATTGATCTTGGTGAATGCGCTCAGCCCCCTGTTCGATAGCATCCATCGCGGTACACTTGAGGATCTTCACGATGTTATCCAGAATGCCATGTGAATTTGAGTATATAAGCGACCTCAGCTTAGGAGATGAGACATTAGATGCAAGTTTGAGCGGAAGATGAGTTTCATAAGTAGCAATGAAGTCTACAAAGTCTTGATCCTTTTTCCACTTTTGGAGTTCCCATTGCACAAACCGCCGATCCAGAACTCGATCAAGCGCGATGGCTTCGAGAGCTACAGAGTTGCCGAAAGCAATGACGCATAATTTGAGCTTTCCTTCTGCAAGGCTGCGCAGTAGCGATAAAATTACTTTCTTGTTGATGTTCCCTTCAAGCATCGCATCTGACAGCTCGTCGATAACGATCGCTCCAATTTCACCTGCTTCGATTTTCTTAAGGATGATGTCGATTCTGTTTGCAGCGGTTGTTCTCTTGCCGATGTGCACATGGAACTGCTCGCAAATCGCGTCGTGCAATTTGTACCTGTTAATATTTTCAGTCAGGGTAATGAAAACCATTTTTTTCCCTGACAGGTGACCCAGATCCTGAAGGCGGTGAAACAAGGCCGATTTCCCATCGCCGCCTTCGCCATAGATGAATATGCTTGACGCCTGTATCTGGTTTTCTGTATAGATCATGTGGTTCAAGCAGTTCATCAACGGCTTTAGACGAGGGGTATCGATCCAAATATCATGGCGGCAAATCTTGATCCGTTTTTCTGCTGGCAACTCGATTAGATGCCTTAAGTCTGCTTTCACATGACTGAGGTCGCTCATATCTCAAGTCTCCTTAGAGTCGATGATCAGCACTGGAACTAGCAGGTCTATCTCTTCGGGGTCTAAGATTATCCGTGGTTTGAAAATATCTTCTTCCTCCCAAGCATCTTCGCCGGTTTGAGCATAGACTTTACTTTCATCAATAGGGTATTCTTCGACGTCCTCTAGGTCGTCCGTCTCTAGGGAATGAGAGGCAGGAAGTGGTGGCGGTAGAGCTAAATGCTTCGGCGCACTCATGAAGGCCGTTTTCAGTGCCTCAGCCTCTTGAACAATTTCTTTCTGCCGATCCATCGCGCCGGGTGCGAAATCATCATCGATAGTCCCGCCTGCCTTGTTAATCAAAGCTGGCATACGCTTTGATAGTTGCTTGTGATTCGAGTAGGATTCCCAATGCGTAGACAGCCCGTCACGAGTGTATGAACAAGGAATTTTTAGGAATGCATGAGGAGTCTTCACCCAAATATAGTTAAGGTCGTGCTGCAAGTACTTCACATCCAGCTTTTGGCCAACATAGTCTTCCAAAGCATCACTTGCATACCTGCGGCCGGCGAAATTAATGCCATACGGGTGCACCTTATGGGAGAAAGAGGTTGGGCAAAAATCGATGAGAAACTTCTGTTCATCCTCCGTGGAAATAATTCTGGACAAGTCATACTTCCCTTGAGCTTTGTAGTGAGCGAAAGCTTGCCTTGGAGTACAACGAAGTGTGGCGTGAATTTTTCCATGGTAAACTGTAACTTCTTTCATCATCCACTCCGCACATTGTTTGAAGTCCATTGTGGCGTTTAACTCACTATCAAAACTTTGACGCTCCACCACGTTGCTCCCGGTCGAGCCCGGAAGGAAATGCACTCCAGTAGTCATGAACGAGCCAATTACACGCTCTATTATTCCGCCGTACCATTTTTTGCCGATGGGGCGATGATCCCACTCCATACCCCATTCTTTGCACTGCTGGATGAGGGCATCGCTCGTAAACTCTGCAGCATTGTCGGTAAAAATTACAAACGGGATGCCGTGAAACGGATACTCATCAGGATGAGTCAAAAAGCTAAACAAACTGCTTTGCTTTTTCATCACCGCAAACGCGAGGGCGGCGGCTACCGTACTTATACTCGGAGCTTCCATGCTTAGATAAAACCCCAGGATCACCCTCGACCTGTCACAAATGATCATGGTTATCCATGGTCGTCCGATGATGACGTCCCTGTTATACTCATCGACGAGTAATATATCCACTCGGGTATGATCCATTGACACACGACGCAACAAACCATCGATAATCAATTTTTTTGGCCTAAAGCCATACTTTTGATCGAACTGCTCCGCTGTAAGTTTCTTCCGGTCGCGGTCTTTCTCAGGTTTGTTAAGCAGGTATTTCCTTGCCGTATGACGACTCACCGGTTTTTCACCAGCAGTTTCACAATAATGGCGGGCCCACTTTAGCAATTCACTTATGGAAGCCTTTGCGCCTTTGTAGTGCTCTTCATAGGCCTTGCTGAGCGCTGCCACCTGTCCCGACGTCGCTCTACTCCCTCCTTTAGGTGTCCCCTTGTGTTGCCGAACTATATTTTTCCCGTTGCGATAATCTTCTAGCAACTTATAGAACTGAGATCTTTTCAACCCAAGGAGTTCCATGCCCCTCTTTACAGGCAGCCCTTGATCAATCTCCTCGAATACAGATATGCGCTCACTTGCGAGTTGCTCCTCCCGGTGATCAATCGTTCTGACCTGATACGGAATGGCTTCAGTGCTGGGTGGAACTCCAGACTCTTTCCAGTCTCTGGGGATTCCATCTTGAGAATTTTTTACTGGTGCCAACTGCACATTTTGTTCAAGCCTCCGGTTATCTTCCTCCAGATCATCATTACCCATATCCAATCCTAACTACTCTGTTGAACAACTGAATCACATGGCATTTGGGTGATCATAGCCGCCCAACTAATAGATGCAACCCCTACCCGGGAGACTGAAGAAAATGCGACTCGAAGGCAAAAATCGGTTTAGTTCAATATTGAACTTTCGAGACAGAACAATAAGCACACTAAGTTGACTATTGGAAACGTGTAAATTTCAATGAGTTAAACTCGCTCACGCCCTAGAACTGAGAACTTGGCTTTACAATATCTATATAAATCGAACTGGATTTTAATAACCGAAAAGCGATCAAGCCCACAAAATAATGTTATAAAAATATTTTCCGTGCGGGCTCCAATCGGGAATGGGTCGCCCGTACAGCCGGTATCATAAAGATGCGCGGCTGTGAGAATGCTGTATGAGCGTTAGCAAGGCAGGCCATGACCGCTTGAGGCAGAACACTTTGTGTCAACGGAGATATACCGGTCGATCGAGGCGAGTAGAAGTAGAAAGGAGAGCTATCCAGCCATACCGAAATCTGCCCGGACGGCCTGTACATTTCAATGACGGAAAAATGATAATATCCTTTTCATTGCCGGAAAAAAGATTTCTGTTTTCCGGTAATAGAGCGATATTTTCGCTAAGCACTTGAATTACTTAAGTATTTCTATTGTCCGTTTTATTTTCAACGTTCACAGCCCTTCCATTCGTTCTGCGCTCCATGTCGTGGATCTCGATGTCTGCCGGGACGCGTTTATTTCTGCATGGAGCGCAGGGTTTATGAGACTTCAGATCTGCGACAAGCCACCGTCAACCATCAGCTCCACGCCATTCACATATCTGGCGTCGTCCGAGGCCAGAAACAGTGCAGCGCTGGCGATTTCTTCCGGTTGTGCCATATAGCCCAATGGTGTGATTTTCTCGACGTGCTCGCGCAATGCGGCAATGTCGCGCTCACTCATCTTCAACCCGTTGTCCATCAGCGGTGTGCGGGTGAAGCCGGGGCTCAGCACGTTTGCGCGGATTTTGCGGTGCTTGAGTTCATTGGCCCACGTGCGTGCGAACGATCGCACCGCTGCCTTGGATGCGTTGTACAGGCTTAATCCCTCCATGCCGTTGCTGGAGCAGATCGAGGCGGTCAAGACGATGGACGAAGCGTCCCTCATCAAGGGAAGCAGCGTTTGAACAGTGAAAAAAACGCCTTTGACGTTCACATCGAACATTGCGTAGTAAGCCGCTTCGCTGGTCTCTCCGAGCGGATTTTTCACACAGATCCCGGCATTCGCGAACACGGCATCCAGTCGGTCGCCGCGCGTTTCGATGGTGGTTTTGAGCGCATCGAGATCGGCCTGACGGGAGACATCGGAAATCACCGCGACAGCCTTGTCGCCGAGTCGGGCAACTGCTGTCTCGAGTGAGTCCGCTGACCGACCCGTGATGTAAACGCGTTTGGCGCCCTCTGCGATCAAGGCTTTCGCGATGGAGAATCCGATACCCGTGGATCCGCCGGTCACGACGGCAACCTGATCGCTGAATTTACCTGACATATCTCACTCCTCGGTCGTAGTTGAAGGGTCGTCTGTAACGACCTCGCCCATGGTGAGCGTCATCGGAGCAGAGCGGCACTGACACGAATGAACATCGGCCGTGCAGTTTTGTAAGGCGAAAGCGTCAGCGTGAACCCCTAAATTGGATCTCGCGATGAGCCTCGCTTTTCTCTCGTCGTGAAACCTGATTTTTCACACAGGATGACTGTCATGTCTCGAATCGAAACCGAAGCGCCCTCGCCCCGGCGCTGGTTAATGTTTGCCATCTTGCTGGTCGGGGCGTTTCTGCCGCCGCTGGATTTTTTCATCGTCAATGTCGCGCTGCCCTCGATCCAGGAGGACCTGGGGACGGGGGCCTCTGCCGAGCAACTGGTGATTTCTTCCTATGCGACCCTCTATGCGGTGACGCTGATTACCGGCGGGCGACTCGGCGACCTGTACGGTCGCGGACGGATGTTCTTTCTTGGCCTGCTGGGTTTCGCGGCCGCGTCGCTGATGTGTGGCCTGGCGGTTTCGCCCTGGATCCTTATCCTCGGACGCGCTTTGCAGGGCGTGACCGCCGCCGTAATGGCTCCTCAGGCGCTCGCATCGGTACAGGCGATTTTTCCGGCGTCGGAAAGACCGTTGGCACTGAGTCTGTACGGGGCCGTGTTTGGACTGGCGTCGGTGATCGGTCAGGCGTTGGGCGGCGTTTTGATTGCGGTCGACGTGCTGGGCATGGGGTGGCGCGCGATATTCCTGGTCAATCTGCCGATCGCGTTGCTGGTCATTGTGTTTGGCATCCCTGTGCTCAAAGAAACCCGAGCGCTGCACGCGAGCAAGCTGGATCTGGTGGGCACGGCGTTGTCGATGCTCACGCTGACTGCCTTGGTCGTACCGTTGATTGAAGGCCGCGAAGCGGGATGGCCGCTATGGGCATGGCTATCGCTCGCCGCAAGCCCTGTGCTGGCAGTCCTGTTCTGGGGATACGAGAGCCGTTTGCACCGGGCCGGCGGGACTCCCATTCTCGCCCCGGCCGTACTCAAAGCCCCGGGCCTTGGCCGAGCGCTGCTGGTCGCGCTTTGCTTCTATGCAATCGGTGTGTTCTTTCTGATGTTTTCGATGTACCTGCAAGGCGCACTGCACATGACCGCACTGCATGCCGGGTTGATCTTCCTGCCGTTCGGCGCGGGATTTCTGGTCGGCCCGCTGTCGGTTCCTCTCCTCAGACGCGTGCTCGGGGGCTACGTGAATCCCGTGGGCATGGGGCTGGAGGTATTCGGATTGCTATGGCTGGGCTGGCTTGTGTCGGTGACACCGAGCACCCTCGCCCCGCCCTTCACTTCCCTGGCGGCCATCCTGTTTTTGATCGGTCTGGGGCAAGGGCTGGGCCTGCCGACATTGATGCGCATGGTCACGGGCCGGGTCGCGCCGGCGTATGCCGGGATGATCGCAGGCATCACCAGCGCAACGCTGCAAATCAGCACATCGTTGAGCGTCGCACTGATCGGCGGCGTCTTTTATACCTTGCTGGGAGATCAGGTAACGGCGGTCAGCATCACTCACGCCTTTGCCGTCTCGGTTCTGTGCATCGCCGTCTGCCTGGCCGTGGGGGCTGTGGTGAGCCTGACGTTAGCGCGTCAGCCTGTACAGGTACCGGAGGTGTCGGCTGTTCGCTCGACCTGAAGGCTTCATCTCTCTACCCCGAGCCGATCATGCTGGAGGCCAGGTCGGCCAGCGCGCGTAGCCGGTCCATCTGACGCATGTCCTGGTGATACCCCATCCAGATGTCCCGCCCTGGCGGTGGCTCGTCTTCATCCAGCAGGCGCAGTCCCGAAACGGAATCACCGAGGACGCGAGGCAATACCGCAACGCCGAGCCCCTTCGCGCACATCTGCGCCTGAACCGTACGGCTGCTGCTGGTGAACACGGTGCGGGCCAGCGGATAACGCTGCTGCAGCCATTGCACGTCCGGGTAATGAGCCTGAGCGATGTTCATGAGGATCAAGCCCAGGCCCTCACCGTTCGGGTGTGGTGCCGTGGCGTGCGAAGCGGCGTAGAGCCCGTACGACAGAGTGGTCAGTTTGCGGTGGACGATATCGGGTTCGGTAAAGGGCACGATCCGGAAGGCGATGTCGGCATCCCGACGGGCAAGGTCGAACAGCCGATGCCCGGCGATGACTTCGGGCACGATCAATGGATATCGCTGCACCAGTTCACTCAAGACCGGCGCCAGCACATGACAGGCGAACCAATCGGCTGAGGATATGCGCAACAGGCCTTCCGGTTGGTCGCCATGCCCCGCCAGTCGGCGCTCGATGGCCAGGGCGCTGTGCTCCATGTCTTGCGCCAGGCTGAGAATCCTCTCGCCACTGTCCGTGAGCACCAACCCTTGGGCGGTTCGCAGAAAAAAAGCTTGCCCACTGGTTTGTTCGAGCACCTGCAAACGCCGTCCGACCGTCGGGTGACTGACACCCAGCTGCCTGGCGGCACCGCCCAGCGAGCCGCTGCGGGCAATCGCCAGGAAGACCCGCATGTCACTCCAGTCCATGCATGACACCATCCGCCCGCGCCCCTGCCTTAACGGCAATGATCATCGAATTTGCCCGGACAATCTGCGCCCTCATTCGCCCGTCGCCACTATATCTGCCGGTTGTTCCGCGCAGCGACAGCAGTGGTGGTCGGCGATTCAGCCAGTGAAACGAACTGTCGAGTCGCACCATCAAGCGCATCAATGCACCCCGCCTCGATGTCGTAAACCCAGCCATGCAGGTTCAAGCGTCCCTGCTCCAACGCCAGTGCCACCGATGGGTGCGTACGCAGATTCGCCAGTTGCGCGATCACGTTTTCGCGAACGAGACCATCGAGCTTGTCGTCAGGCGTGTCGAACTCATGCGCCGCGTTGATCGCTTTCGCGGCGTCCGCGTGGCGTAGCCAGTTAGCGACCGCCGGCAGGTGATCCAGGCACGTGCAGCGCGAGATCGCGCCCATCGCGCCGCAGTCCGAGTGGCCGCAGATCACGATGTCCTGTACGCCGAGCACTGCAACCGCATATTCGACGGTAGCCGAAACGCCACCGGGTTCAGGGCCATACGACGGCACGATATTGCCGGCGTTACGAATTACGAACAGTTCACCCGGCTCGCGTTGCGTCAGGAGTTCTGGCACGACACGACTGTCCGAGCAGGTCACAAATAACGCTTTCGGATTTTGTGCCGTCGCCAACTGCTTGAAAAGCTCGACGCGTTGCGGATAAACCTCGCGCTGAAAGCGCAAAAAGCCGTCAATGATGTCACGCATGGAGTTCTCCAGACCCTGATGCTGAAAGATGACGCGAGCACTCGATAAACCCTCGCGCCGGTGTGGCCGTGATTATCGCAGACGTTGCTTGTCGTGGCTTCACTCGATCAATGATGCGCCTTTTGTTTCTCTACGCAGAGCGAACATCTGGGCTATCACGCCTACCACCAGCACGAGCGCTATCAGACCGAGAACGCCTTTAAGCAATGGCGAATTCGGATCAGTCACGATGGGGTGGCCATCCGGAACCCGGCGCAATGTTTCCGAGACGGCCGGAACCATCAGGAAAAAGGCGGTCAAGCTCAACAGAATCGTTTCAAGGTACACCCCTGCCCGCCCCAGCCACTGAACGAATCCAATTCCGTAACCGGCGAGAAGCAATACGAGGGTTATGCCACCGATCACCGGGCTGACCGGCTGATGAGCCACCAAAAACACCGTGCAACTGCCGATCAGCATAAAAATGAAATACGCAAGCCCCGCCCGCGACCGAGGTACGATGCGCCCGTCTTTGATGAACATGTAAGCGGCCAGCGGAATGGCTGGCAGGCTACCCAGTGTGTGTACCCAGCCAAGGGCAGAGATCCCGAACATGCTGTGGTTCCTTATGTTATCGGATGATGTGTTAAATACAGTCCGCGCTCCGGAAAGCTGATTGATCGCTTCGAAGCGTTTTGATTTACGGGCTCAGACTATTAAAGGAATGACCGTACCGACATGACCGATTCACTGGAATACTTGACCATTCTTCCGGAAATGAAATTGGAGGGGCTGGCCACGGGGGATCTGCTGTCGCAGGTATTGGCCAATATCCGCTTGACGGGGGATCGCTTCTACCCGGTAACACTTGCCCAGGGCGAACGCCTGAAACTGGATGCAAAAAGCTCACACATCTGCGTCCTGAAACTGGGCAAGGTCCACATCGAAGGTGCCGACAGCCAGACCGTCAACATCGAACAGGGAGACGTGCTTCTGCTACCCCACGCCCAGTCATCGATGGAGATCACGGCCGCCCAAGGACCCGTAACCGTCATCCTTTGCCGCTTCTGGTTCGATGCCAACAGTTTCCAGGCGATGCTGTTTGCCCTGCCATGGCTGATTCATATCAAGCGGATTGAAGCGGCGGCCTGGGCGGAAAACATTCTGCATTTCATGCAGATTGAATCCAATGACACACAGCCAGGCGGCGCCTTGATGATTTCGCGCCTGATTGACCTCATCGTCATTCGCATCCTCCGTACCTGGGTTCAACAGGGCATGGCCTCGGGTTGGCTCGGTGGCTTGTCTGACGAACGTATCGCCCGAACCCTGAGAGCCATACACGAAAAGCCGGGGAAGCAGTGGCGGATCGATGCACTTGCGACGGTCGCCGGGATGTCACGCTCCAGTTTCTGCGAGCGATTCAGCGCATTGGTCGGACGTTCCCCGCTGCGTTACCAGAACGAATGGCGACTGGGACTGGCAAAGTCGATGCTGGCAAAAAAGGACAGCCGCATAGGCGAAGTGGGGTTCGCAATAGGCTATGAGTCCGAGGCTGCTTTCAGTCGCGCCTACAAAAGTCATTTCGGCCGTTCGCCGCGAGACGATAAAAATCAGGACTGAGCATACGCTGGCGGTCCTTGTCAGGCTGTCACGTTCGACTCGACAAGATGAACTTCAGTGGCACTGCGACCCGCCAGCCAGGCAAGCACAGACGCGGCGACCAACACGGCGGCGCTAAGCTCGAATGTCGCTTTGTAACCGCTCTGATCAAATGCCAGACCGCCAATGATTGCGCCGCCTGCGATAGCCAGCTGGACGATGGCCACAAGCAAGCCACCACCGGCTTCAGCATCATCCGGGAGCGTGCGGGCCAGCCATGTCCACCATCCCACCGGGGCGGCAGTTGCCACGAGTCCCCATAGTCCGAGCAGCGCTGCGGTCAGCATCGCTGACTCACCGAAATTAACTAACGCCAGCGCGATGGCCGCCATGATCAGCGGGATGATGGTCAATGTGCGGTAAAGACCGCCACCGATAAATCTTTCAATCAGAAAGGTGCCGATAAAACCTGCAAGTCCGAGCCCCAGCAGCATGAAAGACAATGTTGAAACACTGACGCCGGTGACCCCTTCAAGAAACGGGCGCAGGTAAGTGAACAGCATGAACTGGCCCATGAAAAATACGCTGACGGCGACCATGCCCAGTGCCACTGGCCATTGCTTCATCAGCCGCAATACGTTGCCATTACCGGCCTGGCGCTCGGCCTTGAAGGTCGGAAGGCTGATCAGCAGCCACACGGCCGCAAGTACCGCCACCGGAACCACACAGAAAAATGCGCCACGCCAGCCGATCAACGAGCCCAGAAAACTGCCCGCCGGCGCCGCAATCACTGTTGCCAGAGCATTGCCACCGTTGACGATGGCCAGCGCGCGGGAAACCTGCTCAGGCGGCACCAGACGCATTGCAGTCGCCGCCGACAATGACCAGAAGCCCCCAATTGCAATCCCGATCAGCGCACGCCCAATCATGAATGACGGGTAGCCCGGCGCGATCGCGACGACCGTACCGGAGACGATCATCAGCAAGGTCAGGCCCAGCAGCAATGTCTTGCGTTCGATGCGAGCAGCGACCGATGCAATCAGCAGGCTGGTAATCAATGCAAAGGCACCGGACACGGAAATACCCTGCCCCGCCTGGCCTTCCGTGATGTGCAGGTCTGTCGCAATCGGTGTCAGCAAGCTGACGGGCATGAATTCTGATGCGACCAACGCGAATGCGGCCAAAGACATGGCCAGCACCGCGCTCCAGCCGCCTGTTCTTTTAGAGGGATCTGTAGACGGAAAAGTCATGGGAACTACCTGTGGTGCGAAAAAACGTGTGGGTGTGATGCGCAAGGGAAAGCTGTTTGTGGCCCGGGCGGGTACTTCCCCTGTAACAGATAGACACATTCTCCCGGTCAATCCGGTGCTTCCCTAGCGCATTCCTCTTGAATGCTTGCCTGATCCTCTGAGGATGCAGGGAGATGGATAGGAAACGTCTGGTCAGCGGATTAGAGTTTGGTCAACAGGAGCGACCATCAATGATCCCTACTCCCCTGCCCCATAAATTGGCATCGAATATCGACCCGCGCGTGAGCGCACCGGGCGACTTCGAGACAGCCATTCCCGGCCTGTCGCTGTTTCGTCGCGACCAGCCAGCGCCGCCCTCCGTGTGCATGGTCGAACCGAGCCTGATTCTCGTGGGCCGTGGGGAAAAGCGCCTGTGGGTCGGTGGTGAGGGCTACAGCTACGACCCCTCGCGATTTCTGGTCACGTCGCTGGATTTGCCCGCCAACTCCGAAGTGATGCTTGCCAGTCCCGAACAGCCCTGTGTCGGCCTCGTCCTGAAGCTGGATGTCAGCGTGCTTGCTGAAGTCATCACCAAGAGCGGCCTGCCCGCCAGGCGCCATCAAACAATGGGTACAGGCGCGGGCATTGGCAGCATGTCGTCCGCCCTGGAGGGAGCGCTCGATCGCCTGCTCGCATTGCTCGATGAGCCCGAGGCGATCCCGGTCCTGGCGCCGTTGATTCTGCGGGAGATCCACTATCGGCTGCTCCATACCGACCAAGGTTCCCGCCTGCGGCAGATCACTGCCGTCGATGGCCAGGGCTATCGCATCGCCAAAGCCATCGATTGGCTCAAGGTCAATTACACCGAAGCACTGCGCATCGACGATCTGGCAGCGCGGGTGCAGATGAGCGCTCCCACCTTTCACCATCATTTCCGCCAGCTCACCGGCATGAGCCCGTTGCAGTACCAGAAATGGTTGCGGCTCAACGAAGCACGGCGGCTGATGCTGGTCGAGCGCCTCGACGTATCGCGGGCGGCATTTGCCGTCGGCTATGAAAGTCCTTCGCAGTTCAGCCGCGAATATGGACGCCTGTTCGGCACCGCGCCGAGTCGTGACATCGCCCTTCTGCGCGGACATCCGTTCGAGGCAGAAGCGCTCGGCACCGTAGCCAATTGAACAAACAACAGCTTCACCGGTGATGCACCTCGCAGCGTGTCACCGCTCATAACAATGCACGTCAACCGATGATCAAGCGGGTGAACCATGGAACTACGAATCAACCAGAAGACCTATCAGGTCGATGCCGACGCCGATACGCCCTTGCTGTGGGTGATCCGCGATGACCTGGGCATGACCGGCACCAAGTACGGCTGCGGACTGGCGCAGTGCGGCGCCTGTTCGGTGCTGGTGGACGGCAATGTGGTGCGTTCGTGCGTCACGCCGGTAGCCGGCGTGGTTGGCCGTGAGGTCACCACCATTGAAGCCATCGAGACCGATGACGTGGGCAAACGGGTCGTAGAAACCTGGGTCGATCTGCAGGTCGCCCAGTGCGGTTATTGCCAGTCCGGGCAGGTCATGGCTGCGACGGCATTGCTCAAGCAGAACCCCAAACCGAGTGATGCGCAGATCGAGGCGGCGATGGTCAATCTGTGCCGCTGCGGCACTTACAACGCCATTCATGCCGCCGTGCATGAACTTGCCGGCAAGGGAGACGCCTGATGAACGTGCGTATCGACCCTTCTCTGGAGGCATCAGCGCTGGCTCTGCATGATCCGGTCAACCTCTCGCGCAGACGTTTTCTGACGGGGACTGCCGTCGGTGCGCTGGTCCTAGGCTTCGGTCTGCCGCTGGGTGCAACGCGCGTGCAGGCCGCCGCTGCGGCGACGGCCGAGCGTGGTACGCAGGTTCCGGCGTTTCTCGAGATCCGCCCGGACAACCGCGTGCGTCTGCTCTGCCCGTTCATGGAAGGCGGACAAGGGACGTTCACCGCGATGGCACAGATTGTCGGTGAGGAACTGGACGCCGACCCCGCGACCTTCCTGGTCGAAGCCGCGCCGCCCGGCGAGGCCTATGTGGTCATGGAGAACGGCATGCGCATCACCGGCGGCAGCATGTCGGTGCGCATGAGTTACCCGGTCATGCGCCGCCTCGGCGCCCTCGCCCGCGCCATGCTATTGCAGGCGGGCGCGCAGCAACTTGGCGTGCCGGTGGGCGAGTTGAGCACCGAGCCTGGCAAGGTCTTACATGCCAAGTCGGGCCGCTCACTGGCCTACGGTAAACTGGCCGAGCATGCGATGGACCTGCCGGTTCCCGATCCAGCCTCTGTGCAACTACGTGACCCGAGTCAGTTCCGCTGGATCGGCAAACCGGTGAAGCGCGTCGATGCTTATGACAAGTCCACGGGCAAGGCGCTCTACAGCATCGATCTGAAGGTCGACGGCATGCTCCATGCCGCCGTTCAACATGCCCCGCGCCTGGGGATGACGGTGGGCAACCTGCGCAACGAAGACCAGGTCAAGGCGATGAAAGGCGTGCATTCCGTGCATCGTCTGCTGGGTGCCGTGGCGGTGGTCGCCGAACGCTGGTGGCACGCCAAACGTGCAGTCGAGGCGGTTCAGGTCGACTGGCAAGAACCAACGGCCGACAGCAAAGTGCGGCCGATGCCCACCGACTTTTCCAGCGATGGTTGGCTCAAGCGCCTCGCTGAAGATAAAAGCCCCGCAAAAGATGATGAGCATGAAGGCGACGTGGCTTCGATTCTCAGGGCGAGCAAGACGCGGATCGACGCCACTTACCACAACCAATACCTGAACCACGGTCAGTTGGAACCCCCATCAGCACTGGCCCGATTCAACCCGGACGGCTCGCTGGAAGTCTGGTTGCCCAATCAGGCGCCGGACATGTTCCGTGCCGACATCGCCAGGCGCACCGGGCTGGATCCGTCGCGCATCACTTTGCATTCACCGCTGCTGGGTGGGTTCTTCGGCCGGCATTTCCTTTACGACTCGGCCAACCCCTATCCTCAAGCCATCGCTTTGGCGAAAGCGGTTGGCCGCCCGGTCAAACTGATCTGGAGTCGAGAGGAAGAATTCCTGCGCGACGTGCTCCGTCCGGTTGCGGCAGTCAATTTCCGCGCCGCACTGGACAGCGACGGCTGGCCGCTGGCAATCGAAGCAATCAGTGCCACCGAAGGTCCGACCGAGGCCCTCGCCGGCAAGCAGGGAGAAAAACTCGACCCCACCGCGCTTGAAGGGTTGTCCGGCAAATCCTACGCAATCCCCAACAAGCGGATTGCGCAGATCTATGTCAAAGGTCCGGCCATGCTCGGTTACTGGCGTTCGGTAGGCAATTCCCTCAACGACTTTTTCTATGAATCGTTCCTTGATGAACTGGCGGACAAGGGCGGCAAAGACCCGTTCGACCTGCGCCTGCATTTGCTGCGCGACAACAAACGTCTGACCACATTGCTGCAGGCCGTGGGTGAACTGTCGGGCGGCTGGAAGCGCGGGCCGTTTACCGCAGACGACGGCAGCCGGCGTGCGCGAGGCGTGGCGATGGCTTCGCCGTTCGGTACACAGACGGCCGTGATCGCCGAGGTGTCCATCGAGAATGGCCAGGTCAAGGTGCATGACATCTGGCAGGCGATTGACCCGGGCAGCATCGTCAACCCGGCGATCGTCGAAGCTCAGGTCAATGGCGCCGTGGCCTTGGGGTTGTCGCAGACTTTGGTGGAAGAAGCCGTGTGGATTGATGGCAAACCCCGGGCACGCAACTACGACCTGTATCCGATTCTGCCGCCTGCGCGGATGGCACGGGTCCACGTACGGGTCGTCGAGAGCGGGGAAAAAATGGGCGGCATCGGTGAACCGCCGTTGCCGGCCGTAGCGCCTGCGGTCGCCAATGCGGTGGCAGCGCTGACGGGCCAGCGGGTTCGCAGCCTGCCCATGAGCCGACACACCTTTACCTGATCAGCGCCGGAGCGTTCATGAATAACAGCCGATTCGCAAGAACCGCTGGCTGGCTGGCCGTGCCGTGCCTGGTCGCGGCAGGCCTGCTGGCCTGGTATGTCACACGCGAGCCCGCCTCGCCTTTTGAGAGCAATCCGGTTGCCGTGGCCGACATCGCCCCGGCGTTGGTCACCCGTGGCGAATACGTCGCCAGACTCAGCGATTGCGTGGCTTGTCACAGCGTGCCGGGCGGCGCGCCGTTCGCCGGTGGCCTGGAAATGGCCACACCGCTGGGCACGATCCACGCGACCAATATCACCCCGGACACGGAAACCGGCATCGGCCACTACAGTCTGGCGGACTTCGACCGGGCCGTGCGCCATGGCGTGGCACCCGACAGTCGCCGTTTATATCCGGCGATGCCCTACCCGTCCTACGCCAAGCTCAGTGACGATGATGTGCGTGCGCTGTATGCGTTCTTCATGAAAGGCGTGGCGCCGGTCAAACAGCCGAACATCCCGAGCGGGATTCCGTGGCCGCTGAACCTTCGCTGGCCGATTGCATTGTGGAACGGCGTATTCGTAGACGCGGAACCTTATGCAGCCAAACCGTCGCAGGATGAAGTGTGGAATCGTGGTGCGTACCTTGTTCAGGGTGCCGCGCACTGCGGCAGTTGCCATACCCCTCGCGGCCTGGCGTTCAACGAGAAAGCACTGGACGAGTCCGGTACACCGTTCCTCGCCGGTGCCTTGCTCGATGGCTGGTATGCACCGAGCCTGCGCGATGATCACAACACCGGGCTGGGCCGCTGGAGCGAGGCGGAAATCGTGCAGTTCCTCAAAACCGGTCGCAACCGACACGCGGTGGTCTACGGATCGATGACCGAAGCGTTCAACAACTCCACGCAGTTCATGAGCGATGACGATCTGACGGCCATTGCCCGTTACCTGAAGTCGCTGCCTGGCGATCGCCAACGCGACGGGCAGCCTTGGCAGTATCAAGCGGTTTCGGCGGCGGAACGTCTGGACTCGCCCGGTGCTCATACCTACGTGACGCGCTGTGCTTCGTGCCACGGTCTGGACGGCAAGGGCCAATCAGAATGGATGCCGCCGCTGGCGGGCGCGACGTCTGCGCTGGCCAAGGAAAGCGCCTCGGCAATCAACATCACCCTCAATGGTTCGCAGCGCGTCGTGGCGGCCGGTGTGCCCGATGCCTATCGCATGCCGGCATTCCGTGAACAGTTGTCGGATCAGGAAATAGCCGAAGTGCTGACTTTCATGCGCAGCACCTGGGGCAATCAGGGCACCGCTGTCGATGCGCAGGCAGTGAGCAAGCTGCGTGAACACACGGGGCCGGCCAGCAGCAGCCCGATCATCCTGCAGATGCGTTAAGAGGAAAGCCTGATGGAAAGCATCGACTTGCTGGTCCTGCGCACGGCGCGGGACTGGCTCGCTGCCGGAGAACGTGTGCTGATCGCCACAGTGGCTCGCACCTGGGGTTCTTCACCCCGCCCAACCGGATCGATGATGGCCTTGCGTAACGACGGTCGCGTGGTGGGCAGCGTTTCCGGCGGCTGCATCGAGGACGATCTGATCCATCGCTACACGACCGCCCATGGCGGAAGCGGTCTGCAGGACAGCGCGCCACAAGTGGTGCGCTACGGCGTCAGTGCCGATGAGGCGCATCGCTTTGGCTTGCCGTGCGGTGGCACGCTTGAGCTGATTCTCGAATTCAACCCGGACCGGGAATCGCTCGACGAGCTGCTGGTGCAACTGGACGCCGGGCAACTGGTTCGCCGTCGCCTCATGTTGGCGACCGGTCGGGTCACGCTCGAAGCCACCGCCACACCGGAGCAATTCAGTTTCGACGGCACGCAGATGCTCAACACCTTGGGGCCAGGTTATCGAATGCTCATGATCGGTGCCGGCGCGCTGGCCGAGTATCTGGCCACCATGGCGTTGTTCAATGGATTCAAGGTAGTGGTTTGCGATCCACGGCCCGAGTACATCGAGACCTGGGCGGTAGACGGTGTAGAGCGAATCGTCGGCATGCCCGATGATGTTGTGCGCGACTTCGCAGTCGATCTGCGCACTTGCATCGTGGCCCTGAGTCATGACCCCAAACTCGACGATCTGGCACTGCTCGAAGCCTTGCATGGCCCGGCGTTTTACATCGGTGCCATTGGCTCGCGCCGCAACAGCCAGCTGCGCCGCGAACGCCTGATCGAGCACTTTGGTGAGACCGAGGCGACGCTTGAGCGATTGCACGGTCCGATCGGCCTGTATATCGGCAGCAAGACGCCTGCGGAAATCGCGGTCAGCGTGATGGCCGAAATTCTTGCGGCCAAAAATGGCACCCGTCTACCTGAAGCGTTTTCCATCACCAAGGCCAAAGCGCTCGTGGATTGAGCGCTGCTTCTGCACCACTTTGCTGATCACACCTGTCAAAAATCCCATCCCTCCTGACAGAAAAGCGACTTCCCCGCCGTCTCACCAATCCCCGCCACTCCTCGGGCATGCGCTCGTCCCCGCTCATGCGCGCCATTGAGCAGCAAACTACACTTCATGCTGAATTAGTGATTTAACTAGGTAGTTACCTAACTATATAATGCCCTCCTCATTTCAACGGGACATTCAACGTGAAGCAGAGTCAACGCCTCTCGGGCATATCAAAATTCATTCTGGTGGGGTTGGGCGTGATCATCGCCCTCCTCGGCCTGGCGCTTGCTGCTGGCGGCGTGAAATTGGTCAGCCTGGGAGGCTCCTGGTACTTCCTGGTGGGTGGTCTGGTGATGGCCGTTTCCGGTCTGCTGATCGCTCGTATCAAGCCTGCCGGTGCGTGGTTGTTCGCAGCCTTTCTGGTAGGGACGGCGATCTGGGCGGTGAGCGATGCCGGGCTGGTGTTCTGGCCGGTCTTCTCGCGCCTGTTCATGTTCAGCGCCGTCGGCCTCGTGGTCGCGCTGGTCTACCCGATGCTCAAACGCGCCAATGGCGGCGTCGTGGGTCGTGGTGCCTACGGTGTTGCCGCTGTTATGGCGGTTGGACTGGCGGTGGCTGCCGGCAACATGTTCGTCGCGCACCCGACCGTCGCCCCTACCGGCACCGGACCAGGCCTGACGCCGGTCGAGCCGGAAAAGGCGCAGAAAGACTGGGCTCACTACGGTAATACCGAAGGCGGCAGCCGCTTCGCCGCGCTGGACCAGATCAATCGCACCAACGTCGACAAATTGAAAGTCGCCTGGACCTACCACACCGGCGACATCGCCGAGAGCGACGGCAACGGCGCCGAAGACCAGTTGACCCCGCTACAGATCGGCAACAAAGTCTTCATCTGCACCCCGCACAACAGCTTGATCGCACTGGATGCCGACACCGGTAAAGAACTCTGGAAAAACGCGATCAACGCCCAGTCCAAAGTCTGGCAGCGCTGCCGTGGCATGGCGTATTTCGACGCCAGCGCTGCTGTCGCCAAACCGGCCAGCTCGCCAGTGACCGAAACCCCGGCCGCTCCTGCTGTCAACTGCACGCGCCGCCTGCTGACCAACACCATCGACGCCCGCCTGATCGCAGTCGATGCCGACACCGGCGAGTTCTGCCAGGGTTTCGGCAACAACGGCCAGGTCGATCTGAAGGCCGGTCTGGGTGATGTCCCGGACAGCTACTATCAACTGTCCTCCGCGCCGCTGATGGCCGGCACCACCGTGGTGGTTGGCGGTCGTGTGGCCGACAACGTGCAGACCGACATGCCGGGCGGCGTGATCCGTGGTTTCGACGTAATGACCGGTGCGATGCGCTGGGCATTCGACCCGGGCAATCCGCAGGATAAACAGGCGCCGGCCGATGGCAAAACCTATGTTCGCAGCACGCCGAACAGTTGGGCACCGATGTCCTACGACCCGGCAACCAACACGATCTTCCTGCCGATGGGCAGTTCGTCCACCGACATCTATGGTGTCGAGCGCAGCAAACTGGACCACACCTACGGCGCTTCGATCCTGGCGTTGGACGCCAACAGCG
Source organism: Pseudomonas koreensis (assembly GCF_025447595.1). Lineage (GTDB taxonomy): Bacteria > Pseudomonadota > Gammaproteobacteria > Pseudomonadales > Pseudomonadaceae > Aquipseudomonas > Aquipseudomonas koreensis_H. The sequence goes on along the minus strand of NZ_JAOEJU010000001.1, from coordinate 642,868 downwards.
GCGAAGAAAAGTGGGTCTACCAGACCGTGCACAACGACCTCTGGGACTTCGACCTGCCGATGCAGCCAAGCCTGATCGACTTCACCAAGGACGGTAAAACCGTTCCAGCCGTGGTCATCGGCACCAAGGCCGGGCAGATTTACGTGCTCGACCGCGCCACCGGCAAACCACTGACCGAGGTTAAAGAAGTACCGGTCAAGGCGTCGAACATTCCGAACGAACCCTACTCCCCTACCCAGCCGAAATCGGTCGGCATGCCGCAGATCGGTGCTCAGCACCTGACTGAATCCGACATGTGGGGCGCCACGCCGTATGACCAGTTGCTGTGCCGGATCGATTTCAAGTCGATGCGTTACGACGGTCTGTACACCGCGCCGGGTACTGACAAGTCCTTGAGCTTCCCGGGTTCGCTGGGCGGCATGAACTGGGGCAGCATCTCGACTGACCCGGTGCACGGTTTCATCTTCGTCAATGACATGCGCCTGGGCCTGTGGATTCAGATGATCCCGTCGCAGAACAAAGGCCAGGCAACTTCTGGCGGTGAAGCGTTGAACACCGGCATGGGCGCCGTTCCGCTGAAAGGCACGCCTTACGCGGTGAACAAGAACCGCTTCCTGTCGGTTGCCGGCATTCCGTGCCAGGCCCCACCGTTCGGTACGCTGACTGCCATCGACATGAAAACCCAGAAAGTCGCCTGGCAAGTTCCGGTCGGTACGGTTGAAGACACCGGCCCGTTGGGCATCCGCATGCACCTGCCGATCAAGATCGGTCTGCCGACCCTCGGCGGCACCTTGTCGACCCAGGGCGGCTTGATCTTCATCGCCGGCACCCAGGACTTCTATCTGCGCGCGTTCAACAGCGGCAACGGTGAGGAAGTCTGGAAAGCGCGTCTGCCAGTTGGCAGCCAGGGCGGTCCGATGACCTATGTGTCGCCGAAAACCGGCAAGCAATACGTGGTCATCACCGCCGGTGGCGCTCGTCAATCGACCGACCGTGGCGACTACGTGATGGCGTATGCCCTGCCGTAAACCGCAGCGCCCTCCTTCACTTCACTTGTGCGCGGCACCTTCGGGTGTCGCGTTGTTTCATGTCCTTCGCTCTGGATTTGCGCAATGTCATTGGCTGTTCGCTTTTCTCACGCCGGGGTCTTCACCGGCATGCTGTTCGGTCTCACCTGCGGCTCTGCTCTACCCGCTCTCGCCGATACCGATTCGAACGTATTCACCCGCAACACGCTGACCGGCGATTGGGGCGGACTGCGCCACCAACTCGATGAAGACGGCATCAAATTCACCGGCGATTACACCGGCGAAACCGCCTACAACGCCGACGGTGGCCTGCACCGCTCGGCCCGCTACTCGCAAAACATCAAACTCGGTGCGCAATTCGATCTGAGCAAAATCTATGGCGTGGACAATGCTGGCAAGATCCAGCTGAGCATCAACGACCGTCGTGGCAACAGCGCGTCCGAAGATCTGGTGGGCAACCGTCTACCAATCCAGGAAAACTACGGTGGCCTCTACACACGCCTGACTGAACTGAGTTACGAACGAACGCTGTTCACTCCGGCACTGAACGTCAAACTCGGCTACATGGCCATGGGCAACGACCTCGGCGGGCTGGACAGCGGTATTCTCTGCAACTTCATGAACGCCGGATTCTGCGGCCACCCGCTGAACATGTCCGGCGGTAGCGGCTGGACCAACTACCCCAACGCTCATTTGGGTGTGCGGGTGAAATATGACTTGTCGCCGGAATGGCAACTGCGCGTCGCCGCGTTCAATGTCGACCCTGAAAGCAACGGCAATTCCAGCCGCGCCTGGCACCTGGGCCCGAAACACACGACGGGCACCGTGGTGCCGGTCGAACTGGTCTACAAACGCGCAGGCACCCTGCCCGGCGAATACAAGCTCGGCTACTACTACGACAGCTCCGACGTGAAACGCATCGGCAGTGACAAAGAAGTGTCCGGGCGTGGCGGCCATTACCTGTTGATCGACCAGGCCGTATGGGCCTCGCCGTCTTCCGAAGGCCGCAGCTTGCATGCGTTCGGTCAATACTCGGCAGCCAGTGAAGCCGCTTCGCCGTTCAGCAAGTGGTACGGCACCGGCCTGGTTTTGTACAAACCATTCGAAGGTCGTCCTCGTGACACTGTCGCGCTGGGCTACGGTCGAGCGGTGCCGAACCCACGTAGTCGCGATGTGCAACAGGACGCCGCGCTGGCCAACGGTGCAGCGTTTCCGAATCTGGACAGCGCCGAGCAGCTGATCGAACTCGGTTATGGTTATCAGGCCACTCCTTGGCTGACGCTGCGACCCAACCTGCAATACATCATTGAGCCGGGAGCGTTTTCCGGTCAGGACATCGACAACGCCTTGGTGGTCGGGTTGCAGGTGAAGGCTGCGCTCTGACGTCAGCGTTTGCCGATCAGCGATCAAACAAATAAAGCACCCTCGGGTGCTTTTTTTGTTCTTCGCGGGTTATGTCAGACAAACTTCGTTAAGTATTGAATGCAAAAGAATTTTTATTAACTTTCCTGACCGGTCAGCCAATAGTTATCGCAAAAATTATCTGCATGGCTGCGGTTCAACTACTTCATTCGGCCATTACTTTCTTATATGCTCCGCGCCCCTAATAGCCCCTGGCCACTTATCTTGGGAATGCGGCGCTCTCTTGAATAGAAAAGCTTTGCGGCACCCTGCCGTGTCTCGTCCGGAGATCCTCCGGTACAGCTCCTGACACCGATTACTTTCAGCACGATCATGAACTGCCAGCCAGAGACTTTCCGGCTGAATACCTACCCTCGCCAACCCTTCCCCATCTGTCCGGGACAGAGGAGGATTTTTTGCTGCGCAAGTTTGCACCGCCTCACGGTTTGAGAACGATCCTGACAACAGCACTGGTCTTTCAGTGTGCAACATTAGTCCTCAGCTTCTGGTTAGCGACCAGCAACCAATCCAGCATCGGAAACCTTTCAAGTGTGGCCGTCGACCAGGTCGATGCGGTGGCGGAAACCGTTCAGCACTTGATGGAGGCCCGGCTCTCCCTGTCACGCGCCAACACCCGAATCGCTCTGTTCAATACCGTTCCGCAGGACATGGTGCAACATGCCCGCATGGAATTGATCCTGGCGAACGAGTCGTTCGACCGGTTTCTCACCCGCACCCGAGTGGACGAAGAAAACCATGTCCGGGTCCAGGCGTTAAAAGACGTTTATTCACGATACGTCAACGTGCTCAATCGATTGGTTCAGTACACCGGCGCCGGTGATGTGCAATGGGCACTTGCCCAGCCGGTACAGGAGATTCAAGAGCAACTTCTGCAGGAACAGAAGAACTTCATCAAGTACGGTCATAACATCAGCCAGACTTCGCTTCAGTCCATGGGTGACCGATTCAAGATATACATCGCGGCGGCGGCGATGATACTTCTGCTGGTGTTGGCCACGACGTTCTTCCTGCTGTACGTGATCAAGAAAGTAGAGAAAAGCCGACTGCTGAAAATTGCCGTCAACCGGACGGATAGCGCCATCATCGTCACGGATTCAAACAGCGTCATTACCTACGTCAACGAAGGTTTTGTGCGCATGCTGGGTTATGAAACAGCCGATCTGGTGGGCAAGAAGCCAGACCAGGTGTTTTACGGCCGTCATACGGATACGCAAACGGTTCTCTCGTTCAGAAGCAGTATCCAGAAGGGAGAAAGTCACACCACGGAGTTACTGGTCTACAACAAATCAAAACAACCGCTGTGGGTTCGCGTGGTCGCCAATCCGGTACTCGACCCTCAAGGTGTCCAGCAGGACGTCGTTGCCATCGTGACGGACATCACCGAAGCCAAGATGAATGACGAGTTGCAGTTCAAGGTGCTCAGTGCCATGGCCCGTGAAGAACCTCTGGGCGATGTCATGCAGTTGTTATGTCTGGAAATCGGCCGTATCGCGCCGGAAATCGGTGTTTCCATACGGCAATTTGATGAGCGCGGTTGCCTTCCGCTGATTGCCGAATTCAACTTGCCGGACGGTCTGCTTCAGTCGTTGGAAAGTCTTGCCGAGCGTTCCATCCTGCAAAAAATGGATGCCAAAGAAAGCATCATGCTTAACTTCACCGACCCTGGGTCTTACGACGGCGAATGCGTTGATCCGCATCTTTCGCAGTCGCTGGGTTTCACGGCTGGCTGGGTCAACACCATTCGCTCCAACAACGGGCGGACTCTCGGCACGTTCACTTTTTACTACCGCGAAAACCACCTTCCGGCCGCGCAACATCAACGGCTGCTGCAAACCAGTCTGAAGCTCTGCGCACTGGCGCTGGAGCGGGACAGTTTTATCCACGATATCGAACGGCTGGCCTATTACGACAGCCTGACCCTGCTGCCCAATCGACGGCTGTTGATGATGAAAGCCAACACGATGATCGCCAATGCCCAGCGTTCGCAATCATCCCTGGCTGTGTTGTTCATCGACATCAACAAGTTCAAACAGATCAATGATTCACTCGGGCATGCTGCCGGGGATCTGCTGTTGTCTGAAATCGCCAGAAGGCTTCAGTCTTCCGTGAGGGGCAATGATGTTGTCAGCCGTCTTTCGGGGGACGAGTTCGTCATTATTCTGTCCCCTTCCAGTGCCGAACAGGCGATTGCCTTTTCGGAACGCATGCTCAGCCAGCTCTCGGAGCCGATGATGTTGGCCGATGTCAGCGTGTCGCCTTCAGCCAGCATTGGCATCGGCATTTACCCGGACCACGGCAATGATATTCAGGCGTTGCTGTTGCACGCCGACCAGGCGATGTACAAGGCCAAGTCCGCAGGTCGCCAGTCTATCGAAGTGTTTGATCCGGTGGTGGTTGATTCAACCGACGACGAACTGACCCTGAGCATGGCCCTCAAGCAGGCCCTGGAGTCCGATCAGCTGACGCTGCATTACCAGCCCCAACTGATGCTCGACGGCAACCAGCTGTTTGGTGTCGAGGCGCTGGCCCGCTGGTCTCATCCGGAGTTGGGAAACATCCCGCCCAACCGTTTCATCCCGTTGGTGCGTGACACACGAATGATGCCCAGACTCAATCAATGGGTGCTCATCGAAGCGTGCCGGCAAATGGCGCAATGGCGCGACGCCGGGGTCGATGTGCCGCAGATTTCGGTCAACATTTTCCCCGTCGCCTTTCGCGACCGGGCCATTGTCGAACTCATCGAAACGCTGTTGGCACAGTACAGGCTCCCGCCCTCCTGCCTGACCCTGGAAGTCACCGAGGACTTCATTCTCGACGCCACCGACACGGTCATCTCGGTGATCAGCGAAGTCCGTCAATCCGGTGTCAGCCTGTCCATCGACGACTTTGGAACCGGCTATTCCAGCCTGAGTTATCTGCTGCGACTGCCCGTCAATGCCATCAAGCTCGACAAAAGCTTCATCGACGATCTGGAAACCAGCGAAAGTGCCCGGACACTGGCCCAATCAATTGCGGGGATCTGCAAGAGCCTGCAACTGAACATCGTCGCCGAAGGGGTTGAAAGCGCCGGGCAACGGGACATTCTTCGAGCGTTGGGTTACCCGATAGCCCAAGGCGATGTGTTCTCCCGTCCTTTGGCCCCGGAGGATCTGGCGCAATGGGTGAGTGAGCGATCACGCTGAAACGAACCAGGCCTGCAAACGAAAAAAGCACCCGAAGGTGCTTTTTTTGTGCGTGCCGCCAGCGGAATCAACCCGCGAAGTTGGCCCGCGCTGCGTGCAGTTTCTTGTAGCTCTCGATCAGGCGCAGGTGCCGATCCAGCCCTTCCAGCTTCATGCTGGTCGGCGTCAGACCGTAGAAGCGCACGCTGCCGTTGACCGAGCCGATCGCTGCATCCATGCGTTCGTCGCCGAACATGCGGCGGAAGTTGGCTTCGTAATCTTCCAGCTCCAGATCTTCGTCCAGTTCCATTTCCAGCACGACGTTGACCGCTTGATAGAACAAGCCGCGCTCGACGGTGTTGTCGTTGTATTGCAGGAAGGCTTCGACCAGATCCTTGGCCTGCTCGTACTTCTGCAAGGCGAGGTAGATCTGCAAGCGCAGTTCGAGAATGGTCAACTTGCCCCATGGGGTGTTGTCGTCGAACTCGATGCCGATCAGCGTGGTGATGTCGGTGTAATCGTCCAGCTCGCTGTGTTCCAGGCCTTTGGCGAGATTGCGCAGGCCGACTTTGCTCAGGTTGTGCAGATTGAGGATGTCGGCACGGAATTGCAGCGCTTTGTTGGTGTTGTCCCAGATCAGGTCTTCTACCGGGTAGATCTCCGAATAGTCCGGCACCAGAATGCGGCAAGCCTTGGCGCCGATGTGCTCGTAGACCGCCATGTAGACTTCCTTGCCCATGTCCTCAAGGATGCCGAACAGCGTCGCGGCCTCTTCGGCGTTGGAGTTTTCGCCATTGCCGGAGAAGTCCCACTCGACGAATTCGAAGTCGGCCCTGGCGCTGAAGAAACGCCACGACACCACGCCGCTGGAATCGATGAAGTGCTCGACGAAGTTGTTCGGCTCGGTGACGGCCTGACCCGAGAAGGTCGGTTGCGGCAGATCGTTGAGGCCTTCAAAGCTGCGGCCCTGCAGCAACTCGGTGAGGCTGCGTTCCAGCGCCACTTCGAAGCTCGGGTGCGCGCCGAACGAGGCGAACACGCCGCCGGTGCGCGGGTTCATCAGCGTCACGCACATCACCGGGAATTCACCGCCCAGCGACGCGTCCTTGACCAGCACCGGGAAGCCCTGCTCTTCCAGCGCCTTGATCCCGGCGAGGATGCCCGGGTATTTCGCCAGCACCTCTTGCGGCACATCCGGCAGAGCCATTTCGCCTTCGAGGATTTCGCGTTTGACCGCCCGCTCGAAGATTTCCGACAGGCACTGCACCTGCGCCTCGGCCAGAGTGTTGCCGGCGCTCATGCCGTTGCTGAGAAACAGGTTTTCGATCAGGTTGGACGGGAAATACACGACTTCGTTGTCCGACTGACGCACGAACGGCAGCGAGCAGATGCCACGCTGGGTGTTGCCGGAGTTGGTGTCGAACAGGTGCGAGCCGCGCAGTTCGCCGTCGCGGTTGTAAATGCCCAGGCAATATTCGTCGAGGATTTCTGTTGGCAATTCATCTTTGGCGCCGGGTTTGAACCAGCGCTCGTCCGGGTAATGCACGAACTCGGCATTGGCGATCTCTTCGCCCCAGAACTGATCGTTGTAGAAGAAGTTGCAGTTCAGTCGCTCGATGAACTCGCCCAGCGCCGAGGCCAGCGCGCCCTCTTTGGTCGCGCCCTTGCCGTTGGTGAAGCACATCGGCGACTGCGCATCGCGGATGTGCAGCGACCAGACGTTGGGCACGATATTGCGCCACGAAGCGATTTCGATCTTCATGCCCAGGTCGGCCAGAATCCCCGACATGTTGGCGATGGTCTGTTCCAGCGGCAGGTCTTTACCGGCAATGCAGGTGCCCGCGCCGGACGTGGAAGCCGGCATCAGCAAGGCCTGGGCATCGGCGTCGAGGTTCTCGACTTCCTCGATCACGAACTCTGGCCCGGCCTGCACCACCTTCTTCACCGTGCAACGGTCAATCGAGCGCAGGATGCCCTGGCGATCCTTCTCGGAGATGTCCGCCGGCAGCTCGACCTGGATCTTGAAGATCTGGTTGTAGCGGTTTTCCGGATCGACAATGTTGTTCTGCGACAGACGAATGTTTTCGGTCGGGATATTGCGGGTACTGCAGTACAACTTTACGAAGTAAGCCGCGCACAAGGCCGACGACGTCAGGAAATAGTCGAACGGACCCGGTGCAGAGCCATCGCCCTTGTAACGGATCGGTTGGTCGGCCACCACCGTGAAGTCATCGAACTTGGCTTCGAGTCGGAGGTTGTCGAGAAAATTGACCTTGATTTCCATGCGGGTTACCAGAATAGCGCTAAACGAATTGGCCGCCATTATCCGGCTTTTGCGCGTGAAGTCTTGTGGTTTCGAGCAAAGGGCGCTGACCGGTTCAAGGGGGTAATGGTGCCCGGACAGCGCAGTCCCCCCGCTCCTTGCCGGTCATCATTCGGCTGCATCAGCCACGTTTGAGCGCGGCTACATACGATTGGCTCAAATCGGTGGCCCAGCCATCGAGCACTTTCTTGACGTTATCCGCCGTCAGCACCTGCTTGTCGTTTTCCAGCGGTACTCCCCTGCCCTTGCGAACGACCTCTGCGACGACCTCACCGGTCGCGCCGTCTTCGAACGACACTTCAGTGGTGATCTCGCTGTCCTGGTCGCGAATGCCGGTGGTGGTACTCACCCCGGCCGCCACCAGTGTGACCGGCAGCCATTCGTAAAACCGCAAGCCCTGGGTACTGGTGGCGACCCGCGTGATGGCCGGCTTCACGATCAGCGTGTTCGGACCGGGTCTGGAGGCCAGCGTTACGACCTTGCCCAGTTCGAGTCTGAGCGCCGCGTCGTAGTATCCGGTCACGCCCGCCAGGGTGCTCTGGGGAATTCGTCCAGAGGGCTGCAGCTTCGGATAATACTGGCTCGGCTCAATGTAGACGCGGGTGTACCGGGCCCTGGCCAGGTTCGGGCTGATCCAGCTCGATACCGTCTGCCCCGAAGGCGTCTGCTGCTCCTTCAATAAGCTGTAATTCTTCAAGAAACCGGAATGCATCTCGGGAGAAACCTTTTTGCTGCTGCACGCCGACAGGCTGACGGTGGCGGCGAACAATAGCGCCAGTGAGCGATTGCGACTCATCAGTACGTTCCTTAGGCGCTGGATAGCGCCGATGTGCTCATGCACGTGCGCGGATAGACGGGGTATTTTCTGAACACTCGATACGCAACTGGCCGTGAGTGATGATCCAGTGGATGAGTTCGGTCGTTGGAATCGTGTTGATGTACTCGACCCAATGAGCGCCGCTGGGGCTGTAACGCTCGAAGTAGCGGCGCAGGACGAGCTGGCTCTGATCGAGCGCCAGCCCCAGGCACGTTTCCTGAAAAAGGATGGGTGTTTCCTTACCCGGTGCGGTCGTGCTTTGGGTCAGGATCAATGGGCGCACGGCGCCGTGGTCTCGAGTGGTATAGCTGCTGTACATGTCCTTCATGTGAGCCCCCTTGGATGGAATGTCCGCAGAGTGCCGCAGGTTTTTTGCCCGACGATGTCCGGCTGATGTCAGCCATGAACAAATGTTGCTTGATTGAAATAAATGACCCCGACGTCGAAATGGTTTTAGATGCGCCTTTTTTGGGTTCATGGATCCTGCAAACGTGAACAGACTGTTGGTCGTCGATGACGACGTGGAAATCCTTTCCCTGCTGAAGAAGTTCTTCGTTCAGCATGCCTATGAGGTCGAAGTGGCCGCCCATGGCGAGGCCATGTGGGCGGCCATTGCCCGGGTGCGCCCGGACACGATCATTCTCGACGTGATGTTGCCCGGCGAGAGTGGCCTGAGCCTGTGTCAGAAAATCAGGGCGCAGACAGGGATTCCGATCATCATGCTGACCGCGATGGCTGAACTGAGTGACCGCATCGTCGGCCTGGAACTCGGCGCGGACGACTACCTCACCAAGCCCTTCGCGCCTCAGGAATTGCTGGCCCGGGTGCGGGCCCTGCAACGTCGCGCAGGCCAGCAGAACAGTTCCGGTGGCGAGCACTCGCGGCCGATCCTGACCTTCGCCGGCTGGCACCTGGATATCACCTGCCGGGAGCTGCGCTCGCCCGACGGCGTGATGATCCCGATGTCCGGTGGGGAATTCGATCTCTTGGTGGTGTTTCTGGAACATCCCCAGCGCATTCTGACCCGCGAGCAATTGATCGACCTGACCCGTGGCCAGGGCCACGATGCGTTTGATCGCAGCATCGACGTGCAGGTCAGCCGCTTGCGGCGCAAGATCGAACCCGACAGCAAGCGCCCGGACCTGATTCGCACCGTGCGCAACGGGGGCTATATGTTCACGGCCAAGGTCGGTCGCTCATGATTGGCCGGATCCTGCGACGCGACACCCTCAGCCGGCGTATCGCCTTGACGATTCTCGCGGCCATGCTGGCGTCGCTGAGCCTCAATGCCTTGTTCGTGCAGGTGGCGGGGATCTGGGCCCGTCCGCCCATCGAGCGCACCGGTTTGCTGGAGCAGATCGCAGCCACCACGCGGGTGATCGAGGCCGCGCCCGCTGAACTGCGTGCGCAATTGGCGACGGCGGCCAGCAGCCCGGCGCTTGACGTGGTCTGGCACGCCCGGCGCATCGACTTCCATTTGCCCGGCGACGGCTCGCCGGTCGAGACCGCAAAGGTGCCCGCGCTCCGACAATTGCTCGGCGATGAGCGTGAAATCGAAGTGTTCAATCCTGACGACTGGCCGCAAGGCAATGCCAACGCCCATTACGTAGCCCTCGTACCGCTGATCGACGGCAGCTGGCTGTCGTTCACCCCGCCCGAACGTAGTTGGGGCTTGAGCATGAACGCCCGGATCGCGGTGATCGTTGCGCTGGGGCTGGTCGCTACGCTGCTGGTCGCCTGGATTGCCACCCGCCAACTGGCGCATCCATTGCAGCGGTTTGCCAGCGCCGCGCGGCGTTTTGGCGGCGATCTGAAGGCTCCACCCATCGAAATCGAAGGCCCGCATGAAATTCGTCAGGCGATCATCGCCTTCAACGCGATGCAGGCGCAGATCCAGCACTTCATCGGTGAGCGCACGCACATGCTGGCCTCCATCTCCCATGATTTGCGGGCGCCGCTGACCCGGATGCGCTTGCGTAGCGAGTTCATGGAAGATCTGGATCATCAGCACAAACTGATTCGCGACATCGAAGAGATGCAATCGATGATCAACGCTGCCCTGGCGTTTTTCCGCGAAGACACACAACCCGAGCCGTCAACCGCGTTCGATCTGTCGGAGTTGCTGCAGACCATCATCGATGACTACCGCGACCAGCACATCGAGATCGGCTTCACAGGGCCGGCGCACCTGGTCTATTACGGCCGTCCGCTGGGCATCAAACGCGTGATCGTCAATCTGCTGGAAAACGCCGTGAAGTATGGCCAGCGCCCCTGTACCACGCTGAGTAGCGACGCCCACTCGATCTGCATCGAAGTCAGCGACGAGGGACCGGGCATTCCCGAAGAGGCACTGGAGCGGGTATTCGATCCCTTCCTGCGCCTCGAAACCTCGCGAAATCGCGAGACCGGCGGTGTCGGGCTCGGTCTCTCGTCTGCACGTGCGATTACGCGTGAACAGGGTGGAGACCTGACGCTGAGCAATCGCAAAGGCTCAGGTTTGATCGCACGCATCGAACTGCCTCGGGACACGGACAGGAACTGACGCCGCAAATTTGCCGAATCCCTGCACGCTTCTATTCTCATCTGAATTCGAATCGTCCCGGAGTCGGCCTCATGCCTGTCACGAACGTTTGTCGTCTCGAATCAAAGCCTGTGGCGCGCTCGCCAGTGCGCGCCGGCATGACGCTCCTGGGCCTTGCCGGTCTGCTCACCACAAGCCTTTCGGCCCAGGCCGGCGGGATCATGATTTACGAGGCGGGACACGAAGGCACAGGGCTGGCGAACGCCGGGTCTGCGGTACTGGCCACCGATCCCAGCGTGCTGATGACCAACCCGGCGGGCATCAGCCAGTTGGCCGGGACACAGGTCAACTTCAATGCTCAGGTGATCCTCGGTGACCTGACGTTTTCGCGCGACAGCAACAACACCTTCGGTGGCAACGAGGGCGGCAACGCCCTGAAGTATCTGCCGGGCAGCAGCTTTTTCATCAGCCATCAACTCGACGAGCGCTCCTCGGTCGGCTTCGGCATGTACGGAAACTTCGGCCTGGCGCTGGATTATGACGATGACTGGGCCGGGCGTTACTTCACCCAGGAATCGGCGATCATCGGCGTTTCGTTCCAGCCCACCTATGCCTACCGGATTACCGATGATCTTTCGGTCGGCATCGGCCCGCGTTTCATGCTGGGTTATTTCCGCACCGAAGTGGCGGTCAACAACAATGTCCTCGGGCTGGGCAACGCCGAGGACGGTCAGTTGCGCTACAAGGACACCGACTGGGGCACCGGCGTCAACGTCGGTCTGCTCTACAACCTGAACGAGCGGACGAAGCTCGGGCTTGCCTACACCAGCCGCATCAAGCTTGAGTTCGAAGACAAACCGGACCTGAAGAACATCACCAACCCCCTGCTCCGCCTGGCGCTTAACCGTCTCGATGCCGATCAGTTGAGCATTGATATGAATGTGCCGCAGACCGTCACCGCCAGCCTGTCCTATCAGCTCGATCCGCAGTGGACATTGCTGGGCAGCCTCGGCTGGCAGGACTGGAGCGATTTCGGCAAGGTAGGCGTTGAAATCGACACTGATACCGCCTCCACTTCCAGAACCGCCGACCGCCAATACAAGGACACCTGGCATGTCTCGCTGGGTGCGCAAAATCAGATCAGCCCCAAACTGCGCTGGAATGTCGGTGTTGCGTATGACTCGTCCGCGGTCGATGACAAGGACCGCACCGTCGACAACCCGATGAACGAGTCATGGCGCCTGGCGACCGGTTTCAACTACGCCCTGCAGGAAGACCTCGACGTTCACATGAGTTACACCCTGATCTGGCTGGGCGACATGGAGGTGCAGCAGACCAAGGCGCGTTCCGGCGGTTCGGTCTCGGGCGAATACGCGAATGCTGCGCTGCATGTGATTGGTGGCGGTCTGGTCTGGCGTTTTTAGGGCCAGATGCCTGTCAGGGTTCCTTGGGCTCCTGCGCCGGCGCCTGAAACCATTTGTCCTTCGGTACACGCTTTTCTTCTTCGGGGTCGCCCAGATAATGCGGCGACATGATCTGTACGCCGTATTCGTTGAACACATCCTGAATATTGGCGTGCAACATGCTCAGCAGCACTGCGCGGGGGCGAGGCTGACTCGGAATGGCTTGCGCCACCAGACGATATTCGGGATAGAAATCCGACAGCGCAGTCTGGAACACCTGAGCGGGCGGGTCTTCGAGCACGCCGGGCGTGCGCCGTGCGGCTTCCAGCAACATCGCCTCGACCTGCCGCCAGGGCGTGTCGTAACCGATGGTCACCACCGTGTCGACCACGTAACCCGGCCCCTGCACTGTGCGTGAATAGTTCTTGGTGACGGTGCCGGTAATCATCGAATTGGGCAGTGTCAGCACCTCCCCCAATCCCGTGCGGATGCTGGTGGTGAACATGCCGAGTTCCGTCACTGTGCCTTCGTATTCGCCGATACGCACGAACTCGCCGGGGCGCAGGGTTCGGGTGTAGGTCAGGATCAGACCGGCGGCGGCCTGCCCGACTACGCTGGTGGCGCCCAGGGAAATCATCAGGCCGATCAGTACCGAAAGCCCTTTGAAGGCATCCGTACCGGCTCCCGGCAGATACGGATAAGCCATCGCCAGGGCAAACAGCCAGATGGCCAGCGACGTCAGGCGTTGGGTCGGTTGCAGGGTTTCCTGGTTCAGCCAGTTGAACGTGCCCGGTGTCGCCATGCGCCTGAGCATCCGGCGGCTGAACGCCGTGGCGCCTCGGGCAATGAAAAAGATCGCCAGCGCCACGCCCAGCCCCGGTATGGCGCCGATGATGGCTTGCAGCAGATAACCCGCTACCTCGAACAGGTAATTGTTGAGGCTTTCTCCCCACGGTCGCGTGTAGGGAAAACACGACAGGACAAAACCCAGCCACTCATACGTCAGCAACAGAATCACCAGCCAGCGCAACAACCAGAGCACCCGGATCACCAGCGGATACAGGTAGTTGGCGTCCATCACCGGAATCGGCCCGACTTTCAGCGCTCGGGTGTGCCGCTGCATCAACTCCGGCAGTCGTTTGAGCCAGCGACGCTGCAGCCAGGCAATACCCCACAGCAACACGACGTAAATGGCGGTTGCAATGGCTGCAGCGCCGAGCGCACGCAACATCAGATGCAGGCTTCGCGCTTCGCGGGTTTCCGCAACCACTTGCCGCAGCTTTTCCGCTGCGCCCTCTGCGGCCAGCGATACCGAGGCGTAATCGAGGCTGTCGACGTCATCGGGGGAAACGATAAAGGCGCGCTTGCTGCCCAGCAGGACAAGGTAGTTGTCTTGCATCGGGGCAACGGTTACGGCGGGATCGTTCGACTCGTCCAGCGCTTCGGCAATGACGGCTTTGGCCCGTTTGACCCGCGATGCGGGTGCTTCGCCCAACAGCGTGGCGCGGAACACCTGAATGGTGCGGTTGGCGACCTTCAGTTCGGCCGTCTCCCCCACCGGTCTGGCGTTGTCCTCGGCCCATGAAGCACTCGCCAAAAGCACACTGAAAACGATCATCAACCACGCAGGCAACCGGCTCCGCATGTGTCAGTTCCTTACGTCGGGGGGATACAGATCGCAGCGTAGTTCAGCGCCCAAGGGTTGTCAGATCTGGCCGTTCAGCCGATAGCCGCCGGATTCGTGACGCAAAACACACCGGCGCAGCGGACGAAACGGTTTTTGCCGCCTACGCTGGTTTGGGGACAAAAAGTTCCGGGGGCAGTGCGTCGGCGCCAGCCGGCCAAGGGGAAAAGATGCGTGCGCAGGCAACCGTTACGTTTGCAGTGGTGTCGCTGATCGGGTCGTCGCAAGCCACTTTGGCATGGGCCGACGACTCTGCCGAACTGGCAAAACAGGCGCTCAATCCCGTCGCCGCCATGTACAGCCTGCCCATCCAGTACAACTGGGATCAAAAAATGGGGCCCAGTGGCGAGGGCATGCACAGCGTCACCAATATTCAACCGGTGTTGCCGTTTACCCTGAACGAAGACTGGAACCTGATTTCCCGCACCATCCTGCCGGTGATCGACCAGCACGGACTGGCACCCGGTGGTGTTGCCGACAAGTCCGGTGTGGGCGATGTCACCCAGAGCTTTTTCTTTTCCCCCAAACAGCCGACACACAGCGGCTGGATTCTCGGTGCCGGCCCTGCCCTGTTGATTCCCACCGGCAGTGATGAATTGCTGAGCAGCGAGCAATGGGCGCTGGGACCAACGGTGGTGGCGCTCAAACAATCCAATGGCTGGACACGCGGCATCCTGGCCAATCATCTCTGGGGACTGGAAGGCAGTCCGGCGGATGACAAGGAAAAGGTCAACCAGACTTTCCTCCAGCCGTTCTTCTCGTACACCAACCACCAATTCACCACTTATGGCATCAACACCGAGTCGACCTACAACTGGCAATCACGGGAATGGTCGGTGCCGATCAACCTGACCGTCACCCAGTTGCTGAAAATCGACGGCCACCCGCTGACGGTTCAGGCCGGCCCGCGTTACTGGGCTGATACCGCGAAGGATGGCCCACAAGGCTGGGGCTTTCGTGTGGCGGTCACCTTTCTGTTCCCTCGATAACGGCGCGTCGCCCCAAGGAGCTGGCCAGTGCTGAGTCAATTGCCCATCCACAGTGAAACGGCACCGAGGCGAATTGTCATCGCCTGCTTTGTCGCGTTTTTTGTGGTGACCGTGGTCCTCGCCGCCCGGCAATACTGGGTGCTGTATGAGCGTGAACTGGAAACTCGTCAACACAGCCTTCAACTGCAAGCCATCGCCATCGATACTGCCATTTCGACCCACAAGAAACAGTTGCTGACGTTGCGCAATTCGGCCGAGCGCATCCTGCTAAACGAACACAATGACCCACCGGGGGCACACCCTCCCCCGGCTTTTCAAGCGATTGCGACAGAGCAAGGGCACTCCTTGCTGGGTTTGTCGGTTCCGCCCGACGATGCACCGGTCAGGGCGCTGGATGACGCCGGAGTGCTGTCGATTCCCGGCCTGATCCGCGAGCACCGTCAGTTTTCCGAAGACACCCGGATGGCGCTGATCATGAGTCAAATCCTGCCGGAGGTGCATCAGATCAACGTTGATCTGACGAACATCTTCTTCCTGTCCACCTCAGGGCTGGTCGTGGCCTATCCGGCGATCCGGGACGATCAGATCGAAACTGCACTGCAACAGTTCGCCGCCTCGAAAGTGATGAGTGAGGCCCCGAAACAGCCGGAGGATTTCGAGACCGCCGTGCGTGTCGTCAAGGAAGGCCTGGTCCCCGGCGGTACGCAATTGTCCCTGAGTACCCCGGTGGTGGTGAATGGCATTCTTCGTGGTGCCATCGTCTTTGTCGTGCCCCAGCAACGACTCCAGCAATACATGATCAAGACCACGCCCTCCGATGCCCTGCACGCATTGCTCGACGAACACGGGACGCTGATTGCCTCCAGCGAGCCAGACTTTACGGCGGCAGACGAGGATGGATTGCAGACCCTGACGGCAACCCCTGCTGCACTTTCCATGGCGACGTTGTTTCAGAAGCGTTCCGGGGTCATCACCACAGAGTCCGGCCTGTTGCTCTATCAACAGTTGCCGAACTCGCGCCTGATGCTGGTCAACCTGTTGTCCGGGGCGACCCTGCGTTGGTCCGTGATCGCCCAGTTCAGCACTGTGTTCTTCTTTGTGTGGGCGTTGCTCGGGATGTTGATGGTCATGACCCTGGTGATTGTCGACCGCCTGCTCAAGGGACAGATCGCGCTGAATGCCCAACTGCGAGATCTGGGACTTCGGGACCCGTTGACTCAACTGGCCAACCGCCGCCGCTTGACATCCGATGTCGGGGCGTTGATCGCTGGTTCTGATGCGACACAGCCGATTTCACTGCTGATGTTCGACATCGACAAATTCAAGAGCATCAATGATCGCTGGGGCCATTCGGCCGGCGACGAAGTGCTCAAGCATCTGGCAACCGTGTGTCGAGCGTCCGTGCGGGCGCAGGATCTGGTTTCGCGCTACGGCGGTGAAGAGTTCTGCATCCTGCTGCCCGGCATGAGCCTGGCCGAGGCCACCCGTCGCGCCGAATCATTGCGTCAGACCATTGCCGAGTCGGTGTGCGTTCTGGACGACAGCGTCTTGCTGGCCACGGCGCCTTCCAAAGAGGTGCGCCTGACGGTTTCGATCGGTGTGGCCGAGTTCCACGCCGATCACTGCACGGGCCTTGAGAGCCTGGTCGCCACCGCCGACCGACGCCTGTATGCCGCCAAGCACAATGGCAGGAATCAAGTGATCTGCACGGATAACACCCTGGCAGCCGCAGCTCCGGGGTAGCGAAGTCGTAAAGAACCAGCAGGCAATAACGGTGCTTCGGTCGAATGTGAAGACCGCAGCGTTTCCATTGAGTCGTAAGGAATCACGCCAATGAATCCAGCAATGAAACTGCTTTCGTCCGCCATGCTCATGGCATCCCTGACTTCGGTGCCGCTTGTGCAGGCCGCGCAGGAAACCTCATCCCCGTCGCCGGTCACGCTGCCAGCGTCGGGTGTGCTGATGCATCCCGAGTACGTCAAAGCCATTGCGCGCATGGCCTACCTGTGGGGTTGGCCGATGATCAACATGATCAATCGCAATGACACCATCACCAGGGCGCCTCATCCAGGACTGCTCGGCGGCATTCTGCCGGTGGCACCGCTCGGTCAGTTGGGCATGCTGCATGACTACATCACCCCCGACGAAACGTTTGTCACGTGCCCGAACCAGGACGTGGTCTACGGCCTTGGCTTTTTCTCTCTCGATGAGGAACCGGTGATCGCCCAGGTGCCTGATTTCGGCGACCGTTTCTGGGTTTACTCGATCTACGATCAGCGGACCGATCAAGTGGGTGAACTGGGCAAGGCCTATGCCAGCAAGCCTGGTTTCTATCTGTTGGTGGGGCCCAACTGGAAAGGCGAAAAACCCGAGGGTGTTGAGGCGATCATCCGCAGTCCGACGGCGCTGACGAATGCCATCCCGCGCATTTTCATGGATGACACCAAAGAAGACCGCGCAGCCATTCAGGAAAAACTCAATCAGGTCGCCTTCTACCCGCTCAAGGATTTCGACGGGAAGATGAAAACCATCGACTGGAAAAACACTCCGGACATTCCGAATCCCAACGCCGGCAAGGCCAGCGGCGGCGAAACCAAATGGGTGATTCCGGAGAAGTTCTTCGATCAATTCCCGAGGGTGCTGGAGACAGTTCCGCCACTGCCGGGCGAAGAGGCGCTTTATGGTCAGTTCCGCCTGTTGATGGAGGCCGCCGAAAAAGATCCCGCCATCAAGAAACTGCTGGTGCAGACCGCCATCGACAGCGAGAAAGAAATCATCAAGCCGTTTTTCGAGTGGAAGCACAATGGCCGGCCAGCCGGCAACGGCTGGAACCGCTCGACCAACAACGCACAGTTCGGCGTTGACTACTTCAACCGGACCGGCACCGCCAAGTCGAACATGTTCGACAACCGCCCGACCGAGACCCAGTACTTCTACACGGACTTCGACAATCAGGGCGCGCAACTCAACGGCAATCACAGCTACGAGGTGACGTTTGCCGCCGGCCAGGAACCTCCGGTGAATGGCTTCTGGTCGCTGACCCTGTACAACGAAAAACACCTTTTCAGTGCCAACAAGCTCAATCGCTACTCGTTGGGCACCAAGAACAAGGACCTCAAGCGCAATGCCGATGGTTCGCTGACGCTCTACGTCGGTCCCGTTTCGCCGGGCAAGGACAAGGAAACCAACTGGCTGCCGTCACCCAAGGAGTCGATCTCGCTGTACATCCGCGCCTATTGGGGCAAAGAGGCGATTCTGGACGGTAGCTGGCAGCCGCCGGTGATCAAGAAAATCAAGTAAAGCCCAGAGGTTCCAGCCGTCTGCGGACGGCTGGAATGAATGCCATTCACACCAGAATCGTCCGGTCTTTGAGGCAAACATCATGATCCTTCATCGCATACGCACGGCAACCGCCGCCTGTCTGATCGGCAGCACAACGCTGCTCGCCCTGCCCGCCTTCGCTGCCGAACCGGCTGCGCCTCCGCTGCTCAAACAAATCAACAACGGCAACTGGCTGCCAAATGACGAAGCGGAAAAACTGCGCGACGAGCTCTATTACCAGAACGCCATACACGCCTACATCGCCATGCTGCCGGCGCTGAACACCATCGGCCTGCGTGATGGTTCGCAAGCCGCCTTTGGTAAGGGGTACAACGTTCTTCCGATCTGGAAGGACCGCATGGACAGTCGCGCCTGGGTGCCGACGCCCAATGCCGACGTCATTTACTCAATGAGCTATCTGGATCTGAAAGAAACCGGCCCGCTTGTGGTGGCCGCACCACCCAACGTGATCGGGATGTTCACCGATTTCTTCCAGCGCACCCTCACCGACGTCGGCGCCATCGGCCCGGACAGGGCTCGTGGCGGCCTTTATCTGCTGCTGCCACCCGACTACGACGGTGAAATTCCCAAAGGCTACTTTGCGTTCAAGTCACCCACCTACAACGTGTTCCTGTTCTTTCGCACCATCATGAAACCCGGTGACAAAGGCCCGGATCCGAAGCCGGCAGTGCAGACCGCCGAGCGAACCCGCGTCTATCCGTTGTGGGCGATGGAGAAAGACGTCAAACCGATGGAATTCCCCAATGCCAGTGGCAAGCATCTCGACATGATGTATCCCGTCGACAACAGCTATTGGGACAAACTCAAGGCGTTCGTCGATTACGAACCGGTCTCGGCGATCGACCCTTCCGACCGCGGCGGGTTGGCGGCCATCGGCATCATCAAGGGGCAGCCGTTCAACCCAACGGACAAACAGAAAGCGTTGCTCAAGCAAGCGGTCGAGACCGCGCCGAAAATGATCCTCGCCCAGCGTCAGCTTGGTCGGCCGGATGAGCGCACTCGCTACTACAAGGATCGTCAGTACCTGAACACTTGGGCGGGCGGCACTGCCGACTGGCAACAGGAAAGTTATCGGGACGTCAGCCAGCGAGCGGCGTATTTCCAGATCGCTTACTCCTCGGCCCCGGCCATGGTGATGCGTACGCTTGATCAGGGCTCGAAATACCCGTTTGCCACTCGTGATGCCGACGGCGACTTCCTCGATGGCGGCAAACAATACAAATTGCACCTGCCGCCAAACCCGCCGGCCAAGCTGTTCTGGGCGGTTACGGCCTACAACATCACCGACGGCACCATGCCGGAAACACCGCAGTTGCTGCCGTCGATCAATGGCTTCAACAAGGTGAAAACCAATAGCGACGGATCCATCGACATCTACTTCGGGCCGAACAAGTCGGCCAATGTCGACGATTCCAATTTCATCCAGACAATCAGCGGCCGCAACTTCCTGGCGGCGGTGCGCCTGTATGGCACTGGCGTCGAGTTCTACGACCAGACCTGGAAACCGGATGATGTGGTGAAGGTGAAATAGGCCCGTGAACAAAGACCGCCCTGTGTCCTTATGGCGGTCTTTGTTTATTCCTCCTCGTAGAGCACCTTCACTCGACCGGCCCTGGCGGCTTTCAACAACACGTCATGATCGCGCACGGTCTGGTCGGCATACCGCAGGGCAAAGGTTCCCAGTGCTTCATCGAATGCCTCGCCCTTGCCCAGATAACCGGTAATGGTCGCCGCATCGCCTGATTTGGCGTGGGCGCGAGCCAGCGTCAGGCCGCAGAAGTCGGCGTAACGCTCCAGTTGGGTCGCGTTGATGTTTTCCAGCGGCACCGACAGTTTCATGTCGCGCAATTGCCTGACAAAGAAGTCGTAGCCGGCAGGTCCACGCGCCCAGCCCAGGAATATGTCGCTGGACGATTGCATCAGGCGCTGCCCCATCACTACACGCTGCCCCTGATTGTCGTAACGGCACCTGCCGGCGTAGGGTTCGAGCACGGATTGGCAGGACTCCTTGAACTGGAGAATCAGCGGGTGATTTTCCTCGGAGAACAGCAAGGCGATGTAGCAACGCGTTCCGACACTGCCGATACCCACGACTTTGAGTGCCGCATCCACCAGCCGATAACGATCGAGCAGCACCTTGCGTTCATCGGACAGGCTCTGACGGTAGGCCGCCAGTCCCTTGCGCACACGCTCCATGAAATGCGGCTCCGGCACATGCTGGATCACCGGCGGCTGGTCGACGATTCGCGGTTGCCCGGCCACTTGCTCGGCAATTTTCGGGAAGACGCTTTCCATCACCCGTTCGCGAGCCCGGTCGAACAATTGCTGGCGGAACTTGCGGGTTTTTTCATCGGGTGACTCGTCCAGCAACGTCTGTGCATCGAGCCGGGAGTACCAGACCTCCAGCGGGCTCATTTTCGAGTAGGCCCGCAGATGTTCGCGATACGCTCGAGTGCAGGCGACGGCGATTTCCCGGGCGCGGGCATCGGCAGCGCCGCCGTCTCGTGCAGCGACCGCAAAACTGGCCGCGAGCCGTTTGATGTCCCACTCCCAGGGCGCAGGCAGGGTTTCGTCAAAGTCGTTGAGGTCGAAGATCAGATTGCGCTCAGGCGTCGCGAACAGCCCGAAGTTGAGCAAATGGCAGTCGCCGCAAGCCTGCACCGACACGCCGATGTTCGGCCCTTTGGCCAAATCATGCGCCATCAGGGCAGCAGAACCGCGCAGAAAGGTGAACGGGCTGCGCAACATTCGGCCATAGCGGATAGGCACCAGCTCGCTCAACCGGTCACGGTTGGACTTGCCAAGAATGGCGATCACGTCCCGCTGTCGCCCCGGCGATTTCCATTCGGCATGGGATTCGCGGGGAATCTGTTTGCGAAGCTGCTTTCCGCGGGCCATACGCTCCTCCCGGGAACGGAACACCGGGCTGGACTCTGCGGTAGCGGCTTTCTTGCGCGACGGTTTCTTCTGGGAAGTCATGATGTGGTTGTCACCCCTGAGCGGGAAATGATCTGAACGCTGCTCCTACAATCTAGATCAACTCCCCCGATTCAACCTGTGCCGTAGCATGACTTTCAGAGGTCGTTCGGAACGGGCAACTCAGCACATCAGCTCAATCGTGAAGGGATCAATCTGCGCCAACATCCGGCTACTTTTCGCCATAGCCGGTCCATGACACATGAAAGGTTTTCCGCAGCCGCGATTTACGCTGGCTTTATTGCTGTGCGGCATGGCCGACGCGGCTCTCGCCAGTGGTTTTCTCGATGACGCCAAAGGCGAAGTGCTCAGCCGCAACTTCTACCTGAGCAACGACTATCGCTCGCCATCACCTGCGGGAAAGAACTACAAACAGGAGTGGGCTCAAGGGTTTATCGGTACTTTCGCATCCGGTTTCACGGAGGGAACAGTTGGATTCGGGCTTGATGCCCACGCGTTTTATGGCCTGAAACTCGACGGCGGCAAGGGCCATTCCGGCACGGGGCTGCTGCCGGTAGACAGCGATGGTCGCAGCGAGAGCAACTACTCCAGCGCCGGCGCAGCGCTGAAACTCAAGACGTCGAAAACCACCGTCGCCTTCGGTGAAATGACCGTGGAAACCCCGGTGTTCGATACCTCCGACAAGCGCCTGCAACCCGAATACGCCACCGGTTTTCTGCTCGACAGCCATGAAATCGACAACGCGCGCCTGGTGGCCGGGCGTTTCACCGCGTTCAAGAATCAGGACAGCTCATCCGGCAAAGGCGACTTTCAGGGTTACGGCGCCAGCACCGAAGGTGAAAACATCAGTTTCATCGGTACCGATCTGTTCAGTGACCGTCCCGTGGGTGGCGCACTCTACGCCTCCGACCTGAGCGACACCTGGCGCCAGTACTATGCGAACCTGCACTTCAAGCAGTCCGGACTGTTCCTCGACGCCAATGTCTATCACACCCGCGATACCGGCCAGGCACTGGCGGGCGAGATCGATAACACGGCGTTCAGCCTCTCGGGCAAATACACCTTCGGTGCCCACGCGGTGATGCTCGGCTGGCAGCGCATCAATGGCGACACACCTTTCGATTTCGTCGGGGGCGATTCGATCTACCTTGCCAACTCGATCAAATACGCGGACTTCAACGGCGCCCATGAGCGCTCATGGCAAGCGCGTTACGATCTGGATCTGGGCGCGTTCGGCATTCCTGGCCTGAATTTCATGACTCGCTACGTCGCCGGCAGCCACATCGATGGCACTCATGCGCCCAAGGGCGGAGCCTACAACCCGTTCGATGCCGACAGCGGTGACTATCAGCCGCAACAAGGCGACGGTGGCAAACATTGGGAACGCGATATCGATCTGCGTTACATCGTCCAGTCCGGTGCCGCCAAGGACCTTTCGGTGCAGTTGTCCCACGTCTCGCACCGGGCCAACAGCGCTCAGGCCGGTGATGACATCGACCGGATCTACGTGGTGATTCAGTACCCGCTGGGGTTTTGACCGTTCAACAGGGCGTCATCGGCATACAGCGTTTTGTGGAGAAAACACTACGCTGTCATGACTGACAGTCGTCTTGTCACTGCCTGGTGTTTCAGTCATCTGCCGGGAGTCTGAACAATGAACCCTCATTTTCGCCGTGAAGGTATTGAATATCCTCGACCATCCTTTCCGTTTGAGGTTTACGCCCGCTTCGATCATGTAGAAGCCAGCGCCAATTCACAGAATGTGATGCTGGCCTTCGATCTTGTCGACAAAGCCTGGTTGGACGGTCAGGGACAGAGCGACCCTTTGTTTCATCCCGACAGTGCCCGATCCAGAAAAGCCTGGGATGACTGGAAGCGAAAAGGATTGTGGAGCACGCGCAATCCTTTTGATTCGATGCCGATGTACAGGCTTGAACTTGAATTACCTGCCACTCAGGGCTTTTTCGGCGAGAGTGCCTTCAACACACAGAAAGCGTTCTCGATGCGCAGTGCTGCCGGTGAACTGGAGCGCAAGTGGTTTGAACTCTGTATCTCCAGCCATCATCAGCGAGATAGCGAGCCAGCCAGTCTGTATCCAGGTCTGTTTGCTGCTCCCCTCACGGTTTTTGTCCAGGGAAAAATGCCGTCGAGGCAAAGGGGTGAAGCACTGTCTGCCATTTTTTCCCTCGATCACTTGCCGTCGATATCCACCGCCGATCTGGAAGCCGAACTGGCGGGGAAATCTGCCGATCTGCTGGCGGTATACGACGTAGGCCAGGGCAATGCCAATGCACTCTTGTCGACGGTGAAATATGGTGCGCCAGGCGTACCGACGCTGTATTACGATCTTGGCGCCGGTGTATACCGAAACCGGCGTACCACTCCGAAGTCGCTGGTGTTCTGTTTCAGCGAAAAACCGACGATCCTGCTGTCCCATTGGGACGCCGATCACTGGGGAGGCGCTTACGCGTCCATGATCAAAAGCGCCTACCCCGCGTTGAAACGCAAGTGGATCGCACCCCATCAGCCTGTTGGCCCGGTACATATCGCTTTCGCCCACGACGTTCTGGCAAACGGTGGCACATTTTTTACTTATTCCATCAAGGCGGATGTAGGTTCTATTCCGTTAGCCCAGGGAAGGAACGCCAGATTCACCTTGGGCGACGGCCCCGACCGCAATGGCACCGGTCTTGTGTTGACAGTCGAGGAGCCGGATCATGCGCCCCGCAGGTGCTGGCTGCTGACCGGCGACTGCGATTACCTTTACTTCGACAGTAAACTGAATCCTTACCCTCCCGTGGGATTGGTCGCTCCTCATCATGGCGCGGATCTGGATCCTGCCTCTGTTGTCCCGAAGCCACCGGATAACGTCATTTACAAGCGACTGGCCTACTCCTTCGGTCGTGATAACCGACACGGCCAGAACAACGTTCAGCACCCGACTTCCAAAGGAATGTCCGCGCACAACAGCGCCGACTGGGATCATCAATACTGGGATCCGTTGAACCCGGGTGAGCCCTCCCCGGGGGGTGATGTTCTGGCGACTTGTGAACATACCCCGGGGAATTTCCGGGGCGGAGCCTTGATCGGGTGGGATGCACAACCTGCCATCGCCAACGCCCCGTGCCAAGGTAAAAACTGCGGCGTACCGCTGACCCAGAGCTAGTGGGCGAATCCCCGGCAGGGTCATCGCTCGAAGCAAAACTGGCGGAAGGCAGCCGGAGTCGAACCTGCCCGGGAACGGATGCCGTCCCCAACCGGGTTTGAAGCCCGGCCGCGCCACCGGGCGCGATTGCCTTCCTTGAACTCAATCTGCGCCGGGACTGGCCAGCGCATTGTCGAAACGGATCTGTCGGCTGTTGCCCACACGCCGGGTCAGGCCGAGACGGTCGAAGTATTCGAGGAACTGAATACTGCGTTTGCGTCCCAAGCCTAGCGCATCGCGGAACGCTGTCACTTCGATCTGCCGATTTTCTTCGGCCAGACGCAACAGCACGGCTGCCATTTGCCGCAGCGTGATGTCGGTGACAAACAAGTCACGCACCACCTGATGCATCACGCCCAGCCGCGCCAACTTGCGCAACAGCAGCCTGACGGTAGCGTCGTCCTGACCGACAACGCTTGCAACGTCGCGCACCCACGGCGGATCGAACCCCGCCTGTTCGAACAGCGGTTGCAGCGCTTGCCAGAGGATTTCGTCATCGGCATTCAGGCGCACCTGATGGTCGGGCAAATGCAGCCACGGGCCGCTGGCGATGAGTTGGCCGGCGCCGCGTAGTTCTTCCAGCAGACTGATGTACGTCGAGCGCTCGATGCTCAACCCGCTGAAACGCCGCAACCGGTCACGATCCGGGCCCATCTGGTCGGGTTCCAGCTCATGGAAACGCGCCAATTGCTCCAGCAGCGTGAACTTGAGCATGCCCCAGCGCTGGGCATTGAACAGCACCGGCCCCTGGCGGGTTTCGATCAGCCGAACGTTTTCCGGCAGTCGCCAGTCCTCACGCAGGCGATTGAACTGACGCTCAATACGCTGCGGATCGAGGCCGCTTTCACTGTGCTCGAGTAAGGTCGGCAAGGCCTGTTCGAGATCGGAGCTGATGGCCAGCGCCCGCAACTGCGCCAGCCGCTCCGGGCTGCGGCGATGACGCGCCGGGGCGAACGGGTCGAGTACGCGGCCACCACCGAGGGTCCGTTGGGCACTGGGATCGCGCAGAATCAGACAATCGCCCTTGACGCCATGCACCGGCATGTTTGTCAGCAATTGCGCGAGCATTCGCTCGCCGGGTGCCAGGCTGGGGCCTTCCAGCAAGGCGACGCGGGCGATGACATCCTGCGTCCCCAAGTGCAGATGCACGGGCTGGAAATGTCCGAACGTTCGCTCGCCCGGTAACAGCCGGAATTCGATGTCCAGTCGTTGGGTCGGTGCGTGCAGCCATTCGGCCAACAGCCATTGACCGCGATGGATCTGTTTGGGGTCCAGGCGTTCGGCGCTAATGTTCAACGCCACGCGCTGGCCGGCGAACGCCTGCTCGGCCGTCTGGTTTTGCGCATGCAGGCCTCTGACCCGTACGGACTTGCCCGAGGGTTCCAGGCTCAGCTTGTCCCCTACCCTGACCGAGCCGGACAACGCCGTGCCCGTCACCACAAGCCCGGCGCCGGCGACCGTGAATGCCCGGTCGATCGCCAGGCGAAAACCGCCTTCGCGACTGCGTGCCTGCACCTCGCCTTGCGCATGCAGCAAAGCCTGCCGCAGTGCGTCGATACCCTCGCCCGTCACGCTGGAAACCGCCATCAGTGGCGCGCCCGCGTAAGGTCCCGATGCCAGCAGAACTTCAACCTGCCGGTGAACCTCCTCCACCCTGCCCGGCTCGACCCGATCGCATTTGGTGATCGCCACCAGCGCCCGTGGGATGCCCAGCAGTTCGACTATCGCCAGATGCTCGCGGGTTTGCGGCATCACGCCGTCATCGGCCGCCACCACCAGCAACACCAGATCGATGCCATGCGCACCGGCAAGCATGTTGTGGGTGAACTTCTCGTGGCCCGGTACGTCGATGAAACCGGTAAGCCCCGCACCGGGCGCCAGTTCCGCGTATAGATAACCAAGGTCGATGGTCATGCCCCGTTCGCGCTCCTGCGGACGGCGATCGCCGGTTTGCCCGGTCAGGGCCTGGAGCAGCGAAGTCTTGCCGTGATCGATGTGCCCGGCCGTGCCGACAATCATGTCTGCAATTGCCCGAGCTGGGCGAGCCACGCGGACTCGTCGTCGAGTTGCCGCAGATCCAGCCACAGCGCGTCATCGTCGATGCGCCCAAGCACCGGAATCGGCAGTGCGCGCAAGGCACTTTCCAGATTGAGCAGGCAACGTCCACGCAGGCGTTTCGATACCTGCGGGCGCAGGCAAAGCGCTGCGCTCGGCAGGCGCGCTACAGGCTGGCTGCCGCTGCCGATCATGCCCAATGCCGGTACGGCGCTGACAACCCAGGCATCGCCCAACACCCTGGACAAGGCCGGTTGCAGGCGTTCGGCCTGGGCCAGAATATCGGCCTGCGGCCGGGTCAGCAGGCGCAGGCTCGGCAACCGTTCGGCCAGCCGGTCCGGATCGCGATACAGGCCAAGCACCGCTTCCAGCGCGGCCAGCGTCAACTTGTCGACCCGCAATGCCCGTTTCAGCGGGTTCTTCTTGATCTTCGCAATCAAGTCCTTGCGCCCGACAATCACCCCGGCCTGTGGCCCGCCGAGCAGCTTGTCGCCACTGAACGTGACGATGTCGGCGCCATCGAGCAGCGCCTGACGCACCGTCGGCTCCGCCGGCAACCCCCAGCGCGTCAGGTCGAGCAGACTGCCGCTGCCGAGGTCTTCGAGCAGCGGCAAGCCATGACGATGGGCGAGTTCGGCCAGTTCCGATGTCGGCACACGTGCAGTAAATCCTTCGATGCTGTAGTTGCTCGCATGCACGCGCATGATCAAACCGCTGCGCGGGCTGATTGCAGCCTCGTAATCGCGGGCATGGGTGCGGTTGGTGGTGCCGACTTCATGTAGGCGCACGCCAGCGCGGGCCATGATGTCGGGGATACGGAAGGCGCCGCCGATTTCGATCAGCTCGCCTCGGGAAATGATCCCTTCCTTGCGCGCACCGAGGCTGTTGAGGGTCAGCAGCACGGCAGCGGCATTGTTATTGACCACGGTCACGGCTTCAGCGCCGGTCAGTTCGCGGATCAAGCCTTGGATCAGGTCATCGCGGTCGCCGCGTTTGCCGCTGGCCAGGTCGAACTCCAGATTCAGCGGGTAACGTGCCGCGAGTTGCACGGCTTCGATGGCTTCATCGGGCAACAAGGCGCGACCGAGATTGGTGTGCAGCACGGTGCCGGTCAGGTTGAACACCCGGCGCACGTGGCTGCGCTGCTGCATTGCCAAACGCTCGCTGACCCGGCCGGCGAGCACATCAGGACTGATTTCAATGGCGCTGAATGGTCTTTCCAGCAGGTTCGCGCGCAACTCCTCCAGCAACTGGCGCAAGCACGCGAGCAGTGCTTCTCGCCCATAGCGTTCGGCGAGCGGCTGGCAGGCCGGGGCACGCAATAAGCTGTCGATGGAGGGTAACTGCCGGGCAACACTTACGGACATCAGGCACTCCAGAAAAACAGATGGTCACCGGCCCTCGATTCGAAGGCTCGCCCGTTGATGGTAGACCACAGGCCTGAAACCCTGATGCAGACGTTCGTTTACCCCCTCAATATTTGATGTCGCGGGCCGTACGTCGATTGTCTTGTTTGGTGCTGCGTTTGTCCTGGCGGCACTCGACGTTGCTTTTGTCGCTGCCGCGTCGGCACACATCCTTGGTCTGCCGCGCATCGGAGCGCCCCTCCTGACGGACATCCCGGGCTTCACGGCGACGTTCACCGCGTTCGGTCGAGTCAACGACCGGCGAAGCGAACTGCGCACCCGTCGCGATCAACAGCATGGCTAACATCATCAGGCTGCGTTTGCGGTTCATGAGCGTACTCCTCTGTCAGAAGTCGAACATGTGCGGATCGATACCTGCTGCTGCCCACTTATTCATCACCCGGCGCGAGCAGCAGATTTGGCGCCAGACGCTGATAACCGTCCTGAGCCAGTCGCATGTCCAGCAGCAGGCTGCTCAAATCCGCCGACAACGCCTCACCGTCCGCATCGTTTTCCAGGTAAAGCAATTTCAGATAGCTGTTACAGCTCGGGCAGACCTCCGCTCGCAACGGCGCCTGATTGGCGGCATGACGATCATCCTCAAGGCTCAGATACTCAAGTCCTTTGCTTTGCTCGCAGTACACGCACTTGACCCGCACCACATGCCATTCGCAGGCGCACAGCGAACACGCCAGATAACGCAGGCCGTTGTGCTTGCCGCGATGGCGGATCACCCCGGCCATGGCCGGCGAGCCACAGGCCGGGCACTGGCTGAGACTGTCGCCGGGTGTCAGTTGCAGGCTCGGTGCGCTGAGCAGCCAGTGACTCCACGCCGCTTGCAACGCCGCCCCGAGAAACGGCACCAGCGCCGCCGGCACCAGCGAGTACTGGCCGCTGACCAGCGCCACGGCCCAGGCCCGCAACTGGCCGGGGCTGGCGATGCGCAGTGTGGTCACGGCTTCGACCACCGCCGGTTGCTCGGGAGCGAGATAACGCTGGAGCAACGCCTCCAGATAAAGCTGCCAGGTGTCCTCGCGTATCAGGGTGTCGGCGGCGAACGGCGGCATGCCGTGTTGTCGGCAGACTTCCAGGCGCTGTTCATCAAGCGGCGCGGTCGAGGGCGGATCATCGAGAATCTGCTGCTGGACATGGCACAACCCGGCGATCAAATGCAGGTAATCGGCCAGCGGATGCCCGTCGGCCAAATGCTCCAGACGCTGGGCCCGCAGTGTGAACAGGTTATGCGGCGGCAGGTGCAGAAACGGCGGTGAACTGGCCGCCGCTTCGATTTCTCCGGGTTCAAGAATGGTTGGCAAATCTCAGCCCTTTTTCGTGACCGGTCGCTCTGGCGGATCTTTGCTCTCCACCTCGCGATACCAGAGTGCATGGTGTTTTCTGGCCCAGGCGCGGCTGACCCAGCCGTGCATCATCGCGTCCACCGAGCCCTTGATCCAGATCCCGGCGTAGATGTGCACGATGATGCTCAGGATCAGCACAAACCCCGCCAGTGCGTGCAGCAACATGGCCCAGCGGATCGTGGTGATGCCGAAGTAATGACTGAAATACGCGCGCCAGATCACCAGTCCCGTGAACAGCAATCCGAGCATGCACAGCAGTAAAGTCCAGAACAGCAGCTTTTGCCCGGCGTTGTATTTGCCCACCGCCGGCACGGTCTCCTCGTCGTTGACCAGCACCCGGTCGATGCGTCGCAGCCATTTCCAGTCGTTGTCGATAAAGAAGTTCGAGCGCCAGAAGCGAAACACCAGGCCAACGAAGAACACGAACATCAGCACGCCCATGAACGGGTGCAGGATTCGCGTCCACGGCCCGCCACCAAACAGGTTTGTCAGCCAGAACATCGACGGATGAAACAGCGCCAGTCCCGACAGCCCGGCCATGAAGAACAGAATCGCCACCAGCCAGTGATTGGTGCGCTGATTGGCGGTGTAGCGCAGGATCGTCTTGTTGCTCATGGCCGGCCCTCCCCGCGTGGGTCGAAGGTGTGCACCGCCGGATCGACGACGTGCACCGAGGTGTCGGGCGGTTCGGGATGTTCATCTTCCTCGACCCGGTTCGGGCCGATCCGCACGTAATGGAAGAACCCGGCCAACACTGCCGCGCCCATGGCCAGCAGGCCAAGCGGTTTGCTGATGCCTTTCCACAGACCCACCAGCGGGCTGATTGCCGGACTTTCCGGCAGGCCGGCGTAGATCTTCGGCGTGTCCGCGTGGTGCAGCACGTACATGACGTGGGTGCCGCCGACGCCTTCAGGGTCGTAGAGACCGGCGTTGTCGAAGCCACGGCTTTTCAGATCGACAATGCGTTCGGCGGCGTGGGTCTTCATGTCGTCCTTGGTGCCGAACACGATGGCCCCGGTCGGGCAGGTTTTCACACAGGCCGGCTCCAGCCCCACCGCCACCCGGTCCGAACACAGGGTGCATTTGTAGGCCTTGTGATCCTTCTGCGAAATGCGCGGAATGTTGAACGGGCAACCGGTGATGCAATAACCACAACCGATGCAGTGATCCTGATCAAAATCGACGATGCCGTTGGCGTGTTTGATGATCGCCCCCGGGCTCGGGCACGCCGCCAGGCAACCGGGCTCGGCGCAGTGCATGCAGCCATCCTTGCGGATCAGCCATTCGAGGTTGCCGGCGTCGGTTTCGTGCTCGGTGAAGCGCATCAGCGTCCACGAATCGGCGCTCAGGTCCTGCGGGTTGTCATAGGTGCCGTGGTTGTGGCCGACCTCGTCGCGCAATTCGTTCCATTCCGAGCACGCGACCTGGCAGGCCTTGCAGCCGATGCATTTGGTGGTGTCGATCAGCTTGGCGACTTCCTCCTGATTGCGCACCGAGGGTGCCGGGGTCGTGGTGGCCGAGCGGGCAATGATGTCTTGGCTGGCCATTTATAGTTTCTCCACGTTGACCAGGAATGACTTGGATTCCGGGGTCTGTGTATTGCCATCGCCGAGGAACGGCACCAGGGTGTTGGTCAGGTAACCGTGACGCGTCAGGCCGGTGAAACCCCAGTGCAACGGAATGCCGATCTGGTGCACCACCTGATTGTTGACCTGCAACGGCCGGATCCTTTTGGTCACCACCGCCACCGCTTCAATGAACCCGCGCTTGCTGCTGACCCGCACCCGGTCGCCGGCCACGATGCCCTTCTCTTTGGCCAGCACTTCGCCGATTTCCACGAACTGCTCGGGCTGGGCAATCGCGTTCAACTTGCAGTGCTTGCTCCAGAAGTGGAAATGCTCGGTCAGCCGGTAGCTGGTGGCGGCGTATGGGTAATCCTTGGCCACGCCGAGGCTGTCCCACACCGAATCGAAGATCCGCGCCGCCGGGTTGCTGGTGGCTTTCTTGTTGTCCGGGTGCAGCGGGTTGATGCCGATCGGCGTTTCGAACGGCTCGTAATGCTCGGGGAATGGCCCTTCGTTCATCTTGTCGACGGCGAAGAACCGCGCCACGCCTTCGGGGTTCATGATGAACGGGTTCATCCCGGCTTCCGGCGGCATGTCGGCCTTGTAGTCCGGCACATCGGTGCCGCCCCAGGCCTTGCCGTTCCACCACACCAGGCGTTTTTTCGGATCCCAGGGTTTGCCGGCGACGTCCGCCGAAGCACGGTTGTACAGAATGCGCCGGTTGGCCGGCCAGGCCCACGCCCAGCCCTGATGCTGGTGCATGCCGTAAGGGTCGTTGTTGTCGCGGCGGGCCATCTGGTTGCCGGCTTCGGTCCAGCTGCCACAGAAAATCCAGCAGCCGGACGCGGTGCTGCCGTCATCCTTGAGCTGAGCGAACCCGGCCAGTTGCGAATTGCCCTTGATCGCCGCGCCAGTGGCGTCGGTGAAATCGGTGGTGGCGTAGCCGTTGACCTCTTTGGCGATCTCTTCCGGCGAGGGTTCCTCGGCGATCTTGTACGGCCACGACAGTTTCAACAGCGGATCGGCGAATTTGCCGCCCTCGGCCTGATAGCGCTCACGCAGGCGCAGGAACAGTGCGCTCATGATCTGCACGTCGGTACGCGACTCGCCGGGGCCGTCGGCGCCTTTCCAGTGCCATTGCAGCCAGCGGCTGCTGTTGACCAGCGAGCCGTCCTCTTCGGCAAAGCACGTCGTTGGCAGACGAATCACTTCGGTCTGGATGTCGGCGCTCTTCACATCGTTGAACGGCCCGACATGTTCCCAGAACTGCGAGGTTTCGGTGGCCAGCGGGTCCATCACCACCAGCCATTTGAGCTTGGCCAGTGCCGCCATCACCCTGTTTTTGTCCGGTAGCGCGGCAATCGGGTTGAAGCCCTGGCACATGTAGCCGTTAACCTTGCCCTGCCCCATCAGATCGAACACCTTGAGGATGTCGTAGTTGGGGATGTCGAGTTTCGGCAGGTAGTTGTAGGCCCACTGGTTCTCGGCGGTGGCATTGGCGCCGTACCAGGCTTTCATCAGGCTGACGTGGAACTTGCTGTAGTTCTGCCAGTAGGACAATTGCCCCGGCCGCAGCGGAACCTGCGTGCGTTTCTTGATGTAGGCGTTGTAGTCCTGCTCCATGTCGGTGGGCAGGGTCAGGTAACCCGGCAGCGCGTTGGACAGCAGGCCGAGGTCGGTCAGGCCCTGAATGTTAGAGTGCCCGCGCAAGGCATTGACCCCGCCGCCGGGCATGCCGACGTTGCCCAACAACAGTTGCACCATCGCCGCGCTGCGAATGATCTGCGAGCCGATCGAGTGCTGGGTCCAGCCCAGCGCATAGAGAATGGTCATGGTCTTGCCCGGGGTCGAGCAAGTGGCGATCTCCTCCCAGATTTTCTGCATGGCATCGACCGGCATGCCGCAGATCTGGCTCGCCAGGTCGATGTTGTAGCGGCTGTAATGCTGCTTCATCAGCTGATAGACGCAACGCGGGTCCTGCAGGGTCGGGTCGACTTTGACGAAGCCGTCCTCGCCCAGTTCGTAACCCCAGGTGGATTTGTCGGTGTAGCTGCGCTTGGCCGCGTCGTAACCGGTGAACAATCCGTCCTCGAAGCCGAACCCGGCTTTGACGATGAACGACACGTCGGTGTAATTGCGCACGTATTCGTGCTGGATCTTGTCCTCGGTCAGCAGGTAATTGATCAGCCCGCCCATGAACGCGATGTCGCTGCCGGTGCGAATCGGCGCGTAGTAATCGGCCACGGACGCGGTCCGGGTAAACCTCGGATCGACCACAATCAGCCGCGCGGCATTGTGCGCCTTGGCTTCGGTCACCCATTTGAAGCCACAAGGGTGGGCTTCTGCTGCGTTGCCACCCATCACCAGGATCAGATTCGCGTTGGCGATATCGGTCCAGGTGTTGGTCATGGCTCCACGGCCGTACGTCGGGGCAAGACTTGCCACCGTCGGGCCGTGTCAGACACGCGCCTGGTTATCGAACCCCAGCATGCCCAGACTGCGAACCACCTTGTGGGTGATGTAGCCCGCTTCGTTGGACGCTGCCGACGCTGCGAGAAAACCGGTGGTCAGCCAGCGATTCACCGTCTGCCCTTGGGCGTTCTGCTCGACGAAATTGGCGTCGCGGTCGGCCTTCATCAGGTCGGCGACGCGGTCGAGTGCTTCGTCCCAGCTGATCCGGGTCCATTCGCTGCTGCCGGGTTTGCGCACCTGCGGGTACTGCAAGCGGCCGGGGCTGTGAATGAAGTCCAAAAGGCCCGCGCCTTTCGGGCACAAAGTGCCGCGGTTGACCGGGTGGTCGGCGTCGCCCTCGATATGAATGATGTTTTGCGCAACGTTCTTCGCGGCATCGCCCTGGCTGTACATGATCAAGCCGCAACCGACCGAGCAATACGGGCAGGTGTTGCGGGTTTCATGGGTGTGGGCAAGCTTGAAGTGGCGCACCTGCTCGGCGAAGGCCAGCGTCGGGGCCATGCCCAACGCGCCCAGGCTAGAGCCTGCAAGGCCGATACCGGCGACCTTGAAGAACTGACGACGGCTGAGATCCATCGTGCACTCCTGATCAGGTGGACCCGGTACTTGTGCCGGGTTTGTTCTGGACAATCACGGTTGCGGCAGACGAGTGCCGACCTTTTCACTGTAGACAACGCCCCCGCCGCCTGTGTGAAAACCGACCGTCGGCCGTTTGTCGGATCACCACCTCCCTGTGGGAGCGAGCTTGCTCGCGAAAAGCGGTGTGTCATTCAAGCCTGACCAGACGCATTCGCGAGCAAGCTCGCTCCCACAGGTTTTGTGTGCTCCTTAAAGGGCATCGGTTTATCATCGCGGGCACGACCCATCTCCGCCTTCAGAGACCACGCATGACTTTCGATTTTGATCAGGTATTCGACCGCCACGACACCGGCAGCACCAAGTGGAGCCGCTACCCGGCCGACGTGCTGCCAATGTGGGTCGCTGACATGGATTTCGCCGCGCCGCCGGTGGTCATCGAGGCACTGCAACAACGCCTGCTGCACCCGCTGGTGGGCTACAGCGTGGCCCAGGACAATCTGCGCGAGGCCATCGTCGCCGACCTCTGGAACAAGTTCGCCTGGCGGGTCAAACCGCAAGAGCTGATCTTCCTGCCGGGCGTGGAATCGGGTTTCAACATGGCGCTCAAAGCGCTGGTGCAACCGCAGCAGAACGTCGTGGTGCAGACCCCGAACTATCCGCCTCTGCGCCATGCGCCAGGCCATTGGGGCTTGAACAAGGTTGAGCTGGAATTCAACGCACAGGCCGACGGCACCTACGCCACCCCGCTGGACGCACTGCGTGAATCCCTGACCGGTGGTGGCGCCCTGCTCCTGAGCAACCCGCACAACCCGATCGGCAAGGTCTTCGGCCGTGAAGAACTGCAAGCGGTGGCGGACATCTGCGTGGCGCAGGACGCCTGGATCATCTCCGACGAGATCCACGCCGAGCTGTGCTACGACGGCCGCGTGCACATTCCGACCGCCTCCCTGAGCCCGGAAATCGCCCGCCGCACCATCACCCTGATGTCGGCGAGCAAGGCCTACAACATCGCCGGCCTCAAGACTTCGTTCATGATCATTCAGGACGCTGCCCTGCGCGAGCGCGTCAACCATGCCCGTTGCGGCATGGTTGACAGCGTGAACCCGCTGGGCATGGAAGCCACCCGCGTGGCTTACAGCGAGGCCGGTCCATGGCTTGAAGCGCTGAAGCAATATCTGCAAGCCAACCGTGACTGGCTGGTGGACGCGGTGCGCAGCCGCTTGCCCGGCGTGACCATCAATGTGCCGCAAGGCACGTACCTGGCCTGGCTCGACTGCTCGGCGCTGGATCTGGACGACCCGCAGAAATTCTTCCTGGACCACGCCCGCGTCGGCCTCAGCCCGGGTCTGGACTTCGGCGATCAGAGCCAACAGTTTGTACGCCTGAACTTCGGTTGCCCGCGTTCGCTGTTGGAAGAAGGCATTGCGCGGATGGAGCGCAGTCTGGCCGAACGCAAGGCCTGACCCCGCCGTGATCTGAATGCAGGGGCTGTTCCAGAGAGCGCCTGCAGGAAAAAGTGAACCGGCGCACCAGACACGTCTCAATACATTCAAGGCCCCAAACGGGTCGCGAGAGTGAGGACGGGCCGGCAACCATGACATTTATCATCTGGGTGGCAGTGCTCGGCGCCGTGCTGCTGACTCTCGCTCTCACGTCCTCGTACCTGCGCTGGATGCCGGTAACGACGTCGGCGGTCTGCCTGTTGCTGGGTATCGGCATCGGCCCGGTCGGGCTCGATCTGCTGGAATTGCCTCTGGATAAAGCCTCCAAGTGGATGGAACACCTGACCGAAGTCGCGGTGCTGTTTTCCCTGTTCGTCTGCGGTTTGAAACTGCGCTTGCCGATGCGCGACAAGCGCTGGCGGATCGCTTTCGGGCTGGCCGGCCCGGTGATGGTACTGACGATCATTGGCGTGTGCCTGTTCCTGCATTTTGGCTTGAATCTGAATTGGGGACCTTCGCTGCTGATCGGGGCGATTCTGGCGCCCACCGACCCGGTGCTCGCGGCACTGGTGCAAGTCAACGATGCGCGGGACGTCGACAGCGTGCGTTTCGGCCTGTCCGGCGAGGCCGGGCTCAATGACGGGATTGCCTTTCCTTTTGTGATCCTCGGCCTGTTGCTGCTGAACGGTGACGGCTTTGCCGCCGAGTGGCCCGACTGGGTGCTGCGCAGCCTGTTCTGGGCCGTGCCCGCCGGATTGCTCTGCGGTTACTGGATGGGCCGTGGCATCGGCCGCCTGACTCTGTCAATGCGCATCCGCAACGATGACAGCACCCTCAGCCCCAACGACTATCTGGCGCTGGCGTTGATCGCGCTGGCCTACGTGGTGGCCGAATCCATCGGTGGCTACGGGTTCCTGTCGGTTTTCGCCGCTGGCCTGGGTTTGCGGCAGGAGGAAGTGAAGTCCACCGGTGCCCATCAGCCACCCGCCGAGCATCTGGTGCAGCCGGTGGTCGGCCATCAGAACGTCGAGCCGCAGCACGCCGTGCATGGCAATACCGAACGGCTGGAAGACAGTCAGGTGGCTGCCGGCATCATGATGGGCGATATGCTCGCGTTCGGCAGTCTGGTCGAACGGGCGATGGAGGTGTTTCTGGTCACCTTGCTTGGCGTGGTGCTGGTCAGTCACTGGGACTGGCGGGCGCCGCTGGTCAGTGTGGTGCTGTTCTGCTGCATTCGCCCCGCCTGCGTGGCATTAATACCGTGGGGATCGCTGCTCTCGGGACGTCAACGAATACTGATCGGCTGGTTCGGCATTCGCGGCATCGGCAGCCTGTTCTACCTCTTC
The DNA here is from genome assembly GCF_025447595.1 of Pseudomonas koreensis. Lineage (GTDB taxonomy): Bacteria > Pseudomonadota > Gammaproteobacteria > Pseudomonadales > Pseudomonadaceae > Aquipseudomonas > Aquipseudomonas koreensis_H. The sequence goes on along the minus strand of NZ_JAOEJU010000001.1, from coordinate 605,813 downwards.
TACGCGTTGAACCATGGGCTGGCCGACAGCGTGGCCACGCTTTGCACGGACCTGACCTTGTCGGTAGTGGCGTTGAGTATCCTGCTGCACGGTGTCAGTACCCAGCCGATTCTTGCCCGCTATGAACGACGCAAGAAACCGCAAACCTGAATTCACTTCATCGCTTGGGCAATGATCTCCACCAGATGAGCCTGGGTGAACGGCTTCGACAATCGAGGCAGCCCCGCGGCAAATCCTTCGATACGTTCCGTATATCCGGTGGCGATGATGATCGGCAGATCCGGTTTGAGCAGGCGCACTGCCTGCGCCAACTGCGCGCCGCTCATCTGCGGCATGGCCATGTCGGTGATCATCAGGTCGACGACTTCCCCTTGATCGAACAGCGTCAGCGCCTGAGCGCCCGAAGTTGCGCTGATCACCCGGTGACCGAGGTCCTCCAGCAACAGGACGGTACTGGTGCGCACCAGATTGTCGTCATCCACCACCAGTACGCTGAGTCTCGGCACCTTCGCTGCGGTTTCGTTCGGGCTGAAGGATTTGGCGGCAGCACCCTCGACGGCGACCGGTAGCCAGAGTTCAGCCGTGGTGCCCTTGCCTTTGCCGCTTTTCAGAATGAATCGCCCACCCAGTTGCTCGACGAAACCATGCACCATCGACAAACCCAGGCCAGTACCTTTGCCCACGCCTTTGGTGGTGAAGAACGGATCGGTCGCCGACGCCAGCGTCGCATCATCCATGCCTTCGCCTGTATCGGTCACCCTGAGACGGACATAACGTCCGGCCGCCAGCCTTGCATCGCATTGTTCAAGTATGATCTCGGGTTCGGCACTGATGACGACACTGCCGCCATCCGGCATGGCATCACGTGCGTTGGTTGCCAGATTGAGCACTGCGAGCTCCAACTGGTTGCTGTCGGCCAGCACCGCCTCCAGCCCCTCGGGAAACTGCGTTTCGATGCGAATACCGGGCCCCAGTGAGCTGCGCAAAAGTCCGGTGATGCCTTGCACCAGTTTCGGGATGTCAACCGCTTCGGTCTTGAGTTCCTGACGCCGGGCGAAGGCCAGCATGCGCTGGGTCAGTGACACGCCTCTGAGGGCGCCCTGGGTAGCGTTTTCCAGCAGTCGGCTGACTTTCGGGTCGTCACCGATACGTTTTCGCACGATTTCCAGATTGCCGAGGATCACCGTCAGCAAGTTGTTGAAGTCGTGGGCGATCCCGCCGCTGAGTTGACCGATAGCCTGCATCTTCTGCGCCTGGAACAGCGCTTCACGGGTTTTCTCCAGTGCCTGTTGCGCCTCGGTCGCTTCGGTGACGTCCCGGGTGATCTTGGCGAAACCGAGCAAGGTGCCGGTGTCGCCGCGGATGGCGTCGACCACCACATGCGCCAGGAACCGCGTACCGTCCTTGCGCAGGCGCCAGCTCCTGTTTTCGAAGCGCCCTTCGCGCACAGCCGTTTCCAGTGACCGTTGCGGTTCGCCAGCTTCACGGTCTTCCGGGGTATAAAACATCGAGAAGTGCCGGCCGATTACTTCTTCCGGTGCATAACCCTTGATTCTCTGGGCGCCGGGGTTCCAGTTGGTCACCCGGCCTTCCGGGCTGAGCATGTAGATCGCATAGTCCGTGACGCCCTGCACCAGCAGGCGAAATTGTTGTTCGCTCTGCTTGAGGGTTTCTTCGGCCATCTTGCGATCGGTCAGGTCGCGGGTGATCTTGGCGAACCCGAGCAATTGCCCGTCGGGGCTGTGGATCGGGTCGATCACCACGTGACACCAGAAATGCGTGCCGTCCTTGCGCACCCGCCAGCCTTCACCTTCGAAGCGGCCCTCGCGGATTGCCGTATCCAGGGCGCGGCGTGGCATCCCGGCTGCACGGTCTTCGTCGGTGTAAAACCGGGAAAAGTGTTCGCCGATAATTTCCGCTTCTTCGTAACCTTTGAAGCGTTTGGCGCCGGAGTTCCAGCTGATGATGATGCCCTCGGGATCGATCATGTAGATCGCGTAATCGACCACCGCATCGACCAACAATCGAAAGCGCATGTCTTCTGTTGCAGCGGACTTCTTGTTCTCGCTCATCAGGCTTGGCTCAAAACAGGTTTTCAATGACTGGAGTATGCGTCAAACCGGCGGTTTGGAAAGCTGATCTGTGAGATCGGGTTGCCACCAGCGCGGCAACAATTGCCTGATACGGCTTTCGGCAAAGCGATCATCGATCAGCATCACCACGCCGCGATCCTGCTGCGTGCGGATCACTCGCCCGGCAGCCTGCACCACTTTCTGCACGCCGGGGAACAGGTAGGTGTAGTCGTAACCGGCACCGAAGATCGCGGCCATGCGCCGCTTCATCTGTTCATTGACCGGGTTGAGCTGGGCCAGCCCGAGGGTGGCGATAAACGCGCCGATCAGCCGTGCGCCCGGCAGGTCGATGCCTTCACCGAACGCGCCGCCGAGCACGGCAAAGCCGACGCCCTGGCTGTGGGCGGTAAATTGATCGAGAAAGTCCTGCCGCGCGCCTTCGGTCATGCCCCGGGATTGCTGCCAACGGGTGATGTGCGGGTGCCGCTCGGCCAGCAACTGCGCGACCTGTTGCAGGTAATCGAAACTGCTGAAGAACGCCAGATAATTGCCCGGCCGCTCGCTGAACTGGCGGGCGATCAGCTCGACAATCGGTTCCAGTGATGCCTGACGGTGCGTGAAACGGGTGGAAATCCGGCTGACGATCTGCACCTGCAATTGCTCGGCGCTGAACGGCGACTCGACATCGATCCACACTGTGTCAGCCGGCGTGCCAAGCAAATCCGCGTAATAGTGGCGCGGGCTGAGAGTTGCAGAAAACAGCACGCTGCTGCGCGCCGCCTTCAGACGCGGGCCGATGAACGCCGCCGGCACCACGTTGCGCAGGCACAGTTGCGATAGCGGGCGTTTGCGTTCGAGGTCACGTTTGCTGATGTCGAACAGGTAATGCGCGTCGAACAGTTCCGCCACCCGGCCGAATTGCAGCATCTCGAAGTAGAAATTCTGCAACGCGCTGTCGAGCCCTTGCGGGTGATCGTTGAGGTAGTCGCCGATGCTCGCCGTGCAGGAAGAGAGCGCCTGCAACAGTTTTTCCGGCGCCTTGTCGTAGGCCTGATACGGCGCCAACTGGTCATTGTGCAGGGCGTTCCATTCGCGGTTGACCCGCTGCAACGACTTCTTCAAGGCCTCGGGCGCGGTTTTGCGCACGCTGACTAGTGTCGCCTGATCGAGGGTGGCGCTGTACATCTGCCGACCGCGTTCGACCAGGTTATGCGACTCGTCCACCAACGCCACAACGTTCCATTGATTGAACTGGGCCAGACCGAACAGCAGCGCGCTGAAATCGAAGTAATAGTTGTAGTCCGCCACCACCACATCGGCCCAGCGGGCCATTTCCTGGCTCAGGTAATACGGACATACCCCGTGCTGCGCCGCGACGTCACGCAGTGCGGCTTGATCCAGCAGACGCAATCGGCTGGCAGCCTCACGGGCGGCGGGCAAGCGGTCGTAAAAACCTTGGGCCAGCGGGCAGGATTCGCCGTGGCAAGCCTTGTCCGGGTGTTCGCAGGCCTTGTCCCGGGCGACCATTTCCAATACCCGTAGCGGCAAGGTTTCGCTGTGATCGAACAGCACTTGCGCCGCATCCAGCGCCAGTTTGCGTCCGGGTGTCTTGGCGGTGAGGAAGTAGACCTTGTCCAGTTGCTGTGGCGCCAACGCCTTGAGCATCGGAAACAGTGTGCCGAGGGTCTTGCCGATCCCGGTCGGGGCCTGGGCCATCAGGCAGCGGCCGGTGCTGACGGCCTTGAACACCGATTCGGCGAGGTGACGCTGGCCGGGGCGAAAGGCAGCATGGGGAAAACCCAGCTGCTGCGCCGCCCGGTTGCGCGCTTCGCGGTGAGCCATTTCCTGTTCGGCCCACGCGAGGAACAAACCGCACTGTTGTTCGAAGAACTGCCGCAGCGCATCGGCGCTGAACGCTTCGACCAGACAGGTTTCCTTTTCCGTGACGATGTCGAAGTACACCAGCGCCAGATTGATCTGCTCAAGCTGCAATCGACAGCACATCAACCAGCCGTAGATTTTCGCCTGGGCCCAATGCAGTGATCGGTGATTGGCCGGTTGCTTGCTCAGGTCGCCACGGTAGGTTTTGACTTCTTCCAGGCAGTTCTGCGTCGGGTCGTAGCCGTCGGCCCTGCCCTTGACCTTCAATGGCCCGAATGCGCCCTCCAGCGCCACTTCGCTCTGGTACGCATCGTTGCGTCGGGATGCCACGGTGCGATGCCCGGCAATCCCCTCCAGCGCGGTCGGTGACGGGGTGAAGCGCAAGTCGAGGTCACCGGTTTTCGCGGTGAACTCGCACAGCGCCCGCACCGCGATGCTGTAGCTCAAGTGCCCTGCTCCGCCCATTGCACGTAACACACGGCGACCGGCATGCGGTGCGTGTGGCAGAACTCCAGCCAGCGCAATTGATTGTCCTGCAAGCGATCGCCGGGGCCTTTGACTTCGATCATCCGGTAGGTCTTGTGCTGCGGCCAGAACTGGATCAGGTCGGGCATGCCGGCGCGATTGGCCTTGATGTCCAGCAGCAGACGGCTGAACCAGTGCTTGAGGTGTTCGGCCGGCAGACAGGCCAGCGCCTGATCCAACAGCTCTTCATTGAGCGCGCCCCAGAACACGAACGGCGACTGCACGCCCCATTTGGCGGCGAACCGCGCGCGGATAGTGTCGGCATAACGACCATCGTCGAGTTCCGCCAGACAGGCCTGAAACAGTTCGGCGCGACGGGGCTGGAAGTCCTCGTTGAGCAGATCCACTGGTCCGCGCTGGAACGGGTGAAAGAATGCGCCCGGCAACGGCGCGAAGATCGCCGGCCAGCACAGCAGGCCGAACAATGAATTGATCAGGCTGTTTTCCACGTAATGCACCGGGCCCGTTTCTTCGTGCAGGTGCGCCTGAACGTGATATTCCACCGACAACGCCGGATCGAGACGCGGCAGGTGCAGATCCAGACGCTCCACCATCCCCGGCGCGGTGCGCTTGATCGGTGGCCCGCCGAGCTTGCGCCGCAAGCGCGGCAACATCCGTTGCAGGCCCTGCTGTTCGGTGGCAGTTTCCGGCGCCTGCTCGGCAATGACCGCCAGCTCCAGAGCCAACGCATATTCGGTGCTGCGCTCCAGCACACGGATCATCCGCAATCGCGCGCCGGGATAGGCGCAGTCGCGATAGATCTTCAGGGCCAGGGCGAATTCGCCGATGCGCTCGCAGTATTGGCCGATCTGGAACAACAGCTTGCCGCGCCGGCGTTGCAGCCACGGGTTATCGAACTGCAGCGCCGCGACCTGTTCGACAATTGGCTCCAGCGGCTCGCCGGCTTCGAAATACAGCTGGCAATCGTGCAGAAACAGGCAGGCATCGACGTCGGCGCGGCTGCGCAAGCCCCGGGAATCGGCGCTGAATTCGACTTTTTCGTAGGTGAATATGCCGAGGTCCGCGAGCACGAACTCCGACCAGTCCTGATAGAGGTTGCCGAAGAACATCAGGCGAAAACGGTCGCACAGGTCCTTCAGCGTCAGGCTGAACAGCCGATCCACCAGCGTTGGGCACCATTGCTGAAAACTGCGGGGCTCGGGGAATTGTTCGTGCAACAGCGGCAGCCAGTCGACTTTCCTGCCTTTGGGCTGGTCGATGGCCGGGCCGAAGGCTTGCAGGATCTCAGCCTTGAGCAACACCTCGAACAGATCCGTCATCGACAACGGCGCCTGTTCATCGAGCCAGCCATGCTCCAGCAGCGGTTGCGCCGCCTCGGCGATGTGGCCGATTTCCGGATAATTCAGCTTGCCGGCACGAAAATGCACGCCCTTGCGCATCACCATCCGCACCAGCAACCCCTGGGATCCGCGCGGCAGTGCCTTGAAGTCGCGGATGAAGGCGTGCTCCGCTTCGCTCATCACGTCGGCGTAGCGAAGCTCAAGCCAATCAAGCACCTGGCGAAAGTTGTTGAGGTAATAGAACGGATCGTCGAGGGGATTGGCAGTCACGGTGATTTCGGGGCCATGGCAAGCGAGTACTGGTTATGCGTACAGATACCAGCCTGCCCCGGCGGGCGCAAACGGAAAAAGATCAGTGGCACCGTCAATGCGGATTTTTTCAGGTGGCCATCGAACTTTTCCGGGCGTAATGGCACCAACCGCGATAGAGGCCGACAATGGTCGAAATGAACAGGAATGCTGCTTATGAAAATCAAGACTCTCGGGATCCCGTTGGCTGTTGCGGCCCTGCTGACCCTGGCCGGTTGCTCGACCCCGACGGTGGTCACCCTGCAGAACGGCACCCAGTACCTGACCGAAGACATGCCCGATACCAAAAACGAGGACGGCTTCTACGAGTTCAAGGATATTTCCGGCGCCAAGATCCGTGTACGTGCCGATGAAGTGGCCACGGTGCGTAAAGAAGACTGACGGTTACCCGATCAAAAAAGGCTGCGTTCCTGTTGGAGCGCAGCCTTTTTTGCTTTTGTCAGCGGGGTAATGCCATGCCCGGGAGTGAGCCGTCGCAACTGAAGGGACGCTCGCCCCGGCGAACCAGCTCTTCCTGCAATCGCTGGCACCGCTGGCGTTCCTGCTGCGCCATGCGGTCGATGCTCAGATTGCCGGTCATTTCCGGCTCATTGTTTTCGCCGATACGAACAGTCACGAACGGTTGTTCGGGCTGGATATGAAAGCGGCTTTTCTCTTCAACGGGTTTGACGTCATCACTTTCGGCCGGCTTTGGCAGTTCATCGGTGGTGACGCCATAACGGCTCAGAATCGAGCTGTGAGGCAGATCGGCCCAGGCTTTGGCCGACAGCAGCGCCAGTCCCGCGATACCGATAAACCTCTTGAAACCTTTCACGTGTGAATCTCCTGTACTCGTTGGCGACCCTTACATGACGAACGTTGCCGTCATGGCTTTAGGCCGCATTTCCTGTTGGTGCAGGGATTGGAGTCAGGGAGTGGCTGGTGAGTCACGTTCGATACTGCGTTATCGTTCAATCGCGAGCAGGCTCGCTCCCACAAAAGACCAGTACCAGGTCAAATGTGGGAGTGAGCCTGCTCGCGATGGTGCCCTTGAAGGCGCCCCAAGCATCAGGCGATCACGATCCCGTCGGCACTCAGGCTGTTCAACGAAACCCCGACCAGCGTTACCGAATCAGCGCCGAATTTCAGCACCGTATCCTGTCCCACCGCCGTGGCATGGGCGCGGAAGTCGTCGTTGGGCAATACGCCCTGCACGCCGAGGAACACCAGTTTGTCGTTCGCGGTGTAACCCACCACGCGATCCTGGCCGAATGCGCCGCTGAACAGGAAGGTATCCGCCCCGCCGCCCGACTCCATCAGATCATTGCCGGCACCGCCGACGAACACGTCGTTGCCAGCCCCACCGATCAGATGATCGTTGCCGTCCAGTCCGAACAACCAGTCACCGCTGGCCTTGGCCTTGAGGGTGTCGGCGCCGCCGGTGCCCTTCACGCTCGATTCGTATTGAGTGACGTTGTTGCCGACCTTCAGGCCGGTCGCGGTGACGCTGTGGGTCACGTCGTCCTTGAAAAGGCCCCAGAGAAAGCCCGGCTCCTTGGTGACGATGCTGCCGATGTCGCGGGTGATGCTGATCCCGCCGTTGGCATCGCGGATGTACAGGTTGCCGGCGCCGTCGTTGGCGAAGTCGAAGGTATTGACCGACTTCTGCAACTCCAGGGTGTTGTTGCCCGAGCCACCAAGCAGGATGTTGTAACCCCCGCCGTCGCGGAACGTGTCGTTGCCGGCGCGGCCCTCCAGATAATCGTTGCCGTTGCCGCCCTGGATCAGGTCATTGGCGTCACTGCCGATGATGAAGGTGCTGCCCTTATGGGTTTCAGCGTTGCGGTTCAGGTCCTGCACCCAGGTGTTGGCCCGCGCCGGATCCGACAGGTTGGCGACGATGATCGTCGAGTCCTTGCTGGTCAGGTCGTAGAACTTCGACTCGATCACCCGGTTCATGCCGTCGCCGTAGGCGGTCGGCAGGTGCGAGATCCAGGTCGGAATGTTGACGATCGAGAACGGCAGCACGTTCCACGCCGCCGAGGCGTAGTGGTCGTTGAAACTGACGATGTTGTCGGTCGCCGATTCCTTGGGCGCGTCGTGTACGCCGAGCGAGGCGCCGGTGAAGGTCGAGCCGTCGAGGGCGCGGAACACCGGATCGTTTTCGTAGCCGACGTTGAGCACCTTGTCGGTGCTGCTCTGGGTCGGCGAGGCGTAGGCGATGTAGTTGGAATCCTGGAAGAACCCGCCCCATTTGCTGGTGCTCAGGTCCGCCATGCTGTTGACCGCCAGCCCGCCGAGGCTGTGGCCGCTGAACAGCACGTCCTTGCCGGTGAGGCCGTTGGCCTTGGCGAACGCCACCACATCGTTCATCAGGTTGCCGAATGCCTCGCCGACGTAGTTCTTGGCGTAATCCTTGGGCCCGAACGCGGCGAGCAAGTCGTTGATCACATCACCGATGGAGTCGCCGATCAGGATTTCCCGCGGGCCGCTGGTGCCGCGAAAGGCGATACCGATTTCCGTGAGATGTCCCTGAGCGTCGTACTTGCCGAGGATTTCCACTTGGGCGCTGGTGTAGCCGGCCTTTTCACCGAAGAAGGTGCCGCGGGCATCGGTCTTGCCCTCGTAACCCAGTTGCGAGGCGGTGATCGGGGTCCAGCCAGCTTTTTTCACCGCGTCGAGTGCGGCTTTTTCCGAATCGGGGTTCCACGGAATGCCGGGGATCACCCCCTGGGAATCCGTACCGCCGATCAGCGCGGTCACCAGCGTGGCCGGCAAGCCGAGGCCGAAGCCGTTGTGCTGATAACCGACGGCAAAGCCGTTATCGAGGTTGTGGTAGGAATACAGCGTAATGGCCATGGCGTCGCTGAACAGCGCCTTGGAATCCGCCGTACCGAAATTCTTGTAGTCATACACACCCATTGCTGTTGCCTCTCTCTTTGTTGGAATTGTTCAGAGATAGCTCACAACCAGAACGCCCCTCCCGAGGCGCCCCGGAGCATTTACTACACAGTCACAATGTGGGAGCGACGGTGCGACGATTCGACTTGCTCGCGATAGCGGTCTTTCAGTTACCGGTCGGGCGACTGACACGCCCTCTTTCGCGAGCAAGCTCGCTCCCACAAGGTCTGTCAGGCGAAGACGAAACTCGAATCCGACAGGTTAGCCACACCCACCCCGACCAGCGTCACGGCAAAATCGCCAATCTTCAGCACGGTATCGCTTCCGGACTGCGACGCGTGTTGCTTGTAGTCGTAACCCTGCCCCGCGCCTTCGACGCCCATGAACACCAGTTTGTCGCTGCCCTGGTAGCCATTGATCGCGTCAAAACCAAAGGCGCCGCTGAACAGGAAGGTGTTGTTGCCGCCCACCGCGCTCATCACGTCGTTGCCGGCGCCACCGACGAAGGTCACGTGCGCCTTGTCGCTTTGCAGGTGATCGTTGCCGCCCAGGCCGAACAGCCAGTCACCGTCGGCGGTGGCTTTGAGGGTGTCGCCCATGGCGCCGCCGCTGAGCGAATGGTTGTACTGGGTCAGTTCGGCACCGTTGGCCAGGCCTTTGGCGGTAACGGACCAGGTGATTTCCTTGCTGCCCCACCACGAACCCGACTCCTTGCTCACCAGCGCGCCGATGTCGCGGGTTATGCTGATGCCGCCGTAGGCGTCACGCACGTACAGCGTGCCGTCGCCGTCATTGGCGAAACTGAAGTTCTGCAGCGGTTTTTGCAGCTCGAAGGTGTTGTGGCCCTGGCCACCGAGCAGGATGTTGTAGCCGCCGTCGTCACGGAAACGGTCATCGCCGCCCAGGCCTTCGAGGAAGTCGTTGCCCGCCCCGCCCTTGAGCCAGTCACCACTGTCGGTGCCGATGATGAACGTGCTGCCGGTGTGCGGTTCGCCGCTGCGGCCCAGATCCTCGACCCAGGTCTTGCCCCGCGACGCTTCCTCAAGGTTGGAGACGATGATCGTCGAGTCCTTGTGCGTCAGGCCGTAGAACTTCGACGCGATCACCCGATTCAGGCCGTCGGCATACCCCAGCGAGCTGTGGGCCGACCAGTTCAGCGGATTGGCGATGCTGAACGGCACCAGGTTCTGCGCAGTGGATGCGTAGTTGTCGTTGAAGTTGACGATGTTGTCGGTGGTCGAGTCGTGCGGCTTGTCGTGCTTGCCCATCGACGCGGTACTGAACGTGGTGCCGTCGAGCACGCGGAACACCGGGTCGTTCTCGTAACCGATGTTCAGCACGTTGGTGCCGGTGCTGCTCTGGGTCGGCGAGGCGAACGAAATGTAGTTGGCGTCTTTGAAGAACCCGCCCCAGTTGCTCGCGCTCAACTCCGCCACGCTGTTGACCCCGAGACCGCCGAGGCTGTGGCCGCTGACCAGCACGTCCTTGGCCGCGATGCCGTGGGCGACCGCGAAAGCCGCCACCGATTTGAGCAGGTTGTCGAAAGCGTTTTTCGCGTACTGGGTGGCGTAATCCGTCGGGCCGATGGCGGCCAGCAGATTATTTTTCATGTCGCCGAAGGTGTCGCTGTAACCCAGCCCGCCGGTGCCCCGGAAGGCCACGCCGATGCCGATCAGCTTGCCTGCGGCGTCGTACTTGCCGAGCACTTCGGCTTCGGCGCTGGTGAAACCGTCCTTCTCGCCGAAGAACGTGCCCTGGGCCCCGACCTTGCCCTGATAGCCCAGCGCCGTGGCGCCGATCGGCTTCCAGCCGGTGCCGGGCAAGGCCTGCCCGGTCGGCGTGTAGGCATACAGCGTCAGGGCGATGGCATCGCTGTACAGCGCTTTGCCGTCGGCATTTTTGTAATCGAACAATCCCATGTTGTGCTCTCTCTTCCTTTCAAAAACGGCAGTTCTCGAAAGAACTGCCGCTACCCCTTAGAACTGCCAGTCCAGCGTCAGGCCCACACCGTGGTCCTTTTCGTTGGAGCCGATCAGCCCGTTGTAGTCCAGGTTGACCCGGACATCGCGATTCAGCGCCAGCCCGGCGCGTACGCCGACCACCGCTGCATCTCGATCCATCGACACACTTTGCACCGTGAACGCACTGTTGCCATTGGCGAAGGCCAAGTGACTGTCGGCATCCACGCTACTCAGGTTGTGCTGCCAGCCCAGGCTTGCGCCCAGTTCCAGCTGGTGCTTCTCCGACAGGGCAAACGTGCGCTTGGCCCGCACACCGAGGGTCGACGACACCACGTCGCGGTTGTCTTCGCCGCCCTTCAGTGCGGCGGCATCACCCTTCTCGGTGAAGCTGTCGCTGTTGAGGTGCACGTAGGCCAGGTTGGCGAACGGCTCCAGGTTCATCGGTTGCAGGCCCAGGTCGTAGGCCGCTTCGGTGAACAGTTGCGCGGTGGTCGCATCGCGCTTGGTCTTCTGTTTGCCGCTGACGCCACCGAACTGCAAGTCGCGTTTGACGTCAATGCGATGCCAGCTGTAGGCCGCACCGGCGGTCAGACGCAGCGCATCGATCTGATGTCCCAGGTATGCACCCAAGTGATAGCTATCGACCGACGCGGACGAATGTGTACCCTCGCCCATGCTCAACGAACTGTCGCTATAACCGGTAACGAAACCCAGACGGGTATCTTCAGCGATCAAGCCGTCGACACCGGCCAGCAGACCACCGATGGAGCTGGTGGAATCGGCGTATTTGGACCCTCCATCGCTCTTGCCCCATGAACCCAGTACTTTGAGCCAGGCGTTGCTGCGGTCATCGGTCGGCGCGCCGGCATCGAACAGATCGCGTTCGCGCAGACGTTCGCCCACGGCATCGCGCAGGTAGCGGCTGTCGTTGATCAGCAGTGTGCCGATGGCCGGGTGAATCTCGCCGGACAGTTGCTGGAACGCGTCCTGCGCAGCGGCCGCCGACGGCGACAGCAACAGGGTTTCGAACAACGCATTGCCGGCGCCGAGGCGTTCGGCGGCAGCACCGACTGCGCGCTGGTTCGGCGTCAGGCCGACGCTGGCGAACGAAGCGCCATTACGGCCGACGTCCAGTTGCACACCGCTCGCCGAGTACGCCAGGGTGCCACCGAGGAACGCGTAGTCGGGCAACACTTGGCCGAACTGCCCTTCAATGCCGCCCGCTGCCTGCAAGATGTTGAACTGGGTGCCGAGCAGGCTCTTCACTTCGCCGGTGGTCAACAGCGTCGGGCTGTTTTCCAGGGACATGGTTACGGTTGCACCTTCGATCACCGCTTTGCCGCCGGCGACGATCCGGTCGCTGCTGGTCGGCGACACTTCTACCGCATAGGTCGAACCTGGCGCGAAGGTCACGTCACCCGCCACGTTCAAGGTGCCGATGGAATTGCCCGGCGCCACAGTACCGCCGCTGTTGGCGGTCAGCGCAGCGATCCGGCCGTTACCGCCGAGGATGCCGCCGTCATTGACCGTGACCGCCGATTGCAGTGAGCCGTTGATTGCCAGTCGCCCCTGATTCACCAAGGTCGGGCCGCTGTAGGTGTTGTTGCCGGTCAGCACCAGAGTGCCGATGCCTTGTTTGGTCAGACCACCATGGCCGGAAATATCGTTGCGCCAGGTGTCGAGCCCGCAGGTGATGTCGTTGCACACACGCTCCGTGGGCTTGCCCGCATCGATGATCGCGCCGATGCCCGGCAGATCGGCCACGAACTGGCCGGAACCGTAGGCGCCCTGGATGCGGAATTCTTCGGGGATGTCCTGCTCGGTGACGAACATCGCCGGGCCGTCGATGCCCTTGCGCAGGTTGATCATGCCCCAGCCGTACAGGGCGTCGATGCCCGGTGCGCCGAGGTCGGTGGCCGTGGTGCGCAATACGCTGGCGACCTGATCGCCGGACATGTACGGGAAGCGCTCCATCAGCACCGCCATGGAACCGGCCACATGCGGCGCGGCCATCGAGGTGCCGTTGTAGTTCTTGTAGCCGGTGGTCAGGTTGTCGGCGTTGGTGCCTTCAATGATCGAGCTGAAGATTTTCGTACCCGGTGCCGAGACGCAAAAACTTGCGGTGTATCCGCAGCGCGAAGAGAACGTACTCATGATGTACGGATTGGCATTGGCCAGATCCGGGTTCTTTTGCAGGGCGGCGACGGTGATCCAGTTCGGTGCGATGTCCGGGACGAAGTAACCGAGGCCGGCGATGGCGTCCGGGTTGTTCAGGTTGTAGTCGTTGCCCGCCGCGAAAATCGTCACGATCCCGCTGCGCGCGGCGGCGATTGCACCGTCGTAGGCGCCGCCGGGTTTGGTGCCGAGCAGTGTGCGGATCTCGTTGAACTGCAGTTGCGCGTCATTGACGGTGAAGTGCGGGTACGCCGGATTACGGCCGCCGAGGTCGAAACGGTCGGTGATGCCGATGCCCCAACTGTTGTTGATGATCCGCGCGCCGCTGGCGATCAGCGCATCCCAGCCGGCCTTGTACACCGCGCCGTCGTTGCCGCGCACGATGCCGTCTTCCGGGCCCGGGTCGCCGTTGTCGGCGCTGATGATCTGCGCGCCGAACGCCACACCGTGCATCGGTCCACCGTCACGGCTGCCGGCGGCGATACCGCCGACGTGGGTGCCGTGGGCGCCGAGCTTGCCGTCGGAACCGACCGAGGGCGAACCGTCATAGCGAAACGCGTCCCCGGCTTTGACCGGGATGTACGGGTCGGTGTATTCGCGGATCCCCGAGGTCACCAAAGTGATGACCTTGTTGTTGCCGGAAAACTCCGGGTGCGCGGCGTAGACCGGCTGGTCGAAGATCCCCAGTTTCACGCCTTTACCGGTGTAACCGGCGGCGTAGGCATGATCGGCACCGATGGCGCCCAGGCCCCAGTCGGCCTGGAATTCGGCGCTGCGCCAACTGCCCGGATCCCCTGCCCGACCGCTTTCGACGTAGGGCGCGGCGTGTGCGCTGCCCCAGGTGGCCAGTGCGCAAAGCAACGCGAGGTTTAGAGTTTTCAGGCGAAAGCATCCACCCGATTGCGCGGGGGTGTTGTTGTTTTTCATCCAGCGACCTTCCTTAGTGATGTTGCACAAAATCCGTGTGTTTAGAACTGCCAGTTCAGGCTCAGGCCCACGCCATGCTGTTTCTCGCGGCTGGCCAGTTGTCCGGTGTAATCGAGGTTCACCCGCACGTCGCGGGTCAGTGCCAGGCTGGCCTGCACGCCGACCAGCGCGGCGTCGCGCACCAGTGGCGAGCTTTCGACCGTGTACGGCGCGCTGCCGCTGGCAAAACGCAAATGCTGTTCGGAGTCAATGTCGGTCAGGCTGTGCTGCCAGCCCAGATGCCCGCTCACATCGAGCTTCTGCGCGGACGACAGATCGAAGGTCTTGATCGCTCGCACGCCGAGGGTGCCGAGCACCGCGTCACGCTGATCGTTACCACTTTTAAGCGCAGCGGCGTCGCCCTTTTCGGTGAATCCGTCGGTGTCGAGGTGTACGTAAGCCAGGTTGGCGAACGGCTCCAGGGCCAGCGGTTGCAGGTTCAGCCGATAGGCCGCCTCGCCGAATACCTGAGTGGTGGCGGCATCGACCTTGGCTTTTTGCTTGGCGCTGACGTTGCCGTACTGCAAGTCGCGTTTCACATCGGCGCGATGCCAGCTGTAGGCCGCGCCGGTGCTCAGGCGCCAGGCGCCGAAGTCATGACCGGCGTAGGCGCCGAGGTGATAGCTGTCGACCTTGGCCGAGGAATGCGTGCCCGAGCCCATGCTCAGCGAGCTGTCGCTGTAACCGGTGACCAGACCGATGCGGGTCTGCTCGTCCAGCGCTCCGTCGACACCGGCCAGCAGGCCGTCAATCGACGTGCTGTATCCAGCGGTGTCGTGGCGCGAGTCGGTTGTACCCCAGGCGCCGAGGGCTTTGATCCAGCCATTGCTTTGCGTGGCATTCGAGTCATGCAGGCGTTCGCCGATGGCGTCGCGTAGTTGCCGGCTGTCGTTGATCAGCACGGAGCCGAGGGCCGGGTAAATTTCACCGCTCAACTGTTGAAAGGCTTGTTGCGCATCACTGGCGGTGGCCGACAACAGCAGGCTTTCGTAAACCGAATTGCCCGCGCCCAGACCTTCGACGGCAGTGGCCACGGAGCGCTGATTCGGGGTCTGGCCGATGCTGGCGAACGATGTCGCGTTGCGCTCGACATTCAAGCCGATGCCGTTACCGCTGTAGGCCAGGCTGCCACCGATGAACAGGTAGTCCGGCAGCACCGCACCAAATCGCCCCTGAATGCCACCCGCCGCTTGCAGAATGTTGTATTGCTGGCCGAGCAGGCTTCTGGCTTCGGTGGTGCTGAGCAGCGTCGGACTGTTTTCCAGCGACAGGCTGACAGTGGCGCCGTTGATGGACGCCGTGCCGCCGGCGACGATGCGGTCGCTGCTGGTGGGAGACAATTCCACGGCGTAGGTCGAACCCGGCGCGAAGGTTACGTCACCGGCGACGTTCAACGTGCCGATGGAATTGCCCGGCGCCACGCGACCGCCGCTGTTGGCGGTCAGTGCGCCGATCCGCCCGGAGCCGCCGAGGGCACCGCCGTCGTTGACGGTCACGGCCGAGGTCAGCGAACCGTTCACCGTCAGCAGACCGCCATTGACCGTTGTTGGCCCGCGATAGCTGTTATTACCGGTCAGAACCAGTCGCCCGTCGCCGGACTTGATCAGACTGCCCTGATACACCCGACCGGCCGCTGCTGCATCGCGAGCCATGCCCACGGCGTAATCGGTCTGATCCTGTTGGCTGGCGCCGACCGGCACGCCGTTCTGCCAGCCTTTGCTTTGCAGGGTTTGCTGCCAGGCGCTGTGTTCGGCGAGATCCTCGCTCTGGCGCTGGATCAGGGCTTTGTCGCTGATGTCGTTGCTCCAGACATCGTTCTGCCCGGCCGCCAGATTAGCGTCGAACGCCCCGAGCAATTGCCCCGGCCCGCGCATCGCCCGGTACAGGTTGGCCACGCCCCAGCCGACTCGCTCGGTCGGCGCGTCGGTCACCGAACCGTCGAGTTGAGTGGCGGTGGTCAGCAGCACTTCGAGAGCCTGCTGATTGTTCATGTACGGATAGCGTTCCATCACCAGTGCCAGTGCGCCGGTGGCGTGCGGCGCGGCCATCGAGGTGCCGGACTTGATCGCATATCCGCCGTCGGGAATGGTGCTGTCGATCTTCGCCCCCGGCGTGGTGATGCACCAGTATTTGGCGAGGCCGCACTGGTTGTACTTCTGCTGATTGCTTTGATCCAGTCCGGAAACCGCCAGCCAATGGCCTTCCAGATCAGGCTGGAAGTACGGCAGCGCCGAGCGCACGCTGGCATTCGGGTAGCCGCTGTTGCCGGCGCTGAACACGTTGATCACGCCACGACGGGAAACGTCCGCCGCCGCATCCAGCCAGGTGCCCTTGTTCCAGTGCTGGGCGTAAGCGGCGTGCAGATCCGCCAGGGTTCGATAGCTGACATCCGGCGGCTGGCTGCCCCAGCTGTTGTTGATCGCCCGCACACCGGCATCGGCCAGGGCGTCGTACACCGCTTTGAAGTAGCGCGGGTCGGGGTTGGGGCCGAACAGGAAACTGTCGTTCTTGTTGGTGTTACCGACGTAGATCTGCGCGTTGTACGCCACGCCATGCATGCCGCTGCCATCGCGGGACGCGCCCATGGTGCCGACCACGTGGGTGCCATGGGAGTCGTTGTTCGGGTTGAGGGTGCCGTTGACGTTGAACAGCGAGCCGTCGAGGTAGCTGCCGCTGGCCAGTACCGAGTGATAACGGTCACGGGCGAACTCGGGATGGGCGGCGTCGAAGCCGGAATCCAGTGCGCCGATCTTCACGCCCTGGCCGGTGATGCCGGCGGCATAGGCCTGATCGGCCTGCATCCGGCCCAGTCCCCAGTCACGCAGGAATTCGGCGCTGTGCCAACTGGCCGGATCGCCGGGCTGTCCGGATTCGAGGTATCGGGCCTGGGCCTGGGCTGCAGAAATCACAAGCAGCAGGGTGCCGACCGAAATCGGCTTGATGCGTACGTCCATGTTCACCACTCGTTTTTGTTGTTTTGAGTTGAAGCTGTTTGCGTTGAAACTACGGTGTTATTGCGTCCGTGGGCCTTGTCCGAAGGCTTCATCCACCCGCGCCAGATCCTGCTCGCTCAAGGTGCCCGCGTAGTAATGCAACTTGGTCCAGGCCATGAGGTAGTCATAGCGTGCCTGGGCCAGATCGCGGCGGGTGGTAAATAGTTGTTGCTCGGCGTTCAGTGCGTCGAGATTGGTTCGCTCGCCTCCGAGAATGCTTTGCTTGGTCGACACCACCAGCGCTTCGGCCGAGGCCAGCGCCTTTTGATAGGCGCGCAATTTGCTGACCCCGGACAGGCATGCGCTGAACTGGCGGCGCAGTTCGATCAGCGTCTCGCGGGTCTTGCCGTCCAGCTCGTATTCAGCCTGCTCCATGGTACGACTGGCCTGACGGGTCGAGGCCGACACGCCGCCGCCGGCATACAACGGCACGCTGACTTCGAAACCGATGGTGTTGGTTTCGTAACGCTGGTTGTAGGTGTTGCCGCTTTCCGACTCGTTCTGGCGCATCGTGGCGTAAGCGCTGACTTTCGGCAGGTGCCCGGCGCGGTTGCGCTCGACTTCGTACCGCGCCACTTCCACAGCCTGACGCTGGGATGCGAGGTTCGGGTTGTTGCTGACCGCCAGTTCGTGCCAGGTGTCGTAATTGGCCGGCATCAAGGCGAATGTCTGGAAGTTCTGATCCAGCGGCGCCAGATCACTGATGTCCATCGCCGGCACGCCTACCAATGCGCCCAGCTCCCGGAGAGCGGCGTCCTGCTCGTCGCGGGCTTCGATTTCCTCGGCGGTCGCCAGTTCATAACGCGACTCGGCTTCGAGGATGTCGGTGCGAGTGCCCTCGCCTTGGCGGAACATGTGCTCGTTCTGCTGGAACTGCTGCTCGTACGCCTTCTTCTTGGCCTGCGCGATGTCGATCTGATCCTGGGCAAACAAGGCCTTGGTGTAGTTATCCAGTACGCGAACCAGCAGTTCCTGGCTCTTGCCGCGAAAGTTCTCGTCGGCAAACAGTGACTGGGCCACACCCTTGCGATACGCCGCGTAGGCTTCGTAGTCGAGCAACGGTTGTTGCAGGGTCAGGCTCGAACCGTAGCTGCTGTAGTTACGGTCATCGGTGCGGTTGCGCGCGCGTTCGTCGAGGGACGTGGCTTTCGACGAGTTGCGGCCCTTGTTGTAGTTGTAACCCAGTTTTGGCAGCAACCCGGCGCGGCCGATGGCACGGTTTTCAAGGCCTGCATCGCGCTCCTTGATCGCGCCAAGGAACACCGGGTCATTGCGCAACGCCTGCTCGTAGATCTCGAACGGCCCCATGGCCGCCATTGCACTGTTGCCCGCGAGCAGCGCGAACGCTGCCGCCAGCATGGAAAGCTTATTCATACAGCCGAACATCCTTATTCTTCGGTCAACGCGGAACCGGCGCGGTCGAGCAGCGGCTTGAACAGGTAGTTGAGGAGTGAACGTTCGCCAGTGCGCACGAACATTTCCGCCGGCATGCCGGGCTTGATCACCAGACCGTTGAGCTTTTCCATGGCCTGATCGCTGACGCTGCTGCGCAACACGTAGTACGGCACGCCGGTTTTCTCGTCGACCATCTGGTCTGCGGAAATCAGGCTGACTTCGCCGGGCACCCGTGGCGTCTTGCTCTGGTTGAACGCGGTGAACAGGATGTCGACCGGCAGGTGCGTGCCGACCTTGTCGATCAGGTTGATCGGCAGGTGCCCTTCGACTTCCAGGCGTGTGCCTTGGGGGACGATTTCCAGCAGGGTTTCGCCCTGACGCACCACAGCGCCTTCGGTGTGTACGCCGAGGTTGACCGCCACGCCGTCGGCGGTGGCGAGGATTTCGCTGTGTTGCAGGTCGAAACCGGCGGAGGTCAGTTGCTCGGACAGCGTGACGCTTTTCAGTTGCGCGTCGGCCAACTGGGTGCGGACTTCCTTCTGGTATTCCTCACCGTGCTGTTGCAGCTTCAGGCGCGACTCAAGAATGCCCTGCTCCACCCGGCCACTTTCGCCGGTGTTTTCGGCCAGTTGCTGCTGAACCTGCGACAGCTGACGCTGGTATTCCATCAAGCGGTTGCGCGGGATGTAGCCGTTGTCGGCCAGCGGTTGCAGGTTGCTCAACTGCTGTTGCAGCGAGTCGGCCTGGGCGTTGAGGTCGGTACGGGCGCGACGCATGCCCGCCAGTTGCGCGGTGGCACCTTCGATGCTGGCACGCAGGGCGGCCTGCTCGCGGGAGAACGCTTCGCGGCGGCTGCTGAACAATTGCCGCTGGCCCTCAAGCACCAGTGCCAGGCGCGGATCGGCGTTGTCGCTCAGTTCTGCCGGAAAGGTCACTTGCTTGAGGTTGTCACGCTCGGCCTGCCAGCGCGCCAGGCTGGCCCAGGCCATGCGGTATTGCGCCTGCAGCGATTGCACGTCGGCGGCGACCTGGGTCTGGTCGAGGCGGAACAGCGGCTGGCCCTGCTTCACGATTTCGCCTTCACGCACCAGAATCCGGCTGACCACGCCGCTGCTCATCGACTGCACGGCTTTGCGCTTGCCTGACACCACGACGGTGCCTTGTACCGGAATGCCTTGATCCAGCGGCGCCAATGCTGCCCAGGTGAAGAAACTGCCGGCACCGACCAGCGCCAGAATCCAGCCCATGCGGGCGAAGAATTTGGCGTCTCGCTCCGGGCGTTCGGTGATGTAGGCGTGTTCCATCGTCGCTTCGTTTTGCGTGTTCATGTTCGCGCTGCTCATACACCCGAATTCCTTGTCGTCGGCTGATACTGGCGGCTCATGCTGAGCCCGGCCGGTGCTGGCGCAGGTTTTTCATTTTGTTGTGGCGGGTTGCCGGGCTGATTGCCGGTCTGATTGCCGGACAGTGCCTTGAGCACATCGTGGCTCGGGCCGAAGGCTTGCAGCCGACCGTCGTTGAGTACCAGCAGCTTGTCGGCCTGGGCCAGTACCGAAGAACGGTGGGTCACCAGCACCACGGTGGTGCCTTGGGCCTTGAGCTGCACGATGGCACTGGACAACGCGGCTTCGCCGACGGTGTCGAGGTTGGAGTTCGGCTCGTCCAGCACCACCAGGCTCGGATTGCCGTACAGCGCACGGGCCAGAGCCACGCGCTGTTTCTGGCCGCCGGACAGACCGCTGCCGTCCTCGCCCAGTTGCGTGTCGTAGCCTTGCGGCATACGCAGGATCAGTTCATGCACGCCGGCCTGTTGCGCAGCGGCCACGACCTTTTGCGGATCGGCTTCGCTGAAGCGAGCGATGTTCTCGGCGATGCTGCCGCTGAACAATTCGATGTCTTGCGGCAGATAGCCGATGTACGGGCCGAGCTGATCGCGGTTCCAGCGATGGATGTCGGCGCCGTCCAGGCGCACTGTGCCGCCGAGGGCCGGCCATACGCCGACCAGCACGCGCGCCAGTGTTGATTTGCCGGAGCCGGAAGCACCGAGCACACCCAGCACTTCACCGGCCGCCAGGTTGAAATTGACCATGTGCAGGGTCGCGGCACGCTGCCCCGGAGGACCGGCGCTGACCTGTTCAAAAGTGATCTGGCCTTTCGGCGCCGGCAGCGCCATGGCGTCATCGCTCGGCGGGAAGGCTTGCAGCAGCGCATCGAGGCGGCGGTAAGCCAGCTTCGCCCCGCTCCACTGCTTCCACACGGCAATCAACTGGTCGATCGGGCTCAGTACCCGCCCCATCAGGATGGAACCTGCGATCATCATCCCGGCGGTCATGTCACCCTTGATCACCAGCAGTGCGCCAAGGCCCAGCACCAGCGATTGCAGGCACAGGCGCAGGGTCTTGCTCAGCGAGCTGATCACTGCGCCGGTGTCGCTGGCCTGATTCTGCAGGCCGAGGAAGCTTGAATGCACCTGGAACCAACGCTTGCGCAAGGCGCCGAGCATGCCCATGGCTTGAATGGTTTCAGCGTTGTGCAGGTGGCTGGTGGCCAATTGGCTGGATTTCTGCGAGTAACCCGCAGCTTCGCCCAGCGGCTTTTTGGTCATGTATTCGTTCAGGCACGCCAGTGCGATCAGCAGCAGTGCACCCGCCGTGGCGAGCACGCCGAGCCAGACATTGAACAGGTAAATCACGAACAGATAAACCGGGAACCACGGCGCATCGAAGAACGCGAACAGCGCAGGCCCGGTGACGAATTGGCGAATGTGGGTCAGATCGCCCAGGGACTGCCCGGCGTTGCCCTCACCCTTGAACAGGTTGCGCTCGAACGCTGCCTGATAGACCCGCAGATTGAAACGGCGCTCCAGCTGGCTGCCGATGCGGATCACGATAAAGCTGCGCACCACTTCGAGCAGCCCGATGAAGGCGAAGAAACCAACGACCATTAGCGACAGCATCGCCAGGGTGGTTTCGTTCTGCGAAGACAGCACCCGGTCATAGACCTGCAGCATATATATGGAGGGCACCAGCATCAGCACATTGATCAGTGCGGTAAAACAGCCGACGCTGATCAGAATGCTTTTATAGTCACCCAAAGCCTTGAACAAGGGAGCGGTGGCTGGGGCCTTCGCCATCTTCATTGATTATTCCTGAAATGATATTTCCCGCCCTGCTTGGCGAGACGTCAAATTAATTGTCCGCCTTGAACGCGGGACATACACCGACAGTACTTGCTTACACTTCAATAACAACTTCGGTGATTAAAATCGGCCTCCGCGTTATTGCACTGCCGCTTATAACTGTAACGGGGTGCTTTATATTTAAACCGTCTGTCGGTTTTGGTCATCAAGGCTGTTGTGCAGCACGCTTGAGTGTAATCACCAGGCCCGACTTCAAAGTACTCAGATAAAGCCCATCACGTTGTCGGCTGAAAAACTGGATTCTTGAGCCTTCCTTGCCGGTGATCGACAGACCGTCCGGATCGGGAAACCAGCCGATGGCAGCGTCCTGCAACCACGCGCTCAGACAATCGGCGCCTTTGCCCAGCGTCTGATTGGCCTCGAGATCGATCTGGCAGGTGTTCGACGGCTTGTCCTGAATCGCTTGCGCTTCGGGGCTGTCACTGCGGGCACTCAAAGTCGCTTGCCACTGCCCGGCAAATACCGATGGATCTTCAAGTCTCAGGCTGCTTGCCATGGTTGTTTCTCCAGAAATCATCATCAGCATCGGCAACAGATACGCCGCCGCTCTGCGGGTAAAAGCGAGTTGGATCATAGGAAATTTCACTCCGGCGCGTAGCCTTGCTTACCGGCCATGGCGATGCAAGTGAAGAAAGCGGCGCATCACGCGCCGCTTTCCCGGTTCACATCACGCCACGATGTCGCTGAGCGCTGCCTGGCCAACGGTGCTGACCTGGAAATCAGCCACGCCGTGCCCGGAGAAGTCCACCGACAACAGGCTGTTGCCACCTGAAGACGTCAGAACCGCATCACCCGCCGCACCGGTGAAGGCGCTGACGAAGTGCAGTCCGGCACCCTTGGTGATACCGGTCAGGTCGATTTTGTCCAGACCGCTGACGAAATCGAGGATCTGATCGATCGCACCCGGCTTGGAGTCAGAGCTGGCCGCGAACACAAAAATGTCCGAACCCGCGCCGCCCCACAGTTTGTCGGCACCACCGGCGCCGTAAAGGATGTCGTTACCGGCGCCGCCCTTGAGCTCGTTGGCAACGTTGTTGCCAATCAGCAGGTCGTTGCCCGAACCGCCAATCGCGTTCTCGATGGTGACGCCCTTGGCGATGGACACGTTGCCCACCAGGCCGCCAACGTCGGAGAACGAGGCTTCATTGAGGTTGATCTTCTGGTTCTGGGTGAAACCCGAGAAGTCGAAGGTGTCCTTGCCGCCGGCATCCCACACCGAAAACACCAGCTTGTCGGCCGACGACGAGGCGCTGAGGAAATCGCGACCGGCGTTGGAGTTGAAGCCGTAGGTGGTGTCACCGGTACGGGTGGTCATGTTGGCGCCGTAGAGCTTCTGGATCGCTGCAATGTCATCCATCAGGGGACCGGAGGAATAGGCTTCCACCCCGCCCTTGCTGAAGTTCTGGCTGGTATTGCTTTCGCTCCAGTAGCTCATGACGCTGTAGCCGCGGGTGTCTTGCCCGTAGGTGGCGTCATTGTAGGTCGGGTTGCCGTTGCCGGCGTTGTAGTCGCCCGGGTGCGCCAGGCCAAGGGTGTGGCCGATTTCGTGGGTCAGGGTCTGACGACCGTAGTTGTTCAGATCCGGGGTCTTGTTCTGCGTGTAACCGCTGTTGATCAAGTACCACGAAGTGCCGTCGTAACCCGGACCGGTACCCGGCAGGTAGGCGAACGCAGCTGCGCCGTCCACGCCACCGCTGTAGTTGGCAAAGGTCATGTGGCCGTCACCGCCGGTGGCTTTCTCGGTAAAAGTGACGTTGGCCACATCGGCCCAGGATTGCATGGCGAGCACGGCCTGGGTTTTCTGTTGAGTACTGAACTGACTGAACCCGGTGATCCCGTGCTTGTTCATCGTGCTGGACGATACCGAAGTCAGGAACGTGTAGGTGAGTTCGATCTTGCCGCTGCCATCCTTGTCCTGGTAGGCAGCGCCGTCGCGCAGCAACTGGGTTGCGGCCTGGTCGACGGAAAAGGAGGGTTTGCCATTGACCGTGAGGTTGCCGCCACGATCGTATTGGTGGCTGAAGCTATTGATCTGGTTATACGCCGTGCTGGTCGCTGCCAGAGGTTGCGGCGCCGCGCCCAGCTGGAAAGCCTGTTCGGCGGTATCAACAGCATTAGCTTTTACTTTCGACATAAACACACTTCCTTGTTTAGCAATGGAACAGTTTTTGTCCGATAGCGACAACCTCTGGCGAGATTGTCCTATCACTCGCCCAATGAAGGCGTAAGAAACCTGACACAATTTGAAATCTAACGTCTAGCGTTTTTTTGAGATCAAATTGAACTGCTCCGGGAAACTCCCGTAAACAAAGCGTGTGCCGCCGAAAGAAGTTTGTAAGTTTGGTGAACTTGCCTAATTGTCTGACGATTTCTTATTTAAATATTAAATATCGGTAAGTTGTTTTTTGTTAGCAGCGTCTCACTTTGCTGCACTTTATCAGTGCAATGCCAGTGGTTTGATATCAAGTTGATTCAACAGTACATATTCAGGCGAGGGCTGTACCGCCCTCGCCTGTTTTCTTCAGCTGCCAGTACGAATCTTGTTCCACACCCGCGTCCGTATCCGGTCGATGTTCAGCGGCATCGCTTCCAGCGCGAACAGCTTGCCCATCATTTCCGGGCTCGGATAAACCTTGGTGTCGTTCTTGATCGCCGGGTCGATCAGGCTGTCGGCCTGTTCGTTGCCATTGGCGTAATGCACATAGTTGCTGATGCCGGCCATGACGTCGGGCTGCAGCAGGTAGTTCATGAACGCGTAGCCGGCCTTCTCGTCCGGCGCGTCCGCGGGCATGGCGACCATGTCGAACCAGATCGCGGCGCCTTCCTTGGGAATTTCGTAGCCGATTTCGATGCCGTTCTTCGCTTCTTTGGCGCGGTTTTCCGCTTGCAGGATGTCGCCGGAGAAACCGACCGCCACGCAAATATCGCCATTGGCCAGATCGCTGGTGTACTTCGAGGAATGGAAGTAGCTGACATACTGCCGCACTTTCATCAGCAGCGCTTCAGCTTTCTTGTAGTCCTCGGGGTTCTTGCTGTGGTGCGGCAGCCCCAGGTAATTGAGCGCCGCCGGCAGCAGTTCCGGGCCGTTGTCGAGGATCGCCACGCCGCATTTCTGCAGTTTTTCCATGTATTCGGGTTTGAAGATCAGATCCCAGGAATCCACCGGCGCGTTGTCACCCAGTACGGCCTTGACCTTGGCGACGTTGTAGCCGATGCCGGTGCTGCCCCACAGGTATGGAAAGCCGTGTTCGTTGCCCGGATCGTTGGTCTGCAAGGCCTTGAGCAACACCGGATTGAGGTTCTTCCAGTTCGGCAACTGGCTCTTGTCGAGTTTCTTCAGCGCCCCGCCCTCGATCTGCCGCGCCATGAAGTGGTTGGACGGAAACACCACGTCGTAACCGGATTTACCGGTCATCAGCTTGCCGTCGAGGGTTTCGTTGCTGTCGTAGACGTCATAGGTGACGCCAATGCCGCTGGCCTTTTCGAAGTTCTTGGCGGTGTCCGGCGCGATGTAGTCGGACCAGTTGTAAACCTTGACCGTATCCGCAGCCTGAGCGAAGGAAGCGGCGAGCATCAAGGGTGCGAGCGCGAGGGTCTTTCGGATCATGGATCGATTCCTGTATTGGCTATTGTTGTTGGCAGGCAATCAAAAGGATCAAAGCGTCAGAAAATCAGGACATAGGTCTTGCGCACGGTTTCCTCGATGTCCCAGATCCCGAGCGTGTTGGCCGGCAACATCAGTGCGTCGCCACCTTGTATATGCAGGGTTTCGCCGCCGCCGTCCGGGGTGAACGTGCAGCGACCGGAAATGAAATGGCAGAACTCCTGAGCGGTGATCTGCCGACGCCAGCGACCGGGCGTGCATTCCCAGACGCCGGTTTCGACGCCGTCGTCGCGTTCGACGCTGGTGGTCGAGGCAATCGCCACCGGTGTGCCGAGCGGCACGGCCACCGGGTTGGACTCATCCAGTTGCAACGTGGCGGTGTTCTTGAATTGGGTGATGCTCATGGCGTTACCTGTCTCGTAGTAAACAACGTTTAGTGCATGAAACCTTCCATGAACCCGGCCACCTGGCTGGCAAGCTTGCGCCGCCAGGGCGCTGTCGCCGGATTGGCCAGGGTCTGGTCTTCGTGGACGAAGCTTTTGATGATCGCGTTGTAACCGAGCCAGCGGCACGGTTCCGGCTCCCAGGCTCGCAGCGCGTGGATTCCGCCGTCGGGCAGCACCCACGGCTGATGTGTCAGCTCGGTATCGCGCTCGAGAATCAGATCGGCCAGTGTGCGACCGCCCAGATTGGAAGCGCCGACACCCTCCCCGCCATAGCCGCCGGACAGCGCGATGCCGTTGGCCCGGTCGCAGAGCATGTGCGGTTTGAAATGCCGGGACATGCCGAGGTTGCCGCCCCAGGCGTGGGTAATCTGTACGTTTTTCAATTGCGGGAAGAGTTCGCCGAACAAATAGCGGCGCAGCTCGACTTCATCGCGGGTCAGGTCGAAGTTGTGGCGCAGCTTGCCGGCGAACTGATAACCGCCACGGGCACCGAAGATCAGCCGATTGTCGGCGCTGCGTTGGCCGTAAGTGACCTGACGACTGAATTCACTGAAAGCCTGGCCTCGGCTCAGGCCGATTGCGTCCCAGGTTGCGGCGGACAACGGCTCGGTGGCAACGATCAGGCTCTGCACCGGTAATTGATAACGGCCCAGCGGAGGCAGCGTGACGGAATAGCCTTCGATGGCCGGGACGATCCAGCGGCTGCGCACGCTGGCCTTGTCAGTACGCAGACTTGCGGCCTGCCAATGGGTCACCGGGCTGTTTTCGTAGATCTTCACCCCCATGCTTTCAACGGTTCGCGCCAGGCCGCGCACCAGTTTTGCCGGGTGAATGGTCGCCACGTGCGGGGCGAAGATGCCGCCGTAAGGCTTGGCGATGCGCAGCTGCTGCGCCAGTTGTTCGGGGCTGAGCCAGCGGTAATCGTCGTCGGTCAGGCCCTGGGCGTGGAGTTTCTTCAGGTAGTCGCGAAGACTGGCTTCCTGCTCGGGATAGCGCGCGGCGCAGTACAGCACCCCGCCTTTACGGTAATCGCAGTCGATGCCTTCGCGTTCGAGGACACTCGCCACTTCATCCGGAATATCGTGCAAAAGATCGTAAGAAGCGCGGCGCTGTTGCGGTGACAGGCCGGCCAGCAGGCGATCTTCGCCCAGCAGATTGCCCATCAGCCAGCCGCCGTTGCGGCCGGACGCACCGAACCCGGCGGTTTGCGCCTCGATGATGGCAATGCTCAGACTCGGCGCCTGTTGTTTCAGGTAGTACGCAGTCCACAGCCCCGTGTAACCGGCGCCAATGATCGCCACATCGACGTCCAGATCCTGCGCAAGCGGCGGGCGCGCGGTCAGCGGCTCGTCGAGTTGATCCATCCACAAACTGATAGTGCGCCACGCCGGCATGCAAGACTCCGCCAATCCAGGTTTCGATGGCGTCGATCCTAGAGGCAGAACTCAGGGATTGTCTTGCGCGCGTGTCCGCAAAGAAATTTGCTTCGCGTAGGCCTTGGGCGACTGGCCGGTATGCTGGCGAAAGCAGCTGTAGAACGCCGACAGCGAATTGAAACCGGCGGCGAAGGCCAGTTCGTCGATGCGCAGCGGCGGCGTGGCGTTGTCCAGCGACTGCAATAGATGTTGCAGACGCGCCTGATTGACGTAGCGGTAGAAACTTTGCCCCAGCACCTGATTCAGCAAATAGGAAATCTGATTGCGGCTGTACCCGCACTCCTTCGCCACCCGTTGCAGGTCGAGTTCGGGGTCGAGATAAGGCTGCTGACGCTGAAAATACTGCTGCAAGTCATCGGCCATGAAGCTCAACTGGCGCGGCGACAGGCCCAGACGGCTCACCGCCGGACGCTGGCTGGCTGCGGACTGGCTGTCGGCCTGCTCGCGCACCAGCGAAGCATATTCATTGACCCGCCAGATCTGCCCGTCCTTGACCGTGATCGCTTCGCTGGAGCGAAACGACACCAGCCCGTTGCCGCCGCGCAACGTCACTTCGTATTGAATGAAGGCGGTGTTGCCATCGATGCGGATGCGGTCGCAATGCTCCAGCGCTTCATCGGACTCGCGGGGCATGCTGACCCGGACGTACTCGCGCAGTTCGTCGAGGCCGAGCACGCGGTTCTGGAAGAAATCGTTGTACTGGATGTCCGGGTGGTACAGCGCCATCACGCCATCCAGGTCCCGGTGTTTCCAGCACAGGTGATAGCGCATGACCGTTTCGGCCGTGGCCCTCGTCTGTTCCGGGCCATCATCATCGGCGTGCATAAGGGACTCTTGGAAAAAGAACCGAGCTTGCCCAACTTCTGGCGCTGCATCAACAACCCGGGCGTAATGGCATTTTGGCGACGATTGGCGTGGAGCGTGACTTACATCAAAAAAATCCGCGCAATCGCTAAATGAACTGAAAATTCTCACAGGAATTTCACATCCAGATGCTACTTTTAAAAGCAGTCATCGGTTGAGCCAATGAAGGCTCTTCCCACCTACCATGAGCAAACGGAAGCGCTCGATGAAGAAGGCGGGCAACACATGAATAAAGGGTCAAGCAAGGTCACGTTCCCCAATGCCTGCCAGCTGATGCGCTGGCATTTTCATCCCATGGGTTTCGAGGCGACCATGGATGCGCCGGGCAGTCTGGTCGCGCGCCTGTTCGATCGGGCCAGCGGCGAAACCCTGATCGCGATCGCCGGCATTCCCTGTGCCACGGTGATGAACGCGGCGGATGTGGAGCGAATAATCGAAGCTGTTGAGGACGAACTGGAGGCTTTTATTCCTCCGGAGTCTCTCAAGAGTTACGCGTAACTACCTGATTTCAAATAAAAAGCCCGCCTTGTGCGGGCTTTTTTATGAGCGGTGGATTCAGGCTGTTTTCTTTTCAGGCCGATGATCGACAAAGAACGGTTTGCCTTTGGCAACCCGGTCCGAAGCCCGAGGCATGTTGACCGCCTGAGTGTCTTGCGGCTCGACGTACCAGTAGCAATGACTGACTGCGCGAGTGATACCGACGTAGGCCAGGCGCAGGATTTCGTCTTTCTGCGCGCTGTCGTACGGTTCGCTGTCGCCGGCCTTGCCCAGCCCGGCCATGCGATACACCTGATTCTTGTACGGCGAACTGGTCAGGTGCTGGCAATCGCCCAGCAGAAAAACCGCGTCGGCCTGCAGACCTTTGGCGCTGTGATAGGTCAGTTGTTTCAGGCGTCGGGAGTCGTACGGCAAGCTCGAATCTACATTAACAACAGACTGAATATGCTGCTCTATCAATAACTTATCGCTACTTTTTCGATAGAGCATCAGGATTGAATCACCCTTTCGATAGTGTTCCGCCAAGCGCTGGCCGAGCGCCTGATCATCGCGCTCCAGTACGTTGACCGGTTGCAACGGTCTCTCCTCGCCGCTGGCCTTGGCCTTCTTGCCCGGGATCGCCGGTGCTGCACGAACGATGTGCTCCGCCGCGTCGATGATGTGCTGATGGCTGCGATAGTTGTCGCTGAGCATTACCCGGGTCGTGCTCGGCGACGGGAATTCCTTGTTGAACTCCATGAAGTAGCTCGGCGAACTACCGCGCCAGCCGTAGATCGATTGCCAGTCATCGCCTACGCAAAGCAGCGAGGATCGCTGCGCGCCTCGTCCGACGTGCATGGCTGGGCCGCGACTGCGGATCTCCGCAAGACTGGCGCGAATCCACGAGACGATCTGCGGCGAAACGTCCTGAAACTCATCGATCATCAGGTGCGACATCGGCCGCAGCAATTCATCGCTGAGCAGTTTGAAGTTTTCCGGTGAGTGCTCGCTGAACAGTGCAAACATGCGGTTGTAGGTCATGACCGGTGGCTTCTGATCGAGCAAATGGTCTTCCAGCGCTCGCCAGAACAGGCTCAAGGCCTCAAAGAAAAACCGGTCCGGATCGTCCTTGGCGAAACTCATGCGGCCAACGGCATCCGGCACGTCCAGGCCCAGGTTCTCGATAAAACCGGCGGCGGCGACAAAACAGTCCAGCAACGGCGCGGACGCCAGCTCGCCTTTGACCTTGTAATCGAAGCCGGGACCTGCGCTGACATCACCTGCAAGTGTGGCCAATAATCGTTTTGATGACTCGTAACAATCCAGCCAAATCAATGGCTTACGACAGAAAGCTTGAAACAGGGTGCGCTTGACTGCCCACTCTGCACGCACTGTCAGCTTGGCGTTGGGACGGCAGACCTGCGGGTTTTCCCGAGGGTCGAAACCCAATACAACCCAGGCATCCAGGCTCGGAATGTAGCCGTGGCAATGGAATGACGCGCCGTTGATTTCGAATGTCTGACGGCTGGGTTCGATGCCCTTGATCGGCCAGGCGCCGGCGCCGAGCCACATGTCCTCGATCATGTCGCACAGCTCTTCATCGCGACGAGCCGCCAGTTCCGTTACAGCGACGCGCTTTTGCACGTCCGGGTGATCGCGCTCCAGCTCCTTGAGCTGCAAGGCATGCCGGGACAGCGGCTGGATCAGTTGCGCAAAGCGCGGGTCTTCTTTGTAGAGACGGTGGTAACAGGCGTTGAGCTGCTGGCGTTGCGCGTCGTTGATGCGCAGATCGAAAGGATTGCTGTCGACGTCTTCATCACCGGACTGTGCGCGGTGGCTGAGGTTTTCGAATGCCTGCAAGCGCTCGAATCCCGGCAGGCTGCGGACCATCGGCAAAATGCGCGAGTGAAAGGTGCGAACCAGATCCTTTGCGTCTTTCTGACTCAGTGCTCGTCCCCACAACGCGAACAGTTCAACCAGTTTGTTGATGAAGTCCTTGCGCGACTCGCGGGTAAAGGTCACCACGGTCATCGAATCAAGCTCAAAGCCCAGGTAGTGAGTCAACAACAGGATTCGCAGTACCAGCGTGGTCGACTTACCGGCTCCGGCGCCGGCAATCACCGAGGTTGACGGGGTATCGCTGAAAATCATCTTCCATTGCGCCACGCTCGGCTGGGCGTGGGCTGGCAGCAGACGAGCGACATCCCCTTTCATGCGCTTCTTCAGTTCTGCACTGAGCGGCAGGCGCCAGTCGTCGAACAGATGATTGTCGATACCCGGCGGGCGATGCTCGGTATTGCGGCTGTCGCGGATCAACAAGACCTGACGACCCTCCTCCAGCCCGTCAGCCTTGCCTTCCTTGTACCCGTAATCCACACCGGCGGTGTGCCCGCTGCGAAAGCCGTCGGCCTGGCCGTGCAGCCACGAGGCCCGGTGCTGGGCGCGGAGTTGCGTCAGGCCGTGCCCAAGAAAACGCGCCGCCAGGCGTTTGAACCAGGGCATCTCGGCCAGGGGACGAAGTTCGGGAGGAAGATCGGGGGTGTGTTGCGCCACGCTGACGGACTCCGGATGTGAGGCTGTTAAGGGCTATGGTGTCTGCATTTGCTTTTTTGTTCTAGCGAAATGCTTACAGGTCATTGGTTTAGGTGATGAAGTGAAGGTGGGATGAGATGGTTTCGAGGTGTTTTCGCATCAATAAATTCGATATTAATGCCGCACTTTTTACGCTTTTTATCGATGATTGACTGATAGATGATGCTCGCCATCAATCACCGGTCTCGCTTCGTGGCCCAGGCATTACGCCCCATGACGAACCCTTTAAGGAGACGATCATGCTTGAACTCAGACCTTTCAGCTCGCTGGGCGGCGCCCATCATGGCTGGTTGGATGCCCATCACCATTTTTCGTTCGCCGAGTACTACGATCCGCAACGCATGAGCTGGGGCAACCTGCGCGTGTGGAACGACGACATCATTGCCGCCGGCACGGGCTTCCCTACTCACCCGCACCGCGACATGGAAATCATCACTTACGTGCGTGAAGGTGCGATCAGCCACCAGGACAATCTGGGCAATAAGGGCCGCACCGAAGCGGGCGACGTACAAGTGATGAGCGCCGGCACCGGGATCGCCCACAGCGAATACAACCTGGAAGCCACGGACACCAAGATTTTCCAGATCTGGATTTTGCCGACTGAAACCGGTGCACCGCCGTCCTGGGGCGCCAAACCGTTCCCGAAAGGCGACCGCGAAGGTTTCGTGACCCTCGCCAGCGGCAAGGACGGTGACGATCAAAGCCTGCGCATCCGCGCCGACGCACGCTTGGTGGCGGCCAATATCAAGGCCGGAGAAACCGCTGAATATCGCCTTGATGCCGGGCGCCGGGCTTATCTGGTTCCGGCTACGGGTGTCATTGAAGTCAACGGTTTGCGTGCACAAGCTCGAGACGGTGTGGCGGTGGCTCATGAACAGGTGTTGACCGTCACGGCGCTGGAAGACAGCGAGATCGTGTTGGTGGATCTGGCCTGATTGACATAAATGGCGGGCACAAAAAAGGGCGACCTCAGGGTCGCCCTTTTCCGTTGCCTGGATTTATTTAGTGCTGATGGCACCGTCTACCAGGGTTTGCGCTTCGGCCACCAGTTGCTTGAGGTGGTCGTCACCGATGAAGCTTTCGGCGTAGATCTTGTAGATGTCTTCGGTACCCGACGGGCGCGCGGCGAACCAGCCGTTCTCGGTCATCACTTTCAGACCGCCGATGGCCTGATCGTTGCCCGGCGCATGGCTGAGAATGCTCTGGATCTTCTCGCCCGCCAGCTCGGTCGACGTGACCTGCTCCGGCGACAGCTTGCTCAGCAGAGCTTTCTGCTCAGGATTGGCCTTGGCGTCGACACGCACCGAGAACGGCTCGCCCAGCTCATCAGTCAGAGCACGGTAGGCCTGGCTCGGGTCGCGGCCGGTACGGGCAGTCATTTCAGCGGCCAACAGGGCTGGAATCAGGCCGTCCTTGTCGGTGCTCCAGACGCCGCCGTCCTTGCGCAGGAACGAGGCGCCGGCGCTTTCTTCGCCGCCAAAACCCAGCGAGCCGTCGAACAGACCATCGGCAAACCATTTGAAGCCGACCGGCACTTCGTACAGGCGACGGCCCAGACGCTTGGCCACGCGATCGATCAGACCGCTGCTGACCACGGTTTTACCCACGGCTGCGTCGGCACGCCATTGCGGACGGTTCTGGAACAGGTAGTCGATCGACACCGCCAGGTAGTTGTTCGGTGCCAGCAGGCCGCCGGACGGTGTGACGATGCCGTGGCGGTCGTGATCCGGGTCGCAGGCGAAGGCCACGTCAAAGCGTTCCTTCAGACCGATCAGGCCTTGCATGGCATGGCTGGACGATGGGTCCATGCGAATCTGCCCGTCCCAGTCGACGGTCATGAAGCGGAACGTCGAATCGACTTCCTTGTTCACCACGTCCAAGTCCAGACGATAGTGCTCGGCAATCGCCGACCAGTAGCGCACCCCTGCTCCGCCCAGCGGATCGACGCCCAGGCGCAGTTTGGCGCCGCGAATGGCATCGAAGTCGATGACGTTGATCAGGTCGGCCACGTAGGTGTTGACGTAGTCGTGACGGTGGGTGGTTTCGGCCTTGAGCGCTTGCTCGTAGCTGATGCGTTTGACGCCGGCCAATTTGTTGGCCAGCAGTTCGTTGGCCTTGGCTTCGATCCACTTGGTGATGTGGGTGTCTGCCGGGCCGCCATTGGTTGGGTTGTACTTGTAGCCGCCGCTTTGAGGCGGGTTGTGCGACGGGGTGATGACGATGCCATCGGCCAGGCCGCTGGTGCGACCACGGTTGTAGCAAAGAATGGCGTGGGAGACTGCCGGGGTCGGGGTGTATTCATCACCTTCGGCGATCATCACGGTCACGCCGTTGGCCGCCAGCACTTCCAGGGCACTGGCCCCGGCCGGGGTCGACAACGCATGTGTGTCGATGCCGACGAACAGCGGCCCGGTGATGCCCTGCGCCTCGCGATACAGGCAGATCGCCTGACTGATGGCCAGAACGTGCCATTCGTTGAAACTCAAATCAAAGGAACTACCCCGATGCCCGGAGGTGCCGAACGCCACGCGCTGGGTAGAAACCGAGGCGTCGGGTTGACCGGTGTAGTACGCCGTTACCAGTCGCGGGATATCGACCAACAATTCTGCCGGTGCCGGTTTGCCCGCAAAAGGACTGAGTGTCATGCAAAACCTCTAAATTAGAGTGGTTCAGGAAATTACAGCGGAGTTTACTGGCAGTTAGACCGGAGCGCGACGGGATCTATCCGGTGCAAAGGACGTGTTTGTACACATCCGTTCGCGGAGCCAGCCGCAACGCGTCCCCGAGCAGTCCGACAAGTATTAACAACTCGTCCTCCGCCCCTCCGGTCGCGTCAAGACGCAGGCTCTGAGCGTGCAGCCCCTGAATACTGAACAACTCCCCAGGTGCAATCAATACGTTTTGTTTCAGCAGTCGTTGAAACACCGCATCCATCGCTATCGGGTGCCGGGAGTGCAGCCAGATCGTTCCGCCGCCCTGCGGCTCGACAACCTGCAGCATGTCACCCAGTCGACCACGTATGAGCTCAATCCAGGGCATGCGCCGCTCCCTGAGCTGGTGCCTGAGTACGCCCAGATGCTGGTCGACTCGCCCACTGGCATGCAGACGCGCAATGGCTTTCTGCCGGATCGGCGAGAGCCGGAATGAGCGCAGCAGGAATTGACGCTGCAGATCATCGCGCCATTGCCGCGAAAGTACAAAACCGTAGGGAGCCTCGACGCCGATGTATTTTTCGAATGTTGAAAACACCAATAAACGATCCGGGTCCAGCAGCTCGCGCAGTGGTCGATCCTCCATGTCGTCCAGCAACTCGCCATGACAATCGTTTTCCAGGACCCAGGTACCATGGCTCAAGAGCAATTGCGCTATCGCATGGCGATTGTCCCGGGGAAACCGACTGCCATGGGGCATGCGCAATTTCGAGGACAGCAGGATCAGCCGGACAGGCTCGGTCGTGAGCAAGGCTTCGAGTCTGTCTGTATCAAATGCACCGTCAGGTTGCACCGCCAGCTCTATCACGCGTACGTCGACAGACTGAAACAGGCGCAGGACCGCCCAGTCGCAGGGGGATTCGATCAACACGGTTGTCTGGCGCAGCCCGAGTACAGCGATCAGGATTTCCAGTACCCCTCTCATGTCTGCACCGATATAAACATCCTCGGCATGCCAGCAATGTGTGGCGGATGAGGTATAGCGGGCGGCAAGCAAAGTGCGCAGTTCAAGCTCTCCACAAGGCTGGGCCGGTGCTTGCAGGTGACGTGGATACTGGCGCAGCAACTCTCTTTCAAGCATCAACAGCGGGCGATCCAGAGGCTGGATCGAAGCCGGGTCATCCGCGCTCAATACCCGCATGCCAGAGCACCTGGCGTTGACATAGACGGTTTCCAGCAGATCGCCGCCACGCCCCGGCGACGAGAACGTTGAACTCGCTTTCGCGAAATATCCCGACTTGGCCACTGAGTAGACCCGGCCTTCTTTTTCCAGCAAGGCATACGCGTACTGAATGGTCGAGACCGAGACGTTCAGCCGTTCGGCAAGCTGTCTCAATGACGGCAGACGAATGGCCCCCTGGTTGCCCGGCTCATTGATCAATTGGGTCAGGTAACGATAGACCGCCTGATAGGCAAAGTCGGTTTCTCGCGAAACATTCATGAGGCAGCGCCCACATCATGCTTCCCGTGATCGGGCGATACGATCACCTTCAGCCTTCCGCCGAACGGTCACCCAGGGAGACCTCGTGAGCAGGCTGCTGCGCGGTCGCCACCGGCTTGTCCATCCGGATGCTGCCCATTACGTATAAACGGCTGATCAACCGGGCGGGCAGCCCGCTGACATCGGTCATCCATTGCAAGACCTGCTCCGGTGCATGCAGTCCCTGCATGGCTCGGTGCAAGTCCGGCATTGCGACCAGCATGCCCGGGTGGCAGGTTCGCAAAAACCGCTCAAGCCCGGCACCACCATCGATGAACGGGGCGAACAACAGACACGTCAGTTGTGGCTCATTGAGGCCGAAGTTTCTTTGCAGAGATGAGATTGCCATCGACCTGTGCTCGGCATAATCGGACAGATTGCCGAACGTCGCGAGAAAACGTTCGCAGAGCTGCTCGGGCATGCCTCTGCGACGCATCGTTGCCAGGCAGCTCTGCAGGTACTCCGACACACCGCCCTCAAAGCTGTGCCCCTCTGTATGGCTGGCCTGAAGGCCGCTCAGGTAGGCACCGACCAGGGGATCGGCGCATTCGCCAGTTCGGGCTTCGAACATCAGATCGTCGGCCTGGAAGCCGAGGAAGTCGCTGAGCAACGGCCACCGCTCCTCCATCTTGCCGACCACTACGTCGTCGATGCCGATGTAGCTGGTCCGCCGACAGGCTTCGAAGTCTCCAAGCGGACGCCATGCTGCCAGTTCCGATTCGGGGTAGAGCTCGCGGTAAAAATCACCGCCCATGCTGTCGATCAAACCGAACAGTTCGCCGAATCCGCCGGCCGTTCTTGGTAAAGCGCCAATGTCTGCCTTGCGCGCCGCTCGATCCAGACCTTCGATGAATTGCTCCTGATGACGAACGCTTTCACTGCCGATCAGCGCATCGACCCCCTTGCTCCAGCGTGCGATCTGACCGTAGAACTCGGCCGTGGCCAGATACAGGTCATCCCACAGCATCAGACTTTCATCCCATCCGCGACGATGCCCCAGCATCAGCAGATTCAGGCGACCACACTCGCGACCTTCGTCGCTGATACACGCCTGATGGTTGAAGGGAAGCACCTCGCGATGATCCACCATCAGAAGCTCTACCCGAGGATCGTCATACAGAAACAACGCACCGAAACTGCGATGCATGTTTTGCAATGCCGAAGCCGGGGCGCCACTCCAGCGCAGGGTGGCGACCCGCAACTGGAAGGTGCCCGGCGCACGTCCAGCGATGCTCAATTGCGCCGCACGCAACAGCGCCAGGTTGTAGCAGCAGTCGCGCGTGCCGGACTGGATCACCAGAACCTTGAATTCTGCGATGCGGTCCATGCCGCCGGCAGCAACCGCCAATCGCTGGATCAACAGTTGCAGCGCCGTACGCTCGGCACGGGAAAAGAAACTCAGCAGGCGCTGTAATACTTGCTGGTAGACATAATTCATTGCCTGATCATGGATCGTGCTCATCAGTACTTCACTCGATATCAAAGGTTTCATATCGCGCAGCCACGAATAGCGGATGCACAATCATTCTTCATTAATTAATAGACGCTGAATGCTAACACTTAAGCTTTTGTAGTTATTTGAAACAGTTGAGCTCGGTATATTCACGACGGCCGGCCTCGGCATCGCAAACCCTTATCGCTACAGGGTTTTCCGCGAAAGCTTCTATACCTAGGAAACTTCTTACAGAGTCCTGCGCAAGATAAGCACAAGAAAAAAAGAAGGGATTACGCAGCAGGCCTACAAACATTAAACAGAAGTTTGATGTTCGACGGTAAACAGCGAGAAGGTCGGATGCCGGGTAAATAGAATGCACAGCCATAGCTCATTCCTTGAGATGAAAGTAGTCATTCAATTATCAGGATCTGGATGGCGATTAGAAGATACAGATCG
Source organism: Pseudomonas koreensis (assembly GCF_025447595.1). Lineage (GTDB taxonomy): Bacteria > Pseudomonadota > Gammaproteobacteria > Pseudomonadales > Pseudomonadaceae > Aquipseudomonas > Aquipseudomonas koreensis_H. The sequence continues at coordinate 568,655 of NZ_JAOEJU010000001.1, read as the reverse complement.
AGAGTAAATACCAGTTCAGTTGCTGAACTTCCCCAGGCGACACACCCGGGGTTTCTCGATATCTGAAAGATTTTACGCACAAGAGTCCGTGGGGCCACGGACTCTGATCGGAAGGGGTCAGGCAGGTTCGATTTGCAGGGCAACCCGCTCGCGGCATGGGCATTCGTCCATGTAGCGGTGTGCTTCCACAAACTCGTTGAACGGGAACACCCGGGTCTTGAGCGGCAGCAGCACACGATCGGCGGTGAGCTGATTGATATCGCGCAACGCTCGCTGCAAGGCGACATGATCCTGAATGATGCCCAGCTCCGGTTTGCCGGTGAAGTTGCCGATGCAATGCACGAAGAACTGAATGTTCTTCTGGAACGCTGCGCAGGCCGGGAATGGCGTCTGGTTGCCGCCCTGCAGGCCGTACAGCACCAGGCTGCCACGCGGTGCCAGCACATCGCCGAGCAGCGACATCTGTGGCCCGCCGAGACCGTCGAACACCACGTCGACACCGCGGTTGTCGGTAATCTTGTTGATCCGCATCAACAGGTCTTCTTCTTCGGTGACGATCACTTTCTCGGCACCGAGAGACAGCAGGTACTCACGTTCCTCCGCCGTCTTGGTAGCAGCAATCACCCGAACACCCAACGCTTTGCCCAACTGGACGAAGGACGGGCCGGCGCAGTGGCTGGCGTCGGTCACCAGGGCGAACTGCCCGGGTTTGACCCGTGCCAGATCAACGTAACCGAAATAGGCGATCAACAGCGGCGTGTAATGCACGCTGGCTTCAATCGGGCTGAGCACGTCCGGATAACGGGTCAGCGCGGTACGCGGCAGAACGATCAGTTCGCCGTAGACCGGGTAATCATTGGGGCTCTCGGCCGGGAAGCTGGCCACCTTGTCGCCCACGGCCAGATCTTCGACGCCGTCGCCGATCGCAGTGACCACGCCGGCCATTTCATGGCCCAGGCCTGAAGGCAGACGTGCCTGGGACGACGCCAGGTTCTGGCGCCAGAGCGTGTCGTACCAGCTGATGCCGATTGCCTCGACACGCACCTGCACTTCGCCAGGACCTGGCTGAGCGGCCGCATGCTCTTCGCATTTGAGCACCTCGGCCGGACCAAACTTGTGAAAACGGATCGTGCGGGACATCGCAAACCTCGTCAAAGTAACCTCTAATGCCCTGAACTCTATCTGGGCTTTCCAGCCAAGACTATCAGTGGCTATTAATAGTCGACATGCCTGTCATTGATTCCGCAGCATGGTCAGCATTGAGAAAATCCATGAAAAAACTGCTGCCGCCTTCTCAGTAAAGCTGAATTACCCGGTGCAGACTACCAGCCTTTCCCCGTAAGATTCATGCCGGCCATTGTTCTCATATGGTCGCTCTCGTCAAGCTTGATGACTCTGCCAGGACTCCAGATGAATCGTAATGACCTGCGTCGTGTCGACCTCAACCTGTTGATCGTGTTCGAAACGCTGATGCACGAGCGCAGCGTGACCCGTGCGGCGGAAAAGCTGTTTCTCGGCCAGCCGGCGATCAGCGCGGCGCTTTCACGCCTGCGCGGCCTGTTCGACGACCCTTTGTTTGTGCGCACCGGGCGCAGCATGGAGCCTTCCGCCCGTGCGGTGGAAATCTTCGCCCTGCTCTCCCCGGCCCTCGACTCGATTTCGACCGCCGTCAGCCGTGCGGCCGAATTTGATCCGGCGACCAGCACCTCGGTATTTCGCATCGGTCTGTCGGACGACGTCGAATTCGCATTGCTGCCAATGCTGCTCAAACGCCTGCGCGCCGAAGCGCCCGGCATCGTGCTGGTGGTGCGCCGCGTCAACTACATCCTGATGCCCGGCCTGCTCGCTTCCGGCGAAATCTCCATCGGCGTCAGTTACACCACCGACCTGCCGGCCAACGCCAAACGCAAGGTCCTGCGCCGCAGCGCACCCAAATTACTGCGCGCCGATACTGTGCCGGGGCCGTTGAGCCTGGACGATTACTGCGCCCGACCGCATGCGCTGGTGTCGTTTGCGGGAGACCTCAGTGGCTTCATTGATGAAGAACTGGAGAAACTCGGACGCAAACGCCATGTGGTGCTGGCCGTGCCGCAGTTCAACGGCTTGAGCACGTTGCTGGCCGGGACGGACATCGTGGCGACCGTTCCTGACTACACGGCTGATGCGCTGACGGCTGCGGGTGGGGTCCGAGCAGAGGATCCGCCGTTGCCTACTCGTACGTTTGAACTGCACATGGCCTGGCGTGGTTCGCAGGATAACGATCCAGGGGAACGGTGGTTGCGGTCGCGGATTCAGATGTTTTTTGGGGATCCGGACAGTCTTCAGTAGCGCAAGACCTGATTTTCCCGGCGTGGGATGAGGATACTGGCAAAGTGCCTAATGACAAATCCGGTAATAAAGTTTAATTTACCGCCGCCCCGACCGATGGAGGGTCGGGCATTCGCACTCAGTTAAGGAAAACGATGGCAATGGTCTATTGTCGTGCTTGCGCCAAGGAGCTTCACGAAACGGCGCTCACTTGCCCCCAATGCGGGGCCGCCCAACAGGCCTCCGTGCCGCAAACGCAAACGCAAGCCGAAATGCCTTGGCTGGCCATCGTTTCGTTGATCCTCGGAATTATCAGCGCACTCACCCTGTTTGATGATTCCGAATGGGACAGGGACGCGATTGTCGGTGTGGGTATTCTCAGCATCGCGGGCCTCACTTGCGGCATTGTCTGCATCAACCAAAAACATCCAGGAAGAAACCTCGCGATCGCCGGCATTATTCTGTCCGGTCTTACTGCGTTCGTTGTGTCCTGCCTATCGATTGAATAATTTTAGGGAAAAAATATGAGCATGGTTTTCTGCCGCGGTTGCGCGAAGGAAATAAGCACCCTGGCCTTGGCTTGTCCGCAGTGCGGGGCGCCTCAGGCGGCCCAACAGGCCCAACCGACCTATGCAAGCGGGCCGGCCATCACGACGGGTAACCCATACGTCGAAGCACTGAAGAATTTCGCGGAATTCAAAGGGCGCGCCACCCGCCGTGAATACTGGATGTTTATTCTGATCAACATGGGTATCTGCATTGTCATCGGTGTTCTCGATGCGATGCTCAATACCAAGGGCGTCCTTTACAACCTTTACAGCCTGGTGATGTTGTTGCCGAGCATCGCGGTAGGTGTACGTCGCATGCACGACACTGACCGCAGCGGCTGGTGGTTGCTGTTGCCGATCGTCAACCTGGTGTTTCTGGTGCAAGACAGCCAGCCAGGTCCGAACCGCTTCGGCCCGAACCGCAAAGGCATCAACTGAGTCAGCCTGCACTATGTTGATCGAGACGGCCGCCATGGCCGTCTCTTTGTTTTCGCGACCAACATTTAAACGTCTGAATTCTTGCTCGCCGTGCAACACAGCTTTGTCATCAGCCCAATTGATAGCCCCCTAACGAAAGGTGCATGCTAGAGGGCTTGGCTCGGCCTTATATCATTCCGAATGATAGTTACCTTCGTGTCATTCGATTCGTTTGCTATCGACCCGCCGAGCATCATCCGCCCATCTTCAATAAATTGGCGGATGCATCCATGGAACAATCACTCAAACATTTGCGCTTCCCGTTGGCCATGTTGGCCGTGCTGGTGATGAGCGCCTGCGGCAAGACTCCGGAAACCGCCGCCACCATGCCTGCTGCCAAAGTCAGCGTGGCCAAGGTGCTGGAACAACCAGTCAACGAGTGGGACGAATTCACCGGGCGCCTCGAGGCGCCGGAAACCGTTGAAATCCGTCCGCGGGTCTCCGGCCAGATCGACGAAGTCGCCTTCACCGAAGGCGCGCTGGTCAAGAAAGGCGACCTGCTGTTCCAGATCGACCCGCGTCCGTTCCAGGCCGAGGTCCGCCGCCTCGAAGCCCTGGTCGCCCAATCCCGCGCCAATGCCACTCGCAGTGAAAACGAAGCTGGTCGTGGCGAACGCCTGCGTGCCAGCAACGCCATCTCCGCCGAGCTGGCCGACTCGCGTACCAGCGCTGCACAAGAAGCCCGTGCTGCTGTCGGCGCGCTGCAAGCGCAACTGGATCTGGCCAAACTGAACCTGAGCTTCACCCGCGTCACCGCGCCAATCAGCGGCCGCGTCAGCCGTGCCGAGATCACCGCCGGTAACCTGGTGACCGCCGACACCACTCCGCTGACCAGCGTTGTGTCCACCGACAAGGTCTACGCCTACTTCGACGCCGACGAGCGCGTGTTCCTCAAATACACCCAACTCGCCCGTCAAGGTCAGCGCGGTGCAACCACTCCGGTGTACATGGGCCTGTCCAATGAAGACGGCAACCCGCACCTGGGCCAGATGAACTTCGTCGACAACCAGGTCAACCCGAAGACCGGCACCATTCGTGGTCGCGCCGTGTTCGACAACAGCGACGGCACCTACACCCCGGGTCTGTATGCACGCCTGAAACTGGTCGGCAGCGGCACCTACAACGCCATGCTGATCAACGATGAAGCGGTCGGTACCGACCTCGGCAAGAAGTTCGTGCTGGTGATGGATGGCGACAACAAGACCGCCTACCGCGCCGTCGAACTCGGTCCGAAGATCGAAGGCCTGCGCATCGTGCGCAGCGGCCTGAACAAGGACGACACGATCATCGTCAAGGGTCTGCAACGGGTTCGTCCTGGCTCCCCGGTTTCGCCTGAAGTGATCCCGATGGCCAGCGAGCAAACCATTGCCGCTCTCGCTCAACAACGACAAGCGCTGGAAGCCAGCAACCTGCCCAAAGTCGCACCTGCCAAAGGCGCGCCGGGTTCGGTTGTGAAACTGGCTGCTGCGACCCCACGCGGTTAAGGGACGACAACTCCGATGAATTTTTCCCAATTCTTCATTTCACGGCCGATCTTCGCAGCGGTGCTGTCGCTGTTGATCCTGATCGCCGGTGCGATTTCGCTGTTCCAGTTGCCGATCAGCGAATACCCGGAAGTCGTGCCACCGACCGTGGTGGTGCGTGCCAACTTCCCGGGCGCCAACCCAAAAGTCATCGGTGAAACCGTGGCGGCTCCGCTGGAGCAAGCCATCACCGGCGTCGAGAACATGCTGTACATGTCCTCGCAATCCACCGCTGACGGCAAGATCACCCTGACCATCACCTTCGCTCTGGGCACCGACCTGGACAACGCGCAGGTGCAGGTGCAGAACCGCGTAACGCGGACCGAGCCGAAGCTTCCGGAAGAAGTGACGCGCATCGGTATCACCGTCGACAAGGCTTCGCCCGACCTGACCATGGTTGTGCACTTGACCTCGCCGGACAAACGCTACGACATGCTGTACCTGTCCAACTACGCAATCCTCAACATCAAGGACGAGCTCGCTCGCCTCGGTGGTGTGGGTGACGTGCAGCTGTTCGGTATGGGCGACTACTCGCTGCGTGTATGGCTCGACCCGAACAAGACCGCTTCGCGCAATCTGACCGCGACCGATGTGGTGACCGCGATTCGTGAGCAGAACCGTCAGGTGGCCGCCGGCCAACTGGGCGCGCCCCCTGCCCCGAATGCCCAGAGCTTCCAGCTGTCGGTCAACACTCAGGGCCGCCTGGTCTCCGAGGAAGAGTTCGAGAACATCATCATTCGCGCAGGCGACAACGGTGAAATCACTCGTCTGAAGGACATCGCCCGCGTTGAACTGGGTTCCAGCCAGTACGCCCTGCGTTCGTTGCTGAACAACCAGCCAGCCGTAGCGATCCCGATCTTCCAGCGCCCTGGTTCCAACGCCATCGAAATCTCGAACGAAGTTCGCGGCAAGATGGAAGAACTGAAGAAAAGCTTCCCGCAAGGCATGGACTACAGCATCGTCTATGACCCGACTATCTTCGTGCGCGGCTCCATCGAGGCGGTAGTTCACACTCTCTTCGAAGCACTGATTCTCGTGGTTCTGGTGGTGATCCTGTTCCTGCAGACCTGGCGCGCCTCGATCATTCCGTTGGTGGCGGTGCCGGTATCGTTGATCGGTACGTTTGCGGTGATGCATCTGTTCGGCTTCTCGCTCAACGCCCTGTCACTGTTCGGTCTGGTACTGGCGATCGGTATCGTGGTGGACGACGCCATCGTGGTGGTGGAGAACGTCGAGCGGAACATTGAACTGGGACTCAATCCCTTCGATGCGACCAAAAAGGCCATGGGTGAAGTGACCGGCCCGATCATTGCCACGGCGCTGGTGCTGTGTGCGGTGTTCGTACCGGCTGCATTCATCTCGGGCCTCACCGGTCAGTTTTACAAGCAGTTCGCACTGACCATCGCGATCTCGACCGTGATCTCGGCCTTCAACTCGCTGACTCTGTCGCCAGCATTGGCCGCTGTGTTGCTTAAAGGTCATGACGCGCCGAAAGACCGCTTCTCGCGAGTGCTGGACAAGATCTTCGGTGGCTGGCTGTTCCGCCCGTTCAACCGTTTCTTCGACCGTGCCAGTCATGGCTACGTCGGCACGGTGCGCCGGGTCATCCGTGGCAGCGGCATCGCTATCTTCCTGTACGCAGGCCTGATGGTGCTGACCTTCTTCGGTTTCTCCAGCACCCCGACCGGTTTCGTACCCGGCCAGGACAAGCAATACCTGGTGGCCTTCGCGCAACTGCCGGACGCCGCGAGCCTGGACCGTACCGAAGACGTGATCAAGCGCATGTCCGACCTGGCACTGAAACAGCCAGGCGTGGAAAGCGCCGTAGCGTTCCCGGGCCTGTCGATCAACGGTTTCACCAACAGCCCGAACGCCGGCATCGTGTTCGTGACCCTGAAACCGTTCGACGAGCGTAAAGATCCGAGCATGTCCGCCGGTGCGATTGCCGGAGCCTTGAACGGCCAGTACGCCGGGATCCAGGAAGCCTACATGGCGATCTTCCCGCCACCGCCGGTACAAGGCCTGGGCACCATCGGTGGTTTCCGCCTGCAAATCGAAGACCGGGGCAACCTGGGCTACGAAGAGCTGTACAAGGAAACCATGAACATTATTGCCAAGAGCCATAACGTTCCGGAACTGGCCAACCTGTTCACCAGCTACACCGTGAACGTGCCGCAGGTCGATGCCGCCATCGACCGGGAAAAAGCCAAGACCCACGGCGTGGCCGTCAGCGACATCTTCGACACCCTGCAGATCTACCTGGGTTCGCTGTATGCCAACGACTTCAACCGCTTCGGTCGTACCTATCAGGTCAACGTTCAGGCTGAACAGCAGTTCCGTCTCGAATCCGATCAGATCGGCCAGCTGAAAGTACGCAACAACAAAGGCGAAATGATCCCGCTGGCGACCTTCATCAAGGTCAGCGACACCTCGGGCCCGGATCGCGTGATGCACTACAACGGCTTCATCACCGCTGAAATCAACGGTGCGGCAGCCCCCGGCTACAGCTCCGGCCAGGCCGAAAAAGCCATCGAGAAACTGCTCAAGGATGAACTTCCGAACGGCATGACCTACGAGTGGACCGACCTGACCTACCAGCAGATTCTGTCCGGCAACACTGCGCTGTTCGTGTTCCCGCTCTGCGTACTGCTGGCGTTCCTGGTGCTCGCGGCTCAATACGAAAGCTGGAGCCTGCCACTGGCGGTGATCCTGATCGTACCGATGACCCTGCTGTCGGCCATCACCGGTGTGATCATCTCTGGCGGTGACAACAACATCTTCACCCAGATCGGCTTGATCGTACTGGTGGGCCTGGCCTGTAAGAACGCGATTCTGATCGTCGAGTTCGCCAAGGATAAACAGCAAGAAGGCCTCGATCCGCTGGCCGCTGTACTGGAAGCCTGCCGACTGCGTCTGCGGCCGATCCTGATGACCTCGTTCGCGTTCATCATGGGTGTGGTGCCACTGGTGTTCTCCAGCGGTGCCGGTGCCGAGATGCGTCATGCCATGGGTGTGGCGGTGTTCTCCGGGATGCTCGGTGTGACCTTCTTCGGTCTGCTGCTGACCCCCGTGTTCTATGTGCTGATCCGCAACTTCGTGGAGCGCAGCGAAGCGCGCAAAGCGGCCAAGGCGCAAAATCTTCAAAAGCCACTGGAGGCGCACCAATGAGTCTGAAAGTCTTCCTGCCGAGCCTGCTGGTGCTGGCCCTGAGTGCCTGCGCCGTCGGCCCTGACTACAAGACCCCGACGACGGAGGCGGCGAACATTACGTCCGCCACCGACGGCGCCGCCGGCCAGAAGAACTTCGACCGTTCGAAATTCGAAGGCATCTGGTGGCAGCAGTTCGACGATCCGACCCTCAACCAGTTGGTGACCCAATCGCTGCAAGGCAACCGTGAACTGCGCGTGGCATTCGCCCGCTGGAAAGCCGCCCGGGCGATCCGCGACGATGTCAGCAACGATGCGATGCCAACCATCACCAGTCGCGCCAGCAGCGATCTGGCCAAGGGGCAGATCCCGGGCCAGACCACCCAACGAGTCAATAGCGAACGCTACGACCTGGGTCTGGACATGGCCTGGGAGCTGGACCTGTTCGGACGCATCCAGCGCAATCTGGAAGCCAGCGACGCCGACCAGCAAGCAGCCGAAGCCGATCTGTACCAACTGCAAGTCACCATGATTGCCGAACTCGTGGACGCTTACGGTCAACTGCGTGGCGCCCAGCTGCGGGAAAAGATCGCCCTGGCCAACCTGAACAACCAGCAGGAGTCGCGCAAGATCACCATCAGCCTGCGTGACGCCGGCGTTGGCGATCAACTCGATGTTGAACGGGCCGATGCCCGTCTGGCGTCGGTAGAAGCCAGCGTGCCGCAGTTGCAGGCAGAACAGGCCCGGCAGAAAAACCGCATCGCCACCCTGCTGGGTGAACGTCCGGACAAACTGACCGTCGACCTGAGCCCGAAAGATCTGCCGGCGATTGCCAAGGCTTTGCCGATCGGTGATCCGGGCGAACTGCTGCAACGTCGTCCGGACATCCTCAGTGCCGAACGCAAGCTGGCTTCGGCCACGGCACGTATCGGCGTGGCCAAGGCCGATCTGTTCCCTCGGGTCAGCCTCAGTGGCTTCCTCGGCTGGACGGCCGGGCGTGGTTCGCAGATCGGTTCTTCGGCGGCCAATGCCTGGGCGCTGGGCCCGAGCATCACCTGGGCGGCGTTCGACCTTGGCAGCGTGCGGGCCCGTCTGCGCGGCGCCGACGCCGATGCCGAAGGCGCGCTGGCAACCTACGAGCAGCAAGTATTGCTGGCGCTGGAAGAGTCGGAAAACGCCTTCAGTGATTATGGCAAACGTCAGCAACGTTTGATCTCGCTGATCCGTCAAAGCGAATCGAGCCGCAAGGCTGCCGACCTCGCCGAGATTCGCTACCGCGAAGGCACCACCGATTTCCTGGTGTTGCTCGACGCCCAGCGTGAACGTTTGAACGCCGAAGACAGCCAGGCCCAGGCCGAAGTGGATCTGTATCGCGGCATCGTCGCGATCTACAAGGCCCTTGGCGGCGGCTGGCAGCCGGAGACGGTGGCCAGCAAGTAACAGTTTTTAAAGAGCTCCTTTGGTTGGCCGCAACCAACCAAATTTTTTGCCCCGCGTATCATTCGGTCGCGGGGCTTTTTTGTACCTGTCTTTCATGGTTTTCCAGCACTGTGACCGTCGCCGTGGTGCCTGCCCTCAACCGGTTTTTGCCGGCGTAATCGGGGTCGATACCAATCCGCACCGGTACCCGCTGCGCCAGCTTTACCCAGGTGTAGCTGGGGTTGATGTTGGCCAGCAATCGGCTGCCCGGGGCGTTTTCCCGGTCAGCAATGGCGAAAGCGATGCTTTGCACGGTGCCTCCGAATTTTTCCCCGCTCATCAATTCGATCCGCACCCGATCACCCTCCTCGATCCGTGGCAGTTTGGTTTCCTCGAAATAACCACTGACATAGAACGAGTCGCTGTCGACCAGTGCCAACAAAGCACCGCCAGCCACCGCGTAATCTCCCTGACGGGTCAACAGGTTGGTGACATAACCGCTGACCGGGGACTCGACACGGGTGCGCTGCAAGTCCAGCTCGGCCTGTGTCAGCGCAGCAATAGCCAATTGCACGTTGGCTTCGGCCAGACCGAGATTGGCCTGATTGCGTAGCAGGTCGGCCTGAGCCACCGCCACGTCGGTGCTGGACTTCTCCCATTCCTCGCCGGAAATCGCGAAACCCTGCTTGAGCGTACGCCTGCGGCGCTCCTCGCTTTCGCGCTGTTTGAGCAATGCCTCGCTCGCCACAATCGCGGCTTGCGACTGCCCGAGCGTGGCCCTGGACACTTCCACCGAACGCTTCGCGTGTTCCACCGCGAGGCTGTAGCGAGCCGGATCGATTTCCATCAGCAACTGGCCCTTGTCGACATGCTGATTGTCTTGAACCGCCAGACTGACGATACGCCCCGAGACATCCGCCGAAAGCGTCACTACATCCGCCCTCACCCGTGCATCCCGTGTCCATGGTGCACGGGTGTAATGCTCCCACGCGAACCAGCCGAGCACGATTGCCAGCAGCACCACCGCCAATGTCGTCAATCGAGTGAGCAACGTCTTCAAGGTTTCAGGCTCCCATCAGCAGAATCAGTGTGGCGCATACGCAGGCGTACAGGGCGCCTTCGAACAGAGCCTCGTGCCAGACGAAACGCAGGACGCCAAGCCGGCGCAAAACCCAGTCGAGCAGCAGAAAAACCGGTATGGCCAGCAACAAGGCCTGGGCGATGGGAGGCAGGTAAACGCCGCCGATTTCGAAATCAATGGGCAAGGACTTGCTCTCCTTCAGAACTGTCGGGCTGCAGATGCTCGCCATGTCGCTCCAGAAACGACACCACGATCAGCAATGCCACACGCATGCGAAACACCGACCACAAGTGTTCATGGGTAGCGACATGCAAGGCATCCAGCTCATCGCCGAGCGCATGCAGCGTAGTCAGCAATGGTGTCAGGCGCACGTCCGGACGGCCGGCGACGAAACGGCCGGTCTGACGCAGTGCCGTTGACAGTTGTCGACCGAAAGCGTCCGTCAGCAATGTGTTGTTCTGTGCCTGTTGCCTCAGCTGGTGCATGGCCACGCCCAACGCCACACAGGCAAGACTGATTTCATACAGGCGCTGCATGTCCCGCTCATTGGCGGCCGGCAATACGCCCAGCATTGAGGTCAGGCGATCGACCATGCGGCTTTCGAAGGCGAACTGCTGTTCGTCGGTAGCCGGGCTCTTGATCAGTTCATAGACCTGCTCCCGCGCCTCGTTATAAAAACGCCTGATTCGCAACGCCGGGCGGAACGGAAAGATAAAGGCGTAAACGATCAGGGCCAGCATTGCTGCACTGACGTAGGCTCCGGCAAATTCAAACCATTGAATGGCTGTGTTCTGCCCGGTGCCGACATTCTGCGGACCGAGCATCAGGAAACTCGACAGCCCCAGACCCATGCCGATACCGGCGGTGGCCGGGCTGGACAGTCCGACTGCGATCACATACAGCAAAGGCGCCAGCAACAAGGCGAGCAATTCGAAGTCACTGATCGCCGGCACCAGCATGAACTGATAGAAAGCCGAAACCACTAACGCCAGTCCCAGTCCACGGGCATAGCTCTGCGCGGCGATCAAGGGACGCGGAAACGTCGCCATCAACGAACACAGGATCCCCACCAGAATCATCCCGCCCCGCGCGCCGTCCCAGGCGGTTTCGATCCAGATCAGCCCGGCCACCAACAGTGCGCTGAAGGCGCGGATGGCGTTCATCGTCGCGAGGGTGAAATCCAGATGCAGGGGACTCGACTGGCCGCGAAACATGCAGCTGGCCTCGCGGCCCTCCTGTATTGCGTCGCTCAGTTCGAGGATCTGTTCGAGTTGCTGCAACAGGCGAGCCTGCTCCCAGCGCAGCGCCCATGCCAGCGAACGCAGGGTCGCGCTCATGTCTTCCGTAAGTTGTTCGGCCTTGTAGGCGAGCGCTTCGAACTGCTGTTGCAGCGTAACGAACCGTTGTCGCTGCTCGCTCGGTAACGAACGTCCTTGCCGGGCGAGTTGGTCGAGCAGCGCCAGCTCTTCGGCGCGCAATTGCTGGATGTCGAGCGGTAGATCGCCTTCCCAGCGCGCGGTGAGCAACTCTCGCTGGTGGCGTAATGCGGTCAGACGCGAGGTCAGCAACATCAGTTGATTGCCCAGCAACAGCACCAGATTGTTGGCACTACGCAGACGCGGAGCATCGAAGTACAGGTGCCGGCGCAGGCCTTCAAGCGCGCTGATCTCCCCCAGCAGCTGCATCTGCCGGCGCTGAAAGTCGGCTTCGCTTTCTTCGGTTCGAAGCACGGCGGCGGAGTGGGTGGCGGCCAGTCTGATGACTTGATCGACCTTAGCGAAATAATTACGGGAAACAGCCTCCGGGCGCGCCGTCAACAGGCTGACCACGCACACGCACGCCACCGCCAGCAAGGTTTCGGTGACCCGGGTCACGGCCAGCAGAAAGGTGCCGTCCTGATCCGGAATCGCCAGCAGCGCCACCACCACGGCGGTATACCCACTGAGCACGAACGCCTGGGAACTGGTGTAGCGCAACAACGTGCCGCCGGCCGTGCACAACGCCAGCCACAGCGCCAGGGTCGTGATGAATGGCAACGGCGCCTGGGGAAAAATCGCCATCAGCAGCACCGCCACTACCGCGCCAAGGGTCGTCCCGATGATTTGCCCGAAACTGCGGGCCAACGCCATCCCGGCCAGTGGCTGGCTGATGATCACCACGGCCATGATCGACCATTTCGGCTGATCGAGATCGAACAGGAACGCCAGGTACAACGTCAGCAATCCGGCGGCAATAGTGCGCAAGCCAAACAGCAGCACTGCCTGGCTGGGGTGGATCACCGCCTTGAAATAAATAAGCAGGGATTGCATGGAAAGCCTCGTCGAAACAACTTCTGCAAGCGTAGACACTGCATGGAGGGCATGACGGTAAACAGGGTCGACACAAGCTGTAGGTCGATTCAACGCCTGTAGTAGGCCATATCGGGCAGAGGGTTTGACTCACGGCGCGAGCTGACAGAAGCTTGCGACCTCCGCTACAAAACGAAAGTTTCGGAAATTCGCATGCCTCAGTCTCGCCGCTATTTGCTCATCAGCCTCGGCCTTGTGCTGGTCCTCTTCGTGGCATGGCTGTCCTTGCGCAACACCGCGCCCGTCGTACCGGAAGCGATCAAACACGGTTACAGCGAAGCACTGGCCGCCGCTCGTGCCGGCCAGCCGGGTGCTGCAAGGGTTTTGTATCAACAACTGGGGCGTCCGGACCTGTCGGTCAAACGGCGCGTCTGGCTGCATGCCGAACTGCCCAACTACCCGAGCCCGCAAGCCCTGAAGCTGGCGGACGCCGACCTGCAAAACGAATCGCCGGACGTCCGGCTGGCGGCGATCAAAAGCGTGACCGGCCTGGTGCCGGGCGGTCAGCGCAGTCTGCTGCTGGGCCCGTTGCTTGACGATGAGGATCAGAACGTACGCTTTGCCGCGATCAACGCCCTGCTCGGCTTGTCTCCGGATCAACTGGGTCTGTATTTCGCCCCGTTGCAGCAAGGCATCGACGTGTGGGAGCAAGCGCTCAAGAGCCAGCCGGAAAGCGCCGCCAATTACGTGCAACTGGCGCGCCTGTATCTGCACAACGCCGAACTCAGGCAAGCGCAAGAAGCGCTGGATCAGACCCTACGCCTGGACCCCGGCAACCTGCCGGCGCTGGTGATGCAGATCGAAGTACTCGATCGCCAGGGGCAGAGCGACGCCGCCCGGCAATTGCTCGCCCGACAATTGAAAGCCCAGCCCGATTCGGCTTATCTGCAACATGCCCTGGGCCTCTGGCTGCTGCACCACGATCAACGCGAGTACGCCTTGCTCGGGTTGTCCAAAGCCGTTGAGCTCGAGCCTGACAATAAGGACTACCGCTACGACCTTGCCACCACCCTGCACAGCGCCGAAGAACTCGAAGCGGCGCAGAAGCAGTTGCAGGAAATCGTCCAGCGACACCCGGCTGATCGCAAGGCGCGGGTGCTGCTGATCAATTACTGGAAAGAAAGCGGTCAGCTGCAGAACGTACAGATCCTGCTGGCCCAGCTCGAACAGATGAATCCCGACGATCCCTCCCTTCAGCAAGGTCTCTAGCGGCCTTCTCGACACATCCCGCAAGAAAATCGGAACCGCCGTCTCGGCAAAGGGTCAAGTCATCAGGCAGTGCCAAACGGCGTCCGGCGCCCGCTGCCTCGTTTCCCCTAGTCATGAGAGGGCATTTTTTGTCTACATCGAACGCGTTGAACAGTGCAAAAGCCGCCACCGGCATCGAAGGACTGGACGATATCCTGGCCGGTGGCTTGTCCCGCAGTCACGTTTTTTTGCTGGAGGGCGAGCCCGGAACCGGTAAAACCACAGTCGCGTTGCATTTTTTGCTGGCCGGCGCCCGCGCCGGCGAACGTTCGTTGTACATCACCCTGTCCGAAACCGAGCGTGAATTGCGCCAGGGTGCGGCATCCCACGGTTGGGAACTGAACGAAAACATCGAGATTTTCGAGCTGACTCCGCCGGAAAGCCTGCTCAACGCCGAGCATCAGCAGAGCCTGTTGTACTCCTCGGACCTCGAGCTGGGTGAAGCAACCAAGCAGATTTTCGAAGTGGTCGAGCGCTTCAAACCCACCCGGGTCGTGCTCGACAGCCTGTCGGAGATCCGCCTGCTGGCGCAAAGCTCCCTGCGCTACCGTCGACAGATTCTGGCGATCAAGCATTACTTTGTGCGCTACGACGCTACCGTATTGCTGCTGGATGACCTGACCACCGAATCCCTCGACAAGACCGTTCACAGTGTCGCTCACGGCGTGATTCGTCTCGAAGAACTGACCCCCAACTATGGCGCTGAGCGCCGGCGGGTGCGAGTGATCAAGTACCGAGGGCAGAAATACCGGGGCGGCTTCCACGACTTCACCATCATGGGCGATGGCGTACACGTCTTCCCGCGTCTGGTGGCGGCGGAGCACCGGGGCGATTACCCACGCCTGCAACTGTCCAGCGGCATCAAGGAAATGGACGCCTTGCTCGGTGGCGGCATCGAGACCGGCTCCAGCACCCTGATTCTGGGCCCGGCGGGGACAGGCAAATCCTTGATCACCATGATTTTCGCCGCAGCAGCCGTGGCCCGTGGTGAAAAAGCCGCCCTGTTCATTTTCGACGAAGAACTGGGGCTGCTGTTCGAACGCATGAAAAACATCGGTATCGATCTCAAGGCCCTGCAGGCCACGGGCAATCTGCTGATCGAACAGGTGGACGCCGCTGAACTGTCGCCCGGCGAGTTCTCCCACCGGGTGCGACGCTGTGTTGATGAAGGTGACATCAAGACCGTGGTGATCGACAGCATCAACGGTTATCAGGCGGCGATGCCGGAAGAAAACGCGCTGGTACTGCACATGCACGAACTGTTGCTGTACCTGAACCGCAAGGGCGCCGCCACGTTCATGACCGTCGCCCAGCACGGGCTGGTCGGCGACATGCAGGCCCCGGTCGACATCACTTATCTTGCCGACACGGTGATTCTGCTGCGCTACTTTGAAGCGGTCGGCAAGGTTCGGCGGGCGATTTCGATCATCAAGAAGCGTACCGGCAGCCACGAATCAACCATTCGCGAATACCGCATTTCCACGCAAGGCATGACCATCGGTGAACCGCTGGAAGCCTTCCAGGGCGTGCTGCGCGGCGTCCCTACCTACCTCGGCGCGAGCAATCCGCTGCTCAAGGATGACAACTTGTGACCGTCACCGTACCCCTGTCGGAACGCGCGCTGATCCTGGCGCCGCTTGGGCGCGACAGTCAGGTTGCGTTGATGATCCTCAACGAGGCCGGTTACGGTGGCCTGATCACGCCCGATCTGGCCACCCTGTGCAGCGAACTTGAGCCCGGCGCCGGTTTGTTGCTGATCGCTGCCGAGGCCCTTAATGGTCCGGAACTCGAACGCCTGCTGCTGTATCTGGAGCAACAACCGGCGTGGTCTGACTTGCCAATCGTTTTGCTCACCCATCACGGCGGATCCGAACAAGGCCCTTCGTCGCGGCTCAGCAAACTGTTGGGCAACGTGACGTTTCTCGAGCGCCCTTTTCACCCCGCGACGCTGGTCAGCCTGATCTCCACCGCCCTGCGCGGGCGACGACGACAGTACGAGGCCCGCGACCGCCTGATCGACCTGAGTGAAAGCGAACGGCGCCTGCAATCGACCCTGGAAACCCTCGAGCAACAAGTCGAAGAGCGCACTGCTCAGCTTCGGCACAACGAGGAAGCCCTGCGCCAGTCGCAGAAGATGGAAGCGGTTGGCCAGCTCACCGGCGGCATCGCCCACGACTTCAACAACATGCTGACCGGCATTATCGGTAGCCTGGAATTGCTGCGCCGGCGACTGGCCCGAGGCCGCACCGATGACCTCGACAGCCTGATCGATCTCGGAGTGACTTCCGCCAACCGCGCCGCCGGCTTGACCCATCGTCTGCTGGCGTTTTCCCGTCGTCAGTCGCTGGACTCCAAAGCTGTACAGATGAACGATCTGGTGCAGTCGATGGGCGAACTGCTGCAACGCAGCCTCAACGAAAGCATTCGGCTGGACATGCGCCTGCACGAACAATTGTGGGTCGCTGAGGCTGACCCCAATCAACTGGAAAGCGCCCTGCTCAACCTGGTGATCAACGCACGCGACGCGATGCCAGACGGCGGCAATCTGTTGGTCGAGACGGGCAATCAAGTGCTGGATCGAGACTACACCGCGACCTATAGCAATCTTGAACCCGGTGATTACGTCGTATTGAGCGTGACAGACAATGGCTGCGGCATGCCGGAAAGCGTGATCAATCGCGCGTTCGACCCGTTTTTCACTACCAAACCGATTGGTCAGGGCACCGGGCTGGGCCTGTCCATGATCTACGGTTTCAGCAAGCAATCCGGTGGTCATGTGTCGATCGACAGCAAGATCGATCAGGGCACCACGGTCAAACTCTATCTACCGCGATTCCAGGGCGAATCACTGCCTCACGCACCCACTGACGCGGAACAGGCGCCGGACGCCGTGGAAGGCGAAACCGTACTGATCGTCGAAGACGACCCGGCCGTGCGCGTGCTGGTCAGTGCAGTATTGAGTGAATTGGGTTACGGGTTTGTCGAAGCCGCCGATGCTGACGGCGCCGTGCCCATTCTTGACTCGGCTCAGCGCATTGATCTGTTGATCAGCGACGTCGGCCTGCCAGGCATGAACGGACGGCAACTGGCGGAGATCGGCCGGCAATACCGGCCTGACTTGAAGGTCCTGTTCATCACAGGTTATGCCGAACACGCCGCCGTTCGTGGCGGCTTTCTCGATCCCGGCATGCAGATGATCACCAAGCCGTTCACCTTCGACCTGTTGACGGCCAAGGTGCGGGAGATGATCAAGAACTGAGGCGGTTGACGCCTCAGGCCAGCAGTTCCTGAATCTTTTCCTGCAACACATCCAGATCGAACGGTTTTTCCAGGATTGGCGCCCGGCGCGTGATCGGGCTGCCGGTTTCGCGTATTTCCTGTGGGTAGCCGCTGATGAAGATCACTTTCAGATCAGGGCGCAATTTGACGGCAGGTTCGGCGATCTGCACGCCGGAGATCCCGCCAGGCAAGCGAAAATCAGTAATCAACATATCCAGATGCGGCTTGCTCGCCAGAATCTCGAACGCCTGCTCGCCGTTTTCGGCCTGCAATACGCGATAGCCCTGGCCTGACAAATAATCGGTCAGGACCATCAGGATCACCGGTTCGTCCTCGACGACGAGTACTACATCTTGTGCATCTACGCTCATGGGAAGCCTTTGTTCGGTCAATAGCTGCTGATACGACCGTGTGGTCACTCAGAGGTTGCGTTTGTTTTGCCGTTTTCCTGGAGCGGCAGACAAACGCGAAACAGGGCGCCCTCGTTGATCCTGCTTTCGACGACGATGGAACCGCCATGGGCGGCGACGATCTGCTCGGAAATGAACAGACCCAGTCCGAGGCCGGCCACTACCGTCTTGGCGGAGACCCGTTCGAACTGCTGAAAAATGCGTTTCTGGTTCTCCTCGCTGATGCCGATGCCCTGGTCCTGAACTTCGACCCGTGCTTCATCGCCTTCGCGATAGACCCTTACCTGGATCGGACTTTTGCCGCCATAACGCAACGCGTTGGTCAGCAGGTTCGACACGACTTGCTCGATGCGGAATTCGTCCCACTGCCCTTCCACCGGCTCGGTTGCCGTAAAGGTCACTTCTGTCTCGGCCGCTTCGATCTGCTGCGCGAAGTTCTCCAGCAGAGTGCCGACCAGTTGCGCAAGATCGAAGCGACTCGGCCGGATCGACAGTTTGCCGGTGCGGATCCGAGATACGTCGAGCATGTCCTCGATCAGGCGGATCAGGCTTTTGATCTGGCGCTCGTCGCGATCCACCATGGCGTGCATCTTGTCGAGGGTGAACGCGGCGGCGTTGTCCCGGGCCAGATGCATCTTGCGCAGTTGGGTCTCGAGGATAAGGCCGTTGAGCGGCGTACGCACTTCGTGGGCGACGATCGACATGAAATCGTCACGCATGCGCACCGCCTGCTCCAGTTCTCCCTGGGTGCTTTGCAGTTGCTGCAACAGCGCTTCCTGTTCGCGACGGCTCTGCTCCAGGGCTTCGACCTGCTGTTTCATTGCCTTGCTCTGGCGGTAGAGGTCGACGAAGACATTGACCTTGCTCTTCACCGCATGGATATCCAGCGGTTTGTGCAGGAAATCCACCGCACCGCTTTCATAGCCCTTGAACGCATAATTCAGTTCACGGCCGGCAGCGCTGACGAAGATGATCGGGATGTTCTTGGTTTTCTCGGTGCCGCGCATCAACTCGGCGAGCTCGAAGCCGTTCATGCCGGGCATCTGCACGTCGAGAATGGCCATGGCGAACTCGTGCTGCAGTAACAGCGACAACGCTTCGTCAGCCGATAGCGCCTTGTAGACAGTTCGGTCTTCGCGCTTGATCAGCGCTTCGAGAGCCAACAGGTTCTCCGGCAGATCGTCGACGATCAGCAGTTTGGCTTGAATATTACTCAGCATGCGATTCGTTCCAGCTCGACCAGCAGACGGCTGATGCCGTGGATGGGAAGTATGTAATCCGGTTGATGAGTCTTCAGGGCGGCCCGAGGCATGGTTGCCACCTGAGCGTCCTCGGGGTCCTGAACGATGGTCAGTCCGCCGTGACGTTTGACCTGCGCCAGCCCCCTCGCACCATCGTGGTTGGCGCCGGTCAGCAGAACGCCAGCCAACGCCGGGCCATAAACATCGGCGGCGGATTCGAACAGGTAATCGATCGAGGGACGCGAGTGATGAATGCGGTCCTCAAGACTCAGAGACAGACTGCGATCCTGTTCCACCGACAAGTGATACCCCGGCGTCGCGAAATACACCGTGCCCGGGCTGATGTCCTGTTTGTCGACAGCTTCAGCAACGGGCAACACCAGGCGACGGGCGAACACATCGGCGAGCTGGCTGCGCCGCTCCTCCGGCAAGTGCAGCACGACGATGATCGGCAGCCTGAATCCGGCGGGCAGCGAACCGAGCATCGCCAGCAGCGCCTCGACGCCACCGGCGGAAGCCCCGACCACAATCGCCTCGATCCGAGGCAAATCCGCTGCGTTGTTCATGATTTGCGATAAATCCGTTCTTGTTTCACCAAGGGCTCGAACTGGTCGGCGTAGCTGGAAAAATCCAGCGTTTCCTTACTGCCCAGGACCAGGAATCCACGATGACACAACGATTCATGGAACAACCCAAACGCTCGATCCTGAAGTTTTTTGTTGAAGTAAATCAACACGTTACGACATGAAATCAATTGAGTTTCGGAGAATACACTATCGGTCGCCAGGCTGTGATCGGCGAAGGTCACGTTTTCACACAGGCTCTTGTCGAAAATCGCGTAGCCGTATGCTGCAGTGTAGTAATCGGCGAACGAACGCTGGCCGCCAGCCTGCTGATAGTTCGCGGTGTAGGCACGCACATTCTCCATCGAAAAGATCCCCTGCTTGGCCTTGTCCAGCGAGCGCGGGTTGATGTCGGTGGCGTAGATGATCGTGCGGTCGAGCAGACCCTCTTCACGCAGCAGGATCGCCATCGAGTAGACCTCTTCGCCGGTGCTGCATCCCGCGATCCAGATCTTGATCGAAGGATACGTTTTGAGCAGTGGTACCACCTCTTGGCGGATTGCCAGGAAATGCGATGGATCGCGGAACATCTCGCTGACCGGGATCGTCAGCAGTTGCAGCAATTGCATGAACGCGGTCGGATCGTGCAGGACTTTCTCCTGCAAGGCCGAGATGGTCGCACACTCGAACTGACTCAACGCGTGCTGCACCCGGCGCTTGATCGAAGCGCCGGAGTAATCGCGAAAGTCATAGCTGTACTTGAGGTAAATCGCCTCGATCAGCAAGCGCAATTCGATTTCGCTGTTTCGTTCTACGGAATAACGGCTTTCCACTAAATGCGTTCCATCTTCGGCAACCACACACGAATCAGCGAGAACAGGCGATCCAGGTCGATGGGCTTGGCCAGGTAATCATTGGCGCCCGCCTGCAGGCAGCGCTCCTGATCGTCCTTCATGGCCTTGGCCGTCACCGCGATGATCGGCAGCTTGCGCCAGCGCGGATCCTTGCGGATTTCCATGGTGGCTTCGAAGCCATCCATTTCCGGCATCATCACGTCCATCAGCACCAGGTCGATGTCCTCGACTTCATTCAGTTTTTCAATCGCTTCACGACCGTTACGGCCGATCACCACGACTGCACCCTTGGTTTCCAGCGCGCTGGTCAGGGCGAAGATGTTGCGCACATCGTCGTCCACCAGCAGCACTTTGCGACCCTCGAAGACCTTGTCGCGGCTGCGCGCGGTCTTGAGCATCTTCTGCCGTTCATGGGACAACTGCGATTCGACTTTGTGCAGAAAGAGTGTGACCTCGTCCAGCAGACGCTCCGGCGAGCGTGCGCCCTTGATGATGATCGACCGCGAATACTTGCGAAGATCCGCCTCTTCGTCGCGGGTCAGGTTGCGTCCGGTGTAGACGATGACCGGCGGGAACGAGCAGATGTCCTCGGTGGACATGCGCTTGAGCAGATCGTTGCCGAGCATGTCCGGCAGCTTCAGGTCGATGACCATGCAATCGAAAATCGTCGTGCGCAGCAGCTCCAGCGCGTCTTGCGCCAGACCGACGGCGGTGATTTCGATGTCATCGTCGCCGATCAGGCGGGCAATGCTTTCCCGTTGCAGATCGTCGTCCTCGACCAGCAACACGCGTTTGACCTTCTGGGTCAGCTTGGCTTCGAGGCGGGCGAACACGTCCTTGAGCTCTTCGCGCGTGGTCGGTTTGACCGCATAGCCAATGGCGCCCATGTGCATCGCGGCTTCGACGCGGTCTTCCACGGAAATCACGTGCACCGGAATGTGCCGGGTTTCGGCGTGCTCTTTCAGGCGTTGCAGAACGGTCAGCCCCGAGTGATCCGGCAGGCGCATGTCCAGCAGGATCGCGTCCGGCACGAACTCTTTTGCCAGGTCGTATCCTTCGTCGGCGCCATGGGCGACCAGGCACTGGTAACCCAGCTCATGGGCCAGGTCATAGAGGATATGGGCGAAATTAGGCTCGTCTTCCACCACCAGAATGCAGCGGGTATTGAACGGCGCCTTGTTGCGGTCATCGTTGAAGCGCGGGATGTCGGCAGGCGCCAGAGGCGAAACCGCTGCGACAGGTGCAATGACCGGCGCGGACGCCGGCGGGCTGAAGGTCAACGGCGCTACCGGCGCGTCACCCGGTTCGCGGTATTGCTGCGGCAACACCAGGGTGAAGGCACTGCCCTGCCCTGGCGCGCTGCTGACGCTGATCGAACCACCCAGCAACGTCGCCAGATCCCGGGAAATCGACAGGCCCAGACCGGTACCACCGTATTTGCGGTTGGTGGTGCCGTCGGCCTGGCGGAAGGCTTCGAAAATGCTTTCCTGCTGATCCGCCGCGATGCCGATCCCCGAGTCGCGCACAATGAAGGCAATGCGGTCGTCCGGCTGGCCGGCGATGGTCAGGCTGACCGTGCCGTGCTCGGTGAATTTCACGGCGTTGGACAGCAGGTTCTTGATCACTTGCTCCAGACGTTGGCGGTCGGTGAACAGGGTGATCGGTGCATCGGGCTGCAACTCGACGTTGAAGGTCAGCTTCTTGTCCGCCGCCAGCGGTTCGAACACGCTGCGCAGGCCGTCGGCCAACCGCGCGACGCTGGTGTTCTCCGGCACCACTTCGAGTTTGCCGGCTTCCACCTTGGAAATGTCGAGAATGTCGTTGATCAGGTTGAGCAGATCGTTGCCGGCGGAGTAGATCGACTCGGCAAACTTGACCTGCTCGGCGCTAAGGTTTTCCTGCGGGTTTTCCGCCAGCAGCTTGGCCAGGATCAGCGAACTGTTCAGCGGGGTGCGCAGTTCGTGGGACATGTTGGCGAGGAACTCGGATTTGTATTTGCTCGAACGCTGCAACTCTTCGGCGCGCTCTTCGAGCTGTACCTGGGCCTGATTGAGCTCGGTGTTCTTCTGATCCATGGCATCGCGCTGCTCGGCCAGGGTCTGGGCCTGCTCGGCCAGTTGCTCGTTGGTCTGCTCCAGTTCGACCTGCTGGGTTTCCAGATGCGCCTGGGATTCCTTGAGGATCCGCGACTGTTCTTCCAGTTCTTCGTTGGCGGTTTTCAGCTCTTCCTGCTGCACCTGCAATTCTTCGTTGAGTTGCTGGGTCTCGGCCAGCACTTCCTGCAAGCGCTGACGATAACGCGCCGCTTCAATGGAGGTGCCGATGTTGCCGGCGATCAGTTCCAGCAACGCGACATCACGGTCAGTGAGCGGCCGCAGGAAACCGAGCTCGATCACACCGTTGACCCGGTCGTCATCGCTGGTTGGCACCACGAGCACGCTGCGTGGCAAGCCTTCGCCGAGCCCGGAGCTGACCTTGAAGTAGTCGGACGGCACCGAGTCGAGACGAATGAGATGCGCCTGCTGGGCGACCTGCCCGACAATGCCCTCATCGCTGTAAATCGATTGTTGCAGTTCTTCCTGATCGCGGGAGAAACCGTAGCTCGCCACACGTTTCAAGCCACCGTGTTCTTCGCGGACATACAGCGCGGCGACTGCGCTACCGAGGTAACGGGCGCAAAATTGCAGAATATTGCGCCCCAGCAGATTCAGCGTCAGTTGCCCCAGCACCTGCTCCGCCAGTTGGGTCTGCCCGGTGCGTAGCCACGCTTGCTGTTCCAGTCGCTGGGCGCTGGCCTCTTGCGCCGCCAGCGTTGCGCCGTAACTCTGGGACAGATTGACCAGATCACGCCGGCCAATATAGGCCAGCAAACCACTGATACCGGCGATGAACAGCAGATACAGGCTGATGCTCCAGATCGTCGTGCGCCGGACATCTTCATTGCGGGTAGTGCGCAACAGTTGCTCAGTCTCGATCACGTCCTCGAACTGCTTGCGGATTTCGTCGGTCAGGCGTTTGCCACGCCCGGCCTTCACTGCTGCCTTGTAATCGCCGCTGGCACGTTGCAGGTCGATCATCGACTGCGCGTAGGTCGCCCATTCGGTCTGCAAGGCTTGAAGACGGCGCAAGCGGTCGGTCTGCACCGGGTTATCGGCAGTCAGTTCAAGCAAGGTGTTGAGTGCTACGGCAATCCGCGGCTTGGCGGTTTCATATGGATCCAGAAAGTGCTCGTCGCCACTGAGCAGAAACCCGCGCATGCCGGTTTCCAGATCGACTGTGAGTTTCACCGCCTCATTGGCGTTATTGATCACCCGGTCGGTGTGCTCAACCCACTGGATCACCGATAGCAGATAGCTGATCAGCGAGGCGAAGAACACGGCACTGATCGCGCCCACACCCAGAGGCAGGCTGATATTGCGACTCAGAAGTTTGCGAAACCGTTGCTCATCAACCGAAGACGGAGAGGACATGTGGCAGCCTTGTCGAACTGTTGAAAACCAGGGAGTTTGCCCCAAAACGGCGGCATGGATCCATTTTTCTCACAGCTTTAGCACTGTTTTCCCACATTTGCCTGCGAAGGATCTCAAGCCAACGGTTATCCTTGCCCGCCCGTATGCGCCTATGCTTTTTTGTATCCATTCGGGAACTTGTGGCTATGCGCCACTTACTCATGCAAGAGCCCGGCAATTTCGATCGACCGGCGCCATAAAAATTCACCCTTGAGAGCCGCCATCATGTCCAGCACAGAGTCCACCATCCTTGTAGTCGAAGACGACGCCATCGTGCGCATGCTGATCGTCGATGTGCTGGAGGAACTGGAGTTCAAGGTTCTGGAAGCGGACGGCAGTGAGCAGGCGCTCGAAATCCTCAAGGATGTGAATCAGCACATCGACCTGATGATGACCGACGTCGGCCTGCCGATCATGGATGGCCGCCAGTTAGCTACCGAGGCGCGTAACTTGCGGTCCGCTTTGCCGATTCTGTTTGCCAGCGGTTATGCCGAGACCATTGAAGTTCCCGCAGATATGCATGTAATCGGCAAACCGTTTTCCATCGATCAATTGCGCGACAAGGTCAAAGCGGTTCTGGGTCAGTAGGCTTGTTGCGAATCAGTCTGACTCAGGCACGGCGCTGAGAAAAACGGATCAAACCGTGTGCGATATGTTCTAATTCGCGCGCTTTTTTTTCGTCTCCCCTCGTTCCAGGAATCGTTTTTCATGAGTCAGCCCGCAACCAAAGTCCTCGTCATTGGTTACGTCTGGCCCGAGCCTCGCTCATCCGCTGCCAGCGGGCATGTCATGCAGATTCTCGACACATTCCTGCGACACGGCTGGCAAATCACCTTTGCCAGCCCTGCCGGCGTCGGTGAACACCCAGCCGATCTTGGCGCGTTGGGTATCAGCACCGTGCCGATCGAGCTGAACAACAGCAGTTTCGACTCGTTCATCAGTGAACTGAAGCCGGATATCGTACTGTTCGACCAGTTCATGATCGAAGAACAGTTTGGCTGGCGCGTGGAGAAACACTGTCCCGACGCGTTGCGCGTTCTGGAGACTTCCGACCTGCAAAGCCTGCGGCATGCCCGGCATCAGCGTTTAAAGGATCGCCTCAAACTCAGCGATGACGCCAACGACTTCGATCAGCTGTTTGCTCCGGCGCTGGCCGAAGAGTTCGAGCTGATGGCTGACACCGACCTGGCCAGGCGCGAGATCGCCGCACTTTACCGCTGCGATCTGAACCTGATGATCTCGCCGGTGGAAATCGAGTTGCTGGTGCAGCAATTCAAGTTGCCGCCCGAACTGCTGCACTGGTGCCCGTTGATGGTCGAACCGGCCCGCATCCCGCCGAAAACATTCGAAGAGCGCGCGAACTTCCTCAGCATCGGCAATTTCCGCCATGCACCAAACTGGGATGCCGTTTTGTGGATGAAAACGACCCTCTGGCCTCTCGTCCGCGAACAGCTCCCCAAAGCCCAGTTGCATATTTATGGCGCCTACACGCCACCCAAGGCAGCGGCCTTGCACAATGCCGCACAAGGTTTTCACATCATGAACTGGGCGCCAGACGCGTTGCAGGTCATGTCTGACGCCCGGGTCTGCCTGGCACCGCTGCGTTTCGGTGCCGGGATCAAGGGCAAGCTGGTCGATGCCATGATCTGTGGCACGCCCAGCGTTACAACGCCGATCGGTGCCGAGGGTATGCACGCAGATCATCCCTGGCCGGGAGCTGTCACTCAGACGGCACAAGCGTTCGCCGATGCAGCGGTTCAACTCTATAAGGACGAAGCTCTTTGGCAAACAGCTCAAGCTCAGGGAAACAGACTCTTGCGCGAGCGCTATCAACACGCACTTCATGGGCCGGCCCTGATTGAGAAAATAGAATATTGCCGCAAACATCAGGCACAACTTAGAAAAAACAATTTTATTGGCAGCATGTTGCGCCACCACTCACACAAGAGCACCCAATATATGGCGCAGTGGATCGAGGCAAAAAATCAGAACAAGTAACAATCCTGGAGGGTTATAAAAACAATCATCAACAATTTATATAAACTCTCCGCTTGGCAAAATAGAAAAGCGAGCGCTATAACCATCCTGCAAGTGTCATCCCGAACAACTAACGGTGATGACTAATTTTTATAATCATGCAGGATGCATACATGAGCACTCATAATTGGATGGGGACAACGCCCGCCATTGATACGTTGACCATTAATGAACTAACGTTGCCCGGCACACACAACGCGGGCAGTGACTGGCGCGCTGACTACCCTTTTTTTGGCCCTCCAAGGCATTGGCTGGCATGCCAGCACGATACCTTCTACGCCCA
This sequence comes from Pseudomonas koreensis, assembly GCF_025447595.1. GTDB lineage: Bacteria > Pseudomonadota > Gammaproteobacteria > Pseudomonadales > Pseudomonadaceae > Aquipseudomonas > Aquipseudomonas koreensis_H. The sequence goes on along the minus strand of NZ_JAOEJU010000001.1, from coordinate 542,382 downwards.
ACTGCATCGGGGTTCCAGAGCCCTTGATATTCGCCTGGCCCATGAAGCCAGTGCCGAAGGCCCCAAACGATTCGTCGCTCACCATAACGGGCATCGAAACTCTCGGACATTGGCGCAACTGGTCAACGACGTAGAGTTATTCCTGCAGAAAAATCCAGAAGAGTTTATTGTTCTCGACTTTCACAGTCTGGACGGCAACGACTTCGACTATGATTATTTCAACAAAATGATCAGCAACTTTCTGGGTCATCGTCTGATCCCACGCAACAACGCCCCCATGAACCTGCGCGAACTGAAACATGCCAGCACGCAACAGCGAGTGTTTGCCGCCGCCGCATCACACCAGAAACTTGATTACAACATTTTCCATGGGTATATCAGCCATAAGTGGACTGGCAATGGAATCACCTCGCCCGGCGAGTTAAGGGAGTTCATCGGCAGTGTCCTGCAAAACCCGCCAGACACCTGGCGCCCGTGGTCCTTGTCCGCCACCAGCTATACCGCACTGGGCGGCCCTGTTGATATCCATGCAGAGTTGAACGAATGGTTCGACCTGGATAAAAGTGACTGGGCATTGAAGTGCAACATCATCAATGTCGACTTCATTGAGGAATCGAACCTGGTGGAGTTCTGCCGAATTGCCAATTTGATGAAGGCGCGCCAACGCGCTATGGAAACTGGCGCTACCGGTTGAGAAAAAGGCATGATCACCGGGCGATTACAATAAAAGTGCCCCGTCATGACCCGAACAGCCCGCGTGACCGACCCCTCTTACGAGCTGATGGATGACCACAACGGGTTATCCATCATCTACCGTCAGCATGGTTTCCCCTGCCCGCTGGTCCGCTGGCATTTTCACAAGGAATACGAACTGCACCTGATCGTGGCCAGTTCGGGCAAGGTGTTCATCGGCGACTACATCGGCAACTTCTACCCGCAAACCCTGTTTCTCACCGGCCCTAATCTGCCGCACAACTGGATCAGCCAGGTGGCGGAAGACGAAGTCGTCGAAAAGCGCGACATGCTGGTCAATTTCACCGATGAGTTGTTCGAAAGCGGTCATCAGGTGTTCGCCGAGCTCAAGACTTTGGCGCCCTTGCTGGAACGTGCGCAGTACGGTATTGAATTCCGTTCGCCGCAAACGATTCGTCAGGCCATGACCCTGATGCAACGCATCGCCGATTCAAGCGGCATCACCCGTCTCGGGCATTTTTTCATCCTGATGGAGCTGTTGGCGGCCTGCGACGACTACCAATTGCTTTCAGGCGCAACCACCCCGCAACTGGCCGATGAGCACAATATTGACCGAACCAACCGCGCGGTGGATTACATCTTCGCCCACTACGCGCGCGAGTTGCCGCTAGAGGAAGTCGCCGAATACCTGGGCATGAAGCCTACTTATTTCAGCCGCGTGTTCAAGCAGGCCACCGGGCGCAACTTCATCGAGTTCGTCAATCGCCTGCGCATCAGCAAATCCTGCGAGCTGTTGGCGGATGGCGACAAGCCGGTGACCGATGTGTGTTTTGAGTCGGGCTTCAACAATATTTCCAATTTCAATCGGCGCTTTCAGCAACTCAAAGGCATGACGCCTTCGCATTATCGGCGACTGGTCGTGCAGCGCCTGACCGAACAAAACCACGGCTGACCGGGCAAAACCTGTACGGTTTCATGCCTGCCGCCCTTCTGAAATGCCCTTCCCTCCGTTTACCTCGCGATTCCAGAGTGCAAAAAAGTATCGATTCAAGTGCTAGGGATGATTTGTCAGCCCTGCGTTAGAAGGCTGTAATCAGCGCACATTCTTCCCCCGCCGGAAGAACACAAAAACAATAACTGTCCTTCTGTCCCCACCGGGTGCAGAAAAGGAGTGCACGATGCAACCCACTGCAAAAGCTCTGCTGGCCCTCACCTGCATGACCCTCAGCAGCGTCAGCCTTGGCGCCCAGACCCTGACCATCGCCACCGTCAACAACAGCGACATGATCCGCATGCAAAAGCTCTCGAAGACTTTCGAGACCGAGCATCCGGATATCAAGTTGAACTGGGTGGTGCTCGAAGAAAACGTCCTGCGCCAGCGCCTGACCACCGACATCGCCACTCAGGGCGGGCAGTTCGACGTGTTGACCATCGGCATGTACGAAGCCGCTCTCTGGGGTGCAAAAGGCTGGCTCGAGCCGATGAAGGATCTGCCGGCCAATTACGCCCTCGACGATGTGTTCCCGTCGGTGCGCGAAGGCCTGTCGGTCAAGGGTTCGCTGTACGCCCTGCCGTTCTACGCCGAAAGCTCGATCACCTATTACCGCACCGATCTGTTCAAGGAAGCCGGCCTGACTATGCCGGAGCGTCCGACCTGGGAACAGATCGCCGGCTTCGCCGAAAAGCTCACCCACAAGGACAAGGAGCAGTACGGCATCTGCCTGCGCGGAAAGGCCGGCTGGGGTGAAAATATCGCGCTGATTACCACCGTGGCCAACGCCTACGGCGCGCGCTGGTTCGATGAGCAGTGGAAACCGGAATTCAACGGTCCGGAGTGGAAAAACGCGCTGAATTTCTACGTCGAAACCATGAAGAAATCCGGCCCACCGGGCGCCTCCAGCAACGGTTTCAACGAAAACCTCGCTCTGTTCAACAGCGGCAAATGCGCAATGTGGGTCGATGCCAGCGTCGCCGGTTCGTTTGTCACCGACAAGACCCAGAGCAAGGTCGCTGATCACGTCGGCTTCACTTACGCGCCGCATCAGGTCACCGACAAAGGCTCGGCGTGGCTGTACTCGTGGGCGCTGGCGATCCCGACCAGCTCCAAGGCCAAGGATGCTGCCAAAGAGTTCAGCGCATGGGCCACCTCCAAGGAGTACGGCGAACTGGTCGCCAAGACCGACGGCATCGCCAACGTACCGCCGGGCACCCGCGCCTCGACCTACAGCGACGCGTACATGAGCGCCGCGCCGTTTGCCAAGGTCACGCTGGAATCGCTGAAAGCGGCTGATCCGAGCAAACCGTCCCTCAAACCTGTGCCGTATATCGGCATCCAGCTGGTGACCATTCCTGAATTCCAGGGCGTGGGCACCCAGGTCGGCAAGCTGTTCTCGGCGGCGCTGATCGGCCAGACCACGGTCGACCAGGCGTTGACCGCTGCCCAGCAAACCACCGAACGCGAGATGAAGCGCGCGGGTTACCCGAAGTAACTCGCAAAGCTCGCTCCCACAGGGGATCTCCATAGGTCTGTATGACTCGGTTGTGATCACCATGAATACTTCAACTGCCAAAGCCCACATCGACCTGTCGCAGCCCCGGCGCAAAAGCCGCGTGGCCAATCCCGGCTGGTTTCTGGTCAGCCCTTCGGTAGCCCTGTTGCTGCTGTGGATGATCGTGCCGCTGGGCATGACCGTCTATTTCTCGATGATCCGCTACAACCTGCTCGACCCGGGCACCAACGAATTCGTCGGGCTGGAAAACTTCACCTACTTCCTGACCGACTCCGGCTTCATGCCCGGCGCCACCAACACGTTGCTGCTGGTAGGCAGCGTGCTGCTGATCAGCGTGGTGTTCGGCGTATTGATCAGTGCGCTGCTGGAGGCCAGCGAGTTCTTCGGTCGCGGCATCGTGCGAGTGATGCTGATTTCGCCGTTCTTCATCATGCCCACGGTCGGTGCGCTGATCTGGAAGAACCTGATTTTCCACCCGGTGTCCGGGATCCTAGCCTACATCTGGAAACTGTTCGGCGCGCAACCGGTGGACTGGCTCGCTCACTACCCGCTGCTGTCGATCATCATCATTGTCTCGTGGCAATGGCTGCCCTTCGCGATCTTGATCCTGATGACCGCCATGCAGTCCCTCGACCAGGAACAGAAAGAAGCCGCCCGCCTCGACGGCGCCGGCCCTGTCGCGATCTTCTGGCACCTGACCCTGCCGCACCTGGCACGCCCGATTGCCGTGGTGGTGATGATCGAAACCATCTTCCTGCTGTCGGTGTTCGCCGAAATCTTCACCACCACCAACGGTGGCCCCGGCTATGCGTCGACCAACCTTGCCTACCTGATCTACAACCAGGCGCTGGTGCAGTTCGACGTCGGCATGGCCTCGGCCGGCGGCCTGATCGCCGTGGTCATCGCCAACATCGCCGCGATCATTCTGGTGCGGATGATCGGCAAAAACCTGACTGACAAAGCCTGAGGCCTGCCATGACTCTCCAACAATCCCGCCGGCTGCAAAGCCTGCTGCTCGGCACGCTGGCCTGGGCCATCGCGATCATCATTTTCTTCCCGATCTTCTGGATGGTGCTGACCAGTTTCAAGACCGAAATCGACGCCTTCGCCACGCCGCCGCAGTTCATCTTCACGCCGACGCTGGAGAACTACCTGCACATCAACGAGCGCAGCGACTACTTCAGCTTCGCCTGGAACTCGGTGGTCATTTCCTTCAGCGCCACGGCTCTTTGCCTGCTGATCGCGGTGCCGGCGGCCTACTCGATGGCGTTCTACGAAACCCAGCGCACCAAAGGCACGCTGCTGTGGATGCTCTCCACCAAGATGCTGCCGCCGGTGGGCGTGCTGATGCCGATCTACCTGCTGGCCAAGAGTTTCGGCCTGCTCGACACGCGCATCGCACTGATCGTGATCTACACGCTGATCAACCTGCCGATCGTGGTCTGGATGGTTTACACCTACTTCAAAGACATCCCCAAAGACATCCTCGAAGCCGCCCGCCTCGACGGCGCCACCCTCGCCCAGGAAATGCTCCGCGTACTGTTGCCGATCGCCAAGGGCGGTCTGGCCTCGACCGTGCTGCTGTCGCTGATCCTGTGCTGGAACGAGGCGTTCTGGTCGCTGAACCTGACCTCGTCCAAAGCCGCGCCACTGACCGCACTGATCGCCTCCTACTCAAGCCCCGAAGGCTTGTTCTGGGCCAAGTTGTCGGCTGTCTCGACCCTGGCCTGCGCGCCGATCCTGATCTTTGGCTGGATCAGCCAGAAACAACTGGTGCGCGGCCTGTCGTTCGGCGCCGTCAAATGAATGCCCCTGTGGGAGCGAGCCTGCTCGCGATAGCGGTGTGTCTTGCAACAATGATGTCGACTGACACGGCCCCATCGCGAGCAGGCTCACTCCTACAGAAAAGCCCATCCGGTTCAACTGAATAAAAATTGTGGAGGCCCATCACCATGGCCAACCTGAAAATCAAGAATCTGCAAAAAGGCTTTGAAGGTTTTTCCATCATCAAGGGCATCGACCTTGAGGTGAACGACAAGGAATTCGTGGTGTTCGTCGGCCCGTCGGGCTGCGGCAAATCCACCCTGCTGAGACTGATCGCAGGCCTTGAAGAAGTCAGCGGCGGCACCATCGAACTGGACGGGCGCGACATCACCGAAGTCAGTCCGGCCAAGCGCGATCTGGCGATGGTGTTCCAGACCTACGCCTTGTACCCGCACATGACGGTGAAGAAAAACATGTCGTTCGCCCTCGACCTCGCCGGCGTACCGAAAGCCGAAGTTGAGAAAAAAGTCGGCGAAGCGGCGCGCATTCTCGAACTCGGGCCGATGCTCGAGCGCAAACCGAAGCAGTTGTCCGGCGGCCAGCGTCAACGCGTGGCCATCGGCCGGGCGATCGTGCGCAACCCGAAAATTTTCCTGTTCGACGAACCGCTGTCCAACCTCGACGCCGCCCTGCGAGTGCAGATGCGCCTGGAGTTGCTGCGCCTGCACAAAGACTTGAAAGCAACCATGATCTACGTGACCCACGATCAGGTCGAAGCCATGACCATGGCCGACAAAGTCGTGGTGCTCAATGGCGGGAAGATCGAGCAGGTCGGCTCGCCGCTGGAGCTGTATCACAACCCCGCCAATCTGTTCGTCGCCGGTTTCCTCGGCACGCCAAAAATGGGCTTCCTAAAAGGCAAGATCGCCCGGATCGATGGCGCGAGCTGCGAAGTCTCGCTGGACGCCGGCACCCGCATCACCCTGCCGTTCAATGCGGCGAACCTGAGCGTCGGCAGCGCCGTGACCCTGGGCATTCGTCCGGAACATCTGGAACTGGCGCAAGCGGGCGACTGCACCCTGCAAGTCACCGCCGACGTCAGCGAACGTCTGGGCAGCGACACCTTCTGCCACGTCAAGACCAACGCCGGCGAAGCCCTGACCATGCGCGTGCGCGGTGATCTGGCGAGCCGTTACGGCGAACAACTGAACCTGCACCTGGACGCTGCCCACTGCCATCTGTTCGATGCCGACGGCGTGGCGCTGACCCGCCCGCTGCGCGCGGCCGCCTGATTTCGAGACTGACCCGATGAAACTGAACAAGCAAAACCTCAACCGCCTGGCCGCCGAAGTGAAACTGCCGGCCTACAGCCTCAGCGACACACGCCAGGGCATCGCTCACATTGGCGTCGGCGGCTTCCATCGCGCGCATCAGGCGTATTACACCGATGCGCTGATGAACACCGGCGAAGCGCTGGACTGGGCGATTTGCGGCGTCGGCCTGCGCGCCGAAGACCGCCGTGCCCGTGACGATCTCAAGGAGCAGGACTACCTGTTCACCCTGTTCGAACTCGGCGACAGCGACGACACCGAAGTCCGCGTCATCGGCGCGATCCGCGACATGCTGCTGGCCGAGGACAGTGCCCAGGTGCTGATCGACAAACTCGCCGATCCGCAGATCCGCATCGTTTCGCTGACCATCACCGAGGGCGGTTATTGCATCGATGACAGCAACGGCGAGTTCATGGCGCACCTGCCGCAGATTCAGCACGACCTGACGTACCCGCAACAGCCGAAAACCGTGTTCGGTTTCCTCTGTGCGGCGCTGGCCAGACGGCGTTCGGCGGGCATTCCGGCGTTTACCGTGATGTCCTGCGATAACCTGCCGCACAACGGCGCGGTTACCCGCAAGGCGCTGCTGGCCTTCACCGCGTTGCTGGATCCGGACCTGCGCGACTGGATCGACGCCAACGTCAGCTTCCCCAACGCCATGGTCGACCGCATCACACCGATGACCAGCACCGCGCATCGCCTGCAACTGGCGGACAAACACGCCGTCGACGACGCCTGGCCGGTGGTCTGCGAACCCTTCGTGCAATGGGTACTGGAAGACAAGTTCGTCAACGGCCGCCCGGCCTGGGAAAAGGTCGGCGTGCAGTTCACCGACGATGTTTCGCCCTATGAAGAAATGAAGATCAAACTGCTCAACGGCAGCCATCTGGCGCTGACTTATCTGGGCTTTTTGAAGGGTTACCGCTTCGTTCACGAGACCATGAACGACCCGCTGTTCGTGCGCTACATGCGCGCCTATATGGATCTGGACGTGACCCCGCAATTGTCGCCGGTGCCGGGGATCGACCTGACCGAGTACAAGGACACCCTGGTGGCGCGGTTCTCCAATCAGGCGATAGCCGATCAGCTGGAGCGTGTTTGCTCGGATGGGTCGTCGAAGTTTCCCAAGTTCACCATTCCGACGATCAATCGGCTGATTGCCGATGGGCGCGAGACCAAACGGGCAGCGCTGGTGGTGGCGGCCTGGGCGCTGTACTTGAAGGGTGTGGACGAGAATGGCGACACTTACTCGATTCCGGATCCTCGGGCGGCGTTCTGTCAGGCGTTGGTAGCGGAAGATGCCTTGATCACTGAACGGTTGCTGGGGGTCGAGGAGATTTTCGGGGTGGCGATACCGCGCTCGAAGGAGTTTGTGGCGGCGTTTGAATGGTGTCTGAACGGCTTGCGCGAAGAAGGCGTGACTCGCACCCTCGAACACCTGTTGACCTGATCGTTCCCACGCTCTGCGTGGGAATGCAGCCCGGGACGCTCCGCGTCCCTCGATCTGTGTGGAGCGCACATGACAACACAGCAACTGTTCCTCGGCATCGACTGCGGCACCCAAGGCACCAAAGCCATCATCCTCGACGCCACCAGCGGTCAGGTGTTGGGCCAGGGCGCCGCCGCCCACACGATGATCAGCGGCGCCAACGGGCGTCGCGAGCAAGACACCGCGCAATGGCTGGAAGCCTTCGCCCTCGCCACCCGCCGCGCTTTATTGGCGGCAAATGTCGACGGCCAGTCGATCCTCGGCATCGGCGTTTCCGGCCAGCAACACGGGCTGGTGCTGCTCGACGACCAAGGCCAGGTCTTGCGCCCGGCCAAGCTCTGGTGCGACACCGAAACTACGCCTGAAAACGACCGCCTGCTGACTCACCTGGGCGGTGAACAAGGCTCGCTGGAACGCCTCGGCGTGGTCATCGCGCCGGGCTACACCGTGTCGAAACTGCTGTGGACCAAGGAACAGCATCCGCAGGTGTTCTCGCAAATCGCACGCATCCTTCTGCCCCACGACTACCTGAATTTCTGGCTCACCGGGCGCTCCTGCAGCGAATACGGCGATGCGTCCGGCACCGGTTATTTCAACGTGCGCACCCGCGAATGGGATTTGCAGTTGCTGCGCGACATCGACGCCAGTGGTCGTCTGCAATCCGCGCTGCCGGAACTGATCGACGCCCATCAAACAGTCGGCACAATCCTGCCGGCAATCGCCGAACAACTGGGGATCAACCCCAACGCGCTGGTGTCCAGCGGTGGCGGCGACAACATGATGGGCGCCATTGGCACCGGCAATATTCAACCGGGCGCAATCACCATGAGCCTCGGCTCTTCCGGCACGGTGTACGCCTACGCCGAAGCGCCGAAGGTCAGCCCGGACGCATCGGTCGCGACCTTCTGCTCCTCCAGCGGCGGCTGGCTGCCGTTGATCTGCACCATGAACCTGACCAACGCCACCGGCGCGATCCGCGAACTGTTCGATCTCGATCTCGACGCTTTCAATACCTTGGTGGCCCAGGCCCCGATTGGCGCAGAAGGCGTGAGCATGTTGCCGTTCCTCAACGGCGAACGCGTGCCTCCCCTGCCCCACGCCACCGGCAGCCTGCACGGCCTGACGATCGATAACCTGACGCAAGCCAATCTGTGCCGCGCCGCCGTCGAGGGCACCACCTTCGGCCTGCGTTATGGACTGGATCTGCTACGCCAGAATGGTTTACAAAGCCGCAGCATTTGCCTGATCGGCGGCGGATCGAAAAGTGCGGTGTGGCGCCAGATCGTCGCCGACATCATGAACACCCCGGTGATCTGCACCGAGCAAAGCGAAGCCGCTGCGCTGGGCGCGGCGATTCAGGCGGCGTGGTGCAAGTCGTGGTCGAACGGCCACGAAGACACCCTGGCCGATCTGTGCCAGCGCTGCGTGAAGCTCGACCTGAACAGTGAAACCCTGCCGGTTGCCGCGAACGTCGCAGCCTTCCAGCAGGCCTATGAACGCTATCGACTGCATGTCGCAACCTTATAAAGAGCAAACAACTATGTACCTGGTGTGTGGCGAAGCGCTGTTCGATTTCTTCAGCGAAGACGATGCCGGCGGGCAGGCGTCGAAAGTCAATTTCAAGGCGATTGCCGGTGGCTCGCCGTTCAACGTGGCGGTGGGCCTGCGCCGACTGGGCGTGGATTCGGCTCTTTTCGGCGGGCTGTCCACCGACTACCTCGGCCGGCGTTTGCAGCAGGTGCTGCAGGATGAAGGCGTACGCCCGGACTATCTGGTGGATTTCGCCGCGCCGACCACGTTGGCGATGGTCGCAGTGGGCGCCAATGGCTCGCCGCATTACAGCTTCCGCGGCGAAGGCTGCGCCGACCGCCAATTGAGCCTGGCGCATCTGCCATCGCTGGGCCCTGAAGTGCGCGGTTTGCACTTCGGTTCCTTCTCGCTGGTGGTGCAGCCGATTGCCGACACCTTGCTTGCGCTGGTGCAGCGTGAAAGCGGCAAACGCCTGATCAGCCTCGACCCGAACGTACGCCTCAACCCCGAGCCGAACATCGACCTGTGGCGCGAACGAATCGCTACGCTGGTGCCGTTGGCGGACTTGATCAAGGTCAGCGACGAAGACTTGAGCCTGCTGTATCCCGAGCAGGATCCGGCGCGCGTCATCGAAGGCTGGTTGCAGCATCGTTGCCAGGTGGTGTTCCTGACCCGTGGCGGTGAAGGCGCGACGGTATTCAGCCGTGCTCATGGCTCATGGTCATTGCCGGCAAGTCCGGTGAAGATTGCCGATACCGTCGGCGCCGGCGATACCTTCCAGGCCGCGTTGATCACCTGGCTGACCGAGCATGAGCTGGATTCGGTGGACGGCGTTCAGCACCTGAGCCGTGAACAGATCGACGGCATGCTCAGGTTTGCCGTACAGGCGGCTGCCCTGACGTGCAGCAAGACAGGTCCGGATTTGCCTTATCGCCACCAGTTGACCTGACCGCGTAGACTGTCGCCCTTTTTTGCACGACGGGATGACGGCTTTTGAATTCGCGGCGCACGGTTGGACTGTTGGTATTGGCGGCACTGTTGACCGGTTGCGGAACATCGCCACCGCGTTCGCCGGAAAACCTCTGCGAGATTTTCCGGGAAAAAAGTGATTGGTACGACGCGGCGCAAGTCACGCAAAAGCGCTGGGGCGTACCGATCGAGGTGCCGTTCGCGATCATGTATCAGGAGTCCGGCTACCGCTACGACGCCAAGACGCCGCGCAAATACCTGTTGTGGGTGATCCCGTGGGGCCGGGTTTCGACGGCGTCGGGTTATGCGCAGGCCAAGGATGAGGTCTGGTCCGACTACCAGAAAAGCACCGGCCGATATGGCGCCGATCGCGAAGACTTCGATGACGCCATCGACTTTGTCGGCTGGTACATGGACAAGACCACCTCGATCAACGGCGTGTACAAGTACGACGCCTACAACCAGTACCTCAACTACCACGAAGGCTGGGGCGGTTTTCGGCAGAAGACCTATGCCAGCAAAGCGTGGCTGATGCCCACTGCGCGCAAGGTGCAGAACCGCTCGGACATGTACGGCCAGCAATATGCGGCGTGCAAGGATGATCTGAATCGCGGGTTCTGGAGCCGGTTCTGGCATTGGCTCTGACCCTCAGTGCTCTTACGGACGCATTCGCGAGCAAGCTCGCTCCCACAGGGATTTAGGGTGACCACAATTTAGTGAGCACCCGGGGAAACCTGTGGGAGCGAGCTTGCTCGCGATGGCGTCAGCTCAGACACCGCCAACCTATGGGTTACAACACCGAAAAGTTGTAACTCACGATCAACCGGGTCTCATCCACATCCCGGGCGAACTTCTCGTAGTTGGTGCGGTAAGTCGCATTACGCAACCGCAGGCTGACGTCCTTGAACGTGCCGGTCTGAATCACGTACTTCAGCTCGCTGTCACGTTCCCACTCTTTGCCTTCCTGATCGCTGCCCGGCACCTTGATGTGATCGCCGTTCACGTAGCGGGTCAGGAAACTCAGGCCGTTGATGCCGATCGCCTTGAAGTCATAGTCATAACGCAGCTGCCAGGAACGCTCCTGCGCGGCGGCGAAGTCGTTGACCTGCACGTAGTTCACCAGGTACGGGTTGCTGCCATCCAGATACGGCATCGAGTTGTCGCCGTTCATGCGCTGCCAGCCGGCACTGAAGGTATGACCACTGATGCCGTAGGACAGCATGCCGCTCAACGCCCGGTTGTCGATGGAACCGGCTTTCGCATCACCGCTGTCGGCGCTTTTCAGCAAACGCAGATCGGCTTTCAGCACGCCGTCACCCAGCGGCTGATTGGCCAGCAGACCCACGAAGTGCTGGCGATAGATATCTTCCAGTTCGGCATAGTGATATTGCGCGGTCAGGCGATCGTTGATCTTGTAGTCGAAGCCGTACATGTCGAAATGATCGGCAGTGGTGTTGCAGGCATAGCGCTTGTTCTTGCAGTGCACACGGATGTCTTGCGAATCGGTCGAATCCCGGGCGGTGTACTTGTCCAGACGCGCGGCCATGAAGGTCAGATCCTTCACCTCTTTGGAGGTCAGCATCGCGCCGTTGAACATGGTCGGCAGCAGACGACCGTCGTTGTACTTGAGCAACGGCAGATCCGGCAGCAGCGCGCCGTATTTCAGCACCGTATCCGAGACTTTCACCTTGGCGGTCAGGCCCATTTTCGCGTACTGACCTTTCGAACCGCGCGGGCTCTCACCGCTGGACGGCAGCAGGCCGCTGTTGCTTCGATCCGGGCTGGAATCGAGCTGAAAACCCGCCATGCCCAGCGCATCGATACCAAAACCGACCGTGCCTTCGGTGTAGCCCGATTGCAGATTGAGAATGAAGCCCTGCGCCGACTCTTCGCGCTTGGACGCGCCCTGATCACTGGAGGTGTGCCCGTCACGGAAATCGCGGTTGAAGTACACCGTGCGCGACTCGATCTTCGCCGTGGTGTCTTCGAAAAAGCCGCTGGCCTGGACCTGCGCGGTAAAACCGGCGCACAGCACGAACGCTCCGAAGCCAAGCGACTGGCGCGGGGTGATGAGGGGAAATGGGGGACGCATTGAAAACTCCAACAGAACAACGATTGCGCAGAGGCGCAAACAACCAGAAATAGCTCCCGTCCCGGATCGATAAAGAACCGGGAGGCAGTGAACACGCGGGGTGAGCGGCAATGATGGCAGATGGCTTTGACGTGCTACAGGCGACTTTAGTCTGAAACTGACTGGTTGTTCCGACCCGCGTGCGGTCTACAGGATTTTTCGATTGTGCGCTTCTGGCGAATCCCGCTACATTTGCATCCTGCTTATTCACGGATGGAATTCAAAGCATGCTGGACGCTAATGCCATTCACATCAGCTTCTCCATTGAAGGCGCTTCCGCCGATCTGCAAGTCCTCAGTTTCACCGGTCGCGAAGCCCTCAACGAACCGTTCCGTTTCGACATCGAACTGGTCAGCGCCCGTCCCGACCTCAATCTTGAAGAACTCCTGCACAAGCCCGGCTGCCTGACCTTCGGCGCCACTGGCGAGGGCAAGATTCATGGTCTGGTGTATCGCATCGAGCAAGGTGATTCCGGCAAGACCCTGACCCGTTACAGCCTGAGCCTGGTGCCGCAACTGGCCTACCTGCGGCACAACCATGACCAGCAGATTTTCCAGCAACTGACGGTGCCGAAGATCATCGCCCAGGTGCTCGAAGATCGCGGGATCCTGGCCAATGCCTACAGCTTCCAGCTCGGTGCCGAGTATCCGGAACGCGATTACTGCGTGCAGTACGATGAATCCGACCTGCATTTCATCCAGCGCCTGTGCGAAGAGGAAGGCATTCACTTCCACTTCCAGCACAGCAGCGGCGGCCACAAGCTGGTGTTCGGCGACGACCAGACCGTGTTCCGCAAACTGAAACCGGTCAACTACCAGCAAGACTCCGGCATGACCGCCGACAAACCAGTGATCAAGCGCTTCAACCTGCGCCTGGAAACCCGCACCAGCCGGGTCAGCCGCCGCGACTACGATTTCGAGAAACCGAAAATCCTGCCCGAAGGTGCCGTCAAATCCGAGTTCATGCCGGACCTGGAGGATTACGACTACCCCGGCCGTTTCACCACACGCGAGCGCGGCAAGTTCCTGTCGACCCGCGCGCTGGAACGCCATCGCAGCGACTACAAACTCGCTGAAGGCAAAGGTGACGAGCCGACGCTGACGACCGGCCATTTCCTCACATTGGCCGAACACCCCCGCGCCGAATGGAACGACCTGTGGCTGTTGCTCGAAATCTTCCACGAAGGCAAACAGCCGCAAGTGCTGGGCGAAAACGTCACCAGCGACGTTACCGACAACAAGAGCGATTTCCACCAGGGCTACCGCAACAGCTTCGTGGCCACCCCGTGGGACGCCCACTATCGCCCTGCTCTCGAACACCCGAAACCGAAAGTCCTCGGCAGCCAGACCGCCATCGTCACCGGCCCCGCCGGCGAAGAGATCCACTGCGACCAGTACGGCCGCGTGAAGGTGCAATTCCACTGGGACCGCGAAGGCCAGGCCGACGACAAGACCACTTGCTGGCTGCGCGTCGCCAGCGGCTGGGCCGGCGCAGCCTACGGCGGCATCGCCATCCCACGCATCGGCATGGAAGTGCTGGTGACCTTTCTCGAAGGCGACCCCGACCAGCCATTGGTTACCGGCTGCCTGTACCACAAGGAAAACGTCGTCCCCTACGACCTGCCGGCGAACAAGACCCGCAGCACCTTCAAGACCCTGAGCTCCCCGGGCGGCAAGGGCTACAACGAGTTCCGCATCGAAGACAAGAAAGGTGTGGAGCAGATCTACATCCACGCCCAGCGCGACTGGGACGAGAACATCGAGCACGACCAGAAGATTCGCGTCGGCAATGAACGGCATGACACGGTCGAAGCCAATGTTTTAAGTGAATTCAAGGTCGAGGAACACCGTATCACTCACCTGGACCGCAAGAGCGAAATGCGCGCCAACGATCACCTGACCGTAGGCGTGACCCAGCACGTGAAGGTCGGCACCGGTCAGTTCGTGGAAGCGGGCACGGAGATTCATTACCACGCTGGAGAAAAAGTGGTGATCGAAGGCGGGATGGAACTCACTGCCAAGGCTGGCGGGAGTTTCGTCAAGGTCGATGCGGGTGGCGTGACCATCAGCGGTGCGGAAGTGAAAGCCAACAGCGGTGGTGCGCGGGGGGCGGGAACCGGGATCGGGATCGGGATTCTCACCCCTCTGATTCCTGTGGCAGCCGCCATGGGGAGCGTCGGGCAATTGCTGGAGCGCAAGATCGTCCCCGAGAAGTCCGAACATGATCTGGACTTCCTTGTCACCAGTCAGGATACCGGGCGACCGCTCAAGAACTTCCCGTATGTCATCAGGACCGCCTTCCGGCAAAAGCATCGTTGGACGCACCAATGAAGAAGGCAAGACTGCAAAGATTTCGAGCACGGAAGCAGAAATGGCAGTGATCGAAGTCTTTGATGACATTCCACCGATCACCCCAGGATGGGACGACTGAAATGGCCAAGAACAAGCCACTGACCACCGCTCAGAAACCTCTCACTCCGAAAGCGGACACAGCCTCGGCCAAAGTTGCCGTGGAAGACAACAAACGATTGAAGGAAATACGGAAACTGGTAGAAGCCAACAACCAATCGAAAATCGACACCAACACAGTGATTTGCCAGATCTACATGGAGTCGCACTTCGATCCTGAAGCCGGTCGTGGAAAACACTCCGCCCGGGGGCTCATGCAAATGCAGGAGCCGGCGGTCAAGCAAGTCTATAAATACCGAAAGAAAAAGGAACTGGGTCGCATGCCAAACCAGGCCCAGACGGATGAGGCGTTCAGCGCCGGAGCGGCTTTTTACGCATCCCCCCTTATCTGGGACGAAGCCCAGAACATCAGGATCGGTACTGAGTACATGCAATACTGGCTGGATATTTCGAGTTCTACCGAGGAGGCGTACAAAAAGTACCGCGGCAAATCGAACGGCGTTTACTACCGGAAAATCAGTGAGTGCGCCAGAAAGCTGGACGCCAACCCAAACATCGATGGATGTGCTCAGGGATACATTGAAATGAAAAAGCTGTGGTTCCCTTTCATCCTCGCACTTGCCTGTCATCCCGCTTTTGCAGACGTTAAAAAAGACCTTCTGGACTGTCCACTTTCGGACGGATCGACGGTTTCCCTGCTGTCCACCTCCAGCGAGGACGGACAACGACTTTTCGTCAAGATCAACAGCCAGACCGAAACGGCTTTCACCGACATGCCCGATTCGGATTTTGTTGGCGAAGTCGCCATGACAAAGTGCGCCGGCTCCGGTCTGATCTACGCCCTGAACTATGGATCTCCGTATTTGAAAGGCGCCGTTTTACGCAAGAATCCAGACAGCGGAATCCTGGAGCGCATTGATTTTGCCGAGAAGGCCCTTCCGGTCTTTCTTTACCTGAGTGCTCGACAAATGCGCCTGGTCATCCCCAACGAAGGTTATGAAATCCCTGAAAAATTCATCGTCTACGACTACATCAGCCCAAAAGGCCAGCCGGGAGAACCCGAAGGGATGAACGCGATGCCCGACAAAAAAGGCTTTGAAGTCATCGAGCTGAAATGACCGGACAGTCGCAAAAGCCTCGTATCCATTGACGAAACCGCCCGTTCTAGGGGAAAACCCTACGCCCCTGACGGGCATTTGCGGGTTGTACGAGCCCGGCTAATCCTGCACCATCCGTCTCTTGCTTATTCAATGGACGGAAATCTAGGCATGCTGGACGCCAACGCTACCCACATTACCCTCACGCTCGAAGGCGCTTCCGCCGACCTGCAAGTCCTCAGCTTCACCGGTCGCGAAGCCCTCAACGAACCGTTCCGTTTCGACCTCGAACTGGTCAGCGCCCGCCCCGACCTCAATCTTGAAGAACTCCTGCACAAGCCCGGCTGCCTGACTTTCGGCGCCACTGGCGAGGGCAAGATTCATGGTCTGGTGTATCGCATCGAGCAAGGTGATTCCGGCAAGACCCTGACCCGTTACAGCCTGAGCCTGGTGCCGCAACTGGCCTACCTGCGGCACAACCATGACCAGCAGATTTTCCAGCAACTGACGGTGCCGAAGATCATCGCCCAGGTGCTCGAAGATCGCGGGATCCTGGCCAATGCCTACAGCTTCCAGCTCGGTGCCGAGTATCCGGAACGCGATTACTGCGTGCAGTACGATGAATCCGACCTGCATTTCATCCAGCGCCTGTGCGAAGAGGAAGGCATTCACTTCCACTTCCAGCACAGCAGCGGCGGCCACAAGCTGGTGTTCGGCGACGACCAGACCGTGTTCCGCAAACTGAAACCGGTCAACTACCAGCAAGACTCCGGCATGACCGCCGACAAACCAGTGATCAAGCGCTTCAACCTGCGCCTGGAAACCCGCACCAGCCGGGTCAGCCGCCGCGACTACGATTTCGAGAAACCGAAAATCCTGCCCGAAGGTGCCGTCAAATCCGAGTTCATGCCGGACCTGGAGGATTACGACTACCCCGGCCGTTTCACCACACGCGAGCGCGGCAAGTTCCTGTCGACCCGCGCGCTGGAACGCCATCGCAGCGACTACAAACTCGCTGAAGGCAAAGGTGACGAGCCGACGCTGACGACCGGCCATTTCCTCACATTGGCCGAACACCCCCGCGCCGAATGGAACGACCTGTGGCTGTTGCTCGAAATCTTCCACGAAGGCAAACAGCCGCAAGTGCTGGGCGAAAACGTCACCAGCGACGTTACCGACAACAAGAGCGATTTCCACCAGGGCTACCGCAACAGCTTCGTGGCCACCCCGTGGGACGCCCACTATCGCCCTGCTCTCGAACACCCGAAACCGAAAGTCCTCGGCAGCCAGACCGCCATCGTCACCGGCCCCGCCGGCGAAGAGATCCACTGCGACCAGTACGGCCGCGTGAAGGTGCAATTCCACTGGGACCGCGAAGGCCAGGCCGACGACAAGACCACTTGCTGGCTGCGCGTCGCCAGCGGCTGGGCCGGCGCAGCCTACGGCGGCATCGCCATCCCACGCATCGGCATGGAAGTGCTGGTGACCTTTCTCGAAGGCGACCCCGACCAGCCATTGGTTACCGGCTGCCTGTACCACAAGGAAAACGTCGTCCCCTACGACCTGCCGGCGAACAAGACCCGCAGCACCTTCAAGACCCTGAGCTCCCCGGGCGGCAAGGGCTACAACGAGTTCCGCATCGAAGACAAGAAAGGTGTGGAGCAGATCTACATCCACGCCCAGCGCGACTGGGACGAGAACATCGAGCACGACCAGAAGATTCGCGTCGGCAATGAACGGCATGACACGGTCGAAGCCAATGTTTTAAGTGAATTCAAGGTCGAGGAACACCGTATCACTCACCTGGACCGCAAGAGCGAAATGCGCGCCAACGATCACCTGACCGTAGGCGTGACCCAGCACGTGAAGGTCGGCACCGGTCAGTTCGTGGAAGCGGGCACGGAGATTCACTACCACGCGGGTGACAAAGTGGTGATCGAAGGCGGCATGGAACTGACGGCCAAGGCTGGCGGCAGTTTCGTCAAGGTCGATGCCGGTGGCGTGACCATCAGCGGTGCGGAGGTGAAGGCCAACACCGGCGGTGCGCCGGGTGCCGGCACCGGGATCGCGATTCTACCGCCGTTGATACCACTCATTGCAGATCAGGCCAGAGCTGGAAGCGTGCTTAAAGCGAAAGTGATAGAAGACCGTTTTGACGAACAACTAAAATTCGTGACAAAACTTGGTAAGCCCGTCAAATCCGTCAAGACAGCACTGATTATCCCTTCAGAAACAGCACCGCAAATATCAAAGAGCGATGCTGAAGGGCTTCACCCAAGAGTGCAAACAGATTCCAAGGAGCCTGTGAAGGCTCACCTTGTATGGGACGAGCTGTCTGTTCCGTCTGGTGCCGATGATTATGAAGCGAGCCGGAACAAATGAGCACGCCACCGATTACTACATTCACCACCAACGACAAAAAATGTTCTGTACATGAAGTTGTCCTTGGTTGCGAAAAATTGTGGGCCATGGGGCAAGAAGAAGCTATACGACGCCTAAGCAAACAACGATCCTCAAGCTCAGGAAAGTACGAGCTGATCTCTGACTTCAGTGCACGGGCCGCTAGAATTGCGGCTGCTTATGCCGGCTTCTACCTCGAATCTGGCGAAGATGGAAAACCAGAACTAAAAGGCCGATTCTACTGGATGGGTTTGGCCGCTTTTGCAAGCAAGCAAGTTAAGTGTGGGCTAGACTTTATTCCCAATGACCCTTATCTCGCGCTTACCCCGCCAATCGTACAGCCTCCCTTGCGAATTGGAAAAAACTCCCTAGGGAAAGGGAATTTCTGGCTATTTCAAGATATTTTTGTTTGGCATTGGTTTTACGCAAAATATAAAGATCAGTTTGATGAGTGCGCTCCAGAGCGCAACGCGCGGAGCTGTGAAGGCCAGATAAAAACCAACATCGACAGCTTGCCTTGGGCAGATGACGCGCTGCCAATATTAAACAACCTGGCTGTAACCAGTGACGTTATTAAAGGTTTTAAAGCAATAAAATCAACCGAGGAGCTTTCTCAGGGACCCGCAAGAAGAAATGCCCAACTTACCTCATTGTTGGCCATCGCCGACCACGAACAACGTCGGATCCTGCAACCATTGATTTATGAAAGCACACCATTTAGAGCAACATTAAAAATGCAAGCTGGTTTCGAGTGGGCACCATTTGTACCGGTACGAGTCGCTGCGTTAAGTACTGCTTGCGATGTTGAGAATCCAGAGCTCAGAGTCCAGATGTCGGAAGGCGATCTCTACGACGAAACAGATCGAATGGAATTTATCGGGTCCATCGCCAAGCAATACCACAAGCTCATGGGAGAACGAGAAAGCTACATGGAAGGCCAAATCAAGACGATTGCCACCTGGTCAAATGCCAAATGAAATTTTTATGGGTGTTTTTTTCTGGCCTGTTACTTGCTGCTTGCAACGATGGTGATTCCAACATGACAAATGTACAAAACCACATTGAAATAGAGCTGCACGACAAAATAGAAACTACTGTACAAAGCACCCCGTTAAAAATCTCTCAAGAGTGCATGAGTGAACTAGATCTCTGCTGGTACAAATTTAAAAAATCGGCAAATGAAAAAGATCTACCTACGGCAACAATAAAAAACTCAAACACCTCACTTGCAATTGAAAATGTTACAAGCATCACGATGGTGATAGACAAAAAAATCGGCGACACCATTGAAAATCTTGATATCACAGTGAGAGGACTCCCTGACAACAGCCCGCACGAAAAACAAAAAGACTTTATTTATGACCTGCTAAAAAAAATACAATCAGCTGGCTGGAAACACTATTTCTATCCAGGGGACCCTAGGATTTCCGGGTCTCAGATAGGAAAAATTCCTTCACCAGACAACGTATTGGGGCACTTGGCTTCCAGCCATCCTTGGCTGGATCCGGACTACGAGCTTGACATTGATCGCTGGCTGAAAGTTGAATCATTTTACAATTGGTATTTTTACAATGATGGCGTCTATCTGACTTTTAAAGCCTGGCGCCGTGATTCCAAAGACACCCCGGACAAGGCGGGAACATATTTATTATCGATGGAGTTCCTGAGCGAGCGCGACTTCTGGTCTTCAGGTTTTACCAAAGATGAAGAAAAGGCAAGATGGAAAGAGCTGTTGCCTACTCAATTAAAGCGAGACCATGATGCGCGTATTGCTGCTGAAAACAATGCCCGTGCTGCAGGGATAGAAATCGATGAAAACTATAAAGATCCTGTTATAAAAGCAATTCAGTGAAATAGGCGTATGCACTGACCAACGAAAACCGTGGTGGATTTTCTTTGAAGTACCTGCGACTACACATCTTTGTTTCCTTTCTTGTGGCGTGCTCGACTACTCATGGTGCTTCTCTGCCCTATGAGGCTTGGCGATTGGGTTTCTCTGCGCCCAACTATATGGAAGTGTGGATCGAAACAGCCGATGTAATTGATATTCAAGGACAGGTGTACCGACGGGCCATGAGCGGCGTTGCTGCAATTCAGACTCCTACTCATAACTCTGGGGATCCAAAAGGCTGGCCGAATAAGCCGGGCTGGGGAAAGGGAAAGTACGTAACAGGCGCAGACCTCCCAAAAAAAATCTACGTCCGATGGCAGTCCTTGGTTGAACCTCAAACCTATCAAGTCGGAATTGACATCCCTGAGTCGGCTAGAGAAATCATGCGAAAAGGGGAGAAAGCCTACTGCGCTGCCGATGGGAAATGGATTACAGATTATCGAGAAGCTTTGGTCATCGGACTTGCTCCAGGTGGCGTTGCAAAACTCTGGGCTCTCGGTCCATGCCTGCCCCCCATTGAAATTACTCGTGTTCAAGCTGAAATTGATCCACGTGGCCCTTACGAAGGAGCATCCGGAGGAAAGCATCGCCCACTTTCCGCAGTGTCGAAAGCCTATGTAGAGAAATTTGGCGTGCCATATGGCTCTTGGTAATTCAACAGGGAGGAGTATCGTCCGACTCCTCCTCCATCCTTTACCGATACTTTAAACCGGCGCCTGCCAGTTCAACATTTTCTGCTGCGCAACCTGCAGCAAATCGCTGCCATCCTGCGTCAGCAGGTACAGCGCATGGGTGATGTGGGGAATGTCCTGGACGTCGGCGTGTTTGAAGCACAGGCAGTGCAGGGTTTCGAGCAGGTCGGCTGCGGCGCGGATGCGTTGCACGGCGGCTTCGACGAGGTCTTTCGGGTTGGCTTGAGTGTCGATGACCAGCGGTGCGCTGTCGGTGACGCCGCTGTTGAGCGGAAGATATCGGGCGGAGCTTGATTTCAGGATTGGCATTGGAATTACTCAAGGCAGCTTGAAAGTAACCGCCAGCACCGTGACCAAACGATGGGGAGGCGGACTGTGTACAGGCTTGGTCAACCGAGAACCACCTGACTCGGCTCGCCCGAAGGCGACCCTGCACACAGCCGCCACAGCAATGCACTCCACGGACACGAATGTCCGTCGGGGCGAATAATGGCACACATGCACAGGTGATTACGTTAGGTGACCAAACCTGAGTCGCTGATTTTGCAGCGACGCCAAACCATAACCGCCCCACTCCAGCCCCCGAAAGCAGACAAGGCATCCACCCTTGTAGGAATCCGCCGAGACGCCCCCGCGAAACAATCCCCGCCCAGACAGCCGGCGTTCAGCCCGGTTAACCATCGCTTAACGCCGCGGTCAAAAACTCTACTGAACCGCACACCCTCAGCCCTTGGCTGACGCCGAGTGCGGCAGGTTTGGCTGGCAATCCGCCGAGCTCAATTTCCGTCGCACCGGAGTCCATCATGAACATTCGTCCGTTCCTGCTCACCACCGCCCTCGCCTGCACCGCGTTTGCCGGGCTGGCCCAGGCCAATGACACGTCCGCCAACGCCAAGGCTGTGCCCTATGAATACGGCATGCCGCTGCACGTCAGCAAAGTGATCTCGATGACCGAGCCGCAGACGCAGCAATGCAAGGTCATTACTGCTGACATGAAGTACCTCGACAACGCCGGCAAACCCGAAGAAATCAGTTACCGGAAATTGTCTGACGCCTGCAACTTCCAGAACTGACAGAAAGCTCTGATTTGCGGCCTTGCGGTAGGCGAGCACGGGTTCCGAAGGGTATGCTCGGGGCCCTCCTCACTGCCGCAAGGATTCGCCATGCAGTTGTCGTTTCGCACGCTCTCGACCCTCACCTTCTGCCTGTGTTTTCTGCTTTCCCTGGCATGGGGGCTGGCGCCACAGGTGTTGCTGGCGATCTGGAGCATCGAGTATTCGGAAGCAGCCGGATTCGTCGCACGGCGCAGTGCGGTGCTGTTTGCGGCGTTGGGGGTGATGTTCTACCTGGTACGCAACGCGCCAGTGTCGATCGCGCGCAATGCCCTGAGCAACGGCTTTATCGTCGGCTGTTTTGGCCTGGCGGTGCTGGGGTTTGCTGAATGGCTCAACGGCCACGCCGGCCCCGGGATTCTGCTCGCGGTGCTGGTCGAGTTCGCGCTGGGCCTTGGCTTCTTGCAGGCCCGGCGCGTGACGGTCGAACTGGGTGAAACAGTCGGTTAGACGACTCGGGATCGCGGCACTGAATGGGTTGCCGTATGTTGCGCAAGATCCGAGCGCAACCCGGCGATCAGGCCGTTGATTTCGCGACAGCTGTTCAAGTGACTGGCATCGATGCCACTCACCAGCAGCTCAACTTGATCGGTCTGGTGATCGCCATACACCTTGACGGTCATCGACAGATCCGGGGACAGCGTGCACTGGCAGCGTTTCGGTAGAAAGCTGCTTTCTATGATGTTGCGGAGTTCCAAGGCAGACAGAAACATGGCGAAACCTCTCCTTACTGTGAGACTGCCAATCAACTATTCACGTTGACCGTTGCCACATCTCCCCACGGGTGTATCCCCGCTGAATCCCTGGGTGTGACAAGCGGCTGTACTGCGAAATGCCCATTGGAGTGTAGGCGCCCAAACTCGGTGCGCCGCACCAAATCAACGCATAAAACGTGCCTTTCATCGGGTCGCTTTCACCTCCTTGAAAATCAATGGTTTGGCAAAAAGACAGGCCACTGGCCAGTTGCAAAATGCAAGATTTGATCGTGCTGCCCCTGCAATTTGCATGCGTCTGGCGGTTTGCATTCATCGCCTCTGACAGTGAGAATGCCCGTCAACCAACGTACACCCGCCAGGAGGCTTCAATGGGAAATTTCACTGTTTACGCGACCGCCGGCCTGATGCTCGCCAGCCTGTCCACCCTCACCCACGCCGCCAAACTTGAAGACACCGCGCCCTATCCGAAGGCCGAAGCGGGCTTCACTCGCCAGGTCATCCACCTGCCGCAACAAGCCCAGGAAGAAAATTTCAAAGTCGAAATCCTCGCCGGCAAGACCCTCGAAGTCGACTGCAACCGCCAGCGCCTGGGCGGCACCCTCGAAGAGAAAAACCTCGAAGGCTGGGGCTATCCGTTCTACCGCCTGGAAAAAGTCAGCGGCCCGATGAGCACGCTGATGGCCTGCCCGCCCGGCATCCAGAAAAAACGCGCGTTCGTACCGGTAATCGGTGACGGCTTCACCGTGCGCTACAACAGCAAGCTGCCGATCGTGGTTTACGCACCGCAGGACGTTGAAGTGCGCTTCCGCATCTGGTCGGCTTCGGACAAGGTCGGCGTGGCAATACCCGAATAATCTGCAAAGGAGCTGCAGCCTTGATTACCTGCCACGTCAGATACGTGATTGATCCCTACCAGTTGGACGCATTCGAAGCCTACGCCAAGACCTGGCTTGGCATCGTCGAACGGCTGGGCGGAACGCATCACGGCTACTTCCTGCCCTCGGAAGGCGCGAGCAATATCGCGTATTGCCTGTTCAGTTTTCCGTCGCTGGCGGATTACGAAAGCTATCGCCACATTGCACTGACCGACCCGGAAAGCACCGCGTTGGTGGCGGACCTGATGGAGAAGAAGTTCATCATCAGCTACGAGCGCAGCTTCCTGCGCCCGCTGCTGCCCTGAACATCCTTAGGCCACGTCGCCGGCCGCCGCTCGCTCGGCGACGTGACGCAAGCTGTCAAAGTTGATATTGGCGCCGGAATCGATGGCGATCAGCGTCTGATTCCGTGCGCCGGTCTGCGCCACGTACTTTTTGATGCCCGCAACCGCCAACGCGCCGGAAGGCTCGGTGATCGAGCGGGTATCGTCGTAGATGTTCTTGATCGCCGCGCAGAGCTCGTCGTTGCTGACGGTGATGACCTCATCCACGCAGAAACGGCAAACCTCAAACCCGTAGGCGCCTATCTGCGCCACCGCCACGCCATCGGCGAAAGTGCCCACGTTGGGCAGCACCACTCGCTCATCCGCTTGCATGGCAGCCTTCAGGCAGGCCGAGTGCTCCGACTCGACGCCGATGATCCGCACCTCCGGCCGCAGGTATTTCACGTACGCCGCGATGCCCGCGATCAACCCGCCACCGCCCACCGGGACGAAGATCGCATCCAGTGCGCCTTGGTGCTCGCGCAGGATTTCCATCGCGACCGTGCCTTGACCAGCAATCACGTCAGGATCGTCGAACGGCGAAACGAACGTCCGTCCGGTCTGCTCGGATAGTTGCAGGGCGTGGGCCAGGGCAAACGGAAAGCTTTCGCCATGCAGCAGCGCTTCAGCCCCACGACTGCTGACACCCAGCACTTTCAGCTCCGGGGTGGTTGCCGGCATGACAATGGTCGCAGAAATACCCAGCTCCCGAGCTGCCAGCGCTACGCCTTGCGCATGATTGCCCGCCGAGGCCGTGATTACGCCACGGGCCTTCTGCGCATCGCTCAACTGCACCAGTTTGTTGTAGGCACCACGGATCTTGAAGGAGAACGTCGGTTGCAGGTCTTCGCGCTTGAGCAGAATCCGGTTGCCCAGCGCCTCGGACAGCGCCGACGCCGGTTGCAGCGGCGTGCGCACCGCCAGTTCATACACCGGCGCGGCGAGGATCTTTTTCACGTACTGCTCAAGCAGGGCTTGCTGGACGGGGCTGTAGCGCATGGTCGTCTCCTGACGTTTGATTCAGAACCCCGGAGACAGAAAATGAAAACCCGCCTCTAGGGCGGGTTGGGTGCTGCAGTCGTGAGCTAGCCCGCCAAATGAGGAATGGCGGTAATAATGCTTGGCTGGCAGCGCAGTACGGTGGAAGTCATGGCCCCGAAATTAGCTCGGGCGCTGCGGGCAAGTCAATGGCGAATTTTGCGGCGGGTCTGTAGGCTGGCCTTTCGCTCATCTGCCCAAGGAAGGAATACCTGATGTCCATCGCCCTGCCCCTCACCGCGTTGATTGCCTTCAGCGGCTACACCGTTAGCGTGATGCTACAAGCCGAACAGTCGCTGATCGACTTCGGCATCAGCCTGATGTCGCGCCCAGACACCGCGCAAGTGGTGATCGATCTCTATCTGCTGGCAACCCTGGCCGGCATCTGGATGTACAAGGACGCGCGCAAGCGTGGGCAGTCGGGCTGGTCGGTGGTGCCGTATCTGTTGCTGACGGCGGTGTTTGTGTCGGTCGGGCCGTTGTTGTACCTGGTGGTCCGAGGGTTTCAAGAGCGCAGGAAAGTATTGGCTGCCCGACCAGCGAGTTGATCCGGATCATCAGGCGTTGTTGGGAATACTATCGCGAGCAAGAACGCTCCCACAGGGAAATGCATTCCAAATGTGGGAGCGAGCCTGCTCGCGATGGCGCCCGCAAGAACGCCAGAATCATTTCGCCAGACGCCTGAGCCCGAACAGCATCCCGCCCGCCCCCAGCAGCATTGCCGCCAAAAACAACGGGTACGACACCCACCACGGCGTCCCGGCGGTCATCATGCTGAATTCCGACATGCCGCCAATGCTCGCAATCAGGTTGAGCGGCAGGAACACCACGTTGATCAGCGTCAGTTTGCGCAGCAGGTTGTTCATGCTGTTGTTCATCAGGTTGCCCCTGGCATCGATCAGCCCGGAGAACACCGTCGAATAGATTTCCGCCTGCTTGTAGCACTGGTTGTTTTCGATGATCAGGTCGTCAATCAGGCCGATCGCTTCGCTGCCGAAATGCTGTTTTTCCGCGTGATTGCGCAGCCGCGTGAGTACCGCGCCGTTGCTGTGCAGGGCGTTGATGTAATAGATCAGGCTTTCGCTGAGGTTGAACATCTGCACCAGATGCTGGTTCTGCATCGAGGCGTTGAACTTCTGCTGCAACTCCCGGGCGACCAGTTTGATCACCTTGAGATGCCCGAGGTAGTGATGGATGTTGTTGAACAGCAGATCCAGCAACACATCCAGCGGTGTGTTCAATGGCTGACGTGTACCGACACCGTGCAGCGGCGTGTCGTCCGTGGCGATGACCAGCAACTGACCCGGTGAGAACAGCAAACCGCAGGACGACACTTCGAACGCCAAGCTGCCGCCGCCGGAATAGTTTTCCGGGCGTTTCCAGATCAGAAACAGGTGATCGGGGTGAAACTCGATCCGCGACACCTCGTCCGGGTCCAGCGCCGAGGCCAGCGCGTGCTCATCGAGTTTGAAATGACTGTAGAGCAAATCGCGCTCGGCAGCGTCCGGGTCGCTGAACAACATCACCTCGGCGTCCAGTCGCTCGACCCGCAGCAACCCACCGTGATTCAGTGCAAAGCTGTTGATCATCGGCCGGTCACCAGGCCTGGCCGCGGCGCTTGAGTTCGAGGCGCCGCACGAACTCTTCCAGCACCAGCGAATACAGATCGTCCTGCAGGTAGGCGTCTTCGATGCCGGCGTCGAGGTTCGGGTTGTCGTTGACCTCGATCACCACCACTTTGTCGCCGGCCTGTTTCAAATCGACGCCGTACAGTCCGTCGCCTATCAGGTTGGCGGTCTTCACCGCCAGGTCCACCACTGCGCGCGGCGCTTCGTGGATTGCCAGCGTGCGGCATTCGCCGTTGACGTCCTGGCCCTTGGCCTTGTGGTTGTAGATCTGCCAATGGCCCTTGGACATGAAGTACTGGCAGGCGAAGATCGGTTTGCGGTTGAGCACGCCGATGCGCCAGTCGTACTCGGTGTAGAAGAATTCCTGGGCCAGCAACAGCACCGAATGTTCGAACAGTTCAGCGGTGGCTTCGAGCAAAGCCTCTTGGCTCTCGACCTTGATCACGCCACGGGAGAAACAGCCATCCGGGATCTTCAGCACCAATGGAAAACCGAGACGTTCGCCGACGCGCTCGAAGTCTTCGGGTCGCTCCTTGTAGAGGATTTCCGTGGCCGGCATGCCCAGTTGATGGCTGTTGAGCAGGTCGGCGAGGTAAACCTTGTTGGTGCAGCGCAGGATCGATGTCGGGTCATCCATCACCACCAGGCCTTCGCTTTCGGCCTTCTTGGCGAAGCGGTAAGTGTGGTTGTCGACGCTGGTGGTCTCGCGAATCAGCAAACCGTCGTACTCGGCCAGCCTTGCGTAATCCTTGCGTTCTATCAGCTCGACATCGATGCCCATGCCCTTGCCGACCCGCACAAAGTTTTCCAGCGCGCGGGCGTTGGACGGCGGCAACGCCTCCTGCGGATCGTGCAGGATCGCCAGGTCATAACGTGCCACTTGCGGCGAACGCGGAACGCGCCAGATCTTGCGACTGAAGCCGTCCAGGGCATTGGCGAACTGATCTTCCTGATCGTCGCGCAACTTGTGCAGGGCGCCGGACTTTATACCTTCGATATGCCAGCCGTTAGTTCGACGGAATTCAACTAATAGAATCGGACAAGGAAACACTTCAAACAACTGTCGGGCCAGATCCTGTAACGGCTCGATATGGGTTCTGCCGAAATAAAGTGTCAGCGTAAAACCTTCGGTGTCGCTGTAGAGATGATGACTGAGGGCTTTTTCCAGGGTTTTATCCAGGTCGTCCAACGCCAGGCCGTAAAGGGATTTTCGCGTCAGTTCGCTGATGGTGCGCACCGACGGAATCACCTTGTGCCCTCGGGCTTCAGCCAGCAGCGAGCAGTAGTAGCCGTGGCCCAGGTACTTGTAGCTGCGGCACAGATTGATCACCTGCACCCGTTTTCCCGGCTCGTTGTCCGGCGGTTGTTCGAGATATTCCTGGGCCGTCAGGATGTCTTCGCTGGGAAAGTACGAGGCCCAGTCTTCCTTGCGTTCGACGATGATCAACACTTGACTGGAAGTTCTGATCCGAGGTTTTAAATAAGTTGCCGGTGGCAAACTTTGACTGGATACTTCGCGCCAATGACCCTGTACCGCTGACATAGAAATTGATCCGTTGGAGAACAAGACCTTTTCTATTAAGCACGAAGTTTTTCGAAAGTCCCGTTTCGTTACGCAACTTTTACGGTGGTCATATGAATGCTGTTTTTCGCCTGGCGGTCGTTGATGATTTGCCAGCGTTGCTTACGCTGGAGATGCACTGTTTCACCACGGACCGGCTCACCCGCCGCAGTTTCCAATGGATGATCACCCGGGCCCACGGGCAATTGTGGGTGGCCGAGTGCGAGGGCCAGCTGGCAGGTTATGCGCTGGTGCTGTTTCATCGCGGCACTTCGCTGGCCCGGCTGTATTCCATTGCGATTGCCCCCGAAGCGCGCGGCGGTGGTCTGGGCAAACAATTGCTGCAACGGATCGAGACCTGCGCGCTTGAGCACGACTGCGCCTACTTGCGACTGGAAGTGCGCACCGACAATCCGGCCGCCATCGCTCTGTACGAACGCAACGGCTACCGGCGCTTTGCGCTGATCCATGACTACTACGAAGATCACGCCGACGCGCTGCGTCTGGAGAAACGCATTCTCCAGCACCGCGATTCGCGCAACATCAAGGACCCCTATTACCGACAAACCACCGATTTCACCTGCGGCCCGGCCTGCCTGCTGATGGCCATGGGGGCGTTGCAGGCCGATCGTTTGCTGGAGCGGCGCGAGGAATTGCAGTTGTGGCGCGAAGCAACCACGGTGTTCATGACGGCCGGCCACGGCGGTTGCAGCCCGCAGGGCCTGGCACTGGCGGCCTGGCGCCGGGGTTTCAAAGTGCGTTTGCAACTGAGCATGTCCGGGCCGCTATTTCTCGACGGCGTGCGCGATGCGCATAAAAAAGACGTCATGCGCCTGGTCCATGACGAGTTCATGGCGCAACTGAGCGACACCGATGTCGATCAATCCATTGGCGTAACGATGGACTTAGCCGCACTTCTGGCCGGCGGTGGCCAGCCTCTGGTGCTGATCAGCAGCTATCGACTGACCCGTTCCAAGTCGCCGCACTGGGTGATCGTCACCGACTGCGATGAAGACTTCGTCTACCTGCACGACCCTGATGTCGATCACAGCCAGCATCGCCAGCCCATGGACTGCCAGCACGTGCCGGTCAGCCATGGGGAGTTCGACAAGATGTGCCGCTTCGGCCGTGGCAAGTTACGGGCGGCGGTGGTGCTTTACGCTCGCTCACCCGCGTGAAGGGTTCATTTGAGTCCGATCTTGTACAGCGAGCCGTCGGACTCATCGGTCAGCACATACAGGTAACCGTCCGGCCCCTGGCGCACATCACGGATCCGCTGTTTCAACTCACCCAGCAAGCGTTCTTCATGTACCACTTTGTCGCCGTCGAACTGCAAGCGGATCAGTTCCTGCGTCACCAGCGCACCGATGAACACGTTGTGCTGCCACGGTTTGAAGCGATCGGCATCGTAGAAAGCCATGCCGGTGACACCAGGGGATTTTTCCCAGACATGGTGTGGCCCTACCGTGCCTTCGGCGGTCTTGCCCTTGGCTTCCGGGATCGGTTGCATGGAGTAGTTGATGCCGTGGGTCGCCAGCGGCCAGCCGTAGTTCTTGCCGCGCTCGATGATGTTCACCTCATCGCCACCGCGCGGGCCGTGCTCGTTTTCCCACACGGTTCCGGTCCAGGGATTGAGTGCCGCGCCCTGAGGATTGCGGTGGCCGTAGGACCAGATCTCCGGACGTACGCCGGACTGGCCGACAAAGGGGTTGTCATCGGGCACCTTGCCGTCGGGGTAGATCCGCACGACCTTGCCTTGCAGCTTGTCCAGATCCTGCGCGGTCGGGCGGTCGTTGTTTTCGCCCAGGGTGATGAACAGATAACCGTCCCGGTCGAACACCAGTCGGGAACCGAAGTGGTTACCGACCGACAGCTTCGGTTCCTGACGGAAAATCACGTTGAAGTCCTTCAGGGTTTTCAGGTCATCCGACAGACGCCCGCGCCCTACCGCCGTCCCGGCCTTGCCACCCGCACCGCCGCCTTCGGCGTAGGACAGGTACACGAGGCGGTCCTGTTTGAAATCCGGTGACAACGCCACATCGAGCAATCCGCCCTGCCCCTTGGCCCAGACGTCCGGCACACCGGTGATCGGTGCAGACAGTTTGCCGTCAGCACCTACCACGCGCAGGTTGCCGGGGCGCTCGGTCACCAACATGCCCTGACGATCCGGCAGGAAAGCCAAGGCCCATGGGTGTTCGAGGCCTTGGGTAATCGTTGTGACTTCAAGAGTGCCCTGCTCGCTTTGCAGTTCTTTGGGAGCGGCGGCGAATACCGGGGAACAGATCAGAGCACTGGCACACAGGCCGGCCAGAAGGGTTTTACGCAACATGCACGATTCCTTTTGTTCGTTTGAGGGGCTGGATGCCATTCAACGGTTGCTTCCGCTGTCACGGACTGGAGGATTGGGGATGAAGGTGGGTGGCGTGCTCGGGACGGAGCGCAGCGGCTGGCTATTGCCGATGCCGCGGTTTTCCAGGGTCGGCGGCCGTGGCACGGGCACCGTATTCGGCCCGCGAACAGGCGGAGCGCTGGGCTGGGTGCCCTGCATGCTGTTGGGGTTCGCCCGGCGTATCGGGCTGTTGTAGGGATTGTTGCTGTTGCCGGTCGGACTTTGTGCCAGCAACGGGAATGAAGACGACATCGGGACATCGGCGTGAACCAGCCCGCCACTCAAGGCCAGCAAAGCGATGCCAAACAGAAAACGGTTCATGGACGGCCTCTCTCGATGCACGTGGGTTGGAGCCTTCGAGTCCACGCTACGCCGAGGGTTCGGATTTGTTAACCCGTTCCCGATAAACAAGATGTAACACGACTTGACCGTCAGCAACTTCCGGAAACTTTCACGCCCGGCTGCAGGTCACCCGAACATCACTCGGAGAACGGCACCATGGCTCGGGCAATCTGGAAAGGCGCAATCAGTTTCGGTCTCGTACACATTCCAGTGGCACTGGTGTCGGCAACATCCTCGCAGGGTGTGGATTTCGACTGGCTCGACAGCCGCAGCATGGATCCCGTTGGCTATAAACGGGTAAACAAAGTAACCGGCAAGGAAGTCACCAAAGAGCACATCGTCAAAGGCGTGCAGTTCGAAAAGGGCCGCTATGTAGTGCTCAGCGAGGAAGAAATCCGGTCGGCGCACCCGGTTTCGACGCAGACCATCGACATCTTTGCCTTCGTCGACAGCGAACAGATCCCGCTGCAGAACATCGATACGCCGTATTACCTGGCTCCGGACAAGCGCGGTGGCAAGGTCTACGCCTTGCTGCGTGAAACCCTGAGCAAAACCCAAAAGGTCGCCCTTGCCCGTGTGGTTTTACACACGCGCCAATACCTGGCGGCGCTTATGCCACTGGAGTCGGCGCTGGTGCTGGTGAAGCTGCGCTGGCCGCAGGAAGTGCGAAGCCTCGATGAGCTGGCGCTGGGCAGCGAAGTCACCAAGCCGCAGTTGGCCAAGGGCGAACTGGACATGGCCAAGCGGCTGGTGGAAGACATGACGGCAGACTGGACGCCCGAAGACTACAACGACGAGTTCGAAAACAAGATCATGGCGCTGGTGGACAAGAAGGCCCATGAAGGCAAGATCGAAGATGTCGAGACCGTTGATGGCGAAGAAGAGCGCAAATCGGCCGATGTTATCGACCTGACCGAACTGCTCAAGCGCAGTCTCGGCGGCAAGGCGCCGGCGAAACCTGCGAAGAAGACCGCCAGCAAGACAACACCGGCGAAGAAGACCCAAAAAGCGTCGTGAAAGTGAAATCGGGCGACTGCCTTTCAACAGTCGCCCGATTCATCAGATCAGAATGAAGATCGCCAGCAAACCGCCGAAGATCGCCCACTTCTCCATGTAATAGAGCTTGCGATTACGCTTTTTCAGCTCTTTGCCGCGCAGGCGAATTTTGTAGATCTTGGTAAACAAGCGGTTGATACCACCAGTGCGGTCGCCGGCATCGTTCGGCGCACCCGCTGCCGACATCACAGTGCGGCTGAACCAACCGTTGAACGCTGCTGCCCAGCGATACTTCATCGGCCGTTCGACGTCACAGAACAGAATGATGCGATTCTGATCGGTGGTGTTTTCCGCGTAGTGAATGAAGGTCTCGTCGAACATCACGGCTTCGCCATTACGCCAGTGATAGTTCTCGCCATCGACGTTGATGTAGCAACCGGCATCGTTCGGCGTTTCCAGGCCCAGGTGATAGCGGTAGGAACCGGCATACGGATCGCGGTGACGCACCAGTTTAGAGCCGGGTGGCAATTCAGCGAACATCGCGGCCTTGATCGAACCGATGCTCTGCACCAGTTCAGTAGTGCGCGGGCACAGTTGCAGCGCCGACGGGTGGCTGTCGCCGTACCACTTCAGGTAGAAACGCTTCCAGCCGGTTTTGAAGAACGAGTTGAAACCGACGTCGTCGTACTGATTCGAGCGCTTGATCTCGCCGGCGCGCAGCAGGTTGCGGCCTTCTTCGCGGATTTCTTCCCAGTGCGTCTGCAACGGACTCAGATCGGGGAAGTCCTTCGGATCCAGGTAAGGCGTGTTGGGCTTCTTCGAGAACAGATAGAGGAAGCAGTTGATCGGCGCCAGAAACGTCGAGTGATCGCTCAATTGACGACCGAGTTTGTGGCGCACGCGACCGCGCAGGTGAACGTATGCAATGGAAATGACATATACAGCGGCAATGATGAGTTTCACGGAAATCGTCACACGTCAGAAGTGAACAAACTGCGCGCCTTTAGGGCTGTGGCCCAAGGTCTGTGGCAGTGGTCTGAAATCAAAAAGCGTCCCGGTGGCGCATCCTTGAGCCCATGCCGTACAAGGCATTGGGTGAATGGATGGCATTTTAGCCACAGTTTGTAACCAATAGTGAACCTTCATCTGTGAAAAACTGTCCCGCGATTGCACCAATCGGCAATCCGGGTGTCACTGCCCTATCGTTTAAAGAGCCAGACCAGTACAATCGCCGCCAAACTTTACGCGCCCCCTTGGTTGATGACGGGAATTGCCCCGCCTCAGCGCACTTCGACTCGGGCCAAGCG
This sequence comes from Pseudomonas koreensis, assembly GCF_025447595.1. Lineage (GTDB taxonomy): Bacteria > Pseudomonadota > Gammaproteobacteria > Pseudomonadales > Pseudomonadaceae > Aquipseudomonas > Aquipseudomonas koreensis_H. Next base: position 509,190 of record NZ_JAOEJU010000001.1, on the reverse strand, counting down.
CTCCGGCCGCACCTCGCTTCTCAGAATGCTTCGCAGGAAAAACCTTTGATTTCTACAGCTAACATCACCATGCAGTTCGGCGCCAAGCCGCTGTTTGAAAACGTTTCGGTCAAATTCAACAACGGCAACCGTTATGGCCTGATCGGCGCCAACGGTTGCGGCAAGTCGACCTTCATGAAGATCCTCGGCGGCGACCTCGAGCCGTCCGGTGGCCAGGTCATGCTGGAGCCGAACGTACGCCTGGGTAAATTGCGCCAGGATCAGTTCGCCTACGAAGAATTCACCGTGATCGACACCGTGATCATGGGTCACGAAGAGCTGTGGAAGGTCAAGGCCGAGCGCGATCGCATCTACTCGCTGCCGGAAATGAGCGAAGAAGACGGCATGGCCGTGGCCGAGCTGGAAACCGAGTTCGCCGAGATGGACGGCTACACCGCCGAATCCCGCGCCGGTGAACTGCTGCTGGGTCTGGGCATTCCGCTGGAACAGCATTTCGGCCCTATGACCGAAGTCGCGCCGGGCTGGAAGCTGCGTGTTCTTTTGGCTCAGGCACTGTTCTCCGATCCGGAAGTGCTGCTGCTCGACGAACCGACCAACCACCTGGACATCAACACCATCCGCTGGCTGGAAACGATTCTGACGGCGCGTAACAGCACCATGATCATCATTTCCCACGACCGTCACTTCCTGAACAGTGTCTGCACCCACATGGCCGACCTGGACTACGGCGAGCTGCGTCTGTTCCCTGGCAACTACGACGAGTACATGACCGCGGCGACCCAGTCCCGCGAGCAACTGCTGTCGGACAACGCCAAGAAGAAAGCGCAGATTGCCGAACTGCAGACGTTCGTCAGCCGCTTCTCGGCCAACGCCTCGAAAGCCAAGCAGGCCACTTCCCGCGCCAAGCAGATCGACAAGATCCAGCTGGCCGAGGTCAAGCCATCGAGCCGCGTGAGCCCGTTCATCCGCTTCGAGCAGACCAAAAAGCTGCACCGTCAGGCCGTGACCATCGAGCACATGTCCAAGGGCTTCGACGGCAAGACCCTGTTCAAGAACTTCAGCTTCACCGTTGAAGCCGGCGAGCGCGTAGCGATCATCGGCCCGAACGGTATCGGCAAGACCACCCTGCTGCGCACGCTGATGGGTGAACTGACCCCGGACGCGGGTTCGGTGAAGTGGACCGAAAGCGCGGAGCTGGGCTACTACGCTCAGGACCACGCCCACGACTTCGAAGACGATGTGAGCCTGTTCGACTGGATGGGTCAGTGGACTCAGGGCGAGCAAGTGATCCGTGGCACCCTCGGTCGCATGCTGTTCTCCAACGACGAGATCCTCAAGTCGGTGAAGGTGATTTCCGGTGGTGAACAAGGTCGCATGCTGTTCGGCAAGCTGATCCTGCAAAAGCCGAACGTACTGGTGATGGACGAACCGACCAACCACCTGGACATGGAATCGATCGAGGCGCTGAACCTGGCGCTGGAAAACTACCCGGGCACGCTGATCTTCGTCAGCCACGACCGTGAGTTCGTATCGTCCCTGGCCACCCGCATCATCGAGCTGAGCCCGAACGGCGTGACCGACTTCAGCGGCACCTACGACGATTACCTGCGCAGCCAAGGCGTGGTGTTCTGAGTCGAGCGGTAAACAGAAAGCCCTGTCCTTGTGACAGGGCTTTTGCATTTCAGACTCAACATTTGCGTTGAGCTCAATACCTTCGCGAGCAAGCTCGCTCCCACAGGTTGAATGCATTTCAGTGTGGGAGCGAGCTTGCTCGCGAAAGCGGCATTGGGGGCGCCGTCAATGGCGAGGGAAAATAGTTAGCCTGCTTTCTTTTATTTCAGCGCCAAGCCATGATGCGGACTCTCCCACCGCCGCCCGCGAACGAGTCCTCATGTCTGCGCAGCAAAAGCCTCCCCAAAGCTCCATGGCGATCACCCTGCAAATCATTTCCATCGTGTTCTATACCTTTATCGCCTTCCTCTGCATCGGCCTGCCGATTGCGGTGCTGCCTGGCTACGTGCACGAACAATTGGGTTTCAGCGCCGTCATTGCGGGGTTGGTGATCGGTTCGCAATACCTGGCGACCCTGCTCAGCCGCCCCATGGCCGGACGCATGTCGGACACCGTCGGCACTAAGCGGGCGATTGTTTATGGGTTACTGGGGATCGTGCTCAGCGGATTGCTGACGCTCGTGTCCACGCTGCTGCAAGCCTACCCGCTGACGAGCCTGATCATTCTGGTCGCCGGGCGTTTGCTGCTAGGGATCGCGCAGGGTTTGATCGGCGTCGGCACCATCAGTTGGTGCATGGGCCAGGTGGGCACCGAACATACCGCGCGGTCCATTGGCTGGAACGGCATCGCGTCCTATGGCGCCATTGCCATCGGCGCACCGCTGGGGGTGTTGATGGTGGCCGATTACGGCTTCACCAGTCTGGGAATCGCCTTGTCGGTGCTGGCGACCGGTGCGTTGCTGCTGATCCGCAACAAACCCTCGGTGCCGGTCATACGTGGGGAGCGCCTGCCGTTCTGGGCGGTGTTCGGGCGAATTGCGCCCTTCGGCGCCAGTTTGACCCTGGCCTCGATCGGCTACGGCACGCTCACTACATTCATCACCCTGTATTACCTCAATCGCGGCTGGAGCGGCGCGGCGTACTGCCTGACCGTGTTCGGCGTGTGTTTCATCGTGTCGCGGCTGATGTTTATCTCGGCAATCGCACGGTTTGGTGGTTTCACTTCAGCCATCGCCTGCATGATCATCGAAACCGTCGGGCTTGTCCTGTTGTGGCTGGCGCCCTCGACCGCGTTTGCGTTGATTGGAGCGGGACTCGCGGGGTTCGGCCTGTCGTTGGTGTATCCGGCACTGGGCGTTGAAGCGATCAAACAAGTACCGAGTTCCAGCCGTGGCGCCGGACTGGGTGCTTATGCCGTGTTTTTCGATCTGGCGCTGGCGATTGCCGGGCCGTTGATGGGGGCGGTGGCGCTGAATCTGGGCTATTCGTGGATTTTCTTCAGTGCGGCCGTGCTGTCGGTGACCGGACTGGGATTGACCTTGCTGCTCAAGCGTCGGGCAAAAAACTGAGCTTTATCACTGTGGGAGCGAGCTTGCTCGCGATGGCGGTCTGTCCGTCAAAACCTCTCGACTGACCTGACGCTATCGCGAGCAAGCTCGCTCCCACAAAGAGATACGCAACTTACTGATCTGCGGTCTGCATTCCCGCGCGGGTCGGCCTGCCCAAGGCATGGGAAAAGAACCGCCCGGCCTCGGAAATCAGGTTGCGGTGGATGTCTTCGCGGTCGACGCCATCGGCATCGGTGCACAGCGCCGGCATGGCGAGGATCTGCTCTTCGGTGCACGGCGCCATGAACACGAAGTGCCCTGCCCCGGCCAGCAGTTTGAAGTCCGGCGCAGTCGGCAGTTTGCGCGCCAACGCAGCGGCGTTTTTATCGAAAGCCACCAGTTTGTCGCCGTCGCCACTGTAGAGCAGCACCGGCACATGCACATCGGCCAGGGTGTGGCGGCCGAATTTCAGGCTCAACGGCGCCATCAGCAACAAGGCATGCACTCGCGGATCGGCGACAGGCTGTAAGTCATCGCGGTCGACGATCAGTTCGCCCTGTGTGTTGCAGGCATCGCGGTCATCCGGACGTTCCTGGCAGTAACGGCGCAAACGATTCAGATCAGGCTGTGCGCCGGACAGAATCAGCGCGGTTTCCCCCCCGGCCGAATAACCGATCACCCCGACCTGATCGGCATTCACGAACGGTGCGAGCATGCGATCGCCCAGCGTCGCGGTGATGGCTTCGGAAATCTGGATCGGCCGTCCGTAGAGGTTGCTCAATGTACCGAGGCGGCTGTGATCTTTGGAGTTGTCGCCCGGATGAATCACCGCCACCACCACAAAGCCCTTGCGTGCCAATGACGTCGCCAGATCGTGGAGGGCCAGCGGCGTGCCGGTATTGCCGTGGGACAGCATCAGCATCGGGAAGCGGCCAATGGCGACCTTGGTGTCTTGGCCTGCCTCGACCGAATATCCTTCGAGCAGGCTCATGTGTTCGCGGTCGCTGGAGGGATAGAACGCGATGGCGCGCATCGGTTGCAGATCCAGTGGATCGAGGAACGTCATCTCGTGATAGCCGACGCTCCAGCGCGGGTGTTGCCCAGGCGCAGCGTGCACTGAATTCAGGCTGCCGAGCAGGCAAATCAGTAACGCTGCACAAAGACGCATCATGGGATGCCCCACCCTGTTGTTACTCAATCGAAAGATCCGTTGTGTTCGACGCCCGAAACTCCGTGGTTCGGTGATCCGGCGCGGCGTTGCACTCAGACGTTGATCATCAGACTGCATAACCCGGGCCAGATTATGTAACAGTCAGAAACAAAAAACTCCGTATCTGGCCCTTGCAGAACCAGAATACAGAGTTTTTTTTCGATTGCCTGAACAGAAGCTGTTCTTTACGCAAGCCTTACGCGGCGGCGAACAGTTGCTCACTGATCTTGGTGTGAGCGGCGCTCATGGCGTTGTTGCGAACTTCTTCACCGTAGGCCAGACCTTCGGCGCGAACGATTTCGATGTCAGTGATGCCGAGGAAGCCGAAGACCAGTTTCAGGTATTCCTCGTGAGCTACGCCCGAAGCCTGACCGGCATGAATGCCGCCAGCGGTGGAAACGATCACCACTTTCTTGCCACCGCACAGGCCTTCAGGGCCGGCTTCGGTGTAACGGAAAGTCTGACCGGCGACGGCGATGCGGTCGATCCATGCTTTAAGCTGGGTCGGAACGGTGAAGTTGTACATCGGTGCAGCGACGACGATGGCGTCGGCAGCGATGAATTCGGCCAGGGTGGTGGCGCTCAGTTCGGCTTCGTGCTGTTGTGCGGCGTTGCGCAGTTCAGCGGTGGTGCCGGCGGCCACCAGGGTGGTCGACGAGAAGTGGCTGATGGCGTCGGCGGCCAGGTCACGGTAGGTCACGACAGCACTTGGCTCGGCGGCTTGCCAGGCTTTGGTGACCTGACTGCTCAACTGACGGGAAGCAGAGTTGTCGCCCAGAATGCTCGAATCGATGTGCAGCAGTTTCATGTGGAATCTCCTGGAATGAATCGCCGGTGGCGACGGAATGGAGACAATCCTACCGACGAATCCAATAGCTGATTAGCCGGTAACAATGCGATAGTTCGTCCCACTGATAGAACAGTTGGATTTCCTTATGCAAGACCTCAACGATCTCTACTATTTCGCCAAAGTGGTCGAGGCCGGCGGATTCGCCGCTGCCGGGCGACTGCTGGGCATCCCCAAATCACGCCTGTCGCGACGGATTGCCGAGCTGGAGGAGCGCCTCCGCGCACGCCTGCTGCAACGCACCACCCGCCAGTTGAAGCTGACCGCCGTTGGCGAGCGTTATCTGCGGCACTGCCAGGCCATGTTGCTGGAAGCGGAAATGGCCGATGAAGCGGTGGCCAGCATGTCCAGTGAACCCCGTGGACGACTGCGGGTTTCCAGCCCGACGGGGCTGGCCCATGAAATGTTGCCGGTGGTGATCAGCAACTTCCTCGACAAGTACCCGCAGGTACAACTGGAGGTCACCCTGATCAATCGTCGGGTGGATCTGATCACCGAGGGCATCGATGTGGCGCTGCGGGTACGCGAACATGGCGATGAAGACCCGATGCTGGTGACCCGTCGTTTGCGTCAGGCGCAAATGGTGGTGGTGGCGAGTCCTTCCTTTATAGAGGGCGTCGAGATCAATCACCCCCAAGACCTGAAAAACCTGCCGGTGCTCGGCGCACTGGAGGCTGATCGCATGGTCCACGTGCGTCTGCTCGATCAGACTGGAAAAAGTTGCGATCTGGCGCTGGAGGCCCGGCTGGGGATCGACGATTTCATTGTGCGCAAAGCCTGTGTGCTGGCGGGTCAGGGCTTCACGCTGCTGCCGATGATGTATTGCGAAGCGGAGCTAGCCAACGGCACGCTGGTTCAGTTGCTGCCTGAGTGGTCATTGCCCGGCGGCTGGCTGCAAGCGGTGTACCCGCACCGGCGCGGAGTGATGCCGGCGGTGCGCGCATGGATCGACCACCTCGTCGAATCGTTCAATGCCTGTGGAGAGCGGCTGTTATGAAGCAAGGAAAGATGAGCGAGAAGGATGTTGCGGAGTTCTGCCTGGCCTTGCCCGGTGCCCGGGAAGATTACAAATGGGGTGGCGTGCGGGTGTTTTCGATTGCCGGCAACAAGATGTTCGCCTTGCAGGGATTGCGCGGTGATTCGCTGGCATTCAAGGTCGACAAGGATCTGTTTCTCGGTCATTGCGACCGGCCGGGCATTCACCCGGCGCCGTATCTGGCCAGAGCGCAATGGATCATCATGCACCCGCCCTACCCGCTGGGCGCCGAGGAACTTCAGGGGCTGCTGCAACGTTCTCACCAATTGGTGGTGAGCAAGTTGCCCAAGCGCACTCAGATCGGGTTGCTGCTTTAGAACAATGCCAGCAGGTTCGAACCGAGGAACAGCTGATCGATCCAGAATATCTGGTGCAGCGCCACGATCATCCAGAACAGAATCTGGAACGACACCTTGCGCGTCTTGTGCCGGAACACCTGCTGGGCGATCAACGCGCCCGGCCAGCCACCGGCCAGTTCGACCGCGTGCAAGATGTTTTCCGGCGTACGCCAAGCGTCGGCGCGCGCCTTGCGTTTGTCCGCCCAGTACAGAAAAAACGCCAGTACGCTGACCAGCCCGTAAGCCGTCAGCGGTACCAGGGAAATCCCGCGCAGCCACATCGATAGTGAGCCGAACAACGGCAACGCGCAGACGATCAGCAGTACCACCAACTTCAGTTTCAGGTTCTGAATACTGCCGCCGCCGGGCCCTCGCTCCGGGCGACGTGCGCGGGAATCACTCATGGTTTGGCCGCCGACCAGTCCACCCAGCCGAACTGCCAGGTCGCCAGAATCACCAGACCGAAGACGATCCGGTACCAGGCAAACGCCGCATAGCTGTGACTGCCGATGAACTTGAGCAAGCCGCGCACCGCGATCATGGCGAAGATGAACGCCGTGACAAAACCGATGGCAAACACCGGGAAGTCAGCCGGAACGAACAGATTGCGGTACTTGTAGCCCGAATACACCGCCGCACCGACCATGGTCGGCATCGCCAGGAAGAACGAAAACTCGGTGGCTGTCTTGCGGGACAGACCGAAGAGCAGGCCGCCGATGATGGTCGAGCCGGAGCGCGAGGTGCCGGGGATCATGGCCAGGCATTGGGCAAAGCCGATCTTCAGGGCATCTGTCCAGCGAATCTCGTCAACCGTTTCGGCATGCACTTCATGTTGGCGCTGTTCGGCCCACAACATGATGATCCCGCCCACCACCAGCGCGGCCGCAACGGTGATCGGGTTGAACAGGTATTCATGAATCAGATCCGCGAAGATCACGCCCAGCACCACGGCGGGCAGGAACGCGATCAGCAGATTGGCGGTAAAACGCCGAGCACTCGGCTGGGTCGGCAAGCCGATGACCACGTCGAGAATCTTGCGGCGAAACTCCCAGACCACCGCGAGAATCGCGCCGAGCTGAATGATGATGTTGAACGCCATGGCCCGCTCGCCTCCGAATTCGAGCAAGTCGGCAACAATGATCTGGTGTCCGGTACTGGAAATGGGCAAAAACTCCGTCAGCCCCTCTACAACTCCTAGAATCAATGCCTGCAAGGCGGTCCAAAGATCCATCAATCCCCCAGAGAGCGATGCACGGCGGCATGCTCCGATAGTATTTTTTACGTTCACTGCGCTCAGCGTAGCTGGTTGAAGCTGTACCGATTCCGCGCGCACAGGATCCACACGAAACAGTCAAAATTCCGTGAAAAATCAATTTGGATTCAGGTTTTCACGCGCGGCGCCGAAATCCTAACAGACAAGCCGTAATAGCGCTGCCGCGTTATACGACTTGGGTCGCGTATGCCCGGTCACCGAAACGTGATTGGATGCTGGCGGTGGTTTATTACAAGAAAAAGAATCCGGAGTGACAGCGTTATGAACAGCTTGCGCAGTGTGTCGATCAGCCGACGCTTGTGGCTCATCTTGATTGTGGCAGTGGTCATGCTGCTGACGTTGGGCGTGTTGATGCTCAAGCAGATCCACGATGACCTTTACCACGCCAAAGCCCAGAAAACCCAGCATGTGGTACAGACCGCCAGCGGTTTGCTGACTTACTACCAGGGCCTCGAAGCGGCAGGCACCCTGACTCGCGATGTGGCGCAGAAACAGGCGCTGACCGCGATCCGTGGCCTGCGCTATGACCAGAACGACTACTTCTGGATCAATGACCTCACGCCCGTGATGGTCATGCACCCGACCAACCCGAAACTTGAAGGCCAGAACCTCTCGGCGATTCGCGACCCGGACGGTTTCGCAGTGTTCAACGAGATGGTCGCCATCGCGAAAGCCAAAGGCGCCGGCATGGTCGATTACCGTTGGCCCAAGCCCGGTGCCAGTGAGCCCGTGGCCAAGACCTCTTACGTGAAACTGTTCGAGCCGTGGGGCTGGGTGATCGGTTCGGGCGTGTATGTCGATGACGTGCAGGCCGAGTTCCAGGGGCAGGTGATCAAGGCGTCGGTGGTCGGGCTGGTCATCGCGGTGATCATGGCGCTGCTGGTAATTCTGATTGCCCGCAGCATCGTCCGCCCGTTGCAGGAAACCGTGAATGCCATGGCCAACATCGCCAGCGGCGAAAGCGATCTGACCCGTAGCCTCGACACCCATGGTCAGGACGAAGTGACCCAACTGGCGCACCATTTCAACGCCTTCACTGCCAAACTGCGCCGGGTGATCGGCGATTTGCAGGTGTCTGCCAGCGCACTGGGCCAATCGTCCAGCGAGCTGGGCAACGATGCGACTCAGGCCCAGCAACGCAGCCAACAGCAATCGCAGCAAATGGAACTGGTAGCGACCGCCGTCAACGAAGTGACTTACGGCGTGCAGGATGTGGCGAAAAACGCCGAGCACGCCGCCAGCGAAATGCGCGACGCCGAAGCCCAGGCCCAACAAGGCCAGATCAATATCGACGGCAGTCTGCAACAGATCGACAAGCTGTCCGGCACCATCGACCAGGCCGTCGAAGTGATCCGCACGCTCGCAACCGAGAGCACGCAGATCGGCAGCGTGCTGGAAGTGATTCGGTCGATTGCCGAACAGACCAACCTGCTCGCGCTCAACGCAGCCATTGAAGCGGCCCGCGCCGGTGAACAGGGACGTGGTTTTGCGGTGGTCGCCGATGAGGTCCGCCTGCTCGCGCAGCGTACGCAGAAGTCCACGGCGGAAATCCAGACGATGATCGAACGCCTGCAAAACCATTCCGAAGCCGCCGTGAAAGTGATCGGCGACAGCAGCAAGGCTTCGCAACTGACCATTGAGCAGGCCGGCCTGGCCAGTGCCAGCCTGAACGCCATCGGCCAGGCACTGCGCAACCTCAATGGCCTGAACGCCTCGATTGCCAGCGCAACGCTGCAACAGGCGCATGTGGTCGAAGACATCAATCAGAACGTCACCCAGGCGGCCGGTTTGTCCCACAGCACCGCGCTGGCAGCCGAACAGTCGAGCGTGGCCAGTGTGAAGCTGGGCCAGCTCAGCGAGCAACTGAACGGCTTGCTGCGCCAATTCCGCGTCTGACTCCCCATAACCGGTGGGAACTCGTTTCCCACCGGTTTTTCGGTACAATCCGCTCCCTTCCCCACTCCCCCAAGGATCCTGCATGTCCGGGCTCGAACTGTTTGCCGCCGCCCTCGGTGTGATCGCCGTGTGGCTCACGGTCAAACAGAATCCGTGGTGCTGGCCGATCGGGCTGGTCATGGTGTCGCTCTACACCTGGGTCTTCTTCGAGGTGAAGCTGTATTCGGACATGTTGCTGCAGGTCGTTTATGCCGGGCTGCAAGTCTATGGCTGGTGGCAATGGACACGGGCCGGAACGATGCATGACGGACGCGAAGTGAGCCGGCTCGACACCCGCTCGATCTTGCAGGGACTGACCATCGGCGCCATCGGCAGTTTGTTGCTGGGTGCCGCCATGGCGCACTGGACGGACGCTGCTCAACCCTGGCTGGATGCAGCGCTGACGGGTTTCAGTCTGGTCGCGCAATTCTGGATGGCCCATAAACGCCTGCAATGCTGGGCACTGTGGTTCGTACTGGATGTGATCTTCGTCGGTCTGTTCCTTTATAAGGAGCTGTACCTCACTGCTGCGCTGTACGCCCTGTTTACCCTGATCGCGGTGCAAGGCTGGCGCGAATGGCGTGCCGATCCGGCGCTGCAACGATGAAAGTGATTGTCCTGACCGGCCCCGAATCCACGGGCAAGAGCTGGCTGGCGGCCGCAATTCAACAGCAGTTCGGTGGTTTGCGGGTGGACGAATATGTGCGCTGGTTCATCGAGCAGAACCCTCGGGATACGTGCCTGGCCGACATCCCCGAAATCGCTCGCGGCCAGTTACGGTGGGAAGACGCTGCTCGCGCGCAGCAACCGCGACTGCTGATTCTCGATACCCATTTATTGAGCAACATCCTGTGGAGCCAGACCCTGTTTGGCGACTGCCCGCCCTGGCTGGAAACCGAGCTGCTGGCGCGTCGTTACGACCTGCACCTGCTGCTCTCCCCCGAGCAGATCGAGTGGACGGACGATGGTCAGCGGTGCCAGCCCGACTTGAGTGAACGACGCTCGTTCTATAACGCCACTCGAGCCTGGCTGGAAACCCATGGCCAACCCTTGCAGATCATTCAGGGCAACTGGGGCGAACGCCATCAGCAAGCCTTCGATGCGGTTCGCGTCCTGCTGGCGGACTGACCCGGTTTTCGGGGTGCCTGACCCGGTGTTTCACCCTGAATTGGGGCAAAAGTGTCCATTCCTGAAACACTCCCGCGGGTGCAAAGTGCCCGTCTCAAGGCTCTTCATCCCTTTGTCATCCGACTTGTTACTCAATTGAAACACTCCCCTGCAAACCCTTGTTCCAGAGCATTGCAATGGCTTCAGGGCTTTGCAGGAGCCGCTATCTGTTTCAGCATTGAAACAACATCTGTATCAACACTGCGCCCAATCTCCCCAACCGATTGAAATCAAAGGTTTTTTAAAAAGCGGCACAGCTTTCGCTCTCTCCTTCACAACGCTGACCACAGGCCCAGCCCACTGAAGAAGGAATTGCCGCCGTGGGGAATATAAACAAAGCCTTTACCTGCCTTCTGCTGATCGGATCAGCCGCCAGCACATTCCTCAGTTTCAACGTTCAGGCCGAAGGCAATGGCGTGATCGTGCTCAATCGTGACGTCCAGCCGATCCCGATAGGCCGCAGTGGCGGCAAAGACCCCTACCCGACCACCGTCAACGCCAACCCTTCGGGCCGAATCGATCAAGCGATGACCAGCACCGAACTCAACGATGGTGAATTTGCCAGTGTAGCCAGCGGGTCTTCGATTCGCGGCAGCATCACCACCCCGACTTCAAACATCCCCGGCATGAACACCGTGACCAACCCGAATGGTCTGCCTGGCATGGGAGGCGGACACGGCGGCGGTGCCGGCGGCTCGATCTCCAATACCGTCAACCGGGCCATGAGCTCCGGCCTGGCTCCTCTGACCCGCATGGCTGGAGGCCAATAAATGAATCGCTCTCTGCTCTTGCTCGCCCTCCTCGGCTGCACCAGCGCAATGGCCGACCCGAGTTCCGTGAACAACGCAAACATTCAGGAAACCGGCATCCAGTATCGCGGCAACTACAACGTCAACCAGGCGGCCGGCGACCAGATGCAACAGACCAACACCAAAGCGATCGCCATTGGCACCAATGCCAGCGCGACCACCCGTGTCATCCAGCACATCGACACGCCCGCCGACCGCACTGGTAATGCCAGCGCCACCATTGGCGGCAACTCTTTCACAAATGGCAACGGGATCCTGGGCGTGAACCAGGGCGCCGGGGCCAATAACCAGATGGCCAACGTTACGCGCGTCAGCATCAGTGCTGCCCCGCAGAGCGTTGACGATAGCGCCCTTTCCCAACAGAACGTGGCGTTGTTACCGAGCTCAGGAGCAACTGGCACCTCACCCGGCAGTCGCCAGGTCACGACAAGTGATCAGGCCTTCACCGGCAGCCGAGGGGTGATCCAGGTGAACCAGAGTGCCGGGGTGGGGAACCGAATGGCTAACACCCTGAGCATCCGGGTCGCAGACTGACCCAAACAAGAAGCAGTGCAATTAGAAAGTACCAACACTTAACCAACTAATAAGCACGACGGAGAAACACCATGAAACCTACAATGGCCCTCAAACCACTGGTTTTCGCACTCGCAGCAGTGATGGCAATCGCAGCACAGGCAGGCGGTCGTGATGATGACAATCACGGTCATGGTAACGGGCACGGCAATGGTCATGGCAACCATGAACCAAAAGGCCCAACCCTGGAACAACTGCTGCAAATCGGTGCTGGCGCCGGGGCTGCAGTGCTCGACACTCAAAACAGCTCTGGCAACCTGGTCGGCAACCAAGGCACCAAAAACGATGCCTCCGTCCGCGACTCGGCCAACGGCACCAACGGCAACGTTGGCATGAACAACACCGCCGGCGATGGCAACCAGCAAGACAACGCCGCGGCTCTGGCAACTGCCGACGAAAGCTTCATCTTCGGCTCTGCGGTGTCTGTTTCCAGCGCGACTCAGGTCAACACCAACAACGCTGTTGCGAACTACTCCACCACCAACAACGCCAACCTCAACAACGTGGGTAACGGCGGTTCCGGCAACATTGGCGTGAACAACAGTGCCGGCAACTTCAACCAACAGAAAAACAACCTGGCAATTGCTGTATCGGGTGGTCGTGTAGCTAACGCCGCTGCTGCTGCGAACCAAAGCTCCACTGGCCTGACTGTGTCCAACTACGGCACTCAAACCTACAAGAAAGATACCCTCACCGGCACTTTCGCCGGGGCTGGCGCGTTCTACGCGAAAGGCACTGCAAAAATCGAAGACGACGATCACGGTCATGGCGGATATGGCAATAACGACAGAGGCCATGGCGGCGACAAAGATCAAAAAGCCAAATTCGAAGCAGTGGGTGTCTTTGGCCTGGCAGGTGTGACCACTCAACAAGTGATGACCCCTGATGGCTGGAAAAACCCTGTGACCAACAACGCTTCTATCTCCAATGTTGGTAACAACTTCTCGGGTAACGCTGGTTACAACAACGCCGCTGGTGTTGGCAACCAACAAAGCAACTCGCTGTCCATCGCCGCAGGTTGCAAAGCCTGCATGTAATCGCGATCGAAACGAAAGCCCCGGAAACGGGGCTTTTCCTCAGTCCGAAAAGGCGTATCGATCATGCGTAAGACTGCCCTCCTCGCGTTGCTTTGCATCTCTGGCCTGACCCAGGCCGCTCAGATGCCCGTCGCTGCCCTGCCGGGTGGCACGCTCGTTTATAAAGACGTGCAAAGTATTCGTGAGCGCAAGTTCGCTGACATCGTTCAACAGAAAACCGATTTCAGCTGCGGTGCCGCCGCACTGGCTACGGTTTTGCGCCAGGCCTATTGGCTCGACGTCGATGAAGAGCACGTCATCAAAGGCATGCTGGTCAATGCAGACCAGGACCTTGTTCGCACTCAAGGTTTCTCCATGCTGGACATGAAGCGCTACATAGAAAGCATCGGCATGCGCGCCAGAGGTTACAAGATTCCCCGGGAAAAACTCGACGCGGTCACTATCCCGGTGGTGGTACTGATGGAAATTCGCGGCTACAAGCATTTCGTGGTGCTGCAGCGGGCGGACAAGGATTGGGTTTACATCGGAGACCCGGTTTTAGGACACAAACGCTACGCCCATGATGACTTTGTCAAAGGTTGGAACGGCATTGTCTTTGCCATCGTCGGCCCCGGATACGACAAGGCCAACGCCTTGCGCAGTCCTCCGGTCCCGCTGACGGCCAAAAACAAGCTGGATGCTTTCAACCCGGTCAAAGATGCTGAATTGATGGACTTCGGGTTCATACAGAGCGACTTCTTTTAATCGCCGATTATAAAGAGTGGGGCTGGATGTCCCGGGAGCAGCAGATGAAAACCTCATACTGGCTGGCCGCCGCCTGCCTGGCAGCGAGCGCATCGGGCTATGCCAATGCAGGATTCAAACCCATAGAAATCAAGGACCAGGAGCTCGCCGAGCTGCGCGGTCGCTATGTCATGCCGGGCCGGATCATCAGTTTCGGTATCGTCATGAGCAGTACCTGGCGCAATGCCAGTGGAGACATGATCGGGGCTGCCGCCTCGATGCAACTCCAGGCAGCAACGGTCAAACCCGAATTCTACGTCTCGACCATCAAGGAACACGGCAATGGCAGTACCCCGGAACTGGGGACTGGCAATGTCATTGGTGGCGCGGCCCTGAACACCTCGCAAGGCGTCACGCAAAGCGTACGCGCGGCGGGCGACAGCAATACCGCTTACAACAACGTTGCGATCAACGTCAAAGAGGCCAGTCAGGCACCCGCCCTGGTGCCTGCCCAAGGGCAAGCCTTGACAGCCGGCCAGACCATCACCGGCAGCAACGCCGCCGGCAATGTTGCCGTCTCCGCCACCGGCGGAGGTGTTCAAATGGCCATCCAGGCCAGCGGCAACCAGGGCACGGCTTTGCAACAGGTCGCTCAGAGCGGGCTGCTGCAGAACACTCGGTTGCTGGGCAATGCAAACGTAGTCAACAACCTGACACAACTCAACGTTGTCCTGAACAATAACGGCAGAAGTGCCGGTGCACTGGACTGCAACCTGACTCAACTCGGGGCACTACGAAATATCGGATATTGAACTACGCTGAGTCTCGATCATTGGGCTTAAAGGGACGGCTTATTCATGTATCGATCAGTATCACTGCGTGCCGCTGTATGTTTGAGTACTCTTCTACCCGCGGCGATGCTGCAAGCAGCACCCGATGCGGATGTCGAGGCCCTGAAACAGGAACTTCTGGAGCTTAAACAACGATACGAAGTGCAACAAAAGGCCCTGGCGGTCCTCGAACAGCGGGTCCGCCAGGTTGAAGATCAACCCGCCTCTCCTCCCCCAAAACGCCTGGCCAAATCGCCTTCCGACATGAAAGGCAACCGGGTAGCCAATGGCACGGGGGCTGCAGCAGCGTCGGGGGGCGCCGCCGGGGGTGGCGGCGCATCCTATGGCCAATCGCTGGCCGATGACTCACAACCGGCACAGAGCGTGTCCAACCTGTACGACGAGGCCAGTGGCTTCTTTGGCGGCGGCAAATTCAGCTTTGAAACCGGCGTGACCTATTCACGCTATGACACCCGCCAGCTGATTCTCAACGGCTTCCTCGCACTGGACTCGATCTTCCTGGGCAACATCAACCTCGACCGGATCAAGGCCGACACCTGGACCCTCGACCTGACGGGACGCTACAACTTCGACAACCGCTGGCAGTTCGACCTGAACGTACCGGTGGTGTACCGCGAATCGACGTATCAGTCCGGCGGCGGCAATGGTGGCGCCTCCAACGTCACCACCGAACAGGATGTTTCTCGCGACCCGACCATTGGCGACGTCAACTTCGGTATCGCCTACAAGTTCATGGACGAATCGGTCAATACGCCGGACGCCGTGGTGTCCTTGCGGGTCAAGGCACCTACGGGCAAAGACCCTTTCGGTATCAAGTTGCGCCAGACCGATGCCAACTCGAACCTGTTCGTGCCTGACACCCTGCCTACCGGCAACGGCGTCTGGTCGATCACCCCGGGGATCTCGCTGGTCAAGACGTTTGACCCGGCGGTCTTGTTCGGCAGCTTGTCCTACACCCACAACTTCGAGGAGTCGTTCGACGACATCAGTTCGACCGTCAACCAGAAAAACCCGGGCAAGGTACGCATTGGCGACAGCTTCCAGATCGGTGCGGGCGTGGCCTTCGCACTGAACGAGAAGATGAGTATGTCGTTCTCCGTCTCTGACCTGGTGCAACGCAAGAGCAAGCTGAAACAGGATGGCGGGGATTGGGAATCGGTGGTGTCCAGCGACGCCAACGCCGGTTACTTCAACGTCGGGATGACCATCGCGGCCACCGACAACCTGACCATCGTGCCCAACCTGTCCATCGGCATGACGGACGATGCCCCGGACTTTTCCTTCAGCCTGAAATTCCCGTACTACTTCTAAACCGCGACACAATCAACGCAACATCATGAAAAGACCCGCTGCGACTTGCATCGCAGCGGGTCTTTTCAGCTTCCTGCCCTCAGGAAGCGCCGCGCCCTAGCGGATCTGGTGCTTGTGCAGCAAACGGTAGAAAGTCGGCCGGGAAACCCCCAGCACTTTGGCAGCGACGCTGAGATTGTCGCTGTGCCGGTTCAACACATCGCAAAGCGCCTGGCGTTCGGCACGGGTCTTGTAGTCTTCGAGGGTGCCCATCGGTGCCGCAATCGACTGCTGGCTGATCAGCCCCAAGTCACGGGCCTCGATCTGCCGCCCTTCGGCCAGCACCAGGCCCCGGCGCACGCGGTTGGCCAGTTCGCGGACATTGCCCGGCCAATCGTGCTTGCCCATGGCGATCAGCGCATCTTCACTGAAACTGCGCGGGCGACGGCCGGTTTCGTGGCTGTAGAAATGGGAAAAATGGTTGGCCAGCATCGACAGATCGCCATGGCGCTCGCGTAATGGCGCTGTCACCACCTGAAGCACATTGAGCCGGTAGTACAAGTCTTCACGAAAGCGTTTTTTCTCGATGGCGGCTTCCAGATCGACGTGGGTTGCCGCCAACACCCGCACATCCACCGGGATCGGTTGGCTGCCGCCGACCCGTTCGATGTGTTTTTCCTGAAGGAAGCGCAACAGATTGGCTTGCAGCTCCAGCGGCAGATCGCCGATCTCATCGAGAAACAAGGTGCCGCCGTTGGCTGCCTCGATACGCCCGACCTTGCGCTGATGGGCGCCGGTGAACGCGCCTTTTTCATGGCCGAACAGCTCGGACTGGATCAAGTGCTCGGGAATGGCCCCGCAATTGATCGCTACAAACGGTTTGCTGTGGCGTTGCGACTGCCGATGCAGGGTTCTTGCGACCAACTCCTTGCCGGTGCCGCTTTCGCCCCGGATCAGCACGGGAGACTCGGTAGGAGCCAGTTTGCTCAGTAGTTTGCGCAATTCCCGAATCGGTTTGCTGTCGCCGAGCAGTTCGTGCTCCGGCTGGTCGACGTGGATTGTGCCCTGACCACGCAGGCGCGCCATGCCGAACGCGCGACCAAGGGTGACCTGCACCCGCGACACGTCGAACGGCAAGGTATGAAAATCGAAAAACCATTCGCAGACAAAATCGCCAACGTTCTGCAATCGCAGCACTTCCTGATTCAGCACAGCGATCCATTCGGTGCCGCTGCGGCTGATCAGCTCTTTGACGGCTTCGGGACGTTCGAGGTGAAAAGGCTGTAAACGCAACAAGCCGACATCGCAGGAACGATCGGCGGCATTTTCCAGGCTGCAACTGTCAACATCCCACCCTACGGCACGTAAACCGGGCAGTAATCGGTGACAGTCATCACAGGGGTCGACTACCAATAGTCGTCGTAACGCAGGCGCTTCACTCATGACTGTTCCTTGGCGCCAAATTATGGGAAATGATTGCAAAAACAGTCGTTTGGCAGGCCTGGCTGTAACATTAGCAAGAATTTGACGGTGCCTTGTATCAATTGCTTATAGATGTACAACTGAACCAGTTATAAGAATCGTGTTTATTAGTCAGCTATCTAATTATTTCTTTCAGCAGGCTTTCAAAAACAGTCTGAAGACTGACGTTATGAAAGAAAGTCGAAATTTATTCAAATCCGTTGTGACCTGCTGGCGGGTTGCGTGCATCAGTACAAGTAACTGGCCGAACGGTAAGCCCAACCGACGGCACATCACTTGATTGGGCATTAAAGAGAGAAGACCCCATGACCGCCCCGCTCCGTATCAACGAAGCTCTTTTGATTGCCAACCGCGCATTTAAACCTTTTCAATGCGTCGCCTGGGCCCCACAAGACGGCAATGGCGAATTGAGCCTGACCGTAATTGACCGTACCAACTCCCAGATCGGTCGCACCCAGATCCCAAGCAGCGCCTACTCCGATCCGACGCAACTTGAACATCTGTTGCAACAAGCCCGCGCCGAACTGAGCGAAGAAGGCTACGCGCTGCAATCCTGGTCGATGCCACACTGATATTTGCGGGCAATGCGGATGACGCTCAAGTCATCCGCCCTCTTCTGTTAGTTGCGAACTTTTTTCCAACTTCAGTCTTTTTGTACAACTTTCCTCGATACTTTCGCGCCTGAATACTTGTCAGGCTTGCGACTGGTTCAAAAAGACACTGTTCTGGCACAGTGCGACCCTCCACCTGTTAGTTCTGTCAGTTGTACTTGTGCGTATTCAGGGATTGAATGTTTCGCTCATGCAGTTACCCGTTCCGTTTCCCGGAAATCGGTCGACTCGCAAGGAGAAGCATGCATGTCATCCCAGATCGCTATAGCGCTGCCGGCGCTAGCGAATAACCCCGGACAACTCGACAAGACCTTTTCCAGCAACGGTGTGGCGCAGGTTTACTTCGCTGGCAGTACGTCCAGCCTGACCCAGAGCGTGGCGCTCGATGCGCAAGGCCGGATTCTGGTTGCCGCCAAGGTGGGCACTGCTCAAGGCAGCCGTTTCGGGCTGGCCCGCCTGCTCGAGGACGGCTCGGCGGATCTGGGTTTCGGTTTTCAGGGCAGCGTGATCGGCCGGTTCGCCACCGGTTTCGAAGCCACCGGCAGCAAGGTTCAGGTCTTGCCCGATGGACGAATTCTGCTGGCGGGCCTGCACTATGAATCGGAACACCGCACCCTGCCCGCCCTGGCGCTTTTCGATGCTCAGGGCCGACCTGACCCGGATTTTGGTGACAACGGCCGGCAAATTGTCGACCTGCCCGGCGACCTTTCCATGGGCACCCGCGACGCCTGGCTACCGCCAGGCGTTCCTGGCGCCGAAGCCTGCGATGTCGCGGTGCAACCGGACGGACATATCCTGCTGATCGCCAACCATCACTTCGAACTGGCCGATCACGTTGGCATGCTGATTCGCCTCAGACCCGATGGCGGCCTTGACCCATCTTTCAACGGCCGCGGCTTCGTCATGGTTCGCCACTTGCTGCTCAATACCTGGCTCAGTGGTCTGCTGCTGCAACGAGACGGAAGAGTCGTGGTAGCCGGCTCAATCGACTTTCCTCAGGAAGGCCTGCTCGCCCGCTACCTGCCGGACGGGCGGCTCGACGAACGTTTTGCGGTGGACGGTTTCCTGGCTTTCAAAGTCCAGGGGCACAGTGCCTTGGTCAATCAAGTCATCGGATCGGCAGAGCATCTGCATTGTTTTGGCAGCAGTCGCGATCCGATTCAGTGCATGGTGCAGTCTGTTCATGGCAACGGTCGCCCCGACCTGCACTGCAATGGTGGTCAGCCACACCTGCTGGAAATCGGCCCCAGCGGCTGCCAGTGGAGCGCGGCGCAATTGATGCCGGACGGGCGCATCACGGCGGTCGGCGCGACGATCGGCGGAGTTGAAGCCGACTTTATCGTCGCCCGCTATCTGGCCAACGGCAGCCTTGACCGAAGCTTCGGTTCCGGAAATGGCTGGTTGCGTACGCGGCTGGGCCGCAGCCTCGATACCGCCACTTCAGTGGCGATACAAACGGATGGCGAAATTCTGGTGGGCGGTTATTCGCTGGATGGCAACTACCGCGCCGTGGTCGCGCGTTATCTGAATCACTGATGCGAATGTTCCTGCACTTGATCTTGCCCATCGCTTACGGCAACTTGCGCGCTTCTTAAAACAAGGAGCAACCGATGTCCGGTTCGATGGCCCAGGCGTTCGCGCACAATTTTCTCGGGCATTCGCCCCGCTGGTACAAGGCGTGCATTGTCGGGTTCCTGATTCTCAACGCGCTGGTGCTATGGACCATCGGCCCGGTCGCTGCCGGCTGGCTGCTGGTGATCGAATTCATTTTCACCCTGGCCATGGCGCTCAAGTGCTACCCGCTGATGCCCGGCGGCTTGCTGCTGATCGAAGCGCTGCTGCTGAAAATGACCACGCCCCAGGCCCTGTACGAAGAGTTGCAGCACAACTTTCCGGTGATTCTGCTGCTGATGTTCATGGTCGCCGGCATCTACTTCATGAAAGACCTGCTGCTGTTCCTGTTCTCGCGTCTGTTGCTGGGCGTGCGTTCAAAGGCACTGCTGGCCCTGATGTTCTGCTTTTTGTCGGCGTTTCTCTCGGCGTTTCTTGACGCACTGACCGTGACCGCAGTGATCATCAGCGCCGCCGTAGGCTTCTATTCGGTTTACCACCGGGTGGCCTCCGGCAACGATCCGCGCCAGGACAGTGAGTTCAGCGACGACCAGCATTTGCCGCAATTGCATCACGAAGACCTGGAACAGTTTCGCTCCTTCCTGCGCAGCCTGTTGATGCACGGCGCTGTCGGCACGGCATTGGGCGGCGTCTGCACCTTGGTCGGTGAACCACAGAACCTGCTGATCGGCCATGAAATGGGTTGGCATTTTGCGGAGTTTTTCCAGAAGGTCGCACCGGTTTCGTTGCCGGTTCTGGTCGCGGGACTGGTGACCTGCCTGCTGCTGGAGAAACTGCGCTGGTTCGGTTACGGCACGCTGCTGCCGGATAACGTACGTGCCGTGCTGGCCAACTACGCGGCCGAAGACAACGCCGAACGCACACCACGCCAACGCGCCGCGCTGCTGGTGCAGGGCGCTGCGGCGCTGATCCTGATTGCCGGGCTGGCTTTCCATATCGCGGAAGTCGGCCTGATCGGTCTGATGGTGATCGTCCTGATCACTGCGTTCACGGGTATCACCGACGAGCACCGTCTGGGCAACGCATTCAAGGATGCGATGCCATTCACTTCGCTGCTGGTGGTGTTCTTCGCCGTGGTGGCGGTGATTCATGACCAGCAACTGTTCGCTCCGCTGATCCAGTGGGTGCTGACGCTGCCGGCCGATCAGCAGCCGGGGATGCTGTTCATCGCCAATGGATTATTGTCGGCGATCAGCGACAACGTGTTCGTCGCCACGATCTACATCACCGAAGTGAAACAGGCGTTCCTGTCCGGGCACATGAGCCGCGAGCATTTCGAGACGCTGGCGATTGCGATCAACACCGGCACCAACCTGCCAAGCGTGGCGACGCCCAATGGTCAGGCAGCGTTTCTGTTTCTGTTGACGTCGGCGATTGCGCCGCTGGTGCGCTTGTCCTACGGGCGGATGGTATGGATGGCGCTGCCTTACACCGTAGTGATGGGATTGCTCGGCTGGTACGCCGTAAGTTACTGGCTGTAGAAACAACAACGGGAGCCTTGGGGCTCCCGTTTTTTATGCCTCGATCAGCGCGGCAAGATGTACTTTTCGATCGCTTGCGCCACACCATCCTCGGTGTTTCGCCCGGTCACCACGTCGGCCTGACGCTTCACCGCGTCCTCGGCCTGCCCCATGGCGATCGACAACCCGGCAACATGGAACATCGCCGGATCATTGCCGCCATCGCCAATCGCAGCGGTCTGCGCCAGCGGCACACCCAGATGCTCGGCCAGCGTTGCCAGCGCCGTCCCCTTGTTGGCCTCCACCGCCGTCACGTCCAGATACACCGGCTGCGAGCGTGACACCTGCGCCTGTCCTTCAACCTTCGGCAGCAAACGCGCCTCCAGTTCGATCAGCAGTTGAGTGTTGTTGCTGGTGGCCACGATCTTGTCGATACGCTCCAGATACGGCTCGAAGCTCTCCACCACCACCGGCGGATAACCCAGCCCGTGCTGCTCGCGCGGCACCATCGGCCCGTGCGGATCCTTGAGCAGCCAGTCGCCACCGCTGAACACCCAGATTTCGACGTCCGGCTGATCGGCGAACAGTGCCAGTGCGGTCAGCGCTGCCGTGGCCGGCAGATAATGAGCAACCAGAATGCTGCCGTCCGGATTGACGATCGTCCCGCCATTGAACGCCGCTGTCGGCAGATCAACACCCAAGGCTTCGATCTGCTGCAGCATGGCTTTGGGTGGACGCCCGGTGGCGAGGCTAAACAACACGCCTGCCTCGCGTAGCGCACCAACCGCATCAATCGTGCGCTGGCTCAGGCTGTGATCGGGCAGCAACAACGTGCCGTCCATGTCACTCAGCAAAAAACGGATCGGCTCGCTCATCCGAGACCATGCCAGACGCGACCATCGCGAGTCAGCAGATCATCGGCAGCTTTCGGCCCGTCTTCGCCTGCGACATAAGCCTGCACACTCGCGTCCTGTTGCCAGGCGTCGAGGAACGGCTGCACCGCACGCCAGCCGTTCTCGATGTTGTCAGCGCGCTGGAACAGCGTCTGGTCACCGGTCAGGCAGTCGTAGATCAGGGTTTCATAGCCGGTGGACGGCTGCATTTCGAAAAAATCCTTGTAGGCGAACCCCAGCTCGATATTGGCCATGTTCAGCGCCGGCCCCGGCCGTTTGGCCAGCAGGTCAAACCACATGCCTTCGTTGGGCTGGATCTGGATACGCAGGTAGGTCGGCTGCAATTCGTCGACTTCGGTATCCCGGAACTGCGCATACGGCGCCGGTTTGAAGCAGATGACGATCTCGGTGTCGCGCACGCTCATGCGCTTGCCGGTGCGCAGGTAGAACGGCACGCCGACCCAGCGCCAGTTGTCGATCATCACTTTCAGCGCCACGTAGGTTTCCGTGGTGCTTTCGGGCGAGACGTTGTTCTCACCGCGATATCCGACCACCGGTTTGCCAGCGACTTCACCGGCGCTGTACTGACCGCGCACCGAGTTTTCCCGTGCTTCTTCGGTGGTCCAGGGCCGGATCGCACCGACTACTTTGGCCTTCTCGCCCCGCACCGCATCGGCGCCAAACGCGGCCGGCGGCTCCATCGCGACCATGGCCAGCAACTGGAACAGGTGATTGGGCACCATGTCCCGCAGGGCGCCGGTGTGTTCGTAGAAACTGCCACGGGTTTCGACGCCGACGGTTTCGGCGGCGGTGATCTGCACGTGGTCGATGTAGTGATTGTTCCAGAACGCTTCGAACAGGCTGTTGGAGAACCGGCTGACCAGAATGTTCTGCACGGTTTCCTTGCCCAGATAGTGATCGATCCGGTAGATCTGCTTTTCCGACATGACCTTGAGCAGGCAGGCGTTCAACGCCTCGGCGGTCTGCAGGTCCGAGCCGAACGGTTTTTCGATCACCACCCTTCTGAAGGCTTCCGGGGTTTCTTCGAGTAGCCCGGCGCTGCCGAGACGGCGCACCACTTCGCTGAAGAAACGTGGCGCGGTGGCCAGGTAGAACACCGCATTGCCGGTGCCGCTGTCGGCGATTTTCGCCGCCAGGGCTGAATAAGTGCTGTCGTCCAGGAAGTCGCCCTGGACGTAGCTGATACCTTTGGCGAGCTTGGCCCACAAGGCCGGATCAAGGATCTGATCGCCCTTGCCGACTTTCGCCGCCACTTCAGTGCGGATGAAGTCTTCGAGCTTTTGCGCGAAGGCTTCATCGGTAATGGCGTTGTGGTCAACGCCGACGATCCGCAGGCCATCATCCAGCAGGCCGTCGCGACTCAGGTTGTACAGCGCCGGCATGAGCAGGCGCTTGACCAGATCACCGTGGGCACCGAACAAAAACAGCGTGGTCGGTGGTGCGGGTTCTGCCTTGGATTTCCTGCGGATCGTATGGGTCATTTCTTCGGTGTCTCCACGTGGCCGCCGAAGCCGAAGCGCTGGGCCGAAAGAATCTTGTCGCCGAAAGTGCCCTGGCCGCGCGAGCGGTAGCGCGAGAACAGCGAGTTGGACAGCACCGGTACCGGTACCTTTTGTTCCATGGCTGCTTCGATGGTCCATTGACCTTCGCCGCTGTCGGCCACGGAGCCGGAGAAACCGTCGAGTTTCGGGTCGACCGCCAGGGCATCGGCGGTCAGATCGAGCAGCCACGACGACACCACGCTGCCACGACGCCAGACTTCGGCGATGTCGGCCACGTTCAGGTCGAAACGCTGATCTTCCGGCAGAAGCTCGCTGGACTTGGTCTTGAGGATGTCGAAGCCTTCGGCGAAGGCCGCCATCATCCCGTACTCGATACCGTTGTGGATCATCTTCACGAAGTGACCGGCACCGGCGGGACCTGCATGGATGTAGCCGTGTTCGGCGCGATGATCATCGGACTTGCGGTCCTTGGTGCGCGGGATGTCGCCCATGCCCGGCGCCAGAGCGGCGAACAGCGGGTCCAGACGCTTAACGGTCTCCGCATCGCCGCCGATCATCATGCAGTAACCGCGCTCCAGGCCCCAGACGCCGCCGGAGGTGCCGACGTCGATGTAGTGCAGGCCTTTCTCGGCCAGGGTCTTGGCCCGGCGGATGTCGTCCTTATAGTTGGTGTTGCCGCCATCGATGATGGTGTCGCCCGCCTCGAGCAGCGTGCTCAGGGTTTCGATGGTGTCTTCGGTCGGTGCGCCGGCCGGCAGCATGACCCACACGGCACGCGGCTTGGCCAGACCTGCGACCAGCGCAGGCAGATCGGCGACGCCGGTAGAGCCCTCGGCGGCCAGGGTGTCGACAAAGGCGGTATTGCGGTCGTAAACAACGGTGGTGTGACCGTTGAGCATCAGACGCCGTGCAATATTGCCGCCCATGCGGCCCAGTCCAATAATCCCGAGTTGCATGTGCTGATGCTCCTTACTACAAATAAAGGTGTGTCAAAGGTATAGCCCAACGTGGCTGATGGAGGTTAGTCCAGAGCGTTGGCATGAAGTTTCCGGGCATTGTGCCCGATCCAGACTGATAACGTCGGGAAACGTGCCGAAGACACAACGACCATGAAAAATAAAAAAGTTCCATTCACGAGCAAAAGAAACCAGAATTGGCGCCGATAGCAGGTCAAGGCTCGAAATCGGGGCTGATCTGCAGTTGAGACACGCCATTTGCGAGGTGAGCAATGGGCACAGTACACACAGCAATGCCGCCACAAACCCTGTACGTCACGATCCGTCGCGATGAACTGCGTCAATTGAAAGACGAACGCGATCAGCTCAAGCAGGAACTCGCTCAATTGCGTCTGCTGACCCAGGGTGTTCAACCGCAACCCTTGCCACGCGTACAGCGTTCGCCAAGCGCCTGATATCCCCTGCCCGATTCGGGAGCGGCCCCTGCTGTTCCCGACATGCTGCACCCCCGGCCTTTTCCGGCAACTAACAAAGTTTTCACATTCGCTTGTTGATACTCCCGCGCTTTCCCGTCGTGCGTGTTTGCGCGCGGCCTCCGTTCGTCGGCTTTCATGCGCTCGTTCATGAAGTAATCCGGCGGTGGATGTGACGATTGAGCTGGAGTGCTGAATGGCAGTGTTCAAACGCAGCAATACGCCTGCGACAGGTTTCGACTGGGCCGGCTTCATCTGGCTGTTCGTTTTCTTCTGGTATTTTTCCGGCATTACGCAACTGCTGATCCAGCTGACCGGCACTTCGGGCTTTACCGGATTTCGCCAGGCCTTCGTGATGAGCGCCGTGTGGCTGGCGCCGATGCTGCTGTTTCCTAAACGCACCCGATTGCTCGCCGCGCTGATCGGTGTGGTGCTGTGGGCCTGCTCGATGGCCAGCCTGGGTTACTTCTTCATCTATCAGCAGGAATTCTCCCAGAGCGTCATCTTCATCATGTTCGAGTCGAACGTGTCCGAA
Source organism: Pseudomonas koreensis (assembly GCF_025447595.1). GTDB lineage: Bacteria > Pseudomonadota > Gammaproteobacteria > Pseudomonadales > Pseudomonadaceae > Aquipseudomonas > Aquipseudomonas koreensis_H. The sequence goes on along the minus strand of NZ_JAOEJU010000001.1, from coordinate 483,478 downwards.
GCCGGCGAGTACATGACCCAGTACTTCGCTTGGTGGATGATCCCGGCGTTCCTCGCACACACCGCGTTCGCGTATTTCCTGTGGACCCGCCTGCGCCCGGTTTACATGCCCCGTGGCCGTGCGTTCGTCGCCGCCATGGCGATTCTGGTGGCCGTGGTTGGTTATCCGCTGGTCAAACAGACGATGCGTACCGGCAGTTTCGCCGGGGGCTTCGAAAAATTCGAAACCCGCATCGAACCCGCCGTGCCATGGCAGATGGCGGTGGCCTATCACCGCTACCTCGACACACTCAGTGAAATGCAGGGCATGTTGCACAGCGCAAGCAAGATCCCGCCACTGCACAACCTCAAGGACGCGGGCGCCAATCAGCCTGCGACCCTGGTGCTGGTGATCGGCGAATCCACCAACCGCCAGCGCATGAGCCTCTACGGTTACCCGCGTAAAACCACGCCGGAGCTGGACAAGCTCAAGGATCAGCTGTCGGTGTTCGACAACGTCATCACCCCGCGCCCGTACACCATTGAAGCGCTGCAACAGGTGTTGACCTTCGCTGACGAAGAAAACCCGGATCTGTACCTGTCCACGCCGTCGCTGGTCAGCATGATGAAACAGGCCGGCTACAAGACCTTCTGGATTACCAACCAGCAGACCATGACCAAGCGCAACACCATGCTCACGACCTTTTCCGAACAGGCCGACGAGCAGGTGTACCTGAACAACAACCGCAACCAGAACGCCGCCCAGTACGACGGTGACGTGATCGAGCCGTTCAACAAAGCGCTGGCCGACGCGGCGCCGCGCAAACTGATCGTCGTGCATCTGCTCGGCACGCACATGAGCTACCAGTACCGTTATCCGCCGAGCTTTGACAAGTTTCAGGATCGCAACGGTGTTCCGGCCGGCGTGCGTGACGACCAGGTGCCGACCTACAACAGCTACGACAACGCAGTGCTGTACAACGATTTCGTGGTCTCGAGCCTGATCAAGGACTACGCCAAATCCGATCCGAACGGTTTCCTGCTGTACCTCTCCGATCACGGTGAAGACGTGTTCGACTCGGTGGGCCACAGCACGTTGGGCCGTAACGAAAACAAGCCGACCGCACCGATGTATACCATTCCGTTCATGGCCTGGGCCTCGCCGAAGTGGCGTGAAACCCACGACTGGAGCTTCGCCGGGGATCTGAGCCGGCCGTACAGCAGCTCGCAGCTGATCCACACCTGGGCGGACCTGGCCGGTTTGAGCTTCGATGAACTCGACCGCACCAAGAGTCTGGTCAGCGACAGCTTCAAACCGCGTCCGCTATTGATCGGCAACCCCTATGAACGCGAACAGCGAGCGCTGATCGACTTCAGCCTGATGAAACCCAAGAAACCCGCCGGCACGGCCCCAGAGGTGGTGCAGCAATAACCAGAAAAAGGGCCGGAAACGGCCCTTTTTTTCATCTCGATGCAACACCTTTAAATGACAATATTTCTCGTTTGTTACTAAATCCCGTGGCCACGCTTCGTCTTTGAACCAAAGGAATTTTCCCCTCGAAGACAAGGAGTCGGCTGCGATGTTCGCGCCCATTACCCGTTCCATGACCCTCACGCTGGGCCTGTGCAGTGTTGCATTCAGCCCGGATCTGCTGGCTGAAACCGACACAGAAAAACAGTCATCCCCCGCCGCGCCGGCACTGGAGCTGGCGTCTACCAGCGTCACCGCCCAGGGCCTTGGCAACACCACCGAAAACACCGGGTCCTACACCACCGGGGCGATGAGTACTGCCACCCGGCTGAAGCTGTCGATCAAGGAAACCCCGCAATCGGTGTCCGTGGTCACCCGTCAACAGATGGATGATTTCAAGCTCGGTACATTGTCCGAGGCCATGAGCCAGACCACCGGTGTCGTGGTGCAGCACAACGACTCGGACCGGGTCAGCTATTCCTCCCGTGGTTACCCGATCAACAATTTCCAGATCGACGGGATGCTCAACACCTTCCAGTACATGAAGTCCGACTCGGACACCATCATCTACGACCGCATCGAAGTGGTTCGCGGTGCGACGGGGCTCACTACCGGCGCAGGCGACCCGTCGGCGACCATCAACATGGTGCGCAAACGTCCGACCGCACAATGGCAGGCGCAGGCGGGTGCCAGCGGCGGCAGCTATGACGACTACTACAGCTATGTCGATGTCGGCGGCCCGCTGGCCTTCGACGGACGCCTGCGCGGGCGCAGCGTGCTGGCCTACCGTGACCAGGGATCGTTTCGCGACAAATACGCCCTGCAACGGGAAGTCGGCTACGGCATCCTCGAAGCGGATCTGACCGACTCCACGGTACTGGCGGTCGGTTACGACTATCAGGACAAACAGGTGCAAGGCTCCTCCTGGGGCACCTTGCCGTACTGGAACGCCGATGGCAGCAAGGCAAGCCTGGGACGTTCGACCAACATGGCGACGTCCTGGAGCTCGTGGCCGCTGCGGGACAAGACCGCGTTCGCCACCCTCGACCAGGCCCTGGCGGGCGACTGGCACTTGAAAGCCGCCTACACCCACCGCAAGAGCGACACCGACGGCAAGGTCTACTACGCCGGCGCCGGTTTTCCCGAGCCCGATCGTAGCGGCATGACCGCCTACACCTCGCACATGATCGGCCCGCAACGGATGAAGGCGTACGACCTCAACCTGTCCGGCCCTTACTCGTTGCTGGGGCGTGAGCATCAGATGATGATCGGTTATGGCGAAGCCGAACGCAGCTCCAGCTCGCCCTACACGATTGACGGGACAATCCCGCGCGGTTACAGCACGATTCGTGACTGGAAGTACATGGGCGATATCGCTAAATTCCCCGACACCGTGACCGGACTTACCGGCTCGAAAGACAGCACACGACAAAAGGCCGGCTACCTGGCCACCCGCCTGAGCCTGACCGACGAGTTGCACGCGGTACTCGGCACCCGCTACGGCAGCTGGAAAGCGTCGAAGACGGCCAACACCTTTGACGACAACCTTCAGCTGGAAAGCGTCGATGCCAGCCGTCAGCAGCACAACGACATGTGGACGCCCTACGCCGGCCTGCTGTACGACCTGACGCCGGAATACACCGTTTACGCCAGTTACACCGATATCTTCAAACCGCAGACCTACCGCGACGCCAATCGCAAATTCATTGAGCCGATCGTCGGCAGCAACTATGAAATCGGGCTCAAGGGCGGTCTGCTGGACGAACGCCTGAATCTGGCCACGGCCATTTTCTGGAGTAAACAGGACAACGTCGCCGAAGTGGATGATTCAGTCCCGCCGGATCCGGTGACCCAGGAAGAGTTCTACAAATCCGGTGGCAAGGGCAACAAGGTCAATGGTTTCGAAGCCGAGGTTTCGGGCGAACTCCTCGAAGGATGGAACATGACCGCCGGCTACACCTACACCCACTCGCTCAATGGCGAAAAACACCGCAGCAATACCAACCAGCCGTTGAACCTGTTCCGTCTCTCCACCACGTATCGCCTGCCGGGCAACTGGAGTGCGCTGACCGTGGGCGGCGCAGCGAACTGGCAGAGCGACATTTACGGCAACTCGAATCGCCCGGTCGGACGCGGTGCCAACGGCCGGATCATCACCGAGCGCGCTCGAATCAGTCAGGACGCCTACACGGTGGTCAAGCTGATGTCGCGTTACGAGTTCGACAAGCACCTGTCGGCGTCCCTCAACGTCGACAACCTGTTCGACAAGAAGTATTACGACAACGTCGGCTTCTACAACGGCGTGTTCTGGGGCGATCCACGCACCGTCACGCTGAGCCTCGACTGGAAACTCTGACGCCCTTCCCTTGCGACCTGCACGCGCCATCGCGCGTGCAGCGTTCGTCCGATACGCCGTGGAAACACTTGGTAAAACCTAAACTGAACGAGCGTTAACCCCTTGTTAATGCCCTCGGTCGACACTGCGCCCCGAGGCTTAGATTCATGGACGAACGGCTCCGACATTTTTCGTAGGAGGCACCATGAAAACCACGACTGCAATCCTTGCCGGTCTACTCACCCTCGCATCCGCCAGCGCATTCGCCGAAGGCGGCGCCGAGCGCATGAGACATTACTGGGCGAACTTCCCGGTCCACTCCGCACAGAGCCAGCAGGCTGAGGCAAAGATCAACGAACTCAAGGTTCCGGACGACCAGACCGCCCAGGTCACCGAGTCCTATCGCCCTTGAGCGAACGCTTTACCGATGGACCTGCGATGGCTCCGCTCTGGCCCCGCAGATGACAGTTGGGCGCCCTTTCCGGGCGCCTTTTTTATGCCTGCAAATCCTTGATCCAGAACAGCATGCGCCCGTGACCCGGATCGAACATGCCCGGCGCGAAGCCGAATTTGGCGTAGGAATTTTGCGCCACAGCGTTGCCTTCGAGCACTTCCAGAGTGATCTTGCAGCAACCGCGCTGACGGGCGATGTCCTCGACCTTGCGCAGCATCTTCTGACTCAACCCCAAGCCGCGAAACTTCGTCACCACGGACACGTCGTGCACGTTGACCAGCGGCTTGCAGGCAAACGTGGAAAAACCTTCAAAGCAGTTCACCAGCCCTGCCGGTTCACCACCGACAAACGCCAGGACGCTGAACGCATGGGGCCGCTTGGCCAATTCTGCAGGCAGTTGCTGCAACAGTTCGGGGGCAATTGGATGGCCGCCCCCCATCGGGTCTTCGGCGTAGTGATTGAGCACCACACCGATGGCCTCGGCATGCACCGGGTTGGTGAAACTGGCTTGAAGCACAAGAATTTCTGCGGAATCCATTTCCTTCCTCGATCGCACGGGGCCCCGGCGCGTTTGATACGCACTGATAGGCTCGACGACCTTAGCGCGAGGCAGGTCCCGGCGACAACCCGGCGCTTTCAGTGACCCCATATGAGCTCTTCGGTCCAGCCCAGTTCGGCGAAATCCTCGGCTCGCAACCCGGACTCGCCGGCACAGAAAAACTCGTCCAGTTGCGGCGGTTTCACTGAGGTACCGCTGAGCATCGCGTGGACCTGGCCACGGTGGTGGATCTGGTGTTCAAAGAGGTGCGAAATCATCCGCAGACGGCTGTCGTGCTGCGGCGTGTCGCGGGCGATGGTGACGATGCGCCCCAGTTCGGCATCGCGCAATTGCTCGCAATAGGCGATCAAGCGGCGGTCGACATGTGCCTGCTCACGGCGCAAGGCATGCGCTTCGGTGAAGGGCTCGTCAGCGTTGAAAAACACGTAGCAATCGGGATGCGGTTCGTCACCGCGCAACTCGCGTTCCAGCGCGTCGACGTAGAACCAGTCGCAGGTGAGGATGTGATTGAGGGTCAGGCGAATGCTCGGGAAGAAACTGACCCGTGGCGCGGCCAGCTGCGCGTCATCGAGCTGGCTCCAGGCCTTGGCCAGTCGATGGTTGGTCCAGGCGTTCTGGTAGGCCATGGTCAGCAAATGGTGGGACAGTGGCTGAGTCATGTCGCGCCCTCCGTGTTTCAGGTTTCGGCGAAGCGTTGCAGCTGCATCTCCTGCAAGCGGCTGAGGGTCCGGCGGAACGGGAATTCCAGGTAGCCCTCGGTGTACAGCGCGTCCATCGGCACTTCGGCCTCGATGTACAGCGGCACCTTGCGGTCGTAGCACTCGTCGACCAGCGCGATAAAGCGGCGCACACCGTCGTCGTGCACCGACAGTTGCGGTAATTCGCGATCGCCGGCCACCACCCGCTCCGCGCCATCCTCGGTGCCACGGGCGATCCGCCCTTCGCGTTTTTTCGCGCTGAGGTTCGGCACCTCGCTCAACAGGATAGCCCGATAGGTGTCGCACAGCGCGATGAAATCCATGGCAGCGAACGGTTGCTCGCACAGGTCGGCGTAACGGCACCACAGCACCGAATCGCTGGCCTGCACCACATTGAGGGCGCGGTAACCGACCGGCACCGGTTCGGCACTGACGGTTTGCCCGGCAGCCAATGCGTCGAACACCTGGCTCAGCGCGCTCCCCTGCCCCGGAGATGCAACCCAATAGCGTTGCTCGATGGCGCCGGGATGCAAACGGTGATCTTCCGCACCATTCACCGCGACCACTTGCATGTGCTGTTTGATCGCGGTGATTGCCGGCAGGAAGCGATCGCGATTGAAGCCGTCGGCATACAGCTGATCCGGCGGCAGGTTGGAGGTGCAGACCACCACCACGCCTTCATCGAACATCACCTGAAACAGCCGCCCGAGAATGATCGCGTCACCGATGTCATTAACGAACAACTCGTCGAAACACAGCACCCGCACCTCGGCCGCCAGTTCACGGGCCAACGCTCGTAATGGATCGGCGATCCCGGTCAACTGAAAGGAGCGCTGGTGTACCCAGCCCATGAAGTGATGAAAGTGTTGTCGCCGCGCCGGCACCCGCAGACTTTGATGAAACTGGTCCATCAGCCAGGTCTTGCCGCGTCCGACCGGGCCCCACAGGTAAACGCCAGTGACCGAACGGGCACCGGCGTGCAGGGCTTCATGGCATTTTTGCAAGGCCCAGACCGCGTGTTCCTGGGCTTCATCCTGGATGAAGCCCTTGTGGTCGACGGCGTATTGCCAGGCGCTCAGGGGGGAGTCGAAAGTCATGCGCGGCAGTATGCCACGATGGCTACAGGGAAATATCCAGTCGAGCGATTTTGCCCTGTTCGTTGAGCCGGAACGTGTAGCGCAGCTCCAGCGGGCTGCCGGGAAACGTTCCGGAGATCAGCCCTTGCACCAGCACTTTGCCGGTGCGCTGCTGGACGCCGAGCACTTCGACCCGTGGCTGATAGCGCTGGGCGGTGTCTTGCATCCAGTTGGCGATGGCCTGCGGGCCGACCTGATGATGACCTTCGTCGAACACATGGGCATCCTCGGCAAAAAAACTGCCGACCCGGGACGTATCGCGAGCATTGGCGGCGTTGATGTACTCAACGATGGCCGGGGCGAGTATCGAGGTGGGATGGAACATGATTACAGCTCCTTTTTTCGGGTTCTGTCGCCATCCTAGAACAGCCCTGCGTCAGTTCCTGTCAGGAGTGAAACGTCCGTTTTCGTCCAGTTGCATCTGCCGCTGCCAGGTGCGCAACAGGTCGCTGCGCCGCCCCGGATAGCGCTCGCCCTGCAGGCTGGCGGCGGCAATCCGGTCGGTGCGAAAGGTGCGATAGGCGCCGCGCAACTCACACCACGCCACAATGATCCGCACCTCATTGAGAAAGCCCAGCGCCAGCGGCCAGATCAAGCGCTGGCTTTGCACCTGCTGCGCATCGGCGTAATCGATGTGCAGCTTGGCCTGATCGCGGATCGCGTGACGGAAAACGTTCAATGGCACCGCGTTTTGCGGAAAGCCGTAACCCGGCGGCCCGGGCATGACGGTCGGATTGCGCAGCGCTTCCTGGGCCTGCGGGTCCAGCACTGCCGCGATTTTCGCCAACGCGTCGGCGGCGGCTTTGCTCAGGACCTCGTCACCGCGCTGATCGACATAACGCAGGCCCAGCACGATGGCTTCGGTCTCATCAGCGTTGAGCATCAGCGGTGGCAGAAACAGACCACTGCGCAGCACATAACCGATACCCGCCTCACCATGGATTGGCGCCCCGAGTGCGGTCAGTTCGGCGATATCGCGATAGAGCGTGCGCTCGGAGATTTCCAGCTCGGACGCCAGCGTCGCGGCGGTCACCGGGCGTTTCTTGCCGCGCAGCACTTGCAGCAGGGTCAACAGTCGAGTGGTTCGCGACACGGTGTGCGGCTCCGGGCAAAAATTTGCCGGAGCTTAGCAGAGCCTGGTGTCAGAACATGACAGGAGCAATGTGGGAGCGAGCCTGCTCGCGAAAGCGGTGTGACAGGCAACGATGATGTCGGCTGAACGGACGCCTTGCGAGCAGACTCGCTCCCACGGGTTATGTTGTGGCTGGCTACCTATCAACTTTGTGGCGTGCGGCGTACAGGCAAAGCATCTCCATGGCCAGGGTTGCCGCCGCCAGCGACGTCACGTCTGCATGGTCATAGGCCGGCGCCACTTCCACCACGTCCATGCCCACCAGATTGATCCCGCGCAGGCCGCCAAGGATCTCCAGCGCCTGCACCGTGCTTAGGCCCCCGCACACCGGGGTGCCGGTGCCCGGCGCGAAGGCCGGATCCAGGCAATCGATGTCGAATGTCAGGTACACCGGGTTGTCGCCGACCCGCGCGCGAATGGCCTCGACGATCGCTTCGCAGCCACGCCGATGAACCTGCCGCGCGTCCAGCACCTGAAAGCCCTGATGATCATCATTGGTGGTGCGCAAACCGATCTGCACCGAACGCGCCGGATCCACCAGCCCTTCCCGCGCCGCGTGCCAGAACATGGTGCCGTGATCGACCCGCTTGCCGCCCTCGTCCGGCCAGGTGTCGCTGTGGGCATCGAAGTGGATCAGCGACAGCGTGCCGTGCTTGCGCGCATGGGCCTTGAGCAGCGGATAACTGATGAAGTGGTCGCCGCCAAAGGTGAGCATCGCGCTGCCGGAGCTGAGGATGTGCTCGGCGTGGGCCTCGATACTTTCCGGGATGGTGTGCGGCGAGCCGTAATCGAAGTCGCAATCGCCGTAATCGATCACCGCCAGATGATCGAACGGGTCAAACGCCCATGGCCAGTGCCGTTCCCAGGCAATCCCGGTGGACGCCGCACGAATCCCGCGCGGCCCGAAACGTGCGCCCGGACGGTTGCTGGTGGCGGTGTCGAACGGCACACCGCTGACCGCCACATCCACGCCGCGCAGGTCGCGGCTGTAGCGCCGGCGCATGAAACTGGTGATCCCGGCGTAGGTGCTTTCGGCTGCGGTGCCGAAAAGGCTGTCACGGGTCAGGGCCTGATCGTTTTGCATGGGCACGTCCATCGATGTGTTCCTGTTGTTATGAAGGGCTATTGGCGGCTACGGAAAGTGGTCCACAAGCGTGTGCGCTGGCGCATGTCCTTGAGGCTCATGCTGTGATCGGCGTACAGCCGCTCGCGCACGTCGGGTTTCGGGTAAATGTCCGGATCGTTGCGCACCGCCTCATCCACCAACGGTGTGGCGGCCTGGTTGGCGGTGGCGAAGAACAGCGTGTTGGTCAGCGCCGCCACGGATTCGGGGCGCAACATGAATTCGATGAAGGTGCGTGCGGCTTCCGGGTGCGGCGCGTCTTTCGGGATGGCGAGGTTGTCCTGCCACACCAGCGTGCCTTCCTTGGGAATCCGGTAAGCGACCTCAAACGGCTTGTTGGCCTTGCGTGCCTGATCGGCGGCCATGCTCGCGTCACCGTTGTAGGTCAGCGCCAGGCAGACGCTGCCGTTGGCCAGATCGTTGATCTGCCGGCCGGTGGCGACATACAGCACCGAGGGCTGCAACTTCTGCAACAAGGCTTCAGCGGCGGCCAGATCGGTCTTGTCGGTGCTGTAGGGATCTTTACCGAGATAGTGCAGCGCGAGGCCGATCACTTCCTGCGGTGAATCGAGAATGGCGATTCCGCAATCCTTGAGCTTGCTGGCGTATTCGGGCTTGAACAGCAGATCAAGACTGTTGAGCGGCACATCCGGCAGCCGCTGTTTGACTGCCTCGACGTTCATGCCCAGCCCCAGCGTGCCCCAGGTGTAAGGCACGCCGTAGCGGTTGCCGGGGTCGACCGCCGCCAGTTTTTCCAGCAGATCCGGATCGAGATTGGCGTAGCCCTTGAGCCCTTCGTGGGGGATTTCCTTGAGCGCTCCAGCCGCCAGACCACGGGCCAGCACGCTGGACGACGGCACCACCACGTCGTAACCGCTGCCGCCGGTGAGCAATTTGGTTTCCAGCACCTCGGACGTATCGAACGTGTCGTAGCGCACGTGGATGCCGGTTTCCTTTTCGAAGCGCTGCAAGGTTTCAGGCGCCACGTAATCGGCCCAGCTGTAGAGATTGAGCGTTTTCTCTTCGGCCTGGGTGGCGATGGAAACGCTAAGCAACAAAGCGGGCAAACACAGCTTGAAGACGGGAGCCATGACGAACACCTGACCGAAGGAAGTGGTGGCAGGATGCGCCGTCGGATACATTCGAAAAATATCAAGTTTGTTAACCTGACTTTAACCCGGAGTAATGTGATGCTCGGTCAGCTCCACGATGTCGATCTTCAGCTTCTCCGGCTTTTTCTCGGCGTGGTCGAATCCAACGGTTTCAGCGCCGCGCAGGGTGAGCTGGGTCTGAGCCAGTCGAGCATCAGCCAGCAGATGGCCAAGCTTGAGACGCGTCTCGGCTATCGGGTGTGCAACCGTGGCAAGGGCGGTTTCGGCCTCACTCCCAAAGGCGAGCAACTGCTGATTGCCGCTCGCAGCCTGTTTGATTCGATCGAAACCTTCCGCCATCAATCCAACGGCGTCGCCGGGCGCCTGATCGGTGAGGTGCGGCTGGGTCTGTCGGAGGCGGTCGATCAATCGGTGCTGCAACGGGTGGCGGATGCGATCCGGCGGTTTCGCGAGCGGGACGAATCGGTACGCATCGAGCTGATCAGCGCCATGCCCGGCGAAATGGAGCGCCTGCTGCTGCAACAGCGGCTGGACTTGGCCATCGGTTATTTCTCCCAGGTGCAGAGCGCGTTCGACTACCGCGAGCTGTTCAGCGAAACCCAGCATCTGTATTGCGCGCCCGGCCATCCGCTGTTCACCAACGATGCCCCCGATGAAGCGGCGTTGCAGGCGTGTGACCGGGTCGATCACCCCTATCGCTTCCTGCGCAGTGACGAGCCGTTTCAGGGCAAGGTCTGCTCGGCGCGCTCGGAACAGGTCGAAGGCACCCTCGCCTTCATTCTGTCCGGCAAGCACGTCGGATATCTGCCCAACCATTACGCCCGCCAATGGCAAGACAAGGGCCTGTTGCGACCGGTTCGCGAAGGGGAGTTGAGTTTTGACGTGGCATTCCATCTGGCCCGGCATCGGGCGCAGGTGCCGGGAGATGCACAGAAAGCCTTTGAGCAGGATTTGCTCTGCGCCTTTGGTCGAACCTGACCTTTTGGGCAGTTTTAATGCGTTGCCCTCGCCCCTCGCTTACGGCATCCTGCGCACCCATTTTCCGACCCGGCCCCGCATTGCGGCACGCACACCACCATGACCGTCTCTGAAAAAGCCCCGCGCAACAACGATCTGATCTACGGCCTCAACGACCGTCCGCACTTCACCGCAACGGTGTTTGCCGCCCTGCAACACGTGCTGGCCAGCTTCGTCGGCATCATCACCCCGACCCTGATCATGGGCGGCGCCCTCGGTCTGCAAAGCGAAATTCCGTACCTGATCAGCATGGCGCTGTTCGTTTCCGGCCTCGGCACTTTCGTCCAGGCCAAGCGCTTCGGCCCGGTCGGTTCGGGGCTGCTGTGCCTGCAAGGCACCAGTTTTTCCTTTATCAGCGTGATTCTCAGCGCCGGTTTCATGGTCAAGGCCCGGGGCGGCGGCACCGATGAGATCCTGTCGACGATCTTCGGCGTGTGCTTCTTTGCCGCGTTCATCGAAGTGGTGTTGAGCCAGTTCATCGGCAAATTGCGCATGCTGATCACCCCGGTGGTGACCGGCACCATCATCACCCTGATGGGCCTGTCGCTGATCAAAGTGGCAATGACCGACATTGCCGGCGGCTTCGGTGCGGCGGATCTGGGCGCAGCCAGCCATGTATTTCTGGCGGCGCTGGTGCTCGGCACCATCGTGGTGCTGAACCGGGTCGACGTGCCGTTCCTGCGTCTGGGCGCGATCGTCATCGGCCTGACCCTCGGCTACGTGGTCGCGTGGCTGATGGGCACCGTGGACTTCGCCAACCTGCCCGAAGTGCCGGTGGTCAGCGTGCCGGTACCGTTCAAGTACGGTTTCAACTTCGACTGGGTGGCGTTCGTGCCGGTGGCGGTGATTTTCCTGGTGTCGCCGCTGGAAGCTGCCGGTGACCTGACCGCCAACTCGATGATTTCCCGGCAACCGGTGAAAGGCCCGCTGTACATCCGCCGGATCAAGTCCGGTCTGCTCGCCGATGGCCTCAACTCGGCCATGGCCGCTGTATTCAACAGCATGCCGATGGTGACCTTCGCCCAGAACAACGGGGTGATTCAGCTCACCGGCGTGGCCAGCCGTTACGTGGCGTTTTTCATCGCTGGTCTGTTGGTGCTGCTGGGGCTGTTCCCGATGATCGGCGCGGTACTGCAACTGATGCCGAAACCAGTGCTCGGCGGCGCAGAGTTGGTGATGTTCGGCACCGTGGCCGTGGCCGGGATCAAGATCCTCGCCGAGGCCGGCCTGCATCGGCGCAACATGCTGATCGTGGCGATTTCCGTGGGCATGGGCCTAGGCATTGCCGCCGTGCCGGAAGTGCTGCGCGAACTGCCGCAGGCGCTGCGCAACATCTTCGAATCGCCGATCACCGTCGGCGCGCTGTGTGCCATCGTGCTGAATATCTTCCTGCCGGAAGAGTTCATCGAACTGGAAGAAGATGACTTCGACCCGGAAGCCTCTATCCTTCAGGTCATGGAAAACCCCGACCTGCCGGCCAAAGCTGAACCCGCAACCAAGGCCGCTGTCGCACAGTTGAACCGTTGATCCTGTCCGCTCCATGAAAAAGGGCTGATACCGGCAACGGTTCAGCCCTTTTTCAATGAGAGAGCATCAATGCGCCGTCTCCAAGCCGTCATCCTGTCCCTGTTTCTGCTCTCCCTCAGCGCCTGCGCGCTGTTTCCCAACCGCGACCCGGTGAACATCAACGTGGTCGGCCTCGAACCCCTGCCGAGCCAGGATCTGGAAGTGCGCTTCGCGATCAAGCTGCGGGTGCAGAACCCCAACGAAACGCCCATCGACTACAACGGCATCGCGCTCGATCTGGAGGTCAACGGTCACTCGCTGGCGTCGGGTGTGAGCGATCAGACCGGCTCGATTCCACGGTTTTCCGAAACCATTGTCAGCGTGCCGGTGAGCATTTCCGCGTTCTCGGTTCTGCGCCAGACATTGGGCCTGAGCCAGACGCAAACCCTCGACAACCTGCCCTATGTGCTGCGCGGCAAACTGGCCGGCGGGTTGTTCGGCACGATGCGGTTTGTCGATACTGGCAAGCTGAGCCTGCCCAGGGCCAGTGCTGCCACCTGGTAATCCACCAAAGCCATTGTGGGAGCGAGCTTGCTCGCGAAAGGGCCGTGTCAGTTGACTTAAAGGGGGGCTGATACATCGCCTTCGCGAGCAAGCTCGCTCCCACAGGGTTATGTGTGAAAACGCACACCCGGTTTGGCCCGCTCGTCGACGCTCAACTCGAACACATCCGGCCGTGCATAGTGGCCGACCACGTCGTAGTCGTAGCGGGCGCGCACCAGTTCTTCGGTGTCGATTTCGGCGGTGAGCAGCCCGGCCTCGCCGCGCAACGGCCCGGCCAATACGTCGCCCATCGGCCCGACGATCACGCTGCCGCCGGCAATCAGCGGTCGATTCCCCGGCCAGTTGGCGATCTCCACACCCAACTCATTCGGCGAGGCCTGCACCTGACAGGCGCTGACCACAAAGCAGCGCCCTTCATGGGCGATGTGGCGCATGCTCACCTGCCACATCTCTCGCTCGTCCACAGTCGGCGCACACCAGACCTCAATACCTTTGGCGTACATCGCCGTGCGCATCAGCGGCATCATGTTTTCCCAGCAGATCACCGCGCCGAGCTTGCCGACCTGAGTGTCGAGCACCGGCAGCGTCGAACCGTCGCCCTTGCCCCAGATCAGCCGTTCGGTGCCGGTCGGCATCAGTTTGCGGTGCTTGGCTACCAGACCTGCCTGTGGGTCGAAATACAGCGCGGTGCAATGCAAGGTGCTGCCGGCGCGTTCGATCACGCCGATCACCAGGTTGGCCCCGGTGCGCGCCGACAGACCGGCCAGCGCTTCGGTTTCCGCGCCCGGCACGTCGATGGCGTTGGCGAAATAACGGGCGTAGGCCTCGCGGCCTTCCGGCAAGCGGTAACCCAGTTGCGTGCCGAAGCCCTCGCCTTTCGGGTAACCGCCGAGCAACGCTTCGGGCATCACCACCAGCGCGGCGGCGGACTCGATGATCGCGGTTTCCCAGCTCAGGATCTGTTCCAGGGTTTCAGCCTTGCCACCGGGCAAGGCGCCGATCTGCAGGGCGGCAACGATTGATTTAGGCATGGCGGTCACTCCGTGAAGTTCAGGTGTTGCTCATTCTCCGGCGCCACGGGATCATGAATAAAGACCGATCCACTGCTGAATGATATGAGCCAAATGAATATCGCGACCGTCGACCTCAACCTGCTGAAAGTCTTCGAAGCCCTGCATGAAGAGTCCAGCGCCAGCCGCGCGGCATTGCGTCTGGGCGTGACCCAGTCGGCGGTCAGCGCAGCGTTGCGGCGGTTGCGCGAGGTGTATGGCGATCAATTGTTCGTGCGCACCGGTCGGGGGCTGGCGCCGACGCTCAAGGCCAATCAGTTAAAACCGGTGGTCAGCGATGCGCTGAACAAGTGCCGGCAAAGCCTGGCCATGGTCGACCCGACTGCCAATCACTACGACGGACGCTCGGTCACCGTGGGACTCTCGGATGACTTCGAGATCGCTTACGGCCGCCGGCTGATCGAGGAAATCGCCCGCCGCGCACCGAAACTGCGGCTGATTTTCCGCCAGACCCACAGCCAGATCGTCGCCCGGGCGCTGATGGAGCGCAGCATCGATCTGGCAATCACCGCCGGCGGATTTGCCGAGCGACTGCTCAGCCGTCAGGTGTTGGGTGAAGGGGGTTACGCGTGTCTGGTGGATCCGGCGAGCCTTGCGCCCGGCCAACAGCAGATTGATCTGGAGGAATTCGTCACCCGTGAGCACCTGCTGGTGTCGTCGGGTGGTTTTATCGGGATCACCGATGAAGGGCTGGCGGCGCTGGGCCGCAGTCGCCGGGTCTGCGCCTCGACCACGCATTTCGCAGCGTTGCCGCACCTGCTCAAGGGCAGCGATGCGGTGGCGACCATTCCGACCCACGCGGCGCAGGCCATTGCCTCAATGAGCGGGCTGGCGTTGCTGCCCTGCCCGCTGGCGCTGCCGCGTTACCCGATCGAGCTGGGCTGGCGCACCAGCACCCAGATCGATCCGGTGGTGCTGACGGTGCGCGAAGCGATTGGCGCCAGTTTCAAGGCCGGGTGATTACTTGTTGGCCGCCATCAGGCGATTGACTTCACTGCGCACCATGTTGGCAAACTCCGGCGGCGACATGCCGTCCAGTTCGGCGCGCACGAACTCGGCCCATTTGCCCTTGCGCTTGGAGCGCTCGCCGAACAACCGCGCGGCTTCGCCCTTGGCTTTGCCCAGATTGTTCTGCCAGAGTTCGAACAGTCGGGATTTTTCATCTTCCAGCGCGGCGCGCTCTGCGAGGGATTTGTCGGCCAGATTGAAACTCATCGGGAATTACCTGCTGCATGAAATGGCGACATCTTACACGCTGCACGGAAACCTCTGACGCTGGTTTTTGATCCGGATGGAAAATCGCTGCAACTTTTCAAGTCGCGCCACACTCCATTGTTCACTGTCCATTCACCAGCAAGGAGTCAACCAATGGCCCGTAAAACCGCCGTGCAAGCCGCCGAAGACCAAATCAAGGATCAAGCGTTCAGTGAACTTCAGGCGCTGATCGAAGAGTCGGACAAACTATTGAAAAGCAGTGCCTCACTGGTCGGCGAGGAAGCGGAAACCCTGCGCGGGCAGATCGCCCTGAAGTTGCAGCAGGCACTGGATTCGGTGTCCAGCGTGCGCGATCGCACCAAACCGGCAGTCGATGCCACCGAAAGCTACATTGGCGGTCACCCGTGGCAGACCGTGGCGATCTCCGCCGGTTTTGGTCTGGTGGTGGGGTTGTTGCTCGGTCGGCGTTAAGCACGTGCAAAAAAGGCGAGCCGATGGCTCGCCTTTTTCATGTCTGTGAAAGTCACTGTCCGGCCAGTTCTCGCAACTGCGCCAAGGTCTGTTCGTCCAGCGCGATGCCTTCGTCCGAAGACTTGGCCCGCTGCAAATGCCGACGATCTCCCGGCAGACGCTTGAGTCCGACACCGTGCATCTGCCGCACCAGCTCCTGACTGCGTTCGGCAAAACCCTGTCCGGCAGATTTGCTCGGGTCGATGACGATCAGCAACTGACCGGTCCAGGGAGTTTTCGCGCCTGGATGGTTCTTCCAGTCAAACTCAAACGAAAAATTGCCGCCCGTCAGAGCGGCCGCCAGCAGCTCGACCATCATCGACAGTGCCGAACCTTTGTGCCCGCCAAACGGCAGCAATGCACCGCCTTCAAGAATCGCCTTCGGATCGCAGGTCGGCTGACCGAGGCTGTCCACGCCCATGCCCGGCGGCAATTTCTCGCCTTTGCGCGCAGCAATCTGCACATCGCCATGGGCGATTGCACTGGTCGCCAGGTCGAACACGATGGGCGCTCCGTCGGCCCTTGGCGCGGCAAACGCGATCGGGTTGGTGCCGAACAGTGGCCGATCGGCACCGTGAGGTACCACGCAGGTCATGCTGTTGACCACACTCAATGCCACCAGTCCCTCTTCGGCGAAGGGTTCTACGTCCGGCCACAAGGCTGCGAAATGATGGGAATTGCGGATCGCCAACACCGCAATGCCGGCGCTGCGTGCCTTTTCCACCAGCAACGTACGCGCCGCTGCGAGCGCCGGCTGGGCAAACCCGTTACCTGCATCGACCCTTACAAACCCTGAGGCGACGTCTTCGACCTGCGGTACGGCTTGGCCGTTTACCCATCCGCTTTTGAGCGTCGAGACATAGCCGGGAATCCGGAACACCCCGTGGCTGTGCGCGCCATCGCGTTCGGCACCGGCGCAGTTGGCGGCCAGCGTACGGGCGACATCGGGCGAAGTGCCGTGGCGCTGAAAAATCGTTTCCAGAAGTCGTGTCAGGTCATCAAGGGATAGCGTGGTCGAAACAGCATGATCGTGTGGCGCAGACATCTGAAGCTCCAGAATAATTATTGGAGGGAACAACAGCGTACAAACAACTTGCGAGCCGATTAATCACGCCAGACCCGCCGTGTGTCAACCCTGCCTTGCCATGCATGCATACGCCTGTCTTTAACGTGCGGTATCTATGCGAGACCCGTCGACCGGCCACCCTTCCTAATCTCGAATCTCCTCCAACAACCTTTTGATTCGAGATCCTCTGATGCCCACGTCTTCTACACCCCTGCTGTTCCCCGAAGTGTTCGATGCACCCGGCTTGTGGCCGGCACTGGGTAAAAGCCATGGCCTGACGGAAAGGGATTTTCGATGGCTGGCCCATGCAAAACTGACCTTGGCCACCTTGCGCAAGGAGCAGATACCTTCGATGACGGCCGAGCGTATCCTGCTCAACGTCGCCGGGCTGCCGGCGATTCCCCTGCCCGGCAGTTTCATCCTCGGCGCCACCTCCGACGAGGATGGGCTGATTCTCTATACCCCCTATCACGGCCTGAAAAAGCATGAGAGTCGCGCCTCATTGAAAGCCGAGCTCGAGGAGCGTCTCAACGACGAGGGAGAACAGGAGGATCTGCTGGCGTTTCTCGCATTACCCCAGCGCAAGTCATTACTGGAGGGTGGAAGGATTTCGTTGTCGCTCGCATTCATCGACGGCGACATATTCGACGAACTGGGCGATGCGATCGAACGCACGAACTTCTTCAACGCACGGCTTCTGCATGAAGAACTCAGGCGATTGCCAACCCTTGGTGAAATGCTCCAGACCATTGTGAATGAGCTTCTCAAAACGCATTTCGGAACGTTGCAGCAGGGCCGAACACGCGTTGCCATCTACACGTCGACCGACAGCGCCGAGTCTGCGGGCGAAGTCGACGGGGACTGGGTCGGGTCCATGACCTTGACTGAAGCCGTTTTGCACCACTATCGCTATCAATGCTGGCCCGGTGGCCAATTACAAAAATATTCCAATCCCGACAGAAACCCCGAAGCCGGCGACCAGGAGCGCTGGGCAACCGCAGTCACGACGGCCTCAAGCAAACTGAAAACCTTGTTGTTTCAACAACTGGAGTTCTATTGGCAAGGGCCTTCGGCCGAGGGCCCGACACGCCGTACACTTTTCAGTCAGGTGATGAAGGAGCAAGCACGTGCCGACCTGATGCTCAA
This sequence comes from Pseudomonas koreensis, assembly GCF_025447595.1. Taxonomy (GTDB): domain Bacteria; phylum Pseudomonadota; class Gammaproteobacteria; order Pseudomonadales; family Pseudomonadaceae; genus Aquipseudomonas; species Aquipseudomonas koreensis_H. The sequence continues at coordinate 465,386 of NZ_JAOEJU010000001.1, read as the reverse complement.
ACGCGAAGCCACCATCATTGATGCGAAGCAATTCGAAACGCTGCATCAGTTGATACGGCCGGCCACCACTGCCGTGCGCCTTCCCGTCTATGAATGCGTGCGGCTGTGGGAGCACCCGGCCAACTATGCGGAATTGGCAGGTTCTCTGATGATCAGCGAGACCCGTGCTTTTCTTTACACCCCGGCTCAAGGTCTTCAGGTGCTGGAGAACGACGAAGATCTCAAACTCACTTTGCGCAGCAAATTCCTGGCGCGCGGGCATGAAGATGAGCTGTACGCACTGCTGAGCCTGGAGGAGCGCAGCCGGTTTCTCGGGTTCAATGAGCCCCAGGTATCGGGAGACCACATTGCTGGCGAGATCTTCGTCAGCCTGTTCGAAGCAATCATTACCAAACAGCGACAGAACATCGAATATGCCTTGCAGGTGTTCCGTCACAGTGATGGTGCGGTAAACCTGTCGGCGCTGTTCGACAAGGCCCTGGATATCCGCTCGATGGTCCATTCCCGGTTGGCGAATCTTGATGTCGAAGGACGCTGGAGTACCCGTCCGGTGATTACCGGCAACCAGAGCCCTTCGATGGTGCTGGCCGACAAGGCCGGCGCTGCAATCAAGACTTTTGCTGCAATCCAGGCGCCTCTGGTCGATGCCCTCGCCTCACAACCCCTGACGAACCCGGCCTTGCAGCGAACGTACCTGGAAGCATTGAAGCCAAACCTCGCCCATGCCTGGCTGGTCGGCGTGAACGCTGAAGCAAAACTGCGCGTAATGAACCGCTCGATGGATCACTCGCAACAGGCAATCGTCAACACCGTACTCGACGCCGACCGCTCGACCCGCAGTACACGTGCGCCTCTCAACGGATTTCGCCCCGACGCCTATACCCTCAGCGTGGAGTGCCCCGGACAGACCACACTGTTGCCGCTGGCCCATTGCATACTCATGACCGAACGCGGTGGCATCGATCCTCGACATTCCGGGCGCGCCATCTTGTGGACGCCCGCCTCAGGCCTGGAGGTGTTCGATAACGTCACCGTCGCCAGACGAGAGCTGACAGCGCGGCTGGGCGACAAAAACCGGCGCCTCGCGCTGCTGGAAAACCTTGGTCCCGGCCAATACCAGTTTCATCAGCGCTATGAGCCGGGCCCGCTCAGGCTGATCCAGGGCAACGTTCTGCATCATCTGATGCAATCGGGTATCGAGCACTTCCTGAACCGCTGCGAGCAGGTTCGTTCACGAGTCGAAGACCCGATCGCCCGGCGAAAGAGCCTTTCCGCCGTGGATCCCTCCCCGCTTTTCAGCCAGTTGCGATTGGCAACCGAACACGCGCAAGCCATTCGCCAACAGCAAGCGCTACCCGCCTGGCTGGGCAAGGCGCCGCTCGGCGAGCAGCAGTTGCAGATCGAACTGCTGGAGCAGTGGCGCCATAGTGTCGGCGACGCTGCAGATTACCTCAGTGGCGTGCCCTCGCTCGCCGGCTATGTCGCACAAACACTGAAATCGCTGATCGAAAGCCGGTACCCAGACAACCCTCTCGACCCTCATGAGATCGAAATAACGCCGAATCTGACACTGGCAGGCAAGGCTTGCAGTCTGGTGGACTTCGCGATGAACCATATCAACATTGCCCAGGATACCGGGTTCAAGATCACGTCCAGATCGGTTGCCGCACTGCCCGATGGATTGGGCCAAAAGCTTGTCACCCAACTTCTGACGTCGCTGGATATGCCGGTGTACATTCAAAAAGTGATCGATGCCCTCACCCGCCGCCCGGTAACGGGCCCCTCACCCAAAGAGTTGTTTGTGCGTCAGGTTCCCTGGCAATTGCTGCAACATGCTCACGCGTTGAAACTGCAACAGCACCTCAGCGAAACGGCTTTCGGTTACATTCGACAGATCCTCGACATGCCGGACGCCATTGCCCGTGCCGCGACCCGAGGCGCACACGCAATGGTCTGTCCTCTGTCGCTGATCAAGACCGTCGGGACTGCCGCGGTGAGTGCGCTCGGCCTTTACGTCATGGGGCCAGGCACCGGCAACAAAGGGCCGCGGGTGCTCTACTCACCCTATTCAACCCAGGTTTTCCACGAGTTCGAGGACGACAGGGAGTTGATTTCGGCGCTCAATACCCCGGGGACTCTGCAGGAACTGCTGATTCGGCGTTTGCCACAAGATCAACAGGCACTGTTTCGCAATTTGCTGCTGAGCACCGTCGGCGAAACGAGCGAGTTGACCCTCGAGACGCGAGCCATCAACAGCAACTTTCTGGAGTACATGTTTACCGACAACCTCGAGTTGCTGAAGCAATTGCTCAATGCCAGAACGCAAATCCACGGACAGTCGGATTGGGAGGCTGCCAAACATCTGTTCAGCCCACATTTCGAGCCGGTAACCGGGCTGTTTCAGGGAAAGGCCGGCTTCTTGCCTTTTCTCTGGCAGGCCTACGAAGACTTCAAGGACTCAGCTGAAGCGCTGCAAAACCATCACTGGACCCGCGCTCTGAAATCCTTTATCGAAGGCGCCGCTCAGATGGTCGAAACAGCACTGCTACCTGAGTTGGCCGTCGAGACCAGCGTGGAGGAAGAAGTGGCGCATGACACACTGATTGCCCCTGCACTGGAAGACATCGACCTGACGTCACCTCGACGTACCACTTTGCAGGCGTTCGAGGGAACGAACGTATCGCTCTCGGAACTTGAATACAGTTCCGTGAACGCTACTTACACGCAGCCATCGACTAACCGGTCCTATGCAGCCATTGCCGGCAAGGTTTACACGGTTGCCCAAAAGGAACACGGGTGGAGGCTGGAACGAGATGAGACCCAGGGCCCGGCGCTATTGAAGAAGGGCTCCACGCTGACATTGGCTCCGAGCCAGATCGTCCATTACGGTATGACCCAGTCGAGGATGAACACGCGCCCTACTTTCTCGCGCATACGCCAGACGATGATCAATATCGAAGCCCAGGGCATGAACGACATTCGCCGCAAGTACCCTGAACGCGCTCGCGTGCTGGTACACGCAATCGATCTCGCCCGTTTTTACGCGTTCAACTGCCTGCACAACCTTGCGTTGATCAACGGTGGTGCGGCACGCGGACGTGTTCATCTGTTCCTGGAAGACTTCTTTGACGTGAGTTCGATTACTGCCGACATCCTGAAAAAGATCGGAAAAACGATCATCCCGCTCTGCAATGCTCTGGTGGATGCGGATGATGACCTGATGCATACAGACCGTTTTGTGGTAGGTGCCAATCGGTTTTACGGCGATGTAATCGCGTTCGTGCTGAACGGCGACAATGAACGCAAAGTGCACTTCACCGAACACTTCTTCGATCAAAGACTGAGCGGATTCGAATCTTGTATGTCCCGACCGTTCGACATCAACGGCCACGCGCAGGCATCAACCATCATTCACGAATTCGCCCATCAATTCAGCAAAGCACTGGATATCGCAACGGTTCGTGCGCGAGAGCCTTTTTCGGACCTGGTATCGATTGATACGCCTCAGGGCACACTTTTGCACGATGAGCTCGAAAGTGACCAGCGCAAGGCCCTTTCGCTTCAAACGCCTTACGCCCAGTTGTTTTCAACGTGGAGTGCAACCCAAGGAAGATGGCTGAGTTTTGAGCTCGATCCCGAAAAGGCATTGGTGTCCGACGAAATCATGAAAGCCACCGGGACCGGAAATCTGCACGAAGCGCGCAATGCCTTTCGTGACCGGGTTTCTCCGCAGACCCGCATTGATGTCATTTTGCTGAACGCCGACTCTATCGCGCGCCTGGTCTGTGAAATCGGGCGACAGCTGGATCCCGTGCCGATTGCTTGAAACCGCAATGCGCAGGTTTCGACCTGCGCATTGCCTGAATAATCAGCCGGACTGCCTGAAACGCTCAGTCTTTCTGATCACGCAACACATTGCCCGATGCCCCATCGATGCGAAATTCATAGACGACACCGTCGGCCTTGCGCCCTTCCCCCTTCCAATAGCCGCTGTTATCGGCCTCGATTTCATACACCTCGACGTAACCTGCCTTGGTCTTGACGATTTCAATGGCCTTTTCGATCGTGATCCAGCCGGCGCCCGGCCGGTCAGCCATTGCAGCGCCAGCGCTGAGCAGGCCAACGGTGGCAATCAGGGCAGCACAAGTTTTCTTGATCATTTTTTCACTCCATTTGTGGATAGTGTTCAGCTCACGTTGTGCTTTTTAGGGCGCCGGCGTGAAAAATAAGTTCCACTTTGATGGGCAATTGCCATGACGGATGTTCTCGGCGCCTCGCCCTCAAGGTTAGAATGCAGCAAATCAGGACGAGTCAATGACCCAGAACCCCCTTTCGGAAGCCGAATACGATGCGATCACCGATGCCGCCGCGCACTGGTGCATGCGTCTGCACGCCGTCGACTGCACCCCCCAAGAGCGCCTGGCGTTCGAACAATGGCGCGATGCTCATCCGCTTCACGCATTCGAATATGAGGCCATGCTGGAGATCTGGGACGTTGCCGAGCATTTGCCACGCCCCGAACCTGCCGCCGTAGCGCCAATAATCCGCCCACCCGTCAAATCCTGGCGCCAGTACGCAGTAGCAGCATCTGTCTGTGCACTGGCATTGCCACTGGCGGCCTGGACCGGATGGAATCTGGGGTGGTTGCCCAACAGCTATCAGCATTTCGCTGCCACCGACAACGTGCACCATGTCACCCTGGGCGACGGCAGTCAGGTCGAACTGAACCTCAACACTGAGCTGACCTACAGCAACTACAAGGACGAGCGTCGCGTCACCTTGAAAAAGGGTGAAGCGTTCTTCGAAGTCACCCATGACGCGAGCCATCCGTTCGTTGTCAGGGCCGCCGAAGGCAAGATTCGCGTCACAGGCACTCGCTTCAATGTCTGGATGTACGAAGACCAGGTGAAAGTGAACCTGATCGAAGGTTCGGTACTGGTCACCAGCAATGCCCGGCTGCCCGGAGACGGATTGCGTCTGGGACCTTCAATGCAAGCCCGCTACAAGCATGGCGATTACATCCCGCAGATCAGCCAGACCTACGCCAATGACACCTCTCTGGCCTGGCGCAGCGGCAAACTGGTGCTCGACAATCTTTCGTTGAACGAGGCCTTGCCGCAGATCAACCGATACCTGGACAAACCCCTGATGCTCGCCGACAACTCGACCGGCGCGATCCGGGTGGGTGGCATCTACAACATCAGGGAGCTGAACAGCTTCGCCAGCTCGCTGCCCAAAGTCTTGCCGGTATTTCTGACGCGCAACAAGGAAGGCAACCCGGTGATCAATCCGATGCCGCAACAACCAGCCAAAAACTGAAGGCCGTTCCCGTGAGGGAGCGGCCTTCGTCTGTTGCGATCATTGCGGTACTACGACAACAGGTCAGTGCGCCGCTACTTTCCCCGCCTTTTCAAGATCATCACGCACGGTCTGAACCTGATACTGCGGATCGGCCTTGATCTGCTCCTCGGTGAACGGCATCACGCTCCACTGTTTCTTCGAGAAGGCTTCGGTCTGATCCCGGGAATACTTCGACGCCGGATCACTGGACAGTGAGAACGCGAGCAAACCCTGAGCATGCGGTCCTTTCTCGTCGAACGTCACGACTTGCAGATAGCTGGTGCCGCTGACCACTTCCAGTTTGCCGTCTTCACGCGGGACGCTCTGAATCGCGTTGTAAATACCCAACGTCCCCGGCCCGCCATGAATCGGCGTTTGTTGGCCACCGCTGCTGACCACCTGCACATCACCCCAACGGGTTTTGTCGGTCAGCCCCATCTTCGCGGCCGTCTCGGCCGACACCAGCATGGCCTCACGCAAGGCCTTGGCGACTTCAGGTTTTTCAACGGCCAGCCCGCGTGGCGTGTGCCGCGCATCCTTTGGATCGAAGGTCACACGCCAGACATCCGGTGACGTCTGCAACGCGCGCATGATGTTCTGGAAATGCACCAGCCCCATGCCCGATTCCAGATTCGCCCGGCCATCCCAAGCTTTCAGGCTGGAGCACACCGACTTCAGCGCGGCTTCGGCAACAGGCTGCGACTCGCAGAACTTCAGCAGATCCGGCACCACCTGAGTCGCCAGAAACACCTGATCATCCATCACCATGTGTTGCAGGTCCTGCACCGACAGCGGACCTTTTTTGCTCAGGGTCGCCAGACGATCCAGGGCAAAGCGTGAACGCAGACCCAGTGGCTGGCCTTCCTGACTGATCAGCGGCGAGAACCCGGTCAGCGGTTGTGCCGGGTTGGCCAGCCACGCGGAATCGTTGGAGTGCTGTACGAAGTCCTTGCGCAGCAGCTGCGGTAATCGGGCGGAAGCGTAAATGCCCTTTTGCGCAGCCTGCGGATCAATGTCCCAGGCACAGGCGCTGTTGGAGCCGTCGAGCACGATCATTTGCAGCCCGACACGCGGGTCGCTGCACTTGGCCAGTTTTTCCGCGCTGACGTTCGGCACCACCGACAGGTTCATGTAAAGCGTCTGCCCCTTGTCATCCACGGCCAGTGTATTGACCCAAGGGATGCCTTGAATTGTGTGCACCGAATCCTGCAAGTCTTTGAGATTGGCGGCGCGGTTCATCGCATACCACTGTTTCAGCACCCGATCGTTGTCCAGGTTCGCATCGCGCAGACTGTAGGCGTACTGGTTGTCCCAGTCGAGTTTGCCGGGCCACTGCACGATCGGGCCGAACTGCGAGCTGTAGATCTCGCGGGAAACCGGCACTACCTGTCCGTTCGCCTGTTTGACCTGAACCGTGACCGTCTGCTTGCTCATCGGCAAGGACTTGCCATCCAGCAAATAACGGGTTGGATCTTTCGGATCGAGTTGCAGGCGATACAACGTGAAGTGTTTGGAGGAATCGACGGTGTGCGTCCAGGCCAGGTGCTGATTGAAGCCGATGTTGATCATCGGCAAACCCGGCAACGCAGCGCCCATCACATCAAGTTTGCCGGGAATGGTCAGGTGCATCTGATAGAACCGCATGCCGCCGACCCAAGGAAAATGCGGGTTGGCCAGCAGCATTCCGCGGCCGTTGAACGAACGCTCGCTGCCGACGGCAACGGCATTGCTGCCACGGTCGAGCGCAAAGCGCTCCATGCGCATGTCCGCCAATTGATAAGCGTGGGCGTCACTTTCGATCCGCGCAGTGGCCCGGGGTGGCGTAGCGCCCGCCAGCGCTTCGGCGAACTGACCGACACCGCCTTCGACCAGCAGACGACGGGTGAGCTTCACCAGGTCCTCGGCCGCGATATCACGAACCCATTCCCCCTGACACTGCTGCGGCAATCCCAGCTGGCGACGTTCGGCCAGATAACGGTTGTAGCCGGCGGCGTAACCTTCCACCAGCTCACGCACCTCCACCGGCTGCGCCTGCCAGAAGGCACCTACGGATTGCGGGGTATTGAGCCACTTGAAAAACAGATCGCTGACGCGATTCTCACGCTCCTCGACCGTCAATTGTTCCGGTCCGAAATAACGCGAACGCTCACCGTTGACCGTGACGACCTCGTTGGCCAGCAGGCACAGATTGTCCTGCGCATAGGCATAACCGATGCCGAAACCAAGACCGCGTTCGTTTTCCGCGCGGATATGCGGTACGCCAAATTCTGTACGACGGATGTCGGCGCCGGTCTGGCCGGACGGACTGAACGCCTGTGCCGAAAGACTCAGCCCGAGAAACATGCCGGCAAGGGTCAATCCGGTGAATTGCCTGGAAATAGTCACGCTCGCTCCTGATCGAAATACCCGGGAACGGATCGCGCGCCGTGTTCGAACACGTCTGCACTGCGGCTCCGCCCTGAAATCACCCACGCGTCCACGCGCAATGAGCCTTTCCAGAAAACGAAACCGACGAAAAAAATTTAGTCAGCCGCAGACCCGTTTCGAGCCGTAATCACGGAGAAAGGACAAATCAACGACAAATTTTCTACATTTTTCGCTTCATGATTTGTCGAGCTGAAACGTCTTGTTTAGAGAGAGCACGAAAACCTTTCCTGATCAGGCTCTGAAAAGGAGTAATCGCATGTACAACCCACAACTACCATCGGACGGTAGCCAGTCACCAAAAGGAGCTTCCATGGGTTCGCACGCCGGCGTATTCGGACAACGGATAGAGCGCCATGGCAACGAGCGCATCCGGTTGCTGCTCAAGAGCTTCGGCCTGCGCACCAGTCTGATCCGTCTGAAAGTCATCGACGCCCTGCTGGTCGCCGCCGAGGACGACCGTCGCCTGGGTGTTCGCGGCGTACACAGTCAATTGCTGGATCTGGACATTCCGCTGTCCTTCCTCAGCGTGCGGGAAGTATTGAAGCGCCTGTGCGCCGAAGGCGTGATCACCTTCAACGCCGACAAGAGCTACACCCTGCACCCTCAGGCCGCCGCCGTGCTCAACAGCGATTGACGCGTCCGGTATACGCCGTCAAGGCTTGACCTTGCGGCGCATCACGCCATTGATCACCACCACAACCACCGCCACACCGATGGCAATGTACTGGAACGTCTGTTCGCTGATCTTGCCGGCATTCTGCAGCCAGGACAGGCCAAGCATGATTGCCAATACCGCTAGGGCGATCAGAATCGAATATATCAAGCGTTGTTTCTGGGTCATTACAGGTTCCTGAACCGTTGGAATGTATCGTGTTTGTATCGACGTTGATGCCATGCGCTTACCGTTTCACGGGGATGCGCCGACTTAAACGGGGTCTCATGTTACAGCCGATCACGAGCTTTGGCTTCAAACGGCTTTAACCATGAGGATCTTTGAAATGCTGCGTCGAATCACCTGGCTGATTCCTGTCCTTGCACTGCTCACCCTGAGCGGTTGCATCATCTTTCCCCACGGCGGCTGGCATGGCGACCATCGCCACTATGCGCCGCAGGGTCCGGGTTATTACTACCATCGCTAGACCCTGTCACTGAAGGGACACCCGCGTGCGCCCAATCAAATGCAACAACTGATTTAGTGTCAGCAAAAATGCCCACAGGATTGTGGGCATTTTTCTTAGGACTCGATGGGGGATGTTGTCAGGCATTTCGCCTTTGAACGTGGGCATCCGCACTTGAGCAACATCATGAAAACCCGCGTCATAGTCGGTCACAGCAGTGACGTAGGAACCTTCTGACCCCGCCTCTACCCTTTGCGCTCCCTCTCGACCCCAGTGGAAGCGTATGCAAAGAACACTCATAAAACTCTCACCCCGGCGCACGCTCGGCTTCTGTCTGGCCCTCATGCTGTTTGAATGGCTGACCTATATGGCCAGCGACCTGGTCATGCCGGCCATGCTTACCGTGACTCAGGACCTGCAGGCCGACGTCCGCCATATTCCCAACGCCTTCAATCTTTACCTGATCGGAGGAGTCTGCCTGCAATGGCTGATCGGACCGCTTTCCGACCGTTTTGGCCGTCGGCCGCTGTTGCTAGCCGGTTGCGCACTGTTCGGCGCAACGTGTGCAGCGACATCGTTGGCGCCCGGCATTGAAGTCTTCAACGCGTTAAGGCTTGTGCAAGGTATGGGACTGGGGTTCGTAGTGGCTGTCAGCTATCCCGCGCTTCAGGAAGTGTTCTGCGAAGCTGATGCGGTTCGCCTCATGGCGCTGCTCGGCAATGTCGCACTGCTTTCGCCCCTGATCGGGCCCTTGCTTGGGAGTCTGCTGTTGGAATGGCTCAGTTGGCGCGAACTGTTCCTCGGCCTGGGGCTGGCTGGCGGACTTGCATGGATCGGACTGTATACCTGCATGCCCGAAACGATCGGGGTGGTCCGTCGGGATGGGAGCCAGCTGGCGCCGATTACCTTTTCCCTCCGCCAGATCAGTACGCGCTACCTTGCTCTGCTGCGCAACCGGACATTTCTCGGGACTTGCGTCGCACTTGGCCTGATGAGCCTGCCATTGATCGCCTGGATCGGTCTTGCACCACTGTTGCTGATCCAGTCGCTGGGCCTGACAACCCGGGAATATGCCCTGTGGCAGATTCCGGTTTTCTCGGCGGTCATGGTCGGTAATCTAATCCTCGACCGACTGCTGCCCACACGTAAATTGCCGCAATTGATTCGCCTGGCGTTGTGGCCGTTTTGTCTGGGACTGCTGACCCTGATGGTGGCCGCGATGACAAGCCTCTCCCTCATCGCAGTGATTGTCGGCCTCGCGCTATACGCCGTGGGCCTGGGCATGAGTAACGCTGCACTGTACCGGTTGGCGCTGTTTTCCAGTGACGACAGCAAAGGTCTGGTCTCTGCCGCAATCGGGATGATTTCGATTGCCGTGATGGGTGTCGGCGGTTCGCTGATCGCCGCCATCGGCGGTGGTACCCGTCTCGAATCCTTCGCCATTTGGGCAGCGCTGGGCGGTCTGCTCAGTCTGCCCGTGCTGTACCGGTTTCTGTCAAACGTCCCGACAGACTCCGTTTCTCAAAATAAATAACGATAAGGACGCCTGATGATCCATTTCCCCCACAGCGACGCGCTTTGCGCGTTGACGCATCCCTATTGCCCGGATTCCGTGCCAAACGGATTGTTCGACCAGGCCATGGCCGAGATCAGCCGGTTTCACTGTCAACACACACCCGGCTACGAGCATTGCCTGAGGGCCAATGGCCTGAGCGTCAGCGATCTGGACAGCCTTGACGACTGGTCGCGACTGCCGCCGGTATTCGCCAGCTTTTTCAAGCAGCATCAATTGCTGAGTCCCACAGGCACCCACGCGATCGAGCTCACATCCTCGGGAACCAGCGGCCAGAAAAGCCGCATGCGCTACGATGAACGAAGCCTGTCGGCAGCCCAGTCGATGGTCAAACGGATCTTCCAGCATTATGACTGGGACACCCCTGACACCCCCTGCAACTACCTGCTTTTGAGCTATGAGCCCGAGGGGGTAATCAGCCTGGGGACGTCCTTTACCGATCAGTTCCTGTGTCAGTTTGCGCCTGTCAACCGAGTGGCTTATGCACTACGGCGTACCGGTGGCGGTCATGCATCCGATGGTTTTGGTGTCATCGCCGCGCTGCAATCCTTTGCCGAAGAGGGTCTGCCCGTGCGGATTCTCGGCTTTCCTGCGTTTCTCTGGCAGGCACTGCAACGCATGCGTGCCACCGCAGTGCCCGACCTGCAATTGCCGCAAGGCTCGTTGACTCTTTTTGGCGGCGGCTGGAAAACCCAGGCCGCGCAGGAGATTCCACGCCAGCAATTCTACAAGCAGATCCACCGACAGTTGGGCATCGAGCTGTCCCGCTGTCGGGACGGCTACGGTGCTGTCGAGCACGCGGTGCCCTACCTGGAATGTGCTCATCACCATTTCCATGTGCCCGTTTATTCGAAAGTGTTCATACGTGACCCATCCGACTTCACGGTATTGCCTTACGGCCGCCAGGGCCTGCTGGGCTTCGTCTCGCCCTATATCTCATCGAGCCCGGCGCACGCGGTGGTCATGAGTGATCTGGCCACCCTCCATCCGGGTGCCAGCTGTGGCTGCGGTCTGCCCGGCGACTGGTTCGAACTGCATGGACGTGCCGCCACCATGGCCGGCAGAAGCTGTGCCATGGCCGCCTCCGAATTGCTGGAGAAACACTGATATGTACCTGATCAATGGAAACCTTCACGATACCTTGACCCTCGACACCGCCCTGGACCGCCTTTATCCGGATCTGCCGCAGCGACTGAGCACGACGCTGGACAGTGCGACAGTCCTGGACGCTGTGGGTGCGTTCGCCACCCGGTTGCAAAGCCCTGGCCTGACGCTGCCCCTTGATACAGAAAAACGTCAGTCTCTGATCGAGTTCTGTCAGCCCGAAGCCCTGCGCCGCAAGCTTGAACGCGAGCTCGGCGAACAGCCGGACAGCTTGCGCCGTATCGATTATTGCCAACCCCGCTTCGAACGCTGGAGCCCACTGGGCCTGCTCGTGCACGTCACGCCCGGCAACGCACCGTTGCTGGCGTTCTGCGCCGTGATCGAAGGCCTGTTGGCCGGCAACGTCAACTGGCTGCGCCCCAGCAGCAGCGACCAGGGCCTGACCGCCCGCTTACTTCACGCGTTGGTACATTGCGACAGCACAGGCCAGCTCGCAGGGCATATTGCTGTCATACCCGCGACTACCGATCAAATTGGCCAACTGTGCGAGCGGGCCGATGGCGTGTCGGCGTGGGGTGGCGAATCGGCATTGCGAGCGATCCGCCAGCAATTACCGGCCGGATGCCGCTGGATCGACTGGGGCCATCGAATCAGCCTGGTATACCTCACGCCGCAGGCTCTATCGCCGCAAGCACTGGATGCCGTGGCAGATGAAGTCTGCCGCCTCGATCAGCAGGCCTGCTCCAGTCCGCAATGGTTGTTGGTGGACAGCGATGACGAAGAGGTTTTGCGTAGCGTCGGTGTTGGTCTGGCCGAAGCCCTGAGACGCCGGGCCCGACACTGGCCTGCATTACAACCCTCGGTACAGGAAGCCTCGCAAATCACTACCGTTACAGCGATGGCGAAACTGGCTTACAGTTTCGCCGGGGCCACCGGTCACGTCTGGCAGGCGCCAGGCTGGCGGGTGATCTGGACGCACGATCGACAATTCAGCCCTTCACCGCTGTTTCGCAGTCTGATGCTCAAACCTGTGCCCCGCGCATTGATCACCGACGCCTTGCTGCCCTGGCGCAATGTTCTGCAAAGCTGTGGGCTGATTTGCACCGAAGAGGAGACGGCCGAGCTTTCCCGCAGGCTGATCGCGTCGGGCATTACCCGGATTACCCCGGTCGAATCGATTCATGACGGCTACGAGGGCGAACCCCACGACGGTGTTTATGCCTTGCAGCGCATGAGTCGAAGGGTATCGGTGAGTCTGGCCTCCACGACGCTGGCAACCCGCGCCACGCTCGATCCACTGCCGCTCCCCAGAGGCGTGACCGACCTGCCGATTCTGGACAAGGAAACCTTTATCGCCCGTCCGGCCAATCCAGAGGCGAAGTTGTACTTTCGCTCGGGTGGCAGCAGTGGCGTGCCGGCGTTGTCAGGTTTCAGCTATCGGGATTTCCAACGGCAGATGCGTGCCGCCGCCGACGGCTTGTTCGCCGCCGGGCTTGATCCGTCACGAGACCGGGTGATGAACCTGTTTTTCAGCGGCGGATTGTATGGGGGGTTCTTCAGTTTCTCCAAAGTGCTGGAGTTGCTGGGCGCCACTCACCTGCCGATGGGGGCGCCCGCCGATGATGATTACCGCGAGATTGCACGGTTGATCATCGACCATCGTGTGACCACGCTGGTTGGCATGCCGAGCACCCTGCACCGTCTGTTCCTCAACGAACAGGCACGGCTGCGCGACTATGGCGGGATAGAGAAAGTATTTCTCGGCGGCGAGCACCCCGGCGAACAGACTCGGGCGCTGATGCACAGTTGTGGCGTCCCCCTCATTCGCTCGGCCATCTATGGGAGTGTCGACGCAGGGCCTCTTGGACATGCCTGCCCGGCCACCGGGGATGGCGTGTTTCATTTGATGACCGGGATCCAGCACCTGGAGATTGTTGCCTTCGACCAGGACCAACATGTGGCCGACAACGAAACCGGGCGCCTGGTATTCACCTCCATCGACAGGGAAGGTCAAGACGTCCAGCGTTACGACATCGGCGACAGCGGTCGCTGGATTCCCGGCCCGTGCAGCTGTGGCCTGCCAGGCCCACGCTTCGAACTGTTGCAGCGCCACGGTCGGCTGGTGCGCGTCGGCTCGGACTTTATCTGTCTGGAGGAACTGGCCAGGCATCTGCAAACCAAGTTTCAACTGGTACTGGACCATGCCCCGGACGGACTCGAACGCATGCAGTTTTACAGTCCCCTCGAATCCGGGGACGTTCAACGGCGACTGCTTGATTACCCCATCCTGGCCACCCTCATCAAAACCGGATTGCTGACGGTGGACGCGCAAGTCTGCAGCAGCGATCGATTCACTCGAAACAAACACAGCGGCAAGACACCGCTGTTGATCGACAACAGGGGCATGCGCCCCGCAACTGACCTGCCAGGAGCACACCATGAAAACAAGGTTTGAGTGGCAAGAACTGGTGGCCTTCGCACGCGGGAACTCGGTGTTTTACGCTCATCATCTCGCCGCAGCTGCAGACTCCGTTACGTCACTGGACGAGCTGCCGGTGATTGATGGTGCACAATACTGGAAAGACTGCCAGGACCTCGACCACTGGCCTGCACTGACCTGCGCTCTGGACAATGCGCTGGTATTCAAGTCCGGAGGAACCACCGGCGCAGGCAAGTTCTCCGTATTCCAACGCCAGGAATGGCAGACGCTGGTGACGGATTTCGGCCGCAGTCTCAACGCGCAATTGAACACAGGAGACCGGATCGCCAATCTGTTTTTCGCCGGTGATCTGTACGCAAGCTTCCTCTTTACCCACGATGCTTTGGCGCAGCTCGAAACCGACGTTGTGGTATTCCCCTTCACCGGCCATGTCGACTCGGCCATCCTGGCTGACGCGGTGGTTGCCCATCGAATCAACGTGCTGGCCGGTGTCCCGGCCCATTTGCTGACCTTCGCTGCCTGGCTTGAGCAACATGAACGAGTGCTGGATGCCGTCACGAGCCTGCTCTACGCCGGCGAAAGTCTCTTCCCGGCCCAATTGCGCCTGCTTGAACGCGTGCTCCCGAATGCGCGGGTCGCCTCGATCGGCTACGCGAGCGTCGATGCCGGCTTCATCGGCGCCAGCCATCGCGACTGCGCTCTGGGTGAGCACCGCGTTCCCGACGACCATAGCGTGCTGGAAATCCTCGACGAAGAAACCGGCGAGGTGATCGAAGCGTGCGACCAGGTGGGACGTCTCGTAATCACCAATCTCACTCGGCGGCTGATGCCATTGATTCGCTACCCGGTCGGCGACCGCGCCTGCTGGCGTGAACCGGCCCGGACACCACAGCGCAAATTTGCGTTGATGGGCCGCGCTGCCGACAGCCAGCGCGTACGGGTGGGTATCTTGACGCTTCTGCCACAGAGGATCGGGGAGCGTGTGCGACAAATTACCGCCAATGACGATTGGCAACTGGTGATCGAGCAGGAAGGTTCGAAGGACATTTTGCGACTGAAATGGGCCCCTGACGTCCTGACACCCATCAGTACCGAGGCAGACCGGCTCCTGCACGCGGCACTGATCGAGGACTATCCGTTGATCACGCAATTGAGCGCCGACCATCTGCTGGAACTGCAGATCCAGCGCTGCACACTGCAGGTGCTGTCCCGCCATCCCCGCTCCGGCAAACAGCAGCGTGTGCTGGATCGACGCGTTTATGACAACCCGCAAACGGAGTGCCGCTGATGGACACTCTTGTTCTGCGAAACTACCGCCCCAGCGATGCCCTCGCCATCAGCCAATTGTTCAGAACGATCTATGGCGACTCCTACGCTCAGTCCCACGTCTACCTGCCCGACATGATCCATCAAAATAATATGGAGGGGCATTGGCATTCATGGGTCGCGGTGTCCGGGACGCGACTGCTGGGCCATACGGCGTTGATCCGCAGTGACTCGCCGACCGCAGAGGTCGCCTTGAGCGTAATTGACCCGAATTTTCGGGGCCGGAACATCGCGACAGGGTTAAGCCGGCAATTGATGATCCATGCCCAGGCCATGGGCTATCAGGGCTTGACGATGAAACAGGTGACACAACACCCCTACACCCAGCGCATGGCGGCGGGTCTGGGGTTTCACAGCACTGGATTACTGCCTGACTATGCGCCGTCACCTTTTGGCAAGCTGATTCCGGAGTCGCTTGTTCTGGCTTACACCCCTATCGACGGTTTTCAACGACCATTACCGAAAATCCCGTGGCCTGATGCATGTCGCCTGCTCATGCAACAGATGAGCGAAGTGTTCGGCCTACAAGACCATGTGTCTCCCTGGGTGGGCGCTGCGGCGCAATTCGAACAGCGGTGGAATCGCTACGACGGCGTCTTCAAGGAGGTCGACGCCAGCTTGTTCAGACAGTTACAGCAACTGCCGGCTCATTGGCTGATCTCGATCAGGATCGGGCTGACGCAGGATTTTCCCGGCGCCTGGCAAAGAATGACGGCCATCGGGTTCGTGTTCACCGGACTTGCGCCGGATGACAGAGGGGCAGGATGGCTGGCAATGTTTCATCGCGGTTTTCAACCAAAAACGCTGACACTGCACTGCCCGCACATGCAGCGTCTGCATGACGACATACAGCGCCAGAATGTGCCGACATCCTATTGCGCTTGAGCCGGCATCGCCTGAAGCCACCCGGCAATGAAAAGGCCCGCTCCGTTACCGGAGCGGGCCTTGCCTGTCATGCCTTGGCGCTGACACCCTGATCGGTCGGCGGCTTGCGCTCGCCACCCTGCCCGTAGGTCTTCAGGTTCTGCAGTACATAGATGGCTTTCTTGTACTCGGGGATCAACGTGTTGGCGTACTTGTTGCCCTTGAGATTGTTGTTCTGGATGGTATCCAGTTGCGTGGCGAAATACTCCAGCGCATTGAACTTGGCATCCGGATCCGTCTGTATGCCGAAGCGATCGAACTTGTCGCCGGCATTGAGCAAGGTCATGGACGTGATCTCTGAAATCAGGCCCCGGCTGCGCAGCATTGCACTCAGGCTGCCCAATTGCTTGGCCGAAACATTGGTGGGATCGAAACCCTTGATGTTCTTGTGCAGCCCCTGCTTGTCCATCTCCGCCGTACTGATCGCCGTAGGGTCGGTGCCGACCAGGGCCAGCATCTGCTTGACCTTCACGCTTTGAGAAACCGGTTTGCTCGAGCTTCCTGTATCTCGAACCAGCAAACCCGCCTTGGGTTGCCAGGCACCGGTATATCCGATAGTCATGAGCAAGCTCCTTGCGAGGAAAACATGAAAAATTCCTTGTTGAACGACTTTTGAGTTGCCCGGAGTATCGGCCGGCAAACTAATGGCACCAACTCCTTTCTGCACTTTTTTACAATTTTTGTACATTCACGATACAAACCGGCACCCCCCCCGGAATACGGGACTAGAGCGTTCGTGACAAGGTGATGAAAGTGGGTGTATTGCTCTAATGTTCGGGCCGGTTAGTTCTTGTGTATCAGGTCGGATACGTTCCTCTGGTCGGGATCGCCTCTTTTAGGACGAAAGTACCTAAAGCTTCCCGAGGACCCGACGATACGTTAGGAAACCCGCGCTGTTTTTCCCCTGCCCACAATAAGAATCCCTGCTCAAGGACCGGTTTCCATGCCCGCATTCCGCACCATTCAGGCTCGCTACACGCTGTTTCTGGTTCTGTTCATTCTGTTGTTGTCGGTGCTGACCGTGGTTGGCATCAGCCAACTGGTCGCGCCCAAGTTGCGCCACACCGAAGAACAAGTGGTGCTCAACCGCATCGCCGAAGTGGCCGAGCAAATCCAGGGCGAATTGAACAAGGTTCAGGCGCAACAACGCAGCATCACCCAGACCATTCCGTTGCTCGACAGCGCCGCCATCGACAACGTGTTGCCGGGGCTGGTGGATCAATACGGCGAACTGAAAGTATTTGGCGGCGGGATCTGGCCGTTGCCCGGCCAGCGCGAGGCCGGACGCAACAAGTTCAGTACGTTCTGGCATCGTGATGCCTCCGGCAAACTGGCGGTGAACACCTTCTGGAACAGCGACGCGGCCCCCAACTATTACGATCAGAGCTGGTACAAGGGCGGCATGCAGACCCCGCGCGGCCAGTGCGCGTGGGCCGCTGCCTATAAAGATGACGCCAGCGCCGAACCGCGCACCAACTGCGCCATGGCTATCCAGAAAAACGGCAACGCGTGGGGTGTCTCGACCATCGACGTGACCCTGGGCTTCTTCAACGATCTGGTGGCGCGCAAGGAAAAAGACCTCAACGCCGAAATGCTGATCGTCGAGGCCGACGGCAAGATCATCAGCAACAGCTCGCGCATCAGCGGCCCGATCGTACTGAAAAACATCAGTGAACTGGCCGGCTCCTCAACCTTCGCCAGCCAGGTCAAGGCAGGGCTGCAAAACCGCGAACAGGCACAGCGCGTCGAATTCGACAACAACGGTGAAGCCAGCACATTCTTCATGCGTCCGATCGAAGGCACCCCGTGGTTCCTCGCCACTGCGCTGCCGACCAAAATGCTCACCGCCCAGCGTGACGACGTGCTCAGCAGCCTGAGCCTGTTGCAGATTCCGCTGGTGATCCTGCTGGTGCTGCTGCAGGTCTACGCGATCCGCCAACTGGTTTCGCGCATGAAAGCGCTGAAAGCCAACATCGATTCGCTGTCCAGCGGCGATGCCGACCTGACCCGGCGCATCACCATCCGTGCCGAAGACGAACTCGGCGCCATCGGTCACTCGGTCAACACCTTCATCGCCTACTTGCAGAACATGATCGGCGAGGTCACCCAGGCCACTGGCGCCATGGCCTCGAGCCTCGACAACCTGCAACGCACCTCGGCGCACACCAGCCAGATTCTGCTGCGCCACGCTTCGGAGACCGACCAGACCGTCACCGCGATCAACGAAATGAGCTCGACCGCCGAAAGCGTCGCGCAAAATGCGGCTGAAACCGCCGCTTTCACCCAGCGTGCCAATGAAAACGCCGACCGTTCGCGCGTCGTGGTCGGCGAAGCCTCCGGCAGCGTAGTGGCGTTGATCGACGAAGTGGCCAGTGCCACCCACAAAGTTGAAAGCATGCAACAGGACGCTCAGCGCATCACCGAAATCCTCGGCGTGATCGGCGCCATTGCCGGCCAGACCAACCTGCTGGCGCTCAACGCTGCGATTGAAGCGGCACGTGCCGGTGAGCAGGGCCGTGGTTTTGCAGTGGTGGCGGACGAAGTCCGTGCCCTCGCCGCCCGTACTCAGGCCAGCACTTCGGAAATCAACGAAATGTTGACCCGCCTGACCCAGGGCGTGAGCTCGTCGGTCAGCGCCATGGAAAACACCCAGGCCAGTTGCCAGTCGGCCGCCGATGCCACTGCGCGAGTCAACAGCGGCCTCGACGAGATGGCCGGTTCCGTCAGCCACATCAACAGCCTCAGCACCCAGATCGCCACCGCCGCCGAACAGCAAAGCGCGGTCACCGAGGAGATCAACCGCAGCATGGTGCAGATCCGCCATATGGTCGATGAGCTGGTGGAAAGCGGCCAGGCCAGCGAACTCAACACCCGTCAGTTGCTGGAAGCCAACAGCCGGGTGAGTGCGATCATGGGCCGGTTCAAGGTTCGCTGACAGTTTTGTCATCTTGCGCTCAGCGGCCTGTCAGCTTTGATCTACGATCATGTTGGCAGGCCTGCCTCGTATCACTTGGAAACACTCCGTTGATGCCAGGCAGGAAAAACCGGTCAAAATGCCTTCCTTTTTTGACCGTTCCTCCTTTGAGCCGAGAGCCCTCCATGCGAAACCACCTGCGTCTGGCCGCCCTGAGCGCCCTGTTCATCTCCTCCCTGGCGCAAGCCGCCGACCTTATCCCGATCGAAGTCCACCGCGACGCCAACTGCGGCTGCTGCAAGAAGTGGATCAGCCACCTGGAAGCCAATGGTTTCAAGGTCGAAGATCACGTCGAAACGGACATGAGCAGCTTCAAGCAACAACACGGCGTACCGCCACGCCTGGCGTCGTGCCACACCGCGATCATCAACGGCAAATTCGTCGAAGGTCATGTCCCGGCGGAACAGGTAGTGGCCCTGAGCAAACGTGACGACCTGCTGGGCGTTGCCGCACCGGGCATGCCGATGGGCTCGCCGGGCATGGAAATGGATGGCATGAGCGATGCTTATCAAGTGATCGGCCTGAAGAAAGACGGCGCTGATATCGTGGTGGCGGATTACCCGGCCCATTGATGACGGCGGGTTATTTCGGGCTGTTCCTCGCCGCGTTCGGTGCGGCGACGCTGTTGCCGCTGCAATCGGAAGCCGTGCTGGTCGGGCTGCTGGTCAGTGATCGTTACTGGCTGTGGGGACTGCTGGCCGTGGCCACGCTGGGCAACGTCCTTGGTTCACTGGTGAACTGGTGGCTGGGGCGCGGGCTGGAACGGTTTCAGGACCGGCGCTGGTTTCCGGTCAGCCCCAAGCACATGGCGCGCGCCCGCGCTCACTATCAGCGCTATGGTCACTGGTCGCTGCTGCTCAGTTGGTTGCCGGTCATCGGTGATCCGCTGACACTGATCGCCGGTGTCATGCGCGAACCTCTCGGGCGCTTTCTGTTGATCGTCACCCTCGCCAAAGGCGCCCGCTACGGGGTGCTGGCGATGCTCACCCTCGGCTGGCTCGGTTGAACGATCAGGCGTAGAGATTGCCTGTGTTTAACGTCGCCCTAATCCGGCCGTTCCAGCATCGGCCGATTTCTTGTGGAGTTGTCCTATGTCTGTGTCGCTTACCCGCTGGCTACCCGGCCTGTTGCTGACCGCCGCCCTGCCCCTGCTTGCTCACGCCGAAAGCCCGCAATACGGCCCGGAACTGCAAGGTTTCGATTATCCCTACACCCTCAAGCACTTTGCCTTTCAGTCCCAGGGGAAATCTCTGCAGATGGGTTACATGGACGTCGCCGCCCACGGCAAGGCCAACGGGCGCACCGTGGTGCTGATGCACGGCAAGAATTTTTGCGGCGCGACCTGGGACAGTTCGATCAAGGCCCTGAGCGAAGCCGGCTACCGGGTCGTCGCCCCGGATCAGATCGGTTTCTGTACCTCCAGCAAACCCGATCATTACCAGTACACCTTCCAGCAATTGGCAGCCAATACCCAGCAACTGATCAAGGCGCTGGGCATTCAGAAGGCCACCCTGCTCGGCCACTCCACGGGCGGCATGCTCGCCACGCGCTACGCGCTGCAATACCCGGATCAGGTCGAGCAACTGGCGCTGGTCAATCCGATCGGCCTGGAAGACTGGAAAGCCCTCGGCGTGCCATATCGCAGCGTCGATCAGTGGTATCAGCGCGAACTCAAAGTCACCGCCCAGGGCATTCGTGACTATGAACGCACGACCTACTACGACGGCCGCTGGAAACCCGAATTCGACCGTTGGGTGGACATGCTCGCGGGTCTCAGCAACGGCCCGGGCAAGACTCAGGTCGCATGGAACTCGGCGCTGATCTACGACATGATCTTCACCCAGCCGGTGTACTACGAGTTCAAGGACCTGAAGATGCCGACCCTGCTGCTGATCGGCACCTCAGACACCACCGCCATCGGCAAGGACATTGCGCCGCCGGAAGTGAAGGCCAAAATCGGTCACTACGAAGTGCTGGGCAAGCAGGTGGCGAAACTGATTCCTCAGTCCACGCTGGTGGAATTCACCGGCATGGGCCACGCCCCGCAGATGGAAGAGCCAGCGAAATTCCACGAGGCACTGCTGGGCTGGCTGGACAAAACCAATCCCGTTCGTTGAAGAGGTAGCGCTGATGGCGGTGCAGATTGCTGTGATCGATGACTGGCAGGACGTTGCGCGGGGCGTAGTCGACTGGTCGGTGCTCGACAGTCTCGGCGAAGTCACCTTCGTTCATGAGTACCCGGCGGATAACGCCACGCTGGCCGAGCGTCTGGGCCGGTTCGAGGTGATCTGCGTGATGCGCGAACGTACGCGCTTCGATGAGGACCTGCTCAAACGCTTGCCGAACCTGAAGCTGCTGGTCACCGGTGGCATGCGCAATGCGGCCCTCGACATGCAGGCCGCCGCGAAGCTCGGAATCAAGGTCTGCGGCACCGACAGTTACAAACACGCGGCGCCGGAACTGACCTGGGCGCTGATCATGGCCGCCACCCGCAATCTGGTGAACGAGGCTAATGCCCTGCGCACCGGCCAGTGGCAGCAAGGTCTCGGTGGCGACCTGCACGGCAAGACCCTGGGCATTCTCGGGCTTGGCAGCATTGGCCAGCGGGTGGCGCAGTTCGGTCAGGTGTTCGGCATGCGCGTGATCGCCTGGAGCGAAAACCTCACCGCCGAGCGCGCCGAACAGGCCGGTGTCACTTATGTCAGCAAGCAGCAATTGTTCGAACAGGCTGACGTGCTGTCGGTGCACCTGGTGCTCAGCGATCGCAGCCGGGGTCTGGTCGACGCCCACGCGCTGGACTGGATGAAGCCGACCGCCCTGCTGGTCAACACGGCTCGCGGACCGATCGTCGACGAAACGGCGCTGATCAAGGCTTTGCAGAAACAGCGCATCGGCGGTGCGGCACTGGACGTGTTCGATCAGGAACCGCTGCCGGCCCTGCACCCGTTTCGCACCCTCGACAACGTGCTGGCCACGCCCCACGTCGGTTATGTCAGCCGGCAGAACTAT
Organism: Pseudomonas koreensis; assembly: GCF_025447595.1. GTDB lineage: Bacteria > Pseudomonadota > Gammaproteobacteria > Pseudomonadales > Pseudomonadaceae > Aquipseudomonas > Aquipseudomonas koreensis_H. The sequence goes on along the minus strand of NZ_JAOEJU010000001.1, from coordinate 443,151 downwards.
CAGCAGTTCTTTTCGCAGATGATCGAAGACATTCAAGCCTGGTCAGCCGGGGAATCGGTGCGCCTGCTCAACTGAGCCTCCTCGCCTTCGCGGGCAAGCCCTGCCCGCGAAGCAGCACCCGCTGTCCGCCCGCCAACAAAACTGTCCGCACCGCAACAGTGCGCTCGCACTTTTCCGGCGCCCGAAATGGTGACCGACCGGTCACCATTTTGCGTCATCGGCTCCGCCAAACATGCACTTCGTCGGAGCGCGACCCCTCTCAAAGCCACGGTTTTCGCGAGCCCGTAACAGATTGTCGAACAATTCATCCAGTTGTCATGGCCCGCTCTAGGATCTGGCCTAGACTGATTTTCGCGGGACAAAACCGACCGGTCACAAAGCGGAAAATTAATCGAAACTTTTGCTGATCGCGACGAGTCATCTGAGAGACAGGGCCAAAGCGACTGGTTCAAGTCTTGCAACGGCCTCCTCACCCATTCTGCTTGCGCGTGTTGGGTAGCTTGCTTACCGATGCGTGGCGCGATTGCGCCCGGCCACAGGACTTGGCCATAGCTTGTTCGACACAAGAACCAGATCAACAAAACGGGAGATTCATATGATCAGTGCGGCATTGGATATTCAGGGAGAGCGTGCTCATCAGCCGGTCGGCGATTCGAGCACCATGAGCGTTCCCGGCAGCCGGTCGATCAACGTCCCGGGCACCAAGACGCTGGCACCAGTGGCCAGTCAGAACCCCAACAAGAAGAAAGTGTTGTTCGTGACCTCGGAAATCGCCGACCTGGTGAAGACCGGTGGTCTTGGTGACGTTTCTGCCGCCCTGCCCCGTGCCATGGCACATCTGCATGACGTCCGGGTGTTGATCCCCGGTTACCCGCAAGTGATGAACAGCGAGAATCCGATCCACATCATCGGCGAACTGGGTGGCCACGCCGCGCTGCCGCCCTGCAAGATCGGGCGCATGGACATGCCCGACGGTCTGGTGATTTATGTGTTGATCTGCCCTGAACTCTACGCCCGTGACGGCGGCCCGTATGGCGCCAACAACGGTCGCGACTGGCCGGACAACCACATCCGCTTCGCCCGCCTGGGCCTGGCCGCTGCCGATATCGCCGCCAATCTCGCACAAATCCACTGGTGCCCGGATCTGGTGCACGCCCACGACTGGCCGGCCGGGCTGGCACCTGCCTATATGCACTGGCGCGGGCAACGCACGCCGACCCTGTTCACCATTCACAACCTGGCTTATCAAGGCGTGACCAGCCTCGGCTCGTGCCCGGAGCTCGGGATTCCCGCCCATGCCCTGCAACAGGAAGGCATGGAGTTCTACGGCAAGATGTCGTTCCTCAAGGCCGGTATGGCCTATTCGAGCCACATCACCACCGTCAGTGCCACTTATGCGCAGGAAATCACCACTCCGGATTTCGGCTGCGGTCTGGACGGTTTTCTCGCCGCCAAGACCCAGCAAGGTTTGCTCAGCGGCATCCCCAACGGCATCGATGAAAGCTGGGACGCCGCCACCGATCCGCATCTGTTCGCACCGTTTGCCATCGGCGACTGGGAAGGCAAAGCCGTCAACGCCGCCCATGTGCGCGAACTGTTCGGTCTGCAGGATTCCGAAGGCCCGCTGTTTGCCGTGGTGTCGCGTCTGGTCTATCAGAAAGGCCTGGACCTGACCGAAGCGGTCTCGGAATACATCGTCCAGAACGGTGGCCAGATCGCGATCATAGGCCGTGGCGAGCCGGAAGAAGAACAGGCCATGCGCGAGCTGGCCCTGCGCTTTCCCGGCCAGATCGGCGTGCGCATCGGCTTCAACGAAACCGACGCCCGACGGATGTTCGCCGGTAGCGATTTCCTGCTGATGCCGTCGCGTTACGAACCGTGCGGTCTGAGCCAGATGTACGCCCAGCGTTTCGGCTCGCTGCCGGTGGCACGCAATACCGGCGGTCTGGCCGACACCATTGAGAACGGCGTCACGGGATTCCTCTTCAACGAATCGACAGCCGACAGTTATCGCGAAGCCCTGAGCCGCGCGTTCAAGGTGTTTGCCTTTCCAGAGCTGCTCAATGCCATGCGCTGCCGGGCAATGGCGGCACCTTTCAACTGGTGCAAAGCCGTCGAACCCTATGCCGATCTCTACGAACAACTGGTGGCCAAGGCGCTGGGTAAAACCCACCACAAATAACCAGGGAGGTTGTCAATGAAGCCGTTACGGTCCCATGAAACCTGGCCCCACGGCGCGATCATGCTGGAGACTGACCACACACAGTTTGCGTTGTGGGCGCCGGATGCGTTTTACGTCAGTGTCGAAATGGACAACGGCCAGTCACTGCCGATGTTGCCGCAGAATGACGGCTGGTTCGTGATCAAGAGTCGCTGCCCGGCCGGCACTCGCTACCGTTTCAACATCGATGGCGAACTGGAGGTGCCGGATCCGGCCTCCAGAGCGCAGGACGGAGATCTGAATCGCCACAGTGTGGTGGTCGATCCCCATGCCTACCCTTGGCGGCACGTGACATGGCAGGGTCGACCGTGGAATGAGGCGGTGATCTACGAATTGCATGTCGGTGCGCTCGGTGGTTTTGCCGAAGTGGAGCAACACCTTGAGCGCCTCACTGCCCTGGGCATTACCGCCATCGAGCTGATGCCGATCGCGCAATACCCCGGCGATCGCAACTGGGGTTACGACGGCGTGTTGCACTATGCGCCACAAGCGTCCTATGGCACGCCGGAACAACTCAAACACCTGATCGACAGCGCCCACGGTCACGGTCTGGCGGTCATTCTCGACGTGGTCTACAACCACTTTGGCCCGGACGGCAATTATCTGCACCGTTACGCCAAGGGTTTCTTTCGCGAAGACAAGCACACACCGTGGGGCGCCGCGATTGATTTCCGCCGTCGCGAGGTGCGGGACTTCTTCATCGATAACGCGCTGATGTGGTTGCTGGAGTACCGTTTCGACGGCCTGCGTCTGGATGCCGTACATGCCATCGAGGACCCGGATTTCCTGCAGGAACTGGCGCTGCGTGTGCGCCAGCAGATTGATCCCGCGCGCCATGTCTGGCTGACGGTGGAAAATGAACACAATCAGGCCAGACTCCTGGAGGAAGCCTACGACGCGCAATGGAACGACGACGGCCACAACGCCCTGCATGTGTTGCTGACCGGTGAAACCGACGCCTATTACGCCGACTACGCCGAGCAACCCACCGAACAACTGGCCCGCTGCCTGAGCCAGGGTTTCGTGTTTCAGGGTCATATCACCCGCCACGGCACACCTCGTGGCGAGCCAAGCGAGCATCTGCCTTCCACCGCGTTCGTGCTGTTCCTGCAGAACCATGACCAGATCGGCAACCGCGCCTTCGGCGAGCGCCTGCATAAATTGGCCGACCCGCGCGCGGTGGAGGCTGCGACCGCGCTGTTGTTGCTGTCGCCGATGATTCCCCTGATGTTCATGGGCGACGAATACGCCGCCGAACAACCGTTCCTGTTTTTCACCAGCCACCATGGTGAACTGGCGAAGCTGGTGCGCGAAGGACGGCGGAATGAATTTGCAGCGTTCAGTGCCTTCTCCGATCCGCATAAACGCGAGCAGATTCCCGATCCGAACGCCGAGCAAACCTTTCACGCCTCACAGCCGCGACTGATCGGCAGCGGCACACCTCGGCAACGAGCGACACTGGCGCTGTATCGCCAGCTCCTGCAATTGCGCCATCAATACATCATTCCCAACCTGCCCGGCACCCAAGCCCTCGGCGCTCAGGTACTGGGGCCTGGCGCCGTCAGCGCGCGCTGGCGGCTGGGTGATGGCAGCGAGCTGCGAATCGACCTGAACCTCGGCGACACGCCAGTGGTCAACCTTCCACAGGCCGAATCGGTGTGGCTTTTCCGCCAGCCCTCCACCGCCGGCCTGACGGATGAGGGGCAACTGCCCCCGTATTGCGCGCTTGTCAGCCTCACGGCCGCAACCCCTTTGCCACCCCTGGATGGAGAGCGCCTATGAGCGATGCGCAACTGGAAATTCTCGCCAGCCGAGCCGGTCTCGCTGTCGACTGGATCGACGCCAATGGCCGCCAGCAAAAAGTTGCCCCGGCCGTGCTGCGCAATGTTCTGACCGGCCTCGGTCACCCGGCCGGAACGGCCCAGGAAATCGACGCCAGCCTGCTCGAACTGCAACAAGTGCAGGAAAATCGCCATCTGCCTCCACTGCTCACCGCAGACGTCGGCGTGGGGCTGGATCTGGCCCGCTATTTCGAACCCGAAACCCCTTGCGAGATTCACCTTGAAGACGGCTCGCGCCTGAGCCTGAAACTGGATGCCGAGGCCGTACTGCCCGGCGAAATTCCGGTCGGCTATCAGCAAGTGCACATCGCCGATCAGCAATTCACTCTGGCCGTGGCACCGGAACGCTGCTTCAGCGTGGGTGACGCGGTGGACAGCCCGATCCCTCGCGTGTGGGGTCTGAGCGTGCAGCTATATGGCTTGCGCCGCCCCGGCGATGGCGGTTTCGGCGACACCCAGGCCCTGGAAGAACTGGCCCGAGTGGCCGGCGAGCGCGGTGCCGATGCGCTGGCGATCAGCCCGCTGCACGCGATGTTCAGCGCCGACACCGGGCGCTACAGCCCTTACTCGCCGTCCAGTCGGCTGTTTCTCAATGCGTTGTACGCCGCACCGGGCGTGATCCTCGGCGAGCGTGCGCTGCGCGATGCGATTGACGCGGCCGGCCTGACCGATCAGTTCGAGCAATTGGAAAACCTGAAACTGATCGACTGGCCGAAAGCAGCCGAAACCAAACTGAAACTGCTGCAAGCCTTGTACGACGGCTTCATCAGCGGCGAACACCCGTTACACAACGACTTCTCCAGCTTCCGCGATGCCGGCGGCGAAGCGCTGGAAAACCACTGCCGCTTTGAAGCCATCCAGGAAATGCGCGCCGCCCGTGGCGAAAGCCTCGACTGGCGCCAATGGCCGGAGCACTGGCACGACCCGCGCGGCGCTGCCCTCGGCGCGTTTGCCGAGGAATACGCCGAGCGCATCAGTTACTTCGCATTCTGCCAATGGCTCATCCACCGCTGCCTGGAGCGCGCCCAGACCGCCGCCCGCAGCGCCGGCATGGGCATCGGCCTGATCGCCGACCTGGCGGTAGGTGCCGACGGTGCTGGCAGTCAGGCCTGGAGCTTTCAGGACGAACTGTTGGCCTCGCTGACCGTCGGCGCGCCGCCTGACATCCTCAATCGCTCGGGCCAGGGCTGGGGCATTTCCGCGTTTTCTCCGGAAGGTCTGGTGCGCAACGGCTTTCGCGCGTTCATCGACATGCTGCGCGCCAACTTCGCCCACGCCGGTGGGCTACGCATCGACCATGTCATGGGCCTGCAACGGTTGTGGGTGATCCCCAACGGCGCAGTCCCGGCGGACGGCGCCTACCTGTATTACCCGGTGGATGACCTGCTGCGTCTGCTGACCCTCGAATCCCACCGCCATCAAGCTATCGTGCTTGGTGAAGACCTCGGCACCGTGCCCGATGGCCTGCGCGAAAAACTCATCGCCCGTGCCATGCTCGGCATGCGCGTGCTGTTGTTCGAACAGGACAACACCCATTTCAAACCGATCCTCGACTGGCCGGACAACGCCCTGGCCACTACCAGCACCCATGATCTGCCGACACTCAATGGTTGGTGGCACGGCCGCGACATCGACTGGAACGCGCGGCTCGGGCTGATTGACGCCAACGGCGAAATCGACTGGCGCCGTTACCGCGAACGCGAGCGTGAAGGCCTGCGCGGTGCCTTGAGCCAGGACCCACAGAACTTTCGCGAGGAATCCCACGAGGCCGATCAGGTGGTCGACGCCGCCGTGCGTTTCCTCGGCCACACCCGCGCGCCGCTGGTGCTGCTGCCGCTGGAAGATGCGCTCGGGCTCGACGAACAGGCCAACCTGCCCGGCACCATCGACACCCACCCGAACTGGTCGCGGCGTTTGCCGGGCACCAGTGAGGCGCTTCTCGACGGAGTCGACGCCGCACGACGCCTGGAACTGCTGGCTTGCGCGCGTCTTCAGGCAGCCGAGCGTGACCGATGAGTGCATTGCCTATCCAGACACTGCGCGCCACGGTCCGCCTGCAATTTCATCGCAGTTTTACCCTCGATCAGGCGGTGCCGCTGGTGCCGTACTTCGCCCGGCTCGGTATCAGCCACATTTATGCTTCGCCGCTGCTCGCCGCCCGCGCGGGCTCGATGCATGGATACGATGTGGTCGACCCGACCCGCGTCAATCCGGAACTCGGCGGCGAGCCAGCCTTGCGCCGTCTGGTCTCCAGCCTGCGCGAGCACGGCATGGGGCTGATCCTCGACATCGTCTCCAATCACATGGCGGTTGGTGGCGGCGACAACCCGTGGTGGCTCGATCTGCTGGAATGGGGACGACTCAGCCCTTATGGTGAGTTCTTCGATATTCAGTGGCACTCGCCCGATCCGTTGATGGAAGGCCAGTTGCTGCTGCCGTTTCTGGGCAGCGATTATGGCGTTGCGCTACAGGACGCGACCCTGCCGCTGGTGTTCAATGCCGAGAGCGGCACCTTCCATGTCGAGCATTACGAGCATCACTTCCCGGTCTGCCCCGGCGATTACGGTGAACTGCTCAAATCCGATGACAACCCCATCGAAGCGCTCAAGGCCCTCGCCGACCGTTTCAGCGCGCTCAGTTATCAAACCGACGCCCGCTCGCTGGCCATCCCGCTCAAGGAAGAACTTCAGCAACTGGCCAGCGACCCGCAAATCCTCCAGGCCATTCAGCGCAACCTGACCCACTACGACTCGAAGACCGAAGACGGTTTTCAGCGCCTGCATCAGTTGCTGGAGCGGCAAAGCTATCGCCTGGCGAGCTGGCGCACGGCGGCGGATGACATCAACTGGCGGCGTTTCTTCGACATCAACGAACTTGGCGGTTTGCGCGTCGAACGCCCGGCCGTGTTCGAGGCCACCCACGGCAAGATTTTCCAGTTGATCGGAGAAGGCCTGATCGACGGCCTGCGCATCGACCACATCGACGGCCTCGCCGACCCGCGCAGTTACTGCCGCAAACTGCGCCGCCGCCTCGACCACCTGGCACCGGGCAGGCACTTGCCAATCTACGTCGAGAAGATCCTCGGCGACGGTGAAACCCTGCCCACCGACTGGTCCGTGGACGGCAGCACCGGCTACGAGTTCATGAATCAGCTGTCGCTGCTGCAACACGACCCGGACGGCGAACACGTTCTCGGTGACTTGTGGAAACGTCGCACCGAACGCCCCTCTGCGTTTATCGAAGAAGCGCAACTGGCGCGCCAGCAGATCCTCAACGGCTCGCTGGCCAGCGATTGCGAAAGCGTCGCCCAGGCCCTGCTGCAAGTGGCGCGCGATGACCTGATGACCCGCGACCTCACGCTCGGCTCGATCCGCCGGGTGCTGCAGGCGCTGATCGTGCACTTCCCGGTCTATCGCACTTACATCACCCCGATGGGCCGTTCGGCGCGGGACGAGGTGTTTTTCCAGCAGGCCATGGACGGTGCGCGGCAGACATTGAGCGAAGCCGATTGGCCAGTGCTGGACTCCGTAGCCGGCTGGCTCGGCGGCCAGCCGTGGCGGCGCAAACCCCGTGGCCGTTCACGCAAAATCCTGAAGCACGCCTGCGTGCGCTTTCAGCAACTCACGTCGCCGGCCGCCGCCAAAGCAGTGGAAGACACCGCGCTGTATCGCTCGGCGGTGCTGCTGTCGCGCAATGACGTCGGTTACAACACCGAGCAGTTCAGCGCGCCGGTCAGCGACTTTCACGCGGTGAACCAGCAACGTCTGGCGAGCTTCCCGGACAACCTGCTGGCCACTGCCACCCACGACCACAAACGCGGCGAAGACACCCGCGCGCGACTGGCCGTGCTCAGCGAACGCAGTCACTGGTACGCCGAGCAGGTCGAGTTGTGGCGCGCCCTCGCTCGACCGCTGCGCAATGACGATCAGTTGCCGTCGTCCGGGGACGAATTGATCCTCTATCAAGCCTTGCTCGGCAGTTGGCCGCTGGACCTGCGCGACGACGATCAGGCCGGTTTCGCCGACTACGCCAAGCGTATCTGGCAGTGGCAGCAGAAAGCCTTGCGCGAAGCCAAGCTGCAAAGCAGCTGGAGTGCACCGAACGAGGCTTACGAAAACGCGGCGCAAGCGTTCACTGAACAGTTGCTGCTGGCACCCGAGGGCGAACTGCTGCGCGGGGCCCTGGCCAAGAGCGTCAACAGCATTGCTGCGGCCGGTGCCCTTAACGGTCTGGCGCAAACCTTGCTGCGCATGACCGTGCCGGGTGTGCCGGATCTGTACCAGGGCAACGAGTATTGGGATTTCAGTCTGGTCGATCCGGACAACCGCCGGCCAGTGGATTACAGCCTGCGCGAACAAACCCTGACGGCGACGCCTGCACAGGAACTGCTATCAGGCTGGCGTGACGGGCGAATCAAGCAAGCGTTGATCGCCCAGGTGCTGCAGCTGCGCGCTGAATACAGCGAATTGTTTCGCCGCGGTTCGTACCAGGCCCTCGAGGTGCTGGGCGACCAGGCGCACAACGTGCTCGCGTTTGCCCGCGAGCACGGGGGGCAACGAGTCATCGTGATCGTACCGATCCGTTGCGCAACACTGCTGGAAAACAGTGCCTTGCCGATGGTCGATGCGCTGCGCTGGGGCGATACGCGGGTGGAATTACCGTTCGCCGCCTCAGACGACAATCTGAAGGGACTTTTTTCGAGCACCGCAGTCACAAAAAACAGGGAGCTGGAGGTCAGCGCCGCACTGGGGGACTTCCCGGTCAATCTGCTTATCCAACACGTCTAGCAGCATGAGTTCAGTCCAGGAGCATTGCGATGAGTACCGACGATAAACGCATCCGCGAATTCGCCTATCAGATCTGGGAATCCGAAGGAAAACCCGAAGGCCAGGAAGCTCGCCACTGGGAGATGGCGCGCAAACTGGCCGAAGCCGAAGCCTTGGCGCCGAAGAAATCGCCAAAAGCCGCCGGTAGTAAAACCGCTGGCAAGACCGCCACCAGCAAAGCCGTCGATGGCAAGGCGCCCGCCGCCAAACCCAAGGCCACGACGGCCAAGGCCAAGCCTGCCAGTGCCGCCAAGGTTATTCCCCCGGGCGAAAAAGCCGCCGAGAAAAAGCCCCGCGCGCCGCGCAAGCCGCCAGCGGTCTGACGCGTCCCGAACCATTGAACTGAATGACCGTGTGGCGGGTTCGCTCGCCACCGAGGACGCTCTCGTCCTCAAGAAACATGAAGCCTCTGTGGGAGCGAGCTTGCTCGCGAAGGCGATCTATCAGTCACCTCCATCTTTGAATGACAGACCGTATTCGCGAGCAGGCTCGCTCCCACAGAAGATTGATGCTCACCCGACTTACTGACTTGTAGGAGCACCTATGACCCGTCCAAAGAAAGCCGAGCCCGCCGCTCAAGCCGAGCCCACGCGAATCCGTGAAGGCCTGCCCTTCCCGCTCGGCGCAACCTGGGATGGTCTGGGAGTGAACTTTGCACTGTTCTCCGCCAATGCCACCCGAGTCGAACTTTGCATTTTCGACGATGCCGGTGAAGTCGAACTCGAACGCATCGAATTGCCGGAGTACACCGACGAGATTTACCACGGCTATTTGCCCGATGCGCATCCGGGCCTGATTTACGGCTACCGGGTTTACGGCCCGTATGACCCGGCCAACGGCCACCGTTTCAACCACAACAAATTGCTGATCGATCCGTACGCCAAACAACTGGTCGGCCAGTTGAAATGGTCCGAAGCGCTGTTCGGCTACACCATCGGCCACCCGGACGCCGACCTCAGTTTCGACGAGCGCGACAGTGCGCCCTTCGTCCCCAAGTGCAAAGTCATCGACCCGGCACACACCTGGGGCCACGACCAGCGCGTCAGCGTGCCGTGGGACAAGACGATCATTTACGAAACCCATGTGCGCGGCATCAGCATGCGCCATCCCTCGGTGCCGGATAACGTGCGCGGCACTTTCGCCGGGCTGATGGTCGACGACGTGCTGGAACACATTCGCAAGCTCGGGGTGTCGTCAGTGGAATTGCTGCCGATCCACGCCTTCGTCAATGACCAGCACCTGCTGCACAAGGGCATGACCAATTACTGGGGCTATAACAGCATCGCGTTCTTCGCCCCGGACCCGCGTTACCTGGCCAGCGGCAAGATTGCCGAATTCAAGGAGATGGTTGCGCACCTGCACGAGGCCAATCTCGAGGTGATTCTCGACGTGGTCTACAACCACACCGCCGAGGGCAACGAGCAAGGCCCGACCCTGTCGATGCGCGGGATCGACAACGCCTCGTACTACCGCTTGATGCCAGACGACAAGCGTTTCTACATCAACGATTCCGGCACCGGCAACACCCTCGACCTGAGCCACCCGTGCGTGCTGCAAATGGTCACCGACTCGCTGCGTTACTGGGCGAGCGAGATGCATGTCGACGGCTTCCGCTTCGATCTGGCGACCATTCTTGGTCGTTATCACGACGGTTTCGATGAACGTCACAGTTTCCTTGTGGCGTGCCGGCAGGATCCGGTACTGCGTCAGGTGAAAATGATCGCCGAGCCTTGGGACTGTGGCCCCGGCGGTTATCAAGTCGGCAACTTCCCACCGGGCTGGGTCGAGTGGAACGACAAGTTCCGCGACACCGTGCGCGCCTTCTGGAAAGGCGACGACGGCCAGCTCGCCGACTTCGCCAGCCGCATGACCGCATCGGGTGAGATGTTCAACCAACGCGGGCGCCGGCCTTATTCGTCGGTCAACTTCGTCACCGCCCACGACGGTTTCACCCTCAATGACCTGGTCTCCTACAACGACAAACACAACGAGGCCAATGACGAAAACAATCAGGACGGCAGCAACAACAACCTGTCCTGGAACCACGGTGTCGAAGGCCCCACCGACGACCCGGAAATCATCGCGTTACGCCATCGACAGATGCGTAATTTCTTCGCCACGTTGCTGCTTGCTCAAGGCACGCCGATGATCGTGGCCGGCGACGAGTTCGCCCGCACTCAGGACGGCAACAACAATGCCTACTGTCAGGACAGCGAAATCGGCTGGGTCAACTGGGACCTCAGCGAGGATGGCAAGGCGCTGCTGAAATTCGTCAAACGCCTGATCAAATTGCGCCTGGCTTACCCGATCCTGCGGCGTGGGCGTTTTCTGGTCGGCGAATACAACGAAGACATCGGGGTCAAGGACATCACCTGGCTGGCACCGGACGCCAGCGAGATGACCACCGAACACTGGCACGACGCGCACAACCGCTGCCTGGGCATGTTGCTCGATGGCCGCGCGCAGGAAACCGGCATTCGCCGCAAGGGTGCGGACGCGACGTTGCTGCTGGTGGTCAACGCCCACCACGACATCGTCAATTTCACCCTGCCGGAAGTGCCCGAAGGCAGTTTCTGGACCTGCATGATCGATACCAATCAACCGTCGATCCGGGGTCAGGAGCGTTTTCAGTTTGGTCACGAATACTCGGTCACCGGGCGTTCGTTGTTGCTGTTCGAACTGCAACGTGACGAAGAAGACTGATATGGACCTTGACCAGTATCTTGCGCAGCGCCCTCCGGACTATCCCGATACGGCAGCCCTCGGGCGGTGCCTGCGGGAAATGGTCGAAGTCGGACTGGATCACTTGCCAATGCCTGGCAGCGGTCAGACGATTGAGCGTTTCCAGGCCTTGGCCGCCGTTGCTGGCCATGATCTGAGCCTGTGCAAACTCTACGAAGGGCATACCGATGCCCTGGCGATCATCCAGCAGCTCGGCGGGTCGCCGACACCGGGCAGTACGTGGGGCATGTGGGCGGCCGAACCACCGGACGCCCGAGTGCGGATCACGCCGGCGGGACATCTGGTGCGACTCAATGGGCGCAAGGCCTGGTGCTCCGGCGCTGCCGTGCTCAGTCACGGTCTGTTGACCGCATGGGATCAGGATGAGCATCAGCAACTGGTCGCGGTGGCCATGGATCAGCCGGGGGTGAAGATCACCGGGGATGGCTGGCAAGCAGTCGGCATGGGCGCGACCGGCAGTGTCGAAGTCACCTTCGACAATGTCGAGGGACAAGCCATCGGCGACCCGGGCGACTACCTGCAACGACCGGGCTTCTGGCAAGGCGGGATCGGGATCGCGGCGTGCTGGTATGGCGCGGCACGGCAGATTGCCGAGCGCTTGCGCAGGCTCTGCGCGCAGCGCGAAGAGCCTCACGCCCTCGCCCACCTGGGCGCCGTCGATACGGCATTGCATGCAGCCGCAGCGGCGCTGCGTGCCAGTGCTGCGAACATCGACGCCCACCCCGATGCCAATGCCGAACTCATGGCTCGGCGCGTGCGGGCCGTCGTCGAGCAATCCGCCGAGCAGGTCATCCGCGACACCGGCCGCGCCCTTGGGGCCGGGCCGTTTTGCAAGGATCGCCACTTCGCCCGGCTGATCGCCGATCTGCCGGTCTATCTGCGCCAGAGCCACGCCGAACGCGACCTCGCGGCCCTCGGTCAATCGGTCGCCCGCCAACCGATTGAGACCTGGACGTTATGAAACCCGACCCGATCGTCGGCCGGGGCACGACCCTGCACCAGTGGCAGAACTCGCGTCACCTGGCCGAACTGGACAGCATCGATATTCTCAGCCTGGTGCCACCGGGTTCCCGAGCAGTCGTCATTGCCCCGCATCCGGACGACGAAGTGCTCGGTTGCGGCGGGCTCCTGCAATTGCTCGCCACTGCAGGCCGGGCGCTGCAACTGATCTCCGTCACCGACGGCAGCGCCAGCCACCCCGGGTCCGCTCGCTGGCCGGTGGAGCGCCTGAGCGTGGTGCGTCCTCAGGAGTCTGCCGAAGCCCTGCGCCGGCTCGGTCTGCCGATGCACCGTGTGAAATGGCTGCGCGGTGGTTTCCCGGATACGCAGGTGGCCGCACGCGAAGCTGAATTAAGCGAATTCATCGCGCGCTACCTGCAACCCGGCGATGTGCTGTTCACAACCTGGTGCGAAGACGGTCACTGTGATCACGAAGCAGTGGGCCGCGCCAGTCTGGAAGCGGCTCGGCGCACAGGCCTTGTCTGTCATGAACTGCCGGTCTGGACCTGGCACTGGGCAAGTCCGGAGGATGCCAGCGTGCCCTGGCAGCGAGCGCGCAAGATCTGTCTGACACCGGCGCAAGTGGCCCGCAAACGCCACGCCGTGCATGCCTTCGCCAGCCAGCTGGAAGGCGACCCCGATGCCGGGCTTTCACCCGTGCTGGCGCCTTGGGTACTGGATCGGTTGTTGCAGCCTTTCGAGGTGGTATTTCTATGAGTGTCGAGGATCACTATTTCGATGGTCTGTTTGCCGGCAACGACGACCCTTGGGCCTTTCGTGAGCGCTGGTATGAACAGCGCAAACGCGCCATCACCCTCGCTGCCTTGCCCCGCGCTCATTATCGGACGGTGTTTGAACCGGGATGCGCCAATGGTGAATTGAGCGCGGCGCTCGCCGAGCGTTGCGATCGCCTGGTGTGCAGTGACACGGCCGACAAAGCAGTCCGTCTGGCCCGCACCCGACTGAGCCTTTTCGATCATGTCGAAGTACGCCAGGGGCGCTTGCCCGGCGACTGGCCGCAAGAGCAGTTCGACCTGATCGTGCTCAGTGAAATCGGCTACTACCTGGATCGGGATGACCTGACAGCCGTCATCCATCATGCTCATCGCACCCTGACTGCCAGCGGACAACTATTGGCCTGTCATTGGCGCCCCTCGATCGAGGGCTGCCCGCTGAATGCCCGTCAGGTACACGATCTGATTCACGAGCAATTGAAGCTGCCGCGCCTGGTGCTTCATCAGGAAGCGGATTTCATTCTCGAACTGTGGAGTCGCGAACCCCGCTCCGTGGCAGCGCTGGAGGGATTGCGATGATCGGCATCCTGATACCGGCGCACAACGAAGAAGAGCGACTCGACGAATGCCTGAAGGCCGCATTGCGCGCCAGCCGGCACAGGCTGCTGGCTGGCGAACTGGTCGAGGTACTGGTGGTGCTCGACAGTTGCACTGATCGTTCGGCCCCCATTGTCGGGAACTACCCCGTACTGGGTCTGAGTATCGAGGCGCGCAATGTCGGGCAGGCTCGCGCGGCGGGGGCGCAAATGCTGCTGGAGCGCGGTGCGCGCTGGATCTCCTGCACCGATGCTGACAGCCGAGTGGCCGACGACTGGCTGGTGGCTCAACTGGGGCTGGGCGCCGATGCCGTATGCGGGACAGTCACGATCGAGCGCTGGCCCGACTCGATCGATGAAGCCGCGCAAATCCGTTATCACCACCACTATCAGGCTCGCGAGGGTCACCGGCACATTCACGGCGCCAACCTGGGGATCAGTGCCGAAGCCTATCGCCGGGCCGGTGGCTTCGAACCGTTGGCATGCGATGAGGATGTCCAACTGGTGCGCCAACTCGAACGTTGCGGCGCTCACATCGCCTGGAGCCATCGTCCGCAGGTGCATACCAGCGCTCGGCTGGACAGTCGCGCCAGAGGCGGCTTCGGCGACTATCTGCGACAGTTGGCACAGACTGAATAAAAAAAAGCGGCGCAGATCGATCTGCCACGCGACGAATCACCGGTCTTGAGCAATACTCTGCATCGCGGCAATCCAGGGTTCGGAGCGCTGCACATTGCCAGCACACAGCCTTCAAGGGTCTTGGGCGCAGCATCAACGACTGCGTGCAGGACGAAGGCCCGCCACAACAAGGACGTCGTACCATGAAACCGTTACCCCTCAGCGAAAGCGGCCTGCCGGCGCAGATCTGGAACAGCGCCGCGCAACTCGACAACATTCCGGTCATCAATACGCGCAACCTCGTGCCAGCCGGCGCGCGCGCGGTGGTCATCGCCCCCCATCCCGGAGACGAAGTGGTGACCTGCGGCGGCCTGCTGCAGTTGCTCTCCAGCCTCGGGCATCCCCTGCAGTTACTCTCGATCACTGACGGCAGTGCCAGCCATCCGGGCTCACGGCAATGGTCAGAGAAGCGCCTGAGCGTGTTCCGTCCACAGGAAAGTGTTGAAGCCTTGCGCCGGCTCGGTCTTCCCATGCATAGCCTGAAATGGGTTCGCGGCGGCTTCACCGACAATGCCCTGCACGACCAGCAAACCCAGCTCACCGAATTCATCGCCCGCTACCTGCGCCCCGGCGATGTCGTCTTCAGCACCTGGTGCAAGGACGGCAGCGACGACCATGAAGTGGTCGGCCGGGCCAGTGCGATGGCGGCGCAGCAGATTGGTGCCACCTATCACGATGTGCCGGTCTGGGCCTGGCACTGGCCGGAGCGCGATCACGCGCAGATTCCGTGGCATCGTGCACGCAAGCTGCGTCTCGACACCTGGACCGTCGCGCGCAAGAGCCACGCCACTCACGCCTATGCCAGCCAGCTCAACGGCGAACCGGCCATCGGCATAGCTCCGTTATTGCCCAAGGCTATTCTGGAACGTATGCGCCTGCCTTACGAAATCATCTTCGTGGACTGAAGACGCGGCGCGGGCAGTCACACAAAGTGAACTGCCCACGCGCGGATCAGTCGCATGAACAGGCAGTCATGATTCAGAGGAGTGAACGTGTCCAGCGATCCCAAGCGTCATGTCGTCGACGCACAGTCCGCGAACCCGTCCGCCATCCATCGTCTGCGGGTGCTGACGGTCAACACGCACAAAGGATTTACCGCGCTCAATCGCCGCTTCATCCTTCCGGAACTGCGTGAGGCAGTGCGCAGCACCTCGGCCGATCTGGTGTTTCTCCAGGAAGTCGTGGGCGAGCACGAGCGCCACTCCAGTCGTTACAACGACTGGCCGCAGACCTCGCAGTACGAATTTCTCGCCGACAGCATGTGGAGCGATTTTGCCTACGGGCGCAATGCCGTATATCCCGATGGCCATCACGGCAACGCCCTATTGTCGAAATATCCGATCCGCGAGTACCGTAATCTCGACGTCTCGATCACCGGCCCCGAACGCCGGGGCCTGTTGCATTGCGTGCTGGATGTGCCGGGACACGTCGAAGTCCATGCGATCTGCGTGCACCTGAGCCTGCTGGAAAGCCATCGTCAACTCCAGCTGCAACTGCTCTGCCAATTGCTCGAATCCCTGCCCGACGATGCGCCGGTGATCATCGCCGGCGACTTCAATGACTGGCAGTTGCAGGGCAACGCTGCCCTCGCCCGTCGCGATTACCTGCACGAAGCCTTTGAACGCCATCATGGCCGGCCGGCCAAAACCTACCCTGCCCGCTTCCCGTTGCTGCGCCTGGATCGCATCTATTTGCGCAACGCCACCAGTCATGAGCCGCAGATACTGGGCAACAAGCCCTGGACGCATCTTTCCGATCACTTGCCGCTGGCGGTCGAAGTGCATTTGTAAGGCGATACTGACAGCTATTGCATCCCTTAATCGCCGTCCGACTTCTGTCCCATTACCTGCCAACAGACCGGTTGTCGGCTGCGAAACGTCTCTGTTTCGCGGCTTCAGCAGTGTTTCCCCCTACAAACAAGAACTTAGATAATTGCGAAAAAACAGAAGCTTGAGGCATCTGTTTTGACCCTACCACTCATCGTCCAATTTCTTGACGCAGTGGCACGCGTCTTCTTAGCTCTACCTTACTACCCCCGGAAACACTACTCGGGGCGAGCCTCAAGTCTCTCGTCAAAACGAGCGGCCACGGGTTCGCCACGCTCCATTCGGTCGCCCCTCATTCGGGGTAGGAGAGACGCCAAGGCGAGATACCGCATGCGATAGCAAGGCAGACTGCCATGAGAACCTCACTCACCTCACAAGAGATCAAAATTACCTTTTGCACTGTTTCCAGCTCTATCTTGCTTTGTTCATCCATGGAGGCGCAGGCGGGTCCTGCGGCGGATGAAACCACTCCCTGGTTTCGCCAGGACGTCCCTGTCATGACACTTCCCGCCACTGTCATTACCCCAGGCCCACAGAGGTTCAGCCCGCAACCGGACCTGCGCGGCGCGTATCTGATCACCGAAGACATTGCCCCTTCAGCCTGGGACCAGCTTTACGGGCAGAGCGCCCGCCAGGCCCAGACCGACGTACTCACTCCCGGCCTCGCCATGCCCGGCACCGGGGATTCCAAAGGCCCGGCAGTGCTGACCCTGCAAAGCAGCAGCGGCCACACCCAGCGGATCGGCCTGATTGGTGGCGTCAACCAGATCCAGGGCAATGCCAACGGTCTGATCACCAGCCGCGCCCTCGCCGACCCGACCACCGACACCCTCAACCTGCAAGGCCAGAGCCTCGGCGCCTACTACAGCCTGATCGGCCCACAGGGCTGGCACGTCGACCTGTCGGCCAGTGGCGGCCGGGTCAGCGGTTTCAGCCGTAACGAGCAAGGCGCACGTCTGGCTACTGAAGGCAGCGCGATGACATTGTCGGTGGAAGGCGGATTTCCCATCGGTCTCGGGGAAAACTGGGTGGTTGAACCGCAAGCACAGTTGATCAACCAACGCATTACCCTGGACACGCCGTATGCCGGTTCGGGGAACGCGTCTTCAAGCGACATTTCATCGTGGAGCGGTCGGGTCGGTGCACGCTTGAAAGGCAGCTACGATCTGAACGGTCTGCCCGTCGAACCTTACGTGCGCACGAACTTGTGGCACACGGTGTACACCGGCAACACGGTGACGCTGGATCAGGTGGACAAGATCAGCAGCAGCCGCAAGTCGTCCACGGTGGAACTGGGTCTGGGCCTGGTGGCACGGGTGACCCCGGCGGTCAGCCTGTACGTCAGCGCCGACTACAGCAGCGATGTGGATGACAACGACCTGAACGGATTGATCGGCAGTCTGGGGATCCGCATGCGCTGGTAAAGACGGCATCGCTAGCAGGCTAGCTCCCACGGTAGATTGTCAGCGTCGACTGATTATCTGTGGGAGCCAGCCTGCTGGCGAAAGCAGCGACTCGGTTATGGATCAGGCTTCGGGTTTCAGGATCAACACCGCCAACGGCGGCAGGTTCAGTTCCAGCGACAATGCCTGGCCATGGCTGGCGACCTCTTCGGTGAACGCCCCGCCTCCGTTCCCATAATTGGAACCTGCGTAAGTGTCGGCATCACTGTTGAGCAATTCCTTCCAGCGGCCGGCGAACGGTACGCCCACGCGGTACGACTGACGCGGCACCGGCGTGAAGTTGGCCACCACCAACACCGGCGTTCCGTCCTTGCTCCAGCGCAGCCACGCATACACGCTGTTGATCGCATCGTCACCAATCAACCACTGAAACCCTTGCGGCGCATCGTCCTGCTCGTGCAGCGCCGGCTCTTCGCGGTAGAGCCGGTTGAGGTCGCCGACCAGTTTCTGTACGCCTTTGTGTTCTGAGTATTGCAGCAGATACCAGTCCAGTTGCTGGTCGTGATTCCACTCGCGCCACTGGCCGAACTCGCAGCCCATGAACAACAGCTTCTTGCCGGGATGGGTCCACATGAAGCTCAGATAGGCGCGCAAGTTGGCAAACTTCTGCCAGCGGTCGCCGGGCATCTTGTCGATCAGCGAGTGTTTGCCGTGCACCACTTCATCGTGGGAAATCGGCAGGATGAAACGCTCGGACCAGGCGTAGACCAGACCGAAACTCAATTCGTTGTGGTGATGGGCGCGGTACACAGGATCCTGCTGAATGTAATGCAGCGAGTCGTGCATCCAGCCCATGTTCCATTTGTAGGCGAAACCCAGACCGCCCTGCTGAGTGCTCTGGCTGACGCCCGGCCACGCCGTGGACTCCTCGGCGATCACCAGCGCACCGGGCGCTTCCAGTGCCACCACATCGTTCAGATGACGAAGGAAATCGATGGCTTCCAGGTTCTCGCGACCGCCATGACGATTCGGCACCCACTCGCCGGCCTTGCGCGAATAATCGCGATAGAGCATCGACGCCACCGCATCGACCCGCAGCCCATCGACATGGAAATGCTTCAACCAGTGCAGCGCCGAGGCCAGCATGTAGCCATGCACTTCGGTGCGACCAAGGTTGTAGATCAGCGTGTCCCAATCCTGATGGAAGCCTTCCAGCGGGTTGCCGTATTCGTACAACGCCGTGCCGTCGAACTGCGCCAGACCATGGGTATCGGTCGGAAAATGCGCCGGAACCCAGTCGAGGATCACCCCGATATCGGCCTGATGGCAGGCGTTGATGAACGCCGCGAACTCATCCGGCGTGCCGTAACGCGCGCTCGGGGCGAACTGCGACAGCAACTGATAACCCCAGGACCCGCCGAACGGGTGCTCCATGATCGGCATCAGTTCGATGTGGGTGAAACCCAGTTCCTTCACATACGGAATCAAACGCTCAGCCAGCTCCGGCCAGGTGTACTGGCGCGCCACTTCGCCGAGATCGTCGAGTTCGCACTGCCAGGAACCGGCATGCAATTCATAGATCGACAGCGGCGCATTGTGCTGCTGACGCTCGCGACGGCCGCTCATCCAGTCCTGGTCCTGCCAATCGATCTGCAACGGAGAGGCGACTTTCGACGCGGTGTCCGGCGGCAGGCTGGTGGCCAGGGCCATCGGGTCGGCCTTCAACGGCAGGATGCCGTGGGCGCCGAGGATTTCGTATTTGTACAGCTCGCCCGCCTGCAAGCGCGGAATGAACAACTCCCACACACCGGACGGATGCCGCAGGCGCATCGGATGCCGGCGCCCGTCCCAGACGTTGAAGTCGCCCACCACCGACACCCGCCGGGC
The DNA here is from genome assembly GCF_025447595.1 of Pseudomonas koreensis. Classification (GTDB taxonomy): domain Bacteria; phylum Pseudomonadota; class Gammaproteobacteria; order Pseudomonadales; family Pseudomonadaceae; genus Aquipseudomonas; species Aquipseudomonas koreensis_H. Next base: position 423,398 of record NZ_JAOEJU010000001.1, on the reverse strand, counting down.
ATTCGGCGCCCACACGGCAAAGCGCACACCGTCGACACCATCGACGGTTTTCAGCTGTGCGCCGAGGCAACTGCTGAGGTCGCGATGATTGCCTTCGGCGAACAGATACAAGTCCATTTCACCGAGCAACTGACCAAAGCTGTAGGGATCTTCCGCGACCTGTTCGCCACCCGCCCAACGGGTACGCAACAGGTACGGCCGTGCATCCTCGAAATGGCCGACAAACAGCCCCGGCGTTTCGGTGGCTTCCAGTGGGCCGCGCTCTTCGCCGCTGTGCCGATCCAGCACTGAAACGCTCAACGCACCGGGCAGATAAGCCCGGATGAACTGCCCGCCGGCACCATCGCCGTGGGGGCCGAGAATGGAAAACGGGTCGTGATGTTCCGCGCGCACCAGGGCATCGATGTCCTTCGCCCTGGGCAGCAATCGTTCGTTAACGTGACCCTGTTCCTTGTTCGAGAAACTCATGACTACTCTCCACCAAGATCGGAAAAGGGTTTGAGCCCCGTCAATAACCCATACAGACCGTGCAGCGGCACGGGCAGCCAGGTGGGGCGATTTTCGGCTTCATAGGCCACCTCGTAGGCCGCTTTCTCCAGACCGAACAACGCCAGTGCGGCGTCGGCACCTTCAGGATCTTGCCAGGCATGATCAAGACTAGCTGCCGCTTGGCGATATGCCTGGAGAAATGCTTCCCGGGCTTCACGCAGGTAACGTTCCGCGACCCGCCGACGCGCGGCTTCGGCCTCGGGGCTGTTGTCGACGTTGTGCACATTCAGGGCCATGGCCGCGGCATAGTCGAAGGAACGCAGCACACCACTGACGTCCTTGTACGGGCTGTGCTTGCCCCGGCGCTCGGCCAGTGGCCGCGCCGGTTCGCCTTCGAAGTCGATCAGGTAGGCATCGCCCTTGATCACCAGCACTTGCCCCAGATGCAGGTCGCCGTGTACTCGAATTCGCAGGCCACCAGCGGATTGCTTGGCCAGTTCCTGCACGTGGGCCAGGATGGTTTTCTTGTTGTCGAGCAAGCGACCGACCAGCTTCTGATCCGCCGCATCGAGTTCGCCCTGATGCTGCTTGAGCAGCTTCAGCGCATGCTCGACCTGCGCCGCGACATCCTTGCCGGTCGCCTGCGCATCCTTGGCCGAACTGACCTGCGGTGCGAAGTCCTTGTTGTCGCTTGGCGCTGCCAGCACCTGATGCATTTCCCCCAGACGCTGGCCAAGCAGGCCGGCGAAATCCTTCAGTTCACCCAAGGCGTTGTAGTGCTGCGCCTGCTCCGACACAGCGTCGGCCAGTTCGTCGCGCAGCGCCCGTTCGAGGTTGTTCTGCGTCCATTCCCAGGCGTCGCCCTGATTGCTCAGATAACCCTGCGCAATCATCAGCAGGTTGTCTTCACCCTTCCCGTCCCGGCGAATCACCGAACCGAGCAGCGGTGAGATATTGGCAAATCCGGCCGCCGTCAGGTAAGCGCTCATCTCCAGTTCCGGGTGTACGCCGGACGCGACTTTGCGGATCAGCTTGAGCACCAGACTGTTGCCGATCACCACTGAACTATTGGATTGCTCGGCGGACAGATAGCGCACTTCCGATTCGGCCCCGAGGCCGAGTTTTTCCAGTTGCGGCGTTGCTTCGAAACGGATCTCGCCATCGCTGGATTCCAGCACCGTACCGCCCTGCATGCCTTGCAGCACCGCGCGAATGAAAGCTTCAAGACTGAAGGCATCGGTGATAAGCCCGACCTGACGCACCCGGCGCACTCGCGCCAAAGCCAGTTGCTGCGGCAACGCCGGCCCGACCTGATCTTCGGCAATGAAGCCGAACGGCAGTTGATAACGGCTGGTCTGGCCGCCGCTCTGCACTTCGATTTCGCTGAACAACACCGGATGTTGCGCGTCGCCGAAACGCACGCCGTAGGCAAGTTTCACCTGGTCGATGGCGGCGTCCTTGCCCGCGAACCAGCGGCGGTTCTGCAGCCAGTTCGGCAGAATGGCCTGTTCGAGGGTGGCGCGGGACGGTGCTTCGAGCAGTTCCTCCATGCGTTTTTTCAGCACCAGCGTGGTGAAGTCCGGCAGGCTCTGCGCCGGTTCGACGTGCCAGCTCGGCATCTGGTTTTCCGCCGCGAGGCCGAACCAATAAAAGCCGTAAGGCGGCAGGGTCAGCAGAAAACTCAGTTGGCCAATGGGTGGGAACGCGTTACCGCCGAGCATCTCCACCGGCACCATGCCGACGTAGGCCGACAGATCGAGCTCCACAGCCTGGGCGCTGCGCGACACGTTGGCCACGCACAGAATGGTTTCGTGCTTGCCGTCCGGGCCGGTGTATTCGCGGGTATAGGCCAGCACACGACGGTTGGCCGGCGAGAGCATTTTCAACGTACCGCGACCGAACGCCTTGGATTGCTTGCGCACCGCCAGCAAGCGTCGCGTCCAGTTCAACAGCGAATGCGGATCGCCCGACTGGGTCTCGACATTCACCGATTGAAAGCCGTATTGCGGGTCCATGATCGGCGGCAGCACCAGACTGGCCGGATCGGCCCGGGAGAAACCGCCGTTGCGGTCGATTGACCATTGCATCGGGGTGCGCACGCCGTCGCGGTCGCCGAGGTAGATATTGTCGCCCATGCCGATTTCATCGCCGTAATACAGAGTCGGCGTGCCAGGCATCGACAGCAGCAGGCTGTTAAGCAGCTCGATACGCCGGCGGTCGCGCTCCATCAACGGCGCCAGACGCCGGCGAATGCCGAGGTTGATCCGCGCGCGGCGGTCGGCGGCGTAGTAATTCCACAGGTAGTCGCGCTCCTTGTCGGTAACCATCTCCAGCGTCAGCTCATCGTGGTTGCGCAGGAAAATCGCCCATTGGCAGTTGGCCGGGATCTCCGGGGTCTGGCGCAGGATGTCGGTGATCGGGAAGCGATCTTCCTGAGCCAGCGCCATGTACATGCGCGGCATCAGCGGGAAATGAAACGCCATGTGGCATTCGTCGCCATTCACGCCCTCGGCGTCGGTGTCGCCGAAATACAGCTGGGTGTCTTCCGGCCATTGGTTGGCCTCGGCCAGCAACATACGATCCGGGTAATTGGCGTCGATCTCGGCGCGGATCTGCTTGAGGACGTCGTGGGTTTCCGGGAGGTTTTCGTTGTTGGTGCCGTCGCGCTCGATCAGGTACGGAATCGCATCCAGCCGCAGGCCGTCGATGCCCATGTCCAGCCAGTAGCGCATCACCGACAGCACGGCTTTCATGACTTGCGGGTTGTCGAAATTGAGGTCCGGCTGGTGCGAATAGAAGCGGTGCCAGAAGTACTGGCCGGCCACCGGGTCCCAGGTCCAGTTGGACTTTTCGGTGTCGAGGAAAATGATCCGGGTGCCGTCGTATTTCTGGTCGTCATCCGACCACACGTAGAAGTCCCGCGCCGCCGAGCCGGGCTTGGCCTTGCGCGCACGCTGGAACCACGGATGCTGATCGGAGGTGTGGTTGATGACCAGCTCGGTGATCACCCGCAACCCGCGTTTATGCGCCTCGGCAATGAACCGCTTGGCGTCGGCCATCGTCCCGTAATCGCTGTGCACGCCACGGTACTCGGCGATGTCGTAACCGTCGTCGCGCCGTGGCGAGGGATAGAACGGCAACAGCCAGATGGTGTTGACGCCGAGTTCGGCGATGTAATCGAGTTTGGCGATCAGGCCGGGAAAGTCGCCGATCCCGTCGTTATTGGAGTCGAAAAAGGATTTGACGTGAACTTGATAGATAACCGCGTCCTTGTACCAGAGCGGATCCTTGATGAAGGTGGCTGACTTGGGTTTCTTCGCCATGTGAAACTCCTGTTCAATTCTATAAACACGGTGAGCCGATCACTTGGCTCGCAAACGATGAGCAACCTGTGGGAGCGAGCCTGCTCGCGAATTCGATTGGGCAGGCAACCTATGTATTGAATGTTGGCCCGTATTCGCGAGCAGGCTCGCTCCCACAGGGGATCTGTGTTCAGGCAGTGATCCGCCAGATTCCGAACGGCTGGTAAGCCGGGTCGATCCGCATGAACTGGTACTTGCCGTGCCAGTCCCAGCGATGGCCGTTCATCAGGTCTTCGCCGTGGGTGGTGGCATCGTCCGCCAGGCCCATTTCCCACAGCGGCAGCTCGAAATTCGCCTCCTGCTCGTTATGCGGATCGAGGCTGACGGCCACCAGAATGAAGTTGCTGCCGTCCGCGCTGCGTTTGCCGAAATACAGAATGTTGTCGTTCCAGGCGTTGTAGATCTTCAGGCCCAGATGGCTGTGCAGCGCCGGGTTCTGGCGGCGGATGCGGTTGAGCTGGGCGATCTCGGCAATGATGTTGCCGGGCTGATTGAAGTCGCGGACGCGGATCTCGTACTTCTCGGAATCGAGGTATTCCTCCTTGCCCGGCACCGGCGCCGATTCGCACAGTTCGAACCCCGAATACATGCCCCATAGGCCCGAGCCCATGGTCGCCAGCGCCGCGCGAATCAGGAATCCGGGACGTCCCGATTCATGCAGGAACGCCGGGTTGATGTCCGGGGTGTTGACGAAGAAATTCGGCCGGTAGCACTCGCGCCACGGCGACTCATTGAGTTCGCTGAAGTAGGTCGCCAGTTCGGCTTTGGTATTGCGCCAGGTGAAATAGGTGTAGCTCTGGGTGTAACCGACCTTGCCCAGCCGCGCCATCATCGCCGGGGTCGTGAAGGCTTCAGCGAGGAAAATCACTTCCGGGTACAGCGTGCGCACATCGGCGATCAGCCATTGCCAGAACGGCAGCGGTTTGGTGTGCGGGTTGTCCACACGAAAGATCTTCACGCCCTCCTGCACCCAGCCGACCACGATGTCGCGCAGCTCGACCCACAGGCTCGGAATCGCTTCCGGCGCATAGAAGTCGACGTTGACGATGTCCTGATATTTCTTCGGCGGGTTCTCCGCGTATTTGATCGTGCCGTCCGGCCGCCAGTTGAACCAGCCCGGATGCTGTTTGAGCCACGGGTGATCCTGGGAACACTGGATGGCGAAATCGAGGGCGATTTCCAGACCATGGTCAGCAGCGGCGGCTACCAGCCGACGGAAGTCCTCGCGGGTGCCGAGTTGCGAGTGAATCGCTTCGTGGCCGCCCTCCTCGCTGCCGATCGCATAAGGGCTGCCGGGATCATCCGGGCCGGCGGTCAGGGAATTGTTGCGGCCCTTGCGATGACTGCGGCCAATCGGGTGGATCGGCGTGAAGTACAACACGTCGAAACCCATGTCCTGAATCATCGGCAGGCGCGAGTGCACGTCATTGAAAGTGCCGTGGCGGGCGGGATCGTCGGTGATCGAGCGGGGAAACAGTTCGTACCAACTGGCGAATTCCGCCCGTTCGCGCTCGACGTCCACCGGGAATTCCGGGCTGAGGCTCAGGTAGGCGCGGTGATCGGCCTCGGCCATCAGTTGCGCACTGCGCGAGTGCAGAAACAGCGCGACCTGCTCGGTTTCGAGCAGGCTGGACAATTCGTGGTGCAAGCCGGCCAGTTGTTCGCTGAGCTGACCTTCGCTGCGCTCGGCGGCCTGCTGCACCATGGTGCGCCCTTCCTGCAACTCAAGGCTGACCGGAACAGCGGCGTTGTGCTTTTTCTCCAGTTCGTACTGAAAAGTGGCGAACTGGTCGATCCACGCTTCGATCAGGAACAGATAACGACCCATGCGCTGCGGCCTAAACACACCGCGCCAGCCGTTGTTGCCCTGGTCGCTCATGATTTCGGTTTGCCAGGTTTCATCGCCCTCTTCGCGCCAGCGGATGCGCACCGCCAGTTTGTCGTGACCGTCGGCAAACACCTTGCTGGTGACCACGATCTCCCGACCGGCAATCGCCTTGACCGCAAACTGGCCGCCATCGAGAGTCGGCGCGGTGTTTTCAATGACGATGCGCGGCAGCAGCAGGGCCTGCGACAGCGGGATGTGCGGGTTGTAGCTCAACTCGGAAGGTTTTTCAGCAGTCATTGAGCATCTCTCCTTAACGCCCCAAGGACGCTCGTGTGCCTGTTCGGTGCTCACGCCAGGATCCGCCCCGGCATGAACTCTCTCAGGTTCCGAGCGACCCTCGCCGGGAAAAGTTCACAGGGATTTGCCCCGCCACAAAATCGGATCGATTTCGCAGTGAAGTGGTCAACCCACTTAAGCACTTCCCACGCCAAGTGCCACACGGAGGTTCACCCGATGACTATTCCGATTCCGGCCGAAACACCCGATCCGAACATCGACAAACCGGTCTTGCCCGAGACCGAACCGCAACCGATCCCCGAACAGGAACCGCCTGGCACCACGCCACCGCCCAAGGAAGAACCACCGACGACCATGCCGCCGGTGATTGTCTGATCAGCGAGGGTCGTCGTTATCTTTCTCAAAGATTTTCACAATCCTCGGCATCACACTGAAAATCCCCAACGCCAACAATGTACTGAGCACCGCCGTCGCCTCGCGACCCAACCCGGCAGCGACGCCGATGGCGGCGGTCATCCACAAACCGGCGGCGGTGGTCAGGCCCTTCACGTGGCCTTCGTCACCTTCGTGGTTTTTGAGGATGGTGCCGGCGCCGAGAAAACCGATCCCGGCAATCACCCCTTGCACCACCCGGCTCATCGCGTCGGCCTGGGAACCCGACAATTGCGGCACCAGCACAAACAACGCCGCGCCGAGGGCTACCAGCATGTGCGTTCGCACCCCGGCGGCCTTGCCCTTGTGCTCACGCTCGAACCCGAGAATCCCGCCCAATATCGCCGCCATCAACAGACGCACGGTGATCCGCGTCAGCTGTGACGCATCGCCGATGTCGGCGAACTCCGCTTGCAGGGTTTCCCACACTTCATGCCACCAGGCGTTCATCGTGCAGTCCTTGTGAATGGGCGATAAAGGGTGGACAGCGGCGACCATTAATCGGTTGCGTAGAACGATCTGCAAAACCGCGCACCCTAACTGTTCAGATCCCCTGTGAAAAAGGACAGCCCCATGCCCCTTCGTATCGATGAAAGCAATCCGGATTCCAAAGTCTGTTTTTTCACCGTTGAGAATGGTGAGGAAATCCGGATCTGCGACACGCTGGAAGTCAGGACAGATAGCGAAAAAGCCATGTCGTTCGTCGAAGTGGAAGGACGGCGCATCTACGTCACCGAAGCGGAAGCTGATGCATTGACCGTCGCAGGCGCCCGGGATGGGCGCAAACACCTGAAGGCCGACGACAGTGATTCGGTGATTTGACTGACCTCGGTCAACAACCGGCGCAGGCGTCTGGGATAGGCATCTGCGCCTTGGCCTGCGGGCTGCTTCAAGTTGTCGCAGGCGTTGCTGCAAAACTCATCTGATACGCTTTTTATTGAAATACCTGAGTCTGTTATGCAAACAGATCGACGCTCATAGTTCCCTGGCCTGATGGAGGCTGATGAGCGAACGACCATGAGCGAACGAATCCCCGTCCGAACCGTAGAAGCATCTCCCCAGATAAAAAAAGTACCGGCGCGCCCAATGAAGGCGAAACACGCCACCAGCGACAACCAGATCTTCACCCGCAGCTTCACCGGCCTGTTCCGCACCTTGCGCATGAGCGGCGCGGGGTTTCTGTTCCTGTTGTTCTTCGGCACGGTGTGGCTGAACTGGGGCGGTCGTCAGGCGGTGCTCTGGGACCTTTCCGAAAGCAAGTTCCACATCTTTGGCGCGACATTCTGGCCGCAGGATTTCATTCTGCTGTCGGCGCTGCTGATCATCGCCGCGTTCGGTCTGTTCGCGATTACCGTGTTCGCCGGCCGGGTCTGGTGTGGCTACACCTGCCCGCAGAGTTCGTGGACGTGGATCTTCATGTGGTGCGAGAAGATCACCGAAGGTGAACGCAACCAGCGGATCAAGCTGCAAGCGGCGCCCTGGAGCCTGAACAAACTTGCCCGTCGTGCCGCCAAACACACACTTTGGCTGGCCATCAGCGTGCTGACCGGTCTGACCTTCGTTGGCTATTTCACCCCGATCCGTCCGCTGGCTGAAGAGTTGCTGACCCTGCAGATCGGCGGTGTCAGCCTGTTCTGGGTGCTGTTCTTCACCGCCGCCACCTACATCAATGCCGGCTGGCTGCGTGAGGCGGTGTGCATGCACATGTGCCCGTATGCGCGGTTCCAGAGCGTGATGTTCGACAAGGACACCCTGGCGATTTCCTACGACGCCGCCCGTGGCGAAAACCGTGGCCCGCGCAAACGCGAGGTGAAACCGGCCGAAGCCGGCCTCGGCGATTGCATCGACTGCCAGTTGTGCGTGCAGGTCTGCCCGACCGGCATCGACATTCGCGACGGTCTGCAAATGGAATGCATCGGCTGCGCGGCATGCATCGACGCCTGCGACTCGATCATGGACAAGATGAATTACGCCCGAGGCCTGATTCGCTATACCTCTGAGCGCGAACTTCAGGGCGGTAAGACGCATCTGCTGCGCCCGCGCCTGATCGGCTACGTCGCGGTGCTGGTGGTGATGATCGGCGCCCTCGCCCTGGCGCTGGTCGAGCGGCCGATGGTGTCGCTGGACGTGACCAAGGACCGTGGCCTGTTCCGCGAGAATGGTCAGGGCCAGATCGAAAACATCTACACCCTCAAGGTCATCAACAAGACCCAGCAGCGCCAGGACTACAACCTGACACTGGTGGACGGCGACGGCTTCCAGCTGCAAGGCAAGACCGAGCTGAGCCTGGCGCCGGGCGAGATTGTCGATGTGCCGGTGTCGGTGGCGATGACCACGGAACGTGCGGCCAGCAGCTCGCAGACCTTGAGCTTCAAGATTGCCGACAGTGATGAGCCCGAGATTTATAGCGTGGCGAAGAGCCGGTTTGTTGCGCCGATGAATCGCTGATCCCTTAGACTGCGGCGCAACCATTCGCGAGCAGGCCCGCTCCCACAGGAGAATGCGGTCAACTGTGGGAGCGAGCCTGCTCGCGAAGGAAGGCGACACGGTCTTTCAGAATGAAATCAATCCGGACCCAAGATGAAACGCTACGAAAAATTCGCCGACGACATCGCTGAACTGATCCGCTCCGGCGTCCTCGGCCCCGGTCAGCGGGTGCCGTCGGTGCGCTATGCGAGCCAGACCTACGGCGTCAGCCCGTCCACGGTGTTCCAGGCCTACTACCTGCTGGAACGTCGCGGCCTGATCCGCGCCCGCCCCCGCTCCGGCTACTTCGTCAACACCCACGCCCCGAGCCCGTTCTCGGAGCCGGTGATCAGCAGCCAGGTCAACGAGTCCACCAAGGTCGACGTCAGCGAACTGGTGTTTTCGGTGCTGGAATCGATCAAGGACCCGAGCACCGTGCCGTTCGGCTCGGCGTTCCCCAGCCCCACCCTGTTTCCGCTGCAACGCCTGTCCCGCTCGCTGGCGAGTGCCGCGCGGGAAATGGACCCGCGAATGGTGGTCACCGACATGTCGCCGGGCAACCCGCAACTGCGTCGGCAGATCGCCCTGCGCTATATGGTCGGCGGGCTGATGCTGCCAATGGAAGAACTGCTGATCACCAACGGCGCGCTCGAAGCGCTGAATCTGTGCCTGCAAGCGGTCACCGAACCCGGAGATCTGGTGGCCATCGAAGCCCCGGCGTTTTACGCCAGCCTGCAAGTGCTGGAGCGCCTGAAGCTCAAAGCCGTGGAAATCCCCGTTCACCCGCGCGACGGCATCGACCTCGGCGTGCTCGCCCAGACGCTTGAGCGGCATCCGATCAAGGCCTGCTGGTGCATGACCAGTTTCCAGAACCCGATGGGCGCGACCATGCCCGAGGCCAAGAAACAGGAACTGGTGGAACTGCTGAAACAGCATCAGGTGCCGTTGATCGAAGACGACGTCTACGCCGAACTCTATTACGGCCAGCAGGCGCCGAAACCGGCCAAGGCCTTCGACACCGAAGGTCTGGTGATGCATTGCGGCTCGTTCGCCAAAAGCCTGGCCCCCGGTTACCGCATCGGCTGGGTCGCCGCCGGCCGCTACGCACAGAAAATCGAACGTCTGAAACTGATGACCTCGCTATGCGCCTCGATGCCGGCGCAAGCGGCCATCGCCGACTACCTGCAACACGGTGGCTACGACCGTCACCTGCGCAAACTTCGCTACGCCCTGGAAGAACAGCAAAGCGCCATGCTCGCCGCCATCGCCCGCTACTTCCCGGCGCAGACCCGCGTGAGCCAACCAGCGGGCGGCTACTTCCTGTGGCTGGAACTGCCACCGCAGATGGACTCGTTGAAGTTGTTTCAGATGGCGTTGGCGCAGGGGATCAGCATTGCACCGGGGCCGATTTTTTCGCCGACCCAGCGATTCAGAAATTGCATCCGGCTGAACTATGGCAGCCCGTGGACCGAGGATGCGGAAAAGGCGATGGAGACGCTGGGGCGGATTGTGCGGTCCTTCTGAAAGACTGATGTCTCCGCATTGACCCCTTCGCGAGCAAGCTCGCTCCCACAGAGTCCGATGCCGTTCACAAAAACGGTGACCAACACAAATCACTGTGGGAGCGAGCTTGCTCGCGATGGGGCCAGTTCAGGCAACGCAAGTCCTGAGTCTTAACGCCCTCCGCCCAGATCGACAAAAGTCCCGGTGGCATACGAAGCCTTATCCGAGAGCAACCAGACAATCGCCTCCGCCACCTCATCCGGCCGCCCGCCCCGGGCCATCGGAATAGCCGATTCAAGCTTGCTGACCCGATCCGGATCGCCGCTCAAGGCGTGGAAATCGGTGTAGATGTAGCCCGGGCGCACCGCGTTGACCCGAATCCCCTCGCCCGCCACTTCCTTGGACAGACCGACGGTAAACGTATCCAGCGCGCCTTTTGAAGCCGCGTAATCGACGTATTCGTTAGGCGATCCCAGGCGCGCAGCGACCGAAGAAACGTTGACGATGCTGCCACCCTGCCCGCCGTGCTTGGGCGACATGCGCAGGATCGCGTGCTTGGCACAGAGGATCGGCGCCAGGACGTTGGTTTTCATGATTTTGAGGATGCGGAATTCAGACATTTCGTCGACCCGCGATTTGTGCCCGACGGTGCCGGCGTTGTTCACCAGTGCGGTGACCCGGCCCAGTTCGGTGTCGACCCGGTGAAACAGCCCAATCACTTCGTCTTCGATACTGACGTCGGCGCGAACGGCGATGGCGGTAGCGCCGCGCTCACGTACCTGGTCAAGCACGTGATGAGCAGCCTGTTCATCCGACTGGTAATTGATGCAGATCCGATAGCCTTGCTCGGCAGCCAACAACGCAGTAGCGGCGCCGATTCCACGGCCGCCGCCGGTGATCACAATGACTTTATCCATGCTGGCCTTTCCCCCGATGCACACGTAACAGTCGGGGCAAGAATAACCGTCATTGCCGGGTTTTGCATGGACAGAGATCAGCTGTTCAGTTCACTGCCAACGGTTTGCCACGCACGATGTCCTGCATGAAGCGATCAGCCGGCATCGGGTGGCCGAGCAGATAGCCTTGCAGCGAATCGCAGCCCAGTTGCGTCAGGAAGTCCTGTTGCGAGTCGGTCTCGACACCTTCGGCCACGATACGCAGCCCGAGCGCCTGGCCGAGCGCGACAATCGCCGACACGATGGCCGCATCGTCGCTGTCGTGCTCCAGGTCGCGGACGAAACCGCGGTCGATCTTCAGCTCGTTGGCCGGCAAACGCTTGAGGTACATCAGGCTCGAATAGCCGGTACCGAAGTCGTCGATGGACAGGTCGACGCCCATGTCGGACAGCTCCTGCAACACCGTCATGCTTGCGTCGGCATCGCTCATGGCGGTGGTTTCGGTGATTTCCAGGGTCAGGCTGTTGGCCGGCAAATGATGCGTGGCCAGCGCCTTGGCCACGCTACGCACCAGCCCCGCGTGACAGAACTGCAACGCCGACAGGTTTACCGCGATTCGCCAGTCGGTGTAGCCCAGCACGTACCATTCACGCATCTGCCGGCAGGCTTCGTTGAGCACCCATTCGCCAATCGGAATGATCAGCCCGGTTTTCTCCGCCAGATCAATGAATTTGTCCGGCATCAGCATGCCTTGGGTCGGATGCTCCCAACGCAACAAGGCTTCGGCGCCGACCGGACGACCGTCGGCGGCATGGAATTTGGGTTGGTAATGCAGGCTGAATTCGCCATGTTCCAGCGCCGCCCGCAAATCCTGCAGCAATTGCAGTTGCTTTCGGGCGTTGCTGTTCATCGAGGCGTCGAAGAAGCTGTAGCCGTTCTTGCCGCCGCCCTTGGCGTGGTACATCGCGGCGTCGGCATTCATCAGCAGTTCCTGAGCGTTCTGGCCGTTGCCCGGATACAGTGCGATGCCGACGCTGGCGGAAATCTGCAGGTCATGCTCGGCAACCCGAAACGACTGCGCGATCAGGCCGACCTGACGCGCCGCCAGACCCAGCGCATCGTTGGGCTCGGTCAGACGCACCAGCAGCACGAACTCGTCGCCGCCGATCCGCGCCAGGGTATCCAGACTGCGCAAGTCTTCACGCAGGCGCACCGCCACCTCACGCAGCAATTGGTCGCCCATGTGATGACCGAAGGCGTCGTTGACCGGCTTGAAGCCGTCCAGATCGATGAACATCAGCGCAAAACAGCCGCCCTGCTCGTTTACCTTTTTCATCGCCTGATTGATCCGGTCGTCCAGCAGCATTCGATTCGGAAGACCGGTCAGTGTGTCGTGCAGAGCGAGCTGAGTGAGTTCACGATTGGCCACGGTCAACGAATGGGCCAGATCGGCAGTGCGCGCTTCAAGGCGCGCGTCAAGAATCGACGTCAGCAACGCGATGGCCAACACCGCCAATGTGGTGATCAACACCAGATTGTCGAGGCCGTTGCCGTTCAGGCCGTTGAGTGCTGCACCGCAGAAGCTGCCTTCAGGAAAACGCGCCGCCGCCATGCCGGTGTAATGCATGCCGACAATCGCCACACCCATGACAATGGCTGCCCCCGCCCGAAAGAGCCGGACATAGGGCGAATGCTGGCGCAGCCGGAAAGCGATCCAGAGGGCCGCCGCCGAAGCCCCGACCGCAATCAGCAGCGAAGCGCCAAACAGTGTCGGGTCGTAATCGATCCCCGGTTGCATGCGCATGGCGGCCATGCCCGTGTAATGCATGGCGCTGATCCCGGCGCCCATGATCAATGCGCCAAAAGCCAGTTGCCAGACCGGCAGCTTCGGCTGGCTGACCAGCCACAAGGCAAAACCGCAGGAGAGCACGGCGATGAGCAGCGATAACGCGGTGATCGAAATGTCGTAGCCCAGGCTGATCGGCAGCTTGAACGCCAGCATGCCGATGAAGTGCATCGACCAGACGCCGATGCCCATGGCAAACGCGCCGCCGGCCGTCCAGAAATGCACGGCACGACCCTTGGCGGTAGCAATGCGCCCGGTGAGATCGAGCGCGGTGTATGAAGCGAGGATCGCCACACACAGAGAGATGAAAACCAGCGTGAAAGAATAGCTACCGATGAGCATGAGAATTCTCGTGACCACCCCGCCGTACTGCTTCCGTTCTCAGCGGGGCCAAATGCGCCGATTGTACTGATTGCACAAAAGAATTCACTGACAAAGTAATCAAATGGCCATCAACCCGATGAAACGCTTGTTTGATCGTCTGACAAGGCTCTAGCCCGGTGGCCCGGACAATGATCGTTCCCACGCTCTGCGTCAGCGGTTATCAGTAGTTTCCAGCTGTCCGTCCCAACCTCCACCCAGCGCCGCGATCAATTGCACACTGGCGATCAAGCGGCTCTGCAGGATATTCAGGACAGTGCGCTCATTACTCAGCGCCGTCGCCTGCACCACCACCACATCGAGGTAAGCGATCACCCCGGCCTTGTACTGGTTCTCGGTCAGACGCAACGAATCCCGCGCCGCGTCGAGGGCCTCCTGGCGCACCGCCGCTTCGTCCTCGTACACCTTCAACTGCACAAGATAGTTTTCCACTTCGCGGAAACCGTCGAGCACGGTCTGGCGGTATTTGGCCACGGTCTGGTCGTACACCGCTTCGGTGCGGTCGACTTCAGCCGAGCGGATGCCGCCGTCGAACAGTGGCAGAGTCATTTTCGGCCCCACCGACCAGAAACGGTTCGGCAGGCTGATCAGGTTCTGCGAGGTACTGCTGCTGTAGCCGCCACTCATGCTCAAGCTGAAATCCGGGTAGTAAGCAGCCTTGGCCACGCCGATATTGGCGTTGGCAGCAATCACCGAACGCTCGGCCGAGGCGATGTCCGGGCGGCGCTCAAGCAACTGCGACGGCAGGCTCAGCGGAATCTGCGGCAGCTTGGGAATATCCTGGGTTTCGGCGAGTTTGAACTCGGCGGGAGGCTGGCCGGTCAGCACCGCGATGGCGTTCTCGAACTGCGCCCGCTGCCAGATCAGGTCCACCAGATCGCCCTGGGTGGTTTTCAGTTGAGTCTGTGCCTGCGCCACCGCGTCCCGTCCGGAAACCCCGGCGTTGTACTGGTTCATGGTCATTTTCAGCGAGCGCTCGTAAGCCGCCACTGTCGATTCGAGCAAACGTTTCTGCTGATCGATCACCCGCAATTGCAGGTAGTTCTGCACCAGTTCCGACTGCTGGCTCAAACGCATCGCCGCCAGATCGGCGAAGCTCGCCTGGGCGCTGGCTTCATTGGCTTCCAGGCCACGACGCAATTTGCCCCAGACATCCGCTTCCCAACTCACGCCCAGTTGCGCGTTGTAAGTGTCACGGATACCGCTGGAGGAACTGCTCAGGCTCGAACTGCTGCTACCGGTGCCCTGACTTGAGCGGGTCTTGCCGGCGCTCAGATCAACGCTCGGGTAAAACGCCCCGCGCGCGCTGCGCACCAAGGCCTGAGCCTGACGGTACTGGGCTTCGGACTGGGCGACAGTCTGGTTGGAACTGTTGAGTTTCTCGATCAGTTCGTTGAGCTGACGGTCGCCATACAGCTCCCACCAGGCACCGCGAGCCAGGGAATCGCTCGGGTTGGCCTGACGCCAGCCTTCGGCTTCCTTGTACTGGGCGATTTCGGCGGTCTGCGGGCGCTGGTAGTCCGGGCCGACGGCGCAGGCACTGAGCATCGCCACGCACAGCGACAGACTCAACAGACGCGAGCCGCGAACAGTGGCCAGATTGATAAGCGAACGGTCAGTCATAGCGGAGTTTCCAGAGCGGCATCGGTGCGCACGCCACGCCATTTGTTGAAACGATGGCGCAGCTTGTCGAGATAGAGGTAAACCACAGGCGTGGTGTAAAGGGTCAGCACCTGGCTGAAAATCAGCCCGCCGATGATGGTCAGGCCCAGCGGCTGGCGCATTTCCGCGCCTTCGGCCCGGCTCAGTAGCAACGGCAAGGCGCCGAGGATCGCCGCCAGCGTGGTCATCAGAATCGGCCGCAAGCGTTGCAGACAGGCGCTGCGGATCGATTCCAGCGGCGCCAGGCCTTGATGACGCTCCAGTTGCAATGCCAGGTCGATCATCAGGATCGCGTTCTTCTTCACCACACCAATCAGCAGGAACAACCCGAGCAGCGAGATCAGGCTGAACTCGCCGCCCAGTACATAGATCGACAGCAACGCACCGACCCCGGCCGACGGCAGTGTCGACAGGATCGTCAACGGGTGAATGTAGCTTTCATACAGCACGCCCAGCACCAGATACACCGCCAGCAGCGCACCGAGGATCATGAACGGCTGGCTCTTCTGGGTGGCGGCAAACGCATCGGCGGTGCCGGCCATTTTCGCGATCACGTCTTCCGGCAGGCCGACCTTGGCGATCGCCCGCTCGATGGCCGCGCTACCCTGCTCCACTGTCACGCCTTCGGCCATGTCGAAGGAAATGCTCTCGGAGGCGAATTGGCCTTCGTGGCTGACGCGGTCGTCTTCCAGGCTGTTTTCATAATGGGCGAACGTCGACAGCGGAACCCGTGCGCCGTCAGCGGTAATCACCTGAACCTGCTTGAGCGTCACCGGATCCTGGGCGTATTTCGGATTAACCTCCATCACCACCTGATACTGGTTGAGGCTGTCGTAGATCGTGGAAATCTGCCGCTGGCTGTAGGCGTTGTTGAGCACGGCGGTGACCATTTCCATGTCCACGCCCAGGCGCTTGGCCTGATCGCGGTCGACGATCAACGTCACTTGCTGCGCGCCGGCACCTTCCCGGGCATCAATGGCCGTCAACTCTGGCAAGGCACGGAGCGCGGTAACCACTTTCGGATACCACTCACGCAAGGCGCCCAGATCGCCACTTTGCAGGATGTAGCTGTACTGCGAAGTGGTCTGCTCGCGACCGCCGCCGAATTGCAGGTCCTGGTCGGCCATCAGCATCAATTGCGCACCGGCCACCTTGGGCATTTCCTTGCGCAGGCGCTCGATGACTTTCTGCGCCGACAGATTGCGCTCCTTGATCGGCTTCAGGCGTACCAGCATGAACGCGTTGTTGGTGCCGTTGGTGCCACCAATGAACCCGGCGACACTCTCGACCGCTTCGTCCTTGAGCACGGCACGGCGGAAGACTTCCATCTTCGGCTGCATCACGCTGAACGACAGACCGTCGTCGCCACGCACGAAACCGATCAACTGGCCAGTGTCCTGCTGCGGCATGAATGTTTTCGGCACCACAACATAGAGGGCGACGTTGACCCCGACGGTGATGATCAGGCTCAACAATGTCAGGCGACGGTGGCGCAACACCCAGTCGAGGCTGGTGGCGTATTTGCCGACCATCCAGTCGTTGGTGCGGCGGCTCCAGCGTTGCAGGCGGTTTTCCTCGCCCGGTGTATGGGGTTTGAGCCAGCGGGCGCAGAGCATCGGGGTCAGCGTCAGGGAAACCACCAGCGACACCACGATGGCCGCAGCCAACGTGATGGAAAACTCTTTGAACAGACTCTCGATAATCCCGCCCATGAACAGGATCGACAGGAACACGGCCACCAGCGAGACGTTCATCGACAGCAAGGTGAAACCGACTTCCTTGGCCCCGAGGTACGCGGCCTTCATCGGTTTGACGCCTTCGTCGATGTGCCGGGAAATATTTTCCAGCACCACGATGGCATCGTCCACCACCAGCCCGGTGGCGAGAATCAGCGCCATCAGCGACAGGTTGTTCAGCGAGAATCCGTAGAGGTACATCACCGCGAAAGTGCCGACCAGCGACACCGGCACTGCCAACGTCGGAATCAGGGACGCACGGAAGTTACCGAGGAACAGGAACACCACCAGAATCACCAGCGCCACGGCGATCAGCAGGGTCATTTCCGCTTCGTGCAAAGTGGCCTTGATCACCGGCGAACGGTCCATCGCCAGGTTCAGTTTGACGCTGGCCGGCAGCACCGCCTGCAACGCCGGCAACTGCGCCTTGATCTCGTTGACCGTCTCGATGATGTTGGCGCCGGCCTGGCGGTTGATCACCAGCAGCACCGCCGCGTCATCGTTGAAGAAACCGCTGTTGTAACGGTCTTCCACGCCGTCGCTGACCTTGGCCACGTCTTTCAGGCGCAGGGCCGCGCCGCCGTTGTAGTGGATGATCAGCGATTCGTAATCCTTGGCTTTCTCCAACTGGTCGTTGGCCTGGATTTGCCACAGACGCTGGTCGTCCTCGACCGAACCCTTGGGCCGGCGCACGTTGGCTTCGGCGATGGTCTTGCGCACATCGTCCAGCGCCACGCCGTACTGGTTCAGTGCCTGGGGTTCGAGTTCGATGCGCACGGCCGGCAGCGAACTGCCGCCGATCTGCACTTCACCGACGCCCTGCACCTGCGAAAGGCTCTGGGACAGGATGGTCGAGGCCAGGTCATAGAGCTGGCCTTTTTCCAGCACATCCGAAGTCAGCGACAACACCATGATCGGTGCCTGCGACGGGTTGACCTTCTTGTAAGTCGGCATGCTGCGCATCCCGCTCGGCAGCAGATTGCGCGAGGCGTTGATCGCCGCCTGCACTTCCCGCGCCGCGCCGTTGATGTCGCGATCGAGGTCGAACTGCAGAATCACCCGGGTCGAACCCTGGCTGGAACGGCTGCTCATGGTGTTGACGCCGGCGATGGCACCGAACGAGCGCTCCAGCGGCGTGGCCACGGTGGACGCCATGACTTCCGGACTGGCGCCGGGCAGGCTCGCCTGCACCACGATCACCGGGAAGTCCATTTGCGGCAGCGGCGACACCGGCAGCAGACCAAAGCTCACGCCGCCCAGCAGCATGATCGCCAGGCTCAGGAGCATGGTCGCCACCGGGCGCTTGATGAAAGGACCGGACAGGTTCATCGACCGCAGTCCCCGCCTTCACACAGTTTTCCTGTGGGAGCGAGCTTGCTCGCGAAGACGATGGCACATCCGACACGGGTGATAAATGACCCACCGCTTTCGCGAGCAAGCTCGCTCCCACAGGGGTTATGTGCCAAGACAGTCATACCGCAACCTCTTCAGCATTGGTTTTGCCGAAGCGCCGGCCGAGACGATCGAAGTACAGGTAGATCACCGGCGTGGTGAACAGCGTCAGCACCTGACTCACCAGCAGCCCGCCGACCATCACCAGACCCAGCGGTTGACGCAATTCAGCGCCGGAACCGGTGGCCAGCATCAACGGCACCGCACCGAACAGCGCAGCCAGCGTGGTCATCAGAATCGGCCGGAAGCGCAACAGCGCCGCCTGATAAATCGCCTGCTCCGGCGCCATGCCCTGGGTGCGTTCGGCGTCGAGGGCGAAGTCGATCATCATGATCGCGTTCTTCTTCACGATACCGATCAGCAGGATGATGCCGATGATCGCGATCATGCCCAGGTCGTTGCCACTGAGCAGCAACGCCAGCAAGGCCCCCACCGCCGCCGACGGCAAGGTCGACAGAATGGTGATCGGATGAATGTAGCTCTCGTAAAGAACACCGAGCACGATGTACATGGTCACTACTGCCGCCAGAATCAGCAGCAAGGTGCTCGACAGCGACGCCTGGAACGCTTCGGCTGCGCCCTGGAACTGGGTCTGCACGCCGATCGGCATGCCGATGTCCTTCTGCACCTGCTCGATGATGTCCACCGCATGCCCCAGCGCCACACCGGGCGCGAGGTTGAACGACATCATCACCGCCGGGAACTGACCGATGTGGGTGATCGCCAGTTGCGCCTGCCGTTCCTCGACGTGGGCCAGACTCGACAACCGCACCTGACCGCCATCGGTGGTCTTGACGTGAATCTGATCCAGCGCCTGCGGGCCGATTTTCTCTCCGGCCTGAGCCTGCAGCACCACGCGGTACTGGCTGGCCTGGGTGTAGATGGTCGAAATCTGCCGCTGGCCGAACGCGTCGTACAGCGCATCAGTGATGTTCGACACCGACACGCCCAGCCGTGAAGCGGCGTCGCGATCGATCACCAGGAACACCTGCAAACCCTTGTCCTGCAAGTCACTGGCGACGTCGGTGAGTTCCGGGCGCTGAGCCAGGGCCTCGACCAGACGGCCGCTCCACAGGCTGAGCAATTCGGAATCCGGCGAGGACATGCTGAACTGATACTGGGTACGGCTGACACGGTCTTCGATGGTCAGGTCCTGCACCGGCTGCATGAACAGGCGGATGCCCACCAGTTTGTCCAGTTGCGGTTGCAGGCGGGCAATCACTTCAGTGGCGGTCAGATCACGCTGGCCGTGGGGCTTGAGGTTGATCAGCAGTCGACCGCTGTTGAGCGTGGCGTTGTCACCGTCGACACCGATGTAGGACGACAGGCTTTCCACCGCCGGATCTTCCAGAATCACCTTGGCCAGCGCCTGCTGACGCTCGCCCATCGCGGCAAAGGAAATCGACTGCGGTGCTTCGGAAATGCCCTGGATCACCCCGGTGTCCTGCACGGGGAAGAAGCCCTTGGGCACCACCATATAAAGGAACACGGTCAGGGCCAGCGTGCCGACGGCTACCAGCAAAGTCAGCGGCTGGTGCTTGAGCACCCATTGCAACTTGCGCCCGTAAGCGGCGATCATCCAGTCGATGAACGCACCACTGGCGCGGTAGAAACGGCCCTGCTCATGTGCTTCCGGCTCACGCTTGAGCAGACGCGCGCACATCATCGGCGTCAGGGTCAGCGAGACCACCAGGGAAATCAGGATCGCCACCGCCAGGGTGATGGCGAATTCGCGGAACAACCGCCCCACCACATCAGCCATGAACAGCAGCGGAATCAGTACCGCGATCAGCGACAGGGTCAGGGAAATCAGGGTGAAACCGATCTGCTTCGCGCCCTTGAGCGCGGCCTGCATCGGGCTGTCGCCCTCCTCGATGAAGCGCGCGATGTTTTCCAGCATCACGATCGCATCGTCGACCACAAAACCGGTGGCGATGGTCAGGGCCATCAAGGTCAGGTTGTTGACCGAGAACCCGGCCAGGTACATCACGCCGAACGTACCGATCAGCGACAGCGGCACGGCCACCGATGGAATGATCGTCGCGCTGGCACGCCGCAGGAACAGGAACGTCACCATCACCACCAGCGCGATGGCGATCAGCAGTTCATGCTGCACATCGGTGACGGAGGCACGGATGGTCTGGGTACGGTCAGTCAGGACAACGACGTCGAGACCGGCCGGCAGGTTATCGGTAATGCTTGGCAGCAGCGCCTTGATCCGGTCGACCACCTCGATCACGTTGGCACCTGGCTGACGCTGGATGTTCAGCAGAACGGCCTGATTCTGGTTGGCCCACGCGGCCAGACGCTCGTTCTCGGCGCCGTCGACGATCTGTGCGACATCCTTGAGCCGCAGCGGCGCGCCGTTGGCGTAGGCCAGGATCAGGTTGGCGTAGTCCTTGGGCGAGGTCAGCTGGTCGTTAGCGTCGAGCATCGACACCCGAGTCGGTCCGTCGAAGTTACCCTTGGGCTGGTTGACGTTTGACGCGCTGATCAGCGTACGCACGTCCGACAGGTTCAGGCCGTTGGCCGCAAGTGCCTCCGGATTGACCTTGATCCGCACCGCCTGACGCTGACCGCCGGCAATGCTGACCATGCCGACACCGCTGATCTGGGCAATCTTCTGCGCCATGCGCGTATCGACCAGATCATTGAGTTTGGGCAGCAACATGGTTTTCGAGGTGATCGCCAGGGTCAGCACCGGGGTGTCCGCCGGGTTGACCTTGTTGTAAACCGGCGGTGCCGGCAAGTCGGTCGGCAGCAGGTTGGTCGCGGCGTTGATCGCGGCCTGCACCTGCTGTTCGGCGACGTCCATGTTGATGTCGAGGCTGAAACGCAAGGTCAGCACCGAGGCACCGCCGGAGCTGGTCGAAGCCATTTGCGTAAGGCCCGGCATCTGCCCGAACTGGCGTTCCAGCGGCGCAGTGACGGCACTGGTCATCACGTCCGGACTGGCGCCCGGATAAAGGGTCATGACCCGGATGGTCGGGTAATCGACCTGCGGCAGAGCCGAAACCGGCAGCAGGCGATAGGCGATCAGACCGGCCAGCACGATGGCCAGCATGCTCAGCGTGGTGGCGACCGGGCGGAGGATGAACAGACGCGAAATGTTCATGCGCCCTTCTTGGCCTTGTCGGTCACGGTGGCGTCAGGCGCGGTGGCGGCGGACTTGCCTTGCAGGTGTTCGGTCGGGGTGGTCGGTACGTCCTTGCTGTCGTTGACCACTTCCACTTCGCTGCCTTCCTTGAGGCGGTCGGTGCCTTCCAGCACTACGCGATCGCCAGCGGCGAGGCCTTCGGTGATAACGGTGTGTTCGCCGTCGCTGGCGCCGATCTTCAACTGGCGGATGGTGACCTTCTTGTCGCCGTCCAGCGCGTAGACGAAGGTGCCGTTGGTGCCGAACTGAATGGCGGCCGACGGCGCCAGCACCACTCCTTTCAAGGTGTCGGCCAGCAAGTGCACGTTGACGAACTGGTTGGGGAACAGCGACTGATCGCGGTTCTCGTAGCGCGCCTTGAATTTGAGGGTGCCGGTGGTCACGTCGATCTGGTTATCGAGGCTTTGCAGCACACCGGTAGCCTGCAGTTTGGTATCGCCGCGATCCCAGGCTTCAGCGGGCAGTTTGGCGCCGCTGCGGTAACGGGCGAGCACGGTTTCCAGGCTGTTTTCCGGCAGGGTGAAGGCAACGCTGATCGGTTGGGTCTGAGTAATGACCGCGAGGAATGTGGTGTCGTTGGCTGCCACGAGGTTGCCGACGTCGAGCTGACGCAGGCCGACGCGACCGGCAATCGGTGCGCGGATCTTGGTGAATTCGAGATTGAGCTTGGCGTCGTTGACCGCCGCCTGATTGGTTTTCACCGTGCCGAGGTACTGGCCGACCAGCGCTTCGGCGGTGTCCAGCGTCTGCTTGGCGATGCTGTCTTCCTTGTACAGACCGCGATAGCGCTCGACATCGACCTGGGCATTCTTCAACTGAGCCTGATTCTGCAGCAAGGTGCCTTCAGCCTGAAGCAAGGCGTTCTGGTACGGACGCGGGTCGATCTCCGCCAGCAGGTCGCCGGCCTTGACCATTTGCCCTTCCTCGAAATAGATCTTCACCAGTTCGCCACCAACCCGGCTGCGCACATTGATGGTGTTGAGCGCCGTCACCGTGCCCAGCGCCTTGTAGTACAGCGGGAAGTCCCCGGTGACTGCCGGCGCCACGCGCACCGGAATCGGCCCGGCCGCCCCGCCGAAGCCCGGACGCATCATCCCCGAACGGCCGGTGTGGCCGGCCTGCGCCTTCTCGCCGCCCTCCTTGTGGGTCGAACCGGCGGGCCAGAATTTCCAGCACAGACCGGCGATGACCAGCAGGACAAGCAGGCTCAACAGCCAGCGACGGGAGTTTCGGGAAGACGATTGCATGGAGTGATTAACCATTGGGCGCGTGGGCTTCTTTTACGGGAGGCTGAACGATAAGCACTGGTGGGGATTTAGCAAAGCAGCTTTACCGGCAATTTACCTTCCACTTACGTTTCAAGGTGTGAGGCAAAACACTGATACACAAATGAAAACGGCCTGGACAGGGCCAGGCCGTTAACAATTGTAAAAGCGCTTACTTGAGAACGGACAGCGCCGCTTCGTAGTTAGGCTCTTCTGCAATTTCCTTGACCAGTTCGCTGTGCAGGACGTTGTCGTTTTCGTCCAGAACAACCACAGCGCGGGCGGTCAGGCCTTTCAGCGGGCCGTCTGCGATGGCCACGCCGTAGTTCTCGATGAACTCGGCGCCGCGCAGGGTCGACAGGTTTTGTACGTTTTCCAGGCCTTCGGCGCCGCAGAAGCGAGCCTGAGCGAACGGCAGGTCAGCCGAGATGCACAGCACAACAGTGTTGCTGATGTCGTTGGCCTGAGCGTTGAACTTGCGTACCGAAGTGGCGCAGGTCGGGGTGTCGACGCTTGGGAAGATGTTCAGCACTTTGCGCTTGCCGGCGAAGTCTTTCAGGGTGACGTCGGACAGATTGCCGGCTACCAGGGAAAAGGCTGGCGCCTTGGAACCGGCTTGTGGCAGTTGGCCGTTGACTTGAACCGGGTTGCCTTTGAGCGTGACTTGAGCCATGAACGGAGTCCTTCTTAACGTTGTTGGGAAAGCATGCAAGAGGCGGAAGTTAACCACGAAATTGTCCGACGACCTATGCCTGAACCGAAATTGTCATGTACTGGCACACAGAACTGGATACAACCCTGTGCCTGACGAAGACAGACACATTCCGAATGAAGGTGATGCTTGTTAAAACTCGAGTCTGCATCTTTTCTTCAACGACCTGTCGATTCCGACCCGAGCCGTTCGACTAAGCCATGAATCCTTCACTCATCCGCGGAGAAACACCATGCGCTTCATGATCATTGTCAAAGCCAGCCACGACTCCGAAGCCGGCGTGATGCCCAGCGAACAATTGCTGACCGACATGGGCAACTACAACGAGGAACTGGCCAAGGCCGGCATTCTGGTTTCAGCCGACGGCCTGCACCCGAGCAGCAAAGGCGCCCGTGTGCGCTTCAGCGGAGAAAGCCGCAGCGTGATCGACGGCCCGTTCGCCGAGACCAAGGAGCTGATCGCCGGCTACTGGATCTGGGACGTGAAGTCGAAAGAAGAGGCTATCGAATGGGTCAAGCGCTGCCCGAACCCCATGCCGGGCACTGAATCGGAAATCGAGATTCGCCAGGTGTTCAGCCCGGAAGATTTCGGCGCCGAATTCACCCCCGAAGCACGCAAACAGGAAGAACGGATCCGGGAAATGGCGAAGAAGAACTGATGCGGGTTGCAGGGCGAGGAACACAATCCTCGCCCCGCGCCCACGCTGAAAATGCTAAATCAGCTGGATATTGACGGCTTCACGACCGCCCTTGCCATTTTTTTCATCATAGGAAACCCTCTGTCCCTCACTAAGGGATTTGTACCCTGAACCTTGGATCTCTTTGCAGTGTGCAAACACGTCCGGCCCTCCCCCATCCGGAGTAATGAACCCAAACCCTTTTTCTGCACTGAACCACTTTGCGGTTCCAGTCGCCATTTTCCACCCTCCTCCACCGTTCATGAGCGAGCCTCATCGCACCACTCGACGCTCAACGGCATCAAACGCTCGTTCAATCCGCTCGACAACTGACACATCTGACAGGGTGTAAATATTCCCAGTAGTAGCGACGCAACGCGTGAAAAGTGATCCTGCGTACAAAACCAAAGAATTAACCCCTTTGACTGGCTAACCCCCGATTAACTGCTAGCTTCAACAGACATGTCCTACAGGCTTGATAAGAAAGGGATTACGTCGTAACGGCCAAGAAGTGCCGAGTCGTCCACTGAGCCACCAGGGAACCGGGGAATCATGTCCAAGAGCAATGGGGTCAGCACCTTTTGGTCGGCCAGCGCGCTGACGTCCGTCTTCAACGGCTGCTTGAAAATGCTTGTTAAAGCCGCCGGCTACGGCGTGATGAGCATGTTTGTCAGTTGCGGCGTCGGCGCCCAGGGTTTCACCGCCAACCCTGAAGACGCCCGGGGCATCGCCAAGGAAGCCTATCTATACGGTTTCCCGGTGGTGGAGATGTACAAGACCCTGTATGCCCAAGCGATTGACCGCAAAAACCCGAACTACAAGGTTCCACTCAATACCCTCGCCAATATCGGCAAGACCTTCACCCCCAAAGACACCGCGATCATCACCCCGAATGCCGACACGCCCTACTCGTTCGTCTGGATGGATCTACGTGCCGAGCCGCTGGTTCTCACTTTGCCGCCCATCGAGGAGCACCGTTACTACTCGGTGCAACTGATCGATGCCTACACGCAGAACTTCGCTTATCTGGGCACACGCAGCACGGGCAACAACGGCGGACATTTCATGATTGCCGGCCCCGACTGGCAAGGGCAGCAGCCGGTGAACATTGATCGACTGCTGCGCAGCGAGTCGAATATCACCTACGCGATCTATCGCACGCAGCTGCTCAATGAAAAGGATCTGCCTGCACTCAAGCAGATTCAGAAAGGCTACAAGGTTCAGACGCTGAGCCAGTACCTCAAACAGAAACCCCCCGCGCCGGCCCCGAAAGTGAACTGGCCGAAACCGGTACCGGACATGAGCGACAGTCCGGATCTGTTTCGTTATCTGAATTTCATGCTCACCTTCGCTCCGGCGCAGGATGTCGAGAAAGACCTGCTGGCACGATTCGCCAGAATCGGTGTTGGCGCCGGCCAGCAGTTCGACTCGAAGAAGCTCAGCGCCGAACAACGCCAGGCACTGGAGGATGGCATCAGCGACGCCAAAGCCGAATTCGCGCAACTCAAAAAAGACAAGATCGACACTCATGAAGTCAGCAGCGGCGCCTTCTTCGGCACCCGCGATCATCTCGCCGGCAATTATCTGTACCGCTACGGCGGCGCCAAACTGGGGATCTTCGGCAACTCTGCCGAGGAAGCCCACTACATCAGTTATTTCGTCGACAAGGATGGCCAGCCACTCGACGCCTCGAAACACGCTTATACCCTGCACTTCGATAAAGGTGCCCTGCCTCCGGCCGACGCTTTCTGGTCGCTGACGATGTACGACGGCAAGACACAGTTGCTGGTGGCCAACCCGCTGAATCGATATCTGATCAACTCGCCAATGTTGCCGGACCTCACATTAGATGCCGATGGCGGGCTGACCCTTTATGTCAGCCATGAAAACCCCGGCAAGGGCAGACAGACCAATTGGCTTCCGGCTCCCGATGGACCGTTTTATGGCGTGTTGAGGCTCTATCTGCCCAAACCGCAAGTGGCCAGCGGCGAATGGAATACCCCGCCGCTGATTCCCACCGCCCCACAACAATAAGCGGAGTCATTCATGCTCAAGCCTTGTGTCATGCGCCCGTTGCTCGCGCTGTGCATGATCGGCAGCCCGTTGGTGTATGCAGCCGAGGGTGGCGTCGGTCGGCCGATTACCGGCCAGCAGGTTTTCTCCAACGCCGGTGTGATTCCGCCGGCGCCGGGCTGGGTGATGTCCGTGACCAGCATCTGGTACGACGGTGATATCAAGGGCAGTGGCGGCGCGCCGATTTCCGGTGAGGTCAGTGCCGGAATCGACATGAAAGTCTCCTACACCATGGCCAACCTGACCCATGTCTGGGACACCGGCAAAGGTCGATGGAATTACGCCTCAGCCATTGGCGTGCCCGTGCAGTACACCGACATCGATGCCGCCGTCACCGGCCCGCGCGGACGCACCCTCGGCACCAGCGACTCCGGCACCCAGTTTGCCGATGCGCTGATCACGCCGATTGCCGCCGGTTACCACTTCGACGAGCTCAACCACATCGCGTTTTCGCTGCCAATCTACGTACCGACCGGCGCCTATAACGATGATCGTCTGGCCAACGCCGGGCAGAACAACTACACGTTCATGCCCACCGTGGCGTTTACGCATCTTGATGGCAAGGGCGGCGAATTCACCCTCTCCGGCAACCTGCAGTTCTACACCGAGAACAAGGCCACCGATTACCGCACCGGCGACATCTTCACTCTTGAAGCGTTGTGGACTCACGGCTTCGGCAATGGCTGGAACGCCGGTCTGGTCGCCGGTTATGTCCAGCAGGTCAGCGACGACAAGGGCGACACCGCCGACAGCCTCAACGGCTTTCGCGGTCGCTCGGTCGGTGCCGGACCGAGCATCGGCTGGAGCGGCAAATTCGCCGATGCCCAGGCCAACGTGAGCGCGCGCTGGGTGCCGGAGTTCGACACCAAGAACCGCCCTGAAGGTAACGGCGTTTCCGTGAACCTGACCTTGGCGTTTTTCTAGACCGTTGATGTTTTGTATCAGCCACAAAGGATTGATCCATGACTGCACTCACCGACCTCAACGCCCTGCAAGCCAGCATCGCCGAAGCGGTGCTCGGCCAGGATCAGGTGATCCGGCAGATCCTGCTCGGCCTGCTGGCCAACGGGCATCTGCTGCTGGAGAGCTTGCCGGGGCTGGCCAAGACCCGCACGGTCAAGGCGCTGGCCAAGCATCTGGACGCGAAGATGAGCCGCATCCAGTTCACCCCCGACCTGCTGCCCTCGGACATCACCGGCGCCGAGGTGCTGCACCAGGTCGAGGGCAAGAACGAGATCCGCTTCCAGCCCGGCCCGCTGTTCGGCAACCTGATCCTCGCCGACGAAATCAACCGTGCGCCGGCCAAGGTGCAGGCCGCATTGCTCGAAGCCATGGAAGAACGGCAGATCACCGTAGCCGGCAACAGCCATGCGCTGCCGGAGCTGTTCATAGTGGTCGCCACTCAGAACCCGATCGAACAGGAAGGCACCTACCCGCTGCCGGAAGCGCAGATGGACCGGTTCCTGATGAAAGTCCTGCTGGACTACCCCAGTGCCGACAATGAAAGCCAGGTGCTGCGCCTGTTGCGCGCCGAAGAGTTCGCCCAAGGAGCCAACACTGCACCGACCAAGGGTTTCGAACTGGCGCAGGACGTGATCTTCGCCGCGCGCAAGGAGGTCAGTGCGGTGCACGTATCCCCCGCCATTGACCGCTATCTGATCGACCTGATCAACGCTACCCGCCATCCAGCGGATTACGACGAAGACCTTGCCCGCTGGATCGCCATCGGCGCCAGCCCGCGCGGCGGCATCGGCCTGGATCGCTGCGCCCGCGCCGATGCGTGGTTGCAGGGGCAGGACTTCGTTTCGCCGGACAACGTGCGCGCCGTAGTGCACCCGGTGCTGCGTCATCGTCTGCAACTGAGCTACGACGCGGTGGCCGATGGCGTCAGCGCCGATCAGGTGCTGCACCGGATCCTCGACAAAGTCGCCATTCCGGCCTGAGGTCTGTTATGGAAACCGCCGACGGGCTGGTCTATGTCTCTCTCGCGCAATTAATGGCGCTGGAGTTCAAGGCCCGTGACCTGAGCTTTCTCGCCCGCCAGCCCCAGGGCAGCATCCTCGCCGGCAACCATGCTTCGCGCCTGCGTGGCCGGGGTTTGAATTTCGATGAGCTACGGCGTTACCAACCCGGTGACGACTTGCGCCACCTCGACTGGCGCGCCTCGTTGCGCACCGGCAAACCGGTGGTGCGCACCTTCACCGAAGAGCGCGACCGCCCGGCGCTGATCGTGGTCGATCAGCGCATGTCGATGTTCTTCGGCTCGCAACGCAGCTTCAAATCCGCCGTCGCCGCCGAACTCGGCGCACTGGCGGCATGGATGGTGTTCCATGCCGGCGACCGGGTTGGCGGGCTGGTGTTCAACGATCAACGCATCGACAGCATCGCGCCGTTGCGCAGCCGCAAACGGGTCGAAGCGCTGCTGAGTCGCATCGCCCAGCAGAATCAGGCACTCAACGCCGGCAACCCGGACGCCGAAGACGAGGATCAACTGGACAAGGCCTTGCAGCGTTGCCTCGCGGTAGCCGGACACGACCATCTGATCTGCATCGTCAGTGATTTCGCCGGCGCCGGCGAGCGCACCTTGCAGTTGATGCGGCAACTGGCGGCGCACAACGATGTGATCGCCCTGCAGGTCTACGACCCTATGGCGATGAAGCTGCCGAGCGACGGCCGCTTGTTGGTGACCCAAGGCCAGTTGCAGGTAGAGCTGGCGGTCGAGAAACGCAGCGTGCACCAGCCATTGGGGGATTTCCTCGGTGGTCGGCTCAAGGACGTCGCCACCCTGCTGCGCCGCAGTCAGGTGCCGTTGATGATGTTCAGCACCGCCGAAGAAGCGCATCAGCAATTACGCGCCGAGCTTGGTAAATCCACGGGTTCGACGCGATGAATCCGAACGTTCCGGACATCGGACAGCTCAAGGAGCTGGGCCTGCCTGCGCCGGTGAGCTACGCACCGCAGACATGGGGCTGGTGGGTGTTGCTGACGGTTCTGGTGCTGGCGGCGGTGTTGATCGGTGTGCGGCGTTATCGGCAATGGCGACGGGATGCTTATCGGCGCGAAGGCCTGGCGCGTCTGGCGCATTTGCGCAGCCGCAGTGATGACTTGAATGCCTTGCGCGAGTTGCCGGAATTGCTCAAGCGCGTCGCCCTTTCAATGCCGAGCTGCAATCCGCCTCCTGTGGGAGCGAGCTTGCTCGCGAAGGGGCCATTCCAGTCGACATTTCCTTTGACTATGACGACCTCTTCGCGAGCAAGCTCGCTCCCACAGGATCCGGCGGCGCTCGAAGGACTGGATTGGCAAAGCTTCTTGCAGCGGCACTGCAAAAAGCCGCTGCCGGCGGATTTGAGCGAACAACTCTCGCAACTCGCCTATGCCCCCGACGACACGTTGCGCGCCCTGCCCGCGCCGCAGCGCCAGGCACTGTTCGACACCTGCCGACTCTGGGTGGAGCGTCATCATGTGGCAGCTTGATTACCCATGGCTGTTGCTCCTGCTGCCGCTGCCGTGGCTGGTCTTGCGTTACCTGCCCACCTACCAGGAAGCGCGAAGCGCCGTGCGGGTGCCGTTTTTCGGCGCCATGAGCCGCGCCGTCGGCGAAACACCGGCCAGCACAGGCACCCGCAGCAATCACTCGCAACTGTGGCTGAATGCGCTGGTGTGGGCCCTGTTGCTGGTGGCCGCCGCGCGCCCGGTGTTTGTCGAAAAACCCATCGAACGCCAGCAACCGGTGCGCGACCTGATGCTCGCCATCGACCTCTCGCAGTCGATGGAGACCGAGGATTTCACCAACGCCGCCGGCCAGAAAATCAATCGTCTGGCCGCCGTCAAAGAGGTCGTGCAAGGCTTCATCGACAAGCGCAAGGACGATCGCCTGGGCCTGATCGTGTTCGGCAGCGGTGCTTATCCGCAGGCGCCACTGACCCTCGATCACGCCAGTCTGTCCCTGTTGCTGGAAGACACCGGCATCGGCATGGCGGGCCCCAACACTGCGATCGGCGATGCGATCGGTCTGAGCCTGAAGCTGCTGGACAAGGCCCATGAACAGGAAAAAGTCCTGATCCTGCTCACCGACGGCAACGACACCAGCAGCGCGATCACCCCGGACCATGCTGCTGAGATGGCCGCCGCCAAAGGCGTGGTGATTCATACCATCGGCATTGGCGACCCCAGTGCTTCCGGCGAGGCCAAGGTCAATCTGCAGAGCCTGCAACAGATCGCCCAGGCCACCGGCGGCCAGTTCTTCCGCGCCGAAGACCGCACCGCGCTGGATCAGGTCTACAGCACCCTCGACCGGCTCACGCCGCATCAAGTCAAAACCCTCAGCCATCAACCCCAGCGCGAATTGTTTTACTGGCCGCTGGGCGCGGCGCTGGTGTTGCTGACCCTGTATCACC
This sequence comes from Pseudomonas koreensis, assembly GCF_025447595.1. Lineage (GTDB taxonomy): Bacteria > Pseudomonadota > Gammaproteobacteria > Pseudomonadales > Pseudomonadaceae > Aquipseudomonas > Aquipseudomonas koreensis_H. Next base: position 392,768 of record NZ_JAOEJU010000001.1, on the reverse strand, counting down.
TCGGCGCGCTGCTGCGCCCAAGGTTGGCGGTTGCACGTCAGCGGCAGGAGGTCTGAGATGGAAATCAATCTCGGCGATTTCCACTTCCTGCGCCCGGTGTGGTTACTGCTCGCCCTGCTCGCGGCGCTCTTGCCGTTGATCTGGCGACGTAGCCGTGATTTGCAGCGGCGCCTGCGCGGCAACATCGCCGAGCATCTGCTGCCGCACTTGCTGGTCACCCCGCAGGATCACCAGCGCCTGCGCCCGGTGCATTTGCTGTGTGCGTTGCTGGTGCTGGGCGCCGTGGCGGCAGCCGGGCCGACCTGGGAACAGGATCGGCCGGACTTTCTGGAGAATCGCGCGCCGCTGATCGTGGCCGTCGACCTGTCGCCGTCGATGGACGCCAATGATGTTCCGCCAACGCGCCTCGAAGCCGCCAAACACACCCTTCATGACCTGATCCAGCGCCGCGCCGGTGCGCGCACCGCGTTGATCGCCTACGCCGGCAGTGCCCATCTGGTGTTGCCGGCGACCGATGATCCGGCGTTGCTCGACAGTTTCATTCAGGCACTGGGAACCGGGTTGATCGACAAGCCGGGCAAGAATGTCGGCGCCGTGATCGATCAGGCAAAGCGCCTGCTGGAAGCTGAGAAAACCCCGGGCAGTCTGCTGTTGATCACTGACGGCGCAGACACCACACAGCTCGAGGGTCTGGGCAAACAGTTGCAGGGCACTGCGCTGCAAGTGCTGGTGCTCGCAGTGGGCAATCAGGACGGCGGGTTGATTCAGGATGCGAGCGGCCAGCCGCGCACCGACAGCAACGGTCGCCCGGTGCTGGGCAGTTTCGACCCGGCGGCGATCAAGCAACTGGCCTCGGCACTCGACGCGCCGCTGGGCAGCCTGACGCTGACGAACGACGATCTGGACTGGGTCGAACTGCACGCGCAACAGCACTTTCAGAGCGCCAGCGCCGAACAGCAGGAATTGCACTGGAAAGACGCCGGCTACTGGCTGTGCTGGCCGTTGTTGCTGCTGGCCTTGTTCAGCGTACGCAGGAGTTGGAGCGTGAACTGGATGCCGGCGCTGGCCCTCGCCGTGGGTCTCGGCTGGCCGTCAGCGCCGGCGCAGGCCAATACCCTGACCGACGCGTTCTTCACCCGCGATCAGCAAGGACGCTGGGCCTTTGAGCATGAGCACTTCCCGCAAGCGGCGGCGCTGTTTGTCGATCCGTACTGGAAAGGCGTCGCGGCCTATCACGCCGCCGACTTCGATCTGGCGCTAGCGACCTTCGCGCGGCTGGACACGCCCCAAGCGTATTTCTATCTGGGCAACATCTACGTGCGTCGCTTCAAGTTCGATCAAGCCATCGCGGCCTATCAGCAGGCATTGAAGCTGCAACCACAATTCCCGGAAGCCACGGCCAACCTGGCGCTGGCCATCGCCCTGCAAAAAGACACCGAAAGCGCCGAACAGAACGCCCCCGAAACCAAGCCGGACGAAGTCAAGTTCGACAAGACACCGGGCAAGGGCCAAAGCAAAGCGGTGACCACAGAACAGGCGACGTCGGATGCGTTGTGGCTGCTGAACCTCACCACCTCACCGGCGAAATTCCTCCGGCAGAAATTCAGCTTGCAGGATCAGGCGGAGGCCCGCCCATGAACCGCGTCGCGCCCATCGCGAGCAAGCTCGCTCCCACAGAGGTTCTGCAGCTTCGCAAATTTCATTGTGGGAGCGAGCTTGCTCGCGAAGAGGCCAGCCCACTCATCACAACTTTCATTGCATTGATCGCCAGTTGCCTGTTCGCAACAAATGCCTTTGCAGCTGAACCCCAACTCAAAGTCCAGGCCCAGCTGCAACCCGCCGACGGGATCAAGGTCGGCGGTCTGGTGGAGCTGCAACTCGACGTCCTCACCGACACCTGGTTCACCAGCGCCGCCACCCTGCCCGAGCTGAAACTTGATGGCGCGCTGGTGATGCCACCGGACGGCCAGGCCCAACATCTGAACCAGACCATCGACGGCCAGGCCTTCAGCGGTCTGCGCTACAGCTACCTGATCACGCCCAATGCCACCCGGACCTTCGACATTCCTGCGCTGACCGTACGCGCCACACCCGGCCAGGCCACCGCTGAGATCAGCGCCCACAGCCAGCCACTGCAATTCAGCGTTTCCCAGCCACCCGGCTTCAATCCTGGGGAAACGCCACTGGTGGCGACCGGGCTGCGCTTCAGCCAGACCGTCACCCGGTCGGCCACCCCGCTGAAAGTCGGCGACAGCCTCACCCGTCAGTTGAGTCTGCAAGCCGACGGTGCATTGGCCATGGCTCTGCCGGTTCCCGCGCTGACCGAAGTCAAAGGACTGAGCCGTTATGTAAAAACGCCGCAGGTCAGCAACCTCGATGACGGGCGCGGCGATGTTCTCGGCGGTCAGCGCATCGACAGCGTCAGCTATCGCATCGACACCGCCGGTGCCCACACCCTGCCGGCCATCGACGTGAAATGGTGGGATTCGCAAGCGCAACAGATCCGTACAGCACAAGTTCCGGCAGTCACCTTCGAGGCCAGCGCCGACAGCGCCCACAAACCGGTGTTCTCGATCACCGAGGATCTGCGCCAGCTCGGCCAGAACCATCGCCTGCACCTGTCTACCCAGGGTTTCATCTGGCTCGCCGTGCTCGTCGCATTGGGCGTAATCGGTTATCTCGGCCGGCCCGCTCTCAGCCGTGCGCGCCGTCAATGGCAAGAGCGCCAGCTTGCGCGGCAACAGGCCCGCGAGCAATCGGCCGACTTTGCGTGGCAACAGGTCGCCGGGCAACTGGCCGGGCAACCGCCGCAGTTGACGGCCCTGTACCTGTGGCTGCGGCGCTGCGGTCTGGGCTTGAAACTGACCAACGCCGGGCCGCGCCTGCAAGGACTGTTGCGTGGGCTTTACGGTCGTGAACCGACCGCAAATCCGGCACTGGACCAACTTCGCCAATCCTTGTCTACGCTTCAAAATCAGGCCGAGCCGCAGACCCGATCGGCCCCGGCCCTGCGCCCGCTCAACCCCGTTCACGAGAAGGATTTCCCATGAATGATCCGATGCTGCACAGCCGTCGTTTTGGCCTGGTCCTGGTGGTCACCCTGTTGCTGCCTCTATGGGTGCAAGCGAGCGAACCGCTGCCGTCATGGAACGACGGTCCGGCGAAAAAGCACATCGTCGAATTCGTTCAGGCCATCACCGATCAGGGCGGCAAGGACTTCGTCAAACCCGCCGAACGGATTGCCGTGTTCGACAATGACGGTACGTTGTGGAGCGAGCAACCGGCCTATTTCGAAATCCTGTTCGCGCTCGATGAAGTCAAACGCACGGCACCACAGCACCCGGAATGGAAAACCACTCAGCCATTCAAGGCAGTGCTGGAAAACGATCACAAGGCCCTCGCCGCTTCAGGCATGGACGGCATCATGAAAATCGTCGCCGCCACTCATTCGGGGATGACCACCGAAGCGTTCGAGGACTACGCCAAGACCTGGCTGACCCAGGCCCGTCATCCGAAAACCGGTAAACCCTACACCGAGATGATCTTCCAGCCGATGCTGGAAATGCTCGACTACCTGCGCAGCCAGGACTTCAAGACCTACATCGTCTCCGGCGGCGACACCGGTTTCATGCGTGCCTTCGCCGAGAAGGTCTACGGCATCCCGCCGGAACAGGTGATCGGCACCACCTTTGTGACCGCGTTCGAATACAAGGACGGCAAAGCGTCCATCGTGCGCACCGCCAAACTCGCGCACAACGACGACGGCCCGGGCAAACCGGTGAGCATCGATTCGGTGATCGGGCGTCGGCCGATCCTCGCCTTCGGCAACTCCGACGGCGACCTGCAGATGCTCCAGTGGACCGCCGCCGGTCCCGGCAAGCGCTTCATGGGTCTGGTGCACCACACCGACGCCAAACGCGAATGGGCCTATGACCGCAAATCCGATATCGGGCGCCTGGACAAGGCCCTCGACGAAGCAAATTCCCGAGGCTGGACCGTGGTGGACATGGCGACCGACTGGCGCCGGATCTACCCGTTCGATCCGCCCGTAGCCGAGCAAGTGCAATAACAAAAGCGTGACGCAGGACTGCAGCAAACGTTTGTCGCACCACACGACCCCCGTTGCCAAAGGAGCTTGTCACATGACTCGCATACGCAAGTGGATACCGAAACTCGCCCTGGTGGCGACTTCGGTGATGGCGCTATCGGCCACCGCCGTAGCCGCCGACAAACCCAACATTCTGGTGATATTCGGCGACGATATCGGCCAGACCAACATCAGTGCCTACTCGATGGGCGTGGTCGGCTACAAGACGCCGAACATCGACCGGATTGCGAAGGAAGGCATGATGTTCACCGACTACTACGCGGAGAACAGTTGCACAGCCGGACGCTCGACCTTCATCACCGGACAGTCCGCGCTGCGTACGGGCCTGTCCAAAGTGGGCATGCCCGGCGTTCCGGTCGGGTTGCAGGCCAGGGACGTAACCATTGCCCAGGCGCTGAAAGCCAAAGGTTATGCAACAGGCCAATTCGGCAAGAACCACCTCGGTGACAAAGACGAATACCTCCCTACCAACCACGGCTTCGATGAGTTTTTCGGCAACCTTTATCACCTCAATGCCGAAGAGGAGCCAGAGCGTCCTTACTGGCCAAAAGACGATGCAGATTTCGTCAAGCAAGCATCGCCGCGAGGCGTGATCCACAGCTTTGCCGACGGCAAAATCGAGGACACCGGTGCGCTGAACAAAAAGCGCATGGAAACCATCGACGATGAAACCACCGCCGCCGCCCAGGCGTTCATCGAGAAACAGGCCAAGGCCGACAAACCGTTTTTCGTCTGGATGAACACCACCCGTATGCATGCTTTCACGCACGTGCGTGAGTCCATGCAGGGCCAGAGCGGCATGCCCGGCAACGAGTATGCAGACGGCATGCTCGAACACGACGGCGACGTGGGCAAACTGCTCAAGACCCTCGATGACTTGAAAATCACCGACAACACCATCGTGGTCTACACCACCGACAACGGCCCGAACCAATGGTCCTGGCCGGACGCGGCGACCACCCCGTTCCGCAACGAGAAAAACTCCAACTGGGAAGGGGCTTATCGCGTTCCGGCAATGATTCGCTGGCCGGGCAAGGTCAAGGCCGGTGAAGTGTCGACTCAGATGTTCTCCGGTCTGGACTGGTTCCCGACATTGCTCGCCGCCGTGGGTGATACCGACATCAAGGATCGATTGCTCAAGGGCGCGGACGTCGGCGGGAAGAACTTCAAGGTGCACCTAGACGGTTTCAACCAGTTGGACTACCTGACCGGCAAGACCGACAAGAGTGCGCGTGACGAGTTCTACTACTTCAACGATGACGGTGAACTGGTGAGCATGCGTTACAAGGACTGGAAGTTCGTCTTCTGCGAACAGCGCGCACCGGGCGGTTTCAAAGTCTGGAGCGAACCGTTCACTTGCCTGCGCGTACCGAAGATTTTCAACCTGCGCATGGATCCGTATGAACGCGCCGATGTGGTCTCCGACCAATACTTCGACTGGCTGGCGAAAAACGACTACCTGATCTTCCAGGGTATAAGCCGATCCGCCAAATTCCTGCAGACCTTCGTCGATTACCCGCCGAGCCAACGTCCGGCGAGCTTCAGCATCGACCAGGTCCGCGCAGACGTGGACAAGAAAATCGAGGAGAAAATGAAAGCGGCCAAGTAAGCCTGCATGACCGCCGCTCGCCTTCGTTGGCGAGCGGCACTGTTTTCGGCTTGTGACCGAGGTGGCCCTATCGCTGGCAAGCCAGCTCCCACAGGGTTTTCAGTCGTACACAACATTTGTGTTCACTAGAGATCCCTGTGGGAGCGGGCTTGCCCGCGATGAGGCCCGCACAGTCGCAGCCATTCTTGAACCGGAACAAGGCCAACTGCATGTCCTCACGTGTCGCCAGCAAATCCCCGGCCCACCCCGTCCCGCACACCGCCACCGCGGCGTTGCTGGTCCCCGCCCTGCTCTTGTGCATCTCCGGCGCTGCGGCGCTGGTTTACCAGGTGCTGTGGATCAAGCAGCTGTCGCTGGTGGTCGGGGTCGAAGTCTATGCGATCACCACCGGTATCAGCGCCTTCTTTGCCGGGCTCGCACTGGGCGGCTGGCTGTTCGGACGCTGGGCGGATCGACTGAAACAGCCGGTGTTGCTGTATGCCGGGATGGAAGTGCTGGTGGCGGTGCTGGGCGTCGTCGCGACCTTTGCCATGAGCGTGGCAGCCAGCCCGTTTGCCTGGTTGCAGGAGCATGTCGGACTGTTCGCCTGGCTGCTGCCGTTCCTTCTGGTGGGCGCTCCGGCGGTGTTGATGGGCGGCACGTTGCCGGTGCTGGTACGTTCGCTGGCAGCCAGTCCGGGCAAGGCCGGCGGTCAGTTGTACGCGGCGAACACTCTGGGCGCGATTGCCGGCACGCTGCTCGCGGCGTTCCTGCTGATCGCCACCCTCGGCGTGCGCGGCAGTGCGCTGGCCGCCGCGATGCTCAACCTGCTGGCCGCCGCCGGTGCGCTGGGCTGGCAACGCCTGCGTCCGACGCCGGTCGAAGCGCCGGTCAAACATCACGCCGAAAAGGCGCCGGATCGCACCGCCCTGTGGCTGTATTCCATCGCTGGTGGCGTGGCCCTCGGCTACGAAGTGGTGTGGTCGCAGTCGATCGTGCAGTTCATGAGTACCCGCACCTACGCGTTTGCCGTGGTGCTGGCGACGTATCTGGCCGGGTTGTTTCTGGGTAGCGCCCTGCTCGCCCGTCGTGTCGAACGGATTCGCGATCCGTGGGGCGTGTTCGGCCTGCTGATCGCGGGCGCGGGATTGATCGCCCTGCTGGAAATCGCCTTGCTCGGCCGCTGGCTGGTGATCGCCCAGAGCCAGGCGGAAATCTGGCTGTTGACCCAGGGCGCCAGTGAACTGGCCGGCATGAGCGCGCGTTTTGCCGTGGCGGCGCTGGCCATCGTGTTTGTTCCGACCCTGCTGCTGGGCGCGGCATTTCCGCTGGCCCTGCGCTTGAGCGTTGGTCACGAGCGCATCGGTCGTGATGTCGGCGCGGTGGTGGCGTTCAACACGCTGGGCGGGATTGTCGGGGTGATGCTTTGCGGTTTCGTGCTAATCCCGCTGCTGGGGCTGGTGCGCACGCTGGGCCTGCTGGCGATCATCGCCGCCGGCATCGGCTGGTTCGCCGTGCGAAAGGGCCATGGCGTGAAGAAAGGCCGGCGTCAGGCGGTGGTCGCGCTCGGGCTGTTGTCGGTTGCATTGGCGGTGCTGACTCCAGTTAACAAACTCGCCAGCCTGCTGCCCGGCGCGCGCAACGGAACGCTCGCTTTCTATGAGGAAGGACGCGGCGGCACGGTGGCGGTGGTCAGCCAGGGAACTGGCCGCAATGCCTTCCAGCGTTTGTATATTCAGGGTGTTTCGAACACCGGCGATGCCATGCCGTCTCTGCGCTACATGCGCATTCAGGCGCTGCTGCCGCTGTTGATCCACAACGGCGAACCGCGTTCGGCGCTGGTGATCGGTTTCGGCACCGGCATCACCGCCGGCGCGCTGCTGCGCTATCCGGGGCTGGAACATCGGGTGGTCGCCGAATTGCTGCCGTCGGTGATCAAAGCCGCGCCGCTGTTCAAGGGCAACTTCAACGCCGCCAGTGACCCCGGCGTCGATGTGCGCCTGCGTGACGGCCGTCAGGAACTGCTGCGCAGTCCGCAGACCTACGACCTGATCACCCTCGAACCGCCACCGCCCTCCGCTGCCGGCGTGGTCAACCTGTATTCGCGCGACTTCTACCAACTGGCCGCCAGCCGCCTGGAAAAACAGGGTCTGGTCGCACAATGGCTGCCGCTGCCGACCCAGAACATCGATGACTCGCGTTCGCTGGTGCGCAGTTTCCTCGACGTGTTCCCCTACGCGACGCTGTGGACCAGCGAGTTCCACGAAATGCTGCTCGTGGGGTCACTGACGCCCATCGAACTGGACGCCGGAAGAATCACCCAACGCCTGCAACAGGATAGCGTGCGCAGCACCTTGCAGGACGTCGGCATCGGCTCGGCGGCAGCGCTGCTGTCGACCTGGGTCACCGACCGCGCCGGGCTGGAACGTTTTGCCGCCGGCGCACCAGCAGTGACCGACGACCAGCCGCGCATCGAGTACGCGCCGTGGGTTCGCACCAAGGAAATCACCCGTGTGCTCCCGGCGTTGCTGGATCTGTACGTCGCGCCGCCCCTGGTGAACGCCGACGCCGGGTTCGAGGAACGCATGCAAGCCCACCGCCAGCGCCTGATGCAGTTCTACCGTGCCAGCCTGCACGCCTATGACGGCGATCGCGATGCCTGGGGACGGGACATCCGCGAGGTGATGCGCGGGGATGGCGGCAATCCGTATTTCCGCTGGTTCGTCGGCGACTGAGCAACACATGGAGGACTTTTCGACGCGAAACAGGTAGGGTGCGAAATATCATAATGCCATCATCGGATCGCGTCGCAGTTTTATGGAGTTGTTATCGCAATGAGTTGCTGGACCGTCCTTGGCCTTTCGGCCGACGCCGAAGTGCGCACGATCAAACGCCAATATGCCGTCCTGCTCAAACAGACCCGTCCCGATGATGATCCAGAGGGATTTCAGCGGCTGCGCGATGCCTATGAGCAGGCGCTGGCGTACAAGGAATGGCAGCAATATCACGAGCAGAATCAGGACGAAGAGCAGGATCAGGGCATTGAAGAATCCTGGGACCTGAGCGGCCTGACCGTGGTCGAGGTCGATGCCCTGCAACTGGCGACCCGCTCACTGGACGGGCTGAGCGTTGAGGAGCTGAAGCGTCGCCATACCGTCGCCCTCGAACAAGGCTGTGCGCACATCTTCGAAGACACGCTGCTGCATCACTGCATCGAGCACCCCGAATCCTCCGATTCGCTGGTGGACTGGGCGGTTCCGACCTTTTTCTGGTTCAGCGCCTGGCAACGCCTGGAGCTGGATGAGGAATCAATCGAGCTGTTGCTGGCCCGGCAGCGCACGCGTATCACGCAACCCATGCGTGATGCCCTCGAACAGGAAGACGTTGACGGATTTCTCCAGGCCTACGCCCGTTGTGCACACTTCACATGGCTGACAATCGAACAACATCAGAAATGGTTCGACCATGCCCTGAGCCATTTACTGCTGGATGCACCGGTCTGGTACCCCGAGATTTTCGAACGGGTGCGCGCCGGTCAAGGCTGGCACGCCAGCACGGCAAACCCCTGCCCTGACGACGAATGGCAGCGCCTGCTGGCTCGAAAAAATGCGCCGTTTTTCCTGGCTCGTCAGCAACAGCTCGCCCTGGAGCCGCCCGCCACCCCGGAACACCGAGCCGCCCGCCTGCTGCTCGGCACCGGCTCGTTCAGCGAACGCCGCGCATTGGCCCGGCGCCTGCGTACAGAGGACTGGGCGCAGTGCCGGCAGTTGAGTTCGGCGTTGTACGCCAACCATCCCGACGTCTGCGCGCAATTCCCCGGCGGGACTGCGTTTTTCTGGCGCGACTGGGAACTGACCTTCAACGAATGGCCGACCTATGTGGCTGTCGTGCTGGCCTGCCTGATCGGCTCGTTCGCCCATTACATTCCCTTGGGCTTGCGGATCACCGGACTGGTCAATGTCTTCATGTTCACGACGGTGGCATTCGGCGTCGTCGTGGCCGGGCTCAATTGGCTGGTGCATGGTGTTGCCCATCGCCTGTGGTGGCTGGACGACAGTCTGAGTGCGCGTCTGTGCTTCGGTTACTTTAAAGACTCGCCACCGTTCGGGGTGCTGCGCGATCTCGTGCCCTGTGCGTTGGTGGTTGCCGGGCTGAGCTGGTTTCTCAGTCCGATTGCCGGCGCCGTGTATGCCACCACCCTGGTGATTTTCGGACTGGTGCGCCGCAGGCAAGTCAAACCGCACACACCTTGGGAAGAAACCGGTGCACTGCGAAAATTCGGCCTGTCGATGCTCGGTATCGGGGTGTTGACGATTGTCCTTGGCGTGTTCAACCACATCGCCAGCCAAGGCACGGTCAATCGCAATCAGGGTCTGCAACCCTGGACCGAACGCTTGTGCAGTCGTCTGCCGGCCACCACCACCGAATGCAGTGCACCGGCCACCGTTGAACAGTGGTACGGCAAGGAAGCGCGACCATGAGTTCGAAAATGCTCTTCCCGATCGGGCTGGTCATCGCGCTCGTTGTGATGGGTTTGACGGGGGCGACCCGTCCATTTCTCCAGTTTGATCTGTGGCTGGATGAACTCGACTCGCCGATCACCGCCCAGACCAATGCCCTGAGCCCGCTCATCACCTGCGTCAACCGGGTCGACGTGCAATGGCGGGTGGCCTACGACCGCTACAAGAACCCGCAGCCGCCTGAACCACGAACCCCGCAGTGGTTTCTCAGCCTCAAGGCGTTCGATGACAGCGATGCGTTCACGGTGCAAGACATACAGCGGGACGTCTGCTCCCCGGGCATCACCCAAAAACTCGAGATTCTGAAGTTTCAACCGATGTTGGCACAAAAAGCCGATGCGTACGTGCGCACACTCCAATATGTCACCACGGTGGTGCCGCCCACCCGGTATTACCGGGAAGCGAGCTTCCTTTCCTCGTCACAGCAACCGTCAATGGAAGAAAGCGCCACGATCAAACGTGCTGCAGAAGAGTACGACAGCGCATCGACGGCCCTTCGGCAGGCCTTGCTGCCACTGGACGCGGCGCAGCGTCCCGAACAGCTCAAACGGCTGGAAGCCCGGATGGGCAAAGACATTCACTGGTATCTGCTGGCTTATATGATTCAGGCCCGGGAAACCGTCGACGTCCTTGATCAAGCCATGAAAAACCGCACGCTTACGCCGCAATTGCTCGCCGACACCACAGCGAAACTGCAGCAGGCCTGGGATCGCCGGGAGCCCTTTCTCGCAGCGCCGTACACCGCTTTTCAGTCAAAGACCGATGCTGCGCGAGGCCTGTGGCTGCACATCGGCGTGCCCGGAACTGAATACCTGGAGGCGTTGAACACCTTGCAAAAGGATTGGCAGAACCACGCCGAGCCCCAGCGTTTGAGCGATGACTTCCACGCGGTCACCCGCAGCTACGACGGCCTGCTCAGCCATTACAATCGCCGGGCCAGAGCCGAGTTTTGAGGACAAGCATGCCGGATCGCCCTGAGCGATCCGGCTGCCGTTTCTTACTTGGACTTGAGCTTGACGTAGGACTGATGCACGTCTGACGCCCAGCCATCGATCACGCTTTTCACGTCATCGGCTTTCATCACCTGCGAATCGTTTTCCAGCGGCTTGCCGGTGCCCTTGCGCACCACCTGGGCCACGACCTTGTTGTTGCCGCCATCGAGGAACACCGCCTCGGTCGCCAGCGTGGTTTCCTGATCGCGAATGCCGCTGGCGGTGCTGACCGCCGCTGCCACCAGGGCAATCGGGATCACTTCATAGGCATGCAGACCTTCGGTCTTGCTGCTCACGGCGGTGATCGCCGCCCGTACCACAATCACACCTGGCCCAGGGCCCGACGCCAACGGCAGGGATTTGCCCAGTTCACGTTTGAGCGCCTGATCGTAATAGCTGGTGATGCCGTTGAGGGTCTGTTGCGGGATCTTCGCGGTCGGCTGCGGCTTCGGATAGAGCTGGGTCGGTTCGATGTAGACGCTGGTGAATTTTTTGATATCGAGTTTCGGGTCCATCCAGCGCATCACTTCAGCCCCGGATGGCGACTTGGCCTCCCTGAGCTGACTGTAGTCCTTGAGGAAGCCTGAGTATTCATCTGGAGCAACTGTTTTGCTGGAGCAACCCACCACGCCCAGCGTGGCAATGCAGAGGGTGCTCATCATTACGGCTAGCTTCATGCTGTAACTCCTTTCGGAAGGCCGGATGTATTGCATTGGGGAATTACAGGTATAGCTAATACCGAGCGTTTTGCGATCCACAATCACAATATTCACGCGATGCCGGGATTGGCCATTTGACAGATGCAGGCCGGACAGCAAAGCTGGATCAAGCTTGAACGCGCGCCCGACGGCAAATGCACCTGGACTACGGAAGTCGCAATGCCCAAGCATAAAAACAACGACGCACCGCTTCAGCCTGATGCTTCACCGACCTTTATTTCACGTTACCTGTTTCCTGTTCTGATCGGCCTGCTGCTGGCGGCCGTGGCGGGGATCGGCTGGTTTCTGTTGAGCCCCGCACCAGTGCCGGTCAAGCCGATTCCCGTAAGCGCCCCGGTTGCGGCGCCGGCCAAACCCGCCCCCACCGTGGCGACTGCGCCCGCGAGCATGGTCGATGAACAACAATGCCAAGGCTGTCACAGCGAACAGGTCAAGGACTGGCAAGGCTCGCACCATCAACTGGCGATGCAGGCAGCCACCGCTGAGACCATGCTCGGCGATTTCAACAACATCACTTTCAAAGCCGAAAACGAAACCACCCGCTTCCTGCGCAAGGGCGACGAATTCTGGGTCAACACACCGGGCATCGACGGCAAGAACGCCGACTTCAAAGTGGCGTACACCTTCGGCATCGCCCCGCTCCAGCAATACCTGATCGAAGTCGGCGAAGGTCGGTTGCAGGCGCTCGGCGTGGCCTGGGATACCGAGAAAAACCGCTGGTTTCACCTCTACCCCGGCCAAGGTGTGAACTTCAAGAATCCATTGCACTGGAGCAAGCCGAGCCAGAATGCCAATTTCATGTGCGTCGAGTGCCACACCACCGGTTACAAGCGAAACTTCGATGCGGCCAGCAACACCTTCGCCAGCCAGTGGAACAGCCTCGGTGTCGGCTGCCAGGCCTGTCACGGTCCGGCGTCGAATCACCTGGAATGGACGGCAAAGAAAACCGACCTGATCCACGCCGGCTTTGCCGTCGATCTCAAGGACAAGAACGCCACCGTCGAAATCGAAACCTGCGCCCGCTGCCACGCCCGCCGCGCACCGTTGGGTGACGGCTACACCGTCGGCAAGCGGCTGATGGACGATTACCTGCCCAGCGTCCTCACCCGCGAACTGTATGCGCTGGACGGCAAGATCAAGGACGAAGTGTTCGAACACGGTTCCTTCGCCCAAAGCAAAATGTTCGACAAGGGCGTGCGTTGCAGTAACTGCCACAACCCCCACAGCACCGAGTTGAAGGCACCGGGCAACGCGGTGTGCCTGCAATGCCACAACACCGCCGGCAAGACCTCCGTCGAAGGCGTCGACGGCAAAGGGCTGCAAACGAAGAACTACGACAGCATCGAACACACCCGCCACACCATGGGCCAGCCCGGTTCGCAATGCGTGGATTGCCACATGCCCGGCAAGTTCTACATGGGAAATGACTTCCGCCATGACCACAGCTTCAGCATTCCCAACCCAGAACGCGCGCAAAAGCTCGGCACGCCGGATGCCTGCCTGACCTGTCACCAAGGCAAGGCCGGGGACAAGGTCACGGCGCAATTCAAACTGTGGAATGCCTCGGCTACGCCCCAAGCCCTTCGTTACGACGAATGCCTGTGGCTGATCCGCAATGGCCAGCCGGGTGCCGCGCAGGCGTTGTACGAGCAGTTGCAGCGCAGCAACCTGCCTGCGATTCAGCGGGCGACGCTACTGGCCGAGCTGCCTTCGTACCCCAGTGAACAAGCACTGAAACTGGCGACCACGGATCTGAAAAACCCGGCACCACAGGTTCGCGAAAGCGCCGTGCGGGTGACCAGTGCGTTCGTGCCGCCACCGGAGCGTGCGCCGTTGTTGACGCCACTGCTCGGGGATCCGGTAAAAGCCGTGCGCATTGCAGCCGCTCGGGATCTGATCGGCACGGCCCGCAATGGCCTGGGCGGCGCACAAGCCAACTGGGAAGCGGCGATTGGCGAATACGAAGCGGTGCAGAAAAGCCTGGCTGAACGTGCCGAGGCCAACCTGAATCTGGCGATGCTCTATCAGGCCAGCGGTCGCAGTTCGGAGGTTGAAGGCCTGTTACGGACGGCGTTGAAGCGCGATCCGGACTTCTATCCGGCACTGGTCACGCTGGTGCAATGGCTCGAAGCAAATGGTCGTGTTCCAGAAGCGCAGAAACTGCTGGCCGACAACCTCAAGGAACATCCTGACGCCGCGCTATTGCAACACACCCTTGGCCTCTCGCTGATACGCGCAGGCAAGACTGACGATGCGATGTCCCAGTTGCGCAAGGCTGCACAACTGGAACCACAGAGCCCGCAGTACGGTTATGTGCTGGCGGTGGCGCTGCATGAAAGCGGCAAGGTGGATGAGGCTTGCGCGCAGCTGGAAAAAATGCTCAAGGCCCAACCGGCGAACCGCAATGCCAGGTTGTCGCTGATTCAGTGGTATCTCGACAGCGGGCAGGAGCCGAAGGCGCAGGTGTTGTTGCAGGGGTGGAAGAAGCTGAATCCGGGGGATCCTGCCTTGAAATGAAAACAGGCGGGAGCAGCGCTCGGCTGCTCCCGCCTGTTTGCGTTACCAGCTCGAAGTCTCCCCGCTTCTCAACGCCATCTCCCGCCGGCTGTTCGCCCGCATCGCCTTGATCAGCGACACCGTGCCCACCAGCAAAATCGCCGCGCCGAATAGAAAATCAATGTTGTACAGCTGGAAATCCTGCACCGGCCCCACCAGTACCGTACGCACAACACCGATTCCCACCAGCGTGGCGAGGAAGTCGATCCCCGGCTCATCGCGGTAGAACACCAGCAACAACGGCAGGCACAGCACCAGCAGCATCAACAGCACCACGACCTTGAACGAGCCTTTACGCTCGACGCTGAACGCGCATTCGTGGGGGCCGTAGGCCTTGTAGTCCTCGTCGCGGATCATCGAGCTTTTCTCGTTGATGTAGTCGGCGCGGTTGTATTTCTGGATCGGCGTGAAGGTGTTGGACATCTCCATCAGCGTGGTGATGTTCTTGAATCGCAGGTCGATGCGCTCGCTGCCCTTGAGGTAATACAGGACTGGCTTGTAGCCGTAGCGATAGGTGTCGAAAGGGAATTCGGTGACCCGGCCCTGAACACTGATCGGCCGCGATTCGAGTTCGGCAAAGGCGCTCTTGTCGGTCGAGGCAAGGTTGCGGCTCAGGGGCAGGACTTTCACCTGTTCGAGGAAGATCGGCGTGACGCCAAACGACCACTGCAACGGTTCAAGACGCAGACGCAGTTCGTTGCGGCCCAGGTCATAGCGGTTGAAGGTCCGTTCGGAGACCACCACCGCGCCGCTGAGCATGAACTCGCCGCGCAGGTTGTTGGTGATGCGCAGGGTCAGTTGATCCTTGCCCAGCAGCGCCGCTTCAGTGTTCGGCGGCGTGCCGCACCAGGCGGTGCTTTCGCCGACGCCACCGAGCTGGCCACCACGGTTTTCGTTGAACACATAGATGTAACCGGCCCACAGCGTCACCATCAACAGCAACGCGGTGATGCCCAGAATTTTTTTGCCCGGACTCACTGATCAGACTCCCTTCTTCGTTCCGTCGTCCAGCCGAAAACCCGCTGGCGATGGGGACTCTACCAAAAGGCCACCATCGACCCAAGGTAAAATCCCCGATTCATCAGGGTTCTAAGGGTTTCCCCTGCATCAGCGGCGTCTGAACAAGGGCCGCGGCTCGATCACCGAGCGCCCGTACAACACGCTCATCCCGGCCAGGCCCTTGAGCGCATCCTCGGCGGATTTGTCCTCGCGCACGGCGAAGCTGTCGAAACCGCACTGGCGCATGTGGCTGAGCTGGTCGCGCAGCACATCGCCGATGGCGCGCAACTCGCCTTTCCAGCCGAAGCGGCTGCGCAACAGATAGGCCTGGCTGTAGGCGCGGCCGTCGCGAAAGCTCGGGAAGTCGAGGGCGATCAGTGGCAGCGAGGTCAGCCATGGCAACAGGCTCTCAACGCCGTCGTCCGGACCGAGCCAGACCGCATGGGTCGAGGGCGACTCGAGCCAGTGGGCCAGCGGCAGAATCAGCATTTCGGCGCCATACACAGTTTCAGGCGAGCGAATCAGCGTCCATGGATCGTCCATCACGATGCGCGCCCCGCTCTCCTCCATGCGCAGCAGATTGTTCATACCGGCACCTCCAGCGCTTTCGGGTAGACCCGCTCCTTGAACGGCTCCAGTCCGATGCGTGCCACGGTATCGACGAACAGTTCTTCGGCTTCGCGATAACGGACGAAGGTGCCGATGATCCGCTCGATCACTTGCGGCACTTCGGCGGCGCTGAACGACGGGCCGATGACTTTGCCCAGTGCGCTGTTCTTGCCCTGGGCCCCACCGAGGGTGATCTGGTACCACTCGCTGCCGTTTTTATCGACGCCGAGAATCCCGATGTTGCCGATGTGGTGATGGCCGCAGGCGTTCATGCAGCCGGAAATGTTCAGGCTGATGTCGCCCAGATCGTGCAGGTAATCGAGGTTATTGAAACGCGCCTGAATCGCCTGGGCAATCGGGATCGACTTGGCGTTGGCCAGCGCACAGAAATCGCCGCCGGGGCAGGCAATGATGTCGGTCAGCAGACCGACGTTGGCGGCGCCCAGCCCCTGCTCTTTCGCCAGTTGCCACAGCGCGAACAGCTCGGACTTGGGCACATCCGGCAGGACGATGTTCTGCTCGTGGGCGATGCGGATTTCGCCGAAACCGAAGCGCTCGGACCAGTCAGCCACGGCCTGCATCTGCGCATCGGTGACGTCCCCCGGCGGCGAAGCCAGGCCCGGTTTGGTCGACAGCACCACGCTGGTGTAGCCCGTCATTTTGTGCGGTTGCACGTTGCGCGCGACCCAACGGGCGAACGCCGGGTTGTCGGCCAGGTGCGTGCCGAAATCCAGATCGGGGCCTGCCAATGTGCGATAGCTCGGCGGCACAAAAGCGCTGGCGACTCGCTGATATTCATCCTCGGTCAGTTGCGCCGGACCGTCCTTGAGGTGTTGCCATTCTTCTTCGACCTCCTTGGCGAACGCCTCGATGCCCAGTGCCTTGACCAGAATCTTGATCCGCGCCTTGTACTTGTTGTCGCGCCGGCCGTGACGGTTATAGACCCGCAGCACCGCCTCGACGTAGGACAGCAAGTGCTGCCACGGCAGGCCATCGCGGATCTGCAGACCAAGGATCGGCGTGCGCCCCAGACCACCGCCGACGATCACTCGCAACAGCATCTGCCCGTCACGGCCGGGGTAAAGGTAGAGGCCGATGTCGTGCATCATGATTGCCGCGCGGTCCTGCTTTGCCGAGCAGATGGCGATCTTGAACTTGCGCGGCAGGAACAGGAATTCCGGGTTGATCGTCGACCATTGCCTCAGGATTTCCGCCAGCGGACGCGGGTCGATCAACTCGTCCGCCGCGACCCCGGCGAAGGCTTCGGTGGTGATGTTGCGCACGCAGTTGCCCGAGGTCTGGATCGCATGCATGTTGACCTGCGCCAGACGTTCGAGAATGTCCGGCACTTCGTGCAGTTCGATCCAGTTGAACTGCATGTTCTGCCGGGTGGTGAAGTGGCCGTAGCCACGGTCGTAATCCCGGGCGATGCTCGCCAGAGTGCGCATCTGTTCGGCGCTCAGCGTGCCGTAGGGAATCGCCACCCGCAGCATGTAAGCGTGCTTTTGCATGTACAGGCCGTTTTGCAGGCGCAGCGGCAGGAACTCTTCTTCGCTCAACTCCCCGGCCATGAAGCGCTCGACCTGATCGCGAAACTGCGCAACGCGCTCGAACACCAGCGCCCGGTCGTAATCATCGTACTGATACATGGAACTGCCACCTCATCAGGAGTTTCCTGTGGGAGCGAGCTTGCTCGCGATTGCGGTGTGTCAGGCAACGACAATGTTGGCTGACACACCGCAATCGCGAGCAAGCTCGCTCCCACAGTTTCTTGCAAGCACTATGACGTTGCAGCGCAGCCCGTTACAGATTCACCTGAACGCATAAAAACCGTATCAGGGCGCGGCAGATGGCCGCAGGCAGCGCTTCGATCTGATCCGCATAAATGAACATTTCCTGAGCCTGTTTTGTTTCCGGTGGGGTTTCTACAGTGCAGCTCGTGCCAGACCGGGTGGCCTGGCAAGACTTTGACCGTGGAAGAATTGACCATGAGCACAGCAACAATCGGACAGGCTTATAACTACAAGGTCGTCCGCCAATTCGTCATCGCGACTGTTTTCTGGGGTGTCGTGGGCATGGCGATGGGAGTATGGATCGCCTCGCAACTGGTATGGCCGGACATGAATCTGGACTTGCCGTGGACCACCTTCGGCCGCTTGCGACCGTTGCACACCAGTCTGGTGATTTTCGGCTTCGCCGGCAGTGCGCAATTCGCCGCCAGTTACTACGCGGTACAGCGGACCTGTCAGGTGCGGCTGTACTCGGACAAACTCGCAGCCTTCACTTTCTGGGGCTGGCAATCGGTGATCGTGATCATGCTGGTCACCCTGCCGATGGGCTACACCACCACCAAGGAATACGCCGAGATCGAATTCTCCGGTGCGGTGTGGATGGCCGTGGTCTGGGTTGCGTACGCCGTGGTGTTCTTCACTACCGTGGTGCAGCGCAAGACCAAGCACATCTACGTCGGCAACTGGTTCTTCGGTGCATTCATTCTGGTGATCGCCATGCTGCACGTGGTCAATCACCTGTCGATCCCGGTGGACTGGTTCAAGTCCTATCCGGTGTATTCCGGCGCCACCGACGCCATGGTGCAGTGGTGGTACGGTCACAACGCGGTGGGGTTCTTCCTGACCACCGGGTTCCTCGGGATGATGTATTACTTCGTGCCCAAGCAAGTGAATCGGCCGGTGTATTCGTACCGGTTGTCGATCGTGCATTTCTGGGCGCTGATCACCCTGTACATCTGGGCCGGCCCGCACCACTTGCACTACACCGCACTGCCGGACTGGGCGCAGTCGTTGGGGATGGCGATGTCATTGATCCTGCTGGCGCCGAGCTGGGGCGGGATGATCAACGGGATGATGACCTTATCCGGTGCCTGGCATCAGTTGCGCACCGACCCGATCCTGCGCTTCCTGGTTCTGTCGTTGGCGTTCTACGGCATGTCGACGTTCGAAGGCCCGATGATGGCGATCAAGACCGTCAACGCCCTCTCTCACTACACCGACTGGACCATCGGCCACGTACACGCCGGCGCCCTCGGCTGGGTGGCGATGATCACCTTCGGCGCGACCTATCACATGGTGCCCAAGGTCTTTGGCCGCGAGCGGATGCACAGCACGCCGCTGATCAACCTGCACTTCTGGCTGGCGACCATCGGCACGGTGTTGTACATCGCGTCGATGTGGGTCAACGGAATTACCCAGGGCCTGATGTGGCGGGCGATCAACGAGGACGGCACGCTGACTTATTCGTTTGTCGAAGCGTTGCAGGCCAGTCATCCGGGGTTTGTCGTGCGCTTTGCCGGCGGGGTGTTTTTCCTTAGCGGCATGTTGCTGATGGCCTATAACGTGTGGCGCACGGTGCGGGTGGCTGATGTTGCGATTGCTCATCGTGAAGCGCAGATCGCCTGATCAGGGGAGCCGGTCATGTTCGATGTATTTTTGAATGTGTTGGGTGTGGTGTTTTTGTGGCTGACGGTTGAGTACTGCCTGCGGCATGAGACGGCCGAGAGCCTGGACGAGGCGAGTCTGACGCCGTTTGCCGATGATCCGGAGGTGGCGCGGCGGGTGGAGTTGGCCACCGGTAAAACCGTGAAAGCAATAGCACCGGAGGTTGCCAAACCGGGGTGGGTCAATCTGGAAATGTGATTGTTCCCCGTCCCATGTGGGAGCGAGCCTGCTCGCGAAGGCGTCGGATCAGTCGCTCCTTACATTGACTGCCCAGCCGCTATCGCGAGCAGGCTCGCTCCCACAATTACTGCCATCGTTCAGCGCAGACGCGCCATGCTCACGGTGTCGATCCATTGCCCGTCACGCACGGCATAATCGCGAAACAGGCCCTCGTTCTCGAAGCCGAACTTTCGATAGAGCCCGATAGCCGCCTCGTTGTCGGCGTACACCGAAAGCTCGACCCGGTGCAGGTTCATCCAGTTGTCGGCGACGTCCAGCGCCGCTGTCATCAACTTCGTCCCCACGCCCTTGCCTTGCCAGGCCCCCGCAACGCTCAGCCCGATGCTGCCGGCATGGCTGCGGCGAATCCGGGAAAAAGCCTCCAGCCCCAGATAACCGATCACCACGCCTTGGTGCAGCGCCACCAGTTTCAACACTCGCTCGCTGTCCGGCATCAGGCGCTGGCGCCAGATCTCGGAGGATTGAAACGGCATCTGCAACACTTGCCGGGCCACCGCCGGGTCGTTGTAGAGCGCAGTGACGCCTTCAAGGTGGCATTCGTTGAAGCGTTCGAGATCAATCGCGGGGTTGTGTTCAGGCATGAAAGATCCCTCCTGGATCAGTGCGTGGCCGGTCACTGTAAACCGCTTCCCCACGAACTCGCCACGACTGTTTAAAGCCGTTGACCGAAACGTCCGGCAAGCCACAACTCCTTGCGCCATTGCCTACGCATCCGCCAGAATCCGCCGGCTTGTGCGCCTTGAGGGCGGGCTCTATCGTTTCCGGGTCGCTGACGAATCAGCGAAAATCGAAACGGTTTCTATACAGAGCCGCTTTACTGTCTGCGGGACGGGTCTGGATGGCTCAGATTGATGTCCGTTCATCTTGAAACCATCGTCAACTGTCAGATCTGACAGTAGCCGAAACGGATAACACAGCGTTTTCATGGCACATCACTCACCGAGGAGTTGTGTGCCATGAACAATCCTGCATCCAACGGCGGTCCCGTCCTCGTCCTGGCACTGACACCACCCTATATTCCACGCCAGACCTACCCGATTAATCACCCTGTCGCCCAGGTCGGGCTCTCCCGGCTCAACTATTACGCGGACTCGAAGGGACTGTTGGTGTTGTTCGGGCCTTATCAGGGGCAGGCGCCGAATGAGACCGGACGAATGTTCCTCAATGGCTTGCCTGCGCCGATCCCGGCCGAGCTCACCAAAGACACGACCTCACCGCTCGAGTTTCACTTGCCAGTGGGTACGCTTTCCGACGATATCAATACATTGAAGGTCAGTGTCCAGCGTCAGTCAGGCAATGAAGAATCGGCCGAGTTGATCGTACTTCACTACCTCACAGACCCTGCCGGCAACGATACGGATCAAAACCCCGGCAATTCGTTGCTGAGCATGGATGTCACCCCGAAGAGCATCGGGCCGGGCGAGGCAGCAGCGGGCGTGACCGTGACAATGGATTATCCGGGCAAGCAACTGCATGACCGGTTGACGATCAACTATGGCGGTAAAACCCTTACCCATCAGCTTTCACCAACTGGGCAGGATCCCAACCCCGAAACCAGGCCAGTGGTCTTGACCTTTTACACTGCCGATCTCGCCCACTCCCCCAACAACCCGCAATTTGTATTCAAATACAACGTCATCAATCAGGTAGGCGACTTTTCCGGCACGTCTTCGACAGGAGTATTCAACCCGCAGGAATTCTGGTCGAAGGATTATGTGGTTGATGTGCATCTCGATTGGGTGGAGCTGCCGGAGGCCATCCTTCAGGAAACTCTCGGAGATAACGGTGACGATCCCGCCCTTGTTGATCTGGGCAAGATGAATGGCGGGCCGTTGTGGGCGCTGATTCATCTGATTCCCTCGATCTGGCAGGCAGGAGATCAGATTCATCTGACATTCGAAGCGTGGCTCAATGGGGCTGTGGTCGCCAGCCATGACGAAGCCTTCCCGATCGGTAATGTTCCGGGGCAGTTTTCCTGGCAGATCCCCAATGCGAAGGTGGTTGCCAACAGCCAGGTGAGGGTCAAGTTCGAACAAATCAGGGGAGGCAAAGTCATCGGAATTTCCAAAACCGCCGAGGCACAGGTCGTGGGGACCGGTTTGCCCGAACTGGAAATGGATACCACACCCGTGTCCCTGTCCGGTGCTCGATATTATGTGACACCGAAGGTGACGCCCGACCACGGAGATTACGGGGCTCCTTCAAACCCTAATCCCGGGACCTCAATCGACCGACCTGCAACGGGCGGTGTAGGCATCATTTCTTACCATTCCACGGATGCCGAGATTGTAGCTGTCGACAGCAAAGGGCGTATTTATGCCAGAGGCAATGGTATGGCGACCATTACCGCCAAAGACGCGGCCAATCAGACAAAAAGCTATACCGTCACCACTTCGGGCCCTGCTACAGCGGTACATTGGTCCAGCGCTCCTCACCGAAAATGGGCCGAAATTTTGCCCTACCTTAATGCCGTAGGAGGCAGACTGTTTACGCTGTCTGAGATCCAGTCGAACTATCGCAGTTTTGTACCTGCGCGTTTTCAGATAGTGGGTCAGAGCGCAGCTACGTTGACTTCCACCCCTGGACAGACTGGCACGCACTGGGGCTTCACATTCATCAATACATCCCGGGAATATGAGGACAGTTTCTATACCTGGCGATTTCTTTATGTGAAGGTTTGATTAAAAAGATAAAAAGCAACAACAGCCGTCCGAAGACATCGTAAGCAATCGGACGGCTTTTGGCCTTATTCAAACCACTCCCGACGCTCACTGAACGTCCTCCGAATCAATTCGATCAGCGTCTGCACCTCCCCGACATCCTGCGATTCACTGTTCACCGCCAGCCACACCTGCAACCGCATCGCCTCGTCAAACAACCCCGGCAACGCCACCAGCCCGCGATCAAACCGGCTCATGTACATCGGCAGCAAACCAATGCACGCACTGCAACGGATCATCTCCAGCATCAGCTCATAAGACTGCATCTGCACCACCCCGGCCAACCGCTGTTCGACCAGCTCATTCCAAGGTCGAAAGCTGTCGATCTGCCGATCGTGCTGCCATTGCACCAGCATGAAATCGACAAGGTCGTCCGGGCTTTCCGGGCGGGCGGTGACACGGGAATAGCGTTTGGCGATGTGCGGCTGGTATTCCAGTTGCGCCAGGCGTTGCGGTTCGCTGGTGGCGAAGGTCGGGCCGGGATACGGGGTGTCGCCATGGGCGAGCCAGAGCACGATGTCGGCGCTGACGGCGCGCAGGGCCAGTTCGCTGTCGAGGGCGATGATTTCCAGGCGCACGCTGGCGTTGCGGCGCAGCAGTGCGATGAGGTCGCGACCGAGGATGTCATGCAGGATCGATTCGGCGACGGCCAGCCTAATCAGCGGCTGCTCGATCACCGGCAGTTTGCGTTCGTGAGCCAACGCGATCAGTTGCGCCTGCAGTTGCTGGCCTTCGCGGGTCAGGCTGAGGGCGCTGCCCTGAAAGCTGAACAGCGCGCATTGCAATTGCTGTTCGAGTTGCGCCAGTTGTTTGCGCAGCAGGGTCGAGCGCACGTTGAGGCTGCGAGCGGCCTGCATGAAGCAGCCGCAACGGGCGCTGACCAGAAAGTATTGGGCGACGTCGCTGTCGAGGGTCGCGGCCTGCGCCAGCCAGGGTTCGTCCTTGTCCCGTGGCCAGCGGAAATCGGCGCTGCTCTGTCGTGCTGCGGGTTCGGTGAATGACATCGATGACTCCCTGTCGATCTTTGTTGTTTGCCTTTGCATAAATCCATTGTGGGAGCGAGCTTGCTCGCGAAGACATCGGCACACGCAACATCTCATTGCCAGATACACCGCTTTCGCGAGCAAGCTCGCTCCCACAGGGTTCAGAGGTGGATCTGAATTACAGTTTTTCCTCCAGCACCTTGTTGAGCTCGGCCCCGTCGATGCTCAGCGTTGCGGTGTTGAGCATGCCGTCCAGGTAGGCCTGGGCGATCTGTTCCTGACGTTGCGCCCGCAAAGCCTGAGTCAGTTGATCGCGCAACTCGTCGAGGGTCGCGGTGCGGGCCGGTTGTTGTTCGGTGAGTTTGATCACGTGAAAACCGGCGCTGCTCTGAACGGGATCGGACACCGCGCCAACCTTGAGTCGTGCCACCGCACCGCGCACTTCCGGCACCAATTGCTGCAACGGTTGCAGGCCGGTGTCGCCGCCGCGTTCGGCCGTGAGCCGATCCTGGGAAAACTCCTTGGCCAACGCCGCAAAGTCCGCCGGGGTCGACTGGGCTTTCTTGCTCAGATCCGTCGCCTGCTTGCGCACCGCCTCAAGGTTCTGCGGCTCATTCACCCCGAGAAAAATCTGGCTGACCCGATACAGCGCCGGTGTCTGCCAGTTGGCCTTGCCCACGTCGTACGCCTGCTGCAACTCGGCAGCGCTCGGATAATCCGCCGGCACCTGACTCACCGACTGCAAATAGTCGCGAAATACGATCTGCTCAGTGGCGGCACGAGTCTGCCGTACAACGTCCGGGCGCTGCGCCCAGCCTTGGGCGTCGGCCTGTTCCAGCACCGCTTTTTCAGCCAGGCGGGAACGAATCCAGCGCTCCAGCGCTTCACGATTGCCACGCAATTGCTCGCGGGTTTGCGGTGGAACAGCCGCCAGCAACGCCTGCAATTCCTCAGGCGAAACCTGCTGATTGCCCAACCGCGCCACCGCAGGCCCACTGTTCGCCGCAACGACCGGCGCCGGTTGCTGGGCGGCGACCGGGTCATTGCCCGGCCGCACCACCAGCGCCACGGCCACCACCAACAGCGCCACCGCGGCGGCGCTGATTACCATGGCAGGTTTTGTCACAGCGCGACTTCCTCTTGCTCAACCTTTGGAGCCTGGGCGGCAGCAGCGTTCTGGGTGAAATCACGCAGGTAAACGATGAACTCCTGAAGCAGGCGATCCCACAATTCCAGGTTGCCGCGCAGGTAATCGCTGCTGACGCCAGCGGCCACCACCACGTCCATTTCCATCACCAGAAACTCACCCTGCAACGACAACCGGGCAAACCGGCGGGTCGCGTTCCACTGCTCGGCCACACCGGCCGGCAACTCACCCTGCACGCGCAAGGCGCAACTGAACGTGAAGTCGACGTAGCTGCCCTGCTCCGCCACCGCCGGGTTGCCGAAACGCACGGCATAACCGATGCCCTGGCTGGCGCTGAGCAACTGGACGATGCCATTCTGTTCGGTCTGGTTGACGCGGTAACCGGCGGCTTGCAGCACGTCGGTCAGGGATTGCGGGGATACGTGGGAGATCAATTGAGTCATTACTTCTTCCTTGTCCATGAGTCTTTTAATCAGTGCGCGATCGCGGCTTGCGGCGCATCGAATTGAGTCTTGTACAGTTCATCGCCAAAGCCCTGAGCCAGTTCATCGAACTTGACCCGGGCGCTGCCGGCGAAGGGCTGGCGGATCTTCATCACCTCGGCCACATCGATGTTTTCGTAGGCGGTGAGAATCTGCTTGGCCACGCCATACATCTGCTGATTCTTGACCGAACATTGCTGCACTTGTGTGTCACGTTCAGTCAATTGCGCTTGAAGCTTAGACCGTTCTGCCTCTTTGGCACGGGCCATGACCAACAACTCGTCATAGGCTTTCTTGAACTTGCCGGTCTGCTCGTTACTCGCCGCGACTTGCGCCTGGGCCTGGCTGTGCAGGCTTTGCTGCTGCCCGGCCAGTTGCTCGGCGAGGCCTTTGGCCTTGGCCAGTTCGGCGGTCAATTGCTTGATCTGCGCCTGCGCAGCCTTGGCTTCGTTCTGCGCCGCCAGTTGCGCGGCGCTGGCCTGGGCCTGCTGACTTTGCAGGGTTTGCAGCTGCTGGGTGGTGCTGCGCAATTGCGTGCGCAGCCGTTCCTCCATACCTTCGGCGCTCGCCTCGGTGGCGATCAACATCCCGAGCCCAAGCCATAAAAAGCGGATTTTCATAACCCTCTCCCGGCGCTTAGAAGCGCGTGTTGATCTCAAGCTGCATGACGTCGATGTCGAACGGCGCGCCATACACCGCCTCCGAACTCAGCCAGCGGCCGGTGGCGTAAACGTTCTTCGCCAGACCGTAATTGCCGCCCAGGAAGTAGCCCTTGGCGTTGGTGCCGCCGAGGTGGAACGACGAATCGTTGAAGCCGTCCGGCAAGGCATCCGGCTGGATGTACTTGTAGCCGGCGAACAGGTTCCAGTCGCCCTGCTTCTTCAGCTCCAGTGCGTTGCCGAGGGTGAACTGGACCATCCACGCATTGGCGCCGCTTTCGATGTTGCCGTTGCTGTCGAGGTTGTTGACCAGTTGCCCGGCCGAACGCTTGCGCATGTCGCCTTCGTCGTAGCCGAGGTTATGGATGTAGTTGCCCTGGCTGCGCAGTTTGAAGTCTTCCGGCAGGTCGGCGTCCCACACCACGTTGAGATCAAGCAGGTTGAACTCGGACGCCAGGCCAACGAATTGCGGTTGCGGCGTGGTGGTCGGGTTAAGCGGGTTCGGCGTGATGTCACGCAGCAGGAACACGCTGTTGCCCTTTTGCATGAATGCTGCGCGGGTGCCGTCGCTGTCGCAGCCCGGCGCGCCGGCCCACGGTTCGCAAGGGCTGGAGCGCTGGCCTTCGATGTCGTCGAAGCGGTAGTAGGCCAGCGCGCCTTTCAGGCGGTTGTTGCTGTTGATCGCCCATTTGGCGCCGATCTGCGCGCCGTATAGCCATTTGTTGTCGCTTTCTTCCTTGTCGAAGCCGTTGCTGGTGGTGGTGTCGTTGGTGTAGTCCACCGGGAACGCGCCGAGGGTACCGAACACGCCCCAGTCGCGGCTGAGCTTGTGGTCGAAAATCGCTGCCACGCCGTCGAAGTTCAGGTCGTTGGAATACAGCATGTCGGTGGACATGAACGGGTTGGCGAAACGGCCACCGGTCAGGGTCAGCTCATCCGACGGCTTCCAGGTCAGGTAGCCCTGATCGAGCCAGATGTCTTTTTTCGAGAAGCCGCCACCGAGGTTCTGGGTGGTCGACACGGGGTTGTTGTCCGAGCCGGTGCCGATGCGGATGCCGGCGGTCCATTCCGGCGAGATCACCGCTTTCATGCCTAGGCGGGCGCGCAGGCGGAACAGGTTTTCGCGGTCTTCGCGGGTGTTGAGCAACGGCGGCAACGCGGTGCTGCTGTTGGGGTTCACGTCGTACGGGCCGTTGTTGTTGAGCTTGGCGAAGTCGACGATTTCATTGCTGTTGCTGCCCGAGTAGTAGCGCGATTCGTCACGCAGACGGATGTCGCCGTCGAAGCTGATGCGCGACGCCCAGTCCGGGAACGTGTTGGGCGCGGCCCAGTTTTCCTGCTTGGCGGTGGCCATGACTTCGGCCTTGACCTGATCGCGGATCTGGTCGCGCACCGCAGCCGGTACGTATTGCACCCGCACATCGCCCGGTGCGGCGACCGGCCCGGCCGCCACAGCGGTGGATGCCGCAGCCTGCTTGGCCTGGGCCGCTTCGTTCTGGGCCTGGGCGATCAGTGCGTCGGCCTTGTCCTGTTTCAGAATGCCCTGCTCGACCAGCAAGCGGATCAGATTGATCGTGGCGTTCTCCGAGGGCGCAGGCGCTGCCGCGGCCTGACCGACCAGGGTCGCGATGACCATGCCGACCGCCAGGGACAATCGATTCACGTTGGAAATCATCTGCACACAACTCCTTTTCATACAGCTTTATGAATTCGGTTAACCCGGACGCCGCCCTTGCAGGGACATGCGCACAGGCAAGGTGATGGAGGCCGGTGGCCGTTCGCTCAGATGCGGCGCGTTACGCAATGCGGCCAGCACCTGACTGTCGATCTCGGGGCTGCCGCTGGACTTGATCAGCTCGACCCGGGTGATCTCGCCGACGCTGCTCAGCCACACATCGGCCTGCAGCGAAAACGCGAGGTTGCGCAGGTCGGGGTTCTCCCGCAGCAGTTTCTGGAAGGTGAACGCGAGGAACTGGCTGTAGGTGCCGTTGCCCAGTCGCCCACCGCCGGAACCGGCCATGCCGCCGCCCTTGCCCGCGCCGATGTTGAAAGCATCGCTACCGCTCTGGGCGTCGCCGTCGATCTGCATCGGGTTGGCCAGATCGTCCGCCGGCGATGGCGGCGC
The DNA here is from genome assembly GCF_025447595.1 of Pseudomonas koreensis. Lineage (GTDB taxonomy): Bacteria > Pseudomonadota > Gammaproteobacteria > Pseudomonadales > Pseudomonadaceae > Aquipseudomonas > Aquipseudomonas koreensis_H. The sequence goes on along the minus strand of NZ_JAOEJU010000001.1, from coordinate 364,866 downwards.
CTCTTCCTCGGGCTTGACCTCTTGCGGCTCGGGCGTTGGCTCGGGCTCGACGATTTTTTCCTCGACCGGGGTTTCCGGCTCCGGCGGTTTTTCCGGCGGCGGAGGTGGCGGTGGCGGCAACGGGATGATCGTCGGCACCTTCGGCGCTTCCCGGCGGATGCCGCTCATGTCGTTGGCCCACTGCCACAACAGAAATGCCGCGATGGCGCCCAGCAGCAGCCCGACGCCCCACTTCACGTAACGCAGTGGCGACTTTCTCACCGGCAAAGGCTCGATTGGCAGTTGTGCAGTCATCACTCAGCCCTGCGTCGGTTTGCCGGTAACGAGACCGACCTGGGACAGTTCAAGCCGGCGCAGCAGATCCAGCACTTCGATGACTTTCTGGTACTGCACCGTGGCGTCGCCGCGCACGATCACGGGAAAGTCCGGGTTCTGCGCTTTCTCGATGCGCAGGCGTTCTTCCAGCTCCGGCAGGGTCACCGGGTAGGCGTCGAGGAACACCTGGCCGCCGTCGTTGACCGAAATCGCCTTGGTCTTGGCCTCGGACAGCGACACGGCGGCGCTGGCCTTGGGCAGGTTGATCTGGATCCCGGAGACCTGCGCGGTGGCGGTGAGGATGAACATCACCAGCACCACCATCAGCACGTCCACCAGTGGCGTGATGTTGATGCTGTCTACCGCTGCATCTTCATCATCGTCGTGGGAGGCATTTACGGACGCCATGTCAGTGCTCCTCAGGCCGGTACGGAGTGGTTGGCGTGATGACCGCGCTGATGCGCCGCTTCACTGGACTGGCCTTCGCCGTGCATCTCCGCCAGACGGGTGATGAACTCGTCGACGAACACGCGCATGTCAGCGCTTACTTCCTTGTTGCGGGTGATCAGGCGGTTGTAGCCAAACAGCGCCGGGATCGCGACGAACAGGCCCATGGCCGTAGCCAGCAAGGCTGCCGCCATGCCCGGCGCGATGGCGTTGATGTTGACGTCGCCGGCCATGGCCGTGCCGAGGAACACCACCATGATCCCCAGCACGGTGCCGAGCAGGCCGATATACGGACCGCCGGCAATGGCGTTGGACAGGGTCGAAAGCTTCGAGCTGAGTTGCTGGTTTTCACGGGTACGCACGCCGTCCATCGAGCAGCGGATAGCTTCGATGGTTGCGGCGGAAACCGACGAGGTATCGGCGCCCTGCTCGCGGCGGGTGCGGATCTCTTTCACCGCTACCAGATACAGGCGCCACAGCGGCGAGTGCTGCAAACGCTGGGCGAGTTGGGTGTCGTCGGCGAACATTTCCAGGCGAGTGCCGACCTTGGCGAACTGCACGCGGAAGTCTTCGTTGGCGGCAGTGACGCGGCTGAGGGTGCGGTTCTTGCGCAGCATGATGATCCACGACTGGAACATCATCAGCACCAGCACCGCGATGATCACCCAGGCATCCACCGGCACCGCGTTGAGCAGGAAGCCGAGGCTGCCGAAACCGAAACCGGACTGTTCTTCATCTACGCCATAGGCGACCAGTTTCGACTCGGCGCCCTGGGAAGTGGCGTCCGCCAGCAACAGCGGCGCCGGGCGGGCGACTTTCGACAGGCGCAGTTCGTCGATGGCGCCTACGAACGGCTGGAAAGTACCTTCATGAAGATCAGCACCGATGGCCATGACCGAATTGAACGCCGGCATCGCCTGAGCCAGTGCCGCGCCTTCGCGACCGTTGATGTACAGCGTCACTTTCGCGCCTTCAGCGGTCAGTGCGACGTGCTGCCATTGGCCCGGATTCAGCGGCTGCGTGGCGATCCCGCGCTGGCCATCGATCTCCACGAACGGTACGCCCTGATTCACACCGACCAGCAGGCTGTTGGTGCCTTCGCGGCGGGCCAGGATCAACTGTTCGCCATTGGCCTGATCCAGACGCAGCCAGGCACTGAAGGTGAATGCGCCGCCAGCGTTGTGCTGCAACGACGGACTGGCCGGCAGCAGCAACGGCTGGCCGCTGAACTGCAAGGCCCGCCCCACTACGCCGTCAATCGCGGCGCCGGTCGCGCTCTGCGCGGTGTTGCCGTAAGCAGTGGTGTCTTTCGCCGGAGTGCCGGTGGCGCCGTCGAAGTGATAGAGCGCGGTGTAATTCGGATCGAACGTCAGCTGTCCGTTGCCGGTCGCCGGCGCCTTCTGGTTGCCGTAGTACATCCATATGTCCTGGCGCTGACCGCCCTCGACATTCGGCACATCGACCCAGATCAGCGCCATGCCCATCAGCGCGTCGAAGCTTTCGACCTGGTGGTTGAGCACGGTTTTGTCATCGGCGGCGACGAAGCGCAGGTCCGAGCCGTCCTCTTTTACGCCATCAAACGTGAAGTTGCCGGTGTGCAGGCGCACCAGCAGCGCGGTGCGGCCCAGAGCCTGATTGATCGCGGCACCTTGCGGTGTGGTGTCGACAGCGATCTGTTTGCGGTAATGCCAGTCGTCCTGCCACCAGGCCTGAGCCGTGGCCGGGAGCACGAAGCCCAGGCAGATCAACAACGAAAGGAAAAGGCGCTGCATGGAGGTGCTCCTTGTTAGAAAGTGGCCTGAAGGTTGAAGTGCAGGCGCGATTCCTGTTTCGAGGTGTTCGGCCCTTCGAGTAGCGGGTAGCCCCAGTCGAGGCTGCCGGACAGCCATTTGCTCAGGCTGGCGCGGGTGCCGAGGCCGACGCTGGCCAGGGCGTAATTGGCGTCCTGATCCGGCAGTTCGTCGCGCAGATAAAGTTGCGCGCCCTCGGCGAAGGCGTAGAAGCGCCAGTCCTGCATCCAGCCGCCGACGTACTTGGCCAGCGACGGTGTACGCAGCTCTTCGCTCAGCAGGAAACCGTCATCGGCGGTGCGTTCAGCGGCCAGATAACCGCGCACCGAAGTGGCGCCGCCGGCGGAGAATTGTTCGTTGGAAACCAGTGGTCCCGACGCCAGCTGGAACGCGGCTTTGCTTGCGCTCTGCCAGTCGCTGTCGAAGGTCCAGGTGAAGTTGGTATCGCCCTTGAGCACGGCGAAGCTCGGGTTGGCGCGGTAGCGTTTGTAGTCGAAGTCTTCGTCGGAGCTGCCGTAGCCGAAGATGCTGCGCGTGGCCGCGACCAGGCTCAGGCCGAGGCCGAGCTGGCTCTTTTCGCTGTAGCGATAGCCGTTGTAGGCGAAGGTGAACGGCGCGTATTTGAGCGGCACCTTGTCGCTCTCACCGGACAGGGTCAGGCGTTCGTCGAAATCCTTGAAGTCGATGCCGGCCGACAGCGAGTTCGACCAGTTGCCGCTGGACGGGATCGTGTAGATCGCCGCTACGCCATAGGAATGGCCCTTGCCGAGCACGTTGCTGCCGCCGATGGTGGCGACGTTGCTGTCGGACTGGTAACCGGAGAACTGCACGCTCCAGCGCTCGGTCAGCGGCGCGGTGTAGGAGCCGGACCAGACCTTGGCGTTATCGGTTTCCTGGGGCGCGGTAAAGAACGTCAGGTTGACGCTGTGCCCCAACTGCCAAAGGTTGTTGTAGCCGAGGCTGGTGACGGTGCGCAGCTTTTCGGTGTCGGCGCTGTAGTCGTTGTTCAGCCCCACGCTGGCGGTCCACGGGTTCTGGTCTTCGACCTGCAAGTCCACGTCCATGGTGCCGGGGCGCTGGCCTTCGCGCACCAGTGGCATCACCTGCCGGCCCGGGGTCTTGTTGAGTTGCGCCAGTTCGCCCTGGACCTTGGCGAAGTCCGGCACCTCGCCTTCCTTCAGCGCCGGGACGTTGTCGCGGATATCCAGCGGTGAATAGTGTTTGGCGCCGACCACGCGGACCCGGCCGACCTTGGTTTCGCTGACTTGCAGGTAGACGATGCCGTCGGCTACGGCTTGCTCCGGCAGTTCGACGAACACCGATTGGTAGCCGCGTTCCTGATAGACCTTCTGCAAGGCGTCCCGCGCACCTTCGATGTCGCTCAGGGCTTTTTGCGGGCCGAGGAACGGGTAGACCGCTTCTTCGATGGCCCGCGCATCGAGCACGGTGTTGCCGCGCACGAAGTATTCGTTGACGTCCACCAGACGCTGCGCCGCTGCGTTTTCGGCCTCATCGGCGAACGCCGGCTGCGCGCCGGCCGTCACCAGCAGCCAGCCCCACAGCGCCAGCCGTGACGTGAAAATCTGATCCACACTACCCCCTGAAATTCGCGATGACCTGTTGGCGCTCATGCGCCTTGCGTGTTCGTCAATGACTGGCGTTGTTAATTGCTGACGTGCGGGGCCCCGGTGTGCTTGCCCAGCCAGGTGTGCAGCAGCGCGAAGTTCAGCGAGAACTCGGGCATTTGCAGCAGCGCGCCGCAGAACACTTCACCGATGATTTTCTGGATGAGCTGCACCGCACGCGGCTCGTTGAGCAGCGTGGCGATGTCGCGACTGAGGACGTTGAAGCTCCAGACTTTCTGGTTCAGGCCCAGGCCGACGAACCAGCGGAACAGCAGGTTGTAATTGAGCTGTTCGTAGAGCTGCTGCTCGCTGGGCACCGAATACAGCAGTTGCAGCAGCAGAATGTGCATGACCGTCTGCGGGGCGATCAGCATGCCGGGTTGGGCATTGAGGTCGTGCAGCAGGTCGCGGTGGGCGTCGAGCAGGTCATCGATCTGCGGGCGCAGCAGCACCAGCGAATGACCCGGCGGAATGTAGCTGGAGACCTCTTTCAAGGCGCCCTGCCAGTCATCCTGCGACACGATCCAGACCCACGGCGCGCCGTATCGATACACCGAAACCGGCTTCTTGCGCGCGGCTTCGACGATCTTCGACAGGCGTTGATCGAGTTCCTGCATGCCCACTTTCGAGTAGCGTTCCATAGTCCCCATTGCCTCACTCCCGGCGTCCCGCCTCGGCTTGTGAAAAGCGCCCAAAGGGCCCCTCAAGCGCGTTACATAGGCATGACCGGACTGGCGATGTGCTACCGAACTTTTGTCATAAAAGCTTCATTACGGAATTGGAGTGAGATCGATCGGGCACCACAAAAACCTGTGGGAGCGAGCTTGCTCGCGAAAGCGTCCTGTCAGTCACCTTCTATTTGGCTGACACACCGCATTCGCGAGCAAGCTCGCTCCCACAAGGGGGATTTGTGTTGGTTTTGAGTCAGGTGTAGACCGGCCAGGTATCGACGATCTTGCCGCCACGCACCGCCAGCAAGTCGCCGAACTGTAGAAGAACGGCTTCGGTCTGGGTCGGCCGCAGGAACACTTGATCCTCCACCGTCAGCCCCACGGCATTCGAGCCATTGACCATCTCCTGATTCGAACTGCGTCCGTAAACGCCATTGCTCTGCAATCCGGGCGGCGATTCGAACTCGGCCATCCAGTTGCCGCCGTAGATGAAGAACGTCTGGCGCTGGTTGGCGTCCCACCACGAAAACAGTTTCGACTTGTCATCCAGCGCCGGAATGTTCACCGCTCCCGTGCTTTTCAACACCGGGGTGGCGATGTAAGTGGCAGGCTCGTGTTCAACCAGCGACGGCAGGTCGTAATGAGTCGGCTTGAGCATCGCCGTCCCCACCGACACTTCACTGCTCAGATGTTCGTTTTCATGCATGCGATAACTCGGGCTGCCGGCGGTGTTCAGGCACAACCCGTCATGCCACAGCGCCGGGTATTGCTGCCGGGTGAAGTCGACGCAACGCTGATAAATCACCATCACCTTGGCGAACAGTTCCTCGGGTGATCCAAGAATCCCCGGCACGCCCATGCCCACGAAAGGGTCGTAGCCCATGAACCCGGCGAACTCCAGGTGCTGCGGGTTGGCGGCGATCAGCGCGAGCATCTGCCCGAGCACGTTGACATCACTGACGCCACCCCGGTGCAGGCCCACGTCCAGTTCGATGTTGATCCGTATCCGGGTGCCCAAACCCTGGGCCAGCGCGAGGTATTGCTGCAAGCGTTCGAGGTTGTCGATCAGCCATTGCAGTTGCTTCGCGGGGTCGAACGGACCTTTGTGGGTCTGGTAGAAAATCTCCGCCGAACGAACTGGCAAGGGCTTACCGAGCAGAATGTCCGACTGCGGGAACGTCACCGCATCGTGATTGAGAAACGGCTGATGAAACGACATCAGCCGCTGCGTCCCTGCCCGTTGGCCGATGTAGCTGAGCAGTCCCGGTGACGGCAGCGACTTTTCCACCAACCGCAACTGCTTGCCCGCGCGTTTGACCGAGCGCATCACCACGTCGATGTTGTGGTCGAGGCGATCCAGGTCGATCAGCAACACCGGACGCATCGGGCCTTTGGTCTTGAGTTCGTTGTTCAGCGCCCGGAAATATTCGCTGTAAGGCCCGCCGCGATCCCCCGGCCTCAACCATGCGCCAACACCCACCAGCAAAGCGCCAACACCCAACGTCCCGAGCACGAAATTACGTCGATTGACCGCCATCAGCTCACCCCCAGAATCGACGACAGATGCCCGTTGAGAAACTTGCCGCTCGGGTCCAGCGCCTGGCGTACCTGAATGAATTCCTGCCAGCGCGGATACAGCGTTTGCAGCGTGCGGGCATTGAGCGTGTGCAACTTGCCCCAGTGCGGGCGACCGTTGTACTTCCAGAAGATCGGCTCGACGGCGGCGAAGAAATTGTGATGGTCCATCTGGTAATGCTGGTGGACCGAGATCGAGCAACTGTCGCGACCTTCGAACATGCTCAGCGGAATGTCGTCGGCCTTGACGTAGCGGTACTCGATGGGAAACCAGGTGCGCAGGTCCTTGTCGCGGATCAGCTTGAGAATCTCGCGCAGGCACGCCGGGCCATGTTCGGCGGGCACCGAATATTCCATCTCGTTGAAACGCACGGTGCGCACGTTGGCGTAGATGTCGAACGAGTCGCCGACCCGGTCATCGAAACTCGCCAGATGTCGCAGGCTGTTGAGCAGCGAACTGCGCAGACCCGGGAAATCGCTGCCGTACTTGTCGATCTTCTCTATCAGCGTCACGAACTCGTTGCCGCCCTCCTCTTCGGGTGGGATCGGCGGCGTGGGCGGATCGGTGGTTTCGTTGAGAGCGATCGACAAGGCGTAGTCGGAATGGGTGACGACGAGCATTTCCCAGTGCTGGTTTTCCGAAGTGTTCTTGTCGATGTCTTCCAGCAATTCTTCGGTCTTGGCGATCCATTGGCGTTCGCGCAGGCGGTAGGCCGGACGGTTTTGCAGGCGGATTTTGGTGGCCACTCCCAATGCGCCGAGGGACACTCGGGCGGCATTGAATACTTCGGGATGACGCTGGCTGTCGCAGTCCAGCACTTCGCCGCTGGCGGTCACCAATTGCATGCCGCAGACGTGGGCTGAATAGGACTGGAAGGTTTTTCCGGTGCCGTGGGTGGATGTGGAAATCGCCCCGGCGAGGGTCTGGTAGTCGATGTCGGCCATGTTTTGCAGGGCCTGGCCGATGTCCTTGAGCGGCGTGCCCATGCGCGACATCGGCGTGCCTGCGGCGAATTCGGCTTGCAGGGTTTTCGGGTCGTGATCAAGCAGGCCGTTGAAGTAGCTCAGGGACAGCAACGTACCGTCGGTTGGCACCAGCGCGCTGAAGGAATGCGCCGAGCCGACCGGACGGATCTTGCCCGGTGACTGCTGAATGATCGTCGTCAGTTCATCGAGATTCTTCGGCGCCACCCGCGCCGCCGGCAGGCAACTCTGGCCGCCCGACCAGTTGCGCCAGGGAATCAGTCGAGGCGCGCGCATCAACTGGCCCAGCGCCGGATTGGAAGCCAGCGCGCTGAACGCACCGACGATGCTTGCCCGTTGCAACAACTGCCGGCGTGTCAGATCTATCGGCATGCCAGGATCCTTATTGTGGGAGCGGCTGGTCGGCCATGAAGCCGATCAACTGAAGGAATTGTTCTTCCGAGCACTCGACGCACTGGCCCATCGGCGGCATGCCGTTGTAGCCGTTGATGGCGTGGTCGAGCAGCGTGTCGGCGCCCTGCCGGATGCGCGGCTCCCAGGCCTTGCGGTCACCGGTCAGCGGCGCATTGGCGGCGGGGTTGGCGTGGCAGAGCTGGCAGCTGTTGGCGTAGATCTGCGCCAGCGCCGGGTCTTTGGGAATGGTGTTGTTGGTGCTGGCCGGGGGTTTGGGGTCTTCGCCGCAGCCTGAAAGAGTCAGGAACAATGGCAGCAGTAAAGTGAATCGGCTTGCCCGCATAACAATCCTCGCGTGTGGCATCACTTATTGTTGTGATCACACCTTAAGGCAGCGGTGCCAGCGCGTTGAGGGCATTGCGGGCCAGCGAAGGGGGCATCCGGGGCCAGTCCGGACTCGGCTCGGGACCGGGTGCAAACAGCAAACTCTCAGGGAGCTGATGTTGCCAGCCCTCTGCTCTGCGCCTTTGCGTGACATTCCCGTGACATTCGCGGGTTTAAATTTCAGTGAATTCAGGCGTATAACCTGTAAAGCCTTTTCCAATCGGCCCGCCGACATCTTCTACGGGGTAGCGACATGACCACAGCAAACATCCTTGGCAACCTGTTCCCTTCTGTCAGCGACATTCCGGAAAAATACCGCCTCGACGGTCAGGTCGAGCAACGCGAATACCTCGTCGATGGTCAGTTGCGCCGCTGGGACGGCCCGCTCGCCACCGTGCGCAGCCCGGTCTATTTGCATGGCGACAACGGCGACGAACAAGTGATCCTCGGCAGCACGCCGCTGCTGGACGCCGACACCGCCCTCACCGCCCTTGACGCCGCCGTGCGCGCCTACGACCGGGGCCAGGGCCTGTGGCCGACCATGCGCGTGGCCGAACGTATCCAGCACGTCGAAGCCTTCCTCGGGCGCATGCGCCAACAGCGCGACGCCGTGGTGAAACTGCTGATGTGGGAAATCGGCAAGAACCTCAAGGACTCGGAAAAAGAGTTCGACCGCACCTGCGACTACATCGTCGACACCATCAATGCGCTGAAAGAACTCGACCGCCGCTCCAGCCGTTTCGAACTGGAACAGGACACCCTCGGTCAGATCCGCCGTGTCCCGCTCGGCGTGGCGCTGTGCATGGGCCCTTACAACTATCCGCTGAACGAGACGTTCACCACGCTGATCCCGGCGCTGATCATGGGCAACACCGTGGTTTTCAAACCGGCCAAGCTCGGCGTGCTGCTGATACGTCCGTTGCTCGAAGCCTTCCGCGACAGCTTCCCGACCGGCGTGATCAACGTGATCTACGGCAGCGGCCGCGAGACCGTCAGTGCGCTGATGGCCAGCGGCAAGATCGACATCTTCGCCTTCATCGGCACCAACAAGGCCGCCAGCGACCTGAAGAAACTGCACCCGAAACCACACCGCTTGCGTGCCGCATTGGGTCTGGATGCGAAGAACCCCGGCATCGTCCTGCCCGAGGTGGATCTGGACAATGCAGTCAACGAAGCAGTCACCGGTTCCCTGTCGTTCAACGGCCAGCGCTGCACCGCGTTGAAAATCCTGTTTGTGCATGAAGATGTGGTGGACAGCTTCATCGAGAAATTCAACGCCAAACTGGCCAGCCTCAAACCGGGCATGCCGTGGGACAGCGGGGTTTCGCTGACGCCACTGCCGGAGTCGGGCAAGGTCGATTATCTGCACGGGCTGGTCGCTGACGCGCAGAGCAAAGGCGCCCAGGTGGTCAACCCGAATGGCGGTGAAGCGCGGGCCTCGTTCTTCTACCCGGCGGTGCTGTACCCGGTGACGCCGCAGATGCGCGTGTATCAGGAAGAGCAGTTCGGCCCGGTGGTGCCGATCGTGCCGTACCGTCACCTCGATACCGTGATCGACTACGTTTTGGAGTCCGATTTCGGCCAGCAACTGAGCATCTTCGGCACCAACCCGGTAGCCGTCGGCCGACTGGTCGACACCTTCGCCAACCAGGTCGGGCGGATCAACCTCAACGCCCAGTGCCAGCGCGGCCCGGACACTTACCCGTTCAACGGGCGCAAGAACTCCGCCGAGGGCACGCTGTCGGTACACGATGCGCTGCGGGTGTTTTCGATCCGTACGCTGGTGGCGACCAAGTTTCAGGAACCTAACAAGGATCTGATCAGCGAAATCATTCGCGGGCGCGATTCGAACTTCATCGCCACCGACTACATCTTCTGAGGAGGAATCACCGCTGAGCACTTTCAGCCCCCATCGCTGGCCGCCGCTGTTGCGGCGGATCCTGCGGCCGTTGCTCGACCCGTATCGACGTTACCGCCACGCACGAACGATCCACGCGGTGCGGGTAGCGCTGGGGTTGCTGGCGACGATCCTGCTGACCACCGGCATCAATCTGCCCCACGGCGAGTGGGCGTCGGTGACCATGCTGGTGGTCATCGGTGGTTTGCAGCATCACGGCAACATCGGCAAGAAAGCCGCCGAGCGCGCCACCGGCACCTTGATCGGCGCCGGCGTCGGTCTATTGCTGGTGGCGCAACAGGCGTGGCTCGGCATGCCGTGGCTGACCTATTTTGCGATGGCGGTGGTGTGCGGATTTTTCTCGTATCACGCCATCGGCAAGGGGGGTTATACCGCCCTGCTCTCGGCCATCACCGTTTTCATCGTCGCCGGGCATGGCGACAACCCGATCACCGACGGGCTGTGGCGCGGGGTCGATATCCTGATCGGTATCGCCCTGGCCCTGGCCTTTTCCTTTGCCTTGCCGCTGTACGCGGTTTATTCGTGGCGCTACAACCTGGCTGACGCGCTGCGCGATTGCGCCACGGTGTACGGAAGGATCATCGGTGGCCAACCGGTGACGGCCGACGAACACTTGAAGTTGATGAGCCGGCTGAACGCGGTGATGGTGCAGTTGCGCTCGCTGATGCCGTCGGTGTCCAAGGAAGTCAAAGTGTCGATGACCGAACTGGACGCGATCCAGCGTAACCTGCGCATGTGCATCAGCACTCTGGAGATCCTCGGCAACATCCGCCCGGACGCTAACGACCCCGACGCCATGGCGCACCTGCAAGCGGCGCTCAAGGCTGAGCACCGGCATATTCGCGTGCAATTGATCGGCATGGCCCGGGCGTTGAAAACCGGTGCGTCCGGTCGATTGGGACGTCCGGTGGAATTGCCGGACGCCAGCCTCGACACGCCGGTCTACAGCCCGTTGGACGGCTACCGTTTGTTGACCCGGCAACTGGCGGCGAACATCGGCGAGATGCGCCAGCGCCTGGCGAAGACTGCGCCGCGCTGGAACATCTGAGACTTATTTTTCGATGTAACAAACTCGACATCATCTCTACAATGCGCTTCCACAACGGACGTGGATGGATGCATCAATGCAATTCAGGAAGAATATCAATGCCCTGCGGGCGCTCGCCGTGCTATCGGTGGTGCTCTATCACTTTGCTATTCAGGGATTCGGCGGCGGATTTGCGGGCGTAGACGTGTTCTTCGTCATTTCCGGTTTCCTGATGACCGGCATCATCTTCACGGGCCTGGAACAACAGCGCTTTTCGCTACTGGGGTTTTACGCCTCGAGAGCCCGGCGCATCATCCCGGCGTTGCTGGTGGTGTGTATTGCCCTGCTGCTCTTCGGTTTCGTCTTCCTGCCGCTGGATGACTTTCGCGACGTCATCAGAACGATAAAAAGCAGCCTGCTGTTCAGTTCCAACTTCATGTTCGCCAAGGGTGGCAGCTACTTCGACGCGCCTTTGCACGAGAACTGGTTGTTGCACACCTGGTCGCTGTCAGTCGAATGGCAGTTCTACATGCTTTATCCCGTGTTGTTGATGGGCATGTACAGGTTTCTGGGCCCACAAAAAACCCGCTACTCGCTGTTGATGCTGGCCGCAGCGTCTTTCGCCGCGTCGGTCGTCATGACCCGCTCGGACCCGGTGTTTGCCTTCTACATGCTACCGACCCGCGCCTGGGAATTGATTGCCGGCGGCCTGGTGTTTCTCTTTCCCTTGCAACTGAGCAAGCGCAACGGTTCGATCTGTGAAGGCCTGGGTCTGCTGGCCATTTTGGGCAGTGTGTTGTGTTTTTCGGAACAGGATCTGTGGCCGGGTTACCTGGCGCTGTTGCCGGTACTGGGCACGGTACTGGTGATCTACGGTAATACCCGATCGGTTTTCAGCACTTTCAAGCCACTACAATTGACTGGCACCATTTCCTACTCGGTTTATCTGTGGCACTGGCCGCTGGTGGTTCTTCTCTACACTTGCGGCCTGCTCGACAGCTGGCCACACGTATGGGGAGCGGTGGCGTTGTCATTTGTTCTGGGGGCCGGGTCGTATTATCTGGTGGAATCCAGGGTCAAGCCGATGACGTCGGTACGCGGTACGCTCTTCAGGTTTGCATCGTGGGTGATCGCAATGGTTGTCGTGTCCGCCGCGACGGCGTCGCTGGTCAAGAATCATCCGACACTTCGCTTTGCCTTTGTCGACCTTGGGCAGCCCGAGTACACCAGTAAACTCTATACCCAGGAATGTCACCCGAGTGCTTACGACGCCGCTGATTGCAAACTGGGCAACGGCGAGGTGTCAGTCATTCTGTTTGGCGACAGCCATGCGCAATCCACCGCCGCTGCCGTGCAGTTGGATAATCCGCAGGCAGCCCTGTCGTGGTCTCTGGGCGGCTGCCCGACATTGCAGAACTTTCAGATGCACGACAAAAAGCTCGAGCATAAATGTCAGGCGTTCAATCACGAAAAACTGCAGGTACTGAAGAATTCATACGCGGGAGTTCCAGTGGTGCTGCTCAGCAGAGCGGCGCTGTATGCCGATCCGAGTCGTAACAACAGCTATCGGATTCGCTTTCCCGATCGCCAGCAAATGTCTTTCAGCGAGGCCTACGTTGCTGAATACACGAACACCGTGTGCGCCATTGCCGAAAACCATCCGGTTTACATCGTCAAACCGATCCCGGAAATGCCGTTCAGCGTCTATAAGGGCCTGAATCTGCACCAACGCATCTTTGGCGACACCGCCGATATTTCCGTCCCGTTGCAGGATTACGAGCAACGCAACCGAATCGCCAACGATGCCATCGAAGCTGTGGCGAAACGGTGCAATGCACAGGTACTGGACCCGACCCCGCTGCTTTGCCCGGATGGCAATTGCATGGGGTCAAAGCAAGGTGTGCCACTTTATTTCGACGATAACCATCTGGTCGATGCCGGCAATCAACAACTGAGAGGACTGTTCAAAGCCGCAGTCAAGGAGATCTGAATTCATTGCGCGGCCAGACGCCGCGCCTTCACGCCCCAACCCTGTTGCATGCCGGCAGCGGCCAGCAGGATAGCCGCCACGCCGATCCATTGCAGGGTTTGCAGTTGATGACCGAAGGCAAACCAGTCAACGAAAATCGCCGCGATCGGGTAGATGAACGACAGAGCGCCAGTCAGTGCGGTCGGCAGTTTCTGAATCGCGCCGTAGAGCAGCACGTACATCAGGCCGGTGTGGACAATGCCCAGTGTCACCAGGCTGGCCCAGGCACTCGGTGCCTCGGGCATTGCTGAAAAATGCGCGAACGGCGCGAGCAGCAGCACCCCGGTGCAGACCTGTATCAGCGCAATCAGGTGCGGTGGCGTGCCGGTCAGGCGTTTGATGATCAACGCGGCGATGGCGTACAGAAACGCCGCCCCTAGCGCCAGCGCGATCCCCATCAGGTAATCACTTCCGCCCTCGCCCTGCCCGCCGTGGGCACTGACGATCGCCAGCATCCCCATGAAAGAAATCGCCAGCCAGAACAGCTTCTGCAGGGTGATCTTCTCACCCAGAAACAGCGCCGCCAGACCCACCAACATGAATGGCTGCACGTTGTACACCGCCGTGCCGATAGCAATCGAGGCCCGTGAATACGAGGCGAACAGCAACACCCAGTTGCCGACGATCGCCACACCGCTGAATACCGCCAGCAGAAACGTCGTGCGGGTCAGAATGCCTGGGCGCAGAAAGCCGAACGCGGCGCAGATCAGCAGCAAGGTCCCGGCACCGAACACACAGCGCCAGAACACCACGTCCAGCACCGGTTGACCCGACACCAGAACGAACCAGCCAATCGTCCCGGATATCAACATGGCGGCGGTCATTTCGAATGAGCCGCGACGGATTGTTTTGTCCATCATCAATCTCCTTAATGTGTGGCAAAAGTATGCCAAGCGAGACTGAGGCTTCTCCAGCGCAAAAAGCAGGCTAAACTCGATTTCTGCCTTTTTTATCAAGGGTGTTTTGCGTCATTCGCCTAATGCGGGAGTTTTTGTATGACCGACGATATCGACCAGGTCCTGATCGGAGCCTTGATGGAGGATTCGCGGCGCTCCCTCAAGGCGCTGGCGCAGATCAGCGGGCTGTCCTCACCGAGCGTCGCCGAACGTTTGCGGCGTCTGGAAGAGCGTGGCGTGCTCAAGGGCTACACCGTGGAGATCGATCCGAAATGCTTCGGCTATCAACTACAGGCCATTGTCCGCGTGCGGCCATTGCCGGGGCAATTGCAGGAGGTGGAACGGCAGATTATGTCGATTCCCGAGTTCACCGAGTGCGACAAGGTGACTGGCGAGGATTGTTTTATCGCTCGTCTGCATGTGCGTTCGATGGAGCAGCTCGACACCCTGCTCGACCGGCTCAATACGCTGGCGGAGACCAATACCGCGATCGTCAAGAAGACCCCGGTGAAACGTCGATTGCCGCCGATGGCGTAAGCGGCGTAGATTGAGTTTTTCCGGCGAAGGATTGGCGGCATGAAAATTCAGGCAATGATGCTGGCGGCGTTGATGCTGACTGGGTGCGGAACGGTGCAGACCGTGGCGTTCAGTGACAAGCACTCTACCGACCAGTTGAAAGCGAACAAAAGCTACTGCGGCGCTGTACCGCGCATTTACAGTGGCGTGACATATGATTTCTGCATGCTGCACGCCGAGAAGCCGGATGACGTCGATGCGTTCAACTACAAGAACGCGACACCGGGCCTGCTGGTCGATGCGGCCGTGTCGGGCGTGCTCGATACCTTGCTGTTGCCCTACACGATCTACAAGCAACAGGCCGATGGCAGCATCGAGATCAATTGATCGCCTGCTCTCTTTTTCGCAGGCAACAAAAAACCCGCTTTCGCGGGTTTTCTGTTTATTGCGGTGCAGCTATCAGTCGTCGCGGCTCATGATGCCGAAGATCTGCAACAGGCTGACGAACAGGTTGTAGATCGATACATACAGGCTGATGGTCGCCATGATGTAGTTGCGCTCGCCGCCGTGGATGATGGCACTGGTCTGGAACAGGATGCAGACCGACGAGAACAGCACGAAACCTGCGCTGATCGCCAGTTGCAGGCCGCTGATCTGGAAGAACATGCTCGCCAGCGTCGCACCCAGCAACACGAAGAAACCGGCGGTGATGAAGCCACCGAGGAAGCTCATGTCCTTGCGGGTGATCAGCACGTAAGCCGACAGACCACCGAACACCAGTGCAGTCATCGCGAACGCGGAGCTGACCACTTCAGCGCCGCCCTGCATGCCTAGGTAACGGTTGAGGATCGGGCCGAGCAGGAAACCCATGAAACCGGTCAGGGCAAACGCCGACACCAGGCCCCAGGCGGAATCACGAAGCTTGTTGGTGAGGAAGAACAGCCCGTAGAAGCCGATCAGCACCACGAAAATATTCGGGTAGCCGACCCGCATCTGCTGGGCCACGAACGCCATCACACCGCTGAATGCGAGGGTGAGCGCCAGTAGACCGTAAGTGTTGCGCAGGACGCGGCTAACCTCTAGCTGCTCAGCCTGCACGCTGTTGTGAACTGCGTAATCCTGTTCGCGCATGGCGACACTCCTGTTGGTTTGAAACGTTCAGTCGCAAAGATCATAACAGACGCTCTGTAACAAGCCATGCACAGAGTTTGACAGTGTGTTTCATTCAGGTATTATGGCGCCCGCAACGCAACGGAGGTGTGGCCGAGTGGTTTAAGGCAACGGTCTTGAAAACCGTCGACTGTAACAGGTCCATGAGTTCGAATCCCATCGCCTCCGCCATCTTTTATACGACAAAGCCCTGATTATTCAGGGCTTTGTCGTTTCTGGCGTTCTGAAAAATCTGCGTCCTTATAGAGCCACTTCAAGAAGCAGCACGGAAGCACCATCGATTCCATAGAAGGAACCTTAACAATGCTGGAACACATCTGGCGCAGCATCAATTCCCCGGACTACTTCCCCACCGTATTGGATTGGATGATCCATATTCCCCTCAACCCGTTCATGGTCATCATGTGCCTGATGGTCGGAGCGCTGGCCGGTAAGTGGTGGAGAGCCATCCCCTACGGCAGCCTTACGTGTTACGTGGTGTTCCTGAGCCGGTCGTCATTTTTTCGGTGGGGAAGCATTTTTCCCTCAGCCGGCCTGCCTGCGCTGTTCATTGATGGCGCCGTACTTGCCCTCCTCGGTTTCTATTTGAAAGGCGTACTCAAAACCCGCTCAGAAACAAAACCCGAAGGCCATTGGTTGCGCAGGCTTTATAAAGGCTTGAAAGGCCTCATGCTGACAATCATGGTGACGTTCTGGGTACTCGTCGTGTTGTTTGTTGTGACCTTCACCCTCTCGGTCGCTACCAAGCCGTCATTGGTGAACTGACCGGTCTCGGGAAACCCTGTTCGCTCCCTCTCTCAGGGGGGCACGCAAACGAGATTTGCTCTGGTAGGTCGTGATAAAACTGTCGCCTCAAAGGGCCAATTGCCAAGGAAGCATTCATTGCAAGACTCCAACTATCTGGAAGACCTCCGCTCCCGATTCAACGCTGGAGAGGCGCTTGAATACGCGTTTTTCTGGGGACACCAGCGAAGCAAGCACGGCGTCACAGCATCGTGTTTCAGTCAGTGGTTCGAAGCCGAATTCGTTATCGAAGGGCAACGCTACTCGACTGCCGAACATTACATGATGGCCGAGAAAGCCGCCCTGTTCGGCGATCAGGACATTCGTGCTCAAGTGTTCCAGGCGCCTACCCCCAACGCAGCGAAAGCGCTTGGCCGTAAAGTACGCGGTTTCAACGAGCACGAATGGCTGCAACACCGATATGCAATCGTCGTCCGGGCCAACCAGGCCAAGTTCGCGCAAAACCCGGAGTTGAATGCATTCCTCAAGGGCACCGGTTCTCGCATCATCGTTGAGGCCAGTCCGGTTGATAGCATCTGGGGCATCGGGCTCGCTCAGGATCACGAAAACGCGAGTAACCCCAATCTGTGGCAAGGCCTGAATCTGCTGGGGTTTGCGCTTATGCAGGTTCGCGACGAAAGCTGATTGGGCCATTGATGGAGCGGCCCTGCTCGGTTGCGCCAAGCAAGCCGGTCGCGGCGCTTGAACACCGCGACCGGGTAATCGAGCACCTTACGCGAACGACGTTTCATGCTCGCTTTCATGGACGTAAATCCACGAGATTCCCGACGGTGAATCCGGGTCGAGGCGCATGAGCGCCGAGTCGACTTTCTTCTTGGTGATCCCGTTCTTGACCAGATCGAAAACCGTCAGGAAGAAGTCACCGGGGAGCGGCGTGATCGAGAGATTGATGATGTGCGACTCGGGGCTTCCGGCACGCTTGCCGTGCAGGCCCCAAAGGCGTTCCCAGTAGTTCTCGCGGTCCATGATCTGACCATCCGTGAGCACCACCCGGAAATCGTTCGCCAACGCGTCGTACAAAGGTTTTATGGCGCCCTCCGATTGGGCAGCCACGCCGCGCGACCACGGGAAAAAGAGGTTGTACCATCGATACACCTCCGCTTCGACGAGCGCAGTTTTATCTGAGGTTTCGAGTCGTTGATCCATTGCCATCTGTGTTCTCCTTAACAAGAAAAAGGCGGGGAATTTCGTCAGGCATCGCACCAACGATGTACCGCGCCTTGTTCAAGATCCATCCTGAAAGCTACGTCACCAAGTCCAGCTCAAGTGATCGCATGCGAAGCGTTGCTGTCACTTCACTGACCCGGACAAGAAACATAGCCTTTACCCTGTTGGATAGTATTGAGAACTGCCCGAGGGGCAAAGGTAACCGAGCGATCGTTGTCCTCCTATCCGGGGCCAACGTTGAAGGTTGCTGGTGCCCAGCGTCAGATCTGCGAAACGCCTCAATACACCGCCCGCAACCATTCCAGCAAAACCATTTTCCAGGCTGCCGGGCCTGGGGCTACACAACGATACATAACGCCCCTGGCACGACACATCCCGGGTACATGCCGATGCAAAAGTGTGGGCCATCGGAACCTGACTTTCCGACTCCCTCACTCACTCAGGCAGAGCAATTCATGATCAATCAAATCGACACCGTGCTGTACACCGGCAAGACCCGCACCACCGGCGGACGCGATGGCACCTCGCGCAGTTCGGACGGTAATCTGGACATCAAACTGTCGCCACCCGGCTCCAACGGCAGCGGCACCAACCCGGAACAACTGCTGGCGGCAGGTTGGTCAGCCTGCTTCATCGGCGCCATGGGCAAAGCGGCTGCGTCGCTGAAGCTCAAACTGCCGGTTGATGTGGCGGTTGAAACCGAAATCGATCTGGGCAAGACCGGCGATGCGTTTTACCTGCGGGCCCGTTTGAATGTCAGCCTGCCGGGGCTGGAGTCTTCGGTCGCCCAGACGCTGATGGAAGCCGCGCACCAGACTTGCCCCTACTCCAAGGCGACTCACGGCAATATCGATGTCACCCTGCGCCTGATCTGAAACAGGTTTACGCCAGTTTCATCCTCAAACGCCCGAGGCACTGCCTCGGGCGTTTTGTTTTTTTCGCGAACGCGATTTCACATTTTTTTCACGAATCGCTTTGTCGCTGTAAAAAATCCTGACACAATTAATAGTAATGATTCTCAAAAGCTCCTTAACTATTAATTAAAAGACCAGGAAGCATTCATGTCGCGCCCCAACACGCAACATAGTTCCAAGCCGTCGCTTAACCTCTTGTCCATGGCCATCTGCATGGCGGTTCTGACCCCGGCGTTGGCCGATGAAGCCAGCAAAGCGCAGGACAAATCCCCGCCCGCCACCCTTGAACTGGATGCGACGGCGATCACTTCAACTCAGTTGGGCAGCACCACCGAAGGCTCCGATTCCTACACCACCGGCACCATGGCCACCGCCACCAAACTGCCGTTGACCCTGCGCGAAACCCCGCAAGCCGTCACCGTGATCACCCGCCAGCGCATGGACGATCAGGCGATGACCAGCATCAATGACGTGGTCAACGCCACGCCGGGGCTGTTCCTCAACTACTCCAGCGGCCCCGGCCGGCAGACCTATACCTCGCGTGGTTTCGACATCGACAACCTGATGTACGACGGCATTCCGAGCGGCTACAACGGCGTGAACGTGGGGTCACAGCCGAACCTGGCGATGTTCGATCGGGTTGAGGTAGTACGGGGCGCGACCGGTCTGGTCACCGGTGCCGGCAACCCCTCGGCGGCGATCAATCTGGTGCGCAAACGTCCACTGGCCGAACAACGCGTCACCCTGACCGGCGCCGCCGGGACCTGGGACAACTATCGTGGCGAGCTTGATGCTTCGAGCCCGCTCAACGACAGCGGCACCCTGCGCGGCCGGGTGGTCACGTCCTATCGCGACTCCAACAGTTTTATCGATGACGTCGGTGAGCGACACGACCTGTTCTACGCCGTCACCGAAGCCGACCTGAGCGAAGACACCACGCTGACCGTCGGCTTCTCCAACCAGAAGGACAAGACCAACTACTTCTGGGGCTCGTCGATGATCGGCCTCGATGGTCATCACCTCGATCTGCCGCGCTCCTACAATCCCGGCACCTACTGGGAGAACAAGGATCAGGAGATCAACACGGTTTTCGCCGAGCTCCGCCAGCAACTGGCCAACGACTGGAAGCTTCAGGTCAACGCCAACTATTCCGAACAGAACGCGCTGTTCTCCGGCTCCTACCAGTCACGTTGGGTCAACGACACCCTGGCCCGCACGGTTTACCAGTCCAAGGCCGACGAAAACCAGGCCGGTCTGGACGCATTCTTCAGCGGCCCGTTCGAAGCCTTCGGACGTAGCCACGAATTGGTGGTCGGCGCCAGCAAGCGCATCTACGACCTGACCACCCACAACTACTCGCCGTACGACACCAACTGGCCGATCAACGCCGGTAAACCGGACTTCGTCCACACCGACAACGGGCGTGAAGTCACCACTCAGGACGGCGTCTACCTGACCACTCGCCTGAGCCTGGCCGACCCGCTGAAGTTGATCCTCGGCGGACGTCTGGACTGGTACGACTACGACAACCGCGATGGCGACGGCGACTACAAGGTCACCCGCAACGTCACCCGCTATGCCGGCCTGATCTATGAGCTGGACGACCATCACTCGGTCTACGCCAGCTACAGCGACATCTTCACGCCGCAGAGCAGCAAGGACACCTCCGGCAGCCCGGTCAAACCGATCGTGGGCAAGAATTACGAGGTCGGCATCAAGGGCGAATACCTGGGCGGCGCGCTGAACGCCAGCCTCGCCGTGTTCCGCGTCGATCAGGAAAACCGCGCGGTGCAAGTGTTCGTGCCGAACTGCCCGCAATCGTCCTGCTATGAGGCATCCGGCGAAATTCGCAGCCAGGGCATCGACCTCGAACTGCAAGGCGCGCTTACCGACAACTGGCAGATCGGCGGCGGTTACACCTATGCTCGCACGCACACCATCAAGGATGATGCGAACCCGCAGAACGTGAACAAGCAGTTCGACACCGACACCCCGGAACACTTGTTCAAGCTGACCACCCGCTACAACTTCCAGGGCCCGCTGGAAAAACTGCGCGTGGGCGGCAACATCTCCTGGCAGAGCCGCATGTACAACGACGTCGAACTGCTCGACGGCGGCGAGTACCGCCTCAAGCAAGGCGCCTACGCCGGCACCGACCTGATGGCCGGCTACCGGGTCAATCAGAACCTCGATCTGCAGCTCAACGCCAACAACATCTTCGACCGCAAGTACTACTCCACCATCGCCAACTCCGTCAGCTACGGCGGCGACAGCTATGGCAATCCGCGGAACATGATGCTCACGGCCAAGTACACCTTCTAGGTTTTCCTGGCGCAGGGAAGCGCCAATATTTCTTCCAGAAAATCGATGAACACATTGATGCGGCTTGAGCCTCGGTGATTGGGCAGATACAACGCATTGATGCAACAGCTCGCATTGCCAGGATTGACTTCGTAATGTTCCAGCAATCGCGTCAACCGCCCTGCCGCGACATCCTCACGCACCAGCCAGTCAGCCAATAGCGTCACCCCGCGCCCCGCGACAGCCGCTTCGCGCAGGATGTCGGCGTTGTTGCTTTGCAGACGGCCATGCACGTTGAGCTGGATGTTTTCTTCGTCGCCCTGAAACGTCCAGTGCAGGTGCGAGCCCGCGTAATCGAAGCGCAGGCATTGGTGTTCAAGCAAATCACGCGGATGCACCGGCGCGGTGTGCTGACTCAGATAATCCGGGCTCGCCACCACCCAGCGTTGAAAGCCACCCACCCGTTTGCTGACGATATCTTCGCTGACCACCGTCGATCCGAGACGCACCGAGACATCGATCTGTTCGCTCAGCAGATCGCTGACCTGATCGCTCAACGAAACACTGATTTCAAGTCCCGGATGACGATCAAGCAATCGACCCAGATGCGGTGCGATGATTTGTCGGCCGAACTCCACCGGTACGCTGATGCGCAAACGCCCTTGCGCCTCGCTGCCACGGTCGGCGACAACGGCGTCGGCCTCATCGATGGCGTCGAGGATGGCCACCGCTTTCTCGAAATAGGTTTGTCCGGCGACCGTCACGCTGGTGTTGCGTGTTGTGCGATTGAGCAGGCTGGCGCCCAACTCGTTTTCCAGCCCCGCCACCTGGCGTGTCACCGATGAAGTCGAGATCCCGAGTTTGCGCGCGGCCGATGAATAACCACCGCAACGCACCGTTTCAACGAACATTTTCAGTGCCAGCAACTTGTCCATAAGTGGAGCCCGATCGAAAGGAAACGATGATGATTGTGCATCACCGCTCCCCCTTCGTCTTGTAAGACCGTGCTTCATTGGACTCGTCGACGCCTGCTGATCAAGCATCGGCCTTGCGGCTCAGGAACATCGCCAGAGCCAGCGCCGGCAGCAATGCCACAGTCACGGCGGACAGGTTCCAGCCAAAATGTTCGTAGAGCGGACTCGCCACCAGCGATCCCAAAGCACCGCCGACGAAGATGCTGGTCATGTACACCGCATTCAAGCGTGCCCGGCTGTGTGGATCGATGGCGTACACCTCGCGCTGTCCCAGCACCATGTTCAGTTGCACGGCGAAATCCAGCAGCACTGCACAGACCACCAGCCAGAGGTAACTGCTGCCCGGCAACGCGGCGATCAGCAGAGAGACCGGTGCCATCAGCAATGCAACGAGAGTCCCGCCCCGTCCGTGCCCGGCATCGGCCAGACGCCCGGCAATCGGCGCCGCGACCGCACCCACAGCCCCGACCAGGGCAAAAATCGCCACCTGTGCCTGACTGAACCCGTGGTGACGCATCAGTTCGATGGGGGCCAGGGTCCAGAACAGGCTGAAGCTGGCAAACAACAACCCCTGATACAACGAACGCTGACGCAATACCGGGTGCCGACGGGCCAGTGCAAACACCGAGCCGATCAGCGCCACATAAGTCGCCTGATGGCTGGGAGCGCGGCGTGGTAGCACAATGGCGGTAATCAGAGCGATGACCGCCATCAGTGCTGCAGCGCTGAAAAACACTCCGCGCCAGCCGAATACCTCCACCATGAGACTCGACAGCGGACGCGACAGCAGAATGCCCAGCAACAGGCCACTCATGATGTTCCCAACTACCCGGCCACGTGTCGCCTCGGGCGCCAGATGCGCCGCCAGCGGTACAAGAATCTGCACCGCCACGGAGGTGAGGCCGATCAGCAATGACAAGACGAGGAACATCGATGGCGAATGTGTCAGACCGGCGCACAACAGTGTCACGCTCGCCGCGAGGGTGAAACCCACCACCAGACGGCGGTTTTCCATCAGGTCCGCCAGCGGCACCAGCAACAACAGACCCAACGCATAACCGAACTGAGTAAGTGAAACAATCAGACTGGCATTGGCGCTGGACAGGCCGATCTGCGGCGCGATCAGTTCGACGATCGGCTGCGCGTAATAAAGGTTGGCCACGACCGCGCCGCAGCAAAACGCCAGGAACGCGACCATCAGTCCGGAAAGAGTTGTGGACTGTTCGGCCTTGGCCGCCGCAGCCGGATTGCCGGTGAGCATGATGACACCTCGTTGAGTTCGGGAAAGTGACACCAAGGCTAAGGGCCGCGGCTGCCATCGGGTATCCGTCCCGAAGGCAATGGAGTGATGCGCCATGCGCAACGAACCGGGTGTTGCATTTGGCGCAACGCGCTATTGCGCGACCTGGCAATACTCGGACGTCTGCACCTTCTCTACCCTTGGGCACCTGGCGCAGGGCTCCCCATTGGCGCCCTTTCCCGGTCGCTCAAGGAGTTGTTGATGATGCCGAACCCGTCCCCTCTACTCACCGCACTCTCCTGCTCATGAACGGCAACTTCATGAGATCCAGGCCCCTGTGGATCAGTGCGGCAGTGGCCGCTTCGATCGGCGCAATCGGCGCCGTCCTGCTGATGTGGCGTCCTGCGATTGCGCCCGTCGAGCGCCCGCAAACGTTCGGCTCCGTGCAACTGCAACGCGGTGCGCGAGTGGTCGAGGCTGGTGACTGCGCGGTGTGTCATACGCGTCCCGGCGGCCAGTATCTGGCCGGTGGACTGCCGCTGGTGACACCGTTCGGCACGCTCTACAGCACCAACATCACCCCCGATCCACAGACCGGAATCGGCCAATGGTCGCTCCCGGCCTTCGAACGGGCGATGCGTGAGGGGATTTCTCGCGACGGCCACTTTCTGTACCCCGCCTTTCCTTACGTTCACTACCGGCGCATGAGCGCGGACGACATCGCCGACGCCTACGCGTACCTGATGAGCGGCCCCGCCGTGGACTCACCTCCACGACAAAACCAGATGAACTTCCCGATGAACATCCGCCCGCTGGTGTCGTTCTGGAACCTGCTGTTCCTGCATGCAAAGCCACTGACGCCGATCGCGCAGCAATCCGACGCGTGGAATCGCGGACGTTATCTCGTTGAAGGGCCTGGCCACTGCGCCGGCTGTCACTCTCCGCTGAACCTGATCGGTGCCGAAAAAACCGGCGAAAGTCTGGCGGGTGGCACGGTGGATGGCTGGGACGCGCCTTCGCTGCTCGGCATGGCCCATCGCGCAACCCCGTGGAGCAGCGAGCAACTGGTGAATTACCTGCGCGCAGAAGTCGTCGACGAACATGGCACGGCGGCCGGCCCGATGCGCCCGGTCAGCCTCAGTCTGGCGCGCTCGCCGGTGGCGGATGCACAGGCAATTGCCGAGTACCTGCTGAGTCTGCCGGCGAAAACCGTAATGGCCGAAACCCGCAATTCCACCGCAAGCGCCGAGCCATCAGATCAAACCTCCGGCGCCCTGCTGTTCGCCAGCGCCTGCGCCGGCTGTCACGGACAAGGCGCACCGATGCGCGAAATCGACGGACGCCCGTCACTGGAGCAGACGTCAGCGCTGCAAGCCTCAAGCTCGCGCAACTTCCTCAAAACCGTACTCGAAGGAATCCCGGCAACGCCGGGCCTGCCCGGACCGGTGATGCCACCGTTCGCCGCCAGTCTCGACAACGCTCAGCTTTCCGCCCTTGCGACCTGGCTACGCCGGCAGGCCCGACCCGACCAATCCTGGACAGACCTTACTGCCACCCTCGACGCGCTACGTCAGGAGACGAAATGACTCAAGTCACGCTCAACGTCAACGGTTCATCCCAGGCTCTGGAACTGGAACCTGACATGCCGCTGCTCTACGCACTGCGCAATCATCTGGGGCTCAACGGTGCCAAATACGGGTGTGGTCTTGGGCAATGCGGTGCCTGCACCGTGATTGTCGACGGCCAGCCGGTATTTTCCTGCCTCACGCCCTGCGCGGGTGTTGAGGGCAAAGAGGTTCGCACAGTGGAAAGCCTCGGCACGGCCGAACATCCCGGCCCGTTGCAGCAAGCTTTCATCGACAAGCAGGCCGCTCAATGCGGCTATTGCATCGCTGGCATGTTGATGCGCGCGCAATCATTGCTGGAAATCAACCCGCACCCGGACGAACAAACCATTCGCGAGTACATGGCAGGCAACCTGTGCCGCTGCGGCACTCACCTGCGAATCATCGAAGCGATCAGCCAGGTGGCCCGGCAAAACGGGAGATCGCAATGACCACTAACGACAAAGTCGATCACAGTCGCCGCGCATTCCTGCGCGGTGGCGCCTTGCTGGTGGCGTTTGCCCTCGTGCCGACCACTCGCAAGGCCTGGGCAGACACCGAAGTCGACACGCTGGGCACCGTGGTTCTGGCGCCGGACCTCCCCGGCAGCCTGCGCACCAATCCGTATCTTGACGCCTGGATTCGCGTCGCTCCTGAAGGCATCACCGTTTACACCGGCAAAGTCGAGCTGGGCACCGGCGTCAAAACTGCCTTGCTGCAAATTGCCGCCGAGCGCCTGGAGGTCTCTCCGACAGCAATCAACTTGCTCACCGCCGACACTGCACTGACACCGAACGAAGGCTACACCGCCGGCAGCCACAGTATTTTCGACAGCGGGACCGCGCTGTTCAATGCAGCAGCGCAAGTACGTGAACTGTTGCTTGAGGCCGCCGGACACGACTGGAACGTTGCACTGGCGCTATTGACGACTCGGGACGGCATCATTCTCGGCCCGACCGGACAACGGATGTCGTATGCCGACGCAGTAAAGCATGTCGACCTGCACCGCTACGCCACGACCGAATCGCCGACAGTGCCAGCGGCGTCATTCAAACTGATCGGCCATTCGCTGCAACGACTGGATATTCCAGCCAAAGTCAGCGGCGGTGCCGCGTTCGTTCAGGACATTCGCCTGCCGGGCATGCTGCACGCCCGCGTCATTCGCCCGCCTCGGCCGGGCTGCACGCTGGAGGCCTTCGACACGCAGTCGATCAAAATCCTGTCTGGCATAGTGCAGGTGATTCGCGACGGCAATTATCTTGCCGTGGTGGCGAATGATGAATGGCAGGCGATCAAAGCCATGCGTCACGGATACGCGTCGGCGCGCTGGAGTGGCGGCCAGGCGATTCCAGAGTCGCGGGACATCCACACGTTGCTGGAGCGCCTGCCCTCACGCCGTTATCCGATCAGCCATGAGGGCTCACCGAAAGGCACGACCGACAACAGCTATCGTGCCCGCGTGACCAAACAATATCTGATGCACGGTTCGATCGGCCCGTCCTGCGCCGTGGCTTGGTTCAAGGACGACACCCTCACCGTCTGGACCCACACTCAGGGCGTGTATCCCCTGCGTGCAGGGATCGCCGAAATGGTCGGCTTGCCACCCGAGCGTGTGCGCTGCATCCACACCGAAGGTTCCGGCTGTTATGGCCACAACGGCGCAGACGATGCAGCGGCTGACGCGGCATTGATAGCCATGCGCGTTCCGGGCATACCGGTGCGGGTGCAATGGATGCGCGAACAGGAAAATCTCTGGGAGCCCTACAGCTCGGCGATGGTCACCGAAGTGCAGGCCAATCTTGATGCGCAAGGTCGGTTGCAGGACTGGAACTACGAACTGTGGACCACGCCTCACAACGAACGCATCGTCAATGCCGGGCGCTTGCTGCCGGCACGGCTGCTGGCCCGGCCGTTCACCTCCGCGCCGTCGGTGCCGATCGCTCAACCTGAAGGCGACGGCGATCGCAACGCGGTGCCGCTGTATACCCTGGCCTCCTCGCGCATCGACATGAACTTCGTCACCGAGATGCCGTTTCGCACATCGGCCATGCGCTCGCTGGGTGCGCACATCAACATTTTCGCCATCGAGGCCTGCATCGACGAACTGGCGGCCAAGGCCGGACTCGATCCGGTTGCACTGCGTCTGGCGCACCTCACCGATCCCCGGGCCCGGGCCGTGGTGGAGCAAGTTCGCGACGCTGCCGGCTGGCCACAAAAAAACCGCGAACCCGGCGCAGGTATCGGCTTCGCATTCGCTCGCTACAAAAACATCATGGGCTACTGCGCCATCGCCGTGCGCCTTCGAGTGCATCCGCAGACTGGAGAAGTGCAGATCGATCACGTCGTCACCGCGGTCGACGTAGGGCAGATCGTCAATCCCGATGGCCTGCGCAATCAGGTCGAAGGCGGGATCGTGCAGTCCACCAGCTGGACGCTGTATGAAAAGGTCGCCTATGACGCCGGTGGCGTACGCAGCTACGACTGGAGCGGCTATCCGATCCTGCGCTTCTCGCAACTACCCGGGAAGGTCGACGTTCATCTGCTCGACCAGCCGGGACAACCGTTTCTGGGTGCCGCCGAAATCGTTCAGGGCCCCATGGCCGCGGCCATCGGCAATGCCGTGGCGAACGCCACCGGGCGGCGCTGGCTGAACCTTCCGCTGACTCGCTCGGAGCAACCGTCCTGATCGCCCCGGCGTTGCGTTTCGCGCAATGCAGTTCGGCCCGTTGCCTGGATTATCAAGCGCCCTCCTACCCCTTAACGTAAGGCCATCCGGTGCCGGACCTGACTTCCGGCACCAACCTGCCAAACGCATTTCCGAATAGTGGAGAGCACCCATGACCCAGCATCTGTTCCGCCCCATCGCACTCGGTCCCTACATACTTCCCCACCGGGTGGCGATGGCGCCTTTGACTCGCTCACGGGCCGGCCAGCCGGGCGACATTCCGACGGCCATGAACGCCGAGTATTACCGTCAACGCGCAAGCGCCGCGCTGATCATCACCGAGGCCACACAGATTTCCCGACAAGGTCAGGGCTATGCGTGGACGCCGGGAATCTATAGCGATGAACAGGTGCACGCCTGGCGTGAAGTCAGTCGCGAAGTGCACGAAGCCGGTGGATTGATCTTCATGCAACTCTGGCATGTGGGCCGCGTGTCGCACCAAAGCTTTCAACCTGACAACGCACTGCCGGTGGCTCCGAGCGCATTGCCCGTACCAGGCAAGACGTTCATCGTCGATGCCGAGGGCAACGGTGTCTGGGGAGACGTGCCGGTCCCGCGCGCATTGCAGACCCCGGAAATCGCCGCGATCGTCAGCGACTACCGCCGGGCCGCACGCAACGCGCTGAGTGCCGGCATGGACGGCGTGGAAATTCATGCCGGCAACGGCTATCTGCTGGACCAGTTCATCAACAGCAACAGCAACCAGCGCAATGATGGTTATGGCGGCACCCTGGAAAACCGCGCGCGCCTGTTGCTGGAGGTGGTCGCCGCCGTAGTCCACGAAGTCGGTGCCGACCGCGTCGGCGTACGTCTGACACCCATGGGACGCTTCATGGGCATGGGCGATGAATCCCCTGAGGCAACGTTCGGCTACATCGTGCGTTCGTTGAACCGCTGGAGACTGGCCTACCTGCACCTCGTCGAGCCCGCCGTCGTCGGTACCGTCAAGGACGAAAACTTCGACCCACGCTGGGACGCGATTATTGGCCAGTTGCGTGCGGCGTGGGACGGCGTCTTGATGATCGCCGGCGGCTACGACCCCGAGTCGGCGGAACAGGCCCTGATCGACGGTCGTGCAGACATCATCGCGTTTGGCCGACCGTTTCTGGCCAACCCCGATCTGCCTCGGCGAATTCGTGAAGGTCTTTCGTTCAATACACCGGACCCGAGCACCTTCTTTGGTGGCGACAAACGTGGATATACCGACTACCCGGCGCACGCCCAATGATGCGCTGAACATCTGCCACGCAAAGGCCTGGCACCGCGGCAGGCCTTTGCGTTTTCCGCGAAGCGTTATTGCTTGAGAATCAGCAAAGGCTCGCCTTTCTTGACGATATAAGTCGCCAGCTCCGAGCCCTTCTCGTTGCCGACATTCTTCGCGATATGCGCCACGCCGGCCGGGATGAACAGCGAATCTCCCGCCTTCAGCGTCACGGGTGCCTGGCCTTCAAGACGATACTCGAACGTGCCGCTGATCACGTAAGCCACTTCCACACCCGGATGCGCATGGTTGGGCGACGTCACGCCCGGTTCAAAGTCGACGCGGGCCTGGATCACTTCGCGATCGGCAGCACCCAGATCCTGACGGACCAGATCGGTGCGGCTCAGGCCCTGCTGCCAGCTTTTCGCCGGGGCGGCGGATTGAGTGTCAGCCGCGTGGGCGAGGCCGGTCAGCGAAACGAGTACGGCGGCAGCGGTCATCAGAAGTGTGCGGCGCATGGTGTTGCCCTCTTGGAAGTAGTGGTGTGTTGGCAGCTACTTTGAGCGAGGCATGTACTCGGGGTGTGTCCTGAGGTCGGGGTTTGTTACCTGACTGTGTATGACAGCGGCACGGATACACGCTTATACAAAAGGCGTTGGCAGCACCGCCGACAGCCAGTCTCTGAACGCCACAATCTTTTTCGATTCGGCCTGATCGTGGGGCGTGACGAGGTAAAAACCTGATTCGGATTTCAAGCGCAAATCAAACGGCGCCACCAGCCTGCCCGCCCGCAAGTCGTCATCGACATAAGTCGAACGGCCGATGCACACACCCTGGCCGTCGATGGCCGCCTGCACCGCCATCATCGCCAGATCGAAGGTCAATCGCGGGCCTTTGGCGGGCGGCAACTTCAGGCCAGCGGTACTCAGCCAGTTGTTCCAGTCGTCTGCGGTCAGGCCGCTGACGTGCAGCAGCGGCTGATGCGCCAGATCAGCCGGCGTCCTCAATGCGTTCTCGCCGGTCAACAATCGCGGACTGCACACCGGAAAGATCTCGTCGGACATCAACCAGTCAGCCCGCAACCCCGGCCAGTTGCCATCGCCGTAGCGGATCGCCGCATCGATGCCACCCTTGCGAAAATCCACCAGCTCGGTAGAGGCGCTGATCCGTACATCAATCTCCGGATGCGCCTCGCGAAACGATGGCAAGCGCGGCAACAGCCATTTGGACGCCACCGACACCAGCGTGCTGAGGGTCAGAACGCTGTTGTTGCTCGACTCCAACAGCTTTTCGGTGGAGTAGCGCAGCTCAAGGAACGCCGAGCGAATACCCGGCAAGTAGGTGTTGCCCTCGTCGGTCAGCGCCAGACCGTCCTTCAAACGCCTGAACAGACGCACGCCCAGCTCATCTTCGAGGCGACGGATCTGATGGCTGATCGCGGTCTGCGTGACATTCAGTTCTTCGGCGGCGCGGGTGAAGCTCATATGTCGGGCGGCGCATTCGAAGGCGCGCAATCCATTGAGCGATGGCAGTCGGGGAAGCATATGGCCTCTTCAGTCCATGAGATTTTGTCATACGCTAGCACTGCATTTGTCCTTTGCGAAGCGCCGTGGCGATAGCCGATTCTGAGACTCCACCTGCAAGGAGATCCCATGAAACTGTACTTCGCCCCCATGACCTGTTCGCTGTCGCCGCACATTGTGCTGCGCGAGCTGGAGCTGCAGTTCGAGCTGATCCGCGTCAACAACCAGACCAAGCAAACCGCCGACGGCCGGGACTTTCGCCAGATCAACCCGAAAGGCTACGTGGCCGCGCTGATGCTGGACACCGGAGAAGTACTGACGGAAGGCCCGGCAATTCTGCAGTACCTCGCCGACCTCGTACCCGGTCATTCGATGGCCCCGGCCAATGGCACCTGGGAACGTTCGCGGTTGCAGGAATACCTGAACTTCATCAGCTCGGAAATTCATGGCGGCAGCGCGCCGCTCTTCAGCAGCGAGATTGCCGAAGCGACCAAAACGATCTTCAAGCACAAACTGTTCAGGCGACTGGATTACCTGAACCGCATCCTCGCGACGCAACCGTTTCTGATGGATCGTTTTACGGTGGCGGACGCCTATCTGTTTACCGTGCTGACATGGCTGCCGACATTCAGCATCGCCATCGAGGACTGGCCAGCGCTGGCCATCTACATGGAGCGCATCGCATCCCGTCCGAGCGTGCGGGCGGCCATCGCGGCGGAGGAAGCCACGCAACCGGTCCTCTGACACGACCGGTTGCGTGGTAATCACCAGGCCTTGGCGGCTTCGTCGATCAACGCCGCCACTTCCGCCGCGTGAGAAGCCAACGACGCATGGCCGGCGTTCAACGTAATGACCTTTTTCGCATTGAGCCGCGCCGACATGCGCTTCTGGTTATCCGGGTGAATCATCCGGTCCTCGCTGGAAATCTGATACCAGGACGGTTTGTTCTTCCACGCAGGATTACTGATGACGTCGCCGAAGGTGCTGGCCAGCGGCGCCTTCTGCGTGACCGCCATCACCAGCGCTTCATCGGCAGGCAGATCCTGGCAGAAACTTTCGTGGAACTTGTCAGCCTTGAGCCACAGGAATCCGTCGCTGTCCGGTGCCAGATTCGGCGCAGCGGCAGGCAAATGTTCCTGAGTGATGCCGCCGGGGCTTTCGTCCTGATCCGGGGCGAAAGCGGCGATGTAGACCAGACCGACCACGTTCGGCTGATTGCCGGCCTGCGTGATGACCGCCCCGCCGTAGGAGTGCCCGACCAACAGCACCGGACCGTTCACTTGAGCGACCATTTTGCGCGTGCGCTCGGCATCGTCGGCCAGCGAGGTCAGCGGCATTTCCACCGCCCGGATCGCGCTGTAGCCCTTGCGCGACAATTCAACAATGACTTTGCCCCAGTGCGCAGCGCCGCCCCAGAAACCGTGCACCAGCACAATCGTCGGTTTGTCACTCATGATTCTGCTCCTGTTCGTGATGGATCGTGTTCAACGTCAATGGCTCAGGAGTATGGAACGCCTTGCGCGCAGCGCCTGACTGGCAGACAAAAGGCACATCAGTTGCCGAATGCCCCGGCGCTTCTATAGTGAATAGGTTCAAGCCCTCCTCCCGTCGAGCGCCCCATGGCCACGAACGATTCGCTGATCATCTGCGAGCATTGCGACTGCGTGTACGAACACGTCACGCTGGCCAGACACCAGAAAACCCTCTGTGTGCGCTGCGGCGGTGTGCTCCAGCGCTACAACGGCATGACCGTCGAACAACGCTTGGCCCTCAGTTTCACGGCGGCGATGCTGTGGCTGTTCGCCAATTTCTACCCGGTGATGAGCATCAGCATGCAGGGTCTGAAAAACAGCGCAACGCTCTGGGATTCGGTACTGGCGCTGAGTCAGGGGCCGATCACCTTCATGGCCATGGTCGCGGCGATTTCGATCATCATCGCCCCGGCCTTTCAATTGGTTCTGTTGATCTGGGTCTTGAGCTTCGCCCTCACTGCGCGCCGTTCGCCGGGGTTCAAGACCTGCATGCGCTGGCTGGAAGCCCTGCGGCCGTGGAGCATGCTTGAAGTCTGCCTGCTCGGGGCCATGGTCGCGGTGTTCAAACTGGCGGGCATGCTCGATGTGATTCCCGGCATCGGTCTGTTTGCATTGGCCGCACTCAGCCTGATGCTGATCCGCATCGCCGGGCGCGACATACGTGAATTGTGGGAGATTCCATGAAACGTCCCCCGACCGCCAGCGAACTCAACCTGTGCCTGTGCCACAGCTGCGGGCTGGCCTGCGACATGACAAACGAGCCCCACGAATGCCCGCGATGCGAGGCGCCGCTGCACCGGCGAAAAACCAACTCGCTGGCCCGCACCTGGGCCTACATGTTCGCCGCCCTGGCCTTTTACGTGCCGGCAAACCTGCTGCCGGTGATGAACACCGTGATGCTCGGCAACGGCGCCGACAGCACCATCATGAGCGGCGTGCTGGAGTTCTGGGAGCACGGCGCCTGGGACATCGCCCTGATCATCTTCATCGCCAGTATCGCGGTGCCGGGGGTGAAGTTCGTTGCCCTGACGCTGTTGCTGGTCACCGTGCAACGCGACAGCGACTGGGCGCGCAAGGAGCGTTCGAAGCTGTACCGCTTCGTCGAACTGATCGGCTATTGGTCGATGCTCGATGTGCTGGTGGTCGCATTGGTGGCGGCGCTGGTGAAATTCCAGGCGCTGGGGGATATCGAGCCGCGACCGGGGATTCTGTTTTTCGGTCTGGTCGTCGTGTTCACCATGCTCTCGGCGATGAGTTTCGACCCGCGCCTGATCTGGGATAACGCGCCGGCCGAAGAAACAGAAGAACCCCGGCACTCGACTGAACAAGTGCCTGGGCATTAACCAACTCAGATCAGATCAGATCTGCGCAGTGCCGCCGTCAACAAACAACTCGATGCCATTGACGAAGCTGCTGTCATCCGAGGCCAGGAACAGCGCAGCCTTGGCAATCTCACTCGGCTCGCCCAGACGCCCGATCGGTACGATAGACGCCAGTTGATCGAACAGCCCTTGCGTGTGTTCCGCCGGCACCAGCCCTGCCAGACCTGGCGTACGCACCGGGCCAGGGCTGATCGCGTTGACGCGGATGCGCCGTGGTTTCAGATCCAGCAGCCACGACCGGGCGAAGTTGCGCACCGCCGCTTTGCTCGCGCTGTAGACGCTGAAGTTCTCTGTGCCCTGCACCGAAGTGGTCGACGAGGTCAGCAGAATCGATGCGCCATCGCGCAGCAGCGGCAAAGCCTTCTGCACGGTGAACAGCGTACCCTTCACGTTGGCGCCGAAAATCCGGTCGAAGTGTTCTTCAGTGATCGAACCCAGCGGCAGCATGTCCCCGCCGCCGGCGTTGGCGAACAGAATGTCGAGGTGCCCGGCCTTCGCGGCGATCTCGCTGTAGATGCGATCCAGATCGTCAAGCTTCGCCACATCCCCCTGAATGCCGATGGCCCGTGGGCCGATGGCGGCGACCGCTTTGTCCAGTTCGGCCTGACGACGGCCGGTGATAAATACCGTGGCGCCCTGGGCGACGAATTCCTGCGCCGAAGCCAGGCCGATGCCGGTGGTGCCGCCAGTGATCAGTGCGATTTTGCCTTCAAGTCTGTTGCTCATGATGAATCTCCAGTAACCGTTTCGAGGTAGGTGACGGGTCGTAGGTGAGCCGTTGAAAGCGACTTTAGGCCGATCGATTGAATTGAAAAATCCGCTAAATCGGTTTTGTTTGTGCACATACATGCACAATACTCAGCGCATCTACACCACTGAGCCCGAGCCAATGAATCAGTTAATGGCGATCCGCACCTTCGCGCGCGTCGTGGAAAGCGGCTCGTTCACCAAAGCCGCCGACTCGCTGAACCTGCCGAAAACCACGGTCAGCAAACTGATCGGCCAACTGGAAAACCACCTCGGCGTGCGCCTGCTGCAACGCACCACCCGCCGCCTCACCGTCACGGCCGACGGCGCTTCCTATTACCAGTTGACTCAACAACTGCTGCACCAACTGGACGACATCGATCAGGGGTTCAGCCAGGCGCAAGGTCTGCCGCGCGGCAAGATTCGCGTGGACATCGGCGGCTCGACCGCGACGATGCTGGTGATCCCCGAACTGCCAAAATTCTTCGAACGCTATCCGGACATTCAGGTTGATCTGGGCGTCAGCGACCGCCCGGTAGACCTGATCAGCGAACGCGTCGACTGCGTGATTCGCGGCGGCCCGCTGACCGAACAAACCTTGGCCGTGCGCCGCCTCGGCGAAGTGTCCTGGACCACCTGCGCCACGCCTGACTATCTGCAACGCCATGGCACCCCGAGCCACCCGCTCGAACTGGCCAGCCATCAGGTGATCGCCTACCGCTCGGCCTCCACCGGGCGCATCCTGCCGTCGAACTTCCAGCGCAACGGCGAACGCCATCAGATCGAAGGCAAAGGCCTGATCAGCGTCAACGAAAGCAACGCGCACCTGGCGGCCGGGCTCGCCGGGCTGGGGATCATCCACACTTTCAACTACACCGTGAGGACGGCGATAGAGCGCGGCGAACTCGTGCCGATCCTCGAGGACTGGCGTCCGCCAGCCTACCCGTTTCATGTGCTGTATCCGCCGAACCGGCATTTGAGCAATCGGGTGCGGGTGTTTATCGACTGGCTGGTGGAGCGGTTTGCGCAGGTTGATTGAAGCGCTGCGGGGCATTGCTGATTTTTGCGCAAAACACCTTTGACCCAGGGCCGGTTCTTCTCATGTCCGCAGACCGGGATACTGACGGCCATCGAACTCATGAGAACCGCACAATGCAAACCGATTACGCAGCCTGGGCCTGGACATCCGGCCAAGGGCTGGATGGCCTGACACTGACCCGCAAAACCCTCGTGCAACCCGGCCCCGGCCAGGTGCTGGTGGCCAACCGCGCCATCGCCCTGAACCCGGTGGACTGGAAGATCATCGAGTGGGGCCATCCCGCATGGAGCACCGGCCGCGTGCCGGGTGTCGACGGGATGGGCGTGGTGGTCGCGGCCGGCGCGGGCGTGACCCTGCAACCCGGCAGTCGCGTGGCGTATCACCAATCGTTGGCGAGCGATGGCAGCTTCGGCGAGTACTGCCTGCTGGACGCCGCCACCGTGCTGTCGGTGCCCGCTGCGCTCGATGATGCGGCTGCCGCATCGCTGCCCTGCCCCGGTTTGACCGCGTGGCAAGCCGTGGAAAAAGTCCCTGCGAATGGCCCGGCTGATGTGCTGGTGATCGGCGCCGGCGGCGCGGTTGGCCTGCTGCTGGTGCAACTGGCGGTGCAACGCGGGTGGCGGGTCTGGGCGACCGCGTCCGGCGCGCATCATGAAAAGCTTAAGTCTTTGGGTGCGGTCGGCGTGTTCGATTACCGCGAACCGGACTGGAAAACCGCACTCACGGCCAGCCTCGGCGAACGTCGCCTGCACGCCGTGTTCGACACGGTCAGCGGCGCTCACGCAGCAGAAATGGCCAGCATGCTGGGCTACAACGGTCATCTGGTGTGCATTCAGGATCGTCAGGAAACCGCGCCGGTTCCGGCGTTCAGCTCTGCGATTTCGTTGCACGAAGTCGCGTTGAACAGCTACCACACCCACGCCAGCCTGCAGGATCGCCAATCGCTGCGCCGCAACGGCGAACACCTGCTGCAAGCCCTGTTCGACGGCAGCCTGATCGGCCCGGCGTTGCAAACGTTCGACTTCCGCGAACTGCCCCAGGCCCTGCGTGCCTTGAAGGATGATGCCGGCGGCGGGAAATGGGTGGCGCGCCTGCCCGTGGCGTGACCACACCGCAACCACGCTCCGTTTCGTCTACCCTGACGGTGCACCCGACGATGATTGCCCATCGTCGGCGCACTGATCTTGATGCCCACGAAACGGAGAATTCCATGCTCAAGCGAACCCTGGCACTGACCGCTGGTTTGGCCCTGTCCCTGTCCGCCGTGCTGGCGCAAGCCGCCGACGTGTTGAAGGTCAGCGCGATCCCCGACGAAGCCCCGACCGAACTGCTGCGCAAGTTCGAGCCGCTGGGGTCTTATCTGGAGAAGCAACTGAACATGAAAGTCGAGTTTGTGCCGGTGGCCGACTACCCGGCAGTGGTCGAAGCACTGGCCACCAACCGCCTCGACATGGCGTGGCTCGGCGGTTTCACCTTCGTCCAGGCACAACTGAAAAGTGATCCCAAGGTGATTCCGCTGGTGCAGCGCGAACAAGACGCGCAGTTCACCAGCAAATTCATCACCGCCGACCCGAACGTCAAAAGCCTCGCCGACCTCAAGGGCAAGACCTTCGCCTTCGGCTCCGTGTCGTCCACGTCCGGCAGCCTGATGCCGCGCTATTTCATGCTCAAGGACGGCATCAAACCGGAAAGCTATTTCAGCCGCGTCGGCTACTCCGGCGCCCACGACGCAACCGTCGCCTGGGTGCAGGCCGGCAAAGTCGACGCCGGTGTGCTGAACGCCAGCGTCTGGCAGAAACTGGTGGATGCCGGCAAGGTCGACACCAACAAGGTCAAGGTCTTCGCCACCACCCCGGCCTACTTCGATTACAACTGGACGGTGCGCGGCACCCTCGACCCGGCGCTGACGGCGAAGATCAAACAAGCCTTCCTCGACCTCGACCCGGCCAACCCCGAGCACAAGAAAATCCTCGACCTGCAAGCCGCCAGCCGCTTCATCGCGACCAGCCCGGACAAT
The DNA here is from genome assembly GCF_025447595.1 of Pseudomonas koreensis. Taxonomy (GTDB): domain Bacteria; phylum Pseudomonadota; class Gammaproteobacteria; order Pseudomonadales; family Pseudomonadaceae; genus Aquipseudomonas; species Aquipseudomonas koreensis_H. Next base: position 327,956 of record NZ_JAOEJU010000001.1, on the reverse strand, counting down.
TACAAAGGCATCGAGGAAGCCGCCCGCGCCGCCGAACTGCTCAAATGACGTTGCGCCTCGATCAGGTTTTTCTGCGCCACGGCAACGGCGTCGACGCGCTGCGCGGTGTGGATTTGCACATCGAGGCCGGTGAGCAAGTCGCAATCATCGGCCCGTCCGGCGCCGGCAAATCCAGCCTGCTCAACCTGCTGGCCACCGCCATTCGACCCAGCAGCGGCGACATCGAAGTGCTGGGCGAGCGCGCCTGGCATTTGTCCGCCCGTGGGCGTCAACGCCTGCGCGCCCGCATCGGTCTTATCCATCAGGCGCCGCCCCTGCCGCCCCGGCAACGGGTGGTGACGGCGGTGCTGGCCGGCAAACTCGGCCAATGGAGCCTGGGCAAAAGCCTGATCAATCTGCTGCATCCACTCGATGTACCCGGCGCCCGCGCCGCACTGGCGCGACTGGATCTGGCCGACAAACTCTTCAGCCAATGCCAGCAACTGTCCGGCGGACAATTGCAGCGAGTCGGCATCGCCCGCGTGCTGTATCAGGCGCCGGAGGTTTTGCTGGCGGACGAACCGGTCTCGGCCATGGACCCGGTGCTGGCCGGGCACACGCTGTCGATCCTGTCGCGCCATGCCCGGGAGCACAACGTCACGCTGGTCGCGAGCCTGCACGCGGTGGAACTGGCGCTGTCGCACTTCCCGCGCATCGTCGGTCTGCGCGAGGGGCAGATCCTGTTCGACTGCCCGTCCGCGCAGGTCAGCCGCGACATGCTCGACACCCTCTACGCCAACGAACAACTGCAATCCCCGGCGCCCGCCGTCGCGCCGCTGGTTGTGCAGATTCCGCGATGCTGAGCGCCGACACCCGCGACCCCGCCGCACTGCCACGGTTGCTGCTGACCGGGCTGGCAATTGCCTTGCTGTGGCCCGGCATTCAGCTCAGCGAACTGGATCTGGGCGTGCTGTTTCACGCCGACAGCCAGAGTGAAATGGGCCGCTTCGTGTCGATGTTCTGGCCGCCGGAGCATGATCGCGAGTTTCTTCAACTACTCCTCAAAGCCACCCTGCAAACCCTGGCCATCGCCACCGCCGGCATGGCTCTCGCGTTGCTGCTAGCAGTGCCGGCCAGCCTGCTCGCCAGCCGCGCCCTGTCGCTGACCGCCGCCTCCCGCAGCGGCCGCCCGAGCCTGTTGGGCCGCCTGCTGCGCTGGCCGGTGCGCGGGCTGCTGATCTTCCTGCGCAGCGTGCCGGAAATCGTCTGGGCGCTGCTGTTCGTGCGCGCCGTCGGCCTCGGCCCGGCGGCGGGCGTGCTGGCCATCGCGATCACCTACAGCGGCATGCTCGGCAAGGTCTACGCCGAAATCTACGAATCCACCGACCAACGCCCGGCCCACGCCCTGCTCCAGGCCGGCAGCGGCCGCCTCGCCAGCTTCGCCTACGGCGTATTGCCCAACGTCGCGGCGGAACTGCTCTCCTACACCGTCTACCGCTGGGAATGCGCCATCCGCGCCTCGGTGGTCATGGGCTTCGTCGGCGCCGGCGGCCTCGGCCAACAGATCGACCTATCGATCCGCATGTTCGCCGGCGGCGAAGTCGCCAGCATGCTCCTGACCTTCCTCCTGCTCGTCCTCGGCGCCGACCAACTCAGCCGCCTGCTGCGCTGGAGGCTGGCATGAAACGCCTGATCAATCCGTTGCTGATTCTCGCCATCGTTGCAGCCGTTATCGCCTCGTTCGCCTACCTCGGCCTCGATCTTGAAGAACTTGGCAGCCCTACCAGCCTGAAACAGATGGGCCTGTATGTGGCGCGTTTTCTCAGCCCTGACTTCAGCGCTGACTACCTAAGCGCCATCTTGCGCGGGTCGATGGAAACGCTGGCCATGTCTGCGCTGGGCACCCTGCTTGCTGCCGTGTTGGGGCTGTTATTGGCGCTTCCCGCCGCTGGCCGGTTTGGGTGGTTTTTTCAGAGTGCTGCGCGCCTGCTGCTCAATGCCCTGCGCGCGATTCCTGAATTGGTGTGGGCTGCGTTGATGGTGCTTGCGGCTGGGCTTGGGCCGAATGCCGGGACACTGGCCCTAGCCCTGCACACCACGGGCGTATTGGGACGGTTGTTTGCTGAAGCGCTGGAGAACACGCCGCCGGAGCCGGCGGATGCGATTCGGTTGCAAGGGGGGAATCCGGTGACGGCGTTCTGCTACGGCACGCTGCCGAACCTGGCGCCGCAGTTGCTGGCGTACTGTTTGTATCGGTGGGAGAACAATATTCGGATGGCCAGCGTGCTGGGGTTTGTCGGGGCTGGGGGGTTGGGGCAGATGTTGTATGTGAGCTTGAGTTTGTTTCAGGAGGCGCAGGCGGGGACGGTGATTTTGGCTATGCTGATTTTGGTTTGGGGGGTGGATTCGTTGAGTGCTTGGAGTCGGGGGCGGTGGGTTAAGGCTTAGGTTATTACTGGCTCCACCGAACGCAGATGCTCTACCACGATTGTTTACTGCTACAAGCCGCGTTCGAGATGTGTGAGATCGGAGCCAGTTCGGTAGAAAGCAAGATAGTGGCTAGACTGCTGAGACGACCTTAGTCCGCCCAGGGAGCCGAACCTATGTCCGACAAGTACGTCAATTTTGCAGCCCTTTCAGGATCAGAGTCCGATGAGGCCTACCGAATCGTCGTTAGACAACGGAATAGTGCAATAGCTTTAATCGCTCCTCACGCCGGAAAAATCGAGTTTGGAACATCAGAAATATGCTTGAGTGTCGCAGGAGAGGATCTCACCTATTATTTATTCGAAGGTTGCAAGCCGGACAACAATACAGACTTACATATCACTAGCTCACGCTTTGACGAGCCGAAAGGACTCGATATTGCGCAATCTGCTCAGATGGTTGTAACGTTTCACGGCCAAAAAGGGAGTGACCACTTCGTAAACGTTGGGGGATTAGAAGAACAACTCTGCGTATCACTGATCTGCCACCTTAGGGCTGGTGGCTTCGTCGCAGACTGGAATAAAAATCCGAATCTTCAAGGGCGCGAAAAAAACAATATTTGTAATCGTGGGATCAAAGAGAAAGGCCTTCAGTTAGAAATTTCCCGTGGTTTGAGAGAGGCATTGACGACAGACAAGAAAGCTATGGAGTGTTTCTCTCGTGCTGTCAGATCTGCATTAGACAAAGCTTAACAACCTGCTCAAAATTTCGCGTTTTATTTTCTACAACTGAAGCTCGACACCAGATAAATTAGTAGCAGCTAATGAGCAAACAAAGGAACTGATTTACCTTCATAATCACTGCATTAAAAATAAATCAGCCCCTCTAAACACTCTCAAATCAGTTTTTTTCTTTTGCCATATCGATTTTATATTCCATATTTCTGCTCTCTCCTTTCAAAAGCCACATGACCACCTTCAAGAATAGAACATATTTTTGACCTAACCCCTACTCCAGTCCTCACATCTCCTTCTTCCAAAGCGCCGCCGGAGTAGGATATCAAGTCACCATCATTATCAGCCACGATAACTTGCTCTGCATCTGAGTTAACAACCAAATTAGCATTATGAGTAACTATAATCACCTGACGGTATTTTTTAATCGTATTAAACAGAGGCACCAACTGACTTACAATAAACTCATTATCAAGATCATCCTCTGGCTGATCGAATATAAAAGGGCTTCCAAATGGATCTGTAGCAAGCTTAAGACACACATAGAACGTACCTCGCTGCCCCACAGAAAGCTTGCTCACAGGCTTCCCCTTGTATGTAAAATCAGCATTAACGTATAAATAATCCTTAATACTTCCAGGAGAAAATAGATAATTTATCAACTCATACCTTCCTCCTTGATTAAAAAACTCATCCTTCCAAAAAAACTCCTCCGCCGAAATTAGCGCTCCTTCTATATTGATAATTTTTTGACCAGAAAGGAGTCGAAAAAAATCTTCTTTATCTCTTACGCCAAAAGTAGCCACCAACTTATCCAGCGAGGTTTGCTCACCAGAGCTTCGAAATTTCCCCCGATTTATGCAACGCTCAAGTCCAGAATAAAAAGAGGCGATATCAAAAACGGTCCTACCAATTATATTTATATCTTTCAATATATGCTGGACAAGATTATTTTGCTCCTCATTCCAGGCTGGATTTTGCTGTTGCAAAAGACCAAAAGCACTATCAATCTCTAGACGAGTATTTTCAACGTACGAATTATACTTTCCGGCCAACTCCCCCCTTCTCGCGACATAATTGCGATATTCGGATGTTTTCGAATCAATCTCAGTAATTTTGTTTTTTGCTTGATCAATTGCGAACTGAGAATCCGCCACCTTATGCAACAGCGATGATATATCTTGATTTATACCTTGGCTCGCAAATTCGGCCCGTATGTCATTATTATCCCTTTCCAGCTCCAATATATGCGCATCCGCACTCCCAATATTAAGAGCTATCACTTGGATTATTTCATCCACAACTATGTGCGGCATTTTTTTCAGCGAATCACGATATCCATTATACTCGGACACTCTCAAATTAAGCTGCTCGATAGAGCGCTTAACCTCTGATAGTATTTCCAACGACCTGCCGGTAAAAGCTTTTTTCTCATTTATAGTACTGGAATTGGCTTGATACCGCTCAATCAATGCATGATTTTGCGGATTAGTTAGAGTACTGATTAGTTGCGTGTTTTTCTCAATTATTTCATTTTGGTATCGTGGCGTATTGATCTGCGCGCCGTTTTGGTCCTTAGCTTTCCAATACTCAACAAAAGCTCGATACTCACCAAGATTCTGTGTAAGTTCCTGCGTAGCGATTGGGTCGTAAGGTTTGAACCTTATGCCTAACATCCTCTTTATCTCGTCACTTAATGCAGCAGGATCTTTACTGAAGCTATGTATATTCCCTTGGGACACGTGCAAATATGAGTAAGAGTCTTCCGACAAGTCGTTAAATTCGATTTCAGCCCCATCACCCCCTCCCTGATTCAGGGTTATTGATAGTTTCTCCACCTTGACATTCCTTACTCTATCCGTCCCTTGGCAGTTACCCAATCTAGAAAAAATCGCATCAAGAAGTAAACTCTTACCCGTACCTCGACCGCCGATAATTGCCACCATATTGGGATTTAACGGAATATTCTGTTCAGAAAAACTTATCTCTCCACCTTCAAATATTTTCCCCTCAATCGAAATATTACTAAAATATGGCTTAACGAAACTCCTATCGATGAAATCATCTGTCTGCTGAACCCTATCGGCCGGCTCAAATATCGTTTGACGTAGACCTTGGAAATTTGGCTTCGCTTTTACCCAGGTAAATTTCTCCCCGATTTGATCTATTGAGTGGGCATCAGAACATGTAAAAACCGGTTTTGCGGGTGCATTTGGGAAGCGAGTTGTTAACAAAAAGAAATCACGATCCTTGGGTCGACCAAAGATTATCTTACTGAATTTATCTATTTCAAGGGCGACGGCTACGGATCTACCTTCATTTTTATTTGGCTGAAATCCACCATAACCATTTGGGCACATCGCAACGATAAAATCCTTTCCAACTGTCAGGCTATTTTCTAAATGCTGAATAACGGCTTGCGGATCAACCACGATTTGGCCAGCGTCTAAGCGACTGGAGTTGAAAGATTCTTCTGAACACCAAATCGCTTTTCCATCTTCTGTCGTATTGGTAACAACTAGCTTTGACAGAAGGTGATTAATAGTTCTTGTAGCAACATGCTCAGAAAATATTATATGTATATTTATCCACTCACCATCTTTATTTGGCTGATTTATTCTTAACTCAACATTCCCCAAGACCGTTGCTCGCGAACCTACTCTAGATAGAGCATCTCCAACCTTCTCCAACTCATCTTCCTTAAAATAAAAATAGTTGGTAACCCCCACAAGAGCCAGTTCTTTCTCTTTAATTTTTCTTGCGAAATCATCAATGCTCACATTCTTATAGTTATTATTTAGATTAGTTAGCGGTGAGTGCAAGTGAAGATCCCACTTATTCCAAACTGAACCTATCATCGCCACGCTCCAAAATTAAAACCACATATAAGTAAGTCTAATTTAAATTCAGCTATAACCAAGCGCCCAGATCTCCAATCAACATCTAGACCACGTTAACTTATCGCGAGCAACAACCAACCTAAAAACCGATCAAGCCTCTCTCTAGAACAGAACCTATTACTTATCTTCAAAACCAAAGTCCTTATTAGAGATTAACTTCGCCGAGCTTCAATCATCACTTGGAGCGATCATGTCTTCGTCGAGAGTTCATCCATCGACATGTTGTTTTCAATTCGACTTCGCCCTGACTCTTGAAAATTTCGCGAAAGTTTTTCGGGGAGGTCAATTCAAGTACTGCGCACGCTCGACGCGCTCCGTGTCATTGCTCTTACTTCCCCAAGTCCCCTAATTCCGTCCGGAGAAAGTTCTATCTCGGTCTTTACTCATGGTCATCTCCTAGGCAATGTGGTCATTGAGGTATAGCTCAGTACCATCAAAACGCATACACGCCATACGCTGGACGCGAAGCAGAAGGTTTTTGTATTGGGACATTTTCTAAGTGAACCGCGGCTGACCGACATCAGATCCGCACTCTCATGGCCTTTCAACGATTTACCGGTCGAATACGACTATGTAGCTGCGGAGGTCAGAGGCATCGATCCAGATGTGCTCTACGAAATCCTTTATTCAGAGGTCGCGCCGGTGTGCTTCACCAACCTTGTGGCTGCTGTGCCTCCGGTATGGACTGGCTTTGATCCAGACTCGCTCAGGGTAATGATCGAGGAAAGGCTGGCTGCCAGGGAGAACAATTGGTTTCGCAGGCAGTTTGATAAGGCGTTGGTTCGCTGGCTGCAATACAACTACGGCTACATCTGGAAGGAGATTTCCTCCAGGCTTTGAACGCTTAAACAGGTCCGTTTAAAGCAACCCGCCGTAACTTCCCCGAGGCTACAACGCCTTGCGCCATTGCCTACGACTACGCCAGAATCCGCCGGCTTGTGCGTCTACGACGCGGGTCTTATCGTTTCCCGGTCACTGAAAAACAGTGATGGGGTTTGGTAGCCCGAGACAAACACAAGATGCAGAGCTCACCATCGCGGCGGTCAATCGCCCCGGTTTTATGGTGGCCATGCACAGGGCGTCTTCGGGCGCGCCGGTCTCCTTGTGTCCCGGTCTACCAACCTGCGTATGGCCACCACCCAACGTTTGGTAGCGAGTGGGTGATGGCTCCTGATGACGACACAAGGAGTTTCACCATGATCAAACCAACACCCAACCCACCCGAAACCGACCCCACCTCCCCTTACGAATCCCCAAACTCCAAAAAACTCCACGACGCCGCCGAGCGCGCGCTGGATCACTACCTCTTCCCCGCCGCCGGGATCATGTCGTCCTTGAACGAGCCCGAGCGGATGTACCTGGCCAATCCGAAGTACAACACCGAATGCCTACTGGCCAACGCCAGCGAAAACCTGGGCGCAGCGAGTGAGATGCTCAGCAATTTCGCGGCAACGCTCGATCCGTCGCATCGCAAGACGGCGATCGGTATTGCGCAGGTGGTGATGATTGCCGAGCTGGCGGTGAATCAGGCGCTTGATCACGTCGAGGTCGCGTAACCGGCGATGGCTGTAGTAGCCGTTCGCGGCGGCTTCTACAGCGCGACTTGTTGAGTCCCCTGCTATTGCATGCAAAAGCGAGGCTCAAGGTTATGGAATGCAAAACAGCCCGGGCCGGCACCCTCGTTAACTACGAAGGGCGTCGGCCCGGGCTGTTTGCGTTTCAGTAAAAGGCTTTGAATTCGAACCATGGTGCGTTGATCCAATTACTGCAAGTAATGCACATATGAACTGCAACCAACCCAACTAGTGCTCCCCACGCAGGTCTTTAGACTCTCCCCACAATCAACGTAAGGGAGCCTTCAACATGGTCACCACCGCCGTCATCCACCAAACCGGTGAGCCTCAAGTCATTCAGCTTGAGCAATCCACCGCGCAAACACCCGGCCCCGGTGAGGTCTGGCTTGAGCAGTTCGCCATTGGCGTCAACCCGCTCGACTTGAGCCAACGTTCCGGTGCCGCGCCGCTGGCGTTGCCTTCCGGGTTGGGGCTTGAGGGCGCCGGGCGGGTTATGGCGGTGGGGGCCGATGTGACGAACGTGGCCGTCGGCGACCGGGTCGCTTATGCCACGGGCCCCATCGGCGCCTATGCCAGCGCCCGCCTCTACCCGGCCAATCGGTTGGTGAAGATCCCCGACAGTCTGAGTTTCGAGGACGCGGCGGCTGTGCTGTTCAAGGGCATTACCGCGCAGTATTTGCTCAAGTCCACCTACCCGGTCGGGCCGGGTTCGACGGTGCTGATTTACGGCGCGGCCGGTGCGCTGGGGCAGATCATGGTGCCGTGGGCGAAGCATTTGGGGGCGTTGGTGATTGGTGTGGTGTCCAGCGCCGGGAGTGTCGAGCGCGCCAGGTTGGCGGGTTGTGATGAGGTGTTAGTGTTCGATGCGGCGACGCTGGCCGACGCGGTGAGCGACTTCACTCAGGGCAAGAAAGTGGATGTGGTGTACGACCCGATTGGCCGGGTGTCTTTTGAGGCGTCGTTGAATTGCCTGCGTCCGCGAGGGTTGCTGGTGTCGTTCGGCATGGCGTCGGGTGCGCCGGCGCCGGTCGAGATCAGCACCCTGAATGCCAAGGGTTCGTTGTTCCTGACCCGACCGTCCCTCGCCGCCCACACCGCCACGCCGGAGGAATACCAGCAGCGTGCAAAGGACGTGTTGCAAGCGATTGACGCCGGTATCATCCAGCCCAATGTCGGGCGTCGTTATCCGCTGGCGGACGCCGCCCGGGCCCATGCCGATCTGCACCGGGGCGGTTTGCCGGGGGCGGTTGTGCTGGTGCCTTGAGTCCTTTTTCGCGTCATCCACGAGGGTTGTCGTTGCATGGATCTGTTCGATAGCCGTCAGGCCGATGAAGTCGCCACCCTGCTGGCCCTGGCCGAGCACGGCTCGTTTGCGGCGGCGGGCCGGACGTTGCAGCGCCATCCCTCGGTGCTGTCGAAACGGCTCAGCGCGCTGGAGTCGCGGCTGGGGGTGCGGCTGATCGAGCGCACCACCCGGCAATTGCGCTTCACCGATGAGGGCCAACGGTTGGTGGCGCGGTTCGGGCATGCGGTCAGCCTGATTGCCGAAGCGGAGCAGGATGCGCGCGAGGGTGCCGCCGAGGTTCGCGGGCGTTTGCGCATTGCCCTGCCGGCCGCCATGGGGCGGCTGTGGCTGGGCGATATCGTTTCGGCGTTTGCCTTGACCCATCCGAACGTGGCGCTGGAAGTTGAATATGCCGAGCGCTTTGTCGATATCGTCGCCGAAGGTTTCGATGCGGCGATCCGCATCGGCGAGCTGGCGGACAATCGGCTGGTGGCGAAAAAGCTCTGCGATCACCGCCGAATCCTGTGTGCCGCGCCCTCCTACCTTCAACAGCACGGCGAGCCGAAAATACCGGCGGATCTTGCCGCTCATCACTGCCTGGGGTTCACCGGGCTGCATTCGTATCCCGAATGGCGCCTGACTCGAGGCGATGACAAACAAACCGTCAAAGTCCGCAGCCGTCTGGTCAGCAACGACAACGAAGCGCAGCTGTGTGCCGCGCGCATGGGCGTGGGGATTCTGGCCGGCGGCGACTGGCTGATGACCAAGGACCTGCGCGAGGGGCGTCTGGTGCGGGTGCTTCCCGAGTGGCAACTGGATGCTGACACCGGGGTTTATCTGGTGCGGCCTTCGGCGCGGTTCAATACGGCGACGACTATGGCGTTCAAGGAGTGGATCGAGAGCGCTTTTGCCGAAGGTGCGCCTTGGCTGATGCTGCCCCGCTGATTTACCAGCTGCGAGGGAATTTCGCGCCGGCCTCGGCATCGATGTGTATTCATTGAAATGGGGACGGATCTGTTTATCCGTGGCGTGAAAATAGATCTGTCCCCATTTTTGCTGTCCCCATTTTTGCTGCACCAATATATGAGCGGTGTGATTTCCCATACGAACAAATGAAAATGAGGCAGATCTGTTATCCGGTGACGGGATAAAAGGTCTGCCTCATTTTTTGCTTCAATGCCTGCGTCAGGCTCCAGTGCGATAACGTGCAGCCGCCTCACTCAACGACAAATTGGGCATGAGCTTCTGACGCGCAGCCTCGTAGGCATCCAGATCAGCAATCTCCGGAAGCGCCGGGATGGTGACGAACTCGCCCTGATCGAGGCCGGACAGTGCCGCGTCCACCATATCTTCCGCACGCATCACGATGGCTTCCGGCAGATGCTCCAGCGGTGTGCCGGCCACGCCCCAGAACTCGGTGGCCGTCGCGCCGGGCAAGACTGCCTGAACGCGCACGTTCTTGTCCGCCAGTTCGTGGCGCAAGGATTGGCTGAACGCCAGGACGAAGGCCTTGGAGCCGCCGTAAACGCCATTCAACAACTCCGGGGCAATGCCCACGATCGAGGCGATGTTGATCAGTGTGCCGCCGCCACGGGCGACAAAACCCGGAACAGCCGCGTACGTCAGTCGCATCAGCACGTTCACGTTGAGCGTGAGCAAGTCTTCGAGTTTGTCGACGTTCGACTCCAGCAAGGGCTGTGTCGCGCCAACGCCGGCGTTGTTCACCAGCAGAGAAATGCTGGCATCGGTCTTCAGTCGCTCTTCGACCCGTGCCAGATCGGCCCGGTCGGACAGGTCAGCGGCCAAGACTTCTATGTTGCGACCGGTTTCGTCACTCAGGCGTTTGGCGAGGGCATTGAGACGGTCGCGATTTCGCGCGACCAGGATCAGGTCGTGGCCACGGCGGGCCAGGCGTTCAGCATAAACGGCACCGATGCCGGACGAAGCGCCAGTGATCAGGGCAGTACCGAGGCGGGATTGAGTCATGTCGAGTCTCCAGGGTGGTGGGAAGCACTGGAGAACAGCATGCGACGGCTAGGCGATATCTCAAATGACGTATAGGGTAGTGATTCAGGACATTCGAGATAAAACCATGCATCGCATAGGCTATTTGCTCACCGACGGCTTTCAGGTGCTCTCGCTGGCGACCCAGACTGTTTTCGAGTTCGCCAACCAGATCGCCGAGGAGCCCTTCTATAGCGTCGAAAACTTCTCGCCGGACGGCGGCATGGTGCGTTCCTCGCTGGGGCTGGCCCTGGAAACGCGCCCGCTTCAGGCGCCCGGACTGGCCGATACGTGGATCGTTGTCGGGGTCAACGACCCTGTGAAAAACGAAACGCCTACGGCAGTGCTCGATTTCGTACGCAAGGCCGGCAGCCAGGCCAGACGCACTGTCGGTATCTGCACGGGCGGTTTCATCCTCGCCGAAGCAGGTCTGTTGAGCGGCCGACGTGCGACAACCCACTGGGCCTACGCCCAGACCTTGCAGAAGCGCCATCCCGAAATCAGCGTCGAGGTCGACCGCATCTATATCGTCGACGGCTCCTTCTGGACGTCAGCGGGCATGACTGCCGGGCTGGATCTTGCGGTCGGCATGGTGGAGAAGGATTTGGGGGCCGAAGTCGCCCGCTCGGTGGCGCACAAACTGGTCATGCACCAGCACCGGTCCGGTGGGCAGTCGCAGCACTCGGAAATGCTCGACCTCGCGCCCAAGTCCGACCGTATCCAGAGTGCTCTGAACTTTGCGCGAAAACATTTGAACCGCGCGATCAGTGTCGAGGAACTGGCCGGCGTGGCGCACCTGAGCCCTCGCCAGTTCACCCGTATTTTCAGCGCAGAAACCGGTCAGTCGCCCGCCAAGGCCATCGAAGGCCTGCGCCTGGAGGCCGCTCGTTTGATGATTGAACAGAGCCGCCATTCTCTCGACGTCATCGCCAGCGAATCGGGTTTTCGTGATCGCCGCCATATGCGTGAAGCGTTTATTCGGGGGTTTGGCGTGCCTCCGCAGGCGGTAAGGCGCGATGCTCGTCGGGTGGTGATTGATCGGGTTGCAGATCATTGACTGATGGGTCGGCAAGCCTTCATTCAGCAGAAATTGGTGAGCATTTTTTTGCTCCTGCTTCAGCCCGCCTTTTTGTCGGAGCCTTTTATGTTCTCGATCAGGTCAACGACATAGTCTTGATTGAAGCCCGCCACAAATGACCAGAACAGCAACTTGGCATAGGCCGCATACCCTTCCGCATGCTGGCAAAAAATATCGTTGAAGATTTGCTTCAAACACTGCGGATCATCGTCTGGAACGATCACCGGAAACAGATCGCCCTTGATAACGCCGGAGAGGAACAAAAGATACAAGAGCCCCGCCAATATCCCGCCTATGAATGAAGGCAGTATCAAGGCGAACCATGATCTGGAGAGGTTTTCGATTTCCGGATCAGTGAGTATCGACAGTCGTCTGTGAAACCCTACGTAGCCGCCGATATTCCCGGCGATACAAACGATAAAGGGCACTTTGTAGTCGGGCAGACTGTAAGTGACGGCAATCGCCAGCCCCAGCAAGGCTATGAAAAGCCAGAATATCCGCTTCCAGATGACGTTAAGGTCTTCCTGACGATTCATGATCAGCTCCCTGATCCTGACCCCATGATGATTTTTTAGACGATAGACGAATCCTGTCGAATATATGGCGGATCAAATCGAAAAATGCCTCGAAGGTCTGTTCTGAAGCAAGGCGTACTCTCGCCGCGTGTTGGGAGCCGTCAGCAACAGATCAGGAAAAATGGGGATCGACCTATTAATCCTGAACGTGAAAATAGTCCTGACACTCCCTACACAAGCCTACAAACTCTTACGCAAGTGCCTACAAATTCGCCAGAAAGCGCCAGCTTTCAGGGCTCGCCCTCAAGTCGTATCCTTTTTTCCGTCACCCACATCCCGCCCAAGGCATTAAGCCGTCCTAATCATCCAGGACGTGCCAAACCCTTGGGCGTTATTGTTTTAAAAAAACGGGGGGGGGCAGATCTATGAATACGAAGCGTGATGATAGATCTGCCCTACTTCTTACAATGAAGGCGCGAAGCCTGCGCGGCGACCCATGATCATTGGCTTTTACCCGCTGCGGAACTGGATGAGCAAAGCGATGAATGCCACGAACGGTGCCAACAGCACCACCCCACCGACGGCGACTGCCCAGCCCCAGGCAAAACCACTTTCACCCTTGAATCGACCGCTACTCAGCAAGCCAAGCACGTAGACCCCGATTCGATGAGCCAGCCGGTTGAGCAGGATATCGAGGATGTAATCCATTCTTTTGCCTCGTGCCTCGTGCCTCTCTGCACTCTGGGACGCTACAGCTCCAATGCCTTCGCCATGATGACCGTGCGCTCCGCCCCGTGAAACTCGTCTCGAATCTTTTCAAACCCAAGCGAAGCATGGAAGCTTTCTGCGGTGATTGAAGAAGGCACACGCAGCTGGTTCAGCCCCGCATTGATGGCAAGTGATTGAATCCTCTCCATCAAGTATCTTCCGATACCCTTTCCTTGATAGCGCGGGTCGACAAACACACTTCGGACAATGTCGTGATCAAGGCTTGCGGTTGCGACGATATGACTGCCGGCCGTAGCCACGAGGACTTGACGCTCACTCAACAGATGAAGGATCGCCGGGGGAGAAAAGCTTTGCGCCACTTGCTCGATGATTTCGGCGGAGTAGTCCTGACCGTTGGATTCGCGCAAAGCGCTGATGATCGTTCGACTGATCGCTGGCGCATCTGCATGCGTAGCGTTTCGAATCAGGTAATCCATCAAGACCACTCCTTGCGCGTCATCACTTGATCGTAGAAGGATTCCGCTTTATCGCTCCAAAAAAGTGGCAACCCTTCAGAAACGCTCATCCAGTATCGCCGGCAAAGTAATGTCCCTGACGAAACTCGCGCAAGAAAGACTCAAGATCATGCGCACCACCTGCACCACGTCATGCACCGGAATGAAATGGCCTTCTCCCCGCTGCTCGGCAATGGCTCTTGGCGTCTGAAGTGCATCGTCGGTATTCAGGTTGCCCAGGTTCAGGCAGGTCACGCCCAGGCGTTGCTGGCGGTAGCCTTCGCGCAGTGCGTCGGCGATGCCTTTCAACGCGAACTTGGAGGCGCCAAAGGTAACTTCGGGGCGACCGCTTTGCGGCAGGCCCGAGGTTGAGCCGGTCAGTATGATTCTTGGGTTGGCGCTGTTGAGCAGCAGCGGAAGCAGGCGTTTGATCAACAAAATGGTCGAGGTGATGTTGCAGGTGACGATGGCTTCCACCTGCTCGTCCTGGTCGGACAGGAAGTCATAGCCCGGCTCGAAGGCCAACTCTTCCCAGATGCCCAGGTTGTAGATCAAGGTATCCAGGCCGCCAGCAGCCACAGCCTGTTCGATGACCTGCGCGGCTTTTGCCGGCTCGCCGAGATTGGCCTCTACCCAGCTCACCTCGACGCCCGCTTGGGGTGTCAGGTTGTCGGGACGCGTCCGGGAGACACCGATCAGCGTGTCTCCCGGTTCGCCCAATCCATCGATGAACGCCCTGCCCAATCCTTTGCTTGCGCCGACCACCATGGTTTTCATTGCTTGTCTCCTTGACTGCCTGCTGACATGGAGTCGGCATGCAAGCAGGCGAATCTGGGTTTGGCAATCGGGAGGTTGTTTCCGGATATTCGCTGGCTGCCGGGAGCACTCGGCAGCGAACGCTATCACCCCAACCGCATCGACACCTCAATATCATCCGCAAACGGCACGCTCACGTAACCATTCCCCGGCGAGCGCACATGCGCCAGATACTCCGGGCAGTAATCGGTGTTGTCCGCCACCACCAGCGCACCCGGTCGCAGGTGTTTTTCCACCCGTTTCAGCACGTCGCCATACAGCGCTTTCGCACCATCGAGCAGAACTAAATCGACAGTCGATGGCAAGTCACGAGCCAGCGTGACCAGCGCATCCCCTTCGCGAATCTCAATCAAATCACTCACCCCGCCCTCAACAAAATGATGCCGAGCCAGTTCGATCTTCGACGGTTCAAATTCGCTGCCGATCAGCACACCGCCACCGTTGTCCCGCATCGCTGCCGCCAAGTGCAGAGTGGACAGGCCGAACGAGGTGCCGTACTCGACGATGGCTTTGGCCTTGGTGCTGCGCGCCAGCATGTACAGCAGTTTGCCGGTGTCGCGGGAGACGGGCAGCCACAGGTCTTTGAGCATGCCGTAGAGCTCGCGGTATTCAGTTTTGCTGTGCATCAGGCGTTCGCGTTCTTCATTGGACACGTCGTTCAACGCCGGACTGGTGGCGGTGCTGGCCTGGGTGTAGAGGCGTTCGATCAGGGTCGCCAGCGGTTCGGTGGTCAAGGTTGTCATGATGGTTTTCCGTAAGTTGGGAGCTAATATACGAATGATTCGTCGCATTCAAATGATGCGAGCGAATGGCCCTGTTCGCTATTCGCATTCCGCCCCGACGCCCGAGCTGACCATGACCGATCGCCAGACCGCCCGTATTTCCTCACGCAAACAGCCGCAACAGGCACGCTCCGCCGAGTTGGTGGCGGCGATTCTTGAGGCGGCTATTCAGGTTTTGGCCAAAGAAGGCGCGGCCCGTTTCACCACGGCGCGGGTCGCGGAGAAGGCTGGCGTGAGTGTCGGGTCGCTGTATCAATATTTCCCGAACAAGGCGGCGATTCTGTTTCGCTTGCAGAGTGATGAGTGGTTGCAGACCACGGGGATGCTGCAACGAATTCTGGATAATCGTGAGCAGCCACCACTGGAACGCCTGCGTACGCTGGTGCATGCGTTCATTCGCTCGGAGTGCGAAGAGGCGCAGATGCGCGGCGCGTTGAGTGATGCGGCGCCGCTTTATCGCGATGCGCCGGAAGCCCATGAGGTGCGGGCGGCGGGCAAGCGGATCTTCGCGACATTCATGGTGGAGTTGCTGCCCGGGGCCAGCGAAGCCGTTCGCACGCAGGCCTGCGATCTGATCCTCGCCACGCTCAGTTCGGTAGGCAAAGACTTTTCACTCAGTCCGCGTAGCGACGAGGAAATCACAGACCGCGCCGAGGGGATGGCGGACATGTTCAGCGCCTACGTGGTGGCGCTCGACGCCATATGAAGTTCTCGATAAGCCGACTCCCTTTGCGCTTGAACAGTCACGTTCTCAAGTTATCAAGATACCCGCCGAAGAAAACCTGATACTTCTATCGATTGGAAGGCATGGCATGGAGTACGCGTTAGCTGGCGAAATGTTCTGGAGTGCAGCATTCGTCATTTTTGGAATACCACTCTTCTATTTGCTTTTTTGCTGGCTATTTGTTTGGGAAAGTCGTTTCTCGCCACGACGGCTTGGGGACATTGGCTGGAAGCGAGTTGATTACTACTGGATCATTGCTGGCTCGACAGGCCTTGTATTTCAATTCATTCAATTCGGCCTGGAATCGAAACTCTCCAATGTAAGAGTAGAGGAGAGTTATTTCCGCTTATCGGCTCAATCCCTGAATATTGCAGCACAAGCATTGAGCGATCCGTCAATCTGCTTGGGGGCGATCGCACAGGGCACGGCAGATCTATCAAAGGAGGCAGCCCAGGAACTTGCAAATGCCTGCCGACTGTTTGAAATGATTCGCCCCTCCGACCCTGTAAGTACCCGGGTAGACAATAAAATCTACATGAACTACAACTCCGTTTTCCCACAAGCTGAGACTATTGAAAATCCGTTTGTCGTAGAACGGATCAAGCGATTCAAACAGGCATATTCCGATCACGAGGAACAGGCACGCTCCACCCAAAGCACGAAATACTCCGCCACAATTTACGAAAAGTATCTGAAGCTCTTGAAAATTCCGGCTGCCATTTTACTGGTTGCTGCGATCGCCCTCAGGCTGGCCAAAGTCAAGGGTGAAATAAGATTGAAAACGCACCACATCGAAAAGTAACGCGCGAGTTGACGCCCGCCCACCCGAGTGTTCAGATGCCGCCCTGTTTCAGGTGTCCCATGCCGCCGTGCATGGGGTGAAACGGGAAACCGGTACGTTCTTTTCGAACAAGTCCGGTGCTGCCCCCGCAACGGTAGGCGCGTGATGCATTCGATACACCACTGTGGCCAGACGGCCATGGGAAGGTGAAAGCGTCCATACGCGCGAGCCCGGAGACCGGCCTGAAATGTCTGTTTGGCAAAATCCTGCGGTGGGCGGGCATGGGCCGGTGTCGGCGTGTGCGCGATGCCTTCTCCTGCATGCTCTTCTGCGAAGATCCTTTCGAGAAGACGATGATCAAACCTTTCAACATCCCGGCTCCATCCTTGTTATTCGGCTGCCTGTTCAGCCCCCTGTTGCTGGCGGATGACACGCCGCTCGAACTCCATCAGCAAACCGTTTCCGCGCCGTCCGTGGAGTCCACCACCGTGGCCGATATGGCGCAATTCGGCAGCAAGGTCGAGATCGTCACCCGCGAGCAGATCGAACGCGCCGGCCCCAGCGCCGATGTCAGCCGCGTGATGCAGATGTTCATTCCCGGCCTGTACGTCGCACCGAAAAACGGCCCGTTCGACTACGGCACCTATTCCCTGCTCGGCGGGCGCAACGATGACACGCTAATCCTGCTCGACGGCGTGCGCCTGAACAATCGCCTGTACGGCGGTTTGTACCTGGACACGTTGCCGGCCAACGCCATCGAACGCATCGAAGTACTCAAGGGCGGACAGAGCCTGCTGTTCGGCACCCAAGCAGTATCGGGCGTGATCAACATCGTCACCCGCAGCCCGCAGAGCCGCAAAGCCTCCGGCGAAGTGAACATGGGCCTGGACACCTTCGGCGGCACCACCGGTGATGCCCGGGTCGAGAATATTTTCAGCAACGGCTTCGGCGACCTGGGTTTGCTGGCCTACGTCAGCCATAACGTCTCGGATGGCTATCAGCCGTTTCGCAATCGCGACCTGAAAAACGTCACCGAAAAGAAACGCGCCTATGAAGTCACGACCTTCGGCGGCAAGGCGATTCAGTCGTTCGGCGATGACTCGCGCCTGGAGCTGTTCTACCAATACGCCGACGCCAACCTCGACTTCGCGCGCCCGGTGGACAACCACAAGACCACCAACGACCGCATCCAGCAGATCGCCACGGCGACTTTCGAACAGACTCTCAATGAGCGCCTGAGCTACTTCGTCAAAGGTCATATCAACGACTGGGACACCCGCTACACGCGCATCAACAACACCGCCAACGGCGGCACCCGAACCATCAACCACAACGACTACTGGGGCTTCACCGACTGGGGTGTGCAGGCCGAAGGCAAGGCTGAATTGCCCGGCGGGCATGTGCTGGTGTTCGGTACGGACAACCAGTGGTTCAAGGGTCAGGACGATGTGCTGATCATCGACAACGACAAGGCCGAAGCCCACGCGCTGTACACCCAATTGCGCCCGCAGATCGACGCCCTGCCCGACTGGCACCCGAGCATCGGCATCCGACACGAAGCCATGGGCGGTGGCGATAGCGCCACGGTCGGCATGCTCACTTCGCTGTATGACCTCAACGAAAACTGGTCTGTGCGCGGGCAGTACGGCACGGCCTACAAACTGCCGAACGCCGAGCAGTTGTTCGTCAACGAGCCCGGCGACGAGTTGGGCAACCGTAATCTGAAACCGGAGAAAAGCCGCAACGCCGAACTCGGTCTGGATTACAAAGGCTTGCTGCTCGACCGCGAATTCAGCGCCAGCGTCACCCTTTTCAAACGCAAGATCGACGACCTGATCACCCTCGATGACATCCAGTGGGTCAACGGCCAGGGCCAGGTGCAAATGCGCGGTTTCGAGGCGGACGCCAGACTGGCGCTCAACGAGCAATGGAGCCTTCAGGCCGACATGACCCGCAACCTTACCGAGTCGCGCGCAGGCGTCACGCTGAACGATGTGCCGAGCTTCCTCGCCCGTTCGCGCGTCGGCTACGAGTCGGTTGACCGGATGTGGGGCGCCGGCGGTGCGATCCGCTATATCCGCGACGTGATCAGCTCGAAACAGGTCGAATACGGCCATTATTCGGTGGTGGACGCCGACGCTTATCGGTACCTCGACGGCGCCCATCAGCACCGGGTGAGCCTGCTGGTGGAGAACCTGTTCGACCGCGACTACGTCACCAGTCGCTCGAACAACGTCGACAACCTCGGGCGGCCGTTCACCTCCGAAGTCCGCTACACGTACCGCTTCTGATGGCTGACATCATCACTACCGACGGCGTCGATTCGCACCCGGACTGGTCCCATGTTCCCGCGCATGCGCGCCACGTGTTCCTCTGCACCGGCCCGCGCTGCACCCAGCGCGGCGCCTTGCAGTTATGGAAAACCCTGCGCCGGCATCTACTGGCGCATGACCGAATCGAGACACCGGGCGGCGTTCTGCTGACCCGCACCCATTGTCAGTTCCCGTGCAACCTGGGGCCGATCGTGACGGTGTATCCGGAAGCGTGCTGGTACGGCGTGCGCAGTCACGCGGATGCACAACGGCTGGTCGAAGGGCATCTGGTGGACGGTGAAGTGGTCGAGGATTTGCTGATCAGGGCGCGCTCATGAGAAGGATCGTTTTTTGGGGCGCCCTGATCTGCGCGCTGCCCGTTTTAGCCGACAGTTACCGCAACTGCGGCGAGACCTGGAACGCGCCAGTCTCGCAACCGTCGAGGATCGTCGCCCTCAATCAGCACGCCGCCGATCTGGTGCTGGCGTTGGGGGCAGGCCCGGCGCTGGCGGGCGTCGCCTATCTGGACGATACCGGTGCGCCTCAAGCCGAGTACTTCGGCGTGCCGGTGATCGCGCCCCGCTACCCGTCGAGCGAAGTGCTGTACGCACAGAAACCGGATCTGGTGATCGGCGGGTTCGCGTCGGCCTTTGGCAATGGCGTGACGTCGCGCAGCGGACTGGGGCGCAACGGCGTGGCGTCCTATTTGCTGGAGTCGGCGTGCAACGAGCATTCGCTGGACTACTTCGAACACATCCGCAACGACCTCTCGATCCTCGGCGCGCTGCTGCACAAACAGCCGCGCGCCCGGGAACTGAGTAATGCGCTGGACGCTGATCTGAACCGCGCCCAGGCACTGGCCGGCTCGGGAAAACCGTTGTCAGTGTTCTATCTGGACAGTGAAGTCAACGGCCTCGACAGCGAGGGCCGACGGGGATTCGTCACTCCGTTGCTGGCTGCTGCCGGGGCGCGAAACCTGTTTGCCGACATCAACCAGTATCGCGTGACCGTGAGCCGCGAAACCCTGCTCGCCAGTGATCCGGACGTGATCCTGCTGGCCGATGCGCAATGGTCGCCGGCCAGTCGCAAGCGTCAGTTGTTGACGCAGGATCCGGTGTTATCGACCCTGCGGGCGGTGCGCGAGAACCGGATGATCGAGATTCCCTTCACCCATTTGCTGCCCACGGTGGACAGTGGTCGCGTGGCGCTGGGATTGGCGCAGCAGTTCAGAGCACTTCAGGCGACCGAGCCCAATCATTGACTGCATCAATAACAACCATTAATTCAATGAAGTTCTCATATCGAATCCGAAGCGTAGGATCTGCTCCATACCAACCCACTGCACACGGAGTACAGAACCATGAAACGCCAAACCATCCTCGGTATCGCCTTCTCGCTCTTCGCCCTGAATGCTTTCGCGGCGACTGAAACCGAGCCACTGTTCAGCGATGCGGTAGCCGCGACCGAGACTGATCCATTGTTCAGTGACGCCGTTGCCGCTGCGACCCAGACTGATCCACTGTTCAGTGACGCCGTAGCCGCGACCGAGACTGATCCGCTGTTCAGCGATGCGGTAGCCGCAACCGAAACCGATCCGCTGTTCAGCGATGCGGTTGCCGAAGGTGGTTCTGACCGTCTGATCGAACGTCGTAACGTCTGAATGCACTGCTTTACCGCAGCACTCGACGAAAGCCCGGCCTTATCCGCCGGGCTTTTTCATGTGGGGACATTTTTAAAGGGGGACAGATCTATTTTTTCAGAATGTCCCGCTTTTGGCCGCGGTTGATTACTGAAAGCCCTCTGGCCACTTACCCCGATTCACGCTTACCTTACCGCGCTGCTTGTCTCTCTTTGCCACTTGGCATCGAATCGAACGAAAAGGAATTCACCCCATGTTTGAACGGAACAAACTGGTTCCAGAATTAATGGTCACGAATCTGCAGGCCAGCCTCGTTTTCTGGGTCTCCTGCCTGGGATTCAACGTCGCTTATCAACGCCCGGAAGATGGCTTCGCCTATCTCGACCTGAATGGCGCTCAAGTCATGCTCGAACAGATTGAACCAGATGCAGGCCAGTGGCTGACGGCGGAACTGAGCAAGCCCTTCGGAAGAGGCGTCAATCTGCAGATCGACGTTGAGGCGGTTGCTCCCATCATCGAAAAATTGGGCGCCGCTCAGGTCTCACTCTATAAAACCTGCAAAGACACCTGGTATCGCGCTGACGATGTCGAAGTCGGCCAGCGTGAGTTTCTCGTTCAGGATCCGGACGGTTATCTCGTAAGACTGGTAGAACGTCTGGGCGAACGTCCCGTTTGCCAGATCTGATCAAGGAAGATAAAAACAATGAAAAACGCTTTCCGTATCCTGCTTCTGATCTGCTTTTCGGCCAGCGCAAACGCTGACGAAAACTCCATCGGTTTCCGCTCCGCCACGCTGGCGGATTCGCGCGGCGAACGCCCGCTGGATATGGTCGTCTGGTATCCCGCCAAAACCTCCGCCCCCGCACAATTGATTGCCGACGACGCGGTGTTCGTCGGGACTTCGGCGGTGCGCGAGGCGCCGCCAACGGCCGGTGATCATCCATTGCTGGTGTTGTCCCACGGTTTCAGGGGCAACTGGAGCAATCAAGCGTGGCTCGCCAGTGCGTTGGCCCGTCAGGGTTACATCGTCGCGGCGGTCAATCACCCCGGCACTACGACTCATGACCGCAGTCCGAAAGCCGCTGCACAGTTGTGGCAACGACCTGCCGACATCAGCCGTGTGATCGATGCAGTCACCGCTCAACCGGAGCAATTTGGCGAAGTCTCGAAGGAGCGAATTGCAGTCGCCGGCCATTCGCTCGGCGGCTGGACCGCTCTGGAAATCGCCGGCACACGTTTTGACCCTGAACGCTTTGCGCAGGACTGCGCAGCCCATCAAAAACTCGCCAGCTGCTCGGTCTACAAGACGATCAACGTCGCCGACACGCCGGATGCGAAGAACCGGATCAGCGCAGACTTGAGCGACAAACGCGTCAGCGCCATTGTGTCACTGGACCTTGGCCTGTCACGCGGGATGACCGACGCCAGCCTCGCCGCGTTGGCGGCTCCGACACTGGTGATCGGCGCGGGCGTGCCGTCTGAAGACCTTCCCGCCCAACTGGAATCGGCAAATCTCGCCACGCGGCTGCCTTCGGCTACCTCGCAATATGTCGAGATCAGCGACGCCAGCCATTTCAGCTTCATGTCCTTGTGCAAGCCCGGCGCCGTGGCGCTGCTGGAAGCAGATTCACCAGGCGACGGCATCATTTGCGGGGACGGCGGCGCGCGTTCCCGTGAGGCGATCCAGCAACAGGTGGTGGCCTTGATCGACGGGTTTCTGAGCCGGTCGACGCAGAACTGATCGCGGTGTTGCCTGCACATCGCGCATACGTCAGGATCCCTCCCTTTTTAACTGGCAGGAGCAATCGTGGAACGTCTCTTCGTTTATGGAACCCTGGGCCCCGGCCGGCCGAATGAGCATGTGATGCTGAACATCGGCGGCACATGGCAGGCTGCTTCGCTGAAGGGGCGCCTGTCACAGGCCGGATGGGGCGCGGCCATGGGCTTTCCCGGGCTGGTGATTGCCGAGGATGGCGATGTCATCGAAGGCTACGTGTTCGCCTCCGAGAATTTCCACCTGCACTGGGCCGCGCTGGATGAGTTTGAAGGGGCTGAATATCAGCGGGTGTTGACCAAGGTGACACTGGACGACGGCGCAACCGTTGAGGCTTTTGTCTACGCTCTGCGCTAGCCAACAAAACCGAGGGCGTCTGTGGCTGACCGCGAACAACTCCACCGAAACGGCTACGTGCTGCTGCGCCAGGCAATTGCGCCGACATGGCTGGACACGCTTCGCGCTGTCTTCGATGCAGGCGTGAAGCCGTCCGGCGAATGGCCCGTGCCCCGCGGCATCGACTGGCGCCATTCGCAGCTGGACACTGACGCCACCGTTCAGGCCGTGTGCCGATTGCCACACTTGCTGGCGGTGGTGGGAGAGTTGATAGGCGAACGCTTCTTCCTCTCTCAAGTCGAGGGCCGCGAACCGCTCGCCAATGGCGGCCACCAACAGTTGCACCGTGACTTGTCGGTGCAACGCCCCGGCGACACCGTCAACGCGCTGGTGTATATCGACGATTATGGCCCGGAAAACGGTGCAACCCGCATTGTCCCCGGCAGCCATCGCCCTGCACCGAACGCCCCCCCGTTCGACTTCACTGACGAGTCCCGATCCGTGCCACTGACGGGCAACGCGGGCGACATCCTGATCTTCGATGCCGACCTGATCCACGCCGGGAGTCTGAACGCCAGCGGCGTGCGCCGACGCTCCCTGTTGATCACCTTTTTTTCCGAATCGCTCTATGCAACACACCTGGAAACGGTGAGCCTCAGAAGCATACGAATGGACACGACTGAGCGGTTCGATCCGGAGGACTTTGCGCTTGAGTCCTAACCACCAAACTCAAGGTAAGTCGACTCACCTCCTCCCGTTGCCCCCGACAACCAGCCCCACACAAAGGCCAGCGTAGTGCGCCCGTCATGATCGACGCCGACCGTGCCACGGGACCAACCGGCAAGCAGCTCGCCATCCAGTGTCAGACACTGAAAAAGCAGCTCGAATGTATCCGGTCCGGTCACGCGCCCGACTTGATTGCCGATGCGAATCCGTCCGCCTTGGTAGGTGCTGGAAATGGCATTGCCGTCGACCTCGTAATAAAAAATCGTGCCTGCACCGGAAAGTCCTTGAGCATTGTTGGTGACCGCGAAACGGCGCTTGTGCAAACGTGCAGCGACTTGCGAAAAAGCAGTTTCCACGACTTCAGGCGATTCCATAGGGCTTTCCTTGTGAGAGGTACATTCCTTGCCGGGGAGAATACGAGGCGCTGATCGGATCAAGCAATTCATTTGACTTGATTGCCTAGGGCAACTATATAGTTGCCTAAAGCAAACATATGATCAACCCGCCATGCCCACAATCACCGACCGCGCCGACATCGTTCGCCAGTTCAACCGTTTCTACACCCATCAGATCGGCGTGTTGCAGGAGCATCTGCTGCAAAGCGATTACTCGCTGACCGAACTGCGCATCCTCTATGAACTGGCGTCCGGCGGTGACCTGACCAGCGCCGACCTGCGGCAGATGCTCAGCCTGGACGCCGGCTACATGAGCCGAATCGTCAGTGGTTTCGACAAAAAAGGCCTGATCCAGAAAGTCCCCTCCGCCACCGACGCCCGCGCGAGTCAGTTGCACATCACCGATCTTGGCCGCGAGATCCTGGCCCCACTTGAACAAGCCTCCCGGCAAGAGGTCATCACCCTGCTCGAACGCCTGGCCGAGCCGCAGCAACTGCAACTGATTGCGTCCATGAAGCAGATCCAGGCACTGCTTGAAGGCGGCCAGCCGACGACCTATCTGCTGCGCGATCCGCAACCCGGCGACATGGGTCTGGTGGTGCATCAGCAGACCGCAATCTACAGCCGCGAATACGGCTGGAACTCGGAGTTCGAAGCGCTGGTGGCCGAGATCGTCGCCAAATACCTGCGCGAGTTCGACCCCACCGGCGAGCGCTGCTGGATTGCGGAAAAGGACGGCAAGGTTGTGGGTTCGGTGTTCGTCGTCCGCCACGACGAAACCACCGCCAAACTGCGCATGCTCTACGTCGATGCCAGTGCACGGGGCCTTGGGATCGGCAACCGACTGGTCGAGGAGTGCCTGCGCTTTGCCCGTGATGTCGGCTACAAAAAGATGATCCTGTGGACCACCAGCAATCTGGTGGACGCCCGCCGGCTGTATCAGCGGGCGGGGTTTGAGCTGGTTGAGGAAGAACCGATTCAGAGCTTCGGCAAGGAGTTGGTGAGTCAGACGTGGGCGATTGATCTCTAGGGTTCGATCGGCTCGACTGAAACGTAAAACGCCCAAGGTTGCATGGCTGTTCTGCATTGCTCAGAACGTGCCAGAACCTTGGGCGTTTTGGTTTTTTCAGCTTCGGGAAAACGCAGTCGATTCCAAAACTGGAAGTAGTGGCAAAATGGGCTAGAACAATTCAGATCGGTTCACTCATCAAGGGAGAAGAGAGATGGGACAGGCG
This sequence comes from Pseudomonas koreensis, assembly GCF_025447595.1. Taxonomy (GTDB): domain Bacteria; phylum Pseudomonadota; class Gammaproteobacteria; order Pseudomonadales; family Pseudomonadaceae; genus Aquipseudomonas; species Aquipseudomonas koreensis_H. The sequence continues at coordinate 302,717 of NZ_JAOEJU010000001.1, read as the reverse complement.
CTGCTGGTGAAGATCCGCGGGAGCTTAAACCCAACGCAAAAACAAGGACTTGCGGCAGCAGCCGGAGGACCGGACCTCGAGGAAATCCTGAAGATTCCCGCTCGACCGGCCCTGCCCGGCGCAGCGGGCCTGGCCGCCACCCACGATTCAACCTGGTATCGGGCAGCCTTGCCTTCTACGGTGAATCCTTGGGACGCCGCCCATGCAATGCTTGCCCAGGGCGCAGCCTTTGCCGCCACGGGTGGCGCGCACATCGAGTTCATCGAACCGGACGCCGAACAGCAATGGTTTCTCGACACGTCAAACAACCCGCAAGCGCTGGCTGCGGCAGCCTGCACCTTTCATCCTCAGGACAAGTCGGGCGATAAGGCCACCTCCAACGCTGGCAACGACTGGCATCTTCAGGGTCAGCATTCGCAACTTGGCAATGCGCGCAGCAGTGTCAGCCAGGCGGCCCAGCAGGCCATCAAGATCGCTCACCTCGACACCGGTTATGACCCGAATCACGCCAGCCTGCCGCTGAATCTGGACCGGCAGAATCAGCGCAATTTTCGCGATCAGGGTCGGCTCAACGACGCCACCGATCGCACGCCGAACGGGTGGACGGCCGTTCGCAATCAGGGCCATGGTCACGCCACGTTGAGCCTTCTGGCTGGCAACCAGATCAACAATGTTCCCGCATCGCAAAGCATTGGCGGATTCATTGGCGGCGCACCGTTCGCAACGGTCATTCCAGTACGCATCGCGGACTGGGTGGTGCGGTTCTCCACCAGCACCATGGTCCAGGGCTTCCAGTATGCGGTGGACCAGGGCGTGCATGTCTTGTCGATGAGCATGGGCGGCCTGACCTCACGTGCGCTTGCCGATGCAGTCAACCTGGCCTACGACAAAGGCATCTTCATGGTCACCGCGGCGGGCAACAATTATGCAAAGGCGCCCACACCCGGCTCCATCGTATTCCCTGCCCGCTTCAAGCGCGTCCTTGCAGCCTGCGGTGTAATGGCTGACGGTCGGGCCTATGCCGGTCTCAGCCCGTTCACCATGCAAGGGAATTACGGGCCCGCATCGAAGATGCCGACAGCAATGGGTGCCTTCACGCCGAACGTGCCATGGGCGGAGTTCGGCTGTACCCGGCTCGTCAGCATGGACGGCGCGGGCACCTCCTCCGCAACGCCGCAACTGGCCGCTGCGGCGGCGCTCTGGATGGCCAAAAACGCGCAGGCGCTCGCGGCTTACCCCGAACCCTGGATGCGCGTAGAAGCTACACGAACGGCATTGTTCCAGTCGGCGCTGCCAACCACGGCGGCCATGGGGAAAAATGAAACGTTCGAGAAGATCGGTCGAGGCGTGTTGCAAGCCAACGCAGCGCTGCAAATCGCGCCCGCTGCTGCCGGCAGCCTTCAAAAAACCTCGTCAGCGGAACCCAGTTGGGGCTGGCTCAACATGATTTTTGGTGTCGGCGGCGTCAGCCTTACCTCAGGACAGCCATCAGCGACAGCCGAGATGTTCGCGCTCGAGCTGACACAGATGGCCCAGCGAAACCGGTTGGTGGATGACGCGATCCCGGACAGCGATGGCTCCACCAGCATTGCGCCGGCCATGCTCAACCGTTACCTCGAAGCGGCTCTGGATGCGGGCAATCCCTCGGCACCGTTGAAAGCCTTTCTGGAGCAACAGCTTGGTCGTCGGCAGGCCGTCGCCAATACCAGCCCCGCGCCAGTAACGCCGAGACCACAAATCCAGCGCAAGGCTAAAATGCTGCCCACGCCACCGCGACGCTTGCGGGTGTATGCACTGGATCCTTCCATCGCCAAGACACTGGATTCTGTCGATATCAACCAGACCGTCATCTCTGTTCCCTGGGAAGAAGACCTCAAGCCTGGCCCGGTTGGCGAATACCTTGAGATTGTCGACATTGACCCGGCCTCCGATCGCCTTTACGACCCGGTGAACCTGAACGATCCAAAACTGTTGGCTCAAGATGGATGGCCGCCCTCCGAAGGCAATCCCGAATTCCATCAGCAGATGGTGTATGCCGTCGCGATGAAGACCATCAAGAACTTCGAGGAAGCGCTTGGCCGGCGGGTTCTCTGGGCCGCGCGATGGGCAAACGTCGCCGGCGCAAATGGTCAGTCGCAGCTCAAGGCCTACACAGTGCGTCGGTTGCGAATCTATCCCCATGCGCTACGCACCGACAACGCCTATTACAGCCCTGACAAAGTTGCGCTGCTGTTCGGCTACTTCCAGTCCCAATCCGATCCGACCGGTGCCACACCCGGCGGCACCATGGTGTTTTCATGCCTGTCGAGCGACATCATTGCCCATGAAATGTCCCATGCGCTGCTGGACGGTCTGCACCGGCGTTTCCAGGATGCATCGAACCCTGACGTGCCGGCCTTCCACGAAGCCTTCGCCGACATCGTCGCGCTCTTCCAGCACTTCTCGATTCCCGAGCTGGTGCGCTTTCAAGTGCGCCAGGCTCACGGTGTTCTCGACGCGGCCAAACTGTTGGGTTCGCTGGCCAAGCAGTTTGGCGAAGGGACCAACCGTGGAGGACCACTGCGCGACTATCTTGCCAAGGGTGAGAAGCCCAAATATCCCGACGAGATGGAGATGCATGCGCGAGGTTCGATCCTGGTATCGGCGGTCTACGAGGCGTTTCTGAGCATTGTCGACCGCCGTACAGCAGACCTCATCCGTATTGCCACGAATGGCACCGGCCTCCTTCCCAAAGGCGCCCTCCCTCCCGATCTGGTCGAGCGACTGACGGAGGAAACCTGCAAGGCTGCGCGGCATGTCCTGCGCATATGCATTCGTGCGCTGGATTACTGTCCCGCTGTGGACATTACTTTCGGCGAGTATCTGCGGGCGCTCATCACCGCGGACATCGATCTGGTCGCCGTGGACAGATTCCACTACCGCGTCGCCTTCATGGACGCCTTTCGAAAACGCAACCTGCTGCCTCGGGACGTCCGGACGGTATCCGAGGAATCGCTTGCCTGGGGCACGCTCGCCGATCCCCGGCCCCACTGGCTTGCAAAACTGGTGGAGGATCTCGACTTCGGATGGGATCTGAAGCTTGACAGAGAAGAAGTCCAGAGGCTCAACGAGACCAATCGCTGGAAACTGTGGGCACGGCTCAACGACCTTTTGAAAAAGAATCCTGAGCTCTACGTCGAGTTCGGCCTGCTTCCCGGTGTACCGAGGTACTCCGCCGATGGCGTGCTGGAGCAGGCAGCGCCCCCCGGCGGAACCACGTTCGATGTGCCCAGCGTGCGCCCGGCACGCCGCGTGACGCCCGATGGTGGGTTTCAGACCGAAGTGGTTGCAACGATCCTGCAACGCCGACCGGTTCCCGTGGATCCGAATAATCCGAACGGCCCGCAAATGTGGTTCCGGGGCGGCACGACACTCATCCTGGATCCTCGCAAGAACGCCTGCGAAGTCCGTTACGCCATCGTCAAGAACAGCGGCAGCGAAAGCCGTCTGGCCCGACAACGACAACAAGCCTCAAGCGGCTCCATGAGCGCTCTGCAGGCCCTCTATTTCGCGACTGAAACCGTTGAACCGTTCGCGCTGCTGCACGCTTCAAATGGAGGATTCGGCCATGCCCAATAAGCATCCGGGATTTACTATCCGTCATTACTGCCAAGGCATTGGTGATTGTCATCTGCTGCGCTTCGACAAAGACAACGGCGAGCCTTTCTGGATGCTCATCGACTGTGGGATTCACACGTCTATCAAGGGCGGGTCGCAAATCATCGATGACATCGTGGCCGACATTGCCACGCAAACCAAAGGCAAAATCGACGTCGTGGTGCTGACGCACGAGCACACGGATCACATATCAGCGTTCAGGGAATCATCGAAACGGTTTGCCGACATCAAGGTCGACGAAGTGTGGATGGCCTGGACAGAATCGCCGACGGACCCTGATGCTCAAGAGCTGGACAAGTTCAAGCAACAGGCCCTGAACGCGCTCTCGGGCGCCAGTCGACAGTTACACGGCGTGGCACACCTTGAATCGGCAAAGGCTACCGCGCCACTGCGTGAGGGCATCGACGAACTCTTGGCGTTCAGCTTCGGTGCCCAGGGCGAAACGGTACGCGGCATGCGTGATGCTGCTGGCCGCCTCGCCAGCAAAGGCATCAAATACCTGGAGCCCGGCCAGGCCCCCATCGACATTCCCGGCATGCCTGCGGTACGGGCGTACGTGCTGGCACCGTCGCGAAAACCTGAATACTTCAATATCGTGGATCGGGTTGGCGAGCGCTATCAGATGGCAAGCGATGAAAATGGGCTGCGCGTTGCCGAGACGCTTTCAAGCGCATTTTCTGCGGCTGCAACAGGCAGCGACTTCACTGACCTGACCGCCCCTTTCGATCCGAGTCAGGGCACCCCGCTCGCCGAAGTGCAGCAGTCGGGCAAGGCACGCAACTCCGTAGCCGCTTTCGCGCAAGCTCACTACTACGGCCCAAGCGAACGCGCACCGCTCATAGCCTCCAGAAAACGCGTGAAAACCACCGACGCCAACGAGACCGATCAGGCCTGGCGCAGGATCGACTTCGACTGGATGAGCGCTGCCGGCTCGCTGGCGATGCAGCTCGACAACAAGACCAACAACACCAGTCTTGTACTCGCCTTCGAGATCGTCGACACCGGGCGCGTTTTTCTCTTCGCAGCCGATGCGCAGATCGGCAACTGGCTGAGCTGGCAAGACGCAAACTGGACAATGGCGGACGAGACCACCGTGACCGGCACGGACCTGCTGAACAGGACCGTCTATTACAAGGTGGGTCATCACGGCAGCGAAAACGCGACGGCCAAAGCCAAAGGGCTGGAGCTGATGACGAGCCAGGACCTAACGGCCTTCATCCCCACCAACGAGGACGATGCAAAAAATGTGAAATGGGGCGAAATGCCCTACCACTCACTCATGGCAGCACTTGATGCCAAGTGCGGTCCGCGCGTCGTTCGGGCCGATAATCCGAAACTGCTGGCTGGTCAGGCGCCCTTCGATGCACCCTCCGGGTCCATCCACGCAGTTCGGGTGGGCGCGGTCGGTAACGGCGGGGATCAACGTCGAACATGGGTTGAGTTCGACGTTGTGTAGCATCGAAAAACCGCGCCAACTCTACATGATCAGCGACACGGAACGACGGTGGCCACACCGTCGTTGACGTGTAACTCGGCGATTTTCCACTCATTGCCCACCGCTGATATAGCGTTTGGGTAATACACCGCCGTTCCCTGAGCCGTCTCGATGTTGCAGTGCAACGCTTGAGGCGTCATCTGCCCTGCCTTGGAATAGTTGGTCGCGATCAATTCGTAGCGACTGAAATACCAGCGACTGATCTCGATACGCTCCGACCCGGGCCCTGAGCGTACGTCCTCCTCAAAACGAGCGTAAGGAAGCGCATCGAGAGCACCATGGTTTCGAAAGTCGATGGACTCGGTAACGCTCCCGTCCGGATTGACAACTCGCAGCGCGAGATCCATGTCTTTCAAGCTGGCGTCCCACACCAACTGCACGCTGCACACAATGTCTGTAGCCAACGCGGTGTTGTCGGATGTCGGCACCACGGCGCTGACAACAGGTTGCGGCAGACCAGGAAACAACGTATTGCGGATCTCGGCGCTCAACGCTCCCGTCTCGGTTTCCTGTTTGGGCGTCGCGTCGCCAATGAATTTCGCTCGGGCCTGCAGTTCGGTAGGCAGCACGGCCGTCAGTACCGAATTATCTGCGGGCCCATGATTGACGATGTGCACCACAGCATTCGGACAACTGCGGGCGTAGTCACTGGCGGCCTGGGTGAAGTTCGTCGTACTGGCATTGAGATAGTGTTTGCACTCGAGGACGTAGGTCGTCTGCGCGCCGGCCGACTGCAACAGGTTCACCTTCAGGACACGAAAATCGGGTTGTATGCCCTTCGAGCGTTTCGAGCTCTTCCCCACCAGAGCGGAGCGCAGCTCTGCCCACACGTCGAACTGCTTGTTGTCACAGTTGAAAGAGGCCACGCGGCTGCCACCAAACTCGAAGGAAAGAACGCCATCGACAGTATGGAAACGCATGTCCGCAACCGCAGTTTTTATCACCTTGAGCATGCGTGTTCCCACCCAGACGGAGTACAGCTCATGGCGCCGACGCCAGACTGGCAGGTTCAGCAGATCCAGTAATTCCTGGATTGTGTGCTCGACCCAGACATCTCCCCACTCTAACTTTTCGACTGCGTCATTCAGAGTCTTGAGTACCGTCTCTTCGGCCATTTGCCCTGACTTCACCTGACTTGCCAGGTCCTGCATGCCCGCGATCATGCCGATGTCCCAAAAATCGCTTGCGGCGTACAACTGCCCGGGCAGATCCCAAACTAAAAAAATCGAGTGGGGATTGTTCAATGCATTAGCTGCGCCCAACACTTCATCCCGGTTTTTTCCGTGCTGCAGCCAAAGCTCTCTGAAGGCAGATACCAGCCGAGTCAAGAGTCTCATCTGGGCATCGATTTCGGCTTGACCGGTTTGAGCTATCACAGGGACAGGAGGAAAGTTGTCTGGCTTGTTTATAGGAAAACCGGTGATTTTCTCCCTCAAGGCCATCGAAATTGAAAACATAATCTCGCGGTCGGGAAGCTTCGGACGCCTCTCCAGAATGCGCTGCGTTCGCTGCACCGTTTCCCTGAACTGCTCCAGCGTAGCCTTGATCGGGTCACTCACTTTGTCGAACTTGAACTCGACACTGAGTTGATGCCTCGACTCGCGGGTCTCGGCCAGAATCAGGACATCAAGGATATCCTGCATCATCGAGGCGAATCCGACCTGGCTCTTCAACACCTCGACCAACAACTGCTCTGTACTCACCTGCGGGCAGGATGAAGCAGCGTCCGCCGCCAACCAGTCGGCCAGTGAAGACGTACCGACAGGTACGCCCAGTGCTTTTCTCACCGCATCTTCGACATCGATATCCCTACCGGCGCCTCCACCCTTTAATCGAAGTTCCAGCCCGGCGCTCTTGCACAGGCTCTCCCACAAATCCGCTGCCGAAGCGATGCGCGTCATTGATATCTCCCCGTTCCCTGGTAAAGCCGCAATGAAAAAACAGCAGCGATTGTCTATTGAGTCTTGAAGACTGCCGACCTGTGGCCGGTTCGTTCCGGAGTTATAGCAGGCGAGTCAATTCCAGATCCAGACCAAACCTGAACGGTGGTCAGAGAACCATCAATAGCCGCAAACAGGTACATGATGCGATTGCGGACTCGTCGTACCGATCCAGGCAAAACCTCGACGACCCACCTTTTTAAACGCTCAGAAATGCGAAACCTCCTGAGAGGGCTAGGCTCTATGCATCCCGTTTTTCAACTAAAGGGCGCCGACATGAGCACGGTAATGCACAAGATCAAACATGAGTTCATGAAGGTTCTTCCGCCCACCGTTTTCTTTTTCGTCATATTGCACATCGTTGCGCTCATTCGTTCGCTCATGATCAAGGGCTCGGGGGTTGATCTCCCGCTTTCAGCCTCTGTGCTGATCGCGTCCCTCATACTCGGCAAGTCTGTGTTGGTCGCGGACATGCTGCCTTTCATCAACCGTTTTCCCGATAAGCCGCTGATCTGGAATGTCATCTGGAAGACACTCATGTACGCCCTGGTCGCGCTGATCGTTCATTACCTGGAGAGACTGTACGACTACTGGAAGGAAGCCCACGGTTTCATGGAGGCAAACTCCCTGCTGTGGTCCTCGATGAACTGGCCTCGGTTCTGGGCCGTGCAAATATTGCTCATTACGTTGATATTCATGTATTGCGTCATTGCAGAGCTGGCACGAGTCATTGGACGGGATCGACTAAAGGTGATGTTCGTGGGGCCACTCGCGCCAATACAACGCTGAACGATTCCGCCAGTCCGTTGCACCGACCGGATGCATCCACAGTCGTTAACAGCCACTCGCAGAACGTCTGCCAATGGCCGAAAAAGGCTGTCGCTCGCATTGCCGTAAAAGCAGGTCAGGCTTCACCCCTTGCGGTGAGCCACTCGCTTCGTGTCATCTCCCATACTTCAACCTGCATGGCCCCGCAGACAAAATTCCCGTCCCGCGTGCCGATCATGCGCATGCCTTCATGCTGGGAAACCTTGCGCGAGCCGAGGTTGGCGGCAGCCTTGGGCACCTGCATGACCGGGCGTGACAATGTTTCGAACCAGTAAGCACTGACGACCTTGCAGGCTTCGCGCATGTAACCTTTGCCCTGATATTGCGGAGCGAGCCAGAAGCCTCTGTTGTTGCCAGGCTGGTCATACAGGCTGATGCTACCGATGCTGCGCTCGGGTTGAGCGCGCGTGCGAATCATCCAGTGCCACTCTTGTCCCGCAGCCATGGCAGGTAGAGCGATATCGCGCACGTAAACCAGTCCCCCATCCGGCGGATAGGGCCATGGGACGCGGCTATCCAGATACCGAACAACCTCCCATTGCGGGAACAACTGCTGTACCGCCGCCGCATCGGACAGTTGCAGCGGTGTGAGGATCAGGCGGCTGGTGTACAGCGTGGGGAAGCAATCCATGGCATGAAATCCTTTGTGATCTCCGTGGCGTGTGTGAACGGTACTTTCTCAGACCATTGGCGAGAGTGTCGAGTGGGATTGATGAAAGCACCTCATAAACCCTTGCCGATTTACCCGTCTAGTCCCCTCTCCCGCGCTCGCTTACTGTTCTCCCAACGCCAAACGACGGGAGATCAGAATGCATCAGCGAACACTCGGCAACAGCTCACTCACCGTGTCAGCCCTGGGTTTTGGCTGCATGGGTCTGAGCCACGGCTACGGCCCCGCCACCGATACTCGACAAGCCATTTCCGTGATCCGCTCAGCGGTGGATCAAGGCGTGACGTTCTTTGATACCGCCGAGGTCTACGGCCCTTACCTGAATGAGCAAGTGGTGGGCGAAGCGCTGGCGCCGGTCCGCGATCAGGTGGTCATCGCCACCAAGTTCGGCTTTACCTTCGGCGACGACAATAAACAGCAGATTCTCAACAGCCGCCCCGAGCACATCCGGATCGCCGTTGAGGGTTCGTTGCGCCGGCTGAAGACCGATTACATCGATTTGCTCTACCAGCACCGGGTCGATCCGGAGGTGCCGATCGAGGACGTGGCCGGTGTGGTGAAAGCGCTGATTGGCGAAGGCAAGGTCAAACATTTCGGTCTGTCGGAGGCCGGTGCGCAAACCATCCGGCGCGCCCATGCCGTGCAACCGGTCACGGCGCTGCAAAGCGAATATTCGTTGTGGTGGCGCGAGCCCGAGCAGGAAATTCTGCCGACGCTATGGGAGTTGGGCATCGGCTTCGTGCCGTTCAGTCCGCTGGGCAAGGGTTTCCTCACCGGCACCGTGTCTGCCGAAACCACTTACGGCAGTGATGACTTTCGCAGCATCGTCCCGCGCTTCAGCCAGTCGGCGTTGCAGGCCAATCAGGGGCTGGTGGTGTTGATCCGCCAGATCGCCGCGCAGAAACAAGCGACACCGGCGCAGATCGCATTGGCCTGGCTGCTCGCGCAGGCACCGTGGATTGTGCCGATTCCCGGTACTACCAAACTGCATCGTCTGGAAGAAAACCTGGGTGGCGCTGACATCACGCTCGATGCCAGCGAACTCAAGGCGATTGATACGGCACTGGCGCAGATCCACATCGAAGGCGAACGCTATCCCGAAGCGCTCAAGGCGAGGGTCGGCCGATGAACCGACTGATCGCGCCATTCGTTGCCTTATCGCTCATCAGCGCAGAAGCCCCAGCCGCCAGTGAAATCCGCATTACCCCGAAAGGCTCCCAACCTTCTATCCAGGGCGCACCCGAAAACTTCACCGGCACAGTGCGCGTGGACGGCCTGTTCAAGGGCGATCTGCCGGCGCGTGTCGGCGGCGGCACAGTGACCTTCGAGCCCGGCGCACGCACCGCGTGGCACACCCATCCATTGGGGCAAACGCTGATCGTCACTGCCGGGGTTGGCTACGTGCAGCAAGAAGGCGGGCCGCGTCGGGAAATCCGACCGGGCGACATTGTCTGGATCCCCCCGCTCACCCGTCACTGGCATGGCGCCACAGCGAGCACCGGCATGACGCACATTGCGATTGCTGAAGCCGAGGACGGCAAGACGGTCACCTGGGCCGAGAAAGTCTCACAGGCGCAATACGATCCAGCGACGCCGCAAGACATTTCCAGCGCACAAGCCAGCATCGACACACTGTCGAAGAAACAGCAGGCGATTCCCCTGATCGCCGCGTTCATGGCGACCAGCGACATGCCCAATCTCAACGTGGCGCTCAACCAGGGACTCGACGCAGGTCTGACCGTCAGCGAGGCACGGGAAATTCTCGTGCAGCTCTACGCCTACGTCGGCTTCCCGCGCAGCCTCAATGCGTTGAATGAGTTGATGTCCGTGGTGCAAGCGCGCAAACAACGCGGCATCGAGGATGCGCCGGGGCGTGAGCCAAACCGGGCGATTCCAGTCGGCGATGAACTTCTGGCGGCTGGCACCGCCAATCAGACGAAGATTTCCGGCGCCCCGGTCAAAGGCCCGGTGTTCGAGTTCGCACCGGTGATCAACCGGTTCCTGCAAACCCACCTGTTCGGCGACATCTTCGAGCGTGACAACCTCGACTGGCAAAGCCGCGAACTGGCGACGGTCGGGGCACTGGCGGCGACGCCGGGGGTGGAACCGCAATTGCGCTCGCACATGCTGGCGAGCCTGCGCGTGGGGCTCAGCGCGGCGCAGTTGCGCCAAGTCACCGAGCAATTGAAAAAGCACGGCGATGCGCAGACCGTCGAGCGGGCCAACACGGCGCTGACCCAGGCCCTCGCGGCTTCGGTGAAATGACATGAAGCCTGCCAAAACCCTGCCGGTCATCACTCTGCTGAGCCTGTTGAGCGCCTGCACGAACCAGCCCGAAAGCCCGTTGCTGATTCAGAAACAAGGCAGCTTCGCCGCTGGCGGAACAATGACCACCGCACCGGGCACCTTCGATCCGCGCAAACCGCTGACGCCCGACGGCCAGACCTACCACGGTGACCACGCCTACGCGTTCTACCAGATCCCGGTCGATGCGCGAAAACTGCCCATCGTCATGTGGCACGGCGCGGGTCAGTTTTCCAAGACCTGGGAAACCACCGCCGATGGCCGCGAGGGTTTTCAGAACCTGTTTCTGCGTCGCCACTACGGCGTCTATCTGATCGATCAGCCTCGGCGCGGCGATGCGGGTCGCAGCAGTGTCGAGACAACCATCAAGCCTGTGCCGGACGAACAATTGTGGTTCAACCAGTTCCGCATCGGCCTGTGGCCGAACTACTTCAACGGCGTACAAGTAGCTCGGGACGCGCAAAGCCGCGAGCAGTTTTTCCGTGCGATGACGCCAAACACTGGGCCTTTCGACATGGGCGTGGTGTCCGATGGCGTGTCAGCCGTTTTTGACCGAATCGGCCCGGGCATCCTGTTCACCCACTCCCAGGGTGGCGGACCGGGTTGGTTGACGGCGATCAAGAACGACAAGGTCAAGGCCATCGTGGCGTTCGAGCCTGGCAGCAGCTTTGTGTTTGCCGAAGGTGAAGTGCCGGCGCCGATTCCCAGCGCGTTCGACACGGTGCAAGGCGCAGCCGTGCCAATCGAGCAATTCATGGCGCTGACGCGTATTCCGATTCTGATCCTGTACGGCGACAACATCCCCGAACAGGCCGTCGACCTGCCGGCTCAGGACAGTTGGCGCGCCCGCCTGAAAATGGCCCGGCTATGGCGTGACGCGGTCAATCGGCACGGCGGCGATGTACGCCTGATTCACCTGCCGGAGATCGGTATCCACGGCAATACCCACTTCCCCATGTCGGATCTGAACAACGTGCAGATCGCCGATCTGGTGGCGCAATTCCTCAAAGAAAAACAGCTGGACTGACCCGTCCCCTTCTTTCGACTGCCGCCCTTTTGATTGCTCAGGAGCTTCACGTGAAAAACACTCTCAAAGCCACGTTCATGTCGGCATTGGTCGGCTTGTCTGCCGGCGAATCCCTGGCCGCCGACTACAAAAAGAACCCCTTCACCCTGGCCTATGACGGCGCGCTCACCAGGAACGAACCGGGCAAGGTCAACATTCACCCGGTCAGCTACAAACTCAATGGACTGGACATCGCCGCCAACGTCTACACCCCGGCCAACTACGACGCGAAGCGAACCTACCCGACCGTGGTCGTCGCGCATCCGAATGGCGGCGTGAAAGAGCAAGTCGCCGGTTTGTACGCCCAGCGTCTGGCCGAACAGGGCTACATCACCATCACCGCCGATGCTGCGTACCAGGGCGCCAGCGGTGGTCAGCCACGCAGCATCGATAAACCGGCATATCGCATCGAAGACATTCACGGCATGGCCGACTTCATCAGCCAGTTTGCCGGCGTGGACGAAAAACGCCTGGGCCTGCTCGGCATTTGTGGTGGTGGCGGTTACTCGCTGGCGGCGGCGCAAACCGACAAACGCTTCAAATCGCTGGCGACCGTCAGCATGTTCAACTCGGGCCGGGTGCGCCGCAACGGCTACAACGACTCGCAGCTGGACAGCATTCAGCAACGTCTGCAACAGGCTTCGGCGGCCCGCGCGCAGGAAGCCGCCGGCGGCGCGGTGTTGTATTCCGGTGATGCCAACCTGACGGATGAGCAGATCGCCAAATTGCCGTTCGAACTCTATCGCCAGGGCTACGAGTATTACTGGAAGACCCACGCGCACCCGAACTCGACCTTCAAATACACCACCAGCAGCCTGATCGATTTGATGCGCTTTGACGCCACCCACCAGATCGAGTTGATCAATCAACCGTTGCTGATGATTGCCGGCAGCAAGGCCGACAGCCTGTACATGACTCAGGATGCCTTCCCCAAAGCCACCGGCACCACGGACAAGGAAGTGTTCATCCTCGAGGGCGCCACCCACATCGAAACCTATTGGGTGCCGCGCTATGTCGACGCTGCCATCGGCAAGCTGAGCGCGTTTTACGCCCGTACCTTGTAATGACCGCTCTGGGGGTCGCGCATCCGGGCGCAACCTGCTTTCATGGATTAATTCCGCGCCCCTCATGAGAGGTTTTCATCAATGTCCCGCGCCAATCTCAACGACCTGCAGGCCTTCGTGGTCATCGCCCGCGAAGGCAGCTTCACCCGCGCGGCCGCACAACTGGGCGTCTCGCAATCAGCGTTGAGCCACACCATGCGCACGCTGGAAACACGGCTGGGCGTGCGCCTGCTGACGCGAACCACCCGCAGCGTTTCGCCGACCGAAGCAGGTCAACGCCTGTATCAATCAATGGCGCCACGCTTTGAAGAGATCGAACTGGAACTGGCCGCGGTCAGCGAGTTTCGCGACACCCCGGCCGGCAATGTGCGGATCTCCGCGTCCGAACATGCAGCGAACAATATTCTCTGGCCCAAGCTGTCGAAGGTGTTGCCCGACTACCCCGACATCAAGGTCGAGATCATCGTCGACTACGCCCTCACCGACATCGTTGCGCAACGCTTTGACGCCGGTGTTCGCTTGGGTGAACAAGTGGCCAAAGACATGATCGCCGTGCCCATCGGCCCTTCGCTGCGCATCGCCGTCGTGGGCTCGCCGCAGTACTTCAAAGACCGCCCGATTCCCATGACGCCGGGCGATCTCGCCGCACACAACTGCATCAACCTGCGCCTGCCCACCCACGGTAGCCTGATGCAATGGGATTTTGAAAAGGACGGCCGCGAACTGAAGGCCCGGGTCGAGGGGCAATGGACGTTCAACAGCAGCGTACCGATCCTGCGGGCGGCGGTGGCTGGATGCGGCTTGGGGTTTCTGCCGGAAGACATGGTCGCCAAAGAACTGGCTGACGGCAGTCTCGTGCGGGTACTTGAGGACTGGTGCCAACCCTTTGCGGGCTACCACCTTTACTATCCGAATCGCCGTGAGCAGTCGTCGGCGTTTGGGGTTGTGGTGGATGCGCTGCTTTATAAAGGCTGAATGAGCGTTGTGGCTGCCATGGATTTAATCGGTTGAGCTCTTGTGAGCCCGTAGCACTGAAACCAGGCGGGCACAGCGGAGAGCTGCAACTCGGCGTCATACAAATGTGTCGCACCGTATGGCGATCAGTAGCAGGTGCCATCGGAGGTTGTTTAAGGGTTTCGGCCTTTGCTGTTTAAAGACACTCAGCGTTACTTCCTCAAGGCTACAACGCCTTGCGTCATTGCCTACGACTACGCCAGAATCCGCCGGCTTGTGCGTCTGGGACGCGGGTTTTATCGTTTCCGGGTCACTGAAAAACAGTGATGGGGTTTGGTAGCCCGCTTCGTTCTAGACTCATGGCGTCACCATGTGCGGCCCTTTCTCAGGGCTCGAATTTCATGGTGGTCATGCGTGGGGCTCATTCGTGGGCGCCGGGTTCTAGTGCGACCGGTCTACCAACCCGCGTATGACCGCCACCCAACGTTTGGTAGCGAAGGGTGATGGTTCCTTTTGGTAATCGCGCTAGAGGATTCATCCATGTTCAAACCGACACCCAACCCACCAGAAAACGATCCGGTTTCACCCTACAAATTCCCCGATTCCCGAACCCTGAACGAAGCGGCCGAGCGCGCGCTCGACCATTACCTCACTCCACAGCAACGCATCATGGGTAGCCACCACAAGCACGACCCCATGTACCTGGCTAACCCGGCCTACAACACCGAATCCTTATTAGCCAACGCCAGCGAATCATTGGGATCGGCGAACGAACTGCTTAACAATTTTGCCGCCACGCTGGAGCCTGCTCATCGCAAGACCGCGATCGGGATCGCGCAGTTGGTGATGTTGAGTGAATTGGCGGTGAACCAGGCGTTGGATCATGTTGAGGTGAAGAGCTAAACGCTGCCCTCTTCTGCCGGATGGAACGCAACGGCAGAGGAAATGAGCGTTGACCGAAGCTGCCGGAATTGGCGGCTTTCGGCCAAAAGCAGACGACCGTGAGTGTCTGGTATCGGCAGGTCTGGATCTTTAATAACTGCTAGGCTGACCGCGATTCAGACTACCGATTTTTGTGTGAACGCGAGGTAGTAGCCATTGCAGTCGCGCAGTCCAAACTCCCTTGACCCATAGTCAGTATCTTGAAGTGCCCAAGCGATATGGGCGTTGTTGATCACTGACTCGTAATAGCTATCTACATTCGATATCGCCAAGTAGAGCGTACCCGAGTACCCGACTGGTACTCCCCAAATATCCTGTTCAGTAAAGATGAGACTGCAGTCATCCAATCGCACAGTGATTGTTGACGCAGGGGAGTCACTCACGGTGAAACCGAGAGTTTCGCGGTAGTAATTGCCGGTGGCGACAAGATCGTCGCAGCGCAGGAGCGTAGTTAACGGCATGATGACCTCAGCGCGTGATTATGCAATCTATGTAGTACTCATTTTTTATGAAGATATCAACAAGTGCTGAAAACATAGAACCATCCTAAAATTAAAGATCCTTCTATCGGCTGATTCTGGCTAGGTAGCGACGGTCAGGGCTCGACCGTCGCAAGGTATATTCAAACCTCTGTCTGTTCCGCCATCTCCAAGGCGTCATCGACTTCAATTCCCAGATATCGAACGGTGCTCTCCAGCTTCGTATGGCCAAGCAACAGTTGAACCGCTCGCAGATTCTTCGTCCTGCGATAGATCAGCGATGCCTTCGTACGCCTCATTGTGTGAGTGCCATACATGGCTGGATCAAGGCCAACTGCTTCCACCCAGCTTTTTACGATACGTGCGTATTGACGTGTTGATAGATGGTCTGAGGTATGCAGCTGGCTCGGAAAAAGGCAGTCCTCGCTCCGGAGTTGGGCCTGGTGTATCCAGGCCGCGATAGCAAACCGTGTTTGTTCGGTGATCTCGAACTGCACTGGCCGCAGCGTTTTCTGCTGCATCACCATGGCGCGTGGTGATACGTGCTCGCCATGGGCGACGTCGCGCACACGAAGCTTGGTTAAGTCGCAGGCCCGAAGCTTGCTGTCGATGGCCAGATCGAAGAGCGCAAGATCACGGGTTCTTTCTGCAATTTGAAGCCTTACCCGGATGGCCCAAATATCTCTCAGTCTGAGTGGAGCTTTCTGCCCGACCAGTTTCCCTTTGTTCCAAGGCTGGCGGCTGCTGGTAGCGAAGATGTTCATTACGAGTCCTCCACGTGTCGAAGGACAAGGATGGCTGACCATAGGAAGGATCCATAACCGGCCATTAGCGGACGCTCACAAGCGACCGCTACCGGCCAAAAGCTGCCGCCCACGCATGGCCTTTTCCAGCCCAAAAAGTTAATAATCGGAGCGGAGACGGCCTATTGAAAATTGGCTATATGGCTGAATACGCCTCTTCTTCAGCATTCCATTATCGACATCAGAGTAAGACTCATGGGCGCGCCCATCATTATCGGCAACAGCTATGACCTCTGGGTCAGCAACAGCATGAAAGATACTTTTTGCGAGGTACTCACCGCTGTCGCGGCCTTGGAAGGCCATGATGTAAAGGCCATATATGAGGAGGCACCAGGTGTGGCCGGCACCTATGGTGTTCCAGGCGTGGGTATCCTTCTCGACGAGTTCTTTCGCTATCTTGGCGGGTTTTCCGGGGTTAGACGCCACCTCGATGTTTGCCGAGTACGGCTAGACGAAGTCAGAGAATCTTGCGGACTGTCGCTAGTTGCTGCCGAACGCATGGCACACGTACTGGCATGGGCCGCATACCATATGGATGGCAACCCGATCCCTGTAGGCGGCTCTTTCTATGAGAGCTGGCCTCCTGACGCGGCTGAAACAAGTTATTACCCGCCTGCTTTCGGCCAGAAGCTGACAGAGGAGCGGTAAATAAATCTTGGACCTGTCCCCTTTTCTGCCTTTTCTGCTGCTGTTGGGGGAAGTAAGTTGCCTTGACCTCTATGCTCCCCTTGAATAAAGCGCTTCACGAGACGATCCTCTGGTGGAACTCGAATGTTGGATGCTGCTGTGAAGATAGTGAAATCTACCCGTTTTGACGATGTCGACCACGATTTAGGGTATGAGTACCGTGGTCATAATTACAGCGTGCAGAACGATGGGGATATGTTCATGATCAGAACTTACGACGAAGAGCCAGAGTGTGCGACTGTCGTAAGTCCGACCACGGCGCATGCCAACGGCAATCTTAGACAGCTCGTCACTTTCATACAGGCGGAGTTTGGGGTCTCTAGGATCATGCTCTACAAGGGTGATTTGGGGAGCTACGCTGAGATCGACCTCGAAACGTTGGCATTCCTTACCATTTAAAATCGGTAGCGATAGCGCGGTTGGTGTTTTTACACACTCTGGGCCGAAAGCAGCCACTCCCACCCGAACACCCCGGTGATCTGCCCCCATGAAAACCGCCCTGATCTCCGACACCCACAATCTCCTCCGCCCCGAAGCCCTCGCCGCACTCCAGGGCTGTGACCAGATCATCCACGCTGGCGACATCGGCAACCCGGACATCCTGGCCCAACTGGCCAAAATCGCCCCCGTCCACGCGGTGCGCGGCAACAACGATCTCAACAGCCCGTGGGCCGAGAACCTCCCCGACCTCCTGACCTTCACCCTCAACGGCTGGCCAACCCTCCTCGTCCACGACATCGCCGACGTCCCCGCCGATCTCGATCCAGGCATCAAGCTCATCATCACCGGCCACTCCCACAAACCCCGCATCGAATGGCGCGGTGACCGGCTCTACGTCAACCCCGGCAGCGCCGGCCCTCGGCGGTTCAAGTTGCCGGTCACGCTGGCGATCCTCGAGATACAACCCGACCGCATCGAACCGCGCCTGATTTCCCTGCTGGATCCCCCCGCCTGAAACCGCTACCGTTCCCGCCTCCAGAACAGGGAACCCACACGCCATGTCCATCGCCGACAACCTCCTCGCCTTCACTTTCGCCGCCACGCTGTTGACCCTGACGCCCGGTCTCGACACCGCGCTGGTGCTGCGCACCGCCACCGTCGAGGGCAAGCAGCAGGCGTTGCGTGCGGCGTTGGGGATCAATGCCGGTTGCCTGTTGTGGGGCGCGGCGGTGGCGTTTGGGTTGGGGGCGTTGATTGCGGTGTCGGAGCTGGCCTACAACCTGCTCAAATATTGCGGCGCGGCGTATCTGGTGTGGCTGGGGTTGAACATGCTGCTGCGCCCTCGCCGTTCGCTGGCACCCGCCGAAGCCAACGGCAAGCCGGGGGCGAACTGGTTTTTCAAGGGCATGCTGGGGAATGTGCTGAATCCGAAGATCGGGATTTTCTACGTATCGTTTCTGCCGCAGTTCATTCCGCAAGGTCAGCCGCTGGTGCCGTGGACGTTCGGGCTGGTGAGCATTCATGTGGTGCTCGGGCTGATCTGGTCGCTGGTGTTGATTGGCGCGACGCAGCCGTTGTCCGGGTTTCTGCGCCGTGAGAAAGTGATTCGCTGGATGGAACGCACCACCGGGATGATTTTCGTACTGTTTGCCGCGCGGTTGGCGTTCAGCAAGCGTTGAGGCGTCTGCGCTAAAAAACCTTCGGTCGAGACCTGTCACTTCATCAAATTCAAGGCTTGCCCAGCACATATGGATATCCGCATATTCGGACAACCATATGTGCTGAAGGCATCGTGATGCTCAACCCCGCCTCCGTTTTCAAATATCTCGCCGACGAAACCCGCGTCCGGGCCACGCTGTTGATCACCCGCGAAGGTGAGTTGTGTGTCTGCGAGCTGGTCTGCGCACTCAACGACAGTCAGCCGAAAATCTCCCGCCATCTCGCGCAGCTGCGCACCTGCGGCCTGTTGCTGGATCGTCGTCAGGGCCAGTGGGTTTATTACCGGCTCAATCCTGATTTGCCGGTATGGATTCGCACGCTGCTTGAAACCACACTCGCCGCCAACACCCACTGGCTGGAAGAAAACAGCGCGCGGTTGGCTGCCATGGGCGACCGTCCACTCAATACATCCGCCTGCTGCTGAGGATCAATCATGCGCGTTCTATTCATGTGCACCGCCAACAGCTGTCGCAGCATTCTCTCCGAGGCGATGTTCAATCACTTGGCGCCGGCCGGTTTCGAGGCGGTCAGTGCCGGCAGTTTCCCCAAGGGCCAGGTGCTGCCGCGCAGCCTGACCACGTTGCAAGCCGCCGGCATTTCCATCGCCGGTTTAAGCAGCAAGGGCAACGAGGCCTTCGAAGACAACCCGCCGGACATCGTCATCACCGTGTGCGACAAGGCCGCCGGTGAAGCCTGCCCGGTGTACTTCGGCCCGGCCTTGAAAGCCCATTGGGGGCTGGAAGATCCGTCGGACGTGCGCGGCGATGAACGCACCATCGATGCTGCCTTCCACGCCACCCTCGCCCGAATCGAAACCCGCTGCCGGGCCTTCCTTGCCCTGCCCTTCGCCCAACTTGACCGTGATGCCCTCAAGCGCGAGCTCGACCGCATCAGCACGCTGTAACCGGAGCCGACATGACTGACCTGCCCAACCTCGATCCTTCACTGGTTCAAAAGACCACACGTGACGAAGGCGCCCACAAGCCGCGCATCCTGCTGCTGTACGGCTCGACCCGCCCGCGCTCGTTCAGTCGTTTGCTGGTCGAAGAAGCTGCCCGCCTGCTGGAGCACTTCGGTGCCGAAACACGGATCTTCAATCCCTCGGGCCTGCCGCTGCCGGATGACGCGCCCGGCGATCACCCGAAAGTCCTGGAATTGCTTGAGCTAATGCAATGGTCCGAAGGCCAGGTCTGGTGCTCTCCCGAACGTCACGGCGCCATGTCAGCGGTGTTCAAGGCGCAGATCGACTGGGTGCCGCTGGCTCTGGGCGCAGTGCGTCCGACTCAGGGCAAAACTCTTGCGGTGATGCAGGTCTGCGGCGGTTCGCAGTCCTTCAACGTGGTCAATCAACTGCGCGTTCTGGGGCGCTGGATGCGCATGTTCACCATCCCCAATCAGTCGTCCGTGCCCAAGGCCTATCTGGAATTCGACGAAGGCAACCGCATGAAACCCTCGGCGCTGTACGACCGGGTGGTGGATGTGATGGAGGAACTGGTGAAATTCACCTTGTTGCTGCGTGAGCGCCCGGACTTGGTGGATCGCTATTCCGAGCGTAAGGAGTCGGCGGAGGAATTGATGCAGCGGGTCAATCAGCGGTCAATCTGAACCTCAAGGCCCGGCCCTTGATCCGGGTCACCGAAACTTTTGCGCGCCCTCCGATCCGATCACCTAACCTCAATGTTTGTGTGATCAACCGGAATCCGTCCGTCCATGCACTGTGCATTGAAGTCTTTGATCTTCCTCGTCCTGACCCTGCTCGGTCCGGGCGTTGCAGTGGTATGGGCCGGCGACTTGCCGGGTACTGCCGAAATCAGCGCCGGCGCCCCGCTCCCCGGCGTGACTCAAAGCGACCTGCAAGCGCTGCAACTGCGTCTGGACGGCCTCAAGCAGCAGATTTCGTCCGCCAACAATTACAACCAGCTCGAAGGCCCGCAGGATCGGGTGCAGACGTTCATTCTGGACATCGATCGGCTGTCGGCCTCGCTGTTGCCGCAGCAGGCGCAACTGACCGTACAACTGGGTGTGCTCGGCGCCGCTCCGGCCGAAGCGGTCGCTGCCGAACAAGCCGATATTGCGGCGCAACGGGCGGCGTTGATCGAACAAAAAACCAAAGTCGATACCGCGTTGAAGAATCTGGCGACCCTCAAACAGAGCGCCACAGACCTGAT
Source organism: Pseudomonas koreensis (assembly GCF_025447595.1). Taxonomy (GTDB): domain Bacteria; phylum Pseudomonadota; class Gammaproteobacteria; order Pseudomonadales; family Pseudomonadaceae; genus Aquipseudomonas; species Aquipseudomonas koreensis_H. The sequence continues at coordinate 282,001 of NZ_JAOEJU010000001.1, read as the reverse complement.
CACGCAGATCGCCGGGATCCGTCGTACATTGCTGGAAAGCGAGCTCACACTGCGTACTCACAGCGTCTTGAACCCCGGTTTCTGGTCGCCACTGCTCGATCCAGCCCCTGAGGATCGACAGCGTTTGCGATTTTTCGTCGATCAGGTGAAGGAAACCGGCGCCGAAGCCTGGCAGCCGGGCCAACGGATCTACACCGGCGTGCTGGTGTTGCTGGCGTGGCTGGTCTGGACACTGGGCCGCCGCCTCGCTGATCGAGGTCTGGCCTGGGTGTGCATTCACCGCATGCCGGAAGGACGGCTGCGCCGCAGCTCGCTGGCGTTCGCATCGGCACTGGCCACACTCGGAACCACCGCCATTGCGCTGGAACTGTTGTATTACGCCTGCACCCGTCACGTGCCGCTGCCGCCCATGCTGGCGACATTTTCCGAAGAATTCGAAAAAGTGGTCTATGCCTGCGCGCTGATCACCGGGCTGAGCCGCGCACTGCTCTCCACCGAGCGTCCGACGTGGCGGCTGCCGGCGGTGGCCGATCCCGTAGCGCTCGCACTCAAACCCTATGCGCGAATTCTTGCGGCCACCCTGCTGGTGCTGGTGACACTGGTGCAAGTCAGCAACGCGTCGGGCATGAGCAGCCAGATCGTGATTACCGGCCGAGGCGTGATTGCATTGGTGGTGCTGGGCATCGTCACGACCTTGCTGACGCGTGTCGGCAGAGTGCGCAAAGTACTGGCCTCGGCCGGGGATACACAGGTGTCGGGGAATACCTTTGCCGGTGTGGTGTACACCATTGCGACCCTGGCGATGGTCATTTCGCTGGGTGCCCTGCTGACGGGATATGTGTCGCTGGCGCGGTTCGTCACCTATGAAGTGGTATGGGCCTTTATCGTTTTCACCGGGTTTTATCTGTTGATGCAGTTGCTCAAGGACAGCTGCGAATACTTTTTCTCGCCGCGTCATTCAAGCGGCAAGGCCCTCAAACAACTGCTCGGCGTCGGCGACCGGCGCCTCGAACAAGCCTCGACACTGCTGGCCGGATTCGGGCGGGCGGCACTGTTGTTACTGGCCGTCATCACCTTGTTCGTCGGCGGCATCGGCACCACTCTCGGGCAACTGGCTGCCAACATCGGCACGATCCTCGGTGGCGCCGGCCTGCGCAAACTCAACATCGTTCCCGGTCACCTGCTCAACGCCATGCTGGCGCTGATGATCGGCATCTACCTGATCCGGGCCCTGCGACGATGGCTCGACAACGAGTTCCTGCCAAAAACCGACATGGACCCCGGCATGTGTGCCTCGCTAAGTACGCTGTTTTCCAACATCGGTTATGCGGCGGTGATTCTGCTCACCCTGTCATCGCTGGGCGTGAAGTGGACCAATCTGGCGTGGATCGTCAGCGCCCTGTCGGTGGGGATCGGTTTCGGCTTACAGGAGATCGTGAAGAACTTCGTCTCAGGTTTGATTCTGCTCACCGAGCGCCCGGTCAAGGTCGGCGACCTGATCAGCATCAGCGGCGTCGAGGGAGACATCCGCCGAATCAACGTACGTGCCACCGAAATTCAGCTCAGCGACCGCTCGATCGTAATCGTGCCCAACTCGCAGCTGATCTCACAGAACCTGCGCAACGTCACACTGGGTGGCAGCGCTCAGGGCGTGGCGACGCTGGAGCTGATGTTTCCGCTGGACATCGACCCCGAACAGGTCAAGAGCCTGCTGCTGGACACCTACACCGAACACGAAACCATCCTCGAAAAACCGGCACCGTTCGTGCGTTTCAGCAAGCTCTCGCCCGATGGCATCACGTTGACCGTGACCGGTTACGTCGACAGTCCGAGGATTGTCGGCAAGACCAAGAGTGATTTGTTGTTCGAGATTCTCAAGCGGCTGGGGGCGGCGGGGATTGAGTTGGCCAAACCTGCACAGCCGGCTGGCTGAGGGGAGCACTGCGCTGTGACTGCCTGATCAGGACTCAGGTGTGTCGACTGCCTCGGGAGTGTCCTCGACCGCCATTTTCAACCGATCAGCCTTGCTGATGTACTTCGGTTTGTTGCTCTTGGGCGCCAGTTTGGCGTTGGCCTTTCTGGATTTTTCCTTGAAGAGCTGCTGCAGTTTTTTCTGGCGGTTCATGGTCATCTACCCGGCTGTAAAGGCTTGAATGATAACAGCTGAATCAGCCGGCGCAGAGGCTGGCGAGGCCTTCACGCTCAATCAAGCCCACCAGGCAGAGACCCATTAACCGGCTCGCCAACTTCTGCTTAAACGCCGGAGAGCACTCCGGGGTCGCCCGTGCGCCAGACGTTGTCGACCGTGACACGTTGAATCAGCCAGACGTCGCCCGCCCGCACCAGTCTTACGTCGTAACGGTTTTTCATGAGGTAGTGCCGTGAGTGATCACTTTGCGGCACGTGCTGGGCTTCCACGAGTGCATCAACCTGCGCCCGATCGCCAACGACGCTGACTCGCGGATTGCTGACAGAGTGCGTTGTATCGATACCGGCAAGTGAACCTGAAAGCGCCGCTACGATGGTCTGACGCCCCTCCAGAACAGGGTATTCGAACCCGGCCTTTGCAGCGGCAGGCCGGAAGTCGGAAATCGCATCCTCAGTAAACGCCGACGCCAGTAATGCTTCGTCGCGCAGATCGATACCAGCTGCAAACCGGTACAGCGTTTCAACCACCGCAAGTTTGTCTACGGTGTCCTGCAACTGTGTGGATGACATATTTGAGGCCTTAGGTGAAGTGAGCTTGAGGATTTCGCCAGGCGCGAGGCCGAAGCGGACTCGCGTTTCAGAAATCAGTAACGGTTGTGCCTGCAATGCTTTCAGCAAACCCGATGCCGAACACCCGGGCCGGCGTTTCAAATCCCGGCCGGCGCTCACCGTTCAACACTCGGCGCGCGGCTTCGACAGCTGCGAGCGGCGTGTAGGTGTAGCCGTTGACGGTCTCGATCACCGAGCGGGCGACGCTGCCGTTGGCGCCGCTGACTTCAGCCACCGCTCGGGCGCGATGTGCCTCGCGCTGTTCGACGCTCGGGCCGTCGGGCAGTTGCGACAGATCGCCTTCCGGGAACGCATCACCGCTGATATGCACGAACATGGCGATATCGGGAATGCCGGTGGAGTGCCAGCCGGTCACCAGATCACCGAATGACAGCGGCGCACAGAGCACCGGCCCGTCACCAAAATCGAAGTGACGGGGCTGCGCATCGGGCGTTGCGACCAGTTGTCCATCGACCCGCGCCAGCAGGCCTGCACCGATGATTTCACTAACACTCAGGGCCGATCCGCGCGACATCGAGCCGGCGACCTGCAAGGCGATTTTCAATGAACGCGGCGCCTGTACTCGCCGAGCGACATGCATCGCCAGACAATCGGTCGGCACCACATCCCAGCCGACGCCGGGCAGCAACATCACGTTCGCGCTGGCGGCTTGAGCACCCAACTGCTCGGCGCGCCGGTAGACATTGATCTCCGCCGTGATGTCCAGATAGTCGACCCCAGCCTCAATGCACGCCTGCATCAAGGCGTCTGCCGTCTGGACGAACGGCCCCGCGAAATTCAGTAATACCGCGATGCCCTCCAGAGAATGCGCTGCCAGTTCATCGGGCTTGAACACCCGAAAAGGCACATCCAGTTGCGCGGCGAGCGACTGCAGTTTTTCGGCCGTGCGACCGGCGATGACCAGGTCCAGGCCCAGTGCCTTGGCATGTTCGACCGCCATGCGTCCGGTGTACCCGGTCGCGCCATAAATCATGAGTGTGCTCATTGGCCGTGCTGCCATTTTTTGAAGACGAATTCGAGGCTGTAACCGTCCGGATCGAGGACGTTAGCGGCGTAGTAATCAGGGTCGTAATGCAGACGTGCGCCTGGAGCGCCGTTATCGACAGCACCAGCGTTGATTGCCGCTGCGTAAGCTGCATCAACCTCGGCCTCGCTGTTGGCGACAAACCCGACATGCACCGCCCCTCCCTCCACTACGCCTGCGCGCAACCAGAAAAACATCCGGCCATGGGCACCGAAACCCTTCAGATCCGGATGCCCGGGCGGGCCGTCCTTGCCGTCGTAATCAAGCCTTGCGGTAATGCCCAGCGGGGTCAGTGCTGCGGTGTAGAAATCAATGGAGCGTTCGATGTCGCTGACTGACAAAAAGATGTGATCAAGCATGGAGCCACCTCGCATTCAAATGAAATAGCCGCCCGCGACTTCGATGGATTGGGCGTTGATCCAGCTGCCCTCTTCGGACAGCAACATGGCGATGACGCGCGCGACATCCTGCGGTTCGCCAACCCGGCCCAGAGCCGTTTGCGAGGCGAGCAATGCCTCGAACTCGTCATTCAAACCGCCGCCCAGCTCGGTACGGATCGCTCCCGGCGAAACAGCATTGGCCCGTATCCGCCGATCCGCAAATTCCTTGGCCATGTAACGGGTCAGCACCTCGAGCCCGCCCTTGAACGCGGCATACGGCGCAACTCCAGCGGTAGCCACTCGGGTGGTAGCGCTGGTCAGGTTGACGATGCTGGCGCCCTCGCCCATCAGCGGCAACAAGGTTTGCGTCAGGAAAAACGGGCCTTTGAGATGGACGTTCAACAAGCCGTCGAACTGCGCCTCGGTGACCGCTTCCAGCGGATTGAACAAGCCGTGGCCCGCGTTGTTGACCAGTCCCGCCAGCGTAGCCACGCCCCAAAGGCTGTCGAGGTTATGTCGGACAGCATCACGAAAACGGTCGAATTGACTGATATCCGCAACGTCCAGTTCAAGCGCCACGGCTTTGCCGCCCGACGACTGAATCCGCTGCACGACAGCGGCGGCCGCATCGGCATTGCTTTTGTAGGTCAGGATGACGCCCATCCCGAGACGGGCACAATGTTCGGCGGTACTGGCGCCGATGCCACGGCTGCCACCGGTAATCACGATAACGCTCATGCGTTGCTCCAATGTCTCTGTGGTGAGTGACCACAGTAGCCATTGGCTTCGAGGCGGGCGCAGCCGTTCCTCTTCGAAACCTGCCTGTTTCTGCTTTTTGCTTGCGCGGGAGTGATCGCGTGGGTTCAGATGCCCGGTATGAATAATCAACTGACAGAACTTCGCGCCTTGGCGCAACACGCCGAAAACCGCCGCACGGAGACGGGTATCCCGCGCGTTGCCATGGTTCAGGGTGAAATCCCCGAGCACATGCTGGCCGCCGTTTACGAACCGATGATCAACCTGATTCTGCAGGGCAGCAAATCCATGACCGTCGCCGATCGCACGCTTCATTACGACCCGGCGACCTACTTCGTCATGTCCATCGATCTGCCGGCGGTGGGACAGGTTCACCCCTCTGCGAGCGGCGAGCCTTACCTGGCGGTCAGTCTGACGCTGGATCCGGTGGTGCTGACGACCCTGCTGGCCGACCTGCCCAAACCGCTCGGTCAGCATGAACAGGACAACGGTTTTTCGGTGGCCGCTGTCACGCCTGAGTTGATGGATGCCTGGGTGCGCATACTGCGTCTGATGGGTCGGCCGGAGGAGATCGCAGCCCTCGCGCCGGTCTACGAACGGGAAATTCTGTATCGCGTCCTGCAAGGTCCCCACGGCTGGATGCTGCGCGACATCGCGGCGCCCGACAGCGCCATGGCCCGCGTCAACCTGGCCATTCAGCACATTCGCCAGGACTTTGCCGAACCGATTCGCGTGGACGCATTGGCGCACCTCGCGTCGATGAGCGTGTCAGCCTTCCATCGGCACTTCAAAGCCGTCACGGCGCTGAGCCCGTTGCAGTATCAGAAGCGCGTTCGCCTGCTCCAGGCCCGAACGCTGATGGTGGCCAATGCCAGCAGCGTCACCCGCGCAGCGTTCGAAGTCGGTTATGAAAGCGCTACGCAATTCAGCCGCGACTACGCACGGGTGTTCGGCTTGCCGCCCTCGCGGGATGCGACGCGGATTCTCGCAGAGACCCGAAGCAGCGCGCAGCACTGATCAGCCCTTCACGCCAACACGTCAGTAATCCACCGCACTTGCTGCGCCAGATCCTGCACTTTTTCCTCGGATACCGCATGCCGCGCCCGACCGAAGTGAGCCAGGGTCTGCTGCTTGTGGCGCAGCCTGTGCTGCCATTTGCTGACGAACGCCGGACTGCGCGCCTGCAATTGCAAGGGACCGAAGAACAGTTCCTCGGCGGTGTAGCTCACCGGCCCGTCGCGCTCGGCCACGATGATTTCGTAGTCGAAGCGGTTCTCCCGCAGGACTTCCTCAACGAGGATGCGGTAGTCGTTGTCCATCAGCCATTGGCGCAGGGGTTGTTCGCCACCGTTGGGTTGCAGGATCAGTCGCTCCCGGCCGCTGAGGCGCATCTTGCCGGCTTCGAGGATGTCACGAATGGTCTCGCCGCCCATACCGCATACGGTAATTGCGGTGATCCCGTCGGCCGGTTCGACGGCCATCAAGCCATTTGCCAGGCGCACGGAGATCTGATGCTCAAGATCGTTCTCGCGCACGGTACGTTGCGCCGAGCGAAACGGCGTCTCGGCCATCTCGCCCGCCACCGCCGCCGCGATCGCGCCACGGCGCATCAGGGCCACCGGCAAGTAACCGTGATCCGAGCCGATATCGGCCAGCCGCGCACCGGCAGGCACGTGCGCCGCCACCCGCTCCAGGCGCATGGACAATGTCTGTTCGTTCAACCGCAACCCCTTTCACTTTGAACATCCGGCGCTGGTGGCCGGATCGGGGCGCGATTCTGGGGGGCAACGGCAGGGATTTCAAATGCGTGTGGTCGGATTCGTCACTCAGCCCCAAATCAACCCGCTCTACGCGTCAACCACGCGCCCCAGAACAGGCTGCTGAAACATCGGGTGGCCTCACCGAATCCGGCCTCATTCAAGAGCTTTTGAACCGCCGCCTCGGAATGGGGAGGATCGGCGCCCTGAAGGATTTTCCCCAGTTTGGCCTTTACCTCATCGGCGCTCGCACCGTTCTGGCGCCAGCGTTGTCCCCACGCTTCCAGTAGCAACGGCTGGCTGACATACGCGTAGTGATTGCCGGCCACGATCAGCGGAGCACCCGGCTTCAAACGCGCCCGAATGGATTGCAGAAGCGCTCGTTTGGCCTCATCGCCCTCCAGATGATGCAGAACGCCAATCACCGTGGCGGCGTCGTATGACTCATCGGCAGGCAAATCGTCGACCGGCCCGAGATGCAGATCCGTGCGCGCCAGCAAGTCATGCGACCGCAACTGCTCGGTCGCCGCCGCCAGCATCGGCTCGGAAGGATCCACCGCCATGAAACGCCAGCCAGGCTCCAGACTTCCCATCGCGATGATTTCCTGGGCTGTCCCGCCTGCGCCAACCGCCAGAATCCGCGCCGAACCGGCGTTACCGAGGCTGGCCGCCAACATGCACGCGGCAAGGTCATGGCAAGCGTCATAGCCCGCCAGGGCAATTCGGCTTTGTCTGCCATATTCATTGGCGCGGGAGGTATCGAATTTTTCAGTAGAGGAAGCGTTCAAGGGCGTTTCTCCATGTCCTTGAATCACCCTACGTCACTAGGATCGATAATAGAAATTCATTGATTTTATGCGGTGCATTCCTGTCAGGAATGCGGAAGGTGCCGATGCCTAGACCAACACCGCCAACCAAGCCGACAGCAACAACAAAGACGCCAGCCCGGCATTCATTCGCCTGAATGCCCGTGGCGATCCGAAGAACCGCGCGCTGCCCACCCCCAGCAGCCCCCATGCCGTCATGCACGGCAGACTGACCAGCAGAAATGCCAGCGACAACATCACCATCCGTGCGGTGTTCTCGCCGCCACCGGCAAAGACGCTCACCACCGCCACGGCCATCATCCAGACTTTGGGATTGATCAATTGCAGGCCGGCAGCGCCGTAAACGTTGAAGTCGTCATTGCGTGCCGCCGCGGCATCGAGCGACGGCGGTGTGCTGCGAAAGATCTGCCACGCCAGCCAGCTCAACCACAACACCCCGGCCCAGGCCATTGCCTGTTGCACACGGGGATAACGCAACAGTGTCTCACCCACCCCGAGCCCGACGACCAGCACCACGAGGGCGGCCGACAGACAGGCGCCGAGAATGATTGGCAGCGTGGCCGTCAGCCCGCGCCGCGAACTGTGACTCATCACCAGAATATTGGTCGGCCCCGGGGTGATCGAGGCGACGAAAGCGAACAACAGAAAAGGCAACAGCGATTCCATGATTTGGACTCCAGAGTGAAACAGGAGGCCATGGTCGCGGTTGCGCGGGGTTCAGTCTGGAAGGTTTGAGCAGCGCTTGCGGTAGTCCGCCGGCGTAAGGTGATAGGCGCGACGGAACCAGCGGCCGAGATGGCTTTGATCGGCGAAACCGAGGGCGCTGGCAACGTCCGCGGGTGCCACGCCCCGCGCCAGCATCTGCCGGGCACGGGCCAGGCGCAGCTGGATCAGATAAGCGTGCGGCGCAAGGCCGAAGGCAGCCTTGAATGCACGGGTCAACCGGAAGCGGTCCACCCCGCAGACTCGCGCCAGATCATCCAGCCCGATGTCCTCGAAGGCATGCGCGTGCAGGTAATCGCGGGCAACCTGCGCCACCCGAGGCAGACGCGGATCGAACGTCTCGCGTTTGCGCCAGTCGAGGTGCGACGTCAACGATCCCAACAAGCCGTCGATGGCGCTCTGGCGCACGATGCGCAAGTCACCTTGATGCAGGGCCTGGAACGCATGACTGATGGAGGTGGCGAGACGCGGATCGTGGCTCAGGGTGTCGGCAAAACCCGGTTGACGGTTGTCCGGAACGTGTTCGAACAGCGCGCGCAATTCGCGCTCCAGCCAGTGCGGATCAAGGTAGAGCATCGAATAGGTAAAGCCCTCCTCGGTCGGTGCGTGTCCGTCGTGGATCTCGCCCGGTTCGACCATGAACACCTTGCCCGGCGTACTGAAATGCCGAACCCGCCGGCAGTCGAACTGTTGCACGCCCTGCTCCGTGAAACCCACCAGAAAACTGTCGTGCCAGTGAGGGTCATAGGCATGCCCCTGGAAATGGGCACGCAACGACTCGATCCCGGTCTCGGCATCCTGGGACAGGTCGATCCAGTTGCGTTTGTCCACGCAAGGCTCCACAAACGGTTCAAAAGAGGTACGGACGCCTACGTTACCGCGCTTTGCCGGACCGCGTTTAGAAGATTTGTGCAGGCCCGCGACTGACCATTTCGCACATTTTTTATGAACCCTGCCGACGTCAGCCCGCCTAACGCACAGACCATCAGGAGAGAGCTCATGCAAATCGAAACCCTCTGGATCGTGCTGGCCGTCGTTCTTCTGCTCATTGAATTGTGGGCGATCAACCGGGTACGCAAAAGCGAAGGCAAATCGAGCAACAAAGGCGTATGGATCGTCCTGATCGTGTTTGTGCCGCTGTTCGGACTGATTGCCTGGGCGCTGGCCGGGCCCAAGCACGTCACTCAGGCATAACCCCTGCGACATACACCGTAGCCCCGATCAGTCGGGGCTTTTTTCTGCTCGCAGGTTTGTATCGCAGTGTGTACGAACGCTTCCCGGATACATGCTTTGGCATCTCACACCGCTTGCGGAAACAGCACAGATACTTGGCCAGTCTTTAATGGACTCCAGATTCGAAGGGTTCAGCCAGAACCCGGCCCTCGCCGATCATAAGGAGACTTGCCATGAAGCACGCACCACACGCCACCGTCACTACCGGGAAAAACCGTCGCCGCCTGCTGGGCCTGTCGCTGCTCGCCACCGCGCTGTTGCAGTTCGGCGCGCTCGCCCAGGCACAAACCGCAGCACCCGAGCCGGTCAAGACCGAAGCTGCCAGCGTCAAAGCCGACCTGCCCTTCGGCCCGCTCAAGCATGTGAAGGCCGGCCTGCTGGACGTGGCCTACGCCGAAACCGGCCCGGCCAATGGCCCGGTGGTGATTCTCCTGCACGGCTGGCCGTATGACATTCACAGCTATGACGACGTCGCGCCGCTGCTGGCGGCCAAGGGTTATCGGGTGTTGATGCCGTATGCGCGGGGTTATGGCGACACACATTTCCTGTCCGACAAGACCGTGCGTAACGGTCAGCCGGCGGCGCTGGCCAGTGACGTGATCGATTTCATGGACGCCCTGAAGATCAAGCAAGCCGTGCTCGGCGGCTACGACTGGGGCGCGCGTTCGGCGGACATCGTTTCGGCGCTGTGGCCGGAGCGGGTCAAGGCGCTGGTATCGGTCAGCGGCTATCTGATCGGCAATCAGGTCGCCGGCAAGAATCCGCTGCCGCCCAAGGCCGAACTGCAATGGTGGTATCAGTTCTACTTCGCCACCGACCGTGGTGAGGCCGGTTACTCCAAGAACACCCATGATTTCGCCAAGCTGATCTGGCAACTGGCGTCACCGAAATGGGCTTTCGACGACGCCACCTTCGACCGCAGCGCCAAGGCCTTGCAGAACCCGGATCACGTCGCGATCACCGTGTTCAACTACCGCTGGCGTCTGGGTCTGGTGCAGGGTGAAAGCCAGTACGAAGCGCTGGAGCAGAAACTCGCCACCGCGCCGTCGATCAGCGTGCCGACCATCACCCTGGAAGGCGATGCCAACGGTGCGCCGCACCCGGCGCCCGAGGACTACGCCAAACGCTTCACCGGCAAATACCAGTTCCGCCTGATCAACGGCGGCATCGGTCACAACCTGCCGCAGGAAGACCCGAAAGCCTTCGCTCAGGCGATCATCGACGCCGATCACCTCTTGTCGTCGAGCAAGACTGATCAGAAGCTGTGATTCAACTGCAGCCCAACGCCATTGACCGTGTTCTGGTAGGTGGCGCTATAACCCGGGCGCAGGCCACCCTGCGTCGTGTCCTGTGAAACCTTCACCGGGTCTTCGTGGATGTAGCCGTAACCCAGATCCAGAGAGGTCTGATCGGTCATCTGCCAGTTCAGGCCCACCGTGAAAATCTTCCGGTCTCCCGTTGGCGCACGGGTGGATGTGTACTGATTGGGCATCGGCGTCGGCTCATAGGCGATCCCGCCACGAACCTTCCATTGCTTGTTCAGACGATAGGACATGCCTGTGGAAAACGACCAAGTGTCACGCCACTTCAGGGTTTCGAGGATCGTATCGAAGGGGCCATAGGCCTGTGGCACACCGGAGTTCAGCACCCTCAATTCCTGCACGCGGCTCCAGCGACTCCACAGCGCGCCGGCGGAGATATCCAGTCGGTCGTTGATGCGCCAGGTCGCCGACGCATCGACCGTTTCCGGTGAGGTGAAATCCAGGCTCGCATCATATTTGCCGTTGAGCCCCGGCAGCCCCAGCACCGGGATCGGTGCCAGCAATCCATTGGCACCGGAGACCTTGGTGTTTCCGCTCAGTTTGTAGTCGACTCTGGAGTGATAGGTGAGCCCGAGAGTCAGGTCGCCCAAGGGGTCGAACAGGATGCCCAGACTGAAGCCCATGGCCGTGTCGTCGCCGGTGACTTTGACAGTCCCGTCGCCCTGCCCGCCCACCGCACTGTTGGCGATCTTGCTTTCGAGCAGCCCGTCGATGCGGTTGATCGTCGGCCCAAAACCCACGGACAGTCGATCATTGATCCGGTAACTGACCGTCGGCTGCAAGGTGACTACCTTCACCTGAGTCTGCGAGCTGCGGTAGCGTCCCTGGAAGTTGCTTTCGTAGTCCGTGCTCCCGCCAAAAGGGGCGTAAACCCCGAACCCGACGTGCCAGTCCTCGTTGAGTTGCAGCGTGTAGAAACCCGATGGCACGACGATCGGATCAGGCACCATATCGCCGTGCGAAGTGCCCGACACCGTGGTATTGACCTTGCTGATGCGCGAACTGGCATCAATGAAACTGAGACCGCCACTGACGTGTTCACCCGCCAGGCGGGACATGCCGGCGGGGTTGCCGTAAACGATGGAGGCGTCCTGAACATCAGAAGCCCGACCGGAATAAGCCTTGCCAGCCGAGCTGATGCTCTGTTCGTTGATTTGCAGGCCGTTGGCCAGGAGTTGAGTGGAGGTGAGGCAAAGCCCCAGCACGCAAAGCTGATTTCTTATTGTCATGATTTGGCTCTTGTTATTTTTTTGGCGGGCGCGAACACCCGAGGCACGCGGGTGGATCTCTGGATTCAATGATGTGAAACGTCGCCGCCCATCCTTGGCGACGGATTGATTCAGCGTTTGCGCATCCGCTCGGCCAGCGCACCGATCGGTCGGGTCATGCTGCGTCGCAAGCGTTGAGAGAAGGATTCGCCCTCATAGATCGGCGCCGGAGTGACCACTTCATTCGGCTGGCGGTACTGAGGAAAAAGACTGAGTGCATGGGCCCGGTTGATGCCGTGCATGATCGCCGGCGACCACATCTCCAGGCTTTCCAGCGTCCGGCACTGCAGCGCCGTGGCGGGAGCCGGGGCGAAGGGATAGTCACTGCCGAAAAGAATGTGTGACGGTTCCACCAGTTCCTTGAGCGCCGCCATGGAATAAGGTGATGGTGACAACGCCGTGTCGAAGTAAAAGCGACGGATGTAGGTCATGACGCCTTGCGGCGCGTGCTGCTGAAATTCCGGCAACATGTTGGCCAGCGAGACACGCCAGGCCACAAACGGCAGGAAGCCGCCGGAGTGGGACAGAATCCAGCGAATGCCGGGATAGCGCTCCATGGTCCCGCCAAGGATCAGATTGACCGCCGCGCGCGTGGTATCGCAGAGAAACTCGATGAGAAATCCCGGGGTCTGCAGACCGATGCTTTCGCTGGTCTGGTGCATGTTGGGATGGATGAATACCACGGCTTTTCGGCGGTCGAGTTCGGCCATCAGTTCGTCGAAGCGCGGATCACCCAGAAACACCCCGTCGGTGCTGCCCAGCAAAACAATGCCCTCGGCCTTGAGCACGTCCAGCGCATGAACGGCTTCACGGCAGGCGGCCTCGGTGAACGGCATCGGCAGCACCGCGAAGTTGCCGAAGCGGCTCGGATAGCGTGTACGCATCTGCGCGGCGAACTCGTTGCAGCGTCGCGCCAGCTCGCTGGCTTGTTGGACCCCGTCACCGAAGTGGACGCCGGGCGCAGACAGCGAGGTGATCGCCCGTTCGATGCCGTTCGCATCCATCACCTCAATGGATTTTTCCGGGGTCCAGGCTGGCAGCGGCGCTCCCGCAACGGAGTGAAGCCCTCTGGCATTCATCGCATCGACGAATGCAGGTGGAATGATGTGATGGTGGACATCGATACGGCCTTGCTTGATTGACATGCTGACTCTCTTGTTTGGGCTTCGACCGAGCGCCTGCGGCCACTGGGTAAAGAACTGCGCTCAATGGCGTACAACTTTCGAGATCAATATTGAACATTTGTGTTCAATTATGTCAATGATCGACAAACGCTGATTTGCTTTATTTTGAACGCGCTTGTTCAATGTCTGGAATCTCTCCGTTGGAGCTCATTGCTTTGAAACTCAGTCCCGTGCAGAAGCGCATCCATGAGGCTGCGATCCGGCTGTTTGTCGAAAAACGTGTCGAAGAGGTCAATGTCAGCGAACTGGCACAGATCGCCGGGGTAGCGCGCGGCACGATCTATAACAACCTCAACTCGGTGGAGACGCTGTTCGAAGATGTCGCCAGCCAGCTCAGTGCCGAAATGAACGACAGGGCCGCGCGCAGTACAGATCCCCATGCGTCCCCCGCCGTTCGCCTGGCCACCGGTATCCGCCTGTATATCCGCCGCGCCCATGAAGAGCCGCACTGGGGGGCGTTTATCGTGCGCTACGGGGCCAGCAATGAGACGCTGCAACAGATGTGGAGCGGTCCGCCCATGCACGATGTGCTCAGCGGCCTGACCAGTGAGCAATACAGCTTTCGACAGGAGCAACTTCCTTCGGTGATGGCGATGATCGGAGGCGGCGTACTGGGGGCCACGATGCTGGTACTTCAGGGTCACAAGACCTGGCGCGACGCGGGTTCCGATATGGCCGAATTCGTTCTCAGGGCGATCGGCGTGCCAGCCGATGACGCGCGCAGCATCGCTACACAGGATCTGCCCCTTCTCGCAGCCTGAAGTCCTACGCTGATTTTTCTTGAGCCAGACCCCTTGGGAGTCTGGCTTTTTTATTGTCCACAAAAAAGACAATTGAACACTGTTGTTCAATTCTAATCTTGAGTGTTAGAGTCTGCCGAAAGCACGTACCCACCGCCTGGGTCGAAGTGCCTTACGCCAGGAACTGACAATGAACAATAAAGAACCTCTTCCTGCCCTGACCTCACGAACGGTGCAAGTGGGTCGTCGGCAGATTTTCATCAGCGAAACGGGCGTCGGCCATCCCCTGCTGATGCTTCACGGTGGCGGAGCGGGAGCCTCGGGGCTTTCCAACTACTCGCGCAATATCGAATCGCTTGCCCGGCAGTTCCGGGTCATTGTGGTCGACATGCCCGGTTACGGCCGATCCACCAAAGGTGTGGATCGCAAGGACCCCTTCGGCGATCTCGCGGGGGCGATGCTCGGCCTGCTCGACACCCTGAACATCAGCAGCGCGCACGTGGTGGGCAATTCTTTGGGGGGTGCCTGTGCCTTGCGCATGGCGCTGGACGCACCTGGCCGGGTGTCGGCTCTGGTGCTGATGGGCCCCGGTGGCGTCAATACCACTCGCAGCCTGCCGACACCCGGTCTCAAGCTGTTGCTCGACTACTACAACGGTGAAGGCCCGACGCTGGCCAAGATCACGCGTTTTATCCGCGACTACCTGGTGTATGACGGCAGCCAGGTCAGTGACGAGATGATCCGCGAACGTTTCGAGGCGAGTATCGACCCGCAGGTCATTGCGGCCCCTCCCCTGCGCCGGCCAACCGGTATTCCCCGCTTCTCGCGCTGGGATTTCACCCGCGATTCGCGCCTCAAGCATTGCCAGGTTCCGACCCTGGTGCTCTGGGGCGCGGACGACAAGGTCAATCGTCCCAGCGGCGGCGAGGCGCTGCGCAGTCGCATGCCGGATTGCAACCTCTACCTGTTCAGCCGGACCGGTCATTGGGTGCAGTGGGAACGCGCGGACGAGTTCAATTCCGTGACCCTGGCGTTCCTCGCCAGTCGCACAGCGCGCTGAGTTGTCGCCATGAACAATCAAGCAATGATCAGTCGAACAACGCCGGACATCTTCGGCGCCAGCAGCATGGGCTATGCGTTGATCGAGTCCCGTCACCTGGCGCGTTGGCGTGAGCTGCTCCAGCACGGCATCGGTCTGCACCTGGCCAGCTCGGACGAACAAACCCTGGCTTTCCGTATGGATCAGCACCAGCGGCGGATCATTATCCAGCGCGGTCCGCAGGAAGATTTTCTTGCCGTCGGCTGGCAGTTACGCGACCAGACCACCCTCGATGAAGTGCTCAAGCGCCTGCAACGCCTCGGTATCCAAGCGCAGCCCAGCCAACCGGAGGAAGCCGAAAAACGCGGCGTGAAAAGGTTCTGGCGAGTGCTCGGCCCCAAACGCATGGCCGTCGAGCTGTTCTGGGAGCCGCTGCTGACCGACAAACCACTGAACATGCTCAGTGCAGGTTTCATCACCGGTTCCGCCGGGATGGGCCACTTGGCGATCACCTCGCGCAAACCACAGCAGATGCAACGTTTCTGGCAGGAAATATTTGATGCAAGAGCCAGCGACCACATCGTCGAGCGGATTGCCGGAGTGACCCTGGACATTGATTTCTTCCGGGTCAACGAACGTCACCACTCGATTGCCATCGCCCGTTTGCGTGGCCTGCCGATGGATCCGATTCGTACCCGTGTGCAACACATGAACATGCTGACCACCTCGGTCAGCGAACTGACCAACGCCTATTTGCGCTGCCGCACGCTCGGTTTCGAAATGGCCCACGAAATCGGTGAGCACCCCAACGACCGTGAGCAATCGTTCTACGTGATGAGCCCCAGCGGTTTCGAGCTGGAACTGGGTTGCAATGCCAGGGTGGTCGATGAGGCGCATTGGCGCACAACCTCCTATCAAGGCATCAGTCTGTGGGGGCATCGCCCGCAGAAAAGCGGTGCCTGGCACACGCTGACCACCAACCTGGCCAACTTCGCCCGCGGCACGCGCTCGTTGCTCAAGCCCGAATATTCACCGCTGTAAGAGAGATATCGTCATGAATAACAAAAACGAGTCGGTAACGAGCGTCGATGTGATTATTTCCGGGCTTGGTCCGACGGGCGCCACGCTCGCGCATCTGCTCGGCAAGCGTGGTCTGTCGGTGCTTGTGCTGGAACGCGAGCCACTGTTTTATGGCAACGCGCGGGCGGTCTATACGGACGACGAATGCATGCGCGTCATGCAGGCTGCCGGCGTTGCCGCCGAGCTTTCAGCCAACATGCAAGTCGATACACCTGCTCAGTGGGTGCTGGCCAATGGCAAGATCCTGGGCCAGTACTGGCGCCTCGATCGCCCCTATGGCTGGCCGATCATCAACTTCCTTTACCAGCCCTGGCTGGAAACCACACTGAGCGATCTGCTCGAGCGTTACCCCAATGTGCGGGTTGCCCGTGGCCGCGAGCTCACGCAGTTCACACAGGATGAACATGGGGTGACCGTGACCCATCAGGCCACCAGCACCTTCCGCTTCAGTGATGCGACGGATGCGCGTCAGGCCTGCGAAGTCGATCCCGACCCGCAAACCATTCGCGGGCGCTATCTGGTGGGGGCTGACGGAGGCCGCAGTACGGTCCGTGAGGCCTTGGGCATCGGCATGAGTGGCAAGAACTTTCCCGAACCCTGGCTGGTGGTCGACCTGGAGATGAAGGAAGGCGAGGATGCCTTGCGTCATCTGCCCTATTTCAGTTTCATCTGCGACCCTGATTGCCCGACAGTCTGCTGTCCTCAGCCCGGTCGTTTCCATCGCTTCGAATTCATGCTGATGCCCGGCCAGACTCGCGAACAGATGGAAGACCCGACCGTGGTGCGCAGCCTGATCAGCCGTTACGTCGATCCGGACAAGTTCGAGGTCAAACGCAAGCTGGTCTACACCTTCAACGCCCTGGTGGCGAAAGATTGGCGCAAGGGTCGGGTAATAATTGCCGGCGATGCTGCCCACATGACGCCGCAGTTCATGGGCCAGGGCATGAGTTCCGGCGTGCGTGACGCCTACAACCTGGCCTGGAAAATCGACGCCGTGATCAAGGGGCAAGCCGGTGAACGGCTGCTCGACACCTATGGCAGCGAACGCTTCCACCATGCCAAGGCGATGATTGATATTTCGGTGCAGATGAAAGACTTCGTCTCGATGTCCAATCCGGTTTCCAGCCTGATGCGCAACCTGCTGGTCAAGACCGTCCTGGCGACACCATTTCTCGGCCGCTATGTTCGCGAAGGCCGTTTCAAACCGGCCCCCACCTATGCCCCTGACAGCTATCTGGGCATGCCACGCCGCCACCGGCGCTCGCCTGAAGGGCGGATGATTCCGCAACCCGAAGTCCGCACCTTCAAGGGCCAGCGTGTATTGCTCGATGATCTGCTGGGCGACGGTTTTGCCTTGATAGGACTTGAGGTCGATCCACGCGCCCACCTGAGTCAGGCCTCCCGGAAACTGCTGGATATCCAGAACACGCGTTTCGCCACCCTCTTCCCGTTCGGCACCCGTCCACAGGGCGCCAATACCGATCGTTCCAATACCCAAGAGTTGGTCGAACTGGAAGATGTGCAGGGTGAGATGGTCGCCTGGTTCAAGCGCTCGGGGTTCTCCAGTGGAGCCGTCGCCGTGGTGCGCCCGGACAAATTCACCTTCGCCATGGTCGAGGCTTCTGATCTGGATCGGGCGATCAACGAACTCAAGTTCCAGCTGCAATGGAGCCCCGGTGCTGAAGTCGTCGCAGACGAGCCTCGACTGCTGAGGAAAATCGCATGAGCCAGTTCCCTTTGAAACCTCTGCAAGACGCCGCCGCAGCTTTGGCCAGAGCACGGGAGCAACGCGAACCCTGTGCGCGGATCTCGTCCACTTTCGGTATCGATTCGTTGACCGGCGCCTATGCCGTACAGGAGATCAACACTCAACTGGCCCTGGCCCAGGGGCGGCGTCTGGTCGGCCGTAAAATCGGACTGACTTCGGCTGCCGTGCAACAGCAACTGGGCGTCGATCAACCGGATTTCGGCATGCTGTTCGCGGATATGGAAATCGCCGATGGCGGTGAAATCCAGGTCAGTCAGTTGATCCAGCCCAAGGCCGAAGGCGAGATTGCGTTCGTTCTGGGCCGCGATCTTCCATATGAAGATACGACCCTCGCGGAACTGCTGCGGGCGGTGGAGTACGTGGTGCCTGCGCTGGAAATCGTCGATTCGGCCATCGAGAACTGGAACATATCGCTGGTGGACACGGTGGCGGACAACGCTTCATCAGGGCTGTATGTGCTGGGTAAACAGCCGACTCCACTCGCCTCGCTGGACCTTCGGCTGGAAGGCATGCTGCTGGAAAAGAATGCCGCCACGGCCTCGATCGGTGTCGGTGCCGCGTGCCTCGGCAATCCGGTGGACGCCTGCCTGTGGCTGGCTCGCACCATGGCCCGGATGGGCCGTCCCTTGCAGGCCGGCGACGTGCTGCTTTCTGGCGCCCTGGGGCCGATGACGCCGGTCGTGGCCGGAGACAGCCTGCACTTGCATCTGACCCGACTTGGCCAGCTCCGTTGCCGCTTCATCTGACCTGCCCGTCCTTCTGCGCCAGGCTGTCGTGGCTTGGCCAATTTGAGAGATTGCTCCCATGAGTCAAACCAAACTCAAGGTCGCCATCATCGGCTCCGGCAACATCGGCACCGACCTGATGATCAAGATTCTGCGCAACGCCAGACACCTGGAAATGGCGATGATGGTCGGGATCGACCCTGCATCCGACGGTCTCGCCCGTGCCGAACGCATGGGCGTCGCAACCACCCACGAGGGCGTTGAAGGCCTGACCCGCCTGAACGCGTTCAAGGACATCGACTTCGTCTTCGATGCCACCTCGGCGAGCGCCCATCTGGAGAACGAAAAGCTCCTGCGCTCGATCAAGCCCGGTATCCGCCTGATCGACCTCACTCCGGCGGCTATCGGCCCTTACTGCATTCCAGTGGTCAACCTGGAGCAAAATCTGGATCGACTCAACGTCAACATGGTCACCTGTGGTGGTCAGGCGACCATTCCAGTGGTCGCCGCCGTATCGCGTGTTGCCCGGGTTCACTACGCCGAAATCGTCGCTTCGATCGCCAGCAAATCCGCCGGCCCCGGCACCCGCGCCAACATCGACGAGTTCACGGAAACCACCTCCAGGGCTATCGAAATGGTGGGTGGGGCTTCCAGAGGCAAGGCGATCATCATCATGAACCCCGCCGAACCACCACTGATGATGCGTGACACGGTATTTGTCTTGTCCGAAGCCGCCGATCAGGCGCAGATAGAGGCTTCCGTCGAGGAGATGGTGACGGCAGTCCAGGCCTATGTGCCGGGCTATCGTCTGAAACAGAAGGTTCAGTTTGACATCATTGCCGAATCGGCACCCTTGAACATTCCGGGGCTGGGACGCTTCAGTGGCCTCAAAACCTCGGTATTCCTCGAAGTCGAAGGCGCCGCCCATTACCTGCCGGCCTACGCCGGCAATCTCGATATCATGACCTCCGCTGCCTTGGCCACCGCCGAGCGTATGGCGCAGTCGATGCTCAACGCCTGAGGGGCCCGACATGACATTCACTCCCGGCAAGAAAATCTACATCTCCGACGTGACCCTGCGCGACGGCAGCCATGCCATCCGGCATCAGTACTCACTGCAGAATGTGCAAGACATTGCGCGCGCACTGGACAAGGCCAGAGTCGATTCGATCGAAATCGCTCACGGCGACGGCCTGCAGGGTTCGAGCTTCAACTATGGCTTTGCCGCCCATACCGATCTGGAATGGATCGAAGCGGCGGCCGATGTACTCGAGCACGCCAAAATCACCACCTTGCTGCTGCCGGGTATCGGCACGGTGCACGACCTCAAGGCCGCCTATGACGCCGGCGCACGGGTGGTGCGCATCGCCACGCACTGTACCGAGGCCGACGTTTCGAAACAGCACATCGAATACGCTCGCGAACTGGGCATGGACACCGTCGGTTTCCTGATGATGAGCCACATGATCGCCCCTGAGCATCTGGCGGCTCAGGCCCGGCTGATGGAAAGCTATGGCGCGACCTGCGTGTACATGGCCGACTCCGGTGGCGCGATGAACATGCAGGACGTTCGCGATCGCTTCCGGGCTTTCAAAGCCGTTCTGAAACCGGAAACCGAAACCGGCATGCACGCCCACCACAACCTGTCGCTGGGCGTCGCCAACTCGATCACCGCCGTCGAGGAAGGCTGCGACCGGATCGATGCAAGTCTGGCCGGAATGGGGGCTGGTGCCGGCAACGCGCCGCTGGAGGTTTTTATTGCCGCCGCCGAACGTCTCGGCTGGAACCACGGCACCGACCTCTACACACTGCTCGACGCCGCCGATGACATCGTTCGCCCGTTGCAGGATCGGCCGGTGCGGGTGGACCGTGAAACCCTGGCACTGGGTTACGCGGGCGTCTACTCAAGCTTCTTGCGGCATGCCGAAATTGCCGCCGCCAAGTACGGTCTCAAGACACTGGACATACTGGTCGAACTGGGCAGGCGTCGCATGGTCGGTGGCCAGGAAGACATGATCGTCGACGTCGCGCTGGATCTGCTCAAGCGTTGAACCGGGCAACATGGCCGGCTTACCGCCCACGCAGCGGTGAGCCGGTCTCTGAGCTGTATCGGTTGGAGCTCCGGCAGCGTGTGCGCTGCGACTTCGGGCGCCCACGACAGGCGCCTTGTTCTTATCATTTGACGAGCCGTTTTTCCTTGGACGGGCGATAACCGAAGTAAGCGCTGTAGCACTTGCTGAAATGACTCGGCGACACGAATCCGCAGGCCACCAGCACGTCCACCTGGGACAGCTCGGTGTGTTGCAACAGGCGCCGGGCTTCGGTGATGCGCAGCTCCATGTAATAACGCTGCGGCGTGGTGCCCAGTTGTTCCTTGAACAACCGCTCCAACTGACGCCGGGAGCGCCCGGCATACACCGCCAGTTGCTCCAGTTCCAGCGGTTCCTCCAGATTGGCGTCCATCAGCTTCACCACTTCACGCAACGGCGCACTGACGCAGATGTTCTCGGTCGGTTTGATCCGCCGGTAACGCGATTCCTCGAACGCCAGAATGTCTTCGATGCCTTCGACCAGCGCCTTGTCGTGCAGGCCCTTGATCCAGTCCAGCGCCATGTGGAACGCGCCTGACGGACTGGACGCGGTCAACCGGTCGCGGTCGATTACGTAAGGTTCGCTGCTGACCTGGGTCGCCTTGGAAATCTCCGCCAGCGCCGGTCGATGCTCCGGGTGAATCGCACAGCGGTAGCCTTCCAGCACCCCTGCCCGGCCCAGGAACCATGCGCCATTCCATAACCCGGCCAGTATTACGCCGGCCTCGGCGGCCATTTTTAGCAGGTTGATGAACTCGTCGCTCGCTTTCAATTCCGTGCGGTAACCGCCGCAGATCACCAGCAGATCCAGTTCCTGCAACACGCTGGTTTCCAGACGCGAGTCCGGGCGGATCACCAGCCCCAGATCGCTGATCACTTCGCCGTCGCTCAGCCCGAAAGTGCGCGTGGAAAACAGACCGGGGCGCAGCAGATTGGCGGTGACAAGGGTGTCCAGCGCCTGGGTGAAGGCCGGCAGGGAAAAATGCTCCAGCAACACGAACCCGGTGCGGGTCATGCGTCCCGGCCCGCTGGCGGGCTCGTTCAGGTAGCGAAGGTTCTTGCCCTTCATGCCACCGCTGAATTGGCGTCGTTCGATCAAGGTGTGGTCCATCGGTTTCATTGTTGTAGCGCCATGCTAACCGCCGGGGCGGCAAAATACTCGGGAATGAACGCAATTCGCCCCAACCGGTACGCGCGTACCGATCGGGGCGAAAAAGACCTGCGAAAAACCGCGATGAATCAGGACGCGTCGATCCAGATGGTTTTCAACTCGGTGTACTGGTCATGGGCCCAGATCGACTTGTCGCGCCCACCGAAACCCGACTCCTTGTAGCCGCCGAACGGCGTCGAGGCGTCGCCCTCGCCGAAGCAGTTCACGGTGACGATGCCGGCGCGGATTCCCCGCGAGAGTTTCAGCGCATGGCGCAGGCTCCCGGTATAGGCCGACGCCGCGAGGCCATAGGCCGTGTCGTTGGCCAGGGTGATCGCTTCGTCGACCGAGGTGAACGTGGTCACGCTGAGCACCGGGCCGAAGATTTCTTCCTGAAACAGACGACTGTCACGGCTGACGCCATCGACGATGGTGGGCTCGACGAAGATGTTGTCGGCCGTGTTGCCCCCCGCCAGCACCGAAAGATTCTCATCCCGGGCATGGTCGAGGTACGAACGAACCTTCTCGAAATGCGCCTTGCTGATCATCGAGCCCAGACGGTTTTCCGGGTCCAGTGGATCGCCCATTTTCCAGTCGCCGAGGTGAACCTGTACGCGCTCGAGCAGTTTGTCCTTGATGTCTTCGTGGACGATCAAACGCGATGAAGCCGAGCAGTTTTCGCCCATGTTCCAGAACGCGCCGTTGACCACGTGCTGGGCGACCAGGTCGACGTCTTCGACATCGTTCATCACCACTGCCGGGTTCTTGCCGCCGCATTCCAGCACGATGCGTTTCAGGTTGGATTCGCTGGAATACTTGAGGAACAACCGCCCGGTGTCGGTCGAGCCGGTGAAGCTGACCATGGCGACGTCCGGGTGACGGCCCAGCGGTTCGCCCGCCTCCTTGCCGCCGCCGGGCACCACGTTGAACACACCGGCCGGAACTCCCGCCTGATGCGCCAGCTCGGCTACGCGCAGGGTGCTCAAGGTAGTTTCCTTGGCCGGTTTGACCACAATCGAGCAGCCAGCGGCCAGCGACGGGCCGATCTTCCACGCGAGCATCAGCAGCGGGAAATTCCACGGCAACACCAGACCGACCACGCCGATCGGTTCGCGCACGACCATGGTCACCGCGCCGTTACCGGTCGGTGCGGTCGAGTCGTAGATCTTGTCGATCAGCTCGGCGTGCCAGCGCAGGGTATGAATCGTTTCGGGCACGTCGATGTTCTGGCATTCGCGGATCGGTTTTCCGCTGTCGAGGCTTTCCAGAACCGCCAGTTCATGGGAGTGGTCGTCCAGCAATTGGGCGAACCGCAGCAACACCGATTTGCGCGCCGACGGTGCAAGCCCCTGCCAGCGTCCATCTTCGAACGCAGCCTTCGCGGCTGCGACCGCGACGTCCACGTCCTGGGCACCGCAAGCGGTAATCTCGGTCAACACCGCTTCAGTCGCCGGGTTGGTCGTGGTGAACGTCTTGCCGGACAGCGCGCTGCGAAACTCGCCGCTGATGAACGCCTGATTGCGAAACTCAAGCTTCGCGGCCAGCTCACGGTACTGCACTTGACTCAGAAGATCGGCCATTTCAAACCTCCGCGACGATGCGCGCCACATTCTGCTTGAGGGTTTTGATCACGCTTTCCAGCACTTCCTTTTCAGACGCCTCCAGCGCTTGCATCGGCTTGCGCACGCCGCCGGCCCGCAGGCCGACCAGTTCGCTGCCGTGCTTGATCGACTGCACGAACTTGCCGCTTTCCAGCACGTCCATCAGCGGCAACAGCGCCGACATGATCCGCCGGCCCTTGTCGAAGTTCTTCTCCAGAACGCAGGCCTCGTACAGCGCAATGTGCTCGGCCGGAATGAAGTTCGAACCGGCGCAGACCCAGCTGCGCGCGCCCCAGGCGAAGAACTCCAGGGCCATGTCGTCCCAGCCGCAGGACAGCTGGATCGAAGGATGCGAATGCGCCAGGCGATGCAGTTGAGCGGTGTCGCCGGAGCTTTCCTTGATCGCGACGATGTTCTTGCAGCCGGCAATCGCCTCGAAGAACTCCGGGCCCATCGCTACGCCCATCCGCGCCGGGTAGTTGTAGAGCATGATCGGCAGGCCGGCGGCCTTGTCCACGGCCAGCACGTGGGCGGCGATTTCCTTTTGCGTCGGCAAGGCATACGGCGGCGAGCCCACCAGAATGGCGTCGGCTTCGATCGACTTGGCGTGCTCGGCGAAGGCCACCGCATCTTCGGTGCGAATCCCGCCCGTGCCGATCACCAGCGGGATGCGGCCGTTAATCACTTCCTTGGCGCGCTCGGCCACTTTCAGCCGCTCGGCGGTGGTGTGGGCGTAGTACTCGCCGGTCGAACCACCGATGACGATGCCGTGAACCCGCGACTCGATCAGGTACTCGACCACTTCGGCAAACGCCGAATAGTCGATCTGGCCATCGGCGGACAAAGGCGTAATGGCAGGGGTAAAGATGCCGTCAAAGTTCATAGCGTTTTCTCCAGTGTTTGCAACGTACGATTCGTAAGGCCGGCGCCTGAGCCCAAGCGCCGGCAGGGTTCAGTTCAGGGATGCCGCCTGTTGCAGATTGAGCGAGCGGGTTTCCGGGGCGAGTACCCAGGACAGCAGCAGACCGACCAGCGTGACGCCGGCAGCGATGTACATGGTCTGGGCGATGCCCAGGGTGCTCAGGGAAATCGGCACCAGATAAGTCCCCGCTGCGGCGCCGATGCGCGAAAGCGAAGTGCCTACGCCGACCGCGAAGGCGCGGATTTCTGTTGGGAACAGTTCATTGGGATACACCAGCGTCAGCACTTGGGCGCCGCCGATGAACAAGGCGTAAATCGCAAAGAAAGCCAGCACCAGCGCATTCGGCCCGGCGTGTCCGACGGCCAGCCCGAGCAGCGCAAGGCCGGAGCAGAGAAAGCTGTAGATCAGCAGATTGCGTCGGCCGACACGGTTGATGATTCGGGTCGAAATCACGCAACCGATGACAAAGAACAAGGTAATCGCCACCGATCCCAGAGATGACCAGTCGCCCTGCAGATTCAGCGCGGCCAGCACTTTCGGTGCGAAGGCATACACGGCAAACAGCGGCACCACCGAACAGGTCCAGAACACCACGACAAACAGCATGCGTTTGCCATAGCCGGAGTGCAGCAGGTTGAAGATCGTCAGCTTCTCTCCCATGCGATGTTCAGGAAGATTGACCAGGGAAAAGTCGTTGCCATAGACCTGTTTGATGATCGCTTCGGCGTCGGCGGCGCGACCCTTGCTCAACAGCCAGCGTGGCGACTCGGGGGTGCCGATGCGCACCAGAAACAGCATGGCGCCGATGATCGCCGCGCTGGCCAGCACCAGCCGCCAGGCATCGGAGCCCCATAGTTTGAACATTGTCTCGCCGACCACATACGCCATCGCCGCCCCGGCGAACCACATGATCGTCAGCGTCGCCAGACGCGGGCCGCGATATTTGCGCGGCATGAACTCGACCAGCAGCGAAGTCGCCACCGGGTATTCGATTCCGACGGCCACTCCCAGTAACAACCGGAGGAAAAACAGCGCGACGGCTGACTCCACCCAGAGTTGAGACAGCGATGCCACGATGAACAACGTCGGCCCGACAAACAACAGGCGCTTGCGACCCAGTACATCGGTCAGCCAGCCGCCGAGAAAACCGCCGAAGAAAATGCCGATCAGCGCCGAGGCGGCAATCATGCCTTCCCAGAAATCGTTCAGTGCCAGGGACTTCGACATGTGCACCAGCGCCACACCGATGATGCTCAGAACATACCCGTCGACAAAGGAGCCACCGGCCGAACGGATCGTCAGCAGACGATGAAAACCATTGAGCGGTACATCCTCGATTGAAACAGCAACGTTGTTCATTTCTTGTCCTTGTATTCAGTGCATCGCTACATCAGTCCGTCGCGCAGGACGCGCAACGGGCGTTCAACTTTCGCGGCCGGCGCGGTATTGCCCCCACTTCAAATTCATGTTCACGCCGAGCGACAGAAACGGTTCGGGCGGGTTGCCCGCAGGCCCCGGAGCCTGCAACAGGAAATCGATCAAGCCGTCGCGCTCCCCGGCCAGCCAGTCGGCCAGCAACTTGCCGGTGACCGTGCCACGGGTGACGCCCAGTCCATTGCAGCCCAGCGCGCCGTAAACGTTCGGCGCCAGTTCGCCGAAAAAGCCGTTGTGATTCCTCGACATGGCCAGTGCCCCGCCCCAGGTGTATTCGAACTTCACCCCCGGCAGCATCGGGAAACGCTGGTCGAACGAGGCGCGGTGCCGGCGCACGAAGCGTTCGTTGTATTTGCTGTTGCTGCGGCCATCGGGGTTGAAGCTGAAACTGTTGCGAATCAGCAAACGGTTGTCGGGCGTGCGCCGCACCGTGGTGCCGAACGGGTCGGCCGGAATCGCGCCCCAGTACGGTTTGCCGCCCAGACGCGCCTGCTCTTCGTCGGTCAGCGGGCGGGTGATGCTGGCGTAGGTGTAGATCGGCAACATGCGGCCCTGCAGAAAACCGAAACGCATGCCGAACGAGTTGTTGGCCAGGATCAGTTTGTCGGCGGTGATGCTGCCGTGAGCGTGCTTGAGCAGGGTCTTGGCGCCGTACTCCACTTCCAGAATCGGCGTGCGTTCGTACAGGGTGACGTTCGCCGGCAGACTGTCCGCCAGCCCCTTCACCAGCGCCGACGGCTGAACCAGTACCGCGCCGGGGGTGAACAGCGCCTTGCGATAGAAACGGGTGCCCAGATGCTCGGGCAGTTCTTCTGCATCGATCATCTGATACGGCTGGCCGAGCTTGTCCAGCCCCCGGCGATAAGCTTCCAGCACCGCAATACCGCGCTCTTCCACGGCCGCCTGATACTTGCCGCAAGCACTCATCTGACAATCGATGTCGAACTGATCGACCAGATTTCGCAGGATCGACTGCCCTTCCAGATTCAACTTCAGGCTGGTTCTGGCCAGATCGATGTCGCCGATGTAGTCCTCGGCGCCGATGTCATGGGGCAGATCGATAGCAAACCCGGCATTGCGACCCGATGGCCCCAAGCCCACTTCCTGCGCCTCGATCAGCACCACTTCGTCGTCGGGAAAATTCAGCGCGAGCTGGCGTGCCGCCGCCAGCCCTGTGAAACCGGCACCGACAACCACCCAACGGGCCGAACGGTGTCCCCGGTGGCCGGGCTCGGGACTGCGTGGCCGGCTCAGGTGGAACCAGCCACAGCTGTCATCATCGGCGGGCAGCGAACTGACTTTCATAGTGTTGAACCGTTTATTGTTGAAATGACAAATCGAACCCGACACGAAGCGAACGCGCGGAATCGCGTTGAATGAAAACAGCCATCAAAGTTGCGTTACTTGAATCTTTTCAATCGTTCAGAAGTTGGCGGCGAGCGCATATCGCCCGGCACCGGAATCATTCGCGTAGTAGTAATCCCGGAACGTCATGGGCGGCAGCCCGAACAGGTCCTTGAAACGTTTGTAGAAGTGCGGATAACTGACAAACCCGGTCGCCAGCGCCACGTCGGTCAGCGAGCGGTCGCTTTGCACGATCAACTGTCGGGCGCGGGTCAGGCGCAACTCCAGGTAATAACGGTTGGGCGCAGCATTCAGATAGCGAGCAAACCGTCGTTCCAGTTGCCGGCGGGAAACCCCGACATGACTGGCGATCTCGTCAATTTCCAACGGCTCTTCGATGTGCTTTTCCATCAGCGAGAGCGCAATGTTGAGCGGCTTGGGAATCGCTGCCGGACGGACATCTTCAGAACGTAGCGCATCACTGGGTTTGGGCTGATGAACACGTTTGATCTCGCCCACCAGTGACGCATCGCTGCGCGAACCCAGTTCCTGCATCAGCGCCAGGGTCATGTCCAAAGCCGAATGGGCATTGGCACAGGTCGCACGGCGCTGACCAAAAACAAAGTCCCGTGCACTCCCCTTCAATTGCGGAAAGTACTCGCTGATCAACGCGCGACTGTCGCTGTGGCAAGCGAAATCCTGCCCCCCCAACAATCCCGCATCCGCCAGATAAAACGCGGCATTCCAGCACCCTGCCACGATGCCTTTGGCCGTGGCTGTCTTCTTCAGCACCCGGCGCAGCAACGGACTGGACGACAGGCGAACTCGCTGGCCGCCGACGACAATCACCGCGTCATGACTGAAGCCTTCCGCCACCAGCCGTTGCGACGAGAGCGGTACGCCGACATCGCTTTCAACCAGGCCGCCCTGCAGCGAATACGTCGAAATCCTGTAAACCGTATCGCCATTGATCAGGTTACCGGTGGCCAGCGCGTCCATGGCTGTGGACAGGGTCGTCAGCGAGAAATGATCGAGCAGGATGAACGCCACCCGCACGATGCGTTCATGCCCTGCCAGCGCCGTGACCTGGCGAAACCCGATGTTCTGCAGTTTCAATGTGCTTTGGAAAGTGTCCATCTCACGCCACCCGATAACCGTCACTCAAAACAAGGAACAACCCGTTTTACTTGGCCGCAGCCCGTGCGTCCTTCAGCCAGCTGTCGTAGCTTTCCTGGTGCGCCTTGATCCATTCGGCGGCGTGACGCTTGATGTCGGCCAGGGATTTCTCGCCCTGCTGCATCTTCAGGTTCTGCGCACTTTCATCGGCGGTGCTGAGGCTGACTTCGGAAAGGAACTTGCGTGCCACCGGGTTTTTCTCGGCGAATTCCTTGTTCATCACGGCATTGATCGTGTCCACCGGGAAACCGAGGTTCTTGCCTTCGTAGAAGGTGTCTTTGCTTTCCTTGCCCTCAGGCAGATCGGTGTAAGGCACCGGCAGCCAGACCACATCACGACCTTCGACCAGCACGCTGGAAATCCACTGCGGCACCCAGGTGAAGAACAGCACCGGTTTGCCCTGCTGGAACCGCGCGATGGTGTCAGCCATCAGTGCAAAGTAGGAGCCGCGGTTGTCGACCACAGTAGGCTCCAGGCCATAGGCTTTCATGTGGTGCTCGACCATGATTTCGCAGCCCCAGCCCGGGTTGCAGCCGGTGAGGTCGGCCTTGCCGTCGCCGTTGCTGTCGAACAGCTTGGCAATTTCCGGTTTCTTCAGGTCCGACAGATCCTTGATGTGGTAGGCATCGGCAGTCTTCTTGTCGATCAGATAGCCCTGCAGCACACCCTTCATGATCTGCCCGACTTTGACCATCACATCATCGCCACCGGCCTTGTCATAGAACGCCTCGTGCAGGTGCTCCCATTCATGCACGGTGAAATCTGCATCGCCGTAGGACAGCGCGAGGAACATCGCCGGGTAATCGGTCTCCTTCGGTTGCTTCACGTCATAGCCCAGTTCCTTGAGCCCGGCGATCACCACCTCGCCGCGAAAACGCTCTTCGGCGATGGTCGGGAAGATTGGTGTGATCGACACACCGGCGCCGGGTTTGTTGGCGTCCGCCGCATAGGCCGCCGAACAGAGGATCGTGCCAAACACAGAAGCAACCAGACTCGCCACGACGCTTTTTTTCAGATTTGCCAGTTTCATGTTTCACCACGCTTTAGAGTTGTGATCGGTGAGCAGAAAGGTTCAATTGATGACCGGACGTGCAACGTTCTTGTTTTTCTTCAACTTCATGACCAGCCCGACGGGCCCCGTCTGATACCAGCGCTGACCGGTTGCCAGATCGCTGCTGCGCTCACCCATGGCCTGGGTCAGGCGATCGAGGAACACCGCGAGCAACACCAGCCCGGCCCCGCCGACGCTGGCCAGCCCCATGTCGAGTCGGCCGATGCCGCTCAGTACCATCAGGCCCAACCCGCCGACCGAAATCATCGACGCGACCACCACCATCGACAGCGACAACATCAGGGTCTGG
The DNA here is from genome assembly GCF_025447595.1 of Pseudomonas koreensis. Taxonomy (GTDB): domain Bacteria; phylum Pseudomonadota; class Gammaproteobacteria; order Pseudomonadales; family Pseudomonadaceae; genus Aquipseudomonas; species Aquipseudomonas koreensis_H. Next base: position 252,319 of record NZ_JAOEJU010000001.1, on the reverse strand, counting down.
TTCAACCCGGCCATCATGGTTGGCGCGGCCAGTGGCAACTGCACCTTCATCAGCATCTGGGTCGGCGTGCAGCCGAAAGCCCGTGCGGCTTCGACCTTGTCCGCCGGCACCTGACGAATGCCGAGGTTGGTCAACCGCACCAGCGGCGCCACGGAGAAAATGATGGTCACGATCACACCGGGCACGTTGCCGATGCCGAACAACATCACCACCGGCACCAGGTATACGAACGCGGGAAGCGTCTGCATCGCGTCGAGCACCGGGCGGATGATCATTTCCGTGCGGTCGCTGCGGGCACAGAGAATGCCCAGCGGGATACCGATCACCGCGCAGAACAAAAGAGAGGTCAGCACCAGCGCGAGGGTAACCATGGCGTCGTTCCACACGCCGATCAGCCCGAGCCCGGTCAGGGTCGCCACGCTGAAGATCGCGATGCGTTTGCCGCCGATCTGCCAGCTGATCAGCCCGGCGATGATGATGAACACCGTCGGCGGCAGAGAAAGCAGGCCCCACTGAACACCATCGAGTACCTGATCGACTGGCCAGCGGATCGAACGAAATACATCCCGGAAGTTATGCACCAGATATTTAAGGGCGGTTTCAACCCAAGAGCCCAACGGAATATTCAAACTCTGGAAGGGATCCAGAAAGTTAAAATCGGACATGACAGCACCTCACCTCGGTTACAACCGGATCATTCTTGTTAAACAACAGTTCAGTGATTACCAAGACAACTAAGAAGATGCCCTTGCGAGATCGAACCTTTATAAAGTCCAACTTCATCGACCACCGGCATCGGCGTGGATGAGGCGGCAACAAGATGAAAGATGTCGCGCAAGGAAGCGTCGGCCTTGATCGGCGTTTGTTGGCCAGGGGTGTAAGTAATGCCCGGATCGGACTGGGCGATATCACCGGCTCTCAATATCCGGCTGGTATCGAAACCATTGAAGAAGTCACGCACATACTTGTTCACCGGATTGCACAGAAGCTCACGTGGCGTGCCGATCTGCACGACACGCCCGCCTTCCATGATCGCAATGCGATGGCCGATTCGTACGGCTTCTTCGATATCGTGGGAGATGAAAATGATGGTGCGATCCTGCTCGGCCTGCAGCTTGATCAGTTCGCCCTGCATCTCGCTGCGGATCATCGGGTCGAGCGCGGAAAACGCTTCGTCCATCAGCAGGATCGCCGGGTCGTTGGCCAGTGCCCGTGCCAAGCCGACCCGCTGTTGCATGCCGCCGGACAGTTGATGGGGAAAGCTGAATTCCTGCCCGCAAAGCCCGACCTGCTCCAGCGCGCCCATGGCCCGGCAATAGCGCTCCTTTTCGCTGACACCGCTGATTTCCAGGCCGAAGCTGACGTTGTCGATGACGCTCATGTGCGGCATCAGCGCAAACGACTGGAAAACCATGCCCATGTCTTTGCGGCGTACTTGCAGCAAGTCCTTGTCACCGAGGCCGGTGATTTCCTTGCCATTGAGAAAGATGCTGCCGGAGGTGGGCTCTATCAGGCGGTTGAACAAGCGGACCATGGTCGACTTGCCGGAACCGGACAAACCCATAATCACGAATATCTCGCCCCGCTGGACCGAGAAACTGGCATCGAACACACCGATTGCCTGCCCGGTCTTCTTGAAGACTTCAGCTTTGGAAGCGCCCTCTTCAACCAACTTCATTGCAAGTTCCGGGTGTGACCCGAACACTTTGAAAACATTCTTTACGCAGATTATTTCGTCGCAGCGATTCATACCTTGCCTCCTTCGCGTTGCGCATATTCGAAACAGAACGATATGCAAATGGGCGAACGTATTTTTGAGCGGCAGAGGTCACACTGATATTTCGTCACGACGGTTTCCTTTTATTATTTTTGGGGCCCCAGGAACGAGGGACGTTTCAAATTTATTAGTATCCCCCCGTTCAATCCAACGACATTTACAGGGACAAGTTGATAACGTCGGGTTATCGATCAGCGAGACGCTCCCTCAGCCGGGACGCCATCGTCCATCCGCGACCGGGGCTATCCTTGCAGCGACATCGGCGTATCCCTGCACGAAGGCTTCCGTTACCCTCGTCGCGCTTCCACCGGGAGCCGTATCTTCAGGAGGCCGTACGAATGACCAAGCATGTCGACCCTGACACCATCTTGCTGAAGATGCCGTCCTTGAGGGCTGTGAAGGCATTTGTCGCTGCCGCCAAATACCAGAGTTTCACCCGCGCCGCTGAAGCGTTGTGCGTTTCGCAAGCCGCCATCAGCCGGCAGATCCGGGAACTGGAAAGCTACCTGGGCGCGCAGTTGTTCACCCGCGTCGGACGCGCCGTCGAACTCACCTCCGCAGGCGCGCTCTTCTTCGACGCCGCGCAGTTGTCATTTGTGAACATCGCCCAGGCTGCCGAGCGCATTCGCAACAGCCAGTCCGGCAAGAAGGTGCTGACTGTCTGCTGCTCCCCTGCGTTCTCCGCCTTGTGGCTGTCGAATCACCTGCCCGAGTTTTTCGCCCAGAGCGAAGGCATCGAACTGAACCTGATCACCACCCAGAACTTCCTGACCATGGAACCCGGTGTTCAGCCCGACATCTTCATCACCAAGATTGCGCGCGTGCGCGAGGGCTATCGCAGTTATCCGCTGTGCCACGACCTGATCTACCCGGTGTGCACGCCACAGTTCCTGGAGCAGCACCCGGAAATCTCGACCATTGAAGGCGTGCGTGATTCGACCCTGCTCAACCTCAGCCCCTATGGACGCTCGCAAGTGGCCGAGCATGTCGACTGGGGCGTGTGGCTGGCGTTTCAAGCGGTCGATATCGATGACCGCCCGGCGACCAGCCCGCAGATTTTCAACGCCAACGACTACAACCTGCTGATCAGCATGGTGCTGACACATCAGGGCATCGCACTGGGCTGGAATCATCTGGTCGCACCGCTTTTGCAGCGCGGTTTGCTGGTGCGCCCGATCGAACAGGAAGTCCAGTTGCGTAACAGCTGGCACTATCTGGCCTGCCGTGAAAGTGCGGACAACGAAGACGCCCTGCGCCGGTTTCGCGAGTGGATCCTGTCCAGGTTTCCTCGCCGCTGACCGACGTTTTAGTTATCGATTGCCTGACGAAAATGTCGTTGGAGCAGCATCACCTTCCTGACTCATTGTGAAGCGGCGCCGGCCGGAATCTGGCCGGGCCCACTCACAGGAAGGAATTGTTGAATGTCACTCTTCGAATTCTGTCGCGACTTTGATTTCCTCCAGGCACCGCCCAAGACTCGGCAGATCCTGCAGAACGGCCTGCTGGACATCGTCGGCGTCATGGCGGGCGCCGCGTCCAACGACACCAGTTCGGCGCTGCGTCGTTTCGCCGTTTCGCACTACCCCGCCGGCGAATTCAGCAGCCGTCTGATGTTCGACGGACGGCGCGTCAGTCTGCTCGGTGCAGGCTGGGCCGGCGGATTTTCCGCCGACAGCCTCGACGCCCATGAAGGCCACTTCAGATCCAAGGGGCATGCCGGCGCGACCGTAGTGCCGGCCGTGCTCGCGCTGGCGGACGCATTGCATCACCAGGGCAAGGAAATCAGCGGGCACGAGCTGTTGAGTGCCTTGTGCATCGGCTATGAAACCGCCCTGCGCGCCGGAACGGCACTGATGGCGACCTCCCCGACCTATCACGCCTCCGGCGGTTTTTCCGGCATCGGCGTGGTCTGTGCCGGCGCGAGATTGCTGGGGTTCGATGAGCAGACCTTTCGCCATGCCTTGGGCATCGCCGAATACTTCAGCGCCCGTTGCCCGATGATGCGCCTGATCGCGTTCCCGACCATGTTGCGCGACGCCCACGGCAGCGGCGCATTCGTCGGTTTGAACGCATTGTTGATGGCTCGGGAAGGTGTGACCGGTGCGCCAGCGGAAACCGTGGAAGATGCCTCGGTGGCCGAACACTGGAACGACCTCGGCCAGCGCTGGGAAATCGACAGTCAGTACTTCAAGCCCTGGCCGGTGTGCCGCTGGGCGCAACCGGCGCTGACGGCGATGCTTCAACTGCAGCAGGACAACCCTTCACTCGACGCTGATTCGATCGAAACCATTCGCGTGGAAACGTTCTACGAATCGATGTGCCTGCAAGGCCACACCCCGGACGATGCCGATCAGGCGCAATACGCCCTGGCCTTCCCGCTGGCGGCGCTGATTGTCCGGGGCAAAGTGGGGCCGGAAGAAGTGACCGGCGCCGCCATCCATGCACCAGACATTCTGGCGTTGAGCAGCCGAATCGAAATCGTCGAGGCGGCCGATATCTCGGCACGATTCCCCGATGAAATTCTCTCGCGCATTACGGTCACACTGAAAAACGGCACGGTGCTCGTCAGCCCGGTGACGGCCGCACGCGGCGACCCGGAAACAGCGTTGAGCCTGGAAGAGCTGGAGCACAAGTTTGATCTGTTTGCGTCCAGCCTCGGTAGCGAGCACAGCCTGGCGGTGAAACAGGCTATCAGGCATCTGGGCCATTCTTCGTCGGCCATCACCGCGCTTGAGCCTGTCTTCGGGCGTCCACACCCATAACCGCAACTCATCGATTGCCCGCAGGAAATGTCGTTTGTGACGGCTCTCCTGGCACAGATAGGCTGAGACCGGGTCCGGCCCTTACGCGCATGACGAGGATAACAATGAACAACAAAGACACCGTGTTTGACCTGATCGCCCGGCGCAAACCCTGGCACTCATTGCCGGGGGCGCTCTACAAAGATGAAAGCGTCTACCGCCAGGATCTTGAATATATCTGGCACAAGGACTGGATTTTCGCCGGGCACACCTTCGAGATTTCAAAACCCGGTCAGTACTTCACCCTGCAGATCGGCGATTACCCGGTGGCCGTGGTGCGCGGCAAGGATGGCGAAGTCCGGGCGTTTCACAATGCCTGTCGCCATCGCGGCGCGAAGATCTGCGAACACGACCACGGCAAGGTCGCGAAGATGGTTTGCCCCTACCACAAGTGGACCTACGAGCTGGACGGCAACCTGCTGTACGCCGGTAACATGGGCCAGGATTTCGACAAGACTCAATACAACCTCAAGTCCGTGCATTGCGAGATCGTCAACAGCTACATCTATGTTTGCGTCGCCGCCAAGGCCCCGGATTTCGAAGGCTTTCGCAAAGCGGTCAGCCCGTTCATTACCCCGCATTACCTCGACGACTGCAAAGTGGCGTTCGAGTCGACCATCATCGAGAAAGGTAACTGGAAGCTGGTGTTCGAGAACAACCGTGAGTGCTACCACTGTGACGGCTCTCATCCCGAGTTGCTGAAGTCTTTCGTCGACAACCTGTCGGTGGGCGGCACCAGCGGTGAAGACGATCCGCAATTGACGGCCTATTGGAACACCTGCGAGAAGGCCGGTTTGCCGAGCCGGCTGGTGATGGACATCAACGGCCAGTACCGCATGACCCGCATCCCGCTGTCCTCCGGCGCCGTCAGCTACACCATGGACGGCAAGCCCGCCGTGGCCGGGCGGCTGGACAAAACCGCCGAACCGGACATCGGCGCCCTGCTGTATTTCCACTATCCGTCCACCTGGAACCACTTCCTGGGTGACCACGCGCTGAGCTTCCGGGTGCTGCCGATCAGCGCCACCGAAACCATGGTCACCACAAAATGGCTGGTGCACAGCTCGGCCGTGGAAGGCGTGGATTACGACATCGAGCGTCTGACCAAAGTCTGGGTCGCCACCAATGACCAGGACCGCACGCTGGTGGAAGGCACGCAACGCGGCGTGACCTCGCCGTCCTATGAGCCGGGCCCGTACTCGGAAACAGCGGAAACCGGGGTCTGCCAGTTCGACGACTGGTACTGCGCGACGATGATGGATCGGCTCAAGGGACCGATTGCGTTGAAGTCCGTGAGCTGATCGTCATTCGATACAGGTCGGTTTTCCCGATGGGAAAGCCGACCTGCATTGGCCGCATTCGCATCGATAAGGATGTCCGCAACAATGAATGGCTCCACCCCTTCCCTGACGATCAACGCCAATTACGGCGAGCGCGTTTCCACCCGCATCACGTTTTTGATCACCGGCATTGTCATGTCGGCCTGGGCGCCACTGGTGCCGCTGGTCAAGGCACGCACGGGGCTGGACGACGGCGGCCTGGGATTGCTGTTGCTGGGTTTTGGCATCGGTTCGATCGTGGCCATGCCCTTCGCGGGGTATCTGACCGCACGGTTTGGTTGCCGCCCGGTAATCATCTGCTCGACCGTAGCGTTGTGCGCCATCCTGCCGCTCCTGAGTCATCTGGCCTGGCTTCCCGGGCTGGCAATCTCGGTGCTGCTGTTCGGCGCCAGCATGGGCATGCTCGATTGCGCGATCAATATCCAGTCGATCATCGTCGAGAAAAACAGCGGCGAAACCCTGCAATCCGGCTTTCATGGTCTCTACAGCGTGGGCGGTATCGCCGGCGCGGTCGCGATGACGGCCATGCTCAGCCTGGGTCTGGAGCCGTTGCCTGCGGTGCTGTGTCTGGTTGCGCTGATTCTCGCGGCGCTGTGCAAGGCTGCACCGATGCTGTTGCCCTACGGCACCGAGAGAGATGGCCCGTTATTCGTGATGCCACGGGGGATTGTGCTGCTGTTGGGCACCCAGTGTTTCATCGTGTTCCTGACTGAAGGCGCCATGCTCGACTGGAGCGCGGTGTTTCTCGCGTCCCATCGGGACATGCCGCCGAGCTACGGTGGCCTGGGTTACGCGTGTTTCGCGGCGACGATGACCCTCGGCCGTCTGACCGGCGATGCCATCGTCAGCCGGCTGGGCGGCGTCCGCGTGCTGGCGCTCGGAGGAATCTGCGCCGCAGCGGGCATGGCGGTGTCGCTGGTGTTCGATAGCTGGCAAGCGGCGCTGCTCGGCTATGCGCTGGTCGGCGCCGGTTGTTCGAACATCGTCCCGGTGCTTTTTACCGCCGCTGGCCGCCAGCAACACATGCCGCAACGCGCCGCCATCCCGGCCATCATCTCCATGGGGTACGCGGGAATACTCATGGGGCCGGCATTCATCGGGATGGTCGCACACGTCAGCTCACTGACAATTGCCTTGAGCGCACTGGTGGCGCTGCTACTGTTCGTCAGCCATGCCGCGCGTTCATTGAAGGTTTGAAGGCTTTGCACCGGCTCCAACCGCTGCGGTTTGAGCCGCCACGCGCTGGCGGGTCGCGTACCAGCAGAGCAGCGAACCTGCCGTCACCAGCACCGCGCCCTGCCAGAATTGAACGTGCAGACTGACGCCCAGCCACATGGCGGCAAATGCCGACGACAGCACCGGCGCGCCGTAGGACGCAGTGGCCAGCAAGGTCAGATTGCCGCGCAGGATGCCGATGTTCCACAACGCATACCCGCCCGCCATCGCAATGCCGGTGGCGATCAGTTCCATGGAGTTGCCCAGGTTGAAGGCAGAAATCCGTTCGCTGCTGAAGCTCCACTTCACCCACAACACAATGGCCGTCAGTACGAAAAACAGCACCACCAGACTCTGTCCGCCGGCATAGCGGCGCGTGACGTTGCAATACAGGGCGAATGTGATCGCACAGGCCAGCGCCAGGCTGTAACTCAGCGGATTGGAATCGATGTTGGCGATGATCCCCGGCAACGACAGGCCTTGACCGCTGACCACCCAGAGGATGCCAAACAGCGCGAGCGCACTGCCGGGCACAATGAACCAGCGAGTCTTTTGCCCGTTCATGACAATCGCCAGCACCACGGTCAGGCACGGCCACAGGTAATTGACCACGCCCAGTTCGATGGACTGTTGACGGTCACTGGCAAACCCCAGCGCCAGCGACAGGCACACCTCGTAAGCGACAAACAAGGCACTGCCGAGCAAAAGATAGAGTTTCGATGTGGCACGAATGCGCGGGCGCCCGAGAAACATCACCAGAAGAATCGCACCCAGCGTGTAAATCATCACCGCGCCGCCAATCGGGCCGAAGTGTTCACTCACGCCCCTGATCAACCCGGCGGCGGTGCTCCACAACACAATCGCCAACAGCCCGCACGCCGTGGCGGCACGCTCGCCTCTTATCTGCATTATTGCCTCTGGTTCAAAATCGTCGTTCGACCGCACAGGCTAACGATGGAAACCGGATCGATACAGCAACTTTTCATCCGGGCAATGAATACGCTGCCGTTATCGATCCTGCCTGCGTCCCAACGTCGCAGGGCCAGCATCTTGGCAAACGCCAGACAAAGCTTAAAATCGCGCCTCCTCTTGCAGCCGCCCGAACGGCGCCTGCCCGCAGCCATGACAACCCTCAGGTTTGAACAGCCGGCCACTTTCACGAAGTCAGCCTGGCTCAATCGTCCTGCCCGTTCGGCGGTCGTTTGTCTTCAACACACTTCGGCTTGGCACTCGCATGCGCAGAGGCGCACGTTCCGCTGTTCGATCACTTGAGGTTTTTATGACACCGCGTTTGCTGGCCATGGCGCTGGCGCCCCTGCTCGGGCTATTCATTGTTGCTTTGGGCAACGGTTTTCTATCTTCTTTGACTACATTGCGCCTGGGCGCGGCCGGCGAATCGGCGACGATGATCGGCATCGTGTCCTCGGCCTATTTCGCCGGCCTGACGCTTGGCGCGATCTTCAATGACCGGCTGATCCTGCGCATCGGCCACATCCGCGCCTACAGCAGCTTCGCCTCGCTGATCGCCGCGACCATCCTGCTGCAAGGTCTGTTTTATGACACCTGGGGCTGGGTCGTCCTGCGCCTGATCAACGGCTGGGCGACGGTCGGCGTGTTTCTGGTGATCGAGAGCTGGCTGCTGCTGGCCGGTGACGCGAAGATTCGCGGCCGTCTGCTGGCGCTGTACATGATCGTCCTCTACGGCGCCGGGGTACTGGGTCAGGCGTTTTTGGGGAAAATCACCGGCCTGGGCGACACCGCGCCGTTCATGGTCGCCGGTATGCTCGCGACATTGTCGGTGCTGCCGATCGTAATCCTGCCGCGCGTTTCGCCGTTGCTGGAACAGGTCGAACCGCTCAAACCACGGGCCTTGCTCGGCGTGTCGCCGACCGGGCTGGTCGGCTGCTTCGGCTCCGGCGTCACCATCGCGGCGATCTACACCCTGCTGCCGCTGTACCTGCAACGCATCGGCCTGAACGTCGGCGAAGTCGGCAGCATGATGGCCTGGACGATTCTCGGCGCCATGCTGCTGCAATACCCGGTCGGGCGCTGGTCCGACCGCAAGGATCGCCTGCAAGTGCTGACCGTGCTCTGCGCCGCGTGCACCGTGCTGTCGCTGGTGATCGTGCTCGTGCCGCTGTCCTCGGCCCTGCTCGCGGCGATGTTGTTCCTGCTGGGCGGCGGCGTGTTCGCGCTGTACCCGGTTGCGGTCAGCCACGCTGCCGACCGTGCGCCGGTCGAAACATTGGTGCCGATGATTCAGGGCATGTTGCTGATCAACTCGCTGGGCTCGGCGATGAGCCCGCTGCTGATCTCGCCGGCGATGAACGCCCATGGCGAAACCGGCCTGTTCTGGGCCTTCGCGCTGGTCAACCTGGCCATGGTGACGTTCTTCTTCTGGCGTCGCGGCAAGCGTCCGGTGCCGGCCAATCCGGCGCCGTTTGCAGCGGCAGCAACGTTCTCGCCAACTGGCGCCGAGCTGCGGGTGACCGAGGATCTGCGTCAAGCGGCGCAGGAGCATCCGCCGATGGTCGATGCGTTGAGTGGCGAAGCGGCGCCGCCAACGGGATCGCGCTACGAAGCCAGTTGAGTTTCTGGCGGGCATAAAAAAACCGGTGACTTTCGTCACCGGTTTTTTATTGCCAGCTAATCAGTGCGGAGCCCGAGGAATGGTCTTCATCAGGTCTTCAGGGCTGATATGCCCCACCACGCTGCCCGGCTGCGGCAGATTCAGGATGTGCCCCTTCATCTTGCCGATCACGTGCATCTCGCACGGTTTGCAGTCGAACTTCAGGGTCAGCACTTCGTCGCCGTGAATCAGCTGCATCGGCGCGACTTTGGTCTTCACGCCGGTCACGCCTTTGGCCTGTTTCGGGCACAGGTTGAAGGAGAACCGCAGGCAGTGCTTGGTGATCATCACCGGCACTTCGCCCGCCTCTTCGTGAGCCTCGTACGCCGCGTCGATCAGCTTCACGCCGTGACGGTGGTAGAAGTCGCGGGCCTTCTGGTTGTAGACGTTGGCCAGGAACGACAGATGCGCCTCCGGGTACACCGGCGGTGGCGTGGTCTCGGCCTTGCGCGAACAGCGCGGGTGAGCGGCAACGCGGGCGGCGGTCAGCGCTTCGATCACTTCACGGCGCAGCGACTTGAGCTGCGAGTTCGGGATGAAGAACGCTTGCGGCGCATCGAGTTTGATCGAGGTCGCGTGGTACTCCGTGGTGCCGAGCTGGCCGAGCAGGTCATGCAAGGTGTCCAGCGCCTGTTCCGGTTTGTTGGCGACGCCGAACGGGCCGTCCAGCGCAACGCTGGCGCTGATGCCCTCTTCACTGGTCACGGTCAGTTCCAGACGCTCTTCACGCAGCTTCGCCAGCCAGCTCACGCCGATACGACGCTCGGCGGAGGTCTTGAGCAAGGCCTGCTGCCAGTTGTGGTCGAGGTTGCGGTTCAGCGGGTGGTTCGGGCGCAGCTTGTACAGGCCTTCCGGCATTTCGTTCGGCTCGACGCGGTAGCGGTAGCGCTTCTCGCCTTCTTCCTCGAACTCGCCCTTGGCTTCGGCGATGTTGGCGCGGAAACCCACCACTTCGCGCTTGACCAGCACGTTGAGGCCGTCGCCGTTGGACAGCGGCTCGTGGGTGACGACCTGCATGTCACGCTTGCCGACTTTTTCGACCGTGCCCACCGCCAGACCGGTGAAGGTCGGCGAATCGAACGCACCGATATCGATCTTGCGCTCGCTGACGAAGTAGTCGGTGCTGCCACGGTGGAAGGTCTTTTCCGGATCCGGCATGAAGAAATGCGCGGTGCGGCCGCTGGAGGCGCGGGCCAGGTCCGGGCGGTCATTGAGCACGTCGTCGAGGCGCTGGCGGTAATAGGCGGTGATGTTCTTCACATAGCCCATGTCCTTGTAGCGACCTTCGATCTTGAACGAACGCACACCGGCTTCGACCAGCGCGCGGATGTTGGCGCTCTGGTTGTTGTCCTTCATCGACAGCAGGTGTTTTTCGTAGGCGATCACGCCACCCTTTTCGTCTTTCAGGGTGTACGGCAGACGGCAGGCCTGGGAGCAGTCGCCACGGTTGGCACTGCGCCCGGTCTGCGCGTGGGAAATGTTGCACTGACCGGAGAACGCCACGCACAACGCGCCGTGGATGAAGAACTCGATGGCGGCATCGGTTTCATCGGCGATCGCGCGGATTTCCTTGAGGTTCAGTTCACGGGCCAGTACCAGTTGCGAGAAACCGGCCTGATCGAGGAACTTGGCCCGCTCAAGGGTGCGGATATCGGTCTGGGTGCTGGCGTGCAGCTCGATGGGTGGAATGTCCAGCTCCATCACGCCTAGGTCCTGGACGATCAGCGCATCGACGCCGGCGTCGTACAACTGATGGATCAGCTTGCGCGCCGGCTCCAGTTCGTTGTCGTGCAGGATGGTGTTGATGGTGGTGAAGATGCGCGCGTGATAGCGACGGGCAAATTCCACCAGTTCGGCGATTTCGCTCACCTCGTTGCACGCGTTGTGGCGCGCACCGAAACTCGGGCCGCCGATGTATACCGCGTCGGCGCCATGCAGGATGGCCTCGCGGGCGATGGCCACGTCACGGGCGGGGCTGAGCAGTTCCAGGTGATGTTTGGGCAAGGACATATGTTTTTTTAGTCAGGCTGTCACGGTCGAGGCGCGCATTGTAGCCGCGAAACGCGTGGCCGGCACGCCTGTGCTGCCGGGTGGCAGCTGCCGACAATGTCGTTAGCACCGCAATCCCTGTGGGAGCTGGCTTGCCCCAGATCCCGCAGACACCCAAAACCTGTGGGAGCGAGCTTGCTCGCGATAGCAGACTGTCAGTTGATAAAGATGCTGACTGATCCACCGCTATCGCGAGCAAGCTCGCTCCCACAGGGGGAAGTGTCGCTAGGCTGAATCAGGCCTTCGCAGCCATCGCAGTCACTTCCACCTTCATCCCTTCAACCGCCAACGCCGCCACACCCACCGCTGCGCGCACAGGCCACGGCTTGGCGAAGTAGCGTTTGTACACTTCGTTGAACGCGGCGCGATCAGCCATATCGGTCAGATAAATGGTCAGGTGCAGCACGCGATCCATCGAACTGCCGGCCTTCTCCAGCGCCACTTTCAGCGCCTGCAACGTGCATTCGCTTTGCGCAGTGACGTCGCCCAGTTCCAGACTGCCGTCGGCACGGGTCGGGATCTGGGTCGACATCAGGATGCCGTTGAATTCGGTCACGTCCGAAGAGATCGAGTCTGCATCCGGATCCGGGGTGTAGGTGATGTCTTGGTTGGCCATGGGAAAGTCCTTCGCTGGCAGTGAGGACGGCGCCATCGCGCGCCGTTTAGGGCGGCCAGTTTACAGACACGCTCGCCGGTTGGAAGTCCCGACGCGGTGTGTCAGCCCTGCGCCAGTATCCGCCGCAATTCCAGTGCATTGCCGAGTGCCGCGCCACTGGCGGTGTTGTCGAAAATGCACCAAGTGTCGATGCCGTCGACAGCCGCTACCTGCAAATCGCCGGCGAGCCTTTCCAGATACGTCGAGTCATAGGGGCTGTAATAAATGCGCGGCGAGCCATGCAGCCGCCAGTAACGCACGCTGGGCCAGCCGCGCGGAGCCGCATCGGTGCTGATTCGCGAGGGATCGACCACCGCTTGCGCGATGCGATAAGCCATTAACAACAGCTCGGCGGCGGCCCAGGATTCGTGGCGCGGTTCAAGCACCACAGCCCCGGAATAACGCTGGCGCAACGCGATGAAAAAGGCCTCTGCAAGCGCTTCGTCGAACGCCAGCGACGGCGGCAACTGCAACAGCAGGCAACCCAGGCGATCACCCAGCCCCGAGCACTGTTCAAGAAATGCATCGAGCTCACGTTCGCAGTCCCGCAGGCGCTGCTCATGGCTGATCGACTTGGGCATTTTCACGCAAAAGCGAAATCCGTCCGGCACCGACTCGGCCCAACGGGCGTAGGTTTGGCGTTTGTGCGGACGGTAGAAGGAACTGTTGATTTCCACGCCATTGAGGTGTGCGGCATAGCGTTGCAGGTGGGTGCCCTGCTCCGGAAAGTCGGGCCAGTATTCGCGGGGCAGGCTCCAACCCGCGCAGCCGATGAAGATCGCCGACGCACTCAAAACAGCACCTTGCCCGCTTCGCGCATGAAGATCTCCACGGTTTTCGGGCCGATGCCGTCGAAGGCCTGCAAACGCTTTTCGAAGTCCTGGCGGTCGTTGCTCACCTCGACCATGTTCATTACCCGCCCGGCATATTCTTCATTCAATTTGGCAGCCAGCGCGAGCAGGCGCTCGGCGGTGGTTTCGTCGTAACGCACGTAATGCGCCTGGCCGAGCATCCGCACCAGTTCGCGTTGAGTGCAATGGCCGAGTTTGCGCGGCGTATCGCGTTTGTGTTGTTCAACGATCACTCGATAGGCTTCGGCGGCAATCTCGGCCTGGATCCGTTTGCCCATCAGGAAACTGGCGAGCAGCCATTTGAACAGCGCTGATTCACTCAACGGGTGGAGGCTGATATGCAAGTCTTCGGCGCTGATGGTTTTGGTCATGCAGCTTTTGAGCGGGCGTCGGCGTGATGAGTGCGAGGTTGGCGACGAATGGCCTGGAGACGTAAAGCGTCAGGCTTCTCCTCGTTGGGCAATGATCGATAAACAGGTTTGGAGCACGCCGTTTAAAGACATGTCGGAATGCGTCCGGATGCCTACAAATCCTTGCGCCAGAGCCTACGGCTACGCCAGAATCCGCCGGCTTGTGCGCCTTGGGGTCGGCCGGTAACTTGGATCGGGTCACTGATTCGCAGTGATCGGGTTTAGCAGCCCGACTCATCTACCACGGTTGCACATCTCACCTTGTCAGGTTTTCACCTGCATTTTGCGGTGGCTGTGCGCATGGCACCTTCGGGTGCGCCGGGTTTGGTGATGACCGGTCTGCTAACTTGCGCACAGCTGCCACCTTCCGTTTAGCAGCGAGACGGTTGCAGCCTCAACGAGGCACATCACCATGTTCAAAGTAACGCCAAATCCACCGCTCACCGAACCGGCCAGCATCACCGATCCAACTTCCCCCTACGAATGCCCTGACTCCAAAAGATTCAACGAAGCCGCCAACCGCGCGCTCGACTACCACCTAGGCCCGATATCAGCCCACATGATGGCCGCGCCCTACTACCCCAACCGCCTCTACCAGGCCAACCCCGCCAGCAACAACGAATCCCTGCTCGCCGACGCCGTCGAAACCCTGGGCTCGGCCAACGTCATGCTCAACAACTTCGTCGACCTCCTCGAAGGCCCCCACCGCAAAACCGCACAAGGCATCGCCCAGATCGTGATGCTGGCGGAACTGGCGGTAAATCAGGTGCTGGATAACGTTGTGCCGACGGAATAAGCCGCACTGGCAAAGGCATATTTTCGCTACCACTTAACATCAAAAGGGGACGATTAAATAAATCTGTCCCCTTTCTGGTCCAGTCCCCTTTCTGGTCAGTCCCCTTTCTGGTCACTAACTTCTGAGGCCCAAGTCCTCAAAAATAGCCTGCCCTCCCGTTAAAATTGCAATATCCTGCAACGCTGTTTTTCTACGCGATGAAACAACCGACACTTCCTCGTCAAAATCCAACGCCACATAACATAACCTTTCCAAACCTTGAGCTTTCAATCCGTCAACAACACTCATAGAAACAAATGCTCCATAGCACTTCTTTTGCGCACCCAAGAGAATCAAAAACGGTTTCAAAACCTCCTCAAACGCCTTTTGTTGTTCCTCCTCAAAAAAATCGACTCGCGCCAATATACGCACCATATTCCAGACAATATCACTTGCGCTTTCTACCCGCATACTCATCTCGACACTCCTGGCAACCAAGAAATCAAAAGAACAAAGCAAAGCAAACAAAGCAAACAAAGAGCAAACAAAGGGGACAGATTTATTTTCCGCCCAGCCACCAGAAAAGTATCGACACAAAAGCCTAAAACCACACCTGACAGAAATGACAGTTTTTAATACTTATTTAGAACAACAACAATTCTGAACAGCGATAAAAACCCAAGGACACAGACTCATTTAATTCACCCCCCTCCACAACCCGACTGGATACATTATCTGACACATCCCGCCAGCCTCAGCCTCCCCACCTTCTAAACTTCATCTGTTTAACAAGGACGTAGGAAGACTCATGCCCAGAACGGGACGCATCGTGCTACCTCACTACCCGCACCACATCGTGCAGCGCGGCCACAACAGGCAGGTTGTGTTCGCCGAACCGGCAGACTTCGAACGCTATCTCTCTGACCTGCGCGAACTCAAAGAAGCATTAGGTATAAAAGTTTATGCCTACTGCCTGATGACCAACCATGTGCACTTGCTGCTCGCTCCAGGTGAAGCAACGGCCAGCCTTGGACAGCTCATGAAAGCCCTCGCCGGGCGGATGACGCGCTATCGCAACAAGCTTGAGGGGCGGACTGGCACGCTATGGGAAAGTCGCTACAAATCCAGCGTCGTTCAATCCGACACTTATCTCTTGGCTTGCAGTCGCTACATCGAGTTAAACCCGGTGCGAGCCCAGATGGTGGCGCGCGCAGAAGATTATCGCTGGTCAAGTTTTGCTCTGCGCCTGAGCGACTTCTCTGCATCCATCTGGCTGGACAAAGATCCCTGCTTTCTGGAGTTAGGGCCTACCGATGCCAAACGGCGTGAACGCTATAGATCGTTTGTTGAGATGGCGACACCAACCAATGAACTGCAACTCATAAGGGGTGCACTTCAGCGGAGCCAACTGACTGGCAACCTGAAATTCGTCGATGAAATCGAGAAAATCACCGGGAGACGCATTCAATTCCGAGGTCGAGGACGGCCAGAGAAAAGTTCCTAACATCAAAAGGGGACGACTAAATAAATCCGTCCCCTTTGATTTGTTGATTCTACAATGGACGCTCCACCTCAACCGTAAAGTCAACATGCCCTGGAGTATCTATAATATTGATTGAAAATCTACTCTGAACATCTATACCTCCCGAAGATAAAGAACGTGTAGAAACCGGAGCCAATGTAAATTTTATGAGTTCCAAACCAACTCTTACAATGGTTTCAACACCACGTCCAAACTTTTTTTCCAGCGCAGCCTTGATGACCTCGTCCGTAAGAGCGTCGTTTCGACCTGTTAAGATCAACTCGCTTTCAGAGCCCATATTCCCCTCCATTAACCCTATAAAAATGCGGATAAATTATTTTCCATCCCTTTGACCAAACAAAGTATCAACACAAACAGCCATAATCGCACCTGATAGAAATGACAGTTTTTAATACTTATTCAGAACAAACGAAATTCTGAATAACGATAAGAAACGAAGGACACGGACTCATTTAATTCATTCTCTTCCCGAGCCAGCCAACCTCTCTCCATCACTGCCCACATCCGCCGCCACTGGATATCCCCCCAATCCCAATTATGCTCAATGAAACCCCGCCCTCCCGCGAGGTTGAGATTCTGTGCAAGTTCCAAGAAACACCTGATCCGGCATCCGCCACAGGCCTCGGGTACGCGACGTTGATGAAGTGCTCCGGCCTACAAAAACAAGCACGACGGAGAACACCCATGGCCGTACTCGACAGCATGTCCACCGGCAGCGCCCCCCCGACCAACCACAGCATCAGCCGCGAGGAGCGCAAGGTGATCTTTGCGTCGTCCCTCGGCACGGTGTTCGAGTGGTATGACTTTTACCTTTACGGCTCACTCGCCGCGATCATCGCCAAGCACTTCTTCGCCGGGGTGAACGAGACCACGGCGTTCATCTTCGCCCTGCTCGCCTTCGCCGCAGGCTTTGCGGTGCGGCCGTTCGGGGCGATTGTGTTCGGGCGGTTGGGCGACATGATCGGGCGCAAGCACACGTTTCTGATCACGATTGTGATCATGGGTGTGTCGACGGCGATTGTGGGATTCCTGCCCGGTTACGCGACCATCGGGGTCGCAGCGCCGATCATTCTGATTACCCTGCGGCTGCTGCAAGGCCTGGCGCTGGGTGGTGAGTACGGCGGCGCGGCGACGTATGTGGCCGAGCATGCGCCGAAGGGCAAACGCGGGTTCTTCACCTCGTGGATTCAGACCACCGCGACACTGGGGCTGTTTCTGTCGCTGCTGGTGATTCTGGCCTGCCGCACGGCGCTGGGCACCGAGGCGTTCGAGGCCTGGGGCTGGCGGATTCCGTTTCTGCTGTCGATCCTGCTGCTGATCGTATCGGTGTACATCCGCCTGCAACTGAGCGAGTCGCCGGTGTTCATGAAGATGAAGGCCGAAGGCAAGGCGTCGAAAGCGCCGCTGACCGAGTCCTTCGCCCGTTGGGACAACCTGAAAATCGTGATCATGGCCCTGCTCGGCGGCACCGCCGGCCAAGCGGTGGTCTGGTACACCGGGCAGTTCTACGCGCTGTTTTTCCTGCTGCAAACACTGAAGATCGACCCGCAGACCGCCAACCTGCTGATCGCCGGTTCGCTGCTGATCGGCACGCCGTTCTTCGTGATCTTCGGCAGCCTGTCCGACCGCATCGGGCGCAAGGGCATCATCATGGCCGGGTGCATTCTGGCGGCGGTGACGTACTTCCCGATCTTCCACGCGCTGACCCAGTACGGTAACCCCGACGTGTTCATCGCCCAGGAGAAGAACCCGGTCAAGGTGATCGCCAATCCCGACCAGTGCTCGTTCCAGTTCGATCCGGTGGGCAAGGCCAAATTCACCAGTTCCTGCGACCTGGCGAAAACCATCCTGGCCAAACGGGCGATCCCGTATGAAAACGTGGTGGCGGAACCGGGCACCGTGGCCCAGGTGCGCATCGGCGACAAGGTCATCGAAAGCTTCGAAGGCACGACCCTGCCGGCCGCTGACTTCAAGACCCGCAACGACGCCTTCACCGCCAGCCTCGGCACGGCGCTGAAAGAAGCCGGTTACCCTGAAAAAGCCGACCCGGCCAAGACCAATTACCCGATGGTGTTGCTCCTGCTGACCGTGCTGGTGATCTACGTGACCATGGTTTACGGCCCGATTGCGGCGTGGCTGGTCGAGCTGTTCCCGGCGCGCATCCGCTACACCTCAATGTCGCTGCCGTACCACATCGGCAACGGCTGGTTCGGCGGGTTCCTGCCGACCGTGGCGTTCGCGATGGTCGCGGCCACCGGGGATATTTACTACGGCTTGTGGTATCCGATCGTGATTGCGGTGATGACGGCGATTCTGGGGATCTTCTTCATGCCGGAGACCAAGGACCGGGACATTCATCACAGTTGAGACCGCTTTACTCGATGCTGTGCCCGGCGCTCGGGCACAGCATCGAGCGCTGTCATACAGCCGTCATTCTGCCTTGATAGCCTCGGCGCCCCGACTGCCAAGGTGACCCTCCCGGTGTACTCGACCCCGACGCGCCAGTCCATCATCCTGCGATCCGACAACATGGCCAGCGACGATTTCGGCGCGCTGTTCTCGCGAATGTTCGGCAACCGTTATGGCGATACCCCGCCGCCACCCAAAGACATCATCATCGGCGGCGTTTACGGGCGGTATGAAGGCGTGAGTTTCCGGCGCATGCATTACCGGGGCGATTTCAATGTCACCTTCCCCGAGCCGTTCGACGAAATCACTTTCGTCATTCCCACCGCCGGCAAGATCATTTTCAATCATGAATCCGTTGGGCTGACCGATGTCGGGCTGGCCATCGACAAGGCGGATCTGCGCTCGATGCGCTTTGTCGACAACCACGCCCAGCACGGCATGTCGATCAGTCGCGCCGCGCTCACTGAACGGCTGTCGTCACTGTTGGGCCGACCGATCGTGCACAAGCTGCATTTCGAGCCGAGGGTAGATCTGAACAGCCCGGCGTTTCAGGGGATTCGTGCGCTGATCGATCTGGCCACTGGCACCGAATTCGATCTGTTGTTGAACGCCGGTTCGCTGATGCCGTCGCGCCTGCGAGAGATGCTGGTGGACGCGGTGCTGGAAGCCTGGCCGCACAACTTCAGCGAGGCCTTGCGCCGCCCCGAGGCGCAGATCGCACCTCGGCATGTGAAGCAGGCCATCGAATACATTCAGGCTCATCCCGAGCAACTGGTCAGCGGGACGGATCTGGCGGGGCTGGTGAACGTCAGCCTGCGGGCCTTGCAGGAAGGTTTCCGTCGGTTCGTCGGCACCTCGATTGTCGCGTACCAGCGACAGGTCAGGCTGGAGCGCGCCTGCGAAACGTTGAAGCAAGGCCAATCGTCATCCGTAACCGACGTGGCCCTGCAATTCGGGTTCAGCAACGTCGGCCGGTTCTGCCAGTACTTCCAGGAAGCCTACGGCGTGAGCCCCGCGGAAATGCGAAAAGGACTGCGCTGAAGCAGTCCTTTTCCTCTTCCGGTAACTCAGAACTGATAACTGGCCTTGAGCGCACCGCTGAAACCGTGGCTGTCGCCCCCGCCGGTGGCACCGACCTCAGCACCCACGCTCAGGGCGCCGAGGCTGGCCATGACATTCACGCCGCCGCTGAACTGATCGCGGTTGTCGAACGCCGCGCGCTGTTCGATATCCAGCCCCAGCAGATGCCCTTCGCTGTCGACCTGATGATCGCCCAGCACACGCTCGTAACCGACCCGCACGCCCGGCACCAGTTGCCACGCGCCCATTGGCATCGGGGCGAACGAGACGTCGAGATTGGCCACCGCGCTGCGACGGGTTTCCTGAATGTCATCGACATTGAGAGCCAGTTCACTGCCCTTCTCCTGGAAGCCGGACAGGTCCAGACGACTGACGCGCACGCCGAGGCTCGGCTCCAGAACCACATCGTTCATCGGCATCCGATAACCGAGTGCCAACGTGGCGCCGCTGAGGTTGCCGTGGGTGTCGCCCTTCGCCGAGCCGAGGCCGCCGCCGAGATCGCGCTTGCTGTCGTAGTCGACGTAACCGGCGCTGAGGTTTGCATCGACAAACAGGCCACGTTCCAGGCTGGTGAAGCCGTAACGGGCGCCAATGTCGAGGAAAGTGAAATCGGTATCGGCCTCGCCACCTGCGCCGCCGACAGTGCCTTTGCTGTAACCGATGCCGCCGCGAGCGCTAAATTGTTCGGAGAACCGCTGAGTGACGCCAACCATCAGGCCCTGACTGTGTTCGTTGCTGCTTTGCGCATGGGCCGAGCCGTCGGTGCCCAGGTAACCGGCGAGCGCGGTGCTCCACAAGCGGTATTGACCGACCTTGAGGTCAGTGCCGCTGGCGAACGGCGCGGCGGCCTGCTCGATCATCGCGTTCTGACGCAGCAGGTAACTGGCCGCATCCGCGTGTACCTGACCGCCGACCGTGGACTCGACACCACTGAGGGTGCCGGCGTCGATGGCCGATTGCAGGTAGTAGTTGTAGGCGCTGTAAGTGCCCGACAGTTTGCTGTTCTGCAATTCCTGCAACAGTTGCGCGCCAGCGGCGGCGTTGCCGATCAGCCCTGCCTGACCCGGCAGGCTGTTGTACTCGACCATTTTGCCGCGCAACACATAGATGGTTTCCTGAGACAGACCCAGCCCCTGCTTGAGGTAGTTGTCCATGCTGCCGTATTGCGCAGTCACCTGATCCAGGCCCGCTTGCAGATAACTGGCCTCGACGCCCAGCAGTGGCGCGTAGATCGCGGCCATGCTCGGCGGCATCATCGCCAGGGTCTTGGCCACCCGCGCAGCGGTGTAGTCGTTGGTCGCCAGGTAGTTGTTCATGATCGTGGCGTTATCCACGCCGGCGATGCTCAGCAGCACGGCGGCCGTCCAACCGGTGCGGTCCTTGCCGGCGGTGCAATGGAACAGCGCGGCGCCGTCGACACCGGCCAGTTCGTTGAACAGCACGTTGAACTGGCCGCGCATGCCGGCATCGCTGACGAAGGCCCGGTTGGTTTCCTGCATCATCGCGATGGCATCGGCGGCACTTTTGAACGACACCGTGGTGATGTTCGAGCCGGAGGTTGTACTGCCGATGATGTCGATATTCTGGTAGGTCGCCCCGGCCGGCAGCGTGTCCGGTGTGCCGGCGATTTCACTCGGTGTACGCAAGTCGTAAACCGCTTTGATCCCCAGTCCGTTCAGGGTGGCCAGATCCGCCGCCGTCGGCGTCAGCGCATTGGAACGATAGAACACGCCGGCGCGCATCGTGCCGTCGTGTGCCGTGGAATAGGCGGTGGTGGTGCCGGCGATATCGCGGAAATTATCGATCCCCGCCAGACGCGGGGTATCGAGATCCGCTGCCTGGGCAGCGGCGATGGACAGGCTCAACAGGGACAGCGAATACACAAGACGTTGAAACACGGGGCAGCCTCACTGGAAACACGTTGGGATGCCCACTATCTGCATTGAAATGTGACGGGATATGACAAATCAGAGAAGCCCAGAAATCATGGCGCGATCTGTCCATTGGCGGCGTTTTTTGTATGTTAAGCACTCACTAACCGTTTAAATACTCAACGTGCTTTGACGTTTTTTTTGCAAGCGGCAACGTAAAATGCCCTCTTCGGCCATCGTGGAAACCGTCAATGAACGACGCAGATGAAGAAATCCTGAACCAGGCAGCGCACTGGTGCCTGCGCCTGCAAGACGAAACCTGCACGCCCGACGAACGCCAGGCGTTCCAGCAATGGATTCAGATCGACCCGCGCCATGCTTTCGAATACGCAAAGATGCTCGAGGTCTGGGAATTGAGCGATCAACTGCCGGACGAGCGCGAAAAGTCGAAAAAACGCAAAGCCACGACGCTGCCCTGCAGTTTCGAAGAGTTTCAACGCAACCTGGCGCAGCGCACCTAGTGCGCCGCGACACGCTGGGGTTGTTGATCTGACGTTAAGCTACGCCCGCCCTGGCTCGGCCAGTCCTGCACCGCCTGAGCAAACAATCGCATTGCTCAAGCTTCGTCCTTTATTCAGGGTTAGAATCCGCCCGGTTCGGCTAACAGTTTAAGGATGATCCCGGCATGTCCACCCACGGCACTTCCCTGCAAGACACCGCCGCCCCCGAGGGCGTCTGCTTCGGCTGCGGCAGCAGCAACCCGCACGGCTTGCACATCAAGAGTTTCTGGCACGAGGACGGCGTGCACATCATGGCCGAGCATGTGCCTGAAGCCAAATACTGCGGCTGGCCGGAGCTGGTCTACGGCGGCCTGATCGCCATGCTGGTGGACTGCCATTCCAACTGGACCGCGATGGCTTATCACTACCGAGCCGAACAACGGGAACCCGAAAGCCTGCCGCGCATCAACTGCGTCACCGGCAACCTCGGCATCAAGTTCATCAAACCGACGCCAATGGGCGTACCGCTGACGCTGAAGGCCAGAGTCGACGGTGAAGTCGGGCGCAAGACCCGGGTGATCTGCGAGGTGTACGCCGGGGAGGTGCTGACGGCGGTGGGTGATTCGGTGTTCGTGCGAGTGGATACCGAGCAGTTGGCAGCGGCCGCGCACGGTCGCTGAAATCCGTCATTGAAGGTAAACACGATGCCCGATCGCAAAATCATCATCCCCGACTCCATGAAAACCATCGTCGAACGCGCCGGTTACGCCCCGGCGGTTCTGGTCGGCAACACGCTTTATTGCGCCGGCCAGGTGGGCCGGACGGCTGACTTGAAGGTCATCGAAGACCCCGAACAACAGTTCATACGTGCCTGGGAAAACCTCGACGAGGTGTTGAAGGCCGGCGGTTGCACTTTCGACGATGTGGTGGAGATGACCACCTATCACGTCGACATGAGCCAACACATGCCGGTGTTTCGTGACGTGAAGAACCGCGTATTCCCCAAGGGCTTCTGCGCCTGGACCTGCATCGGCGTCAGCGAACTGGCCCATCCGGGGCTGCTGGTGGAAATCAAATGTGTGGCGGTGCGCAGGCGCGCTATACCTGAGTAACGCCATTCCCCCTCATTGAGGTGTTGAACGATGGACTTGACCCTCTACTACCACCCGTTGTCGTCCTACTGCCACAAAGCGCTGATCGCCCTCTACGAGCACGGCGTCGCGTTCGAGAAACGTTTGATCGACCTGTCCAGCGAAGCCGAACGGGCCGAGCTTCAGGCGTTGTGGCCGCTGGTCAAATTCCCGGTGCTGCGCGATCACGCCCGCCAGCGCACGGTGCCGGAGTCGAGCGTGATCATCGAGTATCTGGATCATCAACCGGGGCAGTCGAAGCGACTGATTCCCGAAGACTGGGAGGCCGCGCTGGACGTGCGTCTGTGGGACCGGTACTTCGACCATTACGTGATGACGCCGATGCAGCAGATCGTCGCCGACCGCATCCAGTCCGCCAACGGCGACCTGAGCAGTCAGCGGGCGCTGCTGGCCACGGCGTACGGCATGCTCGAACAGCAACTGGCCGACCGCGAATGGATCGCCAGCGCGGATTTCAGTCTGGCCGATTGCTCCGCCGCGCCGGCCCTGTTCTACGCCAGCACGCTGGTGCCGTTTGCCGCCGGGCAACCGCGCCTCAGTGCCTACTTCGAACGGCTGGTGCAGCGCCCGTCGTTCAGTCGGGTCATCGAAGAAGCCAAACCATGGTTCGACTTCTATCCCTTTGCCGAGGCCCTGCCCCAACGTTTCCGCTGAGGCTCGGCCTTATGCCGGCTTGTGACTGGTCACGCAGTGAATCCCGCCACCACCGGCCGCGATGGCGTCGATATTGATCTGCACCACGTCGCGGTTCGGATAGAGCTTTTTCAGCAGGTCGAAGGCCTTCTTGTCCGCGTCCTTGTCGCCAAACTCCGGGGCGATCACCGCGCCGTTGATCACGAAGTAGTTGATGTAGCCGGCCGCGAAGTCGTCGTTGTCCTTGTTGAACTTGGTCTTGCGCGGTTTCAGCGGTGGCGACACGGTGTGGATCTGCAACGAGCGACCATCGGCGTCGGTGGCCTTTTTCAGGATTTCCAGGTGCGCCAGGGTGACCTTGTTGTCGTAGGAGCGCGGGTCGGTGTCGAGGTTGGCGATGACCACGCCGGGCGTGACGAAGCGCGCGTAGAAATCGACGTGGGCGTCGGTGATGTCCTTGCCCTTGATACCCGGCAGCCAGATGATTTTGCGCAGACCGAGGCGTGCTTTCAGTTCCGCCTCGACGTCAGCCTTGCTCCAGCCGGGGTTGCGGTTTTCGTTGACCCAGCAGCTTTCGGTCATGATCGCGGTGCCGTGGCCGTCGACTTCGATGCCGCCGCCCTCGCCCACCAGTTCGCTGCGCTGGTAGGTCGCCTGCGCATCGGCCGCCACGCGTTTGGCGATCTTCGCGTCTTTCGAGTGCTGCTGTTTGTTGCCCCAGCCGCTGAAATTGAAGTCCACGGCGCCCAGGCCGTTCTTGTCGTCGATGACGAAGTTGGCGCTGATGTCGCGCATCCAGATGTCGTCGAGGTTGGCGATCTGGTATGTGATGTTGGACGTGCCGCAAATCTCTTCGGCCAGGCTGCGTTCGCTGCTGCGGCAGTAGATGGTCAGCGGTTCGTAGCGGGCGATGGCGCGGGCGATCCGGCCGAGGGCTTCCTGAACGTCTTCGGTGAAGTCTTCCCAGATCGCGTCCTGCGCGCCGAAGGCCATGTAAGCGCGTTCGTGCTTGTCGCCCTCGTCGGGCATGAACCAGCGACCTTCGCTGGCCGCCAGTACGCGCGCCGGTGACAGGCCGAGGCCCATGACGGCAGCGCCTACGCCGGCGGCGACTGAAACCTGTTTGATGAACTCGCGACGAGTTGGCATGCGTAACTTCCTGATGTGTAAGGGGCTGCCGAAGCAGCCCGAAAAATCACTGTGCAGTGGCGGTCTTGAACTTGGTCCAGGTGCGCATGCGGGCGCGCATGTCGGCCTGGGGAATATCCTTGCCCGGTATCAGACGAGCATAGGTCGCTTCGTCGAGGTAGATGTCCGGGTTGTTGCGCATGGCCTCGTCCACGCTTGGCCGGGCCTTGGCGTTGGAGGTCGGGTAACCGGTGAAATTGCTGATCGCGGCCATGTTCTCCGGGCGCATCACGAAGTTGATGAATTCGTAGGCGTATTCCGGATGTTTGGCATCGACCGGAATGGCCATGGTGTCCATCCACACCGTGGTGCCTTCGCGCGGCACGCGGTACTGGAAGCGGGTCTGCTTGCCGGCGCTGTCCGAAGTGCGCTGGGCCTGGGTCATGTCGCCGCTGTAGCCGAGGGACAGGCACAGGTTGCCGTTGACCAGATCGGTCACCGGTTGCGACTGGAACTTGCGGATGTACGGCCGCAACTTCATCAGCAAGTCACTGGCCGCCGCCAGATCCGCAGGCTTGGCGCTACGCGGGTCGCGGCCCAGATAGTTGAGCACCACGGCCAGCACTTCGTCCGGCGAGTCGATCATCGAAATCCCGCAATCGGCAAACTTCGCGGCCAGTTCCGGTTTGAACAGCATGTCGAGGCTGTTGACCGGGGCGTCGGCCATGCGCTGTTTGATCTGCTCGGCGTTGTAGGTCAGGCCGATGGTGCCCCAGGTGTAGGGCACAGTGGCCTTGTTTGAATGCTCGTAATGGCTGCGCAGTTTTTGCAGGCCGGGCTCGATGTCGTTCATCGCCGTGACTTTTGATGCATCCAGCGGCAACAGGCTGCCGGCGCGCATCAGGCGTTCGGCCACGGTGTCGCCGGGGAAGATCAGGTCGTAGCCGCTGCCGCCGGACAGCATCTTGGCTTCCAGGGTTTCGCTGCCGTCCATCACGTCGTAGATCACCTTGATCCCGGTTTCGGCGGTGAATTTGGTCAGTGTGTCTTCAGCGAAATAATCCGCCCAGTTATACAGCCGCAGGGTCTTGTCTTCGGCGTGTACGGCCGGCATCAAACCGGCCAGCGCCAGGCCCAGAGCGCCCAGCAACCACTTGTGTGAAGTAGGCATATCAGACTCCTTGAGGATTCCAGCGGGCGTTAAGGTGACGGCCGTCCTGGCTCAACAATGCGCCATACATTTCCGGGCGACGGTCGCGGTAGATGCCCCAGCTCAAGCGATCTTCACGCATGGCTGCCAGATCCAGGCTTTGCACCAAAACACCGGTGCTGGCGCGGTCGGCTTCGGCGAGCATTTTTCCCTTGTGGTTGCAGATGAACGACGAGCCGTAGAAATTCATTTGCAGCGCCGCATCGGTGCCGGCCACTTCACGGCCAACCCGGTTGGACGCGATCACCGGCAGCAGGTTGGCGGCAGCGTGGCCGCGCATGGTCATCTGCCAGTGGTCCCGCGAATCCAGATCCGCGCAGCCCGGTTCCGAGCCGATGGCGGTCGGGAACAGCAATAACTCGGCGCCCATCAACGCCAGGCAGCGCGCAGTTTCCGGGAACCACTGATCCCAGCAGATGCCCACGCCCAGACGGCCGAATGCGGTGTCCCAGACTTTGAAGCCGGTGTCGCCGGGGCTGAAATACTCCTTCTCCTGATAGCCGATGGCGTTGGGGATGTGAGTCTTGCGGTATACGCCCAACAGGCGCCCGTCGGCATCCGCCACGCTCAGGGAGTTGAAGTAGGCATTGCCGGCCTTCTCGTACCAGCTCAGCGGCAGCACAACGCCCAGTTCCCGGGCCAGCGCGGCGAAGCGCGACAGCACCTGACTGTCGCGATACTCCTCGGCCAGCCCCATGTGATGGTGACTCTGCTCGATGCAGAAATACGGCGTGGCGAACAGCTCCTGCAACAGGATCACTTGCGCGCCCTGCGCGGCAGCATCCCGCACAAGCTGCTCGGCGCGGTCGAGGTTGCTTTTCAGGTCCCAGGTGCACGGCATCTGGGTGGTGGCGACTTTGAGCAGCGTCATCGATCAACCCTCCACCGGCCAGGCTGGCTGTTGCTGGGTAATGCAGTGCACACCGCCGCCACCGTGGGCCAGATGATTGATCTGCACCGGCACCACTTCGCGTCCCGGGAACGTCTTGGCCAGCGTTTCTGCCGCCACATGGTCGGCCTCGATGCCGTACGCCGGCATGATGATCGCGCCGTTGGCGATGTAGAAGTTGGTGTACGAGGCGCAGAACACTTCGGCTTCGGTGTCCACCGCGTCGGTGGCTTCATACAGCTCGATCAGCTCGAATTTACGGCCCTGGGCATCGGTGGCCAGTTCCAGTGCACGGCGGTTTTCCCGCACGACGTCGGCGTACACCGAGCTGCGATCGTGAGTCGCATCCACCAGCAACACGCCGGGACGAGCGAAGGCGCAGACGCCATCGACGTGGCCGTCAGTCATGTCGCCAGTGACGTAATCCGGATCGCCCGGCAGCCAGATGGTTTTCTTCACGCCGAGCAGACGGCTGAAGATTTCTTCCATCTCGGCCTTGCTCACGCCGGGGTTGCGGTTGGGGTTGAGCAATACTGATTCGGTGGTGATCAACGTGCCCTCGCCGTCAACGTGGATCGCCCCGCCCTCGTTGCTCAGCGACGTGCCGAAGCACTCGCCGCCCAGGTGATTGAGCACGCGACGGGCCAGGCTTTCGTCCAGGTCATGGGCCGATTTGCCACCCCAGGCGTTGAAGCGCCAGCTCACCCCGGCCAGACCTTGGTCCGGGTGAACCACGAAGCTCGGGCCGGAGTCGCGGCACCAGCTGTCGTTGACCGCCAGCGGAATCAGTTCGATGTTCGGCCCGCACAAGGCTTTGGCGCTGGCGATGGCCGACGGATCGACGACCATTTTCACCGGCTCGAACCGGGCGATGGCGTTGGCGACGCGGGCGAAATCTTCCTGCACCAACGGCAAGGTTACGCGCCAGCCCGACTCCCACAAGGCCTTGTTGTGGGGCCAGACCATCCAGGTCGCCGCGTGCGTCACCCACTCTGCCGGCATCATCCAACCGCTGTTGTTGTTTTTGTTCTGCTGCATGGTAAAAAGCCCTTTGAGTTAAGCCATTGTGTTCAATGAAAAACAGCCTTGGCGGCGTTGATGTGCATGCTAATGGCGGTCTTAAGGGCAAACAAACGATGGATTTAGCGGAAAACTGATTAGAGGAACTTATCGATCATGCTGAAACACTGGCCACCCCTCAGCTCGTTGCGCGGCTTCGAAGCCGCCGCAAGGCTGGGCAGTTTTCACAAGGCCGCCGAAGAGCTGAGCCTCACGCAATCGGCCATCAGCCAGCAGATCCGCAGCCTTGAGGCGTACCTGGAACAGCCGCTGTTTTTCCGCAGCGGGCGCAGCGTGGCGCTGACGGACGCCGGCCACGATCTGCTCAGCACCACCCAGGCGATGCTGCAACAACTGTCGGTGGGCATCCGGCGACTGGGGCAGTACCAGAAACCCAATCAACTGGTGCTCAACACCACGCCGGCGTTTGCCCGGCACTGGTTGCTGCCACGGCTGGGAGATTTCCGCCGTCAGCATCCGAATGTGGATTTGTGGATTTTCAGCACTGATGAAGTGCCGGACATGGCCACCCAGACCATCGATCTGGCGGTACGCGACGACATCAGTTCGCAGGCCGAATGCAGCTTCAAGGTGCTGCACGCTGACCGGCTCTATCCGGCGTGTCATCCGGGCCTGCTGAGTATGCCGAGTGCGCAGCGGACAACGCTGCACGGCGAGCGGGAAATGGACTGGAGCCATTGGGCGGTGGAATCGGGGATTGATGTCGGCCAACAGGATCAGGGTTTGAATTTCTCTGATCCGGGCCTGCTGCTGGACGCGGCGTGTTCAGGTCTGGGGATTGCGCTGGTCAGCCAGTTGCTCAGCCGCCAGGCCCGGGAAAACGGGTTGTTGCAGCCACTGGTGGAGGAAACCATTCGCGGCCCGAACTGGGCGATGCTGACGCACCGCGACAGCGAGAACGACCCGATGGCGCGGTGCTTCAGTCAGTGGCTGACAGCTCAACTGGCAGAGGAGCCGCTGGCTCAGACAGCCGTCAAATGACCTGCACCCGGCCGGCCCTCCAGTCGCCCGAACAGTACGTAGTGCTGATAACCGCTGGTGAAAGCCCCGGCGGAAATCGCGTTTCTGACATCCTGGTTCAGCTCCAGATATTGTGCTTCGTCAAATTGTTCGGCACTGACTTCGCCACTGCGTCCGAGCCTGTCGCTTTCGATCGGCAAGCCCATGATCGTGCGCCGCTGGAAGTCGATAATCCGGTTGACGGCGTGGCTCTCCAGCGGTCCCCGATTGGACTGCGCCGAGTAGATGTGTAATCCGTTGTTCGCACAGCGATTGCACATGTCGACGCAGTTCGGCTGAGTGGACTTGAGCCTGGTCAGTTGTGCCAGTGGCATGTCCAGGTATTTGCCGACCTGATATTCGGTCTGATTGAAAATGGAACAACACAGGATGGTGTTGCCATTGCAGTCGAGCACCAGCCAGTCATCCTTGAGCCCGCATGCCTGTTTCGGATAATGGCGGACCAGATTGACCAGATCGTCGAAGGGCGGTAGCGCGAGCCGCTGCAGGGTCTCGCGATCAGTGTCTGTCACCGACGGGTCGCGCTCGATCAGCGCCAGCGTCTTCTCCAGCGGCATCATCACTGAATAACCGGTCGAGAACTCGAAGCCCAGATTCTGGCTGAATTCGCGCATCAGCCCTTCTTCTTCCATGTTGTCGAGGTAGCGGTGGTAGTAGACCTCGATCCGCGTGTTCAAGCCATGTTGCTGCTTGAGCTCATGCAGTTTGATCATGTTGGCCTTCACGACCTCAATGTCACCGCCCACGTGTCCCTGTTCGTAAGTCTGCTGATAAAACCCGGACAGCGAGATACGGAAAAACCATGGATTGGCGAGCATCGCCGTCTCCATGTTTTTCGCCAGATTCAAATTGGAACTGATACCGCTCTGCAAACCGGCGGCGTTGATGATCTCGACAAATTCGCCGATCCGCGGGTGGATCAACGGCTCGGTCCAGTTATAAAGAAAAATCGACTCGACCCCTTCGCTTCTGGCCTTCTCGACGATCTTCCTGAACATGTCAACTTGCATGGCTTTTTTGAAGTTGACGTTTTCCGAGTTCCCCATCGGACACGAAGGGCAGCTCAAATTGCACGCGCCGACAATATCGATGTACATATTCATTGCGAGTGAAGCTCCTTGGGTGAATAGCGGTGCATCCAGACTTGCCGACTTTATTGATCGCCGATATTCGCTATTTTTTTGACAGTCCGGGAGCGCGGCCAGCAAGTTCCGCGCCATTGGCACGCGTGGCCATCAATTCCACGATCCAGTCGATAAATACCCGTAGCTTTTGGCTGATATGCCGGTTCGGCGGGTACGCAACGTACAGCGGCATAGGGTCAAGCGCCCAACCCTCGAACAGCGCAACCAACTCACCCCGCGCCTCGTGCACCGCCGACATGTAACGCGGTAGCCAAAGCACACCCAGACCTGCCAGGCCTGCGGCCAGATAGGCGTTGCCATCATCGACCGCCAGGATATGCCGGCCCTTGATCAGCAGATTCTCCGTGGCATTGCGCAAGGCATAAGGCACCGGTTTGCCGGTGCGAGCCCAGAGGAAACCGACCACCCGATGATGGCTGTCTTCCAGCTCACGGGGATGCATCGGGGTGCCGGCGCGGGCCAGGTAACCGGGCGCGGCATACACGCCCAGTTGCAAATCGGCGACCCGCCGGGCCATCAGCGATTGATCGCGCAGCTCCCCGCCACGGATCACGCAATCGACGTTCTCATCGATGATGTCGACGATCCGGTCGCTGACGCCCATGTCGATCTGGATGTCCGGATACCGCGCGCAAAACTCGGGCAGCGCCGGCACCAGAATCAGGTTGGCCAAGGGGCTCGGCACATCGACCCGCAAGCGTCCCTTGGGCTGGGCCGCCGCGCCGGGAAGGCTGGTCTCGGCATCGTCCATGTCCGCCAGCAACTTGATCACCCGCTCGTAATAGGCCGCGCCGTCCGCCGTTACGTTGACCTTGCGTGTGGTGCGGTTGAGCAACTTCACTCGCAGGCGCGCCTCCAGTTGCTGGACGAGCTGGGTCACGGTGGTCTTGCTCATGTGCAGAGTGTCGGCGGCCTTGGTGAAACTGCCGGCCTCCACCACTCGGGCGAAGGCTTGCATCGCGTCAAAACGGTCCATATCCCACCTCTGATAGCGGCTCGATTGTTTGGGATTTGCAAACAGTGATCGCCAAGGTTGCGCGTTTATCGTGCCGGTGCAAGCCCTTAGAGTTTCTCCATCGCAGGTTTTCAACCCATTGAAGGAGACACCTCATGACCAATGCCAAGCCAAAACGCGACGTGGTTTTCCCGCCGGGACGCCATGCCCTTTACGAGCGCAATCGTTATTCGCCGGCCGTTCGTTCCAACGGTTTTCTGTTCGTTTCCGGTCAGGTCGGCAGCCTTGAGGACGGCTCGCCGGAGCCGGATCTCAAGCAACAGGTGCGACTGGCCTTCACCAACCTCAACGCGATTCTCGGCGCGGCCGGCGCCAGTTTCGATGACGTGGTGGACGTGACGGTGTTCATGGTCGACCCGCAATCCACGTTTGAAACCATCTGGGAAGTGGTGCCGGAGTTCTGGGGCGAGGCGCCGCATCCGACCATCACAGCGGTCGGCGTGACGTGGCTTTACGGGTTTCAATTCGAGATCAAGGTGATTGCCAAACTGCCGGAATGACCTGATATCGCGTCGATTTGCAGCACGGGCCGACAGTCTTCAGACTGTCGGCCCGCATTCCTTTTGCGATCCATCGCCATGTCCGACACCTTGTTGAAGCCCAGCCTGCCCGGCATCGCCCTGCGCCGCTGGCGCGTGCTGCACCGCGTCAAGCAGAGCCATGCCGCCGAGTTGTTCAAGGTTACCCAGTCGACGATTTCTCGCTGGGAAAGCGGCGTGCAGGCGATGGACCCGGACGCCCATCTTCAGCTCGAACGGCTGCTCGCGGCACGACTCGACAGCGCCGCCGATCAGGCCCTCGCACGACTGGTCACGGACAGTGCGCGCCCGGTTCACCTGGTCTGCGACCTGACCCATTGCCTGCTGGCCTGCTCCCCGGCCCGCGCCGCACAGTTCAGCAGTCCGTTGAGCGATCTGCTGGGGCAATCGCTGTGGCGCTTTGCGACGACGGAAATCCAGCACAAGGAGTCCTTGCTGGATGACACCGGTTGGCGAGAAGTCCCGGCGCCGCCGGCACTGGAATTCGTCACTGGCCGCAACGACTCGAACCTCGTGCCCATCCGCGAAAGCCTGTGCCGCTGGACGCGGATCGCGCTCTCGGATGGCACCGCTGCACGGCTGGTGGAAACGCTGTAGGCCGCGCGCCGCATATTTTATGCGTGGACGATGATCGAGGTCGCGCCTAGGCTTTGAGCCCTGCACTCTTTATCCCGGCCACTGTATGAACCTCGAAAAAATCAAGGGACGCCTCGAATTCCTGCGTGAAGCAGAACGGCTCAAGGACGTCCTCAGAAGCGCACACACTTCCTCCGGTCGCAACGAAAGCACCGCCGAACACAGCTGGCGCCTGTGCCTGATGGCGATCGTGTTCGCCGACGACCTGGCCGGGCTCGACGTGCTGAAAGTCCTGACGATGTGCGTCATCCACGACCTCGGCGAAGCCATCAACGGTGACATTCCGGCGGTCGATCAAGTCGGTTTTCCCGACAAGGGCGAACAGGAGCGCAATGACTTGCTGCTGCTCACCTGCTCCCTGGACGACGCGCTGAGAAACGAAATCCTCGCGCTCTGGGACGACTATGAAAACGCCCGCTCCCCCGAAGCCAAAGCTGTGAAGGCCCTCGACAAGCTGGAAACACTTTTACAACACACTCAAGGGAAGAATCCGCCAGACTTCGACTATGGCTTCAACCTGGCCTACGGCAAGCAATACACCAACGCCGATCCGCTGTTCGAAACCCTTCGAACCCTGATCGACCGCGATACCCGAGAGCGCATGAACACAAACATCACAATCCGCAACGAACGCCCCGAAGACATCGACACCATCGCCCGAATCACCGAGGCCGCGTTCCAGCACGAAGAGCACTCCAGCCACACCGAACAATTCATCGTCAACGCCCTGCGCCGCGCCGGCCAGCTCAGTGTTTCGCTGGTGGCGGTGGAGAACGACACGGTGGTCGGCCATGTCGCCATTTCCCCCGTGACAATCTCCTCCGGCGCTCAAGGCTGGTACGGCCTCGGCCCGATCTCCGTGTGCCCGACCCGCCAGCAGCAAGGCATCGGCTCGGCGCTGATGAAAGCCTCGCTGGCAGAATTGCAGCGCATTGGCGGGGTTGGCTGCGTGGTGCTTGGCGATCCGGGCTACTACGGGCGTTTTGGCTTCAAGGCCCATGCCGGTCTGGAGTTGCCGGGGATTCCGGCGGAGTACTTTCAGGCGCTGGCGTTTGGCGGTGAGTTGCCGGTCGGTGTCGTCAGCTACCACAAGGCTTTTGACGCCACCGAGTGAGGCGCGGATCGCTTAGCGCACCAACCACCGCGCCATCAACCGCGAACTCTGCGGCATCAGCCAATACACCATGTTGAACGATATCAACCCGGCCACCAGCATCTTGAACAACCACCCCGGCAATCGCAGGTCCGCCAGTTCCAGCAGCGCCGCCAGTGCCCACGGCATGGACACCGACAGCGGCCACACGACCAGCCATGACACCAGCCATTGTTTCCAGCGGGCGCCGGCCTCGGGCTTCATGGTTGCTGGCGCCGTTGCACGGCGCGCTGGTAGATGCGGTCGCGGGCCAGGGTCATCGGGTCGCGGCTCAGGGCGATGCCGTCGAGCAATCGGCCGGGGCTGAAGTCGAGGCGTTGCTGGGCGGTTTGCTGATCTTCAGCAGGCACCAGCAAATCGAGCGTGAAGATGCCCAGTTCGACTTCGCGGCGGTTTCTTGGCCACGGGATCGAGCCGTCTTCGACCACGTCGCCCGGTGCTGCCAGTTGCGCGATCAAACGCATCTGCGCGGGGCCCTTCGCCAGTCGAGCCGTCAGATCATCCTGCAAGTAATCGGCTGGCATCCGGGCGGCTTGCTGGTCGCTGAGCAGCGATTGTCCGGTTAACGGTTCGATTCGATAGCGAACGATCTGCTCCTGGTTTTCATGGTTGCTGAAGACCAGCGCGTTAACGCCGAAGTACTCGATGCTGGTGTAGCTCGACGGTGCCGGTTTGGGTGTTTCCAGAAAGTGTTTGGCCCTTGGATGCTCCGCCAGAAAAGCCTGCAACGGCTGCGGATCCGGCGGCGTGGCGACCGTTGCAGCGATGCCTTTCAGGAAGCCGAGAAATTCCAGAGGCGTGGCCACCGGAAAACCGTCGAACGAGTGGCCGACAATGTCGGTGAACTCGCCGTTCGGCAGTTTGAAGCGCACCGCAAGGCCGCGCGGGCTGGCCAGCGGATCGCCGTCCACCGTGGCCGGCACGCCACTGAAGTTGGAGAACCGCAGCACCACCGGCACCGGTTTCCCCTGCAAATGGGCTGCACGGCTGAGACTCGCCGCCGCCGGTGAAGCCGTGAAAGTCCCGTTCACCAACAGACCTTTGGCATGGGTCGCACGAAAGCCAGGATGCTTGCCGAACGTGGCGTACAGCGCATCCAGCAGCGCGTCGTAGAGTTTGTCCTGTGACACCGGATCAGTCCTTGTGAAAGTCAGCGGTTGTTCGCCAGCGGCATAGGCCGGGGACGCGCTCAGCGCCCCCGCCAGCACCGCGACGATCCACGGTCGGGATAATCGCATCGCGGTCACTCCTGACGCCGACCGGGATTGAGCGCGATGTGTTTGTACTCGACAAAATCATCCATAGCCGCCACGCCGTTCAGACGCCCCTGCCCCGACTGTTTGAAGCCGCCCTCCTCGAACTCGTCGTAGACCACCGCCCAGTCGTTGACCCACACCGTGCCGGCCTCCAGCTCACGGGCGACCCGCAGCGAGCGGTCGATGTCGCGGGTCCAGACGCTGGCCGCCAGACCAAACTCGCTGTTGTTGGCCAGTTCGATAGCCTCGGCTTCACTGTCGAACACCTGCAGGGTCAGCACCGGGCCGAAGGTTTCGCGCTGGACGATGGCCATGTCCGGATCGCTGACTCGCAGCAGCGTCGGCCGATAGAACGCGCCTTTGGCCAGCGGCCCGTCAGTCACCGGTCCGCCGCGCACGATGACTTGCGCACCGGCGGCAATCGCCTCTTCCACCACCTGATTGACCCGCTGCACGTTGGGCTTGTCGATCAGCGGCCCCATGTCGCTGGCCGGATCCGCCGCCGGCCCGACCCGCACCGCTTCAAGTCGAGCGGCAAGGCGTTCAGTCAACACGTGGGCAATGTCGCGCTGCACCAGCAGGCGCGAACCGGTCATGCAGAACTGACCGGAAAACACCGTGAGCGCCTTGACCAGCGTCGGCACCACGGCGTCGAGGTCGGCGTCGTTGAACACCAGCATCGGCGTCTTGCCACCCAGCTCCAGCCCGAAGCGCTTGAGGTGTTGCGCCCCCGCCGCCGAGATCGCCCGACCGGTGCCGGTGCTGCCGGTGAAGCTGATGACCGGCACCTTCGGCGACTCCACCAGATGGATCGAACCGGCCGCGCCCTGCTCGCTGAACAGGTTGATCACGCCGCGCGGCAGCGACGGCGCTTCACTCATGATCCGCGCCACCAGCGCGTTGGTCTGCGCGGTCTGCCCCGGCATCTTGATCACCGTGGTGCAACCGGCGGCCAGGGCCGGGGCCAGCGAACGGATCATCAGCACCACCGGCGAATTCCACGGCACGATGATGCCCGCGACACCGACGGCCTGACGGATCACCAGAGAGATCTTGCCGGGCCGAGGTTGCGCGGCGCGGCCATATTCGGTGCGGGCCAGCGCGGCGTAATAGCGCAATTTGGACGGCACCATGCCGACTTCGAAGGCGGCCTCGGGACGGATCTTGCCGTTCTCCAGCGCCAGCGTGTCGATCAGCTCGGCGGCGTTGAGCTCGAAGACGTCCGCCAGTTCCAGCAAGACCTGCGCACGCAGCTGACTGTCGTCTTTCCATTGGGTGTGCGTGAAGGCCCGTTGCGCAGCGTCGATGCCTTGCTGCGCTTCGGCCAGTCCGCCTTCTGCGTAGCGACCGATCAGCTCATAAGTCGCCGGGTCGATGGAATCTTTGTAGTCACCGGAATCCAGCCACAGGCCGTCGATCCAGTTCAAAACCTTGGTGTTGTTCATGGCGAAAACTTCCTTGGATTCAGGCGTAGAGAACGGCGATTTTTTCGGCGGTGGCGATCACGGTGAGGTTGGTGGCAACCGACGGCACGTCCGGGAAGATCGAGGCGTCGACCACCCGTAGGCCCTGCACGCCGATCACTCGGGCTTCGAGGTCGACCACCGCATGCGCGTCACCCGGCCGGCCCATCGGTGCGGTCGAGGTCGGGTGGTGATAGGTGTCGAGCGTGGCTTTGACGCTGGCCAGCAAGGCGTCGTCGGAGTCGTTGCCCTGCCCCGGATTCAGTTCGGAATGGATCAAACCCTTGAGTGGCGCCGTCGCCCCGATCCGCCGCGCCAGACGAATGCCGTCCAGCAGACGCTGGCGGTCCATGGGTTCGGCGAGAAAATTCAGATCGATGTTCGGCGCCACCGACGGATCGCGACTGGCCAGCGTGACCTTGCCCCGGGACAGCGGCCGGGTCAGCGCCACCGCGAGCACGAAACCGACCTGGGTCGGGCTCTGATCGTGGGGAAACAGGTGGGTCGCGGTGATGTGAATGTCCAGATCGCCGTGCTCGGCGCTGCGGCTGTGGGTCCAGAGCTTGGCGCCGATGGCCGGTGACTGGCGGCCGATCAGGTCGGGTTTGGCGGCGTAGGCGTTGTAGTAGAACGGGTGATCCGCCAGGTGTTGCCCGACCGGCAATTCGGCGACCGGCTCAATGTCCAGTGCGCGCAGATCGTCGCCAGGGCCGATGCCGGAGCGCAGCAGGATCGCCGCGCTGCCGTAACTGCCTGCCGAAAGAATCACTTCGTTGGCGCGTAATTGCTCGCCATTCGCCAGTTGCACGCCCACCGCACGTTTGCCGTCGAACAGCACCTTGTCCACCAGGCTGTCGGCGAGAATCTGCAAGTTGTCGCGGGCGCGCACCTCGTCCGTGAGGTAGGCCATGCCGGTGTTGACCCGCACGCCGTCGACGATGTTCATCGGGTACGGGCCGACGCCGTTGGCATTCGCGCCGTCGAAGTCGTCGATCATCCGGTAACCGTTGGCGACCGTGGCGTAGATGAAGGCTTTCTGCATCGGCGTGACGTCGGCGCTGCCGAGTTGACGCACCGGCAGCGGCCCGTCGTGGCCATGCAATGCGCTGGCGCCACCGCTGTGGCTTTCCAGTTTCTTGAACGAGGGCAGCAACTCTTCGTAGCTCCAGCCCGGCAGATTCCAGCGCTGGAAGTCCGTGGCTCGGGCGCGGATCGCCACCGCGCCGTTGATGGCCGAACTGCCGCCCAGCACTTTGCCGCGCAGCGCGCCGATCGGGTGTTCGACGTAACCTGGCTGGGAGCTGTAACCCCACTCGAACTGGCGATCGCCATTGGCACCGACCACATCGCTACTGGCGACGATTTCGGGATACTCGCCCGGGGCAAAACTCTGGCCCGCCTCCAGCAACAGCACCTGGCGCCCGACGTTTTCACTCAAGCGACGGGCCAGCACCGCGCCGGCGGAACCGCCGCCCACCACGATCACATCGACCGGGGCACGCGGGGCAGAATTTACAAGGGTATCGTTCATCGGTTTCTTCCCTGTCAGGCGTCAAAGCGCGCCTGTTGAGGAAGAGCTTATTGAAGGGCTCGAGGGCTCATAAGCCGGGGAAAAACGAATCGCGGTTTCGCTTTTCCCGAACGGCTCAACCGGCCGAATGGGCCGCGAGCAATTGCTCCCACACCGGTGGACTGCCGATCTGTTCGCAGAGAAAATCGGTCAGCGCCTGCAACTTCGGCGAAGCCCGCTGGGAGCGCCGGTACACTGCTGAAATATTCCCGCCCCGGGGCGCGTAAGGCGCCAGCACCTCCTGAAGTTCACCGTCCACGATAGCTTGCGCCGCCAGAAACGTCGGCAGAATCGCCAGCCCCATGCCGGCCTTCGCCGCTTCCATCAGTTGATGACCGTTGTTGGTGCGCATCCGGCAGCGCACGCGAAACGATTCCAGCGCATTGTTCACCGGCAACGTCCACATGCCGTGGGGTTCGCGGTTCACGTAGAGCATGGCGAAATGCTCGGACAGTTCCTGCGGGGTTTGCGGCGTGCCATGGGCGGCCAGGTAATCGGGACTGGCGCAGATGATGTGGCGATTGGCGGTGATGGTTTTCGCCACCAGCGAGGAGTCCGGCAACTCGCCGATGCGGATCGCCGCGTCGTAGCGTTCTTCGTGCAGGTTGACGTGGCGGTCGTCGAATTCGATGTCCAGCCGCAACTCGGGATAGCGCACCGCGAACGACGACAGGATCGGCGTCAGGTAACGAATGCTGAACGCCATCGGCGCCGCCAGTCGCAGACTGCCGCGCAGGCTCGATTGAAAGGCCTGCACCGCGTCCTCGGCCTCCTCGACCTCCGACAGAATCCGCACGCAATAACGATAAAACACCTCCCCGGCCTCGGTCAGCCGCGCCTGCCGTCCGCGTTCAAGGACGATGCTGCCGAGGCGTTTTTCCAGTTGCGCAATCCGCTGGCTGACCATGGATTTGGCGGTGCCCAATTGCCGGGCTGCCTCGGTGATACTACCGGTGTCGACCACCATGACGAACGATTGCATCTCGCAAAGCTTGTTCAAGTTCTACATCCAGTGTGTGCAAGGTTCAGGCGTCGCAATCTACGGCTCGCCCGGCTTCGGCCACCAGTACCGAAAACGGGCCGCTGCTTCCCACACAATGGACAATCGGGCTTGTATAGTTGGCGTCCCTTTTCCAGCGAATCCCGCCCCGTGCTAGACCTCAATGACCTGCAGTATTTCGTGATGGTGGTGGACCACGGTGGCTTTGCGCCGACGGCGCGGGCACTGGGCATTCCCAAGTCCAACCTGAGCCGGCGCATTGCCTTGCTCGAGGAGCGTCTGGGTGTGCGCCTGATCATCCGCAACACCCGGCACTTCTCGGTGACGGAGCTGGGCCAGACCTACTACGACCATTGCCGGGCGATGCTGAAACAGGCCGAGGCCGCCGAAGCCGCGATTGCCATGACCCGCGCCGAACCGGGCGGTGTGTTGCGCGTGACGTGCCCGACGACGCTGCTGGAAGAATGCGTCGGCGGGATCATTACGCGTTTCATGGCCATGCACCCGCGTGTCGAAGTGCATCTGGAGGCCAGCGACCGGCAGGTCGACGTGGTGGCCGAAGGCGTCGATCTGGCGTTGCGGGTGCGACCGCCACCCTTGCAGGATTCCGAGCTGGTCAGCCGGGTGTTGTCGCAGCGACCGCAATGCCTGGTCGCCAGCCCTGCACTCTTGAGCCGGCTCGGCGAACCCCGTGAGCCGGAAGACCTGTCGCGCTTCCCCAGCGCTCACCACGGCAGCCCGCAGCAGGTCTACAGCTGGACGCTGTTCCATCAGGACGGCTCCGAATTCACCCTGCAGCATCGCCCGCAATTGATCACCAAAGGCCTGCCGATGCTGCGTTGCGCGGCCATCGACAGCGTGGGCGTTGCGCAGATGCCGATGTCGCTGGTGCATGACTTCATCGAGCGCGGTCAACTGGCGGTGGTGCTGCCCGACTGGGCGCCGCGCACGGAGATGATCTATGCGGTGTTCGCCAGCCGTCAGGGCATGCTGCCGTCGCTGCGGATGCTGATCGACTTCATGGCCGAGCAGTTCGAGTTGCTGGACGATCCGCTGCGCGGAATGCGCGCAAAAGCCTGAGACCATTGCTCACGGTTCGTGTTCAGCCGCTTCACCGATGCGCTCTTGATGCCATTTCTGCGATCAATATTCTGTCCTCATGTTGTTTTTGCCCCGGACAGAAAAGAGCGCAAGCCATGCCCAGCCCGAGAACGCTGTACCAGAAGCACATCGACAGTCACACCGTCTGCACCCTCGACGATCAGGGCCATGTGCTGCTTTACATCGACCGCCAGGTCGCCAACGAATACACCAGCCCGCAAGCCTTCAGCGGTCTGCGCGAATCCGGGCGCGATGTCTGGCGGCCTGCGGCGACGCTGGCGGTGGTCGATCATGTGAACCCCACTTCACCGAAACGCATCGCGACCATGCCCGACGCCGGGGGGGCGCGACAGGTGTCGTACTTCGAAGAAAACTGCCGCGACTTCGGCATCGAGCTGTTCGATGTGCTGGACAAACGCCAGGGCATCGAACACGTCGTGGCGCCGGA
Source organism: Pseudomonas koreensis (assembly GCF_025447595.1). Lineage (GTDB taxonomy): Bacteria > Pseudomonadota > Gammaproteobacteria > Pseudomonadales > Pseudomonadaceae > Aquipseudomonas > Aquipseudomonas koreensis_H. Next base: position 211,977 of record NZ_JAOEJU010000001.1, on the reverse strand, counting down.
ACAGGGTTTCATTTTGCCGGGCATGGTGGTGGCGGCCGGTGACAGCCACACCACCACTTACGGCGCGCTGGGTGCCTTCGGTTTCGGCATCGGCACTTCGGAAATCGAGCACCTGCTGGCGACGCAGACTCTGGTCTACAAACGTCTGAAAACCCTGCGCGTGACGGTCAACGGTGAGCTCGGCGCAGGCGTCACGTCCAAGGACATCATCATGGCGCTGATCGAAAAGATCGGCGCTTCCGGGGCCACCGGTTATGCGATTGAATTCGCCGGCCCGGCCATCAGCGCCCTCAGCGTCGAAGCGCGCATGACCATCTGCAACATGGCCGTGGAGGCCGGCGCCCGTGGGGCGTTCATGGCGCCGGACGACAAGGTCTTCGCCTATCTGCAACGCAAGCCGCGAGCGCCCAGAGGCAAGGTCTGGGAACAGGCCGTCGAGCGCTGGAAAACCCTGCACAGCGATCATGGCGCTGTATTTGATCGTGAAGTCAGCCTAGACGTCGCCGCTCTGGAGCCGATGGTGACCTGGGGCACCAGCCCCGATCAGGCCTCGCCGGTCAGCGGACACGTTCCGGACCCGGCCTCGCAGCCCGATCCGATCCTGCGTCAGGGCCTGCAGCGCGCCCTCGACTACATGGGGCTGACGCCCGGCATGCCGCTGAACGAAGTAACGATCAGCCATGCCTTCATCGGTTCCTGCACCAATGCGCGGATCGAAGACTTGCGCGATGTCGCCCGCGTGGTGCGCGGCAAGCGTGTGGCGGCCCACGTGCGGGCGATGATCGTTCCCGGCTCGACGCTGGTGCGCAATCAAGCCGAAGACGAAGGGTTGGCGCAGATCTTTCTCGACGCCGGTTTCGAGTGGCGGCAATCGGGTTGCTCGATGTGCCTGGCAATGAACGACGACGTGCTCGCACCGGGTGATCGCTGTGCGTCCAGCACCAATCGCAACTTCGAAGGCCGTCAGGGCGCCGGTGCGCGCACCCACCTGATGAGCCCGGCGATGGTCGCCGCCGCCGCCATCAGCGGCCATTTGACTGACGTGCGCACCGTCGCGCTGGAGGCTTGAACCATGCAACCTTTCGACACCGTCAGCGGCAGCGCCGCGCCGTTTCTTGCGTCCAACATCGACACCGACGTGATCATGCCCAAGCAGTTTCTCAAGGGCATTGATCGCCAGGGGCTGGATCGCGGGCTGTTCTTCGATCTGCGCTTTCTCGCCTCCGGCGAACCCAACCCGCAATTCGTGCTCAACCAGCCGGCCTGGCAGGACGCGGCGTTTCTGGTGACCGGCCCCAATTTCGGCTGCGGTTCGAGCCGCGAGCACGCGGTGTGGGGCTTGAAGCAAGTGGGGATCCGGGCCTTGATCGGCACCACGTTCGCCGGGATTTTCTACGACAACTGCCAGCGTAATGGCGTGCTGGCGATTCAACTGGACGACGCGCAGTTCAAGCGTGTAGCCGAGGCGATCAGCGTTCCGGCGACCGCGCGGATCAGCGTGAACCTGGCGCAGCAGACCCTCGAGCTGGCGGACGGCACGCTGATCGGCTTCGAGATCGATCAGTTGCGCAAACAGTCGTTGCTGCTGGGACTGGATGCCATCGGCACCACGCTGCAACGCATCGAGCAGATCCGCGCCTTTGAAGCGCGGCATCTGGCGGACAATCCCTGGCTGGGCTGAACACAAAAAACGGGCGACTCACTTGAGTCGCCCGTTTTCATTCCACAGACAAATCGCGGAAGTACTCTTCCAGAAACTCCACGCACACCCGCAGTTTCGCCGACTCACTGAGCCGCACCGGATAGACCGCCCAGACGTTGGCGCTCTGGGTGTACTCCTCCAGCACCTGCACCAGTCGCCCCTGCTCAAGCATCGGTTTGACGTCCCACATCGAGCGCAACAGAATCCCGCCGCCGCTCAAGGCCCACTCCAGCACGATCTCGCCGCTGTTGGAGGACAGCGGGCCGCTGACCCGCACCGACTCTTCCTGCCCGTCCTTGGTCAGGTTCCAGATACCGAAGGCGTTGTTGCGTTCCTTGAGCACCAGACAATCGTGGTCCTTGAGCGCTTCAAGCGACTGTGGCGTGCCCCGGCGTTCCAGATATTCCGGCGTGGCGCACAGCACACGCCGGTTGCTGACCAGTTTGCGGGCGATGTGCTGACCCGGGACGTCGTCCCCGACCAGAATTTCCAGATCGAAGCCCTCGCCCACCAGATCCACCACACGGTCGAAGACGTCCAGACGAATGTCGAGTTTGGGGCATTCCCGGGACAGTTCGCAGATCGCCGGCGCCACGTGATTGCGACCGAAACCGAAGCTGCTGCAGATGTGCAGCGAGCCCGCCGGCTGGTGCCGGGCCTGGGAGATTTCGCCGAGGAACTGATCGAAATCCCCCAGCAGTTTCTCCGCCCAGATCCGCACCCGCTCGCCATCGTCGGTCAACGCGATACGCCGGGTCGTGCGGTGCAACAGCTTGGTCGCCAGCGTAGTTTCCAGCACCGAGATACGTTTGCTGACGTAGGCCGGTGAGAAGCCCAGCTCGTCAGCGGCGCTGGCAAAGCTGTTCTTGCGGATGACGGTGAGGAACACCTTGAGGTCTTCGGGCAAGGGAAATTGGTCACGATTCGTGTTCATAGGCCGCATGCTTCCGCTGTTTATCACGCATTTTGCGAAGGATACCATCGAATCACCGCCTCGCCACCCGAGCCCGGTGCACCGTGGTTTCCCGTCAATCCTCGATAAAAACAAACATGAGGACATGCGTCATGAGCGACTCCCTTGAGCAATCCCTGAACGTCGACGGCCCGCGCGCCGGCGGCTTCATCCAGCGCCTGCGCACCTACGAGATCGGCGTGATTCCGCTGCCGATCTTCCTCGGCATTGCCGTGATCGTGTTTCTGTCGGCCCACCTCGGTTTTCTGCCGAAGAACATGATCGGTGGACTGGCCGTGATCATGACCATGGGCGTGTTCTTCGGCCAGATGGGCTCGCGTCTGCCGATCCTGCGGGATATCGGTGGCGGCGCCATCCTGTGCCTGATGCTGCCGTCGGTGCTGGTGTTCTACGGCTTCTTCGGCGCGCCGACGATCGACGCGACCAAAATGCTGATGAAGGAAGCCAACTTCCTGTACTTCGTGATCGCCAGCCTGGTGGTCGGCAGCATCCTGGGCATGAGCCGGTTCATTCTGGTCCAGGGCATGATCCGCATGTTCATCCCCTTGCTGGCCGGCACCCTGGCCGCCGTCGCGAGCGGGCTGATCGTCGGCAAGCTCGCTGGGTACAGCGTCTACCACACGTTCTTTTTCATCATCGTGCCGATCATCGGCGGCGGTATCGGCGAAGGCATCCTGCCGCTGTCCCTGGCCTATTCGGCGATCCTCGGCGGCACGCCGGACATCTACGTCGCGCAACTGGTCCCGGCGGCCGTGGTCGGCAACATTGCAGCGATCATCTGCGCCGGTTACCTGGCACGGATGGCGCTGAAACGCCCGGCCATCAATGGTGAAGGCGCACTGATCCGGGCCCGGGCCGAGAACGACAAATTCAAGGTCAAGGAAGAAACCGGCACCAGCATCGACCTGCGGGTCATGGGCGCCGGGGTGCTGGTCATCTGCACCTTCTTCGTGCTCGGCGGCCTGCTGGAAAAGGTCGTCGGGATTCCGGGGCCGGTGATGATGATTCTCGCGGCGGTGCTGTTCAAATACGTGCGCGTGCTGCCGGAGAAACTGGAAAAAGGCGCGCAGTCTTTCTACAAACTGGTTTCCGCCGCCTTCATCTGGCCGGTGATGATTGGCCTGGGCATGCTGTATGTGCCGCTCGACAGCGTGGTGAAGGTGTTTTCGATCGGCTATGTGCTGGTGTGCCTCAGCGTGGTGGTGTCGATGACCGTCGCCGGTTTTTTCATCGGCAACCTGATGAAGATGTACCCCATCGAATCGGCCATCGTGACCTGCTGCCACAGCGGCCTGGGCGGCACCGGCGATGTCGCGATCCTGTCGGCCTCGAACCGGATGTCGCTGATGCCCTTTGCACAGATCTCCACCCGGATCGGCGGCGCCTCGACGGTGATTCTGGCGACGCTGGTGTTGGGGTTCGTCGCCTGAATGCTGGGGGAATGCCGGGTGATAACCATCGCCCCGGTCAGGTGGCGTATTCCGGCTGCGTATAGAACCGCACCGCATTCTTGCCGGCCTCCTTGGCTTCATACATGGCCTGATCCGCGCATTTCACCAGCAACTCCGGCGTTTTGCCGTGCTCCGGATAGATGCTCACGCCGATACTGGGCGTGACGGACACCCAGTGTTCGTCCACCAGGATCGGTTCACCCACCGACAGCAACAGCTTGCGAGTGATGGGGGCGATCTGTTCAAGCTGGTGGATGTCTTCCAGCACGATCGCAAACTCATCACCGCCCAGGCGGGCCACGGTGTCCACGTCTCGCAGGCAAGCCTTCAAGCGCGACGCGATAGTGGTCAGCGTGCCGTCCCCCACCGGATGCCCCAGGCGATCGTTGATCTCCTTGAAGTGATCCAGGTCCAGGAACAGGATCGCGACTTTCGCACCGGAGCGCTGCCCACGGGCGATGGCCTGGGTCAACCGCTCGCGAAACAGCAAACGGTTGGGCAGATCGGTCAGCGGGTCATGGGTGGCCAGGTAGCCCTGGAACTCCTGCTCGGCATGCTGTTTGGTAATGTCGCTGCACACCGCCGCGTAATGCAGCTCGGACTCGTTGAGACCGCTGATGGCCGTGATAGCCAGGGATTCGAGGTAAAGATCGCCACTCTTCTTGCGATTCCACAACTTGCCTTTCCACTGCCCTTCTTCCTTGAGGCTCTGCCACATGTCAGCGTAGAAATCACTCGATTGCCGGCCTGAGCTCCACAGGCTCGGATTCTGGCCCAGCACCTCCGATTCGGTATAACCGGTCATCGCGGTAAAGGCCGGATTGACCTTGGTGATTTTCCCCAGCCGGTCAGTGATGATCACCCCGTCCATGGTGATGTTGAACACCTGATCCACCAGCCACAGATGCTCGCGGGATTTCTGCTCCGCCGCATCGCGCTGCTTTCTCCACAGTAACGACATGCGAATGCCGGCAACGCCTCCCACGACCACCAGCACGATGAGCGCAATGGTGATGAGCAGGAACTTGTCGAAAATCACCTTGCTCTTGTTGGCAAATTGCGCGGCTTGATCAAGGTTGACGTTGATGTCCTGCGTCAACAGTTGATCCAGGTGATCCAGAAAAGGCACCCGTTGCTGGTACCAGGTCATGACCTCCTCGCTGCTATGGGTTTCCAGTAACTGCAAGGCTTGCCGCGCCATCCCGGCCAACTCGGGCAGATCCTGTTTGATCTGCTCGGCGAGCCGACTCTCTTCTTTGCTGCTGACCCCAACGGGATAATAGAGCTGCCACTCCCTGGCGATATCGTCCAGTTTCGCTTCGATTTCCTGCGCGTACTCGTCAGTCTTCCCGGGATTACGGTGGGCGAAAATCTTCCACTGCAGACGGCGGACGTTGGTCTCCGCCGAACGGATGTTGGCGAGATGCCCGATGGGGGCGGAGTTGCCGAAATACATGACCCGGATGTAACCATCGAGCCGGTTGACCGTCAGCAACACACCCAGCACCAGCAGGATCACCAACACCATTCCAAGCCCGATGACCGCATAAATGCGTGAACTGGACTTTCGGCTCAAAAAAGACCGCATGACAAATACCTGCCTTGGCCCTGCTCACATCACCGACGCTGCGGAATGTGATCATTGCTTATTATTAGTTTTAGAAGACGTGCTGCCGGCCGGGAAAACACCTTGGGACGAAAGTTCCTGTCCAGCCAGGCGTTGAGTTCATACAGCCTCACCGGTGCCATGCCGGGGTAGTCGCGCAACGCGTCAAACACCTCGTCTCGGGCATGAGGTCTGGCACGCAGATCCCGGCTTTCGATGTACTGATTGACGAACCAATGGATATCGCAGGTTTCCTTTCTCGATATATAGATCGTGCTCAAGCTATCCGGATACTGGTTCATGATCTCGGGCGCCATTGTCGACTCCTGCTGCAATGAAAGTCATAACCAAACCAACCAGCGATCAGAGGCTGAAGCGGCCGATCAACTTGTTCAGGTCTGAGGCCAGCGCGGACAGTTCGCCGCTGGCGATGAATATCTGATCCGCTGCGGCCGTGCTTTGCGCCGACAGGTTATTGATGCTCACCAGGTTCACATCCACCGACTTGGCCACTTGTGCCTGTTCTTCCGAAGCGGTCGCGATCATGCAGTTGCGTTCGTTGATGTCGGTCACGGCCCGGGTGATTTCGGTGATCGCTTCCCCTGCCTCGCGGGCAATCTTCAGGGTGCTGATTGCTTCCAGATCCGTCTGGCGCATGGAGCTGACTGCCTTCTCGGAACCGGACTGCACGTTGCGGATCATCTCTTCGATTTCCTGCGTCGAGACCTGCGTGCGATGGGCCAGAGCCCGCACTTCGTCGGCGACCACGGCAAAACCGCGCCCCTGTTCACCCGCCCGCGCCGCCTCGATCGCGGCATTGAGCGCCAGCAGATTGGTCTGCTCGGCAATGGCGCGGATGACGTCGAGTACCTTGGCAATGCTTTCCGTCTGATTGGCCAGCTGTTCGATTTCAACGCTGGTGCCCTGCACCGCGCTGCTGAGCTTTTCGATGGACACGATGGTCTCCGTGACCCTGTCCATGCCCATCTGTGCAGAACTCTCGGACTGACGGGTGGATTGCGAGGCCGCCACCGCATTACGGGCCACTTCCTCAACCGCTGCCGTCATCTGGTTGACCGCCGTGGCTGCCAGCTCGGTTTCCATGCTCTGTTGGCGAACGCCCTCGTTGGACTCGTGGGTGATCGCGCTCATCTCTTCCGCCGAGGCCGCCAGCAGCGAAGACGATTCGGAGATGTGATTGATCGTGCTTTTGAGGCTGGTGAGCATCTCGGCAGTGGACTGTTGCAGTTCGGTCAGCTCGTCATGGCCTGACACCTCGACGGTCCCGACCAGGTTACCGGCCGCGATCTTCTTGGTGGTCGCCAGCAGTTCACGCAAGGGCAGGATCAGGCTGCGGGTGAAAAAAAGCGTGAGAAAGAACGTCACGACCAGCGCAATCGCGATGACGATGGCGGTGGTCACGGTGCTTTCATGGGCTTCATCGCGCGCCGCGGTGCTGGATTTTTCAGCGCGATCCGCCATCAGGCTCTGCAGGTCTTCGGTGGACTTCAACAAGGCCTCAGCAGCGGGCGCCGAATTGGCCTTGATAAAGGCGACCAGTTCTTTTTGCGAGGCGCTTTCACCCAGCTGCAACAACTGATCGATTTTCTGGCTGAACACATCGACATTCGTATTGACGATATCGAATCGGGCCTGCTCTTCATTACCAAAGATTAACGGGACATAGGCCGCCGTGACGCTGCGCAAGGTTTCCCGGAGTTTGCGGACTTGCTCGGCGCGAGCCGTGAAATTCTGCGAATCGTCCACGGCGAAAAGCAGGTTGGCCACTCGCAACCTGTAAGCAGCCGCTTCAATCCGGGCTGCCTGGCGCACACTCGGCAGGCAGTTGTCCTGCAAATCGGTCACTGCCCACTGGACACTGTCCATCCGCCAGATGGATTGCCATCCGAGGATGACCAGCAGCAAGGAGGTAATGCCGAAACTGATCAGGGTTCGGGGAACCAGCTTTATCTTTCTGAAAAACATCCGCACCACCGCCTTGTTCGAGTCTGTCGAACGAAATTAATCAATGAGCGTTGGGTGGGCCGGTAAACAATCAACCAACGGAGTGCACGCAATTGCACGCCCGGTCACCGCCACGCTCGCGCCACATTAGCGGTCGACCGCGCGCCGGCTCTATCAGGCAATCCTGAAAATGAGGGCTGGGAAGGAAGAAACAGATTATTGGAACAGGTTGGCTTCCAGGCAAAAGGTGATCAGCTCCTGATCGCTGCTCACGTTGAGCTTGCGCATGGCCGTGACCTTTTGCGTGCTGATGGTCTTGGCACTGCGATTCTGGTCTTCGGCGATGTCCCGCAGGCTCATCCCCGAAATAAACAGACGCAGGATTTCCAGTTCGCGAATGGACAGCAACGCCAGGCGCTCTTCGACGTTCTGCTGGTTGTCCACCACCGAGAGTTTCTTCACTTCCGGGCATTCATAGTTGCGCCCCTGGCTGAGTGCATCGAGTGCCTTCTGGATTTCCAGGTGGACCTGGCCTTTTTGCACCACACCGGCCACTCCCAGATCGTACAGCCGGGACAGAATCAGGCCGTTGGAGACCATGGTCAGAATCAGTATCCGCAGGTCGGGAAAGTGCCGGACCAGGTATTTGGTCAGCTTCAGCCCATCCCCGTAGATCGAGTTCTCGGGCATGTTGTAGTCGGTGATGAGGATGTCCGGCACCCGCGCACTCAACACCTTGACCAGTTCGGTGGAGCTCGACGCCTCGCCGATGACCTCGAACCGCTGGTCACGCTCGACCAGCTCCCGCACGCCCAGCAGAACGATCGGATGATCGTCGGCGATGACGACGGTGATTTTTTGCCTACTCATTGGGATATCCATGTGAATCGATTGGCACCAGTCATATTGATTTCAACAAGTCGGACAACCCGTCCAGCGCCTGCTCTATGTCAGCGACCAGGCCGGCCTCCAGCGAACGCTCGCGGACTTGATGTTCCAGTTGCCCGAACACCGTCGACAGCTGATCCGCCCGCACCACCGACAACGCACCGCTGACTGAATGCAGCCGCTGTACGACATCGGTTTGCCTGCCATTGGCGATGGCCACGCGAACAGCGTCCATGTCCTGTTGCATCGTGCTGTGAAAAAGGCTGCGCATTGCCGCTGACAGTGTGATGGCCGGCTGGACGGGAACCGTTTCCTCCGCCTTCAATGGTTCGGCCACCGGGTCGCGCTTGTCGCTCCCGAGATGGCTCAGAGTGCTCATCAGGTCCGTCAGCCGCAGTGGCTTGACCATCCAGGCACTCATTCCGGCCGACTCGCAGCGCTCACCCTCATCGCGCATCGCATTGGCGGTGATACCGATGATCGGCACCTGCCCGTCGGTCTGGCGAATCTGGCGGGTGAGCTCATAGCCGTTCATGACCGGCATGTTCACGTCGCTGAGTACCGCATCGAAATCGTCCTGGTTCCAGACCTGCAAGGCCTGAAGGCCGTTGCCCGTGACGGTGACCTCGCAGCCCAGGGATTCGAGCTGCTCCTTGAGGATAGCCTGATTGATCAGGTTGTCTTCGGCGACCAGCACGTGCAGGTTCAGCCTCGGCAGTGCGGCCTCGGCCAGCGGCGAGAGCGCAACACCCGCAGGGTCGGTGGCCTGGAGCACGCCCTCGGCAATGGCTTGAATGTGCTGCGCACTGACCCGCGCGCCCGTGTCGGTGTGCTCAGGCACGAGCGGCCCTTCGTATTCGCAGCGCAGGACCTTGCCGTTCCACGTCAGGGGTACGTCATCCGTCGCCAGCAGATCGACCAGCAGCGCGCCGGGCGGCAGCTCTTTGGATCGGGGTGAAATCACCGTGGCGCTGGCCCCCCAGTGCGTCATCCACGCCTGAACGTTGTCCGCCAGTTCCCGAACGGGTGCGCGGATGTAGATCTGCCGTCCGCTCAGGTCCGGTCCGGCCTTTTCGGTTCGAGGGGTTTGCGGCAGCGTCAACGGCAGCACGACGGTGAGGCTGCTGCCCAGCCCCTGTTCGCTGACCACTGAGATACTTCCACCCATCAACGCAACGAACTGACTGCAAATCGACAGGCCCAGCCCGGTACCGCTGATGAGATTGCTGGTGTGTGCCTGATAAAAGGGTTCGAAAATGTGCAGCTGTTGTTCCGCGGTGATGCCGATCCCGGTGTCGGTGACCTGAACCTGCAACTGGGGGCCCTGCCCTTCGTGCTGCAGCAGCTGACAACGCAGGACCACGCGCCCGAGGCTGGTGAACTTCACCGCGTTGCTCAGCAGGTTGTTCAGAATCTGTCCCAGCTTGACGTCGTCCCCGTAAATCAGCTGTGGAATGGCCGGATCGATGCAGGCGTAGATCTGCAGGTTTTTCGAGCGTGCACCAGCAACGTGGGCGGCCACGGTGGCTTCAATCAATGCCAGCGGAGAGAAAGACACCGGCTCGAGGGTCAGTTGGCCGGATTCGATTTTCGACACATCCAGCACGTCGCTGATGATGTCCAGCACCGTCGTGGAGGAAATCTGCATGGTGCGCAGGTAATCGAGCTGGCGTGGCTCCAGCGGGGTCAGCCCCAGCAGTTCCAGCGTCCCCAGCACGCCGTACAGTGGTGTGCGGATTTCATGGCTCATCGTCGCCAGGAAGATGGTTTTCGCCTCGCTGGCTTTCTCCGCCTGTTTTTTTGCCTGGCGCAGCGCCACCGAACGTTGCTGATGCTCGGTGACATCGGAGAACGCGCAGATCAGCACGTCCTGATCCTGGTAACGGGCGCTCGCGTAGTTGACCAGGTAGTGACGCTCCTGCAACGCCATGCAGGCTTCTCCGCTCAAGGTCACACCGGGTTTGCGAAACAGCCGGGAGACTTCCTGGGCAACCACCGTGCTTTGTTGTGCCCGCTGGTTTTCCATGACCACCCCGCCGTCGGCGAGACGGATTACCACCAGCCCGGCGGGGGCGCTTTCCACGACCGAGCGATTGAAGGCCTGGCTTTCGACGAGACGATCCTGGGCAACCTTCGCCGGAATCACCACGTGCTTGCGGTAGTAGACGTATAAAAGCCGGAAGCACACCGCCAGCAAAATCGACAGACCCAACAAGCGCAGGACCGGCAACGCCGCCCATTCGGCGAGATGGCGGTAATCGACGAAATACTGCGCCACCCACCGTTCGCCCGTGGTCGACAGGTCGGCGTTGGTGATGGACAGCCCTTCGCTCGACCAGAAAAAACCCGGTGCCTCGACTGGCGTTTCGAGACGCCCGACCAGGGTTTCACCGTCAGGGCCGACCAGCGCGAAACGGCCATGAAACGGCAGCCCGGAGTCCGCCGCCCCTTCGTTCGAGTGACGGATGTCGGACAGCGTGACGACGGCCACATGATCCATACCGCTGTCGACGCGCGTGTGGTTGATCGGCAGCTCGCCGGTGACAAAGGCGGCCACTTGCAGGACAGGCTCCTGCCCGACCGTCTCCGGCACAGGCCGGACCCAGCGGACACTGCGGCTGTTCGAACGGTTCGTGTCAATGATCTGCCGGTACAGGTTCTGCAGGGTCTGGGAATAGTTCTGTCGGGTGAGCAGGTTTTCATCGCGGAACTCGCCTATTGCGGGCACCACCAGCCGGGCCGGGCTTTCAGGGCTGAAGACAAATACCTGAGGCGACAACAGGCTCGATTGGGCCCAGAACCGGCTGTAATAGTTGGTCAGGTGCCAGCCGATCGAGGACAGCGCGTTCAGACTGGTCTGGCCCTGATCGCTCGGCATCTCGACCATGAACGGCAAGGAAAACGCGCCTTCGGAAACCTGATAGACACTGTTGTGTGCGTCGCTGAATTGCAGGTTCTGCTTGAGCCCGCTCGGCACGCTGGCCATCGCTTCCGTCGGGGCGACCAGTCGATCGGAGATCGCCTGCAGGAACACCTCCTGCTCGCGCAGGTTTTTCATCACCCGCACAAAGTGTGCGTCGGCCTTTTCCCGCTCGCTGTCGAACAGGCGCATGATCGCCCAGGCGTTCGTCACCACCAGCACGAACACCAGCCCCAGCGACAACAGCAGTCCGCTGCCCAGGCGCATCGAGCTTCTGGCCAGCGATCCAAACAGACTATCGGTATTCATTGCGTGTCTCGAAAGCTCCTGCACCACTGGGGTTCATGGTTGAACCATAGACAACGTTTTCACCCCGGCCAGCGCCGGGGTTCAAATGCCGTCGCGCCTGCCGGGGCCGTCCGCAGACAGCAGGCCCAGAAACTGTTGTGAATGCACCGCTTTGGAAATCAGGAACCCCTGCACCTGATCGCAGTCAAGCCGACTCAGGAGCGCGAGTTCCCCGGCTGTTTCCACGCCTTCGGCCACGACGTTCAGGCCAAGCCGCTTGCCGAGGGCGACGATGCTGCTCAGGGCCGCCTCCAGGTTCTCGTTCTCGACGCAGCCGCTGACCAGCGAGCGGTCGATCTTGAGCTCGGTAAAGGGCGTGGAAACCAGATTGAAGTAGGAACTGTAGCCTTTGCCAAAATCATCCTGAGCCAGACCGAAACCCTTGAAGCGCAGCCGGCAGACGCCTGCGAAATAATGGCCCTGGTGCTCGGTGGCGGAGCTTTCCATCAATTCGAAACTGATCTTCGACGGAATGCCGCCTCGTGCCAGGACGAGATCGTGAAGGCGATCCGGCAAGTCATCACTGGCCAGCAGGTGCGTCGGCAGGTTGATCGAGACCGGCACATCGTAGCCCTGCGCTCGCCAGGCCGATTGAGCGCTGATGGTGTGGGCGACAAACTCCATCAACAGCGCCTCTTCCAGATTGTGCCGGATGATGCCCGGCAGAAAGTCCCTGGGCATCAACAGGTCGTCGATGCTTCGGCGCCATCGAGCCAAGGCCTCCGCCGCGACGATGCGCCCCGTCGCCAGTGATTTTTTTGGCTGGAACCACGGCTGGATCTGACCGCTGCTGATAGCCGCGGTCAGGTCGCCGGAACTGAAATGGGTGGGCGCCTTCAACGCTGTAAAAGCGCCGTTACCCGCTGCAATGGCGTGTTTGATCGTGTCCTGCAGGGCTTCGAATCTGACGGGTTTGCTCAGCACGCCCGCAACGCTGAAGCCCAGGCTTCGGGCCGCCAGGCTGACACTGCTCAGCATGCGCCCGTAGGCGATGCTCATGAATGCCAAGACCGGTTTGTACTCAAGTTCCGCAAGGTGCTGGACCAGTTGCACACCGTCCATGCCCGGCATCATCAGGTCACTGAGCAACAGGTCAAAGTGCCGGCTCTTGAGCAGTTCAAGCGCGTGGTGTCCATTGACCGCCGGCTGGACGCAGACGCCGCCCAACGAGCCGAACATCTCAAGCAGGTACTGAAGTTGAAAGGGGTTGTCCTCGACAACCAGCACGCTATAAGCCATCGACATTCACCCTTTCGTAGTGTTGCAGGCAATTGAACAGCGCACCCAGGCCAAATGGTTTCACCAGCAATTGCTGCATGCCGGCCCCCAGGCAACGGTCACGTTCGTCACGCATCGCATTGGCAGTCGCGCCGATGATCGGCGCGGTACAGCCGAGGCTGCGCAATCGACGGGTCAGGTCGTAGCCATTCATGCCCGGCATATTGATGTCGGTCAGAATCACGTCGAAGTCGTCGGCCGCCCACAGCACCAGCGCTTCAGAGGCATCGCTCGCCAGCACGACCTGACAGCCCAGCTCTTGCAGCTGATCCTTGAGGATCAACTGATTGATCAAGTTGTCTTCGACCACCAGCACCTTGATCGACAGTTTCTCGCAGACGTCCGCCTCCAGCAGGCGTTGCGGATGATCAACGCTTCCCTGGGCCTGAATGACTGCATCGAACAGGCCGTTGAGATCATTGAGCTCGACGTCCCAATGATTGAACGTCTGCCCTTCCGCCTGGCATCCATCGGGGCTCACCACAATGCTCGCGCCTTTCCAGTCGCAGCAAAGGAGGCCTTGTGCCTGGGGGTGTATTTCGATCAGCACCGCCGACGGATCCGCACCGGTCAGGGGCGGCTTGCCGATCTGCGCCCTGGCGCCCACCGTTCGTAGCCAGCCTTCAACGTACTCCGCCATCTCCAGCACAGGCGAATACACATACACCGGTGCCTGGGAAAACCCGCGTTTGAGCTGAACCTCGGCCGTTGTCGAGACGCACTCCAGCGCAACGTCCAGGGTAAAGCTGCTGCCCAGCCCCGCCGCACTGACCACCCGAATGTTGCCATTCATCAGCAACGCCAGCCGCTGACAGATCGACAACCCCAGCCCCGTTCCGGCAACCACGTTGGTGGCACTGCCGGTCTGGTAAAACGGCTCGAACAGAAACACCTGATCCTCATGGGTGATGCCAGGGCCGGTGTCCGAGACTTGCCAGCAGACCTCCAGACAATCCCCGGCCGCCGCGCCCGCCCTCACCCGCAGGACAACCTGCCCGCTGTCGGTGAATTTGACGGCATTGTTCAGCAGATTGTTGAGGATCTGCCTGATCCGGGTCACATCCCCGCGCAATACGGCGGGCAGACCGGGATCGATCCACGAATAAAGCAGCAGCCCCTTGCTGCGCGCTGCCCCCCGATAGCTCTGCACGACGCTGTAGACCAGGTCCAGCGGTGAAAAATCGTGGATCTCCAGGGCCAACTGACCGGCCTCGATTTTCGCAACGTCCAGCACGTCGCATACCAGGTTCAACAGCGCCGTCGAAGAGCTTTCAATCGCGTGCAGATAGGATTTCTGCTGGGCCTTGAGTTCGGTTTTGCCCAGCAGTTCCAGCGTACCGAGCACGCCATACAACGGTGTGCGGATTTCATGGCTCATGGTGGCGAGGAACAAGGTCTTTGCCTCGTTCGCCGCGTCGGCCATCTGTTTGGCCATGGCCATCGCCGCTTCCACCTGTTTGCGCGAACTGATATCGCTGAACGCGCAGAACAACACGTCTTCGCCGTTGTAGCGTGTCGGCACGAAGCTGAGGTAGAGATGACGGCCATTGCCGGCCTGGAACTCGTCCGACTGGTTCGTTTCGTTCTCGTCGAACGCCCGCTCGATCCAGCCGTGGCACAGGCGTTCGCGCTCGTTGCACTCGCCCAGCCACTGCTCCGACAAGCGGTTTTCCAGCACCACCTGCCCGTCGGCACGCCGCAGAACACAAAGAGCAACCGGTGCGGTCTGGATCACCGCCCGGCTGAACGCTTCGCTTTCGATCAGCGCATCAATGCGCTCGGTGGCGGGTGTTATCAGGCGGCGTTCGATACGTGACACCAGTCGGTTGACCATTAGTGTGATGAACGCAATCAACGCGATCGAAATCGCCAGCGGCCACCAGAGCACATGCATCAAGGACAGCAGGTCAATCGAGTAGTAGATCTGCCAGTTGGAAAATCCCAGTTGCCGGCGCATGACCAGCCGATCCGGAACGGCGCCCGGGCCTGAGAATCCGAAGTTCTGGCCGATCTCCAGGCGCAGAGCGGGCGAAGGCAGCGCCACCCCGGCACTGCTCATCATGATTTCGCCACTGGCATTGAGCATCATGAACTGCCCGGCCGTATCGTCATGCAGGGTGTTGGTGACGTCGGATGCATCCATTTCCATGCCGATCCAGCCTGATTGCGCACGACTGCGATCCATCAGAGTGAACACATAGATGCGCGGCGGTGAGGCACTCTGATCGCTCATCCAGACTTCCTGGCTGACGGCCGGCATCTGTTCACCGAGTTGGTGCAGTCGCTGCAGGATATCTCCGGACAACGGTGCAATTGGCGCCGAACTGCCGTTCAGATAAAACGCCGGAAAGTCAGGCTCATCCGTCACATACACCAGGTTGATCCGGTTTTTTTCAAGAAACTCGACGGCGCGCTGCGAGAGCGGCAGGTTCCACGGTCTGGCGGCGTTGGCGGCGCCCGCCTCGTTCGCCGCATTGAGTTTGTCGAGTGCCGAGAACGCCAGACATCTGAGCAACACTTCGCGCTGAGTGAAAAACACCCGCGCATGGGTGATGGCGTCACTCATGTAGCCTTGGCGCCGCGAAATCTCGCTGCTGAACACGGAACTGAGCGTGACGATGGCACCGGCGACCATGCCCAGCACGAGCAACTGGGCAAACAGGCGCAACAACCTGCGCGCCGCTTTCGGCGTAGAAAAATAGGCATCGGCAGGCTGGAGAAATTGCTTGAGTTTCATGGCGCAAGGGTAGAGCCCGGCCCCCGCCGCACACCATCAGGCAAACCTTAAAATGAGCCGCCCCGGCACGCCGTCCTGATTCACTGCGCCTTGCGCGCAGCGTTTCTCAATCGGCTCAAACCACCGCCCGGTCCAAGGAATCGGTCCATGGAGTGAAGGTGTTCCAGCTGCATATGTGCGGTGAACAGGTCAATCAGGTCAACGATCTCCGGTCCAACCTTTTCACCGCAGTACAGCACCGCCGCCAGCCGCCCCATGATTTCGGCGTTCAGGCGCGAACGCTCGCGCACTGCATGGGGCGTCGCGTCCTTTCCGATGTCTTTGTAAACGACCGGGATCAACGCACCGCCAATCGCGTCGATCAACTCCCGCATGTCCAGATCGGCAATCTTCATGGGCACCCTCCTGCAAAAATTCTGTTTCCTGTAAGGCCCGGTCAACGCAACAACAGGGCGGTGATACAGGCCCCGATCGCCGCGCCGATGCCGGCAGACAGGCCGGCGACCAACGCTGCCTGCAGCATGGCGCTAAGAAAAATCTGCCGTGACTGTTTTTCGAAGCGTTCCATGCCGGCGCGCTGCTTGACCTCCGCCGTGCTCAATACGCTGCGAAGCTGTCGGTGCGCCTGCACCAGTTCGGCGTTGGCCGACAGCATGTTCACGGCCAGGTCGTTCGCCGCTTTCGATGCAGCGTTGCCGATCGCCGTGACGCCGACCATCGCCCTGTTCAGTTCAGCCACGAATGGATCGACACCCGGCAAAACCCGCTCGGGCGGCAATTCCTTTGCAATCGCTGGCTCACACACAATGTCTGCGCCCATCACTTACCCCAGCCTGTGAATGTGAGTCTCAAGTCCTGAATCGTTTGGTCAGGTCTGCCATGGCAATCGCCAGTTTCGACAGTTCGTTGCTCGCCATCGCGGTCTGATTCGCCCCGGTCGAGGTCTGCATCGACAGATCGCGGATGCTGACCAGGTTGGTATCCACCGAACGCGCGACCTGCGCCTGCTCTTCCGAAGCGGTGGCGATCATGAAGTTTCTTTCGTTGATCTCGGTGATCGTGCGCGCAATCTCCGCCAGCGCCGAACCCGCCTCATGGGCGATGCTCAAGGTGTCCTGGGCGTTGACGCAGCTGTTGGACATGGCCAGCACAGCCTGATCCGCCCCCGCTTGAATATCGGCAATCATGTTTTCGATTTCTTTGGTGGACTCTTGCGTACGGTGAGCCAGCGCCCGGACTTCATCCGCAACCACGGCAAATCCTCGCCCCTGGTCTCCCGCTCGCGCCGCTTCGATTGCAGCGTTCAAGGCCAACAGATTGGTTTGCTCGGCGATGGCACGAATCACGTCCAGCACTTTGCTGATGCTCTGGGCCTTGACCGCCAGCCCCTCCACTTCCCCGCTGGTTTTTTCCACCGTGGCGGTCAGGCCCTGAATCGCCTTGACCGTCTCCGTGACGCGCTGGGATCCGGTGCGGGTCGAACGCTCCGACAGCTGCGCGGATTCGGACGCAGAGGCCGCGTTCCTCGCCACCTCTTCCACCGCGACGGTCATTTCGTTGACCGCCGTAGCGGCCTGCTCGATTTCGTTGTTCTGGCGCTGAATCCCGGCACTCGACTCTTCGGTGACGGAATACATTTCTTCCGCTGCCGAGGCCAGTTGACTGGACGAATCCCCCATGTGGCGAATGGTGTCGCGCAGACTGGCCTGCATCGCGGCAGTCGACGCCATCAGATCGGCGAGCTCGTCTTTGCCGGTGATTTCAAGATCGGATCGCAGATCGCCTTCGCTGATGCGTTTATTGACGTCCAGCACTGCCAGCAACGGAACCGTGATGCTTCGGGCAAAGACAATACCCAGGAAAACACTGATCAACAGCACAGACAGACCAATCCCGATGACCGTCTTGATCGAACTCTGGTAGATCCCTTCTGACTCGATACCGGATTGCTGACCACCCAGGCGGTTCAACTCGACAAGTTTGCCGACGGCGACCTGAAGTTCGTTGGTCGGTTGCCGGATATTCTGATCGATGTATCGGGCAGCGGCGGTTGCATCACCCGACTGTGCCAGCGACAGGAAACCGTCCAGCTTATTGTCGTAGTTGGCGACCCCGGACTTGACCTGTTCGTAGAGGGCTTGCTCTTCCTTGCTGCTCACCTGCCCCTGATAACCCTCCACCAGTTCTTTCAACTTGACCCGGGTGGTGGCCAGGGTATCAGTGGAGATTTTCCGGACATCATCACTGCTGGTATTGATCAACCTGAAACTTTCCAGGCGCAGGGTCAGTACCATCGAATTGATCAGGCCGGCCTGACGGACGCTTTCCATCCAGTTCTTTTCAATCTCCACGGCGGCCGCGCGCACCCGCCCCATCTGCGACAGCGCGATCCCGCCCAGCGCCACCACCAGCACATTTATTATGAAAAAAACCAATATGGCCCGTTGAACGAGCCTGAACTTCCTAAGCAGCATATTCTCAGTCCTACATGAAACCGACCTGACCTGTTCATCAGCGGTAGTTGAGTCTATTAACGAGAAATGCAGAAAACGATCAGGCGATCCTTAATTGCCAGGCGGCAAGTTGCAGCCGCCATCACCTGCGAGCAAGTCGATAACACCCTGTTCATCGAGCAGACCGGCAATCAATCCGCCCTGGACTTCATCGCAGCCGATCTGTCGCAGTAACTTCAACTCCTGCGCTGTCGTCACGCCTTCGGCAACGACCGTAAAACCCGACTGCTTGCTTTCGAACACGACGCTGGCCAACGACGCCGCCAGTCTTTCATTGGTGATTGCGCTTCGAAGTAGCGGCAGAAAGATTTTGACGTCGGTGAACAACCGCACATCCAGCCGGAAATAAAAACTGTATCCCTGGCCGGCATCACTGTGAGTCATCGCGAATCCGTGCAGCCCCAGTTGATAAATCGACTCGGTGTATGGCCCCAGACTCTCGCGCCTCAGGCACTTGCGCAGATCCAGCCCGATAGAACCCGGGTCCCCTCCTCGCAGGATCACTTGCTCATAGAGGCGATCCGGATAGTCGGCGCCATCGAGCAGATAAAGCGGCAACTTCAGCCAGACAGTTATGTTGTGCCCCCGTTGCCGCCACGCCCGCTGAACAGCGATGACCTTGTCCAGAACCTGATCGAGCTCCGGCTCGGTAGACTCCCGTTCAAACACCGCCTCGACGGCCACAACCCGGCCGTCCTGCAGGTTGATCCGGGGTTTGTAGCGGATCTGAAAGTCTGGCGACGGGTTGAAATCCTGATCATGCGCCAACAGCTGTTCTGCCCGAGCCACCGCGCGCAGGGCCAGTGATTTGATCTGTACGCTGCGCAAGTCAGCGACGTCGGCCGGTCTGGATATCGAACCGACCACCGGGAAACCGAGGTTGCTGACCGCCAGAATCGCACTGACCGTCCGTTGCCTGGAACGAGCGTTGACGATCGCCAGAGCGGGCCTGTGCGGGAGCGCTGCGGCTTTGCGAATCAACGCCGCCCCCTCTTGCTCCAGCAACTCCAACGGCCCCAGGATCATGTCGGCCGGACGTTCATTCAGCCGCTCGACGGCCTCTCGCAGGGTTGCTGCGTTCTGCAGGGTCACGTCGCCCATGCTCGCCTTGATCGCCTGTAAAAAGCGGCTGGAGGATGCATCCAGCCCGACCACCAATATCGTGTAGAACAAGGCCAGCCCTCCTCGGCGCGCAGCTCGGAGTGTCCGGTTCCGAACGCCTGCCAACCCTGCGAATGGTCTTTTATCGGGTTTTATCAATCCATAAGCCGATCCTGAAAAAGCATGCGCGAGCCGTTGCAGAGCCCGTTTGCCTGAGCGGCATGACCGTTCGGCGCTTTTTCTGGCAGCCCTGCACAAACGGGTCTAGGGTTGCGTGGCTGGCAAAATGCTGGCCACTTGGCAAACGTCGCTCGACGAGCGCCATCAGCGGCACTGGAAGAAAAATCAGGGATGGTTTTTGTGCTTGCGCGGGTATTGCACTCTTGAAGAGTGAACGACCTATCCCTGTGTTTCGTTGCTTTCTATCAAGGACAGAAAGATGACCAACGTACAGGCGAGATTCCCCCGTTTGCCCCATCGGCAACCCCCTTCACTGACACCCGAGGCCAGGCCTGACGGTTTTGGCTGACGACGCTTGCGCGTGAGCCGGCGCTGCGGCGTCGCCCCTGCGCGAACCCTGTTTGCGGATTGATCAGATCCCGACGGATCAGGTTGTCACGTCGCCGAGAATCCCGGTTGCCGGAATTCTGGCCGATGTCGTTCGCCTGCCTGTCAGGAAAGGCGCCCCTTCTGCGCAAGGGGTCGAGCGGCACACACCCACGAGGAAGGCCTCGATATGACCGGTTCAAACCACAACATCCCGCCCTACGGCGTCGCCATCCAGAGCGCGATTACCGGCGGCGATCTGCAGCAGATGAAGACTTTGTTGAAGCAGCGCGATTCAACGAAGCCGGAAGCGAAGGAGCTACAAACCGCGTACGAAAAACTGGCCAAAGAAGTTTCTCGACTGGAAAAACCCTAAGGCCATTTCCCACACTGCAATGGAGGCAATCAACATGTCAGCTACTCAGCAAAATGTCGGCTTGTTCCCGGTGAGCTACCGGATCGGTACAGGTCAGCCGGGGGCGCAGAGTCTTGCGCTGAACCTGCTGGTGTCCACGCCACAGCAGCATGTCACCGGCAACGCTGCCGTAACTCAGGCAACCAATCCGCCGCTCGACATCGACTCGGACGTCTGGGGCGAATACACCTACATGACGGTGATGAAACCCGGTGTCAGCAAGATCCTGATCACCGCTCAAGGCAACCATGGCGGCCCTGGCTCCAACTCGATCATCAACTTCAAGATCCACCTGGTGGTCGGCACCGACTGGCGCGAAGGCGTGGCCAACTATGAGTACTTCGACGGCCAGCGCTGGCACGAACTGAACAACGTGCCGGCGCATCTGGTGGAGGTGCCGTCGAACGTCCTTCAGCCGTTCAATCCCGGCCCGGTGATCGAGCCGCACAAACCGGTTCTGCCGCTGTATGCCGCGCCGATTCAGGGCGCCATCGCCAGCGGTGATCTGGCCCAGATGAAAAGCCTGTCCGCCCAGGCCAGACAGCAGCTGGAGCAACTGCCGCTGTTGCGCAAAGCAGTGGACGACGCCAACAAAGAAATCAGCCGCGTGCAAAGTCGCTGATCGGCAATTGGAACCATAACTTTCACAAGGGAGCAGCATCATGTCGATCGGACTTTTTCACACCCGCCTCATCGCCAGTAACTCACTGCTGGGCGCACCGGTACTGACCCTCGATATCGTGGTCGATACCGTCCGCAAAAAAATCAGCGGAACCGCGAGCGTGTTTCAAAGCACCTGGCCACCGGTGAATTTCCATGCCCGGGTCTGGGGCGATTATTCCGAGGCCAGGCTCACGCCATCCACCGAGACCTACCTCATTCTCACCCTCGACGGCAGCCCGAGCGGCCCGCTGAGTCAGATCGCCCAGACCTTCCACCTCAAGGGCATTCTGAACGACTGGACCAGCGGCTTTGTCGATTACCGCTACAACGAAGGCGGCCAGTGGCAGGACGTGCGGCACGTCGCCGTGCATCAGGCGCCGAGTGTCGAACCTCTACCGCCCGAGCATCATGTCCATCCGCTGTATGCGGTGGCCGTGCAAACGGCTCAGGCCAGCGGTGATCTGGCGCAGTTGAAAGTCGCCGTGCAGCAAGGCGAACAACAGCTGGCCCACGAGGACGCCTTGCGCAGTGCCCTTGCGCAGCTGAACGCGGAAATCGCGCGACTGGAAGCGCGCTAAGCGGTACGGCCCGGGCGCGGTCATGGGTGACCGCGCCCGGTCTTCCAGCCAATCGAGGTCAGTCCAATCGTGCCGCGCACAGGCCCGTGCGCAAGGATCTCCCATGACAGACAACCGCCCTGCCCGCTACCTCAGCGACACCGATCTCAAACGCTACGTGCCGGTGCACGTGGTCTGGGAAATCACCCTCGCCTGCGACCTCAAGTGCCTGCATTGCGGCTCCCGCGCGGGGCATCGGCGCCCCGATGAACTCAACACCCGCGAATGCCTCGACGTGATCGATTCCCTCGCCGCCCTCGGCACTCGCGAGATCACCCTGATCGGCGGCGAAGCCTATTTGCGCAAGGACTGGACGCAACTGATCCGCGCCATCCACGACCACGGCATGTACTGCGCGATCCAGACCGGCGGGCGCAATCTGACGCCGGCGAAGATGCAGGCAGCGGTCGATGCCGGGCTCAACGGAGTCGGCATTTCCCTGGACGGACTCGCGCCGCTGCACGACAAAGTGCGCAACGTGCCCGGTTCGTTCGACAAGGCCGTCGACACCCTGCGCCGGGCCAAGGCGTCGGGGCTGGCGGTGAGCGTCAACACCCAGATCGGCGCGGCCACGTTGCCGGACCTGCCGGAGCTGATGGACACCATCATCGAACTCGGCGCCACCCATTGGCAGATCCAGATCACGGTGGCCATGGGCAACGCCGTCGACCATCCGGAGCTGTTGCTCCAGCCTTATAAGCTGCTGGAAGTGATGCCGCTGCTCGCCCGGTTGTATCGCGAAGGACTGGAACGCGGATTGCT
This sequence comes from Pseudomonas koreensis, assembly GCF_025447595.1. Classification (GTDB taxonomy): domain Bacteria; phylum Pseudomonadota; class Gammaproteobacteria; order Pseudomonadales; family Pseudomonadaceae; genus Aquipseudomonas; species Aquipseudomonas koreensis_H. Next base: position 189,492 of record NZ_JAOEJU010000001.1, on the reverse strand, counting down.
GATGAACGTCGGCAACAACATCGGTTATTACGGCCCTTACGAACATCTGTGGCGCGGCTTCGGTGACGAGCGCGTGCACTGGAGCGGCTGCGCGGCGGGCCAGACCGTGCTGGCGCTGGAAGCGGACGGCACGGTGAAAGGCTGCCCGTCACTGGCGACCGTCGGTTTTTCCGGCGGCAACGTGCGCAACATGAGCCTGCACGATATCTGGCATTACAGCGAAGGCATGCACTTCGGTCGCCTGCGCTCGGTCGATGACCTCTGGGGCTACTGCCGAAGCTGTTATTACAACGACGTCTGCCGGGGCGGCTGCACCTGGACGTCGCACTCGCTGCTGGGCAAACCCGGCAACAATCCTTACTGCCATTACCGAACCCTGGAACTGCAAAAACAGGGTTTGCGCGAGCGCATCGTCAAAGTCGAAGACGCCGCCCAGCGCTCGTTTGCGGTCGGACGCTTTGACCTGATCACCGAACGCATCGACACCGGCGAAAAAGTCAGCAGCGTCAGCGACAGCGGGCAAGTGATCAAACTGGCCTGGATCAATCAGGGCCAGTCCTCCCCCGAGGAAGGGCGCCTGCCGACGCAACTGGCCCTGTGCCGCGACTGCCTGCAATACATCCACCCCCACGAATCAGTCTGCCCGCACTGCCACGCCGACGTCGCCGCCGCCGAGGCCCGGCACCTGACCGACCGGGCCCGGCAGCAGGCGATCATGACCACGCTGACCGGTTTGCTGGCGGGAGTGCCGAGTACATCGGTCTGAAATCAGGTTCAAGCGCCTGCGGGTTTCGGGGCGCCTGGACCGGTCATGCGTTCTGAAAATATGGCCGTTTCAACCGCTCCGGGAATAAGTAGCTGTTTTCCCTGAAATTTATTTGTTTCAGGGGTTCACAGAACGCAAGAGCGCTGGTAAAGTGCCGCCCACTGTTGCAGAGGTCCTCCCGGGACTGAAACCAATAGCTACAGGGGCGTCGCCAAGCGGTAAGGCAGCAGGTTTTGATCCTGCCATGCGTTGGTTCGAATCCAGCCGCCCCTGCCATTTTCTTCCTCGTTTCACCCTCCTCCGCATCACCTGCGCCTAAACGGCAAATCACTTCTTTGAATTCAATGTAATCGCCGAACGCACCAGCGCTTTCAGAGCCTTGGCATCTATTTTGTCGTTCTCGTGAATATCAATCGCCCGCCGGGTGTTGCCCTCCAGACTGGCATTGAACAGTCCTGACGGATCCTCCAGCGCCGCGCCTTTGGCAAAAGTCATTTTCACCACGGCCTTGTAAGTTTCCCCGGTGCAGATGATGCCGTTGTGTGACCAGACCGGAACACCCCGCCACTTCCATTCCTCGACGACTTCCGGATCAGCCTCGTGAATGATCGCGCGGATCTCGGCCAGCTTCTGGCCGCGCCAGTCGTTCAGTTCCTTGATTCTGGCGTCGATCAGCACAGAGGGATTCTCAGTCGCCGCGCCGCTGCTGTCCTTCTTCATATCCTAGTTCTCCCGAAACCCTTTTCCGCTATCCAGCGTAGCGCCGACTGCGCCAAATGCCGGGCAAAAAAAAGCCCCGCAAGGTGCGGGGCAAAGAATTGGTTGGTTGCGGCCAACCAAAGGAGCATCTTCAAAAGCGTTCAGCGATTACAGGCATTCCTGCGCGGCACGTTCAAAACTCGAGGGCATCAGGCTCGATGCCAGCAAATGGCGTTCATACAGAAAGACCTTGCCACCGTCCTGAGCCTTATAGGCTTCGAGCACGTTGTCCGCCGCGACCTTGCTCGGCACCACGATGCGATAACTGCGCTGGGTCTGCGAAACCGTTGGATTCAGCGCGCTGCCCTGCAATTTCGGCACGACACATTCAGCGTATTGGGCAGGTGTCTTGTGGGTCTGCAAAACCTGAGTCGGATCGTTTGGAGCCGTCGCACAACCGCTCACAAAAGCGGCAAACGCCATGGCAGGAACAAAAAAAGCACGCATGGAAAAAATCCTGAAAATAAAAGTTTCGGTTCTTCGGCAACGTTCAGTGTCACGGGCACTGCCGTTGCCGTTTTTGATTAGGGTGTTCAGCCTGCACTCACCAAGGCTTTGAGCGAGTCGTCGAACTGCTTCAAGGCACTCAGTTGCAGGTCGCGCTGCTGTTCGATCCCGGCAGCGATTTCGGGCGCTGCCTTGTTGTGTACCCACACCGACGGCAGTTGCTTCTCCACCGCGCCTTCGGCCTTGCCGATGTATTGCAGGTTGGCGTCGTAGAAGCGTGCGGCGAAACGCGCTTCGACCTGACTGTTGCGCTGGGTCAGCAACTGGTTGTGGGTGTCGAGCATCACCACCACATCCGGATGCGCCTGCATCAGCGCATCGAGGCTTTCGTAGACAGTCACCGAGAGGAACTGCTGTTGCAGCGAGCTCATCAGCCAGTCGATGGCCAGTTCCGGATCGGAGCTGTCGACGAAGGCGTCACGAATCCGCGCATCGAGCGCATCCTTGGCACCGTTCACCGCCACATCGTGGTACCGCTCGAGGTATTGCAAGTTGTCCAGGGTGTTCTCGCTGTACAACACACCGACGGTTTGCGAGTGCTGCAGCGAGGCGCTGCTGCCGGCGACGGGCAGAAAATGGCACGATTTGGCGTCGTCTGCGTAAGCCGGGGCTACGGTGGCGGCCACCCCGCCCATCAGCAGGGCGACTACAGCCAGTCGGGTCAAAGTCTTCATCGCGCAATTCCTTCAGCGGCGTGTTCGATGGAGGCGATTTTCCGCCCATCGGCGTCAAAGCAGAACTTGCGTTTCTTGATGGTCACTATTACTTGAAGCAATAGTTGAACCGCGTGCAGACTGCGCCACACTCAATCACAACGAAAACAGATGAGGATTACCCGTGCGAACCTTTGACCTGATCCGCGATGCCGTCCTGCCCGAATTCCGCGACCGGGTGGCCGAATACCTGGTCGAATACGAAACCGTGCTGGGCCAATCAGCGGACAATTCGGAGTCGGTGCGGGCCGCGGCCAATCAGTTACGCGGTTATCTGCGCGGCCTCAATACCACGCGAGTGCTGGGCATGGCGGATTGGGAAGAACTCGATCGGCGCGTGCTGAACACCTGGCTAGCGCCCGCTCGATGACACGCTAGACTCTTCAGGCTGCGCCCGCAGCGCCAGATCTGGAGGTGTCCCATGAGCAATAACACCGAACCCACGACATTCACCGGCTGGGCCGCCACCTCGGCCGGCACGCCGCTGGAGCGCTTCAGTTACGACCCTGGCCCGCTGGGAGATGAAGAGGTCGAAGTCGCCGTGGAGTACTGCGGCGTCTGTCACTCCGACCAGTCGCTGATCGACAACGACTGGGGCATCAGCCAATACCCGTTCATTCCCGGCCATGAAGTGGTCGGCCGCATCGTGCGCACAGGCCCGCAGGTGCGCGGTCTGGAAGTTGGCCAGCGCGTGGGGATCGGCTGGTACAAGGGCAGCTGCATGCATTGCTCGTCCTGCATCGGCGGTTCCCATCACCTTTGCGCCACCGCCAAACCGACGATCATCGGCAGTCATGGAGGATTCGCCGATCGCCTGCGCACCCACTGGGCCTGGGCGCTGAAACTCCCGGACAACCTCGACCCGGCCCTCGCCGGTCCGTTGTTCTGCGCCGGCTCCACGGTCTTCAATCCGCTGGTGGAGTTCGGCATCAAGCCGACTGACCGGGTCGGCGTGGTGGGCATCGGCGGCCTCGGTCACCTGGCGCTACGGTTTCTCAATGCCTGGGGATGCGACGTCACTGCCTTCACCTCGTCCCTGAGCAAACAGGACGAAGCCAAGCGCCTCGGCGCCCACAAGGTCGTCGCCTCGACCGACAGCGAAGCGCTGAAAGCGATTGCCGGCACTCTCGACTTTCTGCTGATCACCGCCAACGCCAACCTCGACTGGACGGCCATGCTCGCCACCCTGCGCGGCAAGGGCCGACTGCACTTCGTCGGCATCGTGCCCGACGCGATCCCGGTGCACGTGTTCAATCTCATTCCTCAACAGAAATCCCTGTCAGCCTCCCCGGTCGGCTCGCCCGCCACGGCAGCGACCATGCTTGAGTTCTGCGCGCGGCATCAGATCCTGCCGCAGGTGGAGGAATTTCCGATGAGCAAGGTCAACGAAGCCGTCGACCATCTGCGCAGCGGCAAGGCGCGGTACCGGATTGTGTTGAACGCCAGCAAATGAACCCAGAGGCGCGTGAGTCAAAAACTCACGCGCCTTTTTTTTGCGCTTATTGAAAACCCATCAATATTTTTATACCTGCACGCCAAAAACAGAATTTCTTTTATAGATACGCAATACCTAGCCTCTCGCCATCTTCCACTTGCGAGAGGCTCCCATGCCATTTGTCATTTACATCTTCACCCTCAGCGCCTTCGCCCTCGGGCTTGCTGAATTCGTGCCGATCGGCCTGACCGAGGTCATGGCGCAAAGTCTCGGCGTCAACGTCGAAGCCACCGGCGCAACTATCACTGCCTATGCCTTGGGCGCCACCGTTGCTGCACCGATCTTCAGTGCACTTACGGCCAGTTGGTCACGCAAAAACGTGATGCTGGCGACGGCGCTGGTGTTCAGTGCCGGCAGTCTGGCCGCAGCGTTTTCCAGCACCCTGACGCTGATGCTGATCGCCCGCTTCATCGCCGGCATGGGGCATGGTCTGTTCTTGGCCGTGGCGTCCAGTACCGCCGCGCGACTGGCGGGTCCCGGCCGGGCAGGCAGCGCCGTCGCCGTGGTGTTTGGTGGTTTTACGCTGGCAATGGCGATCGGCGTGCCGATCAGCACCTATCTGGGCGGCGTGATGTCGTGGCGTCTGGTGCTGGCCGCCATCGCGCTGTTCGGTGCGATCGGTTTCTTTGGACTGCTGTTCGGCATGCGCGATCCACTGCCGACCGCCGCCGACAGCGGTTCGGCAATCAACAGCCTCAAGGCATTGTTGAATCGCAAGCTGCTGGCCGGTGCGCTGGTCACGGTGCTCGGTTACGCCGGTTCGTTTGTGGCCTACACCTACATCGCTCCGGTGCTGACGGATGTCACCGGCACCACCGCCGCCACCGTCGGCGTGTTCATGTTGCTGTACGGCGTGATGGCTGCCATCGGCAACGTGCTCGGCGGCAAACTCACCGATGCCTGGGGCGTCGACCGTGCCAGCGCCACGCTGATTGCCGGCATCGCGCTGGTCACCGCGGGCATGTGGGCGTTTTCCGGTTCGGCGGTGTTGATGGGCGTGCTGGTGGCGTTGCTCGGAATGTTCAGCTTCGCGGCCGTGCCGGCCTTGCAGGCGAGACTGATCGGGATTGCCGAGCAGCATGCGCCTCACGCCCACGGCGTCGCAGCAGGCCTGAACATTGCCGGGTTCAACTCCGGAATTGCCCTCGGCTCGGTGGCCGGTGGCGTGACCATCAGCCAGATTGGCCTGAGCTACGTCGGCCTCGCCGGCGCCGTGGTTTCGGCACTGGGTTTGCTGCTGATTCTCGGGCAGATGTCCGCGAGCTCCGCACCGCGTTATCGCCCGGCCGATAACGCCTGATCGGCCTCGCTTCGGGAAACGCTGCAACGGCGTTTTCCCGAGGCGAGCACTCCTGTCACCCGCCATGGTAAAAAACAGACTCAGCCCCCGGACGTCGCCAACCCATGAGCCACCTCACGCACCTGCGAACCTTCCTCGAAGCCTACCGCGCCAAGTCGTTTTCCAAAGCTGCCGAGCATCTGGGCATCACCCAGCCGGCGGCTTCGATGCATGTCCAGGCTGTGGAAGCGCTGGTGGGCAAACCGCTGTTCCATCGACTGCCACGAGGCGTTGAACCGACTGAAGCCGCCGATGAGCTGGCCCGCTCGGTCGCACCTTACCTGGATGGTCTGGAAAACAAGATCGCCTCGCTGCGCCCCGGCCTGCTCAAGGGCGGCACGATTCATCTGGTCGGCCCTTCGGACTTCATTCACTCGCAAGTCGCCGCCCGCCTCGCACCGTTGATGGATGAAGGATTTTTGCTGCGTTTTCACACCGGCACGAGAAAGCGCATCTACGAGATGCTCGAATCAAAGCAGATCGATTTCGCAATCACCGCTTCCCTGCCCGACGAGCAGACCCATGGGTTCGCCCATCTGCTGACCGAACGCATGCTGCTGGTCTACGCGCCGAGCCTGCTTGATCGCTTGGGCCAACACCCGACGCAGGAGCAACTGACTCAAGTCCCGCTGATTGCCTTCGACGAAGACCTGGCGCTGGTGCGTCCGCTGTGGTCGTCGATGTTCCAGATCGCTCCGCAACTGCAAGCGGCGCTGACCATTCCGGACCTGCGGATCATCAAGGACCTCGCCATCGGCGGCCACGGCTGGACGGTTCTGCCGGATTATCAGTGTGCCGATGCGATTGCCGCTGGCCGCCTGATTTCCCCGACCGTACCGACTGAAGCGCCGGTCAACGTGCTGTATCTGGTGTGGCGCAAGAGCGCGCTGCAGAGTCCGAGCCGGGTGTATGTGCGGGATTTTCTGTTGAATGCATTCGCCCCGATGTGACAAACCAGAAAATAACCAAAAAGCATTAATAAATAAACAATCAGTATTTATCGTTATAAAAATCTCGGCGTACTCTCACCTCATCCCGTCATTGAACACAGTGAAGTGCGCCATGAAACCGACTGACAACCTGATCGACTTCGCCGTCTACCGCAAACGCCGCCACGCCCAGCAACAGGCCCGGCTGATGTGGGAAATGTATGCGCGCAATGCCGGTTATCAGGCTTACCAGTGGGTGCAGGCCGCTCGTTCCGGCGAGACGCGTCAAGCGTGAACGCCCGTGAACCCTCGCGCTTTCTGGCGAGCGCCGACGAACCTGTGCTGGACCTGAACAACCTCGACTCCCTGGAAGAAGACCCGATCTGTGAACGCGTCGCGCAGAACCTGCAACGCCTGCGCGGCAAGCGGCATCTGTCGCTTGATGCCCTCGCCCGCCAGTGCGGCGTGAGCCGGGCGATGCTGGCACAGATCGAATCCGGGCGCAGCGTGCCGTCGATCAAGGTGCTGTGCAAAATCGCCAAGGGTTTGAAGGTGTCGGTGGCGGCATTTCTTGAACACCGCGCGTTTGAAGGCGTGGCCGTGTTGTCGGCGAGCCAGAGCAAGCGGCTGGTCAGCGCGAGTGGCGCCTTTGTCAGCCGCGCGCTGTTTCCATTTGATGTAGCGCGCCAGTCGGAATTCTATGAACTGCGCCTGAGCCCGCTGGGCGAGGATCAATCCGAGGGGCATGGTCCAGGCGTGCAGGAAAATCTGGTGGTGGCCCAGGGCGTGCTGGAGATCAGCGTCAACGACGAGCGCTATCTGTTGTCGACGGGTGATTCGATCCTGTTCTACGCCGACCAGCCCCACCGTTATCGCAACCCCGCCGACAGTGAAGCGGTGGCGTATCTGGTAGTGACCTACCCCGAACGCCTGGACTGATAAACAGACAGACAACAAAAAGCCCGACCGGGAATTTCCCGGTCGGGCTTTTTCATGCCTGAAGAATCAGCAGGTGCAGCACATCATCGGCATGCCGTTGCAGCTCATCATCATCGGCATGCTGCAGTCGTTCATCATCTTCATCATCAGGGCGCAGCAGTTCTTCATCATGTCCATGTTCATGCCCGGCATCGGCATGATTTTGCACATCATGCAGTCGGCCATCATCGTGCATTCCATCACGCACTTCATCGATGGCATCGGCATGCCCATAATCGGCATCGGCATCATCATGTTCATCATCGGCATGGCCATGGCCGCCGGGGACATGCACATCATGCTCATGTTGCCGCAATGCATCATCATCGGCATGCCGCAGTCCATCATCATCTGCATCATTTCAGCGCTGTTCTTGAACATGGCCATGTCCATGCCAGCGGCCGGCATCATCTTGCACATCATGCCGTCGTCCATCATGTCGCAGCTCATGGTCGCCATCATCATCGGCATGCCCGTCATCGGCATCATCGGCATGTTGGCGTTCATCGGCATTTGCATCTGCATGGCGTTCATCATGGTGTAGCTCCCTGAGGATTAAGAACTGGATGAGAAGTTGATGGGGCGGATTCTAAGGATCGGGAAATCCGCAACAAGCTGTCCATCGAGCAGCAAAAACTGCTGTTCAAACGCTTCAAGTGCAGCGTTCCGTGCGACTTGAACCGCTGCAGCAGCATATTAGACGCAATGACAGATCCGCCAAATGCGCTAGCAGGTTTTTAAATGTCATGGATATTCGATCCAACACCAAGCAAATAACTTAAAGAAATAATCGTTCTAACCAGCGGGCATTATTTTCACTTTGTTTGCTTATTCCATTAGTTCAGCGACGATCCACTTTTTAATCTTTTATTGCTATTAACCGTCCCCTCTATAATTCGGGACAGTTCTTAACAATAAGGAAGTTCCATGCCGCAACGTTTTCTACTGGCCGCACTGTTCCTGGCGGTCGCCGGGTGTGCCAGCCCTCCTCCGGTTTCCGTGCATACCAAAGATCCCGTCAGTTCGACCCTGCAAGGCGATGCCACACGACCGGCGCAAGCGCAGTGGGTACGCACCGAGTTGTACTTCTCGGTGGGGCCGCTGGAAGGCAAGGAAGGTGTGGTGAGCCCGGCGCGCTGGCGCGAGTTTCTCGATCAGGAAGTGACGACGCGGTTCCCGGACGGGTTCAGCGTGTTCGATGCCTATGGGCAGTGGAAGGACCACGACGCGAAAGTGCCCGAGCGACTGGCGACCAAGGTGATTGTGATCCTGCACGAAAGCAGCCCGAAGCGTGAGCGTGACATCGAGGCGATTCGCCTGGCGTACAAGCGCATCACGGGGGATTTGTCGGTATTGCGGTTGTCGCAGCCGGCAGCGGTGTCCTTCTAATCGGCAGCCCGTTGCTGAGCCTGCCGAGGTGTCGACACCAGGCGGCTCAACCCGGCCAGCAACAACGCGCCAACCACCAACACCCCGATCCCCAAAAACGCCCCCAACCCCACTACTGTCACGCTGGAATACAGCATGTACACGCATAGCCCAAAAAACAGCAGCGGCAACAGCGGATAAAACGGCACCCTGACCGGCCGGGGCACCTCGGGGAAACGCCTGCGCAGGATAATCAACGCGAGGCTGCTCAGACTCAGGAACAGCCAGTACACCGGCGTCAGGTACTCGACCATGGTGTTGAAACCACTCTGGGTAAAACTGCCGAACAGCACCAGCAACAACGCCACCGCTCCCTCCGCCAGCAACGCCTTGCGGGGTACGCCGTCGCGCTCATCCCATTCACCGAAGCGTCGCAACTGCGGCACATCGCGGGCGGCGGCGTAGGTGGTGCGGGCGCCGACCAGCAAGGTCGAATTGATGGTGGCGATGGCCGCGATGCCAACCATCAACAGAATCAGCAGCACGCCGGGTGCACCGAAAGCGCGGTTCAACAATTCCACCGCCGGCGCGTTGCTTGCCGCCAGGCCGTCGAATCCAAGCCCTTGGACGAACGCCCAGTTCAGCGCCAGATAGATCACCATCAACACCGTCAGTGCACCAAGCATGGCGATGAAAATGCCGCGTCGACCGTCGCGCACCTCCGCCGATAACGTCGCCGCATCGCTCCAGCCGCCGAAGGCCAGAAACACGAAGATCATCGCCGCAGAAAACCCTGCCGCGCTGGTGTGTTCGGGCATCACCGGATCACTGGGCAGCGTCGGTTCGATCCCTTGCCACGCCAGCCAGACCCCGGCGCTGGCAATGCTCAGAAACCCGAGAGCAAGCAGCCCGACCAGCACAGTCTGAGTAATGAAACCAATGTGCTTGCCCGTCAGATTCAGCAGCACCAACGCGGCAATGATCGCACCGGCAAACACCCCCGACCCGTAATGCCCCAACGGCACGACCGCGTTGAAGTAGTCGGCAAACATGAACGCCGACAACACGATCCACCCGGTGTGCATCACCGAGAATCGCGACCAGGCAAACAGGAACCCCATGCGCTCGCCGTAAGCGGTGCGCAGGAAATGATAGTCACCGCCCGGATGCGGGAACGCGGTGGCCATCTCGGCAAAGCACAAGGCCCCGGCCATCGACGCCAGTGCGCCGAGCACCCAGACCCAATAGAAATGTTCCGGCCCGACGTTCAAGGCAACGGTCGGCGCGGTTTTGAGAATGTCGGTGGTGATGACCATGCCCAGCGTGATCAGCAATGCCTGGAACACCGGCAGGTGCCGCTTGGGGCCATTGGTTTGAGTCATGAAGGTTCCCGCTGATGATCCGCCATCCATGGCGGAAAAGACTCAGAAGCCGTAAGTGGCGGTGGCGTAGTAGTAAGCGCCGTTGGTGCCGATCGGCGACAGCACGTCGTACGGCAGGTTGCCGCCGTAGTTGATGGCCGAGCCCGAGCGTTCCGGGTAGTTGTCGGTCAGATTGTTGCCGCCCAGGGCGATGCTGAATTTCGGGGTGAATTTGTAGGTCACCTCGGCGTCCAGTTGCCACACCGCGCCGTAGGTTTGCTCAGGCTGCGAGTCGCCGAAATCGAACACCCGAGTGGTCTCGCCCTGGCGGGTCAGACGCCCGAGCAGGCCCCAGTGTTCGCTGGTCCAGTTGGCGGAAAACACAAAGCGATCCTTGGGCGCGGCGTCGGTGAGGGTGTTGCGTTCCTCGACGCCGACCAGCGCGTCATTGCCGATCCCTAAGGCGGTCAGCTGCGACGGCGTGCCCTTGGTGCTGGTGACCTTGGTGTGGTTGTAGGTGTACGCGGTGGTCAGGCCCAGTTGCCCGTCGTAGAACGGCTGATGGTAGTTGAGCACCAGTTCGGCGCCGTCGGTGCTGGTGTCGGCAGCGTTGGTGAAGAAGTTGACGTCATGGACGCCCGGCACGCCGAAGTTGTCGTTGATGTAGCTTTCCAGCGCGTCGCTGCCGATTCGCTGCGACAGGGTGATGCGGTCTTTGACGTCGATGCGGAACACATCGAGCGACGCATCGAAGCGTTCGTTCAACTGGAACGTCAGGCCGAGGCTGAAGTTCTTCGAGGTTTCCGGATCAAGCTTTTCCGCGCCCAAGGCACGGGCAATCGGATCGTTGACCGACAGCACGCGGATATCGGTGAGCGTGCCGCCGTCGCCGAAGTTGCTGGTGGTGTTCTGGAAACCGCTCTGGGCCAGCGATGGCGCGCGGAAGTTGTTCGACACCGCACCGCGCAACGCCCATTGATCGGTCAACTTGTAGCGACCACTGAGCTTGCCGGTGAGTTTGCTGCCGGCGTCGTCGTAATGTTCCCAGCGCGTGGCGGCGTCGACGAAGAAACGGTCGGTGAGATCACCGGACAATTCGGCGTAGGTGCCGAACACGTTGCGATCCAGATCCGACTCTTCACTCGGGCGCAGACCGTTGGCGCCATCGGCCCCGGAACCGATGTAGGAGGCCTCGTCCCCGGCAAACGTCAGGTAGTTTTCGTAGCGATATTCACCGCCCACCGCCAGTACGAACGAGCGGCCGCCGAGGCGTAATTCGCGGCTGAAATCCAGGTTGGTGGTGGTCTGGCGCAACTCATAATCGCCAGTATCGAAGCGGGTCGGCGAGTCTGCGCCGAGGCTGACGTTGAGGGTGCGACGGGTCGCCGATTCGAAGCGGTTGCGACCGTGGGTCACGCTGCTGTCGAAATCCCAGTCGTCGCCGATCAGGCCTTTGTAGCCGGCGGTGGCGGAGATGTCGGTGTTGTCGCCCAGCGATTGCGGCAAGTAGCCGTTGGGGTAGAACTGCGGCTGCTCGGACGGGTAGCGATAGAACTCGGCGCCGGTGGTGCGACGTTCGTTGTAGGTGCCGAAGCTGTAGGCCTTGCCGCCGGCCAGCGGCAATTCGCCGTTGAACCAGGCGTTGACGTCCCGCGCCACGCCGTCGCCCATTACGTAGTTGCGCTGGCCCGGGGTGTCGGCGAAACCGTCGTACCCGGCGCGGTTGGTCGGGTTGCGATCCTTGTACTCGGTACCGCCGCGAATGAACCCGCCCTCCTCACCCAGCCGCGTGCCGATCTTGGCCGTGGTCACGCTGTTCTGGCCGTCGGTGGTGGTTTTGCCGATGGCGTCCTGGTGGGTGTGGTAGGCGCCGTAGCTGGTGGAGACTTCGCCGCCGTCGGGGGCGTCGTCGAGGATGATGTTGATCACCCCGGCAATCGCGTCCGAGCCGTACTGCGCGCCGGCGCCGTCGCGCAGTACTTCGATGCGTTTGATCGCGCTGATCGGGATCGAGTTGAAGTCCACCGGTGCCGTGCCGCGACCGATTTTCGACGAGTCGTTGACCACCGCCGAGGTGTGACGGCGCTTGCCGTTGACCAGCACCAGCACCTGATCCGGACTCATGCCGCGCAGCTGCGCGGCACGCACGTGGTCGGCGCCGCCGGAGTTGGACTGGCGCGGAAAACTGAACGACGGCAACAGCGTCTGCAACGCCTGGCCCAGCTCGCCGCCACTGGCACCGGCGGTCTTCAGGTCCTCGGCGCTCAGCACATCCACCGGCACCGGCGAATCCAGCACCGTGCGTGCGGTGCCCCGGGTACCGGTGACCAGCACGGTACCCAGCCGTGTGTCATCGTCGACGCGCGCGGAAGTCTCTTCAGCTTGCGCAGGAAGTTGCCAGATTGCACTGACAACAGCGATGGCGAGTAATGAACGCGAACGGTGAATCATGCGACAGCTCCTTGAATCGCAGTTAATAACCGGCCGCTGCCGAATCATGAAGTGTCGGCAATCAGTGCACGGCAATTTTTGCTGTAGTTTTGATATTCGGAAAGGCAGCGAAGTGCGTTGAGCAACTATCGACTGTTAGAGCGCAAGAACCCCAAAGTTAGTAGAACCCCCTGTTTACCGATCCTAGACGAGCGGTCACTTGCCGCAAAAGAACCAATAACGCTTAGGTTATGCCCGACAAACGGAGTGTTGCCCGAGCAACACTTGTGTTGACTAAACAACATTAACACTCAACTAACCAATAACTAACCACGCACAAAAACGCACTCCACGTTGTTGTAGAGAGCGTTATTAATCTGTGTTTTTTTCGGTGCGAAGTTAGATGCCGTCAGTCGAAGTCCTTTTCCCGCCAGGCATCTTCGGCAATGTCCAGCGCATCGCCGCTGAAACGCTGTTCAATGAATGGATCGGCGTGCAAGTGAAAGCCGTTGCGCTCCCAGAATCCCGGTTGTTCCTGATCGGTGAATTCGAGCCCGCGCAGCCATTTCGCGCTCTTCCAGAAGTACCGCCCCGCCACCACCAGACGCAGCGGCCAGCCATGCTGCGCGGTCAGCGGCTGACCGTCGTAATGGGTGGCCAGCAGGCTGTCCGGGTGCAGCAGGTCTTCGAGATGCAGGTTGGTCTGGTAATCGTGATCGGCGTGGGCCATGACGAAGGACGACGTCGGCCGGATGTCCAGGGCCTGCAACAAGTCTTGCAGGTGCACGCCGCTCCAGCGGGTGTCGAACTTCGACCAGCGTGTCACGCAATGAATGTCGCATTGCAACTGGCGTTGCGGCAGCGCTTGCAGATCGGCGTAGGTCAGCTCGACCGGGTTGGCCAAGGTGCCGAACAGGCGCAACGACCACGTCGCCAGGTCATAGGCCGGCACCTCGCCTTCGTGCAGGATCGGGAAACGCTCCGTCAGCACCTGCCCCGGCGGCAGCCGTTCGCCCAGCGCCACATCGGCTTTCGGCGAACGGCTCTTGCGCAGACGCGCAGCCTTGTTGTGCATCGTTACTCCTCAAATTGAACAACGACCCTGTGGGAGCGAGCTTGCTCCGGGCGGCGATCCGACGAAAGCGGTGGGACCACCAGCGAAGATGCTGGATTGGACGGCCCCTTCGCGAGCAAGCTCGCTCCCACAGTTTTTGAATTTCAGTTCGCCACGGGAATCCACGGTGCCCGCGCGACATTGGCGGTGTCACCGAAGGCTGGCAGTTTCTGCCCCAGGTCCCGTACGTTTTTCACGTCCAGATCCAGCAGTTGTTGACGGGTGATCAGGGTCGGTGGCACCAGCACCCGATGCCCCGGATTTTCCCCGGCGATCAACATCGCCAGGCTGCGCACGCTGATCGCCCCGGCGACTTGCGGATTGACCGCAGCGGTGGCGGCCCAGGCGCTGTCCGGTTCTTTCATGATCTGGATATCGGCGGTGGAAATGTCGGCGCTGTAGATCTTCACCTTGCGGCTCAGACCGGCCTCGTCCACGGCGATCTTCGCGCCTTTGGCGAACTCGTCGAACGGCGCGAAGATCACGCTGATCCCCGGATTGGCCCGCAGCACGGCACTGGCCTGATCGGCCACCGAGTTGGCAATCGGCGGGTTGAGCGTGCCGAAGCGCGCCTTCTCGACGATCCCCGGATTGCTCGCCTTGACCTGGCTCCAGATCTCGTCGCGGCGCTCCATCGGCGTGAAGCCGCTGATGTAGACGTACCCGGCGTCGAAACGGGTGCCGTTGTCCTTCACCGCTTGATCGAGTGCCAGCCGCGCCAGTGCGTGGTGATCCTGCTCGACCTGAGTCACCTGCGGCGTGTTCAGATCGACGTCGAAGGCGACGACCTTGATGCCTTTGGCGAGCGCCCGATCAATCGGCCCCTTGAGGGTTTCCGCGAGACCCAATTGCACGATGATCCCGTCGACACCGAGGTCGGCGGCCTGATCGATCATCTCGCCCTGGCTCGCCGCCTGTTGCCGCGCGTCGAACACCCGCAGATTGGCGCCCAGCGCTTCGGTCTGTTTTTCCACGCCGCGCAGATAGGCTTCAGGGAAATCCCCGGAAAACAGATAGCCGACCAGTGCGATCTGTACCTGACCTTTATCGAACGGCGCCGGTGCGCCGGGCAAGGCCTTGGCCTGCGCATTGAGGGCCAGCGCCGAGAGCAACGCCCCGGCGAGGCAATGACGTGCAAACTGCTTGATTGAACCGTGCATGGATCTTTCCTTGAAGCATCAATAAAACGGCTCAGCGCGCCCGATGCGCGAGGCCGAAGGTGAACATCAGGGCCAGCACCAGCACCAGTCCCTTGACGAAATCCTGCGCGTAATACGGCGCGTTGAGCATGGTCAGGCCGTTGAGCAACGAAGCCACCAGCAACGCGCCGACCAGCGTGCCGAACGCGTTGGGCTTCTTCGCCCCGAGCACGGCAAAACCGATCAGCGCAGCGCCCAGCGCATCGAGCACCAGACCGTTGCCGGAGCTGACATCGCCGCGCCCCAACCGCGCCGCCAACAACAATCCGCCCAGCGATGCCAACAACGCCGACAGCACATAAGCGAGCAGTTTGAAGCGCTGCACCGGCGCACCGGCCAGACGCGCCGCCTGTTCGTTGCCGCCAATCGCATAGAACAACCGGCCGATGCGCGTGCGTTCGAGAAACAGCCACACCACCACCGCGACCACTGCCGTGATCAACACCGGAACCGGCATGATGTCCCACAACCGTCCACGGCCCAGCGCCAGAAACAGCGCACTGAACGAACCCTCGGCTTCATCGCCGTTGGGCAGGGTCATGCCCACCGCAATTGAACGACCGCCCGTGGGAATAAGTTGCACGCCGATCACCAGGAACATGCTGCCGAGCGTGGCGAGAATGTCCGGCACGCGCATCTTCACGATCAGCCAGCCGTTGAGCAGCCCGACCAGCGCGCCACCCGCGAGACTGATCAGCACCGCCGGCACCGCGCCCCAACCGAGCACCACCATCACGTAACTGGCGATCATCAGGCTCATGGCCGCCACCGCGCCAATCGACAGATCCAACCCGCCGACAGCCATGGTCAGCGTCACGCCCAACGCCAGCAGCGCGACAATCGATACCGACTGCAGAATGCTGAACAGATTGCCAACGCGCAGGAACGCCGGTTCCGCCACACTGAAAAACACCACGATCAACGCCAGCACCCACAACAGGCCGTAGCGGATCAACGCTTGCACGAAGCGCTCGGACGGCGCCGGGGCGGATGACAACAGGGAACTCGAATCAGGCACTCGCTCTACTCCTTGGCGCGGCTTGAACAACAGAATTTTGCGGATCGCTGCCGGCCAGCGCGGCGACCAGGGTGGCGCGATCCAGCCCGGCACGCGGGTACTCGGCCACCACGGCGTGATCGCGTACCAGCAGAATCCTGTCGGCGATCTCCAGCGCTTCATCGACGTCCGAGCAGATCACCAGCGTGGCGCGGCCAGCAGCGCTGTCGCGCAGCAGTTGGCCAATCTCGCGCCGGGCACGCACATCGACGCCCTGAAACGGCTCGTCGAGGATCAGCACCCGGCCTTCACCGAGCAACCAGCGACCGAGCACGACTTTTTGCTGATTGCCGCCGGACAACGCGCTCATCGGCACATCGATGCCGGCGGTCTTGATCCCCAGCGCTGCGACTTGCGCCTCGACCGCCGCCGCTTCGGCACGGTTGCGGATGAAACCGCCACGGGTGAAGCGTTCGAGAAACGGCAAGGTCAGGGTTCGCCGCAATGAAAAATCCGGCACTAGCGATTGGCTCGCACGATCCTCGGCGGCGAAGAACACACCGCTTTGAATTGCCTGGAGTGGCGAGCCCGGTTGCCAGTCGGTGCCGTCCAGTTGCAGAGAGCCGGACACCGGTTTGCGCAGACCGAACAGCACTTCGGCGATCTCGCTTTTGCCGGCGCCGAGCAATCCGGTCAGCACCACCACTTCGTTTTCGTGCAGGGTCAGATCAAAAGCCTGGGTGCGCGGCAGGATTTTCACGTCGCGCAGTTTCAGCACTTCGCGCCCCGCCGCTCGCGGCGTGTAGACGTGAGCTTCCAGCGCCTGACCAAGCATTGCTTCCAATGCCTCGGGCAATTGCCGGGCACTGAACTCACCGGCCAGTTGTCCGTCACGCAACACCACGGCGCGGTCGGCCACTCGTTGCAGATCGGACAGCCGATGAGAGATGTACAGAATCGCCACGCCACGGCTACGCAAGGTGTCGATCAGACCGAACAGGCGCTGCGCCTCGGTATCCGACAAGGCTGCCGTGGGCTCGTCGAGAATCAGCAGTCGCGGTTGCAGGGCAAAGGCGCGGGCCAGCACCACCAGTTGCCGTTCGGCCTGGCCGAGGTGTTCGATCGGCTGCTCCAGCGGCAGCACCAGCCCGAGGCCGGCAGCGATGCTCGCGGCGCGCTCCAGCAGGCGTTTGCGATTGAGCCAGAAGTCCGCATCGGGGCGGCACAGTTCATCGAGCAGCAGGTTTTCCGCCACGCTCAATCCGGGCGCGATGCCTTCGTTGATCTGCTGATGAACCGCGACGATGCCGAAGCGGCGCGCCGACAGCGGTGAACTGAAGTGCCGGGGCTGTCCATCGATCCAGATCTCGCCGCCATCGTGGGATTGGCTGCCGGCGAGGATCTTCACCAGCGTCGACTTGCCCGCACCGTTGGCGCCGAGCAGCGCGACCACTTCGGCGGGAAAAATATCCAGGCTGACCCGGTCCAGCGCCCGGTTCGAGCCAAAGGTCTTGCTCAGTTCACGTACACGAATCAGTGGTTCGGAGACCACGGCGACAGGCGCACCCATAAAATTCCTTAACGTCGATGAGCCAGCAAACGCACCAGTCGATCGCCCAGGCTTTGCACGCCCTGGACGAGGATGACCAACACCACGACGGTGGCGACCATCACTTCATTGTTGAACCGTTGATAGCCGTAACGGATTGCCAGATCGCCCAGCCCGCCGCCACCGATGACCCCGGCCATGGAAGAAAAACCGATCAGCATCACCAGCGTCAGGGTGATCCCCGCCAGCAAAGCCGGCAGCGCTTCGGGCAACAGCACTTTGAAAATCACGTGGCGGATGTCACCGCCCATGGCGAGGATCGCTTCGATCCGGCCCTTTTCGACTTCGTCGAGGGCGTTCTCGACGATCCGCGCAAAAAACGGAAAGGCGCCGATGGTGATCGGCACCACGGCGGCGGTGCTGCCCAGGGTGGTGCCGACCACCAGCCGGGTCAGCGGAATCAGGGCAATCAGCATCACCACGAACGGCAGCGAACGCCCCAGATTGATGATCGCGCCCAAGGCTTGATTGAGCCTCGGCAACGGGTACAGGCCCTGCCGCCGACTGATGAACAGCAACACCCCCAGCGGCAAACCGATCAGCAAGGTGAACAGCCCGGCGAGCAGCACCATGTACAGGGTTTCGCCGGTGGCGTTGAGCACCAGTTGCAGGATTTCATTCCAGTCGATCACGCGGTTCATGAGTGGGCCGCCCGTACGCCGTATTGCCGCAGAAAACTCAAACCGGGCGCGTCATGCCCCAGCGGCAAGCCGCAACTGGGTCGCAGTGAAGCGCCAAGGGCCGACTGCGGATCGGCGAGCAATCGAGCGACCGGCCCCGCCTCCACCAGTTTTCCATTGGCCATGGACGCGGCGTGATCGCAGATCGACTTGACCACGTCCAGCTCGTGGGTGATCAGGACGATGGTCAAACCGAGCTGGCGGTTGATGTCACGCAACAGCTCCAGAATCGATGCAGTGGTTTCCGGGTCGAGGGCGCTGGTGGCTTCGTCCGACAGCAGATACGCCGGACGCGCCGCCAAGGCCCGGGCGATCCCCACCCGCTGCTTCTGTCCGCCGGACAGTTGCGATGGAAAGGCTTCGGCCTTGTCGCCCAGCCCCACCAGATCCAGCAGTTCCCGAACCCGTTCGTGGCGCTGTGGTTTGGCGACTTTGGCGATTTCCAGCGGCACCGCGACGTTGTCGAACACGTTGCGCGAATGCAGCAGATTGAAGCCCTGGAAGATCATGCCGATGCGCTGACGCTGGCGGCGCAACTCACGGTCGGACAGCGCCGTGAGGTCTTCGCCGTCCAGCAGAATCCGCCCGGTATCCGGGCGCTCGAGCAGATTGAGGCAACGCAGCAACGTCGATTTACCCGCGCCACTGCGCCCGAGAATTCCGTAAATCGCGCCATCGGAAATGCTCAGCGACACCTGATCCAGCGCCGGGGTCGACGCTGACGGATAGGTCTTGCTCAACTGCTCGACGACGATCATGGCTTGGCATCCGCCACCGGGATCACCGAGCCTTTGAAGTTCTCGGCGATGTATTTGGCGACTTGCGGCGAGGTCAGGTCCTTGGCCAGTTGCTGGATGCGCGGATCGTTTTCCAGTTTCGGCGTGGTCACCAGAATGTTGGCGTACGGGTTGTGTTCGGCCTTCTCCAGCCCCAGCGCATCCTTGGCCGGCACCAACCCGGCTTCCAGCGCGTAGTTGCCGTTGATCACCGCCAGGTCCACGTCGTCCAGCGCGCGGGGCAGTTGCGGCGATTCGATTTCCAGGATCTTCAGGTGTTTCGGGTTTTCGGCGATGTCCTTCGGTGTCGCCTGATCGGCCGCCGGATCATTGAAGCCGGGCTTGAGTTTGATCAGGCCGTTGTCCTGCAACAGGTACAGCGCGCGGCTCAGGTTGGTGACGTTGTTCGGCACGGCGACCGTGCCTTTGTCCGGCACCTGGGCGAAGGTTTTGTGGCGATGGGAATAGATCCCCAGCGGTTCGATGTGCACCATGGCGGCCACCGCGAGTTTTTCGCCGAGGGCCTTTTCCTGGGATTGCAGGTACGGCAGATGCTGGAAGTAGTTGGCGTCCACATCGCCGTGCACCAGCAGTTCGTTGGAGTTCACGCCCTGCGGGATTTCGATCACCTTGAGGTTGAGCTGTGGATCGAGTTTCTGGATGTACGCCAGAATCTGCGCGTGGGGCACCGGGTCGGCGGCAACGCGCAATGGCTCCAGCGCCTGAGCACTGAACGAAGTCACCAGCGCGCCGAGAACGGCCAGGGTCAGGCCTGCTTTTTTCAACACTGTTTTTTTCAACATGGGAAAGCGACCTTTTGCGAGTGATGGATCAGGCGTTGGCGGTCTTGCGAAGCGGTGTCGGGGTGCTCGACGCATCGGCATAAAAGCGCTGCGCGACATCGGGATGGGAGCGCAGTCGGCCCTTGAGATAATTCCAGCCAACATCGCGAAACAGCGGATTGAGCGGATCACTCGCCGGGCCCCGCGCCTCACGCAACAGCGCCGTCGGCAAGGGGTACAGCGGCACCACCGCATCCAGTTGCGCGCCGAGGAAAAACGCGATGGACAAGCGCTCGCTGCCCACCGGTGGCGACACCACTCGATGCACCGTGGCACGCAGATAACCGTTGGTGGCCAGCTCCAGCAGCTCGCCGATATTCACTACCAGCGTATTGTCCCGAGGCAGCGCATCGATCCAGCGCCCGTCTTCGATCTCCACTTGCAAACCGGCCTGCCGGTCTTGCAGCAGGAAGCTGAGAAAACCCGAATCCTTGTGCGCGCCGACGCCCTGATTGCTCGCTGTCGAGGCTTGCCCCGGATAGCGCATCAGCTTGATGTGTTCGTTGGGTTTATCGCCGTACAACCGGTCAAAAGCGTCTTCCGGTAGCGACAATGACTGGGCGAATGCGCGCAACAGGCGCAGCGACATTTGGGTCATCGCCTGCTGCCAGTCGAGCAGCAGCGGCTTGAGTTGCGGCAACGCTTCGGGCCATTGATTCGGCCCTTGCAGCCGCGCCCACAACGGACTGTCGGCGTTCAACGGCAAGACGTCGCGCTCGGCGCCCAGATCGAACTGTTCACGTTGATCGGGTTGGCCACGGGTGATCTCCGAGGCGGCGCGGTTGTAGCCACGAAAATGCGGCGAATTGATCATGCCGACGGCGTTTTTCTCGCTGTCAGGCAAGGCGAAGAACTGGCGCGCGTAGTCCTGCACTTGTTTGAGCAGGCTGGTGTCGATGCCATGGCCGGTCAGGTAGAAAAAGCCCACATCGCGGGCGGCGTGACGCAAGTCATCGAGAAAGGCCTGGCGTTGCGACGGCGTACCGTCGAGCAGGGACAGGTCGAGGATGGGTAATGCGGTGATATCTGAGGTGTGCGGCATGATTCACTCCCGTGTGAATCAAACCTGAAGAGTCCGTGATCGATTCAGCGTGTGCCGTCATGGCAATCGGGAGGTCTATCGGTTTGATGCTTTTGATTCGTCTATGAAACAAAACTAAACGATATTAAAAACACCGAACAAATATCTTTTTTGCATTAGCTTAGTTCTGTCTTTCGAAGGGGCTCCACTGACCTCAGGACCGATCGCGGCAATCGCGTCGATCCTGAAGCAGCTGACTACTACAGACCGACTCGCTTCAACCCTTCGCGCATGCCCTGATCCGCCTGTTCGCACCATTGTTTGAGTGTGAGGTTCGGCGGCAGGTTGCTTTCCAGGCTCTTGTATTCCCCATCCGTGAACACTTCGCCTTTACGGCCAGACTGTTCGCTCTTGTCGCCGTCACGCTTGTCGAAATCGCCAGGCATGTTGCCCACGAATGCGACCATCTTGTTGGCGTTCTCGGTGCTGTCCGCTTTCAGGAATCCCTTGTCGACACAGCTTTTGATCAGGCCGGACATATTGCGGCCGTTGTCGTATATCCCTTTCAGGGTGGCGGCGTCCTGCCCTTCGGCGTGGGCGAGACTGCAAGTGCCAAAAGCTGCGGCCATGGCGAGAATCAAAGAAGCGGTCTTCATATTTATTCCTTTAAATGTTGGAGGGTTTTGAACTCGGTTTTGGTTGTCGTCAAAGCGGATTGCATCTTTCATCTTGTCACTCCTTTGACCAGGTCACTCCTCCATCCAGACGTCTTCGTACCCTTGGGTATCGATGATGAATTTTGCCCCCGTGGGCAAACACAGATAATTCATCACCAGCGGAAGCATTTCGGGTAAGTGTTCAATACAAACCGGCTGGAAAAAATCAATTGCCGCTGAATGCGTGCCGCCGTGGATGAACCAGCTGACATTCCCCCCATCCGGCAAACGAACGCGTGTGCCATAAATGGGTGTGTTTCCTAGCGACTCAATGGCGATAGCGACCATTTCCTCGGGAGGAAGCACAGACATCCCGTATTTCTCACAGATCGCGTTCTGCGCAGCACTGGGACAAACCCGCTCATGTTTGCTCACAGCTACTCCTTGTTTATTGATCCGATTCGACTCGATTGTGGACTCAGGGTCATCAGCCTTCGAGCCACCAGTTCAACAGCGTCTCGTCATCATCGTCATCCAGGTTCTGATAGATGTTGGCGTAATACCATTGAATCCCGGTTCTATCGCGAAATCGGTCAAAAACCTCGTTGATCTTGTTCATCCCGTTGCTCGCTGGAACAGCCAACGAAAGATTGCCCTCAAACACACCGTCCAGCGTTCCACCCAGTTCACACCGGACATCGCCTTCCAGCTCGGCGATATTCGCAGCAGGAATGGAGTCGGCGTAGATGTGAATGCAAAAGTTGCCACCTCGTTCAAGCACTACCGCATGGGTGTTTTTGTTTTCGATTGAGATGACGTCTCCACGGGCCATATTCAGCGCCAGCCCGGGCGAGGACAGCAGTTCATAGGCTGTCGTGCCTAAATGACGAGCCGGGAGTTCCTCGTATACCGGGCCATCAGAGCTATTACCTGCAAATACGTGAATATGAACAGGACTGGTTTTATTAACTATTCGATAGCCCAGTTTTGCGTCTTTCATATTGATATCAACCCGAGCCAGACAAGATTCCTTATCGAAATTCAGTGATTCAACTGACAACCGCCCCTTTCGGGCCGCTGGAAATCAGCGCGGCACCACAGGCAGTTTTCATACCGTCGAGCGCGATGGGCACCCCATCGACGGTATAGGTGTTGCTGCCCTCGGCAATCGGGAAAATCCCCTTGCACAATGGGCAACTGACCTTGTGACCGACTCCGGCTATAGGCTTGCCATTGAGGTCGGTGCGGGAGAAGGCTTCGAGGACTTTGCCACCGTGGGTGGTGGAGTCGCCGAGGCGGATTGCATCTTTCATGCGGTACTCCTCTGAGTTGTGGATTGGCGACTCGCCGACTGACGATCACAGAATCACACCACTTCTATCTCATTCGAAAAATCGAACCCCTTCAGTCCAGATTGCTCTACCTGTTCCTTGAACCGTTCCGTCACAAAGATGCGCTTGATGTCTTCCTCAATCACGAACATGTTTCGCTCGGGCAGGTGTTGAGCGACGAGAACCGCTTTTTCGACTAATAGCCCGTTGGGATATTCCCGGTACTTTGATCGCTCCATGTCCAGGCATTTTTTTACCGGATCGATCGGGAAGTAGCCGGAAAACGATTTGCGCTTGCTCTCGGTAATGACGGGCAAAAACTGCCCATGCTCAGCCAGAAAGTGTTCGGAGAGAGCCTCGACGGCATCCTCGCTGAAGATGACAAACGGGAACAATGCGCAACTGACATCAAACTGGAAGTTCTTCTTGCCGCTGTCGCTGGCAGTCAAGATCAGTCTGACAGGCTCGATACTCTCATCGAACGGTTTCCACTGCTGCGCCATGGCACGGCTGATAATGCTTTGCTGGTCGGCCGGGTAATCTTCAATAAATGAAGAATAGTCTCGGGTGTTCGATTTCAAGGTGAAGATTTTCATAGTCAATTACCCAGGACGTTGGCCCATTCAGCATTTCTTTGAGCGGATTGCAACGTCCCTCGCAAGGTTCCGAGTTCTGTAAGGACAGCCTGTTTGCCACCCAGGGTATCTGCCGCGATGATCCGAGTATTCACTGTATCGATGTAGGCATTGGGATGGCGCCCACAGTGTCTGATGCCCGGCATGTTATCCACGTTGTCCTTGTTTGGTAGAAAGACGCCGTTTACGCCGGAGTCGACCGGTATATCGTGCTTGTCCAGAATGTCTCTAGCGGGTTTGGCCCTCGCGGAGTTCTCCCCGACGATATGGTGTGCGGCCGAGTTGGCAGGTGTAGGGATGCCATCGGCATTCATTGCCGCTGCCAGTTCTTTTGAAGTCAGCCCTAATGGATCGATCCAGCCAATCGGGTTTACCGCATACGCATACAGATTCAAACCACCGGCGTAACTGACCGGGTCTTTGCTGATGAACCGCCCGATGGCGGGATCATAGTATCGATACCGGCTGTAATGCAGCCCTGTTTCATGGTCGTGGTATTGCCCCTGAAACCGGATCGGATTGGTTGTCTGATGCTGTATGGCCGATGGCCCAAGGTGTTCACGGACTTCGCCCCATGCCTTGTATTGCGCGCTCCAAACGATGTTGGCGTGTTGATCGGTCAGTTCCTGCGGAGTACCAAGGTGATCGCATTGATACCAGGCGAGAGCGTCAAAGGGCTGCGCCAGCTGTTTATGGGTCCAAACCGGATCCTCTTCCAGACTGTAATCGCCACTGTATTCAGGCAAGTCCAGCAAACTGATGGGCTGATGCCGCACTGCCTGCACCAACGGAATAAAAGTGCCCGGTTCATAGACGTAGTGCACTGTGTGTCCGACGGTGCCGTCAAGTTGAGCGGGACTGCTTTCCCAAGCCAGATGATCACCATCCCAACCGTACAGCGTGAAACCGCAGTTCATCTCTGACTGTTTACGTGCAAGCTCATTACGATTCCACTGGGAACCGGCTTCGGGACGCTGTTTGTAGTGAACCCTGGAGTCTTTGTAAAGTCGGCGTCCCAACGCATCGTAGGCATAGTCGACGGCCAGACGGGCATCGTCAAAATGTACCAGACGGTCGAAAAGATCCCACTGCAAGCGGCTGTAATGCCCGTTTTGCCAACGCAGAATCAAATTTCCACGGTCGTCGTAGTCATAGTGCTTACCCGAATATTCTCGCAACAGATTGTCCAGCAGCCTGCTGCGGGTTTGATCCTGATCCAGGGGGCGCAGAGGTTTTTGTGTGTGCTCATCGAGCAAGTTACTGGCCGGATCGAACGCAAACGTTTCCACGCCCAGACGGCTGGTGGCTTTGATAAGGCGCCCCACTGGATCGTATTGGTAAGACAGATGCCCACGACGGGTATCGGCGATATCGATCAACTGACCTACCGCGTCATAGGTGTACTCGCGCTTCAGCAAGATGGCCTTGTCATCGCTGCGGCCAAATGCCTGTTCCTGCAAGCGCCCGATCGGGTCCCACGTCTGCTTCTGCCAGAGCAGGTTCCCCTGATGACGAGCCACCTCCCGGTGCATATCGTCTCGCTCGTAACTCACCAGCTCATGATCATCCAGCCGCACACCCAACAGATGACCGCTGCCATACGTCAGCCAGCTGATGCGGTGACCGTCGGGGCGAACGGTGGCCACCCGCTGGTTCAGCGCATCGTATTCGTGCAACCAGACCGCAACTGCCGGCTGCTTGAGCCCAAGATAATGCTGATGTTCACGCAACAGGTTGCCGGCCGGATCGTGAAACCACTGCAGCCGGCTGTCAGCGTTGCACGCCATGATCAGCTTTCCGTTTGCATCATAATCAAACGACTCGCTTTGCGACTGTTCGGCCAGTTCAGCGCGACGCTCGGTGAGCCGTCCCATTGCATCGAACGTCAACGCAATCTTGCGTTCGCCGTTCAGAATGCTCGTCAGTCGACCCGTTTCAGGCGCGTACTGATAGCGTGTGACTCGCCCATCGAAACCGCTTTCCTCCAGCACACGCCCCATCGAATCATAATGAAACTGCGCGCGGCGATCATTTTCGTTCTCCAGGGCAGACAACCGCCCGAGACGATCCCAACGATAACGAACAGTTTGGTCAGCTGCATCCGTTCGCTCATCAATCAGGCCGACGGCGTTGTAATGCCAGGTTGTACACTGACCCAGTGCATCGATATGAAGGAGGACGCGACCTTCAGCATCACGCTCAAAGCGGTCTTCGGTGTTGTCCGGATACCTGATGAGTACCAGTTGGCCTGCTGCGTATTCATACTCAGTGGTCTCACCGGCAGGATTGGTAAAGCCAATCAACTGCCCGCGTTCGTCATACGCCCAGGCACTCTTTTTTCCAGAGCAGTCGACGTACTCGATCAGTTGTCCGGCCTCGTTGTACTCCAGCTTCCTCTCGGCGCCGTTGGCATCTTTAACCGCTTTGGGCAGACCTGCTGCGGTGTAGGCATATTCCGTCTTGTTACCCAACGGGTCGACTGACTCCACCAGATTCCCCTGGTCGTCGTAGCTGCGCTGCCATTGCCCGCCCTCGGCATCGCTGATCTTGACGAGCTGATTCTTATCGTCGTAGGCGTAATGCACCACGCTGTCGTCGGCACGGATGTGCTCAAGCACGTTGCCACGCTCATCGTAACGGTAACGGTCCGTTGTGCCATCGGTGTGGACATGACGAATGACGTTTTTGGCTTCATCGCGAAACAGCCACTCAGAGCGCTCATCGGGATGACGGATGCGATAGGTGTAGCCGAGAATGTCGTAGTAATGCCAGGTCTCATTGCCATGGGCGTCCGTCACATATGTCAGGCGGATGTTTTCATCCCATTCCAGCCGCGTGTCGTAACTGCCGTCATCCGCCCACTCGTGGACGGCCTTCGCTTTCGCGTCGTGACCTTGCCACTGCAGATTCATGCCGCGCCCGGTTCGATCGGTGTAGCGGGTGATCAAGTGATGCTGATACTGATAACTCCATGCTGCACCGTTCTCGTCCTGCGCCTGAACCAGATCACCCGCGTCATCGTACTGGTAAGCACATAACTGCCGTAAAGGAACTCCGTCGCGAACTTCCCAAAAACCTGTCACGCGGCCCCGGTCATCCACCAGCGTAGCCAGTTGCAGATGAACCTTTGTCACATCCCCTTGATAGGTAATCAAGTCCGACAATACATGTTCGTCGCCGTGACGGTGCTCATAGTGCAACATCATTCCCGCGCCGCTGCGCAGCTCGATACCGCTGAGGACATAGCGCATGCCACGGCGGATGTAGACTTCCTTGCGCTCGAAGCCGCGGCAAAGGATCAACTTGCCCTCTTGCGCATGTAACAGGGTCAGGTTCTCAATCGGGTCGAAATGAGCTTCACCGATTTTTGGCAAAGGATAATGGTGGCTGCGACCATCTGCTGCGTGGAACAGTACACCGTCTTCTGTCACATCGATTCGGGTGGTGAACTCGGTTATCCAGCGAGCGCCCAGACTGCCTGTATCGTAGGCATCCAGACGTGAACAGTAGGTTCTCCCCCACGTCACCGAAAATGGACCTGCAAGAGAAAAGTCATTGTGGGTAACCGACTCGGATCCCAAGGCGAAACTGATACTGCGGCCCGTGATCGGGCAGACCACATTCTTCTCGGGATTGGGATGCGCCGAAGCAGGCGCCTGTTGCCCGGTCGCCTCCAGGCGACCGTCACCCGCCTGATGCCTGGCCTGTGAAGTCGCGTTAGGCTTCACGCCCGCCGACTGTCCATGTGCCTTGCGCTTGCGAAAGCCCGCCACCGCGCCGGACAACATTTGCAAAAGCCAGCCTATCGAATGCTGCGTCGCGGGATCCGCGAGCCTGCCTAACTGACGAGGCAATTCCGCACCCATCTCACGCAGGATTTTGGTGTTGCCGAGCACCAGTGCCTTGGCTTTATCAGGAAGCAGATTGTTCGCGGCACTATTGGCTACACCTTTACCGACAGCCTTGTAGGCACTGAAGGCGGCGCCAAACATGTTACTGATTGCCGCCTTTGGATCATGAAGCAGTTGGCCACCCGCCGCGCTCAGCTTTGAACTCGCCACATTGAGATCGCCTTTGGCGTCAAGCTTGCCATTGACGACCGCGTCCAGGCCTTTGGCAATTTCGTTGACAGCGTTTTGTCCGAGCTTTCCGGCGTCGTCGAGAATCCCTGCAACCTTGGGCTGGGCCTGTTTCACAAAGTCATCGATGGTGCCGACAATGGTCGCGTTCAAATGTCCGACCAACACTTGTATCAACGAGTCACCCAGCAAAGCCTTGGCGCTGTTTCGCAGTTCCTGGCGAACCAGAAACAGGGTCGGGCGCAAACTCATTCTCGCCGCCGCCATGGTCGGTGGCGCAGGTAAAACACCAATCAGATTGATGCCCAGACTGACCCAGTCAAGCAGTTCACGCTGCTTGCTTCTGGCGAGCGTCACGATGTCGCCGAGTGCATCGACCAACGCCATGATGTTGCCCACCACGGGCAAGGCGCCGGCAACACCTTTGATGCGTTCTAGGGTCACGACACCGCCGCTGATTGACTGCAGCCAAGCGTCGAATTGCGCGGCCCCTCGGCCAACATCCTTCGCGTCAATGGTGTTGAGGGGAACAATTGCTATCTGAGGTTCACGAGGTTTCTCTACCGACGCCGGAGTTGGAACAGTCATGAAAAGACCTCACCAGTCAATGAACTCGCCACAGGGCCTGGCCCCGAAGTATTAATAGGCGTCTTCGGAAGCATTACCGCCGGCAAGGTCGGCAACTTGCCGCTCTTGCTCGCCGCCCCGAGAATCCCCGACGCACTCGGCAATGCCGCATTCGCCAGTTTTGGCAGCCCGGCCGCTCCGCCCTGCACTACGCCCTTCACCTGCTGCGCCGTTTGCATTGCACCTTGCGCGGTCTGCATTGCACCCATCCCTGTCTGCGCCATTTCCTTGCCCTTCTCCAACAAGTCCCAGTTCTTGCTCGGCAGCGCTTGCGCGACCATGGCCTGCACCTGACTCGGAATGTCTTCGGCACCCGGCGGATTCAACGGCCATTCCGGTTTGCCGATGTAGCTGCCGTCGCTCCAGGTGTCCGCCGGATCCTGGCCGAACAGCACCCGCGCCGGGCCCGGTGCGGCACCGGCAACGCTGGCAAAACCCTTGGCGTCGAGCTTGCCCTTGATGCTTTTGCCCAGCGCATCGATGACTTCGTAATCGCCGTCCTTGATGCCCTGTCGCCCGGCGTACTGGTTGAACAGTTCGAGATTGCCCTTGCCCGGTTTCGGCGGATCCGGGAACACGCCGGCCAGGCTCTTGGCGCCGGTGTAAGCAAAGTTCGCCGCGTGGGCGGTGTACGGGCCGCTGGTGGCGTGCGTGATGCCGCCGGCGTTGTAGGTCGTGGCGCTGCCGCCGCCCTGGATCACCAGTTCGGTCTTGGCGGTGATGGTGATGCGGTCGGCGTTGGCGGTGATGTTGAGTTTGGCCAGCAGGTTGATGCTGTCCTTGAGCGCCTTGACGTCGATGTCGCCGGACGCCGCCACCAGCCGCCAGCCCATGCTCTGCACGAACAGACGCATGCCGCGACTGGCACTGGCCAGCAGGCGTTTGCCGATGGAAAAACTGGTGTGCCCGGTGCTGCTCAGCGCCAGGTGTTCGCCGGTGGCGATATGGCTGGAACGCGGAGTGGTCAGGGCGATGCCGGCAGGACTGGCGAGCACCAGATGCGGCTCGGTGAACTCGGGGAATTCGTTGGCGGTGAGATTTGCCGGGCCGCTGCCGAGCACGCCTTGGTGCTGGGCGTGCAAGGCTTTGGCTACGTCGTCCTGGTCGCCGGCCTCTTGGGCTTGTAGCTCTTTGGCTTGTGTGGCGAAACCATCTTGCTGATCGCTGGCAGTGGCCAGGCGTTCGGCGGTTTCCGGCAGGTCCTTGTGGTGTTTCGATTCGTTCGGGCGCGGCTCGGTGGTAATCAACAAACCGGCTCCGGCACGCACGGCGCCGTGGCGGTCGGTTCTTAACTCAAAACCTTCGCCGCGTGGCTGCCCACCTGAAGGACGTGGATGGGTCAGGTAACCGAGGTTGATCGCACTCGCACCATGATCACTGCGCAGCGCAATGCTGATTTCACTGGTGGTGTCATCGATGCGCAGTTCGTTGGCGCGACTGCCCTTGTATTCCTTGCTCTTGACCGTGGCCAGGGTCTTGAAGTCCGGCAGTTTGTACGGCGGCAGGTTGGCACCGTGGTACAGGCAACCGGTGATCAGCGGCTGGTCGGGATCGCCTTCGAGGAAGGTGATCAGCACTTCCATGCCGACCCGCGGAATATTGATCGAACCGAAGGTTTCGGCGGCCCAACTGGAGGCCACGCGCATCCAGCAGGTGGTCTTGTCGTCGTGCTGGCCTTCACGGTCCCAGAAGAACTGCACCTTTACCCGGCCGTACTGGTCGCAGAAGATCTCTTCGCCTTCGGGGCCGGTGACCACGGCGCTTTGCGAACCGAGGACTTTGGGCTTCAGGTGGTCCAGCGGCGGACGGTACGGCACGTCCCACGGGATCGCGTTGAAGCGGTTGCGATAGCCCTGATGGAAATCGTCCTTCAGGTCAGTGGTGTCGCTGGTCACCGACTCTTCCAGCACTTGCGGCTGCTTGCCTTCGTGGAAGATTTCAGTGAGCAGCCACAGGTCGTTCCACGTCGGATTGGCGTGGTCGGTCAGGGCCAGAAAATGCCCGGTGACCAGGATCGGCTGGTCGCTGTTGCCCTCAGCCAGGCGGTAGTCGCTGCGATGGCGTTCGAGGTTGCGGTTGGCCAGGTGCTTGCCACGCTCGCGATCCACGAAACGGCCCGGGTAATCGTAATCTTCCAGGTCCGGCTGGGCGCTGCTTTTGCCGTCGCTTTCCAGCTCGATCTTCGGTTTGACGAAGTCGTAATCGCGCCGCGTGGTGCGGCTGGTGCGGGTGGCAATACGCAGGCCGAAACGCTTGACCACCGGTTTGTCCGCCACAAGTCCGGAGTCCTGCTGATAGGCCACCGGCGCGAGTTTCGGGAACACCGTCTGGTCATCGCCAAAGGTCAGTTTGTGGCCGCTGGCGGTGTGCTGGAAGTGGTAGTGAATGCCTTCTTCTTCGCACAAGCGCTGGACGAAATGCAGGTCACTTTCGTCGTACTGCGTGCAGTAGACACGCTCGGGATAGATCGCGCTCAGCTGGAAGTGGTAATCGCTGGCCAGAATGCCGTGTTCTTCCAGCACCTGGCTGATGATCTGCTGCACGGTCATCTGCTGAAAGATGCGCTGGTTGAAGCGGTGCGCGAGATACGAAAGCTGCGGTCGCAGGGAAATCCTGTAGCGGGTCAGGCGCTTGCCCGCCTCGCCCTGGGCGATGCTGTAGATCAGCCCGTGGATCCCGGTGCTGCTCGGCGACAGTTGAAGAAACGCCAGTTTGTGCAGCAGGCTTTCGAGGTTGATCGAGGCCTTTTCGCTGACCAGTTCCAGCTCGAATTCGAAGGGGGTGTTGAGGGCTTCCCGACCGGTGAACGACAGGACCTGAAAGTCGCTGTCCGCGCCATCGATGGTCAGATTGAAATGAGGCTGGTTGGCCGGTGAGAACATTCCCTTGTCCCTCGCACAGTGCTGCGACGCCGTCAGATCGCTAAGGATCTGGCGGAAAAAATCTTTAAAAACTCATGATCTCGGCCAGCAGCGCTGGCCGAGACGGTACAACCATCAGCCGCGATTAAACGACTGGAGCACGCCAGTCATCGGAACCCGAAGTACCGGAGACTTCGTGGGTCCAGGTGATTTTGCGGTAGGTGAACTGCACTTCTTCCAGGTGGGTGAAGTGCGCGTTGCCTGGATCCTGGCAGTTGTGCATTTTGTTGTTGATGGCGACGATGATCGCGTCTTCCAGTTTGGTGGTGTAGTAGTGCTCTTGGGTGCCTTGCGCCGAAGTGCGGTACCACTGGATAACGATTTCGCTCATGCGCTCGCCGGAAGTCAGTGCTGCTTGCAGCAGTGGCGAAGCCTTGTCGTAGACCTTGGTGATCACAACTGGCTTGTGAACGCGCTGACCGGTTGGCTGACCGGATTGCGGGTCACGCGGGATGATCACGTCGTGGGTAAACGCCTGAACCATGACCTGGTCTTCGTGACCTTCCTGGTAGGTGTTGCCAACGGAGTCGGCAGTGAAGGCGCCGGCAGTGATCAGGCCTTGTTTTTCGCCGGCAACCGACATGTACGCTGGTGTTGCCATGGGGTGTGCTCCTTGCTCAAAAGACAGGACCGGACGGCGTGATTGCCTGTCCAGGTGGCAAAGGAGTTAACAAAAGTCGTGCCAGCAGTTACATGGTCGTTACCGATCAAAGGTTTATGAAATTGACGTGGGAAGTTTTCGTTTTTTTCTGTAGGAAACAGCAAAAAAGTGCGCAAGAAGTTGCGCAGTACTGTGCAACTTCTTGCGCACTTGGCTGGAGGCTTTGATCGGCGTGGCCTGTAGCGGTTTTTACCGCGATTTTATTACGGGCAACTGCGCAACTTCTTGCGCAGTTCCGCCAATCCGATCAGACCTGTTGACTCAGGCGTCCTGCAACGCCCGTGGCCGTTGACTGCGCTGCTGCGCCGCCGCATCCGGCGCCTGCTGCAACTGGAAGTCGAACTTCAATTCGGCTCGGCGTCCCGCTACATCCTCCAGAAACTTGACCTCGCCGACCAACCCTTCACGCGTCGCGTACGCAAAGTCATCCCACAGGTATTTGTCTCCCGACAGATTGATCTGCGTCGTCAGGTGCCGATGCCCCGGTGCGCAAATGAAGAAATGAATATGAGCCGGACGCTGGCCGTGGCGGCCGAGCAGGTTCAGGCATTCCTGGGTCGGGCCTTGCGGGTCGCAGCCATAACCGGAGGGCACGATGCTGCGGGCGCGGTAGCGGCCTTCGGCGTCGGTGATGATGCGGCGGCGCAGGTTGTACTCGGACTGGCTCTGGTCGAAGAACGAATAAGTGCCCTTGGTGTTGGCGTGCCACAGGTCGACCGTGGCGCCGGCCAGCGGCTTGCCCTGTGGGTCGAACACCTGGCCTTCAAGCAACATCAGCGTGGCGACAGCCTCCTCGCTGCCGTCGTCCATCCGGCATTCACCTTCGTACAGCGGCGCGCCGGCCACGTATAACGGGCCTTCGATGGTGCGCGGCGTGCCGCCGGTCAAGCCGATTTGCGCATCCTTGGCGTCCTGCAGCAGGTCGAGAAAGTGTTCGAGGCCTAGACCGGCCACCAGCAACCCGGCTTCCGAGCGGCCGCCCAGACGGTTGAGGTAATCGACGGCTTTCCAGAATTCGTCTTCGCTGATCTCAAGGTCTTCGATGATCCGGGCGGTGTCCTGCAACACCCGCAGAACGATGGTTTTCAAGCGCGAGCTGCCGCCATCGTTGGCAAAACCGGCGGCTTCTTCGAAGAACTTTTGCAGTTCGGCAGTGTGGGCAATCTTCACGGTCATGGTGTTCACCTCATCTTGTTGTTGTGGGGGCGAGTCCGGGCTCAGCGGTCGTCGGCGTGGATCGACGAGGGATGGCGGCAGAGGCCGTCGATCTCGATTTCCATGTAGGGAAACAGCGGCAGCAACATCAGGGTGTCGTGCAGCGCTTCGACGCTGGGCACGTCGAACACGCTGTAATTGGCGTAGTGCCCGGCGATACGCCAGAGGTGGCGCCACTGGCCTTCGCGTTGCAGGCGCTGGGCGAGTTCCTTCTCGTCGGCCTTGAGCTTTGTGGCAACGGCCGGGTCCATGTCGGCGGGCAATTTCACGGTCATTTTTACGTGGAACAGCATGGCGTTCTCCTTGGGGAATCAGTGCCGGCGAAAACGCGCCAGACGCTCTTCATCCAGCGTCAGGCCCAGGCCCGGGGTGCGTGGAATGTGCAGCTGAAAGTCGCGGTATTGCGGGCGCTCGGTGACGATGTCTTCGGTCAGTAACAGCGGACCGAACAGCTCGGTGTCCCAGGTCAATTGCCTGAGCGTGAGAAACGCATGGGCCGAGGCCAGGGTGCCGACGGAACCTTCGAGCATGGTGCCGCCATACAAAGCGATGCCGGCGGCTTCGGCGATTTGCGCGGTGCGCAACACGGCGCGCGGCCCGCCGTTCTTGGCGATCTTCAGGGCGAATACGCTGGCGGCGCCGTCGGCAGCGAGGCTGAACGCGTCCTCCACGCTTTCGATCGATTCATCGGCCATGATCGGCGCCGGGCTGCGCTGGTTCAGGCGAATCTGCCCGGAACGATTGACCCGCGAGATCGGCTGCTCGATCAGATCGATGCCGTTGTCGCCGAGCACCTGACAGCCGCGAATCGCCTGGGATTCGTCCCAGTACTGGTTGACGTCGACCCGCACACTGGCGCGCTCGCCCAGGGCTTTCTTGATCGCCACCACGTGCTTCAGATCCTGCTCCAGCGGGTTGGCGCCGATCTTCAGTTTGAAGATCCGGTGCCGCCGCGCTTCCAGCATTTGCTCGGCCTCGGCGATGTCGCCGGCGGTGTCGCCGCTGGCCAGGGTCCAGGCCACTTCGAGGCTGTCGCGGACCCGGCCACCGAGCAGTTCGCTCACCGGCAGGCCGAGGCGTTTGCCATGGGCATCCAGCAATGCGCTCTCGATGCCGGACTTGGCGAAGGTGTTGCCCTTGGCGATCTTGTCGAGCTTCTGCATGGCGGCGTTGATGTTGTCCGCGTCCAGGCCGATCAGCGCCGGCGCCAGGTGCGCGTCGATGTTGGCCTTGATGCTTTCCGGGCTTTCATAGCCGTAGGCCAGGCCGCCGATGGTGGTAGCTTCGCCAATGCCCTCGATACCGTCGCTGCAACGCAGGCGCAGGATCACCAGCGTCTGGTTCTGCATCGTGTGCATCGCCAGTTTGTGCGGGCGGATGGTCGGCAGGTCGACGATGATCGCCGACAGGTTTTCAATCAGGATCCGGTTCATTTCAGTGTCCAATCAAGCGTGATCAACCGAGGTCACCGCCACCGACCGGCAGGGTTACACCGGTGATGTAGGAGGCGTCGTCCGAGGCGAGAAACAGGATCGCGCCGACCTGTTCGTCAATGGTTCCGTAGCGTTTCATCAGGCTGCTATCGAGGGTTTGCGCGACGATTTCCTGATACCAGGCCTGCTCCTGCGCAGACTGTTCGGCGGTGTTACGCGGGATACGCCGGGGCGGCGCTTCGGTGCCGCCGGGCGCGGTGGCGTTGACCCGGATCCCGCGCTCGGCATTTTCGAATGCCAGGCAGGCAGTCAGTGCATTGATCCCACCCTTGGCCGCGCCATACGGGACGCGGTTCAGGCTGCGGGTCGCAATCGACGACACATTGACGATCGCGCCGCGCCCCTGCTTGAGCATGTACGGCAATGCGGCGTGACAGCACCACAGCGTCGGGAACAGCGAACGGCGCACTTCGGCCTCGATCTGCTCGACTTCGTAGTGCTCGAACGGCTTGGCCCAGATGGTGCCGCCGACGTTGTTGACCAGCACATCCAGGCGCCCGAACGTATCGACGGCGGCGCTCATCACCCGGGCGCAATCAGCGTATTGCTCAAGATCGGCGGTCAGCGACAGCACACCCTCGCCTTGCAGTTCGTGAACCAGTTCGGAGCGGTCGACGGCAATGACCTGCGCGCCCTCCTCCAGCAATCGCTCGCACACCCGGCGACCGATGCCCTGCGCCGCGCCGGTGACCAGCGCGACCTTGTTGGCGAATCTGTTGCTCATGACAACCTCGCAATTCAGAAAGAAAACTCAGGCCGCCGCGAATTTCTCGTAGTAGAAGTTCGCCGGCGTGATGCCCTGCTCGCGGATGTACTGGCTGACGGCCTCGACCATCGGCGGCGGGCCGCACAGGTACACGTCGACATCGCCTTCGTTGAGGTGGCGCGGCTCGATGTGCTGGGTGACGTAGCCCTTGAGCGGGTGCAGGCTCTGCGGATTGGCCACGCAGGCACCGAAGCTGAAATTCGGGATGCGCGCGGCGAAGGCTTCGAGGCGGTCAAGCTCGACCAGATCGAAATCGTTGGTCACGCCGTAGATCAGGTGAACCGGGTGCTCGCTGCCCTGCTCGGCGATTTTCTCGAGCATCGCCGTGAACGGCGCCAGCCCGGTGCCGCCGGCCAACAAAAGCAACGGACGCTTGATCTCGCGCAGGTAAAAACTGCCCAGCGGCCCGGCCAGATTCAGGCTGTCGCCGGCCTTGGCCAGCCCGGTGAGGAAGCTGCTCATCAAGCCGCCGGGGACATTGCGGATCAAGAAACTGACCTCGCCGTTCTTCTGCAGCGAGCTGAAGGAATAAGCGCGGGATTGCTCGCTGCCCGGCACTTGCAGATTGACGTATTGCCCCGGCAGGAACGCCAGTTTGCTCAGGGATTCGCCCTTGAGCGACAACGCGATGGTGCTCTCGGAGAGCTGACGAACATCGCTGATCGACGCCTGAAAACTTGCCTGTTCGGTCTTGCACACCTGCGAGCCCGCCGGCACCCGCACCACGCAGTCGCTTTCGGCGCGCATCTGGCAGGTCAGGACGTAACCCTGGGCCAGTTCGTCTTCACTCAGGGCGTCTTCGATGAAGTTGTCGCCCATGTCGTAACGCCCGGCCTCGGCGAAACATTTGCAGGTGCCGCAGGCGCCGTCGCGGCAGTCCAGCGGGATGTTGATGCCCTGGCGGTACGCCGCGTCGGCAACGGTTTCGTGGCCCGAGGCCTCGATGAAACGGGTCACCCCGTCTTCGAAATTCAGTGCGATCTGGAAACTCATTGTGCACCTCGCTCACAGCGTCGAGCCCGGCTCGCCGCCGTCTCGATCAGATGTGGTAGATGTCGATGACCTGACGGACGTAATCGTTCTTCAGCACGACTTTCTTGGCCTTGATCAACGGCTGTTCGCCGCGCAGGTCGAGGGTGTAGAAGCTGGTGCCGAAATAACTGTCGGTGACCTGATAGCGAAAGCTCAGGGTGTGCCAGTTGAAGCGCACCCGGCATTGCCCTTCGCCCTGCTCGACGATCTCGATGTTGCTGAGGTTGTGCGAGGTGCGGGTGTCGGGGATGGTCGCACTGGAGCGCTCGGTCTTGATCCGGAATACCCGGTCTTCGAGACCGCCACGGTTGCCGTACCAGATCAGCGAGATTTCGCTTTGCGGGTCTTCGGTCAGCGCGTCGTGGTCGTCCCAGGCCGGCATCCAGAAACTGGCGTCGCCGGCGTAGAGTTCCAGCCACTGATCCCACTGGCCGTCGTCCAGATAGCGCGCTTCGCGGTAGAGGAAATCGCGCACGGTGTCGTAGAGGTTGCTCATCACACAGCCTCCACGGGAATCAGGTTTTTATCGGTGGAAGCAGCCTTGAGCATGGTTTCCTGCCAGTACTTGTGTTGCAGCACGAACAGGCCTTCGTCTTCGGTGCGCATGCCGGACAGCAACGGCTTGAGGTCGATTTCCTCGGCCGCCGCGTCTGCGCCTTCGACCCAGTGAGTTGCGCCACGGGACATGTCGTTCCAGCCGCGCCCGGCGCCGTAGCCGGTCTGGCACGAGCGGAATTCTTCGAGGTCATCCGGGGTGGCCATGCCGCTGACGTTGAAGAAGTCTTCGTATTGGCGAATGCGCTTGGCCCGGGCTTCCGCGCTTTCACCTTTGGGGGCGATGCAGTAGATGGTGATCTCGGTCTTGTCGACGGAGATCGGCCGGGCGATGCGGATCTGCGAGCTGAACTGAT
The DNA here is from genome assembly GCF_025447595.1 of Pseudomonas koreensis. Taxonomy (GTDB): domain Bacteria; phylum Pseudomonadota; class Gammaproteobacteria; order Pseudomonadales; family Pseudomonadaceae; genus Aquipseudomonas; species Aquipseudomonas koreensis_H. The sequence continues at coordinate 152,282 of NZ_JAOEJU010000001.1, read as the reverse complement.
CCATCAGGTACACGTTGGGGTACAGGCACAGGTTGCGCGAGTTCTTGATCATCCAGTCGGCGCGGGCCTGGCCGAAATCCCGCGCCAGTTCATCACGGCGCTCGTAGGCCGGGCGGTCTTCAGGGTTGGCCCAGCGAGTCCAGAGCAACAGATGACCGTGGTCGAACGAGTAGAAACCGCCGCCCTTCTTCGCCCAGCTGCCGGCGCTCATGGTCTTGATTTCTTCGCCGGCGTCGCGCTGCTGACGCTGGTTCTGGGTGGCGGCGTAGTTCCAGTGCACGGAGCTGACGTGATAACCGTCGGCGCCATTTTCAGCGGTGAGTTTCCAGTTGCCTTCATAGATGTAGGAGCTGGAACCGCGCAGCACTTCCAGGCCTTCGGGGGACTGATCGACGATCATGTCGATGATCTTGGCCGACTCGCCCAGGTGCTCGGCGAGGGTTTTCACATCGGCGTTCAGGCTGCCGAACAGAAAGCCGCGATAGGACTCGAAACGCGCGACTTTGGTCAGGTCGTGGGAGCCTTCGCAGTTGAAGCCTTCGGGGTAGCCGGCCTCGCTCGGGTCTTTGACCTTGAGCAGTTTGCCGCTGTTGTTGAACGTCCAGCCGTGGAACGGGCAGGTATAGCTGGAACGATTGCCGGACTTGTGCCGGCAGAGCATGGCGCCGCGATGGCTGCACGCATTGAGAAAGGCATTGAGTTCACCGGCCTTGTTGCGGGCGATGAACACGGGTTGGCGGCCCATGGTGAGGGTCAGAAAATCGTTGGCGTTGGGGGTCTGGCTTTCGTGGGCGAGGTAGATCCAGTTGCCTTCGAAGATGTGCGCCATCTCCAGTTCGAACAGCCGTGGATCGGTGAACATCTCCCGCTTGCAGCGGTAGGCACCCTTATCGGGGTCCTCTTCAAGCATGGCATTGAGGTAGTCGATTCCCAGGGACATGGCCGGGGCCTCCATTGTTATTGTTCAGGCCAGGTCAGATTAGGGAGGCAACGCGGGCGGCAATATCCGAATCCTGCAGAGCGCTATCCGTTTTGTGCAGGACAGCGCGGCAGGTACTTCAGATTGTTTCGGGGCGGGGATTCAGTGGCGGCGCTTGAAGGTCACGGACGGCAATTCGCCGAACTGCTGGCGATAGCTTTCGGAGAAACGCCCGAGGTGCAGGAAGCCGTAGTCCAGCGCCAGTTCGGTGAGGTTGCGCACCGGGCAGCTCGGATCGCTGAGGCAGGCATGAATGCGCTCCAGCTTGCGCTGGCGGATGTATTGCATCGGGGTCACGCCGAGCTGGCGTTCGAACAGCGCGTACAGGGAACGCGGGCTCATGTTCGCCTGGGCCGCCAGGTGTTCGGCGGGCAGATCCAGCTTCAGGTTGCGCTCTATGTAATCGAGGATCCGCTCGAAACTGACGCTCGGCGAATTCAGGCATTCACGGCTGACGTTGGTGTTCATCAGCGAGACCAGTTTGCTGCCGACGATCTGCGCGTAGTGCTCCTGCACCCGCAACAACGGATCGCTGGCTTCGGCTTCCTGGCAGATCATGCCCAGCAGATTGGTAAAGCCTTCCAGCTCGTCGAGCCGGTAATGATTGCGCAGAAACCGGATGCCGCCGGCAGGATGCAGCCAGCGCTGCTCGTCGCACACTGACTCCAGCACGCTGACCGGCACCTTGAGGATGAATTTCTCGCAATCGTCGGAGTAGGTCAGGTCGACCGGATCGTCCGGGTTGATCAACAACAATTCGCCCGGCACCAGATGATGCTCGCGCTTGTGCCCGCGCCACAGGCAGTTGCCTTGCAGCAGGACTTGCAGGTGATACACGGTTTCCAGCGCCAGCGAAGTCACCCGAACGCTGCCGCCATAGCTGATGCGGCACAGATCGAGGTCGGCGAGTTTGCGGTGGTTGAGGCTGGCTTGCGGGTGGGTGGTTTTGGACAGGCCGATGAAATGCTGGCCGACGTGCTGGTTCACATAGTCGGAGACGGCATACGGGTCAGCGTGGCGAAACACGCTGCTGCGGTCGCTCAGCAGGCGGCTGTCCATGGGCAAGGCACTCGATCTTGTCGTTATGGTGATGGTCACGGTTTACGCCATCACCGGTCACAGTACGCCGGCGGGCAGGATCGGGCAATTGGACGAAGGTTTGGCTGTCCGGTGATCGAACGGTTTCATGAAATCGTGCCGGCAAACATACGGCACGACTGAATCCGGACCAGCGCCACGCCAAGAACATCAGTCCAAAGCGCCACTCTCGATTTGGACTTGAAGTTTTCTAAATGCATCGCAAAAAAAATTAGGAATAAATTTCCCCTCACTCAATGTCAGCATGGACTTTTTGACAATCAAGCCCATCAGTCTCTCCACCTTGTTTTTTATCAGGCCGCGCAAATCATCAAACTCCGAAATTATCAACTCTGCCAGATCATGCCCTCTCATCTGCAAATATTCTTTATCACCCTTCAGGCTAACACCTGAAATATACTCAACCTGGACATCATTTGCGCTCGGCCTTTTAAACAACTTGCAAACAAACCAATTCATGGATTCTTGCAGATGCTCAGGAGTGCGCAACCATTCGCCCCACCCGACATCTGCACCGCAGTACTCAGAAATCGGGTATTTACCTTTACACTCAAGATGCAACAACAACATTATACAAATAGGATCCAATGCGATATTTTCCAGAGAATAGGCGCTACCCTCACCCAAAACCACAACATTCTTTCCGGCAGTGTTCTTTCTGTCCCAATCAATAAGCCCCCGAACTGTTCTATCACCCTCAGAAGATAATGCCTCCACCATCCCCTTCACTTGTTCGCAGTTACCCATACCATTTACCAGATTCAAAAACTCATCAATCTTGTCTTTTTGAATCGCCTTTCCAAAAACCTGATTAAGTTTGTCAGAAATCTGCTGAGGGGGCATTTTTGGACCAGAACTGACGAATGTCAGAGCGATTCTTGAATCTAAAAAGCTAGAGCTATGGGGAATTGCACGGTAGACGGACTGATAAATTTCAGCATCATAAAAGCTCTCAACCAGCACCAGCCGCCTATTGAACGGATTCACGGATATCTGCGTTACGCCCTCAAGCAAAGTTGAAATCGCCAAATCCTTATCAACAGCGGAAACAACACCATCAGAAAGAGCATATAAAGAGTCATCTGGAGAAAGTGCAACTGTAGTAGGAGAATGCGTCGTTATTAATATTTTCGCGGAGAACTCACGACTAAACGAGTCCAGAAAGCTGATTAACTGAACGACCATAGATGGATGTAAAAAGGCGTCTGGCTCATCCATCAACAAAATTTTTGGCACGGCATCAGAGTTAGTGGCTGAAAACTGCGTAGCAAATGTCACCAAGGCGAGCCAAAGCAGAGCTTGCTCCCCAGACGAAAGATCACTCTCCTTAATTGGTGCTCCCGTTTCCCCCTCGTAGAAGCAGGCAATGTACTCATCTCCCGCTTCAGACGCTCCTGGAATTCCAACTGTTACCTTCCCGTTAAACGTTTTATCCAATATTTCATTTAGTACAACCCAAGGTTGACGACCATAGACAGCCTCAAACTCGTCATCGCTTACATGGTACGTTAACTTACCCCTAACATCCGAAAGCCACATTGCATATTCATTATCATGAAGCCTTTCAATATACCTGGTAAATATGGCGGTAATATTTTTCGAACCAAACAATTGAACTTCATAACCGTCATAATGATTTGAAATTTCATCATCACTAAGCTGACTTGGTTTTTTTGAAAGCTTTTCGGCAATACTACGAATTATGCGATGCGCTTCCTTGTATCCTATATCATTAGCGCCGAACCTTAAACTAGGCGTTTCTATACGATACCTATCAAGCTCCCGATCAAACTCAGGCTTATTTAACCTAAATCTGTCAAGGAGTGACTTCTTGCGAGCAGACACCTCCGACAAAACATACCGAGATTCAAGCTTTGGGACTAATGCCCCATGCGAAACAAAAAAAATCTCATCTCTGGAAATGTCAGGATCAGAAACAACCTCCACATCACCACTCTTTATACTTTCAAAAAGTCTGGTTTTACCACATCCATTTTTCCCAATCAAAACCGACACAGGCGTCTTTATTGAAAACGCCTCTTTAAGTTCAAAACCTTTAAACGCTTTATATCCGACAAATTTAACATCCATATACAGACCCACACCCTACAACCCAGGAAACTAATCCATAATAGCCTGCACCATCTGGGAAAACAAATCCATCACCCAGATAACAATAACATCCGACACAGACATCAACACTCATCAAGCACTGCAACCACTAAAAACAGACCAATATCATACGGACAAAACAGAATGAATAACCCACCTTTTCAGCCCAACATTTCCGACATGCAGCCAGCGCTCAAACCACTCAAGAATCGCCAAAATCTTAATGCCAAAAAACCTATAGCAGGCAATTCCTATCAAACTAACATTCGGATACTTTCAATCATGCTCTAAATATACGACTTCAAAAAACTGGCCGTAACATGAACACCTCAGAGCAAACTCCACGACACCCCGACATACATCGCCATGCCCTCACCCGGTGTGGAGCGTGCCGCGTCCAGGCCTTTATCGTCATAGCCCGGCGTGACGGTAGCGGCGTAGTGCTTGTCGGTCAGATTGCGCATGTCCAGCCAGGTCTGCCAGTCGCCCTTGGGTGCGTTGTAACCGAGGGTCGCACCGAAGGTCGCGTAAGGATCGGCGTAATAGCTGTTGGCGTAATCCACCGCCGTTTTCGAGACGAGTTGGGTGTTGACTGCCGCGAAGAAACCTTGCGGGAAGTCATAGCGCAGTTCGCCCTGGTAGTAATGCATTGGCAGGCCCGGCAAGCGGTTGTCGCCGAAGCGATCGTCGTCGCGGTAGTGGAAGTCGCTGAAGGTGTAGGCCTGGCGCAGGCTCAACTTGCCGCCATCGTTTGCTGACCACAGGTTGCTATTGAGGCTGGCTTCAATACCTTGGTGCACGGTCGGGCTGGCGTTGAGCTCGTAAGGCGTGGTGGCGTTGGCGTCCGGCAACACCGAAAGCAATTCGTGGCGCACCTGGGCGTAGTACCACGCCAGGCTCCATTCGCCGAGCGCGCTGTCGCCACGGCCGCCGAGTTCCAGAGTGGTCGCGGTCTGGTTCTGCAGTTTGATGGGGTCGCGTTGGGTGCCGGTGGCGGCACCGCTGCCGGCCGGGAACCGCACGTTGGAGCTGTAAATCAGCGACCACGGATGCGGCGCTTCGACCGAGCGGCTGAGGTTGCCGAACAGTTGCAGGTCCGGCGTCACCTGATAGCGCAGGCCCAGACGTGGTGCGTAATCCCAGTCGCCGAGGCTGGTCTTGCCGCCGCCTTCCGGGTAGGTGACCGCGCTTTCGCGGCGGGTGTAGATCGCGGCGAGGCCGGTGGTCAGCCACAGGTCGTCGGCGATTTCCAGGTCGTTGCCCACGTGCAGGACAGAATCCGAACCCTGATAAGTGAAGTTGCGCATGTGGGTGCCCGGCGCATAACCGGCGGTGTTGCCGGTGGGAATCCGCACCAGTTCGCTGGCACCGTCATTGGGCAGGTGTTTGGTCACCCGCAGGCCCACGGAGCTGTTGCTCTCCATCCCCCAGAGCGTGTCGCGGCGCTTGTAGTCGAACGTGCCGCTAACATCGGTGTAAGCGACCTTCAGGCGATTGGGGCCTTCGCGCAGGTCCATCGGGTAATCGTGATAAACCAGACCGGTCTGGATGCTCGAATCGTCGTCGATGTAGTACGTGGTCTTGTTGCCGATGAAGGTGCTGCCGGGCTGATCGCGGCTGTCGTTGCGCGTCACGTAGGCCGGGTTGGCCGCGCGCGGATCGTGTTCGATGGAGTGCTTGGTCACCCGCCCGGCGAGGTCGTTGTCGGTCTCGCGGTGACGAATGTAGAAGCGGGTTTCCAGATTCGGATTGAAGCGATAACCGAAGTTGGCAATCACGCCTTGGCTCTTGCTGGCGGTGTGATCCTGATAACCGTCGGAATGCGCGTCGGTCATCGACAGGTAGTAATCGAAGTCACCCAGCACCTGACCAGAGCTGATTTGCCGCTGGGCATAACCGTGGCTGCCCATGACGTAACGCACATTCAGCAGTGGCGCGTTGTATCCCGTGTGGCTGACGTAATCGACAGCACCGCCAAGGGCCAGCGCACCGCGATCAAAACCGTTGGCACCGCGCAGGACTTCCACATGGTCGAGCCACAGCGGCTCCAATAATTCGTAAGGCGTGCCGCCGGGGCCGGTCAGCGGCAGACCGTCGAGCATCGTGTACAGCCCCGAGGCGTGGGCGCCGGGGGCACGATTGATACCCGAGCCACGGATTGAAATCTTCGTCCCCTCGTTGCCCGCCGACTGGGCATAGACACCGGGCTGATACGCCAGCACGTCCTGATTGCTCGCGACTCGGCCCTGCAATGGCTGGCGCATATCGACCACATTGCTGCCACCCGGAACCTGGGCGAGACGAGCCTTCGCCTCTTCCACCGACGCGTCATCACCGCTCTGATCCTCGGCCCCGATCAGCACTTGCCCCAGTTCCAGCCCCTGGGATTGCGCCTTGACCGGACAGACAAGGGCCAGCCCCAACAAGGCAGCGGGCAGGGTTTTGAGCGAAGGCATCGGGTGAACTCCAGACAGGCGGGAACGGACAGTGACAACTGCGACGTATGAAAGAACGAAGGAAACACATGGCGATTTGGTTTTTTGTCAGGTAAACAGGCGGCTGAAATGCCGGACTTTGATTTGAACAAGGGAGATGCAGGAATAGCCGAAGAAATCTGGAGTGATTCTGGCCGGAAGAGTCCAGCGCCACCGCTCATTGAAGTGGCGTCCGGAAAACTCATATGACCGCCTCATCTCAGGCGATGGGAGCAGGGACGACCTCCAATGATTGGTTGAATAGATCATTCAGTGCATCCACCATGAATTTCTGCGCTCGAACCTTAGTCACAGGCCTACGTAAATCGATATAACTTCGATAAGGATGAGTTCCGAAATCGACTTCCCCCAATCTCCCAACCTCTTTTAGCCAAGCATGCGCTTCATACTTGTCGGCAAGCCACTCGCGCAAATCTTCCGTCCCGTCGTAGAGTGCCTCGAGTTTGAACATTTTCACGTGGCCATCCTTGAGATCACAAGCTTGAGGCAAAATCTCAATGCTCATGTTATCTCGGATATCACCACCGGGTAGAAATCCAAACTTGAATACCGTCCCATGTTCGAATCCGATCGAATATGGATTCAGTCGTCCCAACATTGAATTATTACGCTTATGGCGCTGATTGCAGATCCATCCCGCCGGCATCAGGTTATACAAACTGATGGCCAGGAAAGGGAACCGAGACTTGGGAAAAAAATGATCAAGCTCAGGACGAACATTGATCTTTGGAATAGATTGAACAGATTCAATACCGCAATAAGGACATACCGTAACTGCTAACTGATCAATAATTTTTTGCGCAAATTCTCCGGCAACCACTTCATAATCGAAGCATCGGACAAGATCATTAATCCATTTCGGAAAAATCTCCCTGTCGGCCTCAGTAACCGGCGACTTTCCTTTTTGCGCATTAATCAAGCGGCAGAGATAACGCCTTTTTTTAGAGCGAGTTTCACTAGAGCCCAGCAATTTCAGGTAATGAGGCGTCAGATGCAAAGAGTGCTCAGAAGTCAACGTTTCAAGTGCATCAATAGTTTCTTCAATCGCACGATCAAACTCAGCTCTCTCAACAGAGGATGAAAGATCCAGATATCGAGCCTGCTCGGGTAAAGTAATTCTTTCCAGCAAAAAACTATAGCAATAGCGCTCAGCGATAGCAGGAAATTTATCAAATAGTCCGACTGCAATATTTTCCAAGACTTCGGGTCGTTCCGTCAGCATACGTATCAATTCAACTTTGGTGAACGCATTGCGCACCTCCCCCCTCTGTGCGGCCGGAACCTTAGTCAGCATTTCGCTGATGCGAGGCAAAACAACCTTATCCAAGGCAAACTCGAGATAGGACTCAATGAAAACCGCGCTATATAATTTATTTATTTTTATCATGACTAAGCAAAAAATTTCTGACATGGACATTGGAAATTTTTCCGATGAGATTGAAATCTTCATCGGTTAGATTCCCTCCCCGAGCACGTGCAATAATTCTATCCAGCCTCTGCTTCGCATGTTCACCAAAGGTAGATTTCAGATGCATACCATCCATATAAATATCGCCAATGGCATTGCCAAACCCGAACGACTCGACTACCTCAGTCTGGCCATCCTGATCTTTTCGCAAAGAGATGATATTATCCGGCAAAAAATCACTAATGATAATTGGAGAGTGCGTGCACAAGACAATCTGGGGGCTGGTGATATTTTCGTATGACCGCATGTTATCAAGTTGATTTAACAGGTCGTACAAAAACGTCCTCTGCCATTCCGGGTGCAAATAGAGGTCAGCCTCATCTATGACAATAATATTGCTGTCTTTTCCAGACTCTTTCAAAAAAGCGTAAATCTCTGCAAAGAGATGTATCCTGGCCAACTCTCCCGTGCTAATACCTCTCCACCCCCAATTCATGTTCGCGGAGACATTACCCGGCAGATCACCTATAAGATTCGTAAGTTTCTGAATGGCGAAGTAGTCTGTCGTGGTAACGCGATTCAAATCAAGAGACTCACCATCAAAACAGTGATCACAAATAGCTTCGGCGATACTGTCAAATATCGACAAATAGCCTTCCAAGTGCTTTTCAACCTTCTCAACCGCGATCTGCACATCAATCGGCGACAAGATTTCTTCACCACTAACCAATACCCGAGCAACATCCGTCGAACGCATGCGGTGCAATGTATGCCGCAATCGATTCGCGTCGTTCATATCAGGCCCATTCTTCAAATCGACCTCAGAAAACTCCCGCACGAGTAGCCGAAGAAACAACTTCTTTGATATCCCTGAATCAATCGCCAGCGCGCTCAGTATCGACAATGAGTTAAGCGCTACCAAGCTCTGAAATACAGAACCAAGACTCAAGTCATCATCAAAACTTACTTTGTGACTCCTTTTTCCGTACCACTCCTTAACTAATCCAACTCGATCACTATCACTCAAAGACATCCGATCAAGCACGCCTTGCAAAATACTGACTGGTGAACTGGAAAAGGAAAATGCAAACGCAACTTCCCCCATGGAATCATTCTGGATCTGGCCATCAGAAAAATAATCAAGCATTTTCTCAAAATACTGCTTCCGCCGCTTGATGCTTTTTACATTCTCGCGAACAGTCAACTCCTTAACATACTTCCCCGACTTGCGAGAAGACAATGTCAGCAAGCCTTCATCCGCAGGAAGATTATTAACCTTTACAAGGCTAACCCGCCACCTTGATAAAAAATCACTATTATCGCTTACAAATAACCATGGAGAGTCAGCGTAAACCTTCTCGACATCGGCCATATCCATATTAATGCCACAAATAAAGTATTTATCGTCGTGTTGGTCATAGAAAACCACAAGCGCTCTAGAGTCGGTACTAGCAGTCAGTAACTCAAGAACCTCCAGAACACTGCTTTTCCCCACACCATTTGGACCAATCAACGCAGAGCAATGAAAACCGCCATAATACTCTGCATCAATCTGTTTACGACGAAGCGTTAATACACTACTGAAAAATTCACCCTGAAAATTTCCATTTATGGGAACGTTAAGTTCACTCAAGGCTTTATGTTCTGCAATGAAAAGGTGTGCGAGAAGCATGGCATAACCTACATTATTGACGACCTGAAACGGCAAACCTTAACCACCAAGGCTATACCCTTTCACTCTTGACTTTAGATGAGGGAGCTACAGAAAATTCTACACCCCAACACAGATAGTGGCATTTAACCATCTCACCTCACTGCCTGGATATTTTTTTGCACTTGCGCCAGAAAACATTGCTATTTGGTCAAGGCAGTCATCAATAATCTTGGCGACAGTTTACTGTGGCTAAAGACGCTCAATGTTCTTCTCGAAGTCCTCGCTTAGTTCTTGCACTTGGCCAACACCACCTGACAGGTATCCGGCGTTCCCCCGGAGCGCCCAGCGTAGCGCATGCAATTGGCCATGGATTTTTGCCGGGCCATGTTCAGGCTGGAGCCCCAGGCCAGACCACCCTCCCCGACCGTCGGCAACGCCTTGGCGTAACAGCTGTCGCCAACGCCTGATGCCGGGTAATGCGTTCTGTTCGAGCATCCCGAAGCCAGCATCACGCTGAAGGCGATCAAAAGCCACGCCGAGCAGTGAAGCGCGATTGTTCTGCTCATCCCGTTTCCCCCCTCGAAAGACGACCGCGATCCATTGAGTCTAGACGCTGCGACCGGACATTCATTGGGCGGTCGCCTGCCGATACTGACGCGGTGTGAAACCGGTCGACGCCTTGAACTGGCGAGTGAAGGCGCTGTGATCGGTGTAGCCGCATTGCAGCGCCACCTCGGTGATCGGCAGCTCGGTGTGCAACAGGCGGTGGGCATGTTCCAGCCGCACTTTCTGAATCATCTGCCTCGGCGTCAGGTGGAACACCCGTTTGCAATAGCGTTCCAGTTGCGCCACCGAAATACCGGCAATCCGGGTCAGTTCGCCCAGTGTCACCCGACGATTGAAATGCGCGCGGATGTGTTCGTCGACCGCCGCCAGGCGCTGAAATGCCGGGTGGGTTTCGCTGGCCGATTGCAGGTCCACCGAAATCCCCGCGAGGCCAATGATCTCGCCGTCGCGGTTGTACAGCGGACGTTTGTGCGTCAGACACCAGCCCGGTTCGCGACTGCCGTACAGGTGCAGTTCCAGCTGATCCTCCAGCAAAAACCCCTCTTCCAGCACCCGCCGATCCTGTTCGGTGTAGCCCGGCCCCAGTTGCGCCGGAAACACCTGCGCACTGGTTTTCCCCAGCAGCGGTTTCAGGTCCTTCAGGCCACAGCGCTGCACCAGCGTGCGATTGGCCAGAACGTAGCGCGCCTGCACATCCTTGATGAAGATCGCCGCGTTCGGAATCACGTCCAGCATCGGCAACAGCGGTGCCACGCCGGCCAGCAGCGCCTCGAGGGTATGCGGCCGATGGCGCTCATCGCCCTGGCAGAGGATCGCAAACGCGTTCTGCATGTAAAGGTCTTCCCCGGTGAGTGGATCGGCCTGAAAACGTGCCCGCCCGGAGGCGTTCGCGTGCAGATTGCAGCAACGTTCGAAGCGTGTCGAGCGCCGCTGTCTTTCTTCGCAACTGTGCCGATTTCGTCATCCTGACCTGCGCAAAACATCAATCGCCCGACGCCCGATGAGTTCACTGTTTAGCCGTTCCAGTGACTCACACCTGCCTATCCAATAACTCACAAGAAGGCGATGCCATGTCAGGCCAAGGCAAGTTCAAAAAACAACTTTCATTGATCGACCTCACCTTTATCGGATTGGGGGCGATCTTCGGTTCCGGCTGGTTGTTCGCAGCCAGCCACGTGTCGGCGATTGCCGGGCCGGCGGGGATTTTCTCCTGGTTGCTGGGCGGGTTCGCCGTGTTGCTGCTGGGCATCGTCTACTGCGAACTGGGCGCGGCATTGCCAAGGGCCGGCGGCGTGGTGCGTTACCCGGTTTACAGTCACGGGCCGCTGCTCGGTTACCTGATGGGTTTCATTACGCTAATCGCTTTTTCCAGTCTGGTAGCCATCGAAGTCGTCGCTTCGCGCCAATACGCCGCAGCGTGGTTTCCCGACCTGACCAAGGCCGGTAGCGGTGACCCGACCCTGCTCGGCTGGCTGGTGCAGTTCGGCCTGCTCTGCGTGTTTTTCCTGCTCAACTACCGCAGCGTGAAGACCTTCGCCAAGGCCAACAATCTGGTCAGCGTGTTCAAGTTCATCGTGCCACTGCTGGTGATCGGTGTGCTGTTCACCTTCTTCAAACCGGAAAACTTTCAGGTTCAGGGCTTCGCCCCTTTCGGACTCTCGGGCATCGAGATGGCCGTCTCCGCCGGCGGCGTGATCTTCGCCTACCTCGGCCTGACCCCGATCATCTCGGTGGCCAGCGAAGTGAAGAACCCGCAACGCACTATCCCGATTGCGCTGATCCTGTCAGTGCTGCTGTCCACCGCGATCTACGTGTTGCTGCAAACCGCCTTCCTCGGCGGCATCCCGACCGAACTGCTCGCCAATGGCTGGGCCGGGGTTTCCAAGGAGTTCGCCCTGCCGTACCGCGACATCGCCCTGGCGCTGGGCGTGGGCTGGCTGGCGTATCTGGTGGTGGCGGACGCGGTGATCTCCCCCAGCGGCTGCGGCAACATCTACATGAACGCCACGCCACGGGTGATCTACGGCTGGGCGCAGACCGGCACGTTCTTCAAAGTCTTCACCCACATCGACGAGAAGTCCGGCATCCCGCGTCCGGCGCTGTGGCTGACCTTCGCCCTGTCGGTGTTCTGGACCCTGCCGTTTCCGTCCTGGGAAGCGCTGATCAACGTGGTGTCCGCCGCGCTGGTGCTGAGCTATGCCGTCGCCCCGGTGACTGTCGCCGCGCTGCGTCGCAATGCGCCGGACATGCCGCGCCCGTTCCGGGTCAAGAGCATGGGCGTGCTGGGGCCGGTGTCGTTCATCATCGCTGCGTTGATTGTCTACTGGTCGGGCTGGAGCACTGTGTCCTGGCTGCTCGGCCTGCAAATCCTGATGTTTGTCGTGTACCTGCTCTGCGGTCGCTTTGTGCCGACGGCTCATCTGAATCTTCGCCAGCAGGTGCGCTCCTCCGCATGGCTGATCGCGTTCTACGCCGTGACCATCGTCCTGTCGAAACTCGGCACCTTCGGTGGCCTGGGCATCCTCACCCATCCATTCGACACCCTGGTCGTCGCGGCCTGCGCGATGGGGATCTATTACTGGGGCGCGGCCACCGGCGTACCGGCGCATCTGGTGCGTCTGGAATCCGAAGAGGATGAAAGCGAAGTCGCTTCGACGTCCCCTGCCTCCGCCGCCAATCCGCGCACTGCCGGCGCTTACTGAAATCACTCAACGGAATCTTTCCATGAAACGAGTACACGTCATTGATTCCCACACCGGCGGCGAACCCACGCGCCTCGTGATGAAAGGTTTTCCCGATCTGCCCGGCCGCACCATGGCCGAGAAGCGCGACGCCCTGCGCAACCAGCATGACCAATGGCGCCGCGCCTGCCTGCTGGAACCGCGGGGCAACGATGTGCTGGTGGGCGCGCTGTATTGCGAGCCGGTGTCACCGGACGCCACCTGCGGCGTGATCTTCTTCAACAACGCCGGTTACCTCGGCATGTGCGGCCACGGCACCATCGGCCTCGTTGCATCGTTGCAACATCTGGGTCTGATCGCACCGGGCGTGCACAAGATCGACACTCCGGTGGGCCCGGTCAGCGCCACGCTGCATGAGGACGGCGCCGTAACCCTGGGCAACGTGCCGGCTTTTCGCTCACGCAAACAGGTGGCGGTGGAAGTGCCGGGGTACGGCCGCTTTCTTGGTGATGCTGCCTATGGCGGCAACTGGTTTTTCCTGGTCTCTGAACACGGACAGACGCTGACGATGGACAACGTCGAAACCCTGACCGACTTCACCTGGAAAATGCTCAAAGCCCTTGAGGACCAAGGCATCCATGGCGAGGACGGCGCAATCATCGACCACATCGAACTGTTCGCCGATGACGCCGAGGCCGACAGCCGCAACTTCGTCATGTGCCCCGGCAAAGCCTACGACCGATCCCCCTGCGGTACCGGCACCAGCGCCAAACTCGCGTGCCTGGCCGCCGACGAAAAACTCGCGCCGGGCGAGCGCTGGGTGCAGGCGAGCATCACCGGCAGCCAGTTCGAAGGCCGCTTCGAATGGGAAGGCGAGCGCATCCGCCCCTACATCACCGGCCGAGCCTACATGACCGCCGACAGCACGCTGCTGATCGACGAAACAGATCCGTTCGCGTGGGGCATCTGAGCCGCTGCGCTGCATTTTCAAACCCATCTGAATGACCGTTCCAAGGAGAACAATAATGAGCGACAACATCTTCACCGGCTGCATGCCCGCCCTGATGACCCCGTGCACCGCCGCGCGCAAACCGGACTTCGATGCGCTGGTGGCCAAGGGTCGCGAACTGATCGACATCGGCATGAGCGCGGTCGTGTATTGCGGCTCCATGGGCGACTGGCCGCTGCTCACCGAAGCCGAGCGCCAGGAAGGCGTGGCGCGGCTGGTGGCGGCCGGGATTCCGACCATCGTCGGCACCGGCGCGGTCAACACCCGTGAAGCGGTTTCCCACGCGGCCCATGCGGCGAAAGTCGGCGCGCAGGGTTTGATGGTGATTCCTCGGGTGCTGTCCCGTGGCGCTTCGGCGGCGGCACAAAAAGCCCACTTCGCGGCGATTCTGCAAGCCGCGCCGAACTTGCCGGCAGTGATCTACAACAGTCCTTACTACGGCTTCGCCACCCGCGCCGACCTGTTCTTCGAACTGCGCCGCGAATACCCGAACCTGATCGGCTTCAAGGAGTTCGGTGGTGGCGCCGACCTGCGCTACGCCGCCGAGAACATCACCTCCAAGGACGATGCCGTGACCTTGATGGTCGGTGTCGACACTCAAGTGGTGCACGGCTTCGTCAACTGCAACGCCACCGGCGCCATCACCGGCATCGGCAACGCCCTGCCCCGCGAAGTGCTGCAACTGGTGGCCCTGAGCAAGCAGGCAGCCAAGGGTGACGCCAAGGCCCGACGTCAGGCGCGGGAGCTGGAATCGGCGTTGGCGGTCCTGTCGTCCTTCGATGAAGGTACGGATCTGGTGCTGTATTACAAACACCTGATGGTGCTCAACGGCGACAAGGAATACACCCTGCATTTCAACGAGACCGATGCGCTCAGCGACTCGCAACGCCGTTACGCAGAAGCCCAGTACGCGCTGTTCCGTCACTGGTACGAGAACTGGTCGGCGGAACAGAACTTCGCCTGACCTGCCGCTGTGCTCAAGCCCGCCGCCAACCACGGCGGCGGGCCTTATTCGTGACCTGCTTTATTGATAAGGAATGCGCCATGACTCTGACGGGCCAACTGCTGATCGGTCAGCAAACCCTCACCGGCGACCGCGACGTCATCCACGGAATCAATCCCGCCACCAACACCCCGTTGGAACCGGCCTATGCCGGCGGTTCTGCCGAGCATGTCGAGCAGGCCTGCGCACTGGCCTGGGCGGCGCTCGACCGTTATCGCGAGACATCGCTCGAGGCACGGGCCGAATTCATTGAAACCATCGCGAGCGAAATCGAAGCCCTCGGCGACGAACTGCTCGACCGCGCCATGGCCGAAACCGGCCTGCCGCGCCCGCGCCTGTTGGGTGAACGGGGTCGTACGTGCCAGCAACTGCGGCTGTTTGCCCGCACCGTACGGGCCGGTGAATGGCTGGATGTACGAGTCGACAGCGCACAACCGCAGCGCCAGCCGATACCGCGTTCGGATCTGCGTCAGCGGCAGATTCCATTGGGGCCGGTGGCGGTGTTTGGCGCGAGCAACTTTCCACTGGCGTTCTCGGTGGCCGGTGGCGATACCGCATCGGCGCTGGCCGCCGGTTGCCCGGTGATCGTCAAGGCTCACAGCGCACATCCCGGCACCAGCGAACTGGTTGGCCGCGCGGTTGCGCGGGCGGTCAAGGCCTGTGGTTTGCCGGAAGGTGTGTTCTCGTTGTTGTACGGCTCCGGGCGTGAAGTGGGGATTGCGCTGGTCAGCGATCCACGGATCAAGGCTGTCGGCTTCACCGGTTCGCGCAGTGGCGGTCTTGCGTTGATCAAAGCGGCTCAAGCTCGGCCCGAGCCAATTCCGGTGTATGCGGAAATGAGTTCGATCAACCCGGTGTTGCTGTTTCCGGCAGCGCTGCAGAATCGCGCCGAGTCATTGGCCCAAGGTTTTGTGGCTTCGCTGACATTGGGCGCCGGCCAGTTCTGCACCAATCCCGGTCTGGTCATCGCCCGCAAGGGGCCAGCACTGGACGACTTCATTGGCGCCACCACCGAACTGATCCAGCGCAGCCCCGCACAGACCATGCTCACGCCGGGAATCTTCAACGCCTACGAATCCAGCGTGAATGCCCTCGCGGAAAATACCCGGGCGCGGATTGCCGCCGTCGGCCAGCGAGCAACGGATCCGAATCAGGGCCAGGCTCATGTTTTTGTCACCGACGCCGCCGACTTTCTCGCCGATCACGCGTTGCAGGCCGAAGCCTTCGGCGCCGCGTCCTTGATCGTGCAATGCGCCAGCGACGCTGAAATCCGTCAGGTGCTTGAACAGCTGGAAGGCCAACTGACCGCCACGCTGCATCTCGATAACGAGGATCTGGTACAAGCCCGCGCATTGCTGCCAACCCTGGAGCGCAAGGCCGGACGCCTGCTGGTCAACGGCTGGCCGACCGGGGTCGAAGTCTGCGATGCGATGGTGCATGGCGGGCCGTTCCCGGCGACCTCCGATTCGCGCACCACGTCGGTAGGCACCGCTGCGATCCTGCGTTTCCTGCGCCCGGTCTGCTATCAGGATTTCCCCGACAGCCTGCTGCCGACCGCACTCAAACACGCCAATCCACTGTCGCTGCGTCGCTTGCTCGATGGCCAAAGGGAAACCGCGAAAAATGCCGAATAACCCGCACGACATCGCTGTGGTCGGCGCCGGCATCATCGGCGTCGCGAGCGCCCTGCGCCTGGCCCGTCAGGGCTTGCGGGTGGTGGTGATCGACCCACAGGAGCCGGGCCACGGCGCCTCGTTTGGCAACGCCGGGCATCTGGCGACCGAGCAGGTGTTTCCGATTGCCGACAGTTCTATCCTCAAGCGCCTGCCGGCCATGCTCATGGACCCGATGGGCCCGCTGCGCCTGGACTGGAAATACCTGCCCCGCGCCCTGCCCTGGTTTGCGCGGCTGTTGCTGAACCTGCGTTCGGCGCCGTTCCAGCGCACCGTTGCCGGATTGCGCGCGCTGAATGAAAGCTCGCTCGACGCCTGGCAGCGCTTGCTCAATGACATCCAGCGTCCCGATCTGCTGAAGGTGGAAGGTTCGCTGCTGGTGTTCGAACGCCCCGACTCGCGTCCGGCCCTCGAAGCCTTACAGCGCCGCATGCAACAGCAACAGGTGCCGGTCGATTGGTGGCAGGCTGGTGCGGTACGCGAGATCGCGCCTCAACTCAGCGAGCAGATTCAGGGCGGACTGTTTTTCCCGAACACCGGGCACTTCATCGATCCCTACCGCGTCGTGCGAGAGTTGGTGGAAGCGGCGAAAGCCAGCGGCGTGCAGTTTGTGAAGCAGGCAGTTCAGGGGGGGCAGTTGCACGAGCACGACGTCAGCCTGACGACCGGAACCGGCACACTGTCCGCTCGTCAGGTGCTGATCGCCTGCGGCGCCCACTCGGCAAAACTCACCGCCGCACTGACCGGCAAAAAGGTCCCGCTGGACACCGAGCGCGGCTATCATCTGATGTTGCCTCACGAACACAACCGACTGCCCTTCCCCGTCACCTCACTGGAACGCAAGTTCATCATGACCCCGATGTCTGAGGGGCTGCGGCTGGCCGGCACCGTTGAGTTCGCCGGACTCGAGGCACCGCCGACCATGGGCCGTGCCTGGCAGTTGCATCGGTTGAGCAAGGGGTTGTTTCGCAAGGATCTGAATGTGGACGCGGCCACACCGTGGATGGGATTTCGGCCTTCGCTGCCGGATTCGTTGCCGGTGATCGATCGGGTGTGTGACGGGAAGGTGCTGCTTGCGTTCGGGCATCAGCATCTTGGGCTGACACAAGCGGCGGTGACGGCGGAGATGGTTGGGGGGATGGTTTTACCCGGGACGCAGAGCGAGGCTCGCCTGATTCCTGTGCTTGAGCCCTATCGACTGGACCGTTTCTGAGTCTCACCCGCCCCGCTATCGGGCGCCCTGCTGGTATTCACGGGGCGTACACCCGAACTCGCGACGGAACACGGTGTGTAGATATTGTGCGGATTTGAAACCGCACGAGCGGGCGACGTCCGCAATCGCCGTGTCGGTTTTTTCCAGCCCGCGAGTGGCCGCCGCCAGTTTGAAACGCAGAATCTCGTCGTGCACGCTGCAACCACGCACCGCGCGAAAGTGCGACTCCAGCGATGAGCGCGACACGCCGACATAAGCCGCCACTTGCGCGGTCTTGATGCCCTGACAAGCATATTGGCGGATGAACAGCAGTGCCTGCATGACGTAAGGATTACCCAACGGTTGATGCAAGCTCGACACCTGCACGTTGATCGCCTCAGGCGGGATCAGGAAATGCTCGCCCGTTGATGGCTTGCCGTGCAGCATCTGGTGCAGCAATTGCGCGGCGGTGCGGCCCATGGTTTCGGTGCCCTGGATGACCGAGCTAAGGGGAACCCGGGTCAGGCTGCGTGTCAGGGGATCGTTGTCGATGCCGATCAGCGCCACCTGCTCCGGCACGGCGATTCCGGCGGTCAGGCAGGCTTGCAGCAACTGCCGGGCACGGGCGTCACTGACCGCGATGATACCAATGGGCTTGGGCAGACTCTGTAGCCAGGCAATCAGCTGTTCGACCGCGCTGTCCCAGAGCGGCGCACTGGTGCCCATGCCGCGATAGACCTCGGCGTGCAGGCCGTCGCGTTGCATCAGTCGCTGAAAGGCTTTTTCCCGCTCCTGTGCCCATCGATTGGCCTGCGCTTCGGGCAGGCTGAAGCAGGCGAACCGTTGCAGCCCGGCCTCGATCAAGTGCTCATAAGCCATGGTGATCAGCGCGTTATTGTCGGTCGCGACGTACGGAATCCCTTTGGGATAAGCCCGCTCATCCTGATAAGAACCTCCCACCGCCACCACGGGCAGCTTGATGTCCGCCAATGCCTCGCCAATCAGCGGGTCGTCGAAGTCGGCGATGATCCCGTCACCCTGCCAGCGCTCGATGCCTTTCAACCGGCAGAGAAAATCCTCTTCCAGAAACAGGTCCCAGGACGCGCGGGTGCTGCTCAGGTAATTACCGATGCCACTGATGATGCCGCGGTCATAGATCTTGCTCCCGTTGAACAACAGGGCGATGCGGTGAACAGGCGGTACGGTTTTCATTGTTTTTATGCTTGTTCCGGGCCCCTTGCCTTAGAGGCGGTCTGCACAGACTAGGCGCGCAGAGGGCGAATCTCAATACGCAAAATCGCACTCCGTGTTGGTGATTTTCGTAATCGGCAGGCACGGGGCCGTTGCTAGTATCGGGACACGCCCAAGAACAACAACCAAGAACAACGAGGACATTGCCAATGCCGTACTTCCCCGATGTCGACCGGATTCGCTACGAAGGTCCTGCCAGCGATTCTCCCCTTGCCTTCCGTCATTACGACGCCGACAAAATCATCCTTGGCAAACCCATGCGCGAACACCTGCGCATGGCTGCCTGCTATTGGCACACCTTTGTCTGGCCGGGCTCCGACGTGTTCGGTGCAGGGACTTTCAAGCGTCCTTGGCAACACGCCGGTGACCCCATGGAACTGGCCATTGGCAAGGCTGAGGCCGCGTTCGAGTTTTTCTCCAAGCTGGGTATCGATTACTACTGCTTTCACGACACGGACGTCGCCCCCGAAGGCCACTCGCTGAAGGAGTACCGCAACCACTTCGCGCAAATGCTCGATCATCTGGAGCGCCATCAGGAAGAACGCGGAATCAAGCTGCTGTGGGGCACCGCCAATTGCTTCAGCAATCCGCGCTTTGCCGCCGGCGCCGCCAGCAACCCGGACCCTGAAGTGTTCGCCTGCGCCGCTGCCCAGGTCTTCAGCGCCATGAACGCGACTCAACGCCTCAAGGGCTCCAACTACGTGTTGTGGGGCGGCCGCGAGGGCTACGAAACCCTGCTCAACACTGACTTGAAACGTGAGCGCGAACAACTGGGTCGCTTCATGCGCATGGTGGTCGAGCACAAGTACAAGATCGGTTTCAAAGGCGACCTGCTGATCGAACCCAAGCCGCAGGAGCCGACCAAACACCAATACGATTACGACAGCGCCACGGTGTTCGGTTTTCTCCAGCAGTTCGGTCTGGAAAAGGAAATCAAGGTCAACATCGAGGCCAACCACGCGACCCTGGCCGGTCACAGTTTTTATCACGAAGTGGCGACGGCCGTCTCGCTGGGGATTTTCGGCAGCATCGACGCCAATCGGGGCGACCCGCAGAACGGCTGGGACACCGATCAATTCCCCAACAGCGTCGAGGAAATGACCCTGGTCACCTATGAAATCCTCAAGGCCGGCGGTTTCGGTAACGGCGGGTTCAACTTCGACTCCAAGATGCGCCGCCAGAGCCTCGACCAGATCGATCTGTTTCATGGTCACGTGGGCGCCATGGACGTCCTTGCCCTGTCGCTTGAGCGGGCCGCTGCCATGGTGCAGAACGACCAGCTTCAACGACTCAAGGATCAACGCTACGCCGCCTGGCAGCAGCCGTTCGGCCAGGCGGTTTTGGAAGGCGAGTTCAATCTCCAGTCACTGGCCGAGCACGCCTTCGCCAACGAACTGAACCCGCAGGCCGTCAGTGGCCGGCAGGAAATGCTCGAAAACGTCGTCAACCGGTTTATCTATCGCTGATCGCCAACGGGGACTGCGGGCGCTGTGACATTTGCGCGACAAATCTGTAGTCCGTTGCGTCTGCTGATTCTCTACAGTTCCTCCAGCCCGATATTCATCGTCAGGCCGTGTCTTTCAAACAAAAATAAAAGGACGCACCACTATGAAGAACGTAAAACGCACGTTGCTTGCCAGCGCCCTGGCTCTGCTCTCGTTGCCGGTAATGGCCGATTCTGCCCATCCGAAAATCGGTTTTTCCATTGACGATCTGCGCCTGGAACGCTGGTCCCGTGACCGGGATTACTTCGTTGCCGCGGCGGAAAAAATGGACGCCAAGGTCTTCGTGCAGTCGGCCGATGCCAACGAGCAAAAGCAGATTTCGCAAATCGAAAACCTCATTTCCCGTGGCGTCGATGTCATCGTCATCGTGCCGTTCAACGCCACCGTGCTGACCAATGCGGTGGCCGAGGCGAAGAAAGCCGGGATCAAGGTCGTGTCCTATGACCGCCTGATACTCAACGCCGATATCGACGCCTACATCTCCTTCGATAACGAAAAGGTCGGGGAAATGCAGGCCAGCGGCGTGCTGCACGCAGCGCCCAAGGGCAATTACTTCCTGCTGGGTGGCGCGCCCACCGACAACAACGCGAAAGTCCTGCGCGAAGGTCAGATGAAAGTGCTGCAACCGGCCATCGACAAGGGCGATATCAAGATCGTCGGCCAGCAATGGGTGAAGGAATGGAACCCTACCGAGGCGCTGAGCATTGTTGAAAACGCCTTGACCCGCAACGACAACAAAATCGACGGCATCGT
The DNA here is from genome assembly GCF_025447595.1 of Pseudomonas koreensis. Classification (GTDB taxonomy): domain Bacteria; phylum Pseudomonadota; class Gammaproteobacteria; order Pseudomonadales; family Pseudomonadaceae; genus Aquipseudomonas; species Aquipseudomonas koreensis_H. The sequence continues at coordinate 130,902 of NZ_JAOEJU010000001.1, read as the reverse complement.
CGCCTCCAACGACGCCACGGCGGGCGGCGCCATTCAGGCCCTTGCCGCTCAGCAACTGGCCGGCAAGGTGCCGATCTCCGGGCAGGACGCGGACCTGGCAGCGGTCAAACGGGTAATCGCCGGCACGCAAACCATGACCGTGTACAAGCCGCTGAAACTGATCGCCTCCGAAGCCGCCAAACTCTCGGTGCAACTTGCTCGCAACGAGAAACCCGCCTACAGCTCGCAGTACGACAACGGCAGCAAAAAAGTCGACACCATCCTGCTCACCCCGACCCCGTTGACCAAGGACAACATCGACCTGCTGGAACAGGACGGCTTCTATACCAAGGCGCAGATCGCCGGAAAGTAACCAAGACAGCAATCCCTGGTTATGCGAAACCCCTTGTGGGAGCGAGCTTGCTCGCGAAGACGGTGGTTCAGCCTGCATCGCGTTTGAATGTGCTGACGCCTTCGCGAGCAGGCTCGCTCCCACAAAGATCAGTGCCATGTGAGTCTTTGTTATGCGAGCCCTGCCCATGTCCGACTACCTGCTGCAAATGAACGGCATCGTCAAAACCTTCGGCGGTGTCAAAGCGCTCAACGGCATCGACCTCAAGGTCAGGCCGGGTGAGTGTGTCGGGCTGTGCGGCGAGAATGGCGCCGGCAAGTCCACGCTGATGAAAATCCTGTCTGCGGTCTATCCCCATGGCACCTGGGACGGTGAAATCCTCTGGGACGGTCAACCGCTCAAGGCGCAATCGATCAGCGAAACGGAAGCCGCTGGCATCGTCATCATTCACCAGGAACTGACGCTGGTTCCCGACCTCTCGGTGGCCGAAAACATTTTCATGGGCCATGAGCTGACGCTGGCGGGTGGGCGGATGAATTACCCGGCGATGATTCACCGCGCCGAAGCCCTGATGCGTGAACTGAAAGTGCCGGACATGAACGTGTCGCTACCGGTTTCGCAATACGGCGGCGGTTATCAGCAACTGGTGGAAATCGCCAAGGCCCTGAACAAACAGGCGCGCCTGCTGATCCTCGACGAGCCGTCATCAGCCCTGACCCGTTCGGAAATCGAGGTGTTGCTGGACATCATCCGCGACCTCAAGGCCAAGGGAGTGGCCTGTGTCTACATCTCCCACAAACTCGATGAAGTGGCCGCCGTGTGTGACACCATTTCGGTGATCCGCGACGGCAGACACATCGCAACGACCGCCATGGAAAACATGGATATTCCCCAGATCATCACCCAGATGGTCGGCCGGGAAATGAGCAACCTCTACCCCACCGAGCCGCATGACATTGGCGAGGTGATCTTCGAGGCGCGCCACATCACCTGCTACGACGTCGACAATCCCGCACGTAAACGGGTCGACGATATTTCGTTCACCCTCAAACGCGGGGAAATCCTCGGCATCGCCGGGCTGGTCGGTGCAGGCCGCACCGAGCTGGTGACCGCGTTATACGGCGCCTACCCCGGTCGTCATGAAGGTGAAGTGTGGCTGGATGGCCAACTCGTCGACACCCGCACGCCGCTCAAATCAATCCGTGCAGGCTTGTGTCTGGTGCCCGAAGACCGCAAGCGCCAGGGGATCATTCCAGACCTGGGTGTCGGCCAGAACATCACCCTGGCCGTGCTGGACAGTTTCTCGAAACTGACCCGCATCGATGCCGAAGCCGAGCTGGGCAGCATCGATCGGGAAATCTCGCGCCTGCACCTCAAGACCGCGAGCCCGTTCCTGCCGATCACCAGCCTGTCCGGCGGCAATCAGCAGAAAGCCGTGCTGGCCAAGATGCTGCTGGCCAGACCCCGCGTCCTGATTCTCGACGAGCCGACCCGAGGCGTGGATGTCGGCGCCAAGTACGAGATCTACAAGTTGATGGGAATGCTGGCGGCCGAAGGCGTGTCGATCATCATGGTGTCTTCGGAACTGGCCGAAGTGCTCGGCGTTTCCGACCGCGTACTGGTGATCGGCGAAGGCCGGTTGCAGGGCGATTTCATCAACCATGACCTCACTCAGGAACAGGTGCTCGCTGCCGCACTCAGCCAGCCTGACAGCCATAACAATAAAGATCGGAAGTCCGCGTAAATGAATCAGGTCAAACAACTTTTCACCCGCTACAAGATGCTCGCGCTGGTGTTTGCCGTGGCGGTTATCTGGCTGTTCTTCAGCTGGCAGACCGAGGGCGGATTCCTGACACCGCGCAACCTCTCCAACCTGCTGCGCCAGATGTCCATCACCGGGATTCTCGCCTGCGGCATGGTACTGGTCATCATCAGCGGCGAGATCGATCTGTCAGTCGGCTCCTTGCTGGGGCTGCTCGGTGGCGTGGCAGCCATTCTCGATGTTGTCTACCACGTACCGCTGCTGGCGAACCTGAGCCTTGTTGTGGTGTGCGGACTGCTGATCGGCCTTGCCAACGGTTACATGGCGGCCTATCTGCGCATTCCGTCGTTCATCGTGGGGCTGGGGGGCATGCTGGCTTTTCGGGGCATTCTGCTGGGGATCACTGGCGGCACAACGATCGCCCCGGTGTCACCGGAACTCGTCTACATCGGCCAAGGGTATTTACCGCACTCCGTCGGCACTAGCCTAGGCGTTGTCCTGTTCGCACTGACGCTGTTCCTGACCTGGAAACAACGGCGAAATCGCGCCCTTCACGGCCTCGCGGCACACTCGCTGGTGCGTGACGTGGCACGCGTGTTGTTGATTGGCGCGGTGCTGGCCGCCTTTGTCCAGACCCTCAACAGCTATGACGGGATTCCCGTGCCGGTCCTGCTTCTGCTGATCCTGCTGGGCGGATTCAGCTACGTGACCAGCCAGACCGTGTTCGGCCGACGCGTCTATTCCGTGGGCAGCAACATGGAAGCAACGCGCCTTTCCGGCATCAACGTGCAGGCCGTAAAACTCTGGATTTTCGGAATCATGGGCGTGATGTGCGCCTTCGCCGGGGTGGTCAACACCGCCCGCCTGGCCGCCGGCTCGCCCTCGGCCGGCAGCATGGGCGAACTCGACGCCATCGCGGCCTGCTTCATCGGCGGCACCTCGATGCGCGGCGGCTCCGGCACGGTCTACGGCGCCCTCCTCGGCGCGCTGGTCATCACCAGTCTGGACAACGGCATGTCGATGCTCGACGTCGACAGTTACTGGCAGATGATCGTCAAGGGCAGCATTCTGGTGCTGGCTGTTTGGGTGGATGTGAGTACGCGGACCGGGCGGCGGTGAAATGAAGGCATCTCTGGAAATGCGAAAAGCCTGCTTTTGAAGGCAGGCCTTTCGTTTCGCCTGGAGCTTTCCGATATCTAGGAAGGCATCAGCCAGTGCCGTTCAGTGGTCCACCCGAGAAAAACCTTACTTCCCTCACGCTCTTGGTGAGCCAAAGTCAACCGACTTCCAGATACCGCCATGCGCAACCCGATCATGGCGGGAAGAAATCGCTCCTGAAATGCACTGGATTGAGCCGCAAAATGCACCTCAATGTTTCCAAGCACACTCTCCAACCGGGACTGATCCAGCATCGACAGGTAAAACATCATCTGGCGCCACGCATACGCTGTGTTTTTCAACATGACCAGACGTGCATGGTAGAACTTGATCTGCATCTGCTGCCGACTGCATATCCATTTGAAACATGCCTCGGCCATTGAGCCCAAACGGTCATGTAGCAACCTCTTCAGGCCCAAATCATCAAACAGGATTGCCAGGTTTTGCGTGGTCAATATCTGTTGCTGTTCGATGATCGTGCCGTTGTTTGCCGGACTCCATCTACCGATATCGGCATTCGCCCGCCGCGCGCACAAACCAGCCAGCACATCACTATTGCTTCGTGAATTTCGCTGCTCGGATAGTGCAGCCAACTGATCCATATCGATATCGTAATAGCGTGCGTAAAGAGATCCGCCCATCAACCGGACTGAACGCTTGGCAGCCTTCACGAACTTGCCGGAGAAAGCGCCCATGAAAATGTCAGCCGCGATCTCTTCTACGAAGGGCAGATCCAGCTTGGCCGATTCGGCAAGCGAGGAAAACTCCTGAAGCAACTTGTTTGGCAGAATGGCCTGAGGAAATGCAGCAAGGGTCAACGCGGACGCTTCGATCAAAGCCTGTCTGGCACCTTCAATCGCCAGAGCACCAGCCTCGTACTCGGTCTCCAGGGCTTTCACCCAAGGCAAGTCATCGATTTTCACCTGACGCTGCATGTTCAGCAGCAATAGAGAGCGTCGACACCTGAAAGCACGATAGGTAGCGACGGACAGTGCCCGCACCGCGACATCTCGATATCCGGCGCTACAGATCTGTGCCGTCATCGCCGGCAGCACTTTCGCCACTGTATCTGCGGATGTGATGACGCCATGGTCAATCAACTCTGCAACCGTTCCCTTTCGGCAACGTTCGAGGCGTCGACGAACCGAAGGAGGAATAGTCTCACCCTCCTTCAATGAATAAACCTTCGCCTCTTCGTTGGTGATAGGCGTCAGTAACGGCGCGAAATCAGAGATGCCTTCCGAGACTGGATATCTCGCCAGGCGCGCGGAAGCAGCCTTGGCAATCAGATAGTGTGCCGAAGCTGATACGTGATGACGCTGCTGTGCGCGCTTGCTGGAATGATCTTCTGACTCTGGATGTCCATGCTTGGCTACAAAGTCGTCGACGATTCTGCGAATGCGCCCAACCTGGCGCCCCGTTAGCGATGCTGGATCAATGGCGCATTGCTTGAGCAGCGCCAGCAATTCCGCCACCCGATCCCTTGGGTCACTTGTGCGGCGAGGATCAGCCTCAGTGGCGTTATCAAACTCTGTACAAAGCACCGAAGCGCGCTCGAACCAGCCTTCAGGGTAATACCTGCAAGGCCAACCATCGTTGTACGTCAGAAGGAAAAGCGAGACCGCCGCGTCGTAGAGAGGCAACCTGCGCTCAACAACATGCTTTTGAACGGTAAGACGAGGCTGGGGTAAAAGGACGGACAGGCGCAGGCTGATTTGGCCAGCGTTGAAAACTTCAACTTCAACCATCGAGAGCGGGCGCTCGTTGGCTGCCGCGGGAAAGAAACGCACTCGTTCGAAGAAAGGAGCGATCTGCTCAATCAACGTCCTGGCTTCTTCGACGCGTTGTTGCCCCAGAAACCAGGCCACTGTCAGCAACGCAGCCTCTTCCGGTACATCGATCCGATAGTCTTCGTTCGTCAATCGCTCTTGCAGCGTTCTGACGCCTTCGTCTGAAAGATGCCACCTATTCAAATCGAGCCGTTCGTAACCCGCTCGAATGCCGGGAATCGATGACGCCAACTGGCGCTCATGAGCGGTCAACTCGCCACCGGCCAGAAGGTTGCCCGTTGCAAAGCCGCCAGTGGCCACTTCCAGCGTGATCCATTCGGGCAGGTCGGCAAACGGAGTCCGCGAGCCATACAGTGCACGGCCATGCATCAGGTTTTCGAGAACCTTTTGCCAGCGTTCGATCCGGGCAAGTGCTTTCGGACTGGCGTCGTTGTCGCGTGCAGTGAGCGCGCGAGACAGTTGAAAGTGCGCATAACCGGCGTTTACTCCGATGAGCGCATCCGATTCACCCTCAAGCCTGGACATACTTCCTTGTGACCTACTATGTAGTGGGTCCGGGGGCTGGATTCGAACCAGCGCCCACCCGGTTAGGAGCCGAGTGTTCTACCGCTGAACTACCCCGGAACAGAGCGCGCATTGTCGATGAGTGGCGAAAGTATGTGAAGCCCGGATTCGGGGAAATTGTTGCGACAGATCTCTGATCGTTCAGTCATCACTCAACGCAGCTCTTGTCCAAACGCTACACGCACAAAATCAATAAAACTCCGCACCTTCGGCGTCAGCCGCCGATCCGGCGCGTACAGAAGGTTCATCGGCGAAACCGGCACCTTGTACTGCGGCAGCAGACTGACCAGCGTGCCGCTTCGCAATGCATCCTTGACCAGCTCCAGCGGCAACATCACCACACCCAGCCCTGCCACGGCCCCGGACAGCAACGGATCGCCCTGATTAATCGTCAAACGGCTTTTAATCGGCACATCGATAACACCTTCCGGGCCTTCGAAGCGCAGGTGTGAGCGTCCGTCCGAGTAGGCGAATGCCAGGCATTCATGCTCCTGAAGATCCCAAGGGGTGGTGATGGGTGGGCGACGTGCGAGATAGGACGGCGCCGCGCACAGCACCATGTGATACGGCGTCAGCGGCAAGGCCTTCAGACTGCTGTCCGCGAGTTCGCCGATGCGAAAGACCACGTCGTAGCCGCCGTCCAGCAGATCGACCAGTTCATTGGACAGCGTCAGGTCCACGGACACCTGCGGATACCGGACCATATACTCCAGCAACCGGGGCGACAGCGTGCTGACGCCGAAGGTAACCGGCGCATTGATCCGCAACCGGCCGCTGGGCACGCCTCGGGTCACGGCGGCCATTTCTTCGGCGGCGTCCATGTCGGCCAGGATCAGCTTCGCCCGTTGATAGAACGTGCGGCCGAAATCGGTAAGGCTTTGCTTGCGGGTGGTGCGATTGAGCAGCGAAACGCCCAAGTGTTGCTCGAGCATTTTCACCTGTTTGCCGACCATCTGAGGGGACAGATTGAGTTCATCCGCCACGGCGCTGAAGGAGCCCAGCTCCACGGCTTTGACGAAAGTGGACATCAGTGTGAGACGATCCATTGGAAACTCGTTGTTTCTAGTGTTGCGCCATCCTAGGCCTTTATCCGACCCCGGCCAAAGCCTAAATTGGTGCCCACTCCACTGAACCACCAAAGTGGGATTTCATTGATAAGCGAGGAGGCATACATGGCACGCATTGTCAGGATTCATGAATACGGTGACGCGAGCGTCCTGAAACTGGAAAACGTCGACGTCCCGGCGCCCGCTGCGGACGAAGTGCAGATCGAGGTCAAAGCCTTTGGCCTGAATCGCGCCGAAGTGATGTTCCGCAATCATGCCTATCTGCAGGAAGCGGAGTTTCCCAGCCGTCTCGGCTACGAAGCTGCCGGTGTGGTGGTCGCGGTCGGCGCCAGCGTCAGCGAGTTCAAGGTCGGCGATGCAGTCAGCGTGATTCCGCCGCTGGACATCGCGCGCTGGGGCACCTACGGCGAGCTGGCGAATGTGCCCGCCTACCTTACCGTCAAACATCCGCAGAACCTGTCGTTCGAACAAGCGGCAGCGTCCTGGATGCAATACGTCACCGCATGGGGGGCTTTGGTCGAACAGGCGAAACTGCACACAGGCGATTTCGTACTTGTCACTGCCGCCTCCAGCAGTGTCGGCCTGGCTGCGTTTCAGATCGCCCGGATGGTCGGCGCCACCGCGATTGCCGTGACCCGTACCCGCGCCAAGAAGCAGGCCTTGCTGGACGCCGGTGCGGCGCACGTGATCGTCAGCGACGAGGAGGACATGGTGGCTGCGGTCATGAAATTGACCGATGGTAAAGGTGTGCGAGTGGTGTTCGATCCGGTGGGTGGACCATCGTTCGAGCCGCTGACTCAAAGCATGGCCCGAGGCGGCATCTTGCTCGAGTACGGCGCGCTGAGTCCTGAACCCACACCGTTTCCGTTGTTCACCGTGCTGGGTAAAAGCCTGACGCTCAAAGGCTATCTCTACGCCGAAATCGTCGCGGACGCGGCCACCCTTGCACGCGCCAAAACGTTCATTGTCGAGGGGCTGGCATCCGGTGCTTTACAACCGATCATTGCCCGGACATTCGCCCTGGATGACATCCAGGATGCGCACCGTTTTCTTGAAGCCAATCAGCAGGTCGGCAAGGTTGTGGTGACAGTCTGAGGTGAACTCAAAATGCCCGGAGCAACGCTTCGGGCATTGGCTGCTTCATGGATAGAAGCCGCAGCCCCGTTGGCCCTGCCCTATACCTGAGTATGCCCGTGGATACCCATGTATGGTGGTTCGCGAACGCCTTGCGATGGACACTGATCCGGCAGAAACGCCCATTCCCTATTGCCGGGAGTGCGCCTTTCAACCGTGATTTCTACGCCAGGCTTTCGGAGAACAACCATGACAACGCAACTGAACGCTCTCAGCCAGAATGATGAAACCGGCCAGCAATGGATGGGCCAGCACTCCTCGAACACCGATTCGCTCAAGTCGGCGCCCGAGGATCTGGTGCCGTCGCGCTATGCGGTGCGTGTCGGTGAAATCGACGTGCTGGTGGTCAGCGATGGTGTGCTGCCGCTGCCGACCGAAACCATGTCCACCAATGCCGACCCGGCGGCACGCGCGGCCTGGTTCAAGGACATGTACCTGGGGCCGGACGCGTTCGACTGGGCGCTCAACGTGCTGGTGGTGCGCAGCGCTGACCAGGTGATTCTGGTCGACGCCGGGCTGGGCGGCCAGTTCCCCGGTTTCCCCCGCGCCGGTCAATTTCCCAAACGGCTGGACGCCGCCGGGATCAGCCTTGAGTCGGTGACCGATATCATCATCACCCACATGCACATGGACCATGTCGGCGGCCTGCTGGTCGATGAAGTGAAAAACCGTCTGCGTCCGGATGTGCGCATCCATGTGGCGAAAACCGAAGTCGACTTCTGGACATCGCCGGACTTCTCCCACACCGCCATGCCTTCGCCAGTGCCAGACGTTCTGCGGATCACGGCCCAACAATTCATCGAGCACTATCGCGACCGGGTGCGGACCTTCGACGACGAATATGAAGTGGCGCCGGGTGTGGTGGCCAAAATGACCGGCGGCCACACGCCGGGACACAGTGTGGTTTACGTGACCTCCAACGGCGAGAAACTGACTTTCGCCGGGGATGCCCTGTTCCCGGTCGCCTTCGACCATCCGGACTGGCACAACGGTTTCGAACACGATCCCGAAGAGTCGGTGCGCGTTCGGGTCCGCCTGATGCAGGAAGCGGCCGCGAGCGGTGAGCTGTTCGTCGCGACGCACTTGCCCTTCCCCTCCGTTGGCCGGGTTGCGCTGAACGGTGACGCATTCCGCTGGATCGCGGCTTTCTGGGACTATTGAGAGCCCGTTAAAAGCGGCCTGCGTCTGTTTCGGGCGCAGGCCGTCTGGCAGGATTTCAGGGATATTTGTCCTATCGGGCAGCCTCGATTGTTTTTAGAGTGGGCCGGCATCGTCTCGAACCCGAAAAAACAAGAAGGGCATGGCCGACATGAACATGAACAGGTCTGCCAACACGGACAACTGGCGTCTGCGTCTTCAGCTGGGCGTCGGCAGGCTGTTCTTCAAACACCTGCGGCCGAATACATTTTCGCCCGGTACACACCAGAACCCGGTGTTCACCTCACTGGGCTGGGTCGTGGGCGTGATCGTGGCGTGCGGCATTTTCGTCATCAACTCCGAGACCCACACCGACTGGGCGCCGACCATCCTCTACATCACCCTCCTGCTGATGGCCGCCAACCTGTTTTCGATCAGCGTGGTGATCACCGTTGCAGTGTTCTGTATCGGCCTGCTGACCGCGCTTTATGTCTACAACGGCGGCTATCATCAGTGGAGTTCGACCACCGGCTATTTCCGCTGTCTGACGGCGTTGTCGGCCATCACCTTTCTCGCCGTGCGCAGCAAGCATGCTGCCGACTGTCTGCGGCAGAACGAGGCGTATCTGCTGGGCGCGCAACGCCTGAGTCAGACTGGCAGCATCGGTTTTCACGGTGACAGCGAGACGATGACCTGGTCTGACGAGTCGGCAAGGATCTTCGAATATCCGCTGCACGTTACGCCGACCACGAGCCTGGTCCTCGCCCGGATTCACCCCGAGGATCAACTCCTGGCACGAGCGGTATTTGCCCAGGCAGCACGCCATCAGCCGCAAATCGAAATCAAACTGCGCCTGCGCATGCCGGACGAACGCATCAAACACATTCACATGATTGCGACGGCCCTCTCCTCGCATCAGGGGCGAACCGAATACCTCGGCGCAATCATGGATGTCACAGCCAGCAAGCAGGCCGAAGAAGCGCTGTTTCATGCCCGCACGCAACTGGCCCATGTCACCCGCGTCACCTCATTGGGTGAACTGGCCGCCTCGATTGCCCACGAAGTCAACCAGCCGCTGACGGCCATCACCAGCAGTGGCGAAGCCTGTCGCCGCTGGCTGGAACGCCCGCAACCTGATCTCAAGGAAGCGCTCGACTCACTCGATCGAATCGTCGCGAGCGCCTGTCGCGCCAGCGACATCATCAGCCGGATCAGGGCAATGTCGCGCAAGTGCGATCCCCTGCGTCAGCGTCAGTCGCTGGATGACATCGTCAGCGAATCGCTGTGTCTGGTGAGGCAGGAAATCAGCCATCACGGCATCAGTCCCAAGGTTGAACTGGCTGCTGGCGCGGGGCTGGTCAATGTGGATCGGGTTCAACTTCAGCAGGTGATCATCAACCTGATCATCAATGCCTGCCATGCGATGGAGGTCGTTGGAGTGGGCCAGCGAATTCTGCATGTCCGCTCCTGGATCAGCGCCGATGAAGTAGTGCTGGAGGTTGCGGATCAGGGACCCGGCATCAGCGCCGAAGTATTGCCATCGTTATTCAATCCATTCTTCACAACCAAGGAAAAAGGACTGGGCATGGGACTATCGATCTGCCGCTCGATCATCGATTTTCATGGCGGGCGAATCTGGGCAACCAGCACCGTCGGCCAGGGAGCGTCATTGCGATTCGCACTGCCGTTGCAGGACGCCACGCCATGAGCAAAATCATCAACAACCAACCATTCGTATTCATCGTCGATGACGATGCACCGCTGCGTGAGGCGTTGGGCAGCCTGTTGCGCTCGATCGGATTGCAGGTGGCGCTGTTCGGCTCCGTCGCCGAATTCATGCAGTACCCGCGTCCGGATCTGCCTTCATGCCTGGTGCTGGATGTACGGTTGCAAGGCACCAGCGGGCTGGATTTTCAGAATGAACTGGTGGCGGCCAACGTCAGCCTGCCGATCATCTTCATGACCGGGTACGGCGACATCGCCATGACGGTCCGGGCCATGAAGTCCGGTGCCGTGGACTTTCTCGCCAAACCGTTCCGCGAGCAGGATCTGATCGATGCGGTGTCCACGGCTCATGCAAGGGACAGAGCGCGTCGCGAATCCGAGCGCGACAACGAACACTTGCGCAACCGCTTTGCAACGCTGACGCCTCGTGAGCAGACCGTCATGTCGCTGGCCGTGTCAGGGCTGATGAATAAACAGATCGCGGCAGAAATCGGCTTGAGCGAGATCACCGTGAAGATTCATCGCGGCCAGGCCATGCGCAAGATGGCAGCAAGAACGTTCGCCGATCTGGTGCGAATGGACGCGGCGTTGAAGTGAACCTGCGATGAGCACGGCGTAATACCCATGTATGGTGTGCGGCGATTCTCTACAGCGTATTTTGCAACCTGGGGCTGACTTCATTCCCGCCCCGTGCGAATACGCAGGTATTGAAATGTCCTCTACCGCTGTCATTACGATTGTCGATGACGATGAATCCGTGCGCACTGCTCTCGATGGCCTGTTGCGGTCGAGTGGTTATACCGTGCGCACTTACGCCAGTGCCGAAGCATTCCTTGCGTCCGATGGACCGGACGTTGCGTCCTGTCTGATTTCCGATATCCAGATGCCGGGGATGTCGGGCATTCAACTGCATAAAATCCTGCTGGAAACGGGCACGAAAATCCCGACCATTTTCATCACCGGCAACCCCAATATTGCCCTGCTTCCTGAGGCCAGGTGCTTGCCCGTTTTCCCCAAACCCTTTCATTGCGGCGAGTTGCTGAAGTGCATCGAACGCCTTCTCGGCGACCGCTCTTAATACTTCGGTATAGTTTTCTAAAACCCATGGGTGCCCAGACTAACCCCATGTTGAATGGTTCGCTCCCCTCGCCCTCATTAACATCCTCTCCAGCGACGCAAACCTCGCCCTGTTACAACCCACCCATTCATTCCTGCAGGCTGGAGAACACTCATGAAACAGCAAATTCTCATCATCGGCGCCGGGTTCGCGGGTGTCTGGAGCGCACTGAGCGCTGCCCGCCTGCTGGACCAGCATGATCGCAATGACGTTCAGATCACGGTGCTGGCACCGCAAGCAGAACTGCGCATTCGCCCACGTTTCTACGAGCCGGACGTACACACCATGAAGGCACCGCTGGGTGATCTTTTTGCGGCGGTCGGCGTGAAGTTCGTGCAGGGCGTGGCCGAGAGTATCGAGTCGGGCAACAAGCAAGTGGTCTACCGCGATCTGTCGGGCACCCAGGGCACACTCAACTACGACCGCCTGGTGCTCGCCGCCGGCAGTCGCCTGATGCGTCCTGATCTGGCCGGTTTCGCCGAGCATACCTTCGATGTCGATGAAATCGAGTCGGCCACACGTCTCGAAGCGCATATCCGCGCCCTCAAGGATCTGCCGGACAGCCCGGCGCGCAATACCGTTGTGGTGGCCGGCGGCGGCTTCACCGGGATCGAAACCGCCACCGAAATGCCGGCCCGCCTGCGTGCCGTGCTGGGCGACGACGCCGACATCAGGGTGATCGTGGTGGATCGCAGCAAGGACATTGCCGCGACCATGGGCGACGGCATTCGTCCGTCCATCATCGAAGCGTCCGAGCATCTGGGCATTGAGTGGGTGGTGGGCGCAAGCGTCGCCTCGGTCGATGCCGGCGGCGTGACCCTGGCGGGCGGCCAGCGCATCGAATCCAGCACTGTGATCTGGACCGTAGGCTTCAAGGCAAGCCCGTTGACCGAGCAAATCAACGGCAGCCGGGATCGTCAGGGTCGCCTGTCGGTCGATGGCCACCTGAAAGTGCTCGGCAGCAGCGGAATCTATGCCACGGGCGATGTGGCCTATGCCGCCACCGACGATCTGGGCAACTTCGCCGCGATGTCCTGCCAGCACGCTATCGCGTTGGGCCGTTACGCCGGCAACAACGTGGCAGCGGACCTGATCGGGGTCGAGCCGATGACCTACAGCCAACCCAAATACGTGACCTGCCTGGACCTCGGTGCCTGGGGCGCCGTGTACACCGAAGGCTGGGATCGCCAGTTGAAACTGGTGGGCCAGGAAGCCAAGGAACTGAAACAGCAGATCAACTCCGTCTGGATCTACCCACCGGCGGCTGACCGCGCCACCGCCCTGGCAGCGGCCGACCCGCTGATCCCGGTGGCCTGATAGCGCAAAACCGCTGCTCCGATACCCTGCCCGGCCAACTCCTCCTTGTTGAGCCGGATCTTCCCAGACGCCCACCTTGATATTTTGGTGGGCGTTTTTTTTTGGTTTTCTGCAAACAACAAAAGCCTGCTTTTCAGGGCAGGCTTTCGTTTTTACGCGTCAGATTATTTCTGATGAGCCGTCAGTGCCGCGTAGCCATTCATCAGGTTGCGATAGTTGGGGATGCGCTGCGACAGCAGATTGCCCAGGCCTTCGATGTCGTTGCGCCAGTCGCGGTGCAGTTCGCAGGCCACCGAGAACCAGTTCATCATTTGTGCGCCGGCCTGGGTCATGCGGTTCCACGCGGCTTGCTGCACTGTGGTGTTGAAGGTGCCGGAAGCGTCGGTCACCACGAACACGTCAAACCCTTCCGCCAGCGCCGACAGGGTCGGGAACGCTACGCACACGTCGGTCACGACACCGGCAATGATGATCTGCTTGCGGCCGGTGGCCTTGATCGCCTTGACGAAGTCTTCGTTGTCCCAGGCGTTGATCTGGCCTGGGCGGGCGATGTACGGCGCGTCCGGGAACATTTCCTTGAGTTCCGGCACCAGCGGGCCGTTCGGGCCTTGTTCGAAACTGGTGGTGAGGATGGTCGGCAACTCGAAGAATTTGGCCAGATCGGCCAGCGCCAGCACGTTGTTCTTGAACTCGTTTGGCGAGAAGTCCTGAACCAGAGAAATCAGGCCGGTCTGGTGGTCGACCAGCAGAACCACGGCGTCGTCTTTGTTCAGGCGGTTGTAAGTTGGAGTGCTCATGTGTGAATCCCTTTTTAGTTGTGTGAGTTCGTTTGCGTTCAAGATGGGCACAGATTACTGACTCGCCTGAAAGCGATAAACCGTCTGAAAAGCGTTTCACCGTCAACCAGAAAAGGACAATCAGCCCGAATCAATCTGTCGATAACAGTGCTGGCCCCGATTAGCCGCCGATCCTTGTCATACTGTTTGCCAGCTGAAGATTCACAACGCTTTCAAGGAACAGTCGATGCCCGGACGCTCTCCACAAACGCCTGCCACAGACGAGCCAACGCGCACGTCCATCAAAACGGTGAGGGCCGGCTCGACGTTCCGGCTGACCGTGAGCTTCATGCTGATGGTGGTGGTGGCCTTTCTGGCGGTCGAGAGCTGGCGCACGTGGCGCGACTATCGCTCAGTGTTTTCGTCCGCGCGCGACTCGGTGACCAACCTCGCTCGCGCTACCGCGCAGCATGCCGAAGACACCATTCGCCAGGTCGATGTGGTCACGGCGGGGCTGGCTGAACGGGTCGAAGGCGATGGCCTGCAAAACCTCGACGTACCACGCATTCATAAATTGCTGGTGCAACAGTCGAAAATCATGCCGCAGTTGCACGGCCTGTTCATCTACGGCCCTGACGGACACTGGATCGTGACCGACAAAGAAGTAACGCCCGAGACGGCCAACAATGCCGACCGCGATTACTTCCAGTACCACCGCGACCATGATGATCGTCACGTGCGTATCGGCCAGGTGGTGGAAAGCCGCTCCACTCACGACCTGATCATTCCTATCTCCCGCCGCCTGAACAATCCCGACGGCTCATTCGCCGGCGTGCTGCTGGGCACGGTCAAGGTCAGCTATTTCGTCGACTATTACGGTGACTTCCGGATCGATGACAAAGGTGCGCTGGTGCTGGCCATGCGCGACGGTACGATCCTGGTACGAAGGCCGTTCATTGCATCGGTGGTCGGCAAGAGCCTGGCCAACAGCGAGATCTTCAAGACTTATCTGCCCAACGCCAGCGAAGGCGTCGCTCAAGTCAGGGCCGTGGTCGACGACACCGAGCGTCTGTACGGCTACCGCGCGCTGAGCACCTATCCACTGGTGGTGGAGGCCGGTTTGTCCCGGGATTCGATCATCGCGCCGTGGCGCCAGGACCTGCTGAAAAACGGTTTCGTGCTGGTGTTCCTGATTCTGGTGCTGGCCTGTTTCGGGCTGATCGTGCTGAGCCAGTTGCGCCAGCGCATGGCTATGGAGCGGGAGATTCGCTCGGCCCACAAGACCATGCGCGACATGGCGCTCACGGATAGCCTCACCGGTCTGGGCAACCGTCGGCGCCTGGATGCGGCACTCGCCGACGAGATTCGCCTCGCCCGACGTCAGGGCACCCCACTGTCGCTGATCATGCTCGATGTCGACTACTTCAAACGCTACAACGACCAGTACGGCCACGCCGCTGGCGACGACTGCCTGATCGCGGTCGGCGACGGTATCCGCAAAGCGGTCAAGCGGCCCTCGGACCTGGCCGTGCGCTACGGCGGCGAGGAATTCACCGTGCTGCTGCCCGATACCGACAGCACCGGGGCGATTCAGGTGGCCGAAGACATTCTGCAGACCATTCGTTCACTGAAACTGGATCATGCCGGGCACCCGCTCGGATACGTCACCGCCAGTGCAGGGATCACGACAGGCTATCCGGTTGACGAATCAGTGACGCCGACCGCGCTGCTGAAAGCGGCCGACACTTGTCTCTATCAGGCGAAACAGCAAGGCAGGAATCGCTGGTGTTCGGCAGATAAATCCGAGCGAGTCCAGTCGGTAGAGACCATGCCGCGCACGGACCGCTGACAGGTCATTCGATCCAGGACAACCCAACGTCCTTCACGCACCTGAGTAGCATCCTGCAGCAACAGTCACTCAAGCGACTACCAGTGATAGCCCACCCCCATCGTGACGGCATAGTCGCCGCGTGCAGTGCCGGTTCCCGTGGCACCGTAGGTCCAGCGACCGCTTTGTGAGCGGGCAGTCAGGCCGATTGCCACGGCGGGCTGGTTTTCGTATACCGCGCTCGCCATCGCCAGCATCGATTTGCCTGAAGTCGAAGCCATAGGCAATCCGGCCATCGCCATGGCCGAAGCAATGCCAGCGTAAACGTCCTCGCTCAATTGCCCGACCCGACGATCAGTGTAGGTAGTGGCCTGGCGCAAGGAGTGTTCTGCGGCCTGGCGGGATAGCGCGGAAGACTGGCGCAAGTTGATGGTATCTGTGGGCCGGGTCGCGTCGGCTACATGCGTGATCTGCCGCTCGCGTCCGGTACTGCCGACGGCAACGCTGTCGGCCCGGCTGGCTTGTGAGCCGGAACCGACGGCGACACTGTTGCTTGCGCCAGCCTTGGCATCGGCACCGATGACTGTGCCTTGATCCGCCGGGGTCTGCGCACCGGCACCGATGGCGACACTGCCGGCGCCACCCGCCTGAGCATTGGCACCCGCAGCCAGCGCCTTGCTCTGCGAGGCGGCGTGAGCGCTGTCGCTTTCATCGCCACGATTGTCCACGGCCACACCCGAGTGCTGCTGGTCAAGCAGGTCTACTCGCTGCTTCACGGCATTGAGCTGGCGACCGGTGACGGCGTCGCGACTCTCGGCGCTCAAATCACCGTCCTGAATCCCGCTCAGGGTCCGCGAGCCTTGCCCACCGTTCAGGTCAACGCGATTGCCGTCGGTGTCCCTGGCGATCTGGATATCGCCGGCGGTCGTATTCTGACGCACCAACCCTGCCCTGCCTTCGGTGGCCTGGTCGCGCAGGTCATGTACGTCGGCAGTTGCCTGCACCGCCTGCGCGTTCGCGTTGGCCATGTCGCCATCGAGCGCGGCGAATGCCTGGCCAACGTCGCCGGCTGTAATGCCGCGAGAGTCCAGAGTAAAACCTGGCGCATGCAGTGTTGCGTCGGCTTTGACAGCTGCACCACCCCCTATTGCATCAGCCGCTGCCTGACTGCCCGCGCGAGCTGCTTCCTGCAATCGGCCGAGCACGCTTTCTCCTTCTGCCAGCCCTTGCAGATGCCCCAGAGCACGCTGCGCGACTTGACCGGTCAATTCGGCACCGAGCCGGGCACTTTCAGCAGTCTGTCGGGCCTCGCTGGCAGTAGCCCCGGCGGTTTCGGCGGATAGCCTGGTGGTCTCGGCGGCCTGATGTACCTGTGAGGCGGCAGTCAGTGCATTGCTGCCCGTTGTCTCTGCACGGGCACCGCGTTCGCGGGCATCGCTGGCAAGATCCACAGCCTCGTCGGCAGTCCCCTTGACGCCATCGAGCTGGCGTTTGTTCACCGCATCGGTCGGCACCAGACCGTCTGCAAGATTACCGATACGGGCCGGGATATCGCGCTGTTCGCCACGGCCAGCGGTATAGCGCCCCGTTGTTTCATCCCACAGCAACGTATCGTCGCGCAGGTCACGGGCCTGAGCCCCAAGATCAGCAATCCCTCTGCCCTGTTCCTGCAAAACGGTGTTGATCGTGTGCAGGTTGCCGTCCAGATTGCTCAGTGCGTCGCCCACATTATTGTGTGAGGAAGGCGTCATGTTGCCGTCCACATTGCGCTGGCCGAGGGTGTAGGACGGCGCGACAGGATGGCCCTCGGCACCGATGCCTGCTCCGCCACCAAGTACACGGGCGAGAAAATCGCTGGCCGTGCCGGCAGCATTGCGGATCGCGTTGTCGATACGGTTAACCACTGTTTCACCCGCCCCCACTCCCTGCAGTTGATTCGCGCTGATGTCGGCGCTGGCCTTGGCGCTGTCGGCAGTCCCTTGGGCCGATTCAGCCGTGTGTCGGGCTACGGCGGCAGCATCGAATGCCTGATCGGCCGTACCCTGGGCAGCCCCGGCGTGCTGACCTGCGAGGGTCGCGGTTTCCTGCGCAGCATTGGCGGAGTCTCGTGCTGCATCAGCCGTTTTTCGTGCATTGCCAGCGGCGGTCACAGCGCTCTCGGCAGAATCCCGAGCAAGCCCTGCGACTTCGCTCGCCTGCTGCGCATCGTCCAGCGCTTCAGTGGCACTGCGCAGGCTGGTGTCCGCCGCGCGTTGGGCTTGAGTCGCCAGGTCCTGCGCATGTATCCCGGTGGTCGAAGCGGCATCGGCGACCTGATGGGCAGTGGCTGCCGAATCTGCTGCGCGACGCGCGACTCCCTCGGCGGACTCGGCGACACCTCTGGCGCCTTCGCCGATGACCGATGCGCGTTCAGCGGTTTGCTGTGCCTGTCCGGCGCCATGTCGAGCGGCACTGGCAGTGTCGAGGGCCTGATCAGCAGTGGCTTGCGCCGCGTTCGCGAATTGACGGGCATCAGCCGCCGCAGTGTCGGCCCGGGTCGCGGTTGCCTGTGCCGTTTCGGCGGATCTTCGGGCCTCGGCCGTTGAGGCCTGCGCTTGATCGGCGCGCTTTTCAGCACCTTGTGCAGTCTGCCGTGCGGCGTCCGAGGCGCTCACTGCCGCGATGGCATCTGCATGCACTTTGTCGGCACCGGCGCGGACTGCATTGGCCACTTCCAGCGCCCTGTCGGCATGAGCCTGAGTGGTTTGCGCTGCGCTCAGGGCATCGGAGGCCGACACTTGTGCCGCTTGCGCCGAGACTTGCGCCGTCCCGGCGCGTTGCTGGGCTAACGCCGCCGACGCAGCCGCCTTGTCGCCGGCAGTTTGAGCGTTTTCAGCAATCTCCCGCGTCGTTGCGATCGAAGCCTGCGCCTTGTCCGCGTTGGCCAGGGCACCTTCAGCGGTCTGTGTGGCTACACCCGCATTGTTCAGGGCAGTGTCAGCCGAACCTTGTACGACGCCTGCGGCTGCACCAGCATCAATGGCGATAGCCGTAGCGTCGCTCCCGGTGGCTTGCGCGCTGTCCGCCGCAGCCTGTGCCGACGCGGCAGCCGCCCGGGCGCTGTCAGCCCTCGCCTGAGCCGTCTGCGCGGCGGTGCCCGCGTCGCGCCCGGTTTGTAAGGCGCTATCGACGCTGCGACGTGCGTCCTCCACAGAGGTTTGCGCCGCGACTGCCGCTTCTTCGGCAGCGGCAGCACTGCGTTGGACCTGCCCGGCCTCGGCATATACCAGGCTTGCGGTGTCACGCGCCAACTCCGTATGCCGGGTGGCCGCCTGGGTCTGGACTCGAGCGTCATCGGCGGCGCTGGCAGCGCGTGCGCTGTGTTCTTGCGCCGTGATCGCGAGCTGGTCGGCCTGTGCCGCCTGTTGTGAGGCCTGATCGGCATCGCGCTGGGCGTGCTCAGCTGCTTGCCGGGCCTGCGCAACTGTGTCGTTGGCGGCACTGGCATCACCTTGAGCAGCATCCGCGGTAGCCTGCGCCTGAGTGGCGTCATCGTTGGCGGAGTGGGCAGTGGCTTGTGCGGCATCGGCGGTCTGACGGGCCTGGGCGGCATCACGTTCGGCCTGAGCTGCAGTGGCCCGCGCCTGTCGAGCAGCCGTCTCGACTTCGTTCGCCGATTGACGGGCCTGAAGGGCCAGCGTGGCGGCGGCATCGGCGGCCTGCCCGGCGTCCAGCGCTCGACCCTCGACCACGTCCAGCTGACCTTTGTTGATCGCATCGGAGCTTGCCTGACCGACAGCGAGGTCGATGATCCGGTTGTGCCCGGCGGCGCCGTGGGCTGCATCATAGGCGCCCGTCTCAGCGTTCCAGCGCAGGCGACCAGCGACATTCAGTTGGTCGAAGGCCAGTGCCGTGGCAAAGGCGCTGTCGAACACCTGGCCCAGTTGTTTGTCGGTGTTGGCATGAGAACGATCCAGGGCTGTGAGTCCACCGAGCAACGAAGTCGGCTGAGGTACGCCGGGCTCGAGGCTGACCAGCGACAGCGGCGGCAGCACCACGCGACTGTCCTCACCCAACGGTCCGCTGCCCAAGGCATCGGCCACTGATTGACTGGCGATCGCTTCACGGTCGCCAAGCCGCTGGATGGCGGTGTATCCGGCAAATAACTGAGCCCCGTTGATGGCATCGGTGCTGGTCGGGTTCACGGCGCCCGGCGCGAGGTTGAGCAATGGACGAGTGTTCGCTCCACCGATGCTGAAGGTACTGACAGCCTTGCTGCTGTCAAAGCTGTACGACGTGCCATTGAGTATGACGGGGGCGACCTCATGCAGTGCCACTGCCACGCTGTTGTTACCCAGCGCGACGGCTGCGGCAAGAGGGGCCTGGGCGGAGAATCCAAGCGCAAGACTATTGTCCTGCGCCGCAATGGTGCTGCGCCCCAATGCCACCGAAGAAGCACCGCGAGACTGGGCGAAACGCCCACCGGCAAATGACGAAGGACCACCGGCCAGCGATGAGGCACCAAAGATGGTCGCGCTCTCACCGGATGCAGTCGAAGCCGACCCGAACGCCAACGCAAAAGCCCCGGTGGCCGAGGCACGGTTGCCGAAGGCAATGGCGTGGGTACTCGTCGATCGGGCCTCCTGTCCAAACGCAATACTGCCGGGCACGGTAGCCTGGGCAGTGCGGCCGACAGCCATGCCGCCGTTGCTGGCGAGCACTTCGTTCTGGCCGATCATCAGACTGCCGTCTGCCATGCCCAGCATCAGGCGGCCACTGTTGACGTATAGCTCGCCCCCCAATGACAGCGAAGTCACACCGATCCCCTCAAGCTCCGCCGGACGATAAAACAACGCCGTGTTGGTCTGCCCGTTCTTGTTGCCGGGGGGGCATTTGCCAGATGCGCCATCCTTGTAGGTCAGCGTTTCGCCCAGGTAGATGCCGGCAATGGCAGAGGCGCTGCCGGTGCTGAAGCTTGATTGGGGATCGTTGAAACTCAGGCATTCGGAATCGTTGTTCGCGTTGATGTGTACACCGTTGCCGGCCAGCGTCACGGACGGCACCAGCAACGCCGACAACCCCGTCAGGGTCAACAGGCCCAGTCCGTGCCAGTCCTGCAGCGCGTTGCGGTGAAAGGCGCGAATGATCGCGCGAATAGGGTTGAGCGGCATGACACACAGGCTGGTCGCCTGCCACGCGGAACACGAAATGACTTTCACGATAACTGACCCTGTGGCGTAAACGGGTGCGCGCCGGCCGCAATCACGTCACGGCGGACAACAGGCCGAAACGCTCGGGAAAACGGGGTGGCACCGACTGGGCCCGTCAAACGACGGGCATTGATTCATCGAGCGCTGATTGTGCGCAGCGCAAAAGGGCGAGAAACATCGGACTGCTCCTAAAACCACGCGTAGCCTGACCTGCGCCGGCGGCGGATTGCGCCGGCCCTAGGCCCAGTCCTATCGAGATAAATCGCCTACCACTCGTAGCCGACCCCGACCGCCATGCCGATGCTGCCCTGGCCGTTTCCGGAGCCATTGGCCTTGTAGGCCCAGGTGCCATCGGCGCTGCGTCCGGAAAGCCCCACTGCCAGGCTCGACTGGCCTTCGTAATACGAGGTGCCCATGGCCACCATGGATTTCCCGGGGGACGAGGTCGACGGCAAGGCCGCCATGGCCATGGCCGAGGCGATACCGGCGAAGGCTTCCTGACGCAGGGCGCCGATTTGTCTGTCGGTGTAGGCGTTGGCCTGCTGGCGCGACTGCTCGGCGGCCTGATCGAACATGCGAGTGGCCTGACCGAGGTTCACCGCATCGGTGGCCTCTGTGCCCTCGGCGACATGGGTGATCTGCCGCTCGCGACCGACACTGCCTACCGACACGGTATCGGCGCGCGTGGCCTGCGAACCGGCACCGAGTGCCACGCTGTTGGGCGCACTGGCTCGGGCATCGCTGCCCAACGCGGTGCTGCGCGCCCCTTGAGCGGTAGCGCCGGCCCCCACAGAGATGCTGCGTTCACCAACGGCTTGAGCGTCACTACCCAGCGCCACTCCACGGCTGCCCGGCGTGGCGCGGGCACGGTCACTGCCGTCGCCCCGACTGTCGACGGCCATGCCCGTGGCTTGCCGGTCAAGACGCTGAATCTGCTGCCCCACCGCGTTCAACTGCCGTCCCGTCACCGCCTCGCTGCTATCGGCGCTGACCGCGCCATCCTTCACCCCCGTCAAGACTCTTGGCCCCTGACGGCCCGCAAGATCGACACGGGTGCCATCGGCATCACGGGCGATCTGGATGTCGCGGCTGTCCGGGGACTGACGCACCAGACCGACCTCGCCTTTGTCGAGCTGTTCACGCAAGGTGCCGACTTCGGCGCCAGCCTGCCCGGCCCTGGCTTGCACCGTTGCCAGCGAACCGTCGAGCGCCTTGATTGCATCACCCACCGTGTTCGACTGAGTAACGCCTGTATTGGCGATATCGGTCAATTGATAAGTCGGCCCGCCAAGGCTGCCATCGGCCCGCACCACCGCGCCGCCGCCCAGCGTGTCGGCCAGTGCCTGGCTGCCGGCACGGGTTGCCTGCTGCAAACGGCCAAGCACGGTTTCACCCTCACCAAAACCTTGCAGGCGTGCAGCGGCGCTGTCGGCGCTGGCTCTGGCGTTGTCGGCAATGTCCTGCGCGACCTCCGCAGAGCGCTGTGCCGCACTGGCAGCCTGGGTTGCGTTGTCGGCGGTGCCTTGCGCCACACCCACAGCCTGTTGCGCAGCCTGTGCCGAACGCGCGGCATCGTCGGCCGTACCTTGAGCACGGTCGGCGACTTGCCGGGCTTCGCTGGCCGCATTGCGGGCTGAAACAGCGGTGTCCTGTACGCCATCGAGTTGGCGTTTATTGACCGCATCGGTCGGTGCGACACCGTCGGCCAGATTACCGATATTCGACGGTACAGCTCGCTGCTCACCCCGCCCTGCGGTGTAGTGCCCCTGGGTTTCATCCCACAACAGACTGTCATCACGCAGGCTGCGAACTTCGCTGTTCAAACCTTCCAGCGCCTGGCCCTGTGCCTGAACGCCGGTATTGATCGTTGCCACATTGCCATCCAGCGTACTCAATGCGTCCCCGACATTGCTGTGCGCCGACGGACTCACACTGCCGTCGGCGCCGATCTGTCCGAGGGTGTAATTCGGCGCGGTGGGTTGACCATCGGAGGTCACACTTGCACCGCCGCCCAGCACTTTGGCGAGGAAGTCGCTGGCAGTGCCGGCGGCGTTACGCACGGCACTGTCGATACGCTGGACCACCGTTTCGCCCTCATCGAGTCCCTGCAACTGACTGGCGGCACGGTCAGTGCTGACCTTTGCGCTGTCGGCGGTGAGCTGAGCCGCTTCGGCAGTGCGTTGGGCGGTGCCGGCTGCACCGACAGCATTGTCTGCCGTGTTCTGGGCATTGGCGGCGGCTTGCAAAGCCTGGCTGGCCGAGCCCTGCGCGGCGTTGGCGGTGCCTTGCGCCAGATCGGCCGCCTGTTGCGCGCTCGCCGCCGAGCCCAGTGCCGTGTCGGCAGTGCCCTTCGCAGTGTCCGCTGTCTGACGCGCCGTGCCGGCCAGCTCACGTGCGCTGTCAGCAGTGCCTTGCGCATGGTCAGCCGTCTGCTGTGCACGGGTGGCAGAACCGAGTGCCGTGTTGGCGGTGCCTTGAGCACGTTCGGCGGCCTGACTCGCATCGCCGGCTGAAGCAAGCGCCGCATCGGCGCTGCCTTGAGCCTTGTCAGCGCTCGCTTGCGCCGAGGTTGCCGTTTCCAGTGCCGTGCTTGCCGTGGTTTGAGCACCGTCAGCGGCCTGGTGCGCGGCAGCGGCCGAGCCCAACGCGGTGTCGGCGGTGCCTTGAGCGGCTTCCGCAGCGCTGCGTGCCTGCCCCGCCGAACTCAGTGCGGAATCCGCAGTGCCTTGGGCTGCCTGTGCGGCTTGTTGTGCGCTGGATGCCGAGCCTAGCGCCGAGTCGGCGGTGCCTGCTGCACGCTCGGCTGCCTGCCGGGCGTTATCGGCGACGGAGCGTGCGTCAGCGGCGTTGGTCTGTGCGCTATCGGCACGTTCACGGGCACGGTTGGCGATCTCCAACGCGGTATCGGCAGTGGTGTGAGCACTTTCAGCGGTGCGTTGCGCCGTACCGGCCGTGGTGCGCGCACCGTCAGCCGTGCCCTGGGCCGTATCGGCGATTTGCTGCGCGCCAGCAGCAGCGGTCAAAGCGCGATCAGCGGTAGTCTGGGCGCCTTCGGCAGTTTTCTGCACATCGCCTGCGGCAGCCAATGCGCTGTCGGATTTTTCCAGCGCTGAGTCGGCAGAACGCTGTGCGCTGCTGGCCGCCTCCAATGCCCGTGTTGCGGTGCCCTGCGCCGCACCGGCCGCCTGCTGTGCATTCGAGGCCGATGACAATGCCGCGTCCGCTGTACCTTGAGCAGCCTGAGCGGCGTTTTGCGCAGTGGCCGCCGACGCGAGTGCGGTGTCAGCAGTGCCTTGCGCCGCTGCCGCTGCCTGCCCCGCCCCGGAGGCCACTTGCAGCGCTTCGCCGGCAGCGGTTTTGGCGGCGCTGGCATCTTGCCGGGCGGCGGACGCTACTGCATTGGCGCCGTCGGCCGTACCCTGGGCGGCGATGGCCGTGGTTCGCGCACTGTCAGCGGTGTCCTGCGCTTTGCTGGCGGTGTCTTGTGCGGCCTGAGCCCCCTGCCGCGCCTCGCCCGCCACGCCCAGCGCATCGTCGGCAGTGCCTTGTGCGCGGGTTGCAGTGGCCTGCGCGGTCGCAGCAGCGCTCAAGGCACCACCGGCCGTTTGTTGCGCCGTTTCGGCGAGTTTCTGCACGTCGTTGGCCGAGCCTTGGGCGCGGGTTGCGGTTGATTGTGCAGTGTCGGCACTGCGTTGCGCATTGGCGGCGGCCGTCGCGGCATTATCGGCGCTGCCCTGGGCCTTTTCCGCCGCCGCACGCGCTCCGGCGGCCACCTGCACGGCAGCGTCCGCGCTGCCCTGGGCGGCATTGGCAAGCACTTTGGCATTGTCGGCACTGCCCTGAGCGGTGGCAGCATTGGCCTTGGCTGTGTCGGCCGTATTGAGCGCACTGTTGGCGATGCCCTCAACCTTATCCAGCTGACTCTTGTTGACCGCATCGGTCGCCGCCACACCCGCCTCGACGTTGGTAATACGGTTTTGCGCTCGGGCGCCCTGACTGGCGGTATAGGCCTGTTGCTCATCGCTCCAGCCCAGGTATTTCTGAAGTGCCGCCAACCGGACTTTCTCGGCGGTATCCTTGGCCAGTGCATCAACATCGTTCAATGCATTGCGCGTGGTTTGATGGGACTGGTCGAGCGCCTTGATCCCACCGAGCACGCTGGTCGGCTGGCTGACGCCCTCCCCCAGACTGGTCAATGACATCGGTGCAAGAACGATCTTGCCGTCCTTGAACCGGGTGCCTTCTCCAAGCGCATCAGCCACCGACTGGCTGGAGACCAGTTCACGATCGCCGAGCTTCTGAATGGCGTCGAAACCAGCGTTCAGTTGAGCGCCGTTGACTGCATCGGTGCTCGTCGCGTTGACCGCGCCGGGGGCCATGTTGACCAGCTGGCGAGTCTGATCGGCATTGCCGATGCTGACCACGCCCAGGGCGTTATTGTTGAACGTGTAGGTATTTCCATTGATCGTTACCGGCGCGACGGTATGCACCCCGGAGGTCGTCGCAGCGCTGCCCAAAGCCACGCTGTTGGCGTGCAGCGCCTGAGCGCCCGCACCTACCGCCACACCTGCCGTTGCTGCCTTGATCACGGCAGCACCAGCGCCCACCGCCACCGAGTTTTCGGCTTCGGCCTTGGCACCGCGACTGGCCGCAAACGATCCTCCGCCACTGGCTTCGGCGCCTGCGCCTATCGCGGCCGCTCGATCTCCGCTGGCCTTGGCCTCCGCGCCGACAGCCGTGGCGTAAAGGTTGGTGGCTTCAGCCTTGTAGCCGAAAGCATGTGCGTAATCATTCAGACTCTTGGCTTCGAAACCGGCCGCCATACCCCAGCCTCCCGTGCTCTGAGCACCGTGGCCGATAGCCGCGCTGTTGGTGCTGGCCTGGGTTTTCTCGTTACCGATGGCCATCAGGCCCGATGCCTGGCCAAGTATCATACGACCGCCGTTAACGTACAGTTCGCCGCCGAGGGTCAGCGATGTGGCCCCCTCGCCTGCAACGCCGTCCGGACGATAAAACAGTACCGAATCGGTCTGGGTAGCCTTCTTGCCTGAGTCGCACTTGCCAGAGGCGCCGTCCTTGAACTTGAGGTTTTCCGCCTGGTAGGACGCCGCCGTACCGTTATTGTTCTGTGGATCGTTGAGGCTTACGCATTCGCCGTTGGCATTGGCATTGACGTGTATCCCGTTGCCGCCGTGAGCATCGGCACTACCCAGCAGCGCCGAAATGCCCGTCAGGGTGAGCACGCCGATGGCAACCAGGCTGCGCTCGGATGTGTTGGCGCCCCAGCGCGAGCGCACCAACAGATGGATCGGATTCAGTGGCGCGTCGCGCAGAAAAGCGCTCGGCGAGTTGCAACGCGACGAAACATTCACAGTGACTCACCCTGTAGCTGGTTCAGGCGACGCTCACACGCCACCAAGGCCAGGTGCGCCACGCCATCAGGTATTCGCGGCGACCCTCGTTGGCGGCGGAGTCTGCGCAGTCGCGCTCGAGGCAGATATCGGACTGCTCCTAAATTTCGCGTCTTCACCACGCCACCCGTGACCCAAGGCGAACGACGCGAAAAGCGTTTTAGTCCCAGTCCTATAGGGCGAAATGATGGCCTATGGCTTAAATGCAGGCGTCTACCCACTACCGAGCAACCGAGATGGCAAATTCCGTCATCGCCGCCACGCGCCACTCTTTAACCTCACTGGTCGTATTCAGCAGCGACGAGCAATACGTGCAGCGCATGAGTGCATTGATCGGCGGCAGCAATCTTTTTCGCATCGAACACCTGGAATCACTGAACGGCCTGCTGACGCGGCTGTGCAAGCAATCCGTCGACATCGTCATCGCCGAGATCCATTGCGATCTCGTCGACGGCCTGATGTTGCCGTGCTGGATCGCCGAGCTGAACGCCTCGGGCCGATTGCGCAGCGTTCCGCACATCGTCTGGACGCTGCCGCCCCGTTCGACACCCGGCACCAGCCTGCTGAAGGCCGGCGCCGAGCATGGCTGGAGAACCACCGTCAACGGCGTATCGACCACCGCGCTGGCCTCCCATGCACGGCTGGCAGGTGCATCGGGCATCCAGGTCGAGATCGTTACCGAGGGCGATACCGATCAATTGCGTCAGGTGTTCGATAGACTTGCCGGCACCAGACATCCACTTCCTCGCAGGTCTCAGCCCGAGCGGGTCGAGCAATCACTCAGCGAGGATGACGTGGTGTCGGTGATGGCAACCGGCGAGGGGCTGCGCGTGGTTCTGCAACCACAATACGACCTGGCAAGCCGCCGGGTGGTCGGCGCCGAAGCCTTGATCCGCTGGCAACACCCGCGCCACGGTGATGTACCACCAAGCGTTCTGATCCCGATGGTCAACCGGCTGGGGCTGGATCTGCTGCTGTTCAGCTACATCGAGAAGACCGTGATCGAAACGCTTGGCCATCTCGACCGGCTGGGGATTGAAATCCCCATCGCCATCAATGCCTCGGCCCACACCCTGTGTGCAAATGGACTGGCGACGCGTCTCGCGGAAAAAATGAACAAAGCCGGACTGCCGACCGGGCGCCTGAAAATCGAGCTGACCGAGGAAGTGGTCGCCGACAACGAGCTGGCACTGTCGGCGTCAATCACGGCACTGCGCGCCAAGGGGTTTCCCGTTTCACTGGACGACTTTGGTGCGGGCGCCGCGACACTGGCGCTGTTGTCGCGCATGCCGTTCGACGAGATGAAAATTGATGGAGCGCTGGTCAGGGCAGTGGGGCAATCGCCGCAGTCGAGCCAGATCATTGCCGGCATTGTCAGCCTTGCCCGATTGTTCAACCTCAACCTGGTCACGGAGGGCATCGAGGATGTCGCCACGCTGGAGCTTCTCAGCAAACTGGGCTGCAACACGGGTCAGGGTTTCGCCCTCGCGCACCCTATGGAACGGGATGACTTTCTGAACCTGGTCGCGCCATAGTTCTCGGTCTTGAGCAACCCCTCGCAGCCGCCTGATGCACGCGGTGAGTCATCCGGAAGGAATCCATTTCCAGGCGCTAGTAACGACCCTTTCCATGGTCTTTAATTATCGGGTCGCCTGGCCCCATCGAGTGTCCATTGGCAGCTATGAAACCTCTACGCGTTGCGCTCCTCGACGACCACGCCATCGTTCGGCACGGACTGGTCAGTCACCTCAGCGATGAGCCGGGTATCGAGATCGTCGGTGTCTACGAGAACAGCCGTGAACTGATGCGTGGCATGGTCAGTGCGCCCGCCCACGTCCTGTTGCTGGATTTCGCGCTCGGCCGTGACGAACTGGACGGTGTGTCCCTGATCCGTGCCTTGCGCGCCCGATTTCCCGACTGCCGGATTCTGGTGCTGTCGACCTACCATGAGTCGGCCACCGTGTCGCTGGCGCTGCGGGTCGGCGCACGCGGTTTCGTCGGCAAGGATGAAGACCTGTCGGGACTGGTCAAGGCGATCAGGGTGGTCGCGTCCGGAGCCATCTATCTGAGCGCCGATATGTCGTATCAGGTCGCTGATGCCATCCGGCCTGCCGATGAAGATCAACAGACCGTCAGCGACAACGCCCTGCAACGTGCGGCGTTGTCGGCCCGGGAGCAGGAAGTGATCCGCTGCTATCTGGAGGGCATGACGGTGACCGAGATCGCCGAGAAGTTCAACCGCAGCATCAAGACCATCAGCGCGCAAAAGGCAACGGCGTTTCGCAAGCTGGGCGTGACGTCCAACAATGGTCTGTTCAAGATCATGAAGACCCTGGAGTAGCCATGAACTACAGCGGCTGCCTGCGTTTAACGTTGCTGCTCGGCAGCCTGTGTTGCGTGGCACTGCTGCCTCATGCCGATGCATCGCACACTCCGCTTGAACTCACCCCGCAGGAGCACGCCTGGATCGAAGCCCATCCGGTACTGCGCGTGGCAGCGCTCGATAACCTGACACCCATCGAATACATCGAAGGCGGACAACTGAAAGGGCTGTCCGCCGAATACCTGCAATTCATCGCAGACAAGACCGGTCTGCGCCTGGCGTTCATCCCGGCGCATTCGATCGAGGATCGTATCGCGCTGTTGATGAGCGGCAAGGCCGACCTGATTTCGACCCTGCGCCTGAACGGCCCCAGCGGCAACGACCCACGACTGCTCTACACCACGCATTATTTGAACACCACAGCCGTAGTGGTCACGCGCACCCAGCATCCACCGATTCTCTACAGCGACCAGCTGAACGGGCTGACCGTCACCCTGCCCTATTTCGACCGCTATCGCGACGTTGTGACCGCGCGGGCTCCCAATGCGAAGATCATCATTGGCGGGGGTGCGATGACCATGTTGCAGCAGGTGGCCGATGGCACTGCCGACGCGGCGGTGGCCACCGAGGCCTATCTGATGCCGTATCTCTACAAACGGTTTCAGGGGCAGTTGCAGATTTCCGGGGTGCTGACCGATATGGTCTCGAAGATCGGCATGAGCACCCGCGCCGACCAGCCCCTGCTGCACTCGATCATTCAGAAAGTCATCGACTCGATGACCCTCGACGAAGTCCGCGCCATCCATGCCTCATGGATCGACGACCACGCCACACGGAACCTGGCCCTGAGCGAAATTACCGATCACTATCCCCATGAAGTCGCCCTCGTGGGAATCGTGGTTTTGCTGCTGTTGGGATTGAGTTACCAGACCCACCGCATGCGTCAGCGGGCCGAGCGCAACGAACGGGAAAAAGCGATGTTCCTGGCGGTCATGAGCCACGAAATCCGCTCACCGATGAACGCGGTGCTGGCAGCCGTGGAGTTGCTGCACAACACGCCGCTGGATAAACAACAGCAACATTTTGTCGGTCTGGCCGGCACCGGGGCGCAGTCGTTGCTGACCCTGCTAGACGATGTGCTGGATCTCTCAAAACTCGATGCAGGCCAACTCAAGCTCGAACGGGAACCGGTGAATCTCCCGGCGCTGGTCCAGAACGTGGCTGACCTGCACAGCCTCCGGGCACGCGAGCGGCACCTGTCGATCAGCGTGGTGGGCGACTCCCAGGCGCCCTTGCTGATGCTCGACGACACACGTCTGGCGCAAGTGCTGCACAACCTGTTGTCGAACGCCATCAAGTTCACCGAGACCGGGGGTATTGAAGTCAGTTACCTCATCACCGAGACCAGTACACCCGGACTCAAGCACATTCGCATGACAGTGACCGACACCGGTATCGGAATCAGCCCGGAGGCCCAACAGCGCCTTTTCCAGCCATACAGCCAGGCGGCTCGCTCGTATCGGCGCTCCGGCGGCACGGGCCTGGGATTGGCAATTTGTCGCGACCTGCTCAAGCTCATGGACGGTGGGATCACACTCGACAGCGAAGTGGGCAAAGGCACGCGCATCGAAGTTTCACTGGTGGCCGAAGTGGCTTCCGCTGTAGAGATCGAAGCGGTAGAAAGCGAATCTCCGACGCCCCACCCGGGCACTACCCTCACCCACAACCTGCGCATTCTGGTGGTGGAAGACACACCCGCCAACCAGGCCGTATTGCAGGCGCAAATCGAAGGTTTCGGCTGCACCGCAGTGATCGCCCGAGATGGCGCACAGGCCATGGACTGTTTCGAGCAAAGCAACTACGACTTGATCCTGATGGACTGCGACCTGCCCGATCAGGACGGTTATTCATTGACGAGCATGTTCCGCATGATCGAGCGCGATGCCGGGCAGCCACCCTGCCCGATCATCGCGATTTCCGCCTCCACTGACAACGAACACATCAGCCGCTGTTTCGACGCGGGCATGGACGGCATCCTCGGCAAGCCGATCAGTCTCGGCAAGCTGCAAGACACCATCGAAGTGTGGTGCGGCGTACCTTTGACGCTGGTGCCCCGGCCTTTTGCAGAACAGGATCTGATGGCCGATACACGGATCATCGAGGCACTTGAACAAGACCTGCTGGCCTTGCTCGAAGCAATCACACTGCAGCAGCGTGAGCCGGCCCTGCATGCCGCCCAT
This sequence comes from Pseudomonas koreensis, assembly GCF_025447595.1. GTDB lineage: Bacteria > Pseudomonadota > Gammaproteobacteria > Pseudomonadales > Pseudomonadaceae > Aquipseudomonas > Aquipseudomonas koreensis_H. The sequence continues at coordinate 100,033 of NZ_JAOEJU010000001.1, read as the reverse complement.
CGCCTGCACGGTGCCGCGTTGAGTATTGAATGGCCGAGCGTGGCTCGCGAGGCCGGTGCTTTGGAAAAATTGCTCAAAACCGGCACGACCTGGCAGGATCCGACCTACGCCCAGACATTGCAGGGCCTGATCCGGGCGTTGCGCTCACCTGAACGCAAAAGCGCTGCGCAGATAGAGCCAGCACCTCAATCGTCGGTTTGAGCACCGCTGATTTATTTGCTCGACCGACCTTGGAATCTGCCGACGCTCCCTCATATCAAGGAACATCTGCGACCCATTCGAGAGGAAGGACAAGCCATGACCAGTCAAACCGAAACCGCCATTCTCGCCGGCGGCTGCTTCTGGGGCATGCAGGATTTGCTGCGGCGCTATCCCGGCGTGCTGCATACGCGGGTCGGCTACACCGGCGGCGACGTGCCGAACGCCACGTACCGCAACCATGGCAACCACGCCGAAGCCATCGAGATCGTCTTCGACCCGGCCGTGATCAGCTATCGGCAGATTCTTGAATTCTTCTTCCAGATCCACGACCCGAGCACGCCCAACCGTCAGGGCAACGACCTCGGGCCCAGCTATCGCTCAGCGATCTATTACCTCAGTGAACAGCAACGCGATATCGCCGAGGACACCGCCGCAGACGTCGACGCCTCACGCCTGTGGCCAGGCCGTGTAGTCACTGAAATCGAGCCGGCCGGGCCGTTCTGGGAAGCGGAACCGGAGCATCAGGACTACCTCGAGCGAATTCCGAATGGCTACACCTGCCACTTCATTCGCCCGAACTGGAAGCTGCCGAAGCGCGGTTGAGGTGCAACGAGGTCGGTGCGCAACGCGGTGTTTGTCGCGTTGCGCCTGATCCCTTTCTTCGTCGTACCTGAGGTGCGAGACAGGCAATGCATCAACAACCCCCTAGCTTGATCTAGCCTTTGAAACTGCGCCCCTTCCTATTTTTTTATGAGCATGACCGATGACCTCGAAGCTGACCGTCGCAAAACTTTTAGGCCCTTGGTCAGGAGATGCCCCGACAGGGCTCACACAGCGCTGCAGAGAGGCCTGGGACACACCCATCGAGCAGTTGAGTGACCTGATGGTCGCGACTTTTCTGAATCAAAACATTGCTTATGAGCACATGTTCATTGAGGCGAAACGGCGCATGGACGCTGAAGAGCGTGATGACACCGAATATTTTGATGGGCAGCTTTTGGAAGCAATGAAACGAGTGCCAAAACAGTAAAGAAACACCAGTACTCCGGATCTGCCACCTGATAACCCGTAGACGGAATGCCTATGTATGGGGATCCGCAAAATGAAAGGGTCGTACACCGAGGGGCCTTTGGCGCGTCCCCCTTTTTTGTCCTTGGTCCTTTGCCTGACGCTTGCAGCACCGGCCCAGGCTGACCCATGCCCTGCCGGCGAAAAACAAGTGTGCCTCGACAGCTGCATTTGCCTTCCGGATCCGGTGCGCCTGTCTGAAGACCTTTTCCGGATGGCGGCACCGGTCCTGGCGCAGGGCTTGATCCAGGCCCGCGCCGAAGCCGCCAATACCGACATCAAACCGATTCCCCCGCACATCCGGGAGCAGCTGCTGCGCTGGTATGACCCCGCTGTCCTCGATGTCGTGCACTACAAAGTCACCGACGACGGCCAATACAACGCTGCCACGGCGATCCTGCAAAACCCTGATGTCGGTGCGGTGACGCTGATCGATATCATTCTGTTCCGCGACGCTGAGACCGCAGAACAGAACGTTGCGCTCTGGGCCCATGAGCTGAAGCACGTACAACAGTTTCAGGAGTGGGGAGTCGACGGGTTTGCTCAGCGCTACACACAGGATTTCAACGCGGTCGAGGCGCCGGCCTATGCGATACAGGGCGAGGTCAGGCGATGGCTGCGAACTGGCGCTGAATGATCGGGCATTTCTGGTCAAAGCGACTTGCGCATGAACACCCGGGCAAATCCATCTTCGGTGGCGCGATGGGTTTCGAGATAGCCGAGCTTCTTGTAGATCTCGATGTTTTCGGTCATCCGTTCGTGAGTGTACAACCGCACTGCCGCCAGTCCTTTCGCACGTGCGTGTTCTTCACAGAACGTCATCAACACTTTCCCCAGACCTTTGCCCTTGTGCCGAGCTGAAACGGCGACGTTGACCAGAAGCAGCTCGGTGTCTTCAGGGCTCATCACCAGCACGCCGACAACCTCGTCGTTGTCGGTCAGGACAAATGTCTCGTTGTCCTGCAACACCTGCCGGTAATCCTCCAGCATCGGCGCAGGTTTTTTGCCGATTCTGGCGATGTACGGGGTGTAGGCCTCGGTGACGAGTGCGGTGATGCACTCGACATCCTGGGGTTGAGCGCGGCGGATGGTCTGCACGATGTGGCTCCGATGAATGTCAGGCATGCCGGCGATAGTCCCACAGTTCACGCCTGCGACACACCTAGGCCTCGCCCGCCGAAATCGCCGCCCTCGCCTGCCCATGCTGCCGCGTGGTCACCAGCCCGATAAAGGAAATCGCCAGCGCCAGGCCGATGGTCGACGTCACTTCCAGACGATGCTCGGGCGTCACCATCATCACCGCGAGCGCGGCGCAGATGAAGGCGATCACCAGCCACGTCAGCCATGGAAACAGCCACATGCGAAACGTCAGCTCGACGTTCTGCCGACGCAACATCCGGCGCATGCGCAATTGCGAAACCGCGATCACCAGATACACCAGCAACGCAATCGCGCCGGAGCTGGCGAGCAGAAACTGGAACAGCCCCGCCGGCATGAAATAGCTGAACAGCGTCACCCCGGCACCAATCACGGTGCTGGCAATCACCGCCGCCCTCGGCACGCCCGCAGAAGAAGTCACCTTCAGCGGCTGCGGAGCATCGCCGCGACGACCCAACGAGAACAGCATCCGCGAAGAAATGTAGATCGAGGAATTCATGCAACTGGCCACCGCGATCAACACGACCACATCGACCAGAAATTTGGCGTTGGGAACGTTCATCAGCTCCAGCGCGCGCTGGTAAGAGCCGACGGACGCCAGCAACGGATCGTTCCAGGGCACCACGGAAATCACCACGAAAATCGACAGCAGATAAAACACGCCGATGCGCCAGATCACCGAACGCGTGGCCTTGGCGATATTCTGCGCCGGATTGCTCGATTCGGCTGCCGCGATGGTCACCGCTTCCGTCCCGATGAAGCTGAACATGATGGTGATGAAAGCTCCGACCACCGCTGACAAACCATTCGGCGCGAACCCGCCGTGCTCTTCCATCAACCGGCTCAAACCGCTGGCCTCACGCTCCGGAATCCAGCCCATCAACACCGCAAAACCCAGCCCGATGAACCCGATGATCGCCACCACTTTGGCCATCGCAAACCAGAACTCGAACTCGCCGTACTTGGACACGCTGAACAGGTTGGTCACCACCAGCAAAATGATCGACAACAACGCGAACAACCACGCATCGACCTGGGGAAACCACTGATTCAACACATGCCCGGCGGCGAGCGCTTCAATCGGAATGACCAGCACCCAGAACCACCAATACAACCAACCAATGGTGAACCCCGCCCAGCGCCCGATGGCCTGATCGGCATAGGTGGAAAACGACCCCGTGTCCGGATGGGCCACGGCCATTTCGCCGAGCATGCGCATGACCAGCACAACCAGCAGACCGGAGAAGAGATAAGCTAGCAAGACGGCCGGGCCGGCGGCGGCAATGGCGTGGCCGGAGCCGACAAACAGCCCCGCACCGATGATGCCGGCAATGGAAAGCATGGTGACATGACGCGGCTTGAAGCCCTGCGCCAACTGACCGTTCGAGTCCTTCGAGTTCAGGCTATTCATTGTTTTTGTTGTTCTCTGGTGATCGACGTTTGGGCGTACTGACGACGTGTCAGGCGATCATCATTTCTTCCTGTTGCCCTGCTCCAGAGCGGCGCACCTCAAGCGCTGCAGCGTTACAAATCGGTCGGACGACGACGCAGGGCGATGAAATGATGCGTCACCTTACGTGCCTGGCGTCGATCGCAAATAGCCTGGGAGCGGCATGGGGGCGTCTGATTTCGACATGGCGAATAGCGTTCGACAGATGCCTGTCTCGCGCAAAAAACAAAGGCAGCACCCGCTTTCGCGAGTGCCACCTTTATCAATTGCCGCTCATCAGGCCTTCTTGCCAGCCTCCTCCAGAGCCTTTTCAGCGTTGAACCCGTCGAAGTTCTCGAACACGCCCATAAAGCCCGGCACGGTCACTTCCCGTGCCCAGTCGCGCTGCAGTTCGCAGTACATCTGCACGCGGCTGATCAGCTTCGCGCCTGCCTGTTCCATTCGGCGCAACGCCGCTTCGTGTGCGGCGAGCGAAGTGCCGCCCACCGCATCGACCGGCACATACACTTCATAGCCTTCCTGGATGGCGTCGAGCACCGGGAAGGTCAGACAGGCTTCGGTCCAGAGCGCCGTCATAATGAGTTTCTTGCGTCCAAGCGCCTTGACCGCCTGTTTGAATTCCGTGTCCTCCCAGCTATTGATCGAGGTGCGGTCATAGGTCGGCAGGTGACCGAGCACCTGTTGCAACTCCTGAATCGGCGGCTTGTTGCGGCCGGTCGCGACATTGACGGTCGAGTGGATGATCGGAAGGTTGTAGTTGAGCGCCGCCCTGGCGACGCTGGTGATGTTGAAGACGAGTTCGTCACGCGGCATCGAGCGGATCGAGGAAACCTGAACAGGCTGATAATCGATGATGATCAACACCGAGTTTTCCGGGGTCAGCAACTGATCGGTATGGGCGTTGCGGAGCGTTTCGCTTGCCATGGGCAAATCCTTTTTTATGGGTGACGCACGTTTGTGAAAGGGCCGAGGCCCGTGCGGACAATCGATTCCAGGACACGCAAGAAGCCTGTTGTGCCCGGAAATCCATTGTGCTGTTCCCATGTTCGAGGCAGTAGTAGCATTGCGCGACGTGCTGTGTCGCACAAAGGGGAACGCAAGCGTGGATATCGAAGAACTACAGACCTTCGTGGAAGTGGCGGATGCCGAGGGCATTTCGCAGGCGGCACTGCGTCTTGGCGTATCGAAGTCGATCGTCAGTCGTCGCCTGGCCCGGCTTGAAACCGAACTGGGCGTGCAACTGCTGGCACGCTCGACGCGCGGATCGGCACTCACGGAGGCCGGTGCGATATTCCGCGACTACGCCGCCCGGGTCTGCACCGAGATCAACGTTGCCAAGGAAACGATCCTGCCCACCGGCGCTCTTCGCGGCCGCCTGCGCGTGGCCGTCCCGCTGTCGTTCGGCCCGACTCACTTCGCACCGGTGCTGGCGGAAATGGCGCGCCGTCACCCTCAGTTGCAGATGCAGACTTGCTATAGCGATCGCTTCGTTGACCTCATCACCGAGGGCTACGATTGCGCCATTCGGGTGGGTTATCTGAAGGACTCCAATCTGATCGCAAGGCGTATCGGCCCGGTCTACACCAAGCTCGTCGCGAGCCCGGACTACATAAAGGCGCACGGCAGCCCTGAGAAACCGGACGACCTGGTCAACCATCAGGCGCTCATGCAGGCCACCGAAGCCTGGCAATTCATGGACGGCGACAAGATCATCACGGTTCGTCCGCAAGGACGCTTCAAGGCCGACAACGGCACCGCTCTCGCCGCCGCTGCCGTCGCAGGCCTCGGCGTCGCCTACCTGCCCGACTGCCTCACCCATGAACACCTGGCATCGGGCGCATTGTTGCAAATCATGACCAATCATCCCCCACCGCCGGCCGGTGCCTACCTCCTCCGCCCGCCGGGGCCGCATCCCGCCCGGAAAATACGCGTGCTCACTGAACTGCTGATCGAGTTCTTCGGCGAATCTCCGCACCTGGCGGTGCAGCCGCTGTCACATCAGGAGGATGCGCTGGCACCTACCTGACCAGGACAGGAGATGTGATTTGCTTCAACACTCGCAACAGTCAATGCGCCGGACTGCATTCCTTGCAGACACAACGGCGCTGATCCTGTTTTTCACAACCACCGGCATCATCAATGAACGATTCATTGCCGGCATGACGTGGGATCAGGTTCTTCATGCGCGCCTTCTCGGCGCCTTATTGATGGTGCCCGTCGCGAGGCCTTACGGCCTGTGGCGGGACTGGGTGATGAAGCGCGCCAGTCAACGTCGGGTTTCGAGATTGCTATGGGACAGCTTCGCCCTTGTCAGTTTTCAGGTACCGATCTATGCAGCAATCATTGCCTCCACCGGCGCGTCGGGAGGTGAGCTGTTGCGCGGCACGCTCGGTGCGGCGTTGATGATGCTGGCTCTGGGGCGACCTTATGGGGCATTTCTTAATGGGGTGCGCAAGGTGTTCGGCTTGCCTCCGGGTGGCGACAAGCCGATGTCGCTGAACAGTTGAGCGACCGCCGGTTTCACCCCTTGGTCAGATCAACCAACGGTGTCTGCCGAACCTCGGTCTCCCGTCCGCCCTGAATGTCGCTCACCTGCTTCAAGGCCTTCTCCACTGCCGCCTTATCCGCCAACAAGCTGTAGCTGATGCGGAACTGTTTGTGTTCCTTCGGCCCGATGGTGGGAACCAGATTCAGTGGCCGCTGATAACGCCGGTTGTAGGAAAAACTCGTCCCCGGCTCCAGCCCGGTGACATAACCCTGGCCTTGGGTATCGGTGTTCTTCCACAGGGAAAACACCGGCAACGTCTGCGTATTGAAGCCAACCGAAACACCCAGGCTGCCGGCCTTGTTATGCAACACGGTCAACGTATCGCCTTTGGCATCGGCATACGGCACGACGTTGTAAACCGTTTCGTCGTAGTCCTTGGTCGGTGCGCGGTAGGTTTGCCATTCGGGCAAATCGCCCTTGGCCTTGTCGTTGAACGGCGACACCTGTTTCACCGGCGCGGCGAAACGCGCGCCCTGCTCCAGGAACGGGGTGCTGAAGTTGCTGTGGTACAGCGCCTGGTATTCCTTCGGATAGTCGCCGTTGTTGGTCAGGGTGTCGTTGAGGGCGAACACTGCGCTGCCGGGTTCGGTGACCAGTTCGGTGGCGACGGAGAAATCGACTTTCTTGAACGCCTGCTCTTTCAGTTCACCGCGCAGGGTGATGGCGTACGGGGGCGTTTCATCGATGTGCAGGGTGACTTTGTTCGCCGGAATGTTGGCGGCCCGGCCGTGCAGGGTCAGCAGTTCGCCGTTATCGACGCCAGGGTGGCCGACCCATTCGTATCCGCAGCGGGTCACCAGCTCATTGAAACCCTCCAGCCAGCCCAGACCACCGCGGCCATTGAGTTCGATGAAGGACGGATTGACCACTTCCTTGACCGGCGAATCCCAGCCCATACGCACATTGCCGACCGAAGCCTGCAAAACGTTCATTCCCCGCGTCGGCACCACCGAGAGTTTCATCGTGCCGTTATCGATGTCGACAATGCTGACGCCCTCCTGCCGACCACCATGCAAGGTGCGCAGGCTGACGCTGAAGGGTTTGTCGGTTTTCATGCCGAGTTGCTGGCTGGTGATCTGCCAGTTCTGAGCGGCTTTGTCGGTGTCGAGCAGAACGTAATCCCAGGCCATGGCGTGGGAGGCAGCGGACAGTGCGCTGAGGGCAACAACGAGTTTGAGCGGGGTCATGGGAGCAGCCTTTTCTTGGAGTTGTGGCTCTTTTTATAAACTTGCTGAAACGTTTCATCAAGCTTAAAAAGCGACGCGCGCTGGTAGGTGCCGAGAAAAATGGGGACGGACTGGAAAATTGAAATCGATGGGATCGCGTTGTCCCGCAGATGGGACTCCGCTTTTATTTAGGAGCGGCATGGGCGTCTGATTTCGACATGGCGAGGGCGGCGTGTTTAAGCGTTTTTTGAATGATGTTTAGAAACGCCCGGCATTACTTCCCCACGGCTACAGCGTCTTGCGTCATTGCCTACGACTACGCCAGAATCCGCCGGCTTGTGCGTCTGGGGTGCGGGTTTTATCGTTTCCGGGTCACTGAAAAACAGTGATCGGGTTTGGTAGCCCGGATTACCTGTCGCATCGCAACACCAGATTGCAGGGACTCTTTCGCCCTCTGTTTTATGGTGGCCATGCGTAGGGCGTCTTCGGGCGCGCCGGGTATCCAGGTGACCGGTCTACCAACCTCCGTATGGCCACCACCCTCGTTTGGTAGCGAGGCTGATGGCTCCACTTTCTCACCCTGGAGTTACATCTATGTTCAAGCCAACACCGAACCCACCGGAAACCGATCCGGTTTCTCCCTACAAATTTCCCGATTCAAGAACCCTCAACGAAGCGGCAGAACGCGCGCTTGATCATTACCTCACACCACAGCAACGGATCATGGGCAGCCATCACAAACACGACCCGATGTACATGGCCAACCCTGCCTACAACACCGAATCACTTCTGGCCAACGCCAGCGAATCATTGGGATCGGCCAGTGAAATGCTCAATAACTTTGCGGCCACGCTGGAGCCGGCCCATCGCAAGACTGCGATCGGGATTGCGCAGTTGGTGATGTTGAGTGAGTTGGCGGTTAATCAGGCGTTGGATCACGTTGAAGTGAAGACCTGAAAGCCAACCCCTCAGTCATGACGGCTTGAGAAAACGATGCCAGCCGAAGCTGCCACAGTAAATGGCAGCTATCGGCCAGGAGCAGTCACTCAGCGTCAATTAAATCAACGGTGATCTGTTCTGCAGCAACCATCTCAAACAGAAACTGATCAGCGCTCCTACCGGTTTCCAAGTGTGGAGCTGAAAGCTCAATTAGAAGTGACTTGCTGTGAGTTGAAAAGAACTCACTGGCGATATCGTCCAAGTCGCCGCCAGCAGCCTGAACATGCAAGTCGATGAGAGATCGACGAATCGACAGCAAGATAATTGGCCCCCTACCATCGCGAGAGTGGGTCTCCAGTACCCACGTCTCTTTCTCGTGGCTGTTGAGCTTCTCACAAAGCGCTATCAGATAGTCACTGGCCTCTTGTCGAACGTCCTCATAGAACCATAAGCCAATACCGACAGAGAGGTCTGGTATCCCGTCAGTGAACGGCCCAATGTACTCGTAAACTTTTCCGGTGAGGGTGCCGGCCCACAAAATGAGTTGAGCGTCATGACATTTGAAGCCGTCATTGGTGAGCGTCAATCCGCAAAAAGTCGGCGAGATAAAGTCTCCACCACTGCCCCCACGAGGAACTCGAAGTTTTTCAAGATGTACCCCTTGAAACTCCGTTCTAAGGCAGCTATCCGCAGCTTTACCCAATCCTGCCAACCCTCGCGTAAGTCGTTGATAGGCAGGGTAGGCAGTAATATCCGCTAGATCGATACGTGTTCCATTCATATCGTTGTCTCCAAGGAATTTTTTCAGTTGGTTAGTGAGGTAATTCAATGCACTGGTCGACGAGCTATGGTCTGTAAAAGTTCGTAAGTACTTTTCAACAGCACGCCAGTACAGCGTTTGATGTGTCCAGTCTGACGGAGGCAAAGTGGAATGTGTAATCAGGACAAGGCCGCCACACACCTCCTTGCGACTTCTACGGTATGACTGGTAAATGGACAGTTGATCGACTCGCCCAAGTTCATCCTGGTATTGGGTAAATCCAGCTGCGATTTTGCTCTCGATGATCAGGAAAAAATTTGAGCATCGTCCAATCAAGTCTGGGCGTTTGCCCTCAGCCCGGTGGTCGCCTGGACCAATGACGTGTTGAGTTTCCCAGATAATTGAATTGAGGTTACTCAATTCTCCAAGTTGGGCCGGTGCCAGCTTGAAGAGGTCAGTCAGCACCTCTGAGATTCGACCAGCAAGCGTCACTTGACGTAGCCACTCGGCAAAAAACTCGGTGAGAAAATCCTCAAGGGGTGTCCGAAATTCGTTCTGTCGGAACGCGAACAAACGTTGGAAAAAACTCATACCTTTCCTTGGTCGCTGGGGCCGGGCTTAGATTTTGGCATAGTCAGGTGATCATGAACTGGCTAAATGCCGTTACGGCCTTTGGAAATCCTTTCCAGGACCCGAATTCATGGCTTCGTATCTGTGGTAGACGTTATAGCCCCTACCGGCTTTGATGGGAGCTGAGGTGGCAGGGGCCTTGCTGGTCGACCAAGGAAGCTTTCTTGGCTGGGGTGCACCGCACCCGGTAGTCAATCTTGAGCAACTGACTGATTTGCTATAATTTCTCGATAAAAAATTAGCTCTGATATCTGCGAGTAAGAGCATGGATAGCATCTACACAACGAAACGTCCCACCATTGCGGCAGAGGTTGCCAGAGCAATTAAAGTTGAGAGTGGTCATTGCTGCGCAATTAATCAGTGTACTGAGCACACTTACCTGGAAATTCACCATATCGATCACAACCGTGAGAATAACGATCCAAGCAACCTAATCGTTCTCTGCGACAAACATCATAAAATGGCGCACGCTGACATCATTGATCGAAAAGCGTTGAGGCTTTACAAGCAACTGCGTGCAGCTTCAATCTTGAACCCTGTGCCAAAGCATCTGGTAGATAATGCTCCGGGTCTCAAGATTGTTGATTTGTATGAAATTGAAAGCTGTAGCGGCGAAAACGAGGAATACATCACCTCTTTAGAGCTGAAGCTCGTCAATCGCGGCACCCAAGTCACTTTTATAAAAGAAGTTAGGGTAACCACGCTCAAGCACTGGGAAACGTTGACTAATCACCACCATAGTCTTGTACCTATATCGGCTACGTACGACCTGAAGATATACAAAGAGGAAGGGTCAGTTTCGCGCATAAAGGTGCACCACGAAGTGAAGCCTCAGGAGACGGAGCGAGTAGCATTCCGCCTGGAGACTGACTATGACTCAGATCCTAATGGGCTGTCTCTTTTCTTGATCAAGCTTGAGGTTCTCTACGACGAGACCAATAGCGTCGTGATCGCGCCACTCATCGTAGTGAACATCCATCCTCGCTTTGCAAGCGCAGGGTCTTATTTTCCAGGCTACCAGCTCGGAACTATCCCTCAAAACAAGTCTGTCGCTTCAGAAGTGCTGTGTCTCGCGGACAATGGCACCCTTGTAAGCCAAGACGTGATCAATGCTCTTGAATCTTGGAAGAATGCCCCTGAGGAAAGCGAGTATTTTGCTGGCGCACGTTGAGGTGTCACTGACTGGCAGAAGTCGGCCAAAAACGGACGTTCGCAAGTGGCCGCTAACGGCCAAAAGCGGAATTTCTAGCAGGAATATTCTCGTCGAGCGGAATCGCAGGGAACGGTAAATCTTAAAGCGATGTCGTCACGCACGCTTTAGCTAAAACAATCTCCAAACATTATTTTTAAGGAATCTTATGCCAAGTGAGTTTTTTCCTGATGTAAACTTCTTCTTTTCCGGTCAAAGGTATATCCTCTCTTATGACAAGCTGGTGCTTGCCGAATACCTTCTTAAACAAACTATCGGGCGCACTTATTTTGCTTGGCGCCACTTGAAATGTAACTGCTTTGTCCCACTCCCAAAAAATGACCTTACCCAAAAATATGCTGGGGCTGTCCGAAGGCCTCCCCAAACTTACCCAGACCACTGGAGCCATTCCATCAATGAACTCCAAACAACTCTTACCTAAAAACTTTTGAAATTTACCACGGGCAAATACGCCGTACGGCTGAAGTTTTTTTGTTATTGATCTTAAAGTCAATTACTGCTGACGCCCCCCTATGGGTTACCCAAACGAATTTGTTTGTGTTCAGACTCTTTAGCAAAACAGAGTTGTCCAGGTTTGCGCCTTTGTTTATTGCGTAGATCGTTATAAAAACACATACTGCGCTAAGTAGCGTCTTAATTATAAGGCTATCCCCTCTTGCTGAGAACGCTAGAAGAGTGACAATAAAGCCGATGATTGATAAAGCGCATAGTAATGCTATTACTTTATATCGCATGCTCGTAATCTATTTATTCTTGAGTGATTGTGGCTCGTGATTTTCTGGACCCCCACGAGTAGATAGCTTACTACCCATTACTATAAAATGGCTTGCTTTAGCCCGGGCCAGCGGGTGAAATGAGCGTGCTTGATCACCTTATTATGTGGCGTTAAACCAAGTTGCATTCTCAGGTTGTTTTAAAAGTAATTGCTTTAACAAATAGCTCGCATTAACCGTGGCGAAAAGTCTGTTCTGGAAATGATTCTTGATATCCTCTATTTGGTCTTCAAGCAGGCTGGACATTCTTTCGCGATTAATCTGTGCAGCACCTTTGCCTTGGTGATTATACGGCATTTGAATTCAAAATACAGTGCAGCCACTACTTTGTACCATAGAGTCGCGAAGCTTATCTTTTCTAACTTGCTCATCGCTAAGGTGTGCGGGGCCATCAAATTCAACCACAATACTTGCTATTGGTATAAATTCAGACTTTCTCTTTTTTGGCACTGTTTTATTATTTGACAGGTCATAGAAGACTGATACCCCCAAGTCTATTTTCAAGTCAAGGTCGAACGAGCCACTGGATTCTAAAGACTCTCTCAGCGCCAGCTTTGAAATTCTATGCTCTGGCGTGAAACTAAATCCCACAAACGCATGACATTTTTCCCCAAGCGCTAGTTTTACAGGCTCAAATACTTCCTTAAGGAAGCCATCGGTGGCCAGTATAAAATTAAATGGTCTAAATTGTCTTGACCCATAATCTAAGCGACCTACATATACAGGATGGTTTTCGGCAATACCTGCAATCACTTCAATAAGGCAATTAACACCAAATAAGCTGCACTTAGGCTGGCTACTCAACATTGCACAGAGCAGGAGGCTTGGTGTTCTCCCGATACGCTTAGATAACTCTTCAACATCAAGAGGTTTTTTTGTTTCAAAACTAATGCCGTAACGTTCTTTTATTTCTTCTTCTAAAGGCTGCAACTGAAAAATATCACAATCACCAAGCCCTTCAATTAAAGTTGGCATAAAACTATCCTACTAAATTAATTACGCATGTATTAATTAAAATTTTGCCCCGCACGGTAGCTCCGTTCACTTTAAGCAGATTGTAAGGCGCGGTGAAACGCCACATGGGCCTGTACGAAGGGTACGAAGTCACCAGCAGCGTGTCTATGGCCTTTTGAGCCGGTTGTTGCTGCTCGTAACAAAACACTAGACAGTCTCCCCGACGGGCCGCTTCTGGCCGATAGCCGTCGCTTGCCAAGGTTCGCGTCTGGCCGAGAGCGGCGGCTTACGAACGGTGGTTCTTTGAAGACCTGCCTAGCGAATACAACATTTGCTACAAAATCGGTCGGACTGAAACCCAATCTCTGTCTGGCATACTCTGCCCGAATATCAGTATCACGGCACGCTGCTCAAAACTTCATCAAGGATTATGAATGTCGCTGATCTCACAACGCGTAGAAATGGCCCGTAATGGAACCAACGACAAGGTGATTTGCCGACTGGCCTCAGGCTGGGTAGTCATGGGTGATGTCCAGTTTCTGCCGGGGTATTGCCTGCTGTTACCTGACCCCGTTGTCCCCAGCCTGAATGATCTCGATGCCGAGGCCAGGGCAACTTACCTGCTCGACATGTCCCGTATTGGCGACGCGGTGCTGCAAGCGACCGGCGCAGTGCGCATGAATTACGAAATTCTCGGCAACTCCGAACCAGAGCTGCATTGCCACCTCTTCCCCCGATACGCCACAGAGCCGGAAGAAAAACGCAAGATGCCGGTCTGGTTCTACGACTGGAAAACAGCTCCTCCTTATACCGAACAAGAGCATGGCGAATTGCGCCTCAGGATTGCGCGGTTGCTGGAAGTGAGGAAAAAATAGATTGATCGTGTCACCACACCCCATAAGGACATGCCCTTGCGAAGATTGCGCCTCAGTAACAAAAAACTCCGAAACATCCCCCGCCATCTCCGTGCACTGGAATACTGGGCCTCGACTTTCAGAGGCGAGTTCCATCCTCGCTTCGATGAGCACGAGCGCTACTCAAACTGGAAAATCCCGGTAATCAATACCCTCGTTGAAGGTCCGCAGGCACGTATCGAAGTGCAGGCTTTCTGCGTTCAACAATTGCTCGAAGCAGCGGCCCACCTTTCCCGCGCAGCAGATCGCAGCCAAGGCTACTACCGCGTCGCCTGTTTATTGACCTGGCCCTGGTTACACCAGAGTGAAGTGACTGTGTTCTATGACCGTGAGTACTACTTGAGTTTTCTGGGGCAGCACAATTCGCTTGCCCCCATACACTTGAGTGACAGGCTCGCCTTGGATGTGCCGGAACAATTCATTGAGCATGGGCACGATGTAACCCAGGACGATGATGAAGTCGAAGTTCAGTGGTGGTGTATCGGGGAGCATGCGTGATCAATGGTTTGATCCAACAAAGGAGACTGCTTTGTTCCAGAAAAATAAATCAGTCCCCTTTTTTTTGAGGCTTTTTCTTTCTGATAAAACCGTCGCCGTATTTAACGATGGCTGACGTCAGGAAGTTCAGGCCAGAAGCGAGTCGTTTCTCTCGTGTGAGCTTATCTATGCCGGTAAATGCTGACCTCGACTTTACGACCAGTTCAGTTTCGACGCCGATCCTGTCTGGGTAGCTTGCCAAATACCATATCTGGAAAGCTTGCATAGCCGTGGTCAGCGGCCCTCCCAGTTCGCCACATTCCAGCGTGGCAATGAAAATTATGTGGTCATTCTCTTCCTCGTCAAAGTTTAGATGCGCATTAGGATCACGGTCGGCGTGTTTCAAAAAGTTCTGAACACTGTTTATTGCCGCCAAAGCTTCTTTCTTTGACAGACCTGAACTCTCAACTAAGTGTGATCGCCAGGACCCATCCGGCTGATCATGTTCAACAAGGTCTGCGAGCAAGCCATGAGCGGCGGCGGCCAATGTTCGCACTGCTAATGGATCATGGTCGGCAAAAAATAAGCTTATTGCTTCATTTAATTGCCGACAAGCTGCTTCGAATTTAGTGCAGGTGACTTGCATAGTGCCTAACCCGTGGATGAGTATTTAGCCTGCACCGATAGGCGAGTTGCAAACAGGGCAGTGGCGAAACCGAGTGTTTACTCGAGTGGTTGACGACTTATTACGCTTGGAGTCCCAACATGCAGGACAGTAAAGTATGCTATCCCCCTCGAATTGATAGCATCCCCATTTTCTTCCTACAGGCTTTTCATCAGAAGGAGGAGACGTCTGCTTTAACAGTGCGTTCTCCTCCTGTAGCGCTGCAATACGTTCTTTAAGAGCAGCGGCCGCGAGTTTGAGATCGGCGAGTTCACTTGATAGGTCTGCAAGCAAGTTTTTGAACTCGGCGTCTTCGATATTCTTGGAAACCTCCCGTAGCCGTTTGGCTAACGTTATCGATGTGCTTATCGTCGCAATGATATCCATAAACTTACCTGATGCACTAAAGTTGATAAAAACAGCGCATAAGCGCGAATATCTATAAGCATAGCTTCTTGGCGTCCACTTAAAGAAATGGACAGATTTACTTCGCGACTCATCGAGGCCATTCGCCAGACCCCACTTCTTAATTATCACTATAAAAGCCACAATGACAAAAGCTACCATTACAGTAGCTTCTGCCAGCGACAACTTATTTTTTTGAAGGCTTGCTAGGTTTCAAGTCGGGATTATTTCCTTGCGTGTCTTTATTATCACGACGACGCTTGTCAACTTCACCGGTTGATTTAGCAATTGGTTTTGGGCCTGGTTTAAGCGCCATAAGCTTTCTCCTTAACGTTGATACTGATTATGGTTTTTTTTGCACTTACCAACTTCCACAAAGTAGACTTCCCCCTTTATCCTCCTGCCAAGGTTGGATTTTTACATCTATGGCCAGCGCACCAAATTCAATTCCTTGATTCGAACCGCCATGGCACTGTCAGATACTCTGAATTGCTGAGCCAAAGAATTGATTGCCTTGCCGTTGAATCTGGTACAGCGAGCCAAAGCTATTTCTCGGTCGAGTGAGTTTTGCGAGGCATAAAGAAGGGAATTTGGATCGTTAGCGTTCAGGTGATAACAACTGACGTCGTTAAAATGAAACTGCCCCTTGCATCCAAACTGGCTTTCAAACCGAGCAATCACAAGCTTAGGGGGCATAAGGAAACACGCTGCGAAATAATCCGCTTCGCGCTCAATCAGAGGTTTGTCCGATAGTGAGTGATAACCACCTATCGGCCGATCCCTATGCATAATTTCTTGCTCATGAAGCAGGAAATGACCTATCTCATGAGCAGCTGTGAAACGGCGTTCATGTAATGGGAATTCGGTAGAAACTGCGATTTTTCCGGAGCGTCGATCAAATATCCCTGCTGCTTGGAATTTCTGACCTTGTGGAGCAAATCTTGTGGAACCAAGGGTCGGGAGCTCCAAGTACGTCAGCTCCAACAGTGAAGCCGCAACTGCGGGATCGAGCATGCCTAATAGTGGAGGCTGTCCGCCAGGCCATAGAGTTTCTTTGTTCGACCAAAGCCCCTCGTGAACCCAATGCGCTGCTTCTTGGATGTATTCTCGATCCATTTCGCCACCACCACATGTTGTGCCTTGAGCAAAAATAACCACAACATGTAGGACAATCAACCATCTCTCCGTCAGATTTGGATCCAGCTGACGAACGGTGTTGAATCGGTCAGTCCATGAACAGACCACCATGAAGCCGGCTTCAGGAATCGAGCCTTCCAAGAGAAATGAGGACGAATCTAAACCAGAAAATACACCCGCCCTCATGAAGCCTGATCACGCCCTCCCCATCTCCTCATACGAAACATCAACAACCGCCACGCCCTCCCCCCAGGCAGCTTCAGTAAACGCCTGAATAATCTCCGCCAGCCTCTCAACATCCCCACCCTCGACAATGACACAAGCAATACGCCCGACAGACCAATCCATGACCCTGCATTGCGGATACTTCGCAAGCACCTCCGCAAAAACCTTCTGAGGCGTCAAATCGCCCGTGTACATGAAGTCGAAGTACGGCTCACTCGTCTCCTGCAGCGGATACACCAGAACCCAGCCGTTCGATGCACCGTCGAACCACATCGAAACATAACGACTCGCCCACTCCGGTCCGCCATGTTTGATAAGGCGAAGTACCTCGATGATCGAATGACAACCGGGTATCCGGGTCATGCAATCAGGGTCAAACACGCGAGGGGGTTCGGCGGCGGCGCTGGCCAGAAGTGCGGCCATTAATTCTTTTCTCCTCAATTGTTTTCTTTTCATCACGTAACCTTGGAGACCTGTTGGGTAAAGACGAAATGTTCTGCGCCGCTCCGCTCAATCAACGCTCCCGGAATCGCCTGACGTCGCCGACAAAATCGCCTGATATCCATCCTCTTCCGGAACATATGAAACGAACTGGTTATCCGCGCCGTTTTGCACCCAAAGGCGCCCACAGTTCGTGCATTCATATACATCTAATGTCTGGTGGGTGTAGAGGCTTGATATACGACTTTCCAATTCGTCGGTCGCGTTGACCCAAGGCGCAAACTCACCAAACGCCTCGGCGATCACAGCCTTGTCTCCCGATTCGGCAGCAGTCATCAGAGGCTTGAGTTCGTGATTTACCTCTTCCCAGAATGCATTCTCCACTTCGTTGCGAAGCAGGCTCGCTTTATAGGGCAGGCTGTCAGTCTGATCGACGATCACATGTCCACATCTGCAACCCAATTTGCTCATTTGCGGTTCAAACCTTTGAGGTCGCCCTCGTCTTTAAAAGGCGGACAAGTCTTTGGCGAAAATCTCGATTTGGGCAGGCGTGACCAGCAAGGAACCATTTATCTGCCAATCGCAGTCGTCATCTGAAGTAGAGCCCAAGTAGACACGCAGAAAAACGAAACCCGGAAAGGACGGATACAGGCAGGCAGAGAAAGCCAGATCTTCGGTTTCGGCACGCCAGTCTTGCGAAACGTCTTCAATTGGCGCTATCGAGGCGAAGAACGCGCCCAATCGATGCCGGTCATCCGAAGCAGAGATACTTTCCGACGTGATTTCTGCATGCAGGTCAGTACCCGTGAGTCGAACCCGGATACAGTCAGCCCGGCCACTTGGGCACGGCATGATGGTCAGGGTCAGCCCATCTTGTTGCCTTAATTCTGCTTGCATTGCTGCACCGTCATCATGAATGAAATTGACTGAGAACCCTGCGGCGTCAAACAACGCTTTCACGTTGCAAACTGCTCACATGCCCGACACCCGCAGCCTTCAATCGGCTCACCAGGTCATCGCGTGCTGCCCGCCCGCCAGCACGAATGTACTCAAGCTCCGCCGCGGTGATCAGTACCACCGGGACCAATCTCACCGGGGATAACGGCATGTCATCCAGTCGGGTCGGGAAGTCCGGTTCCGGGGCGCCCAGCAGGACGCCGGTCGAGTCGTCTTCGGTCACGAAGCGTTTAGGGAATTGATCGCACATGTGATTCGAGAGGCTGAACCCGGGAATTTCAATGGACATCGCACCGTACTTGTCGAGTCCGCGAGTGCAGCCTCCAGCGTCCGCAACCGTTTTGGCAACGTGTTCCACCAGCTCGAATGCCCAGCTGCGCTGGAAAGGATCGACGTCACCCACCGAGCCACGGGCGTGTTCGGGTATATCGGCGGTTTCTAAGAACAACTCCATCTCGAAACCATTGCCCGTCTCTTCCGCGTCATCGAACGGATCTGACATACCTTCCGTGGCGATGATGATTGTGTCGTTACGGCGAACTACCCGGTAGGCCTGACGGGTCGATGGCCAGTAAGGGCCGCCGGAAAAACTCGGACTGATCATGTAGGCAAGGACATCGCGCTCGACTGTGCCGACAGATGCCCAATGACGATCCAGACACGCTGCGCTGGCCTCTCGGGCAGCCATATTTGCCGCTTCAGCCTCGGTCATGCTGTCGTAGATATCCGGTTCCTGGACTTCAATGGGTTGCGGTGTGGGCTGGGCGTCTTCGGTTTTAGGACGTTTCAATGAAACGAGAAGCTTCTTGAAGAAATTCATGTGCTTTCCTTGCGGGGTTTCGGGTCGCTCTCCATGAAGGGCGCGAATCTGTTTTCATTAAATGGATCTGTTATTGAACAAAATGCTCATTCCAGCGAGGTCACCAAACAGGTTTCGATGCCCTCCAGACTCTTGGGCCATTCGTTAATCAGAACGACTGCATCGTCACCTTGATTCAGGTAGATCAGGTAGTCACCTGTCTCGAAGGCAGCTTGAAAGCCGACAAGCCAAACCTCTCCTCCCGGCACTTTATCGACAACACCTTGAACCGCTGTAATGATTTTGCCTTCGAGGAAGAGCGCTGACCTGTTGCGAAGCAGATTTTCCCTACGCCATGAGCAGAAACTCGCGGCATCAAGTGCGAAGGATGTGAGTGGTTCCAGATCGGACTCATCAGCTCCCACACTTTCCCCATCGCTCAGCAGGTACATCGCAACTTTCTGATGTTCGCCACACCGCCAGAGCAACGACCCTACGTCAGACAGGCATTTTTCCTCGTTGAAGTAATATTGGTCATGCAATAACTCAGCAAGTCGCTGCCCCTGCAGCAGCTGCGCATTTCTCAAGTCATTCGCCATCCTCTCTCGGGAGGCGGTATAGCGGTTAAGCACTGGGCAGTTCCCTGTTTATTCGCAATCCAGGCTCCCGGAATAGCCTGATATCCGCCCTCTTCATGACGTCCGGAGGGCGTGTTCGATACCTTTGATTGGCGGATCATTCCCACCCCAATTCTCTGTAGGACATCTTGTCCTGTTCGGGAAAGTCCGTCACATACTCACCCCATTGCATGTGCGCATAGTATTTTGTCATCGCTTCAAAATAACTTTCTGCCTCGACCTCCCACACCAGTGTCGCTCCCGGATCCATTAGTGCACGTGCACCGTCTCCACGAGGACCGGCCGGACAAAAAGACTGACAGCCATCGGATTCCAGCCAAAGTTCATGATTCATTGAGATTGGCACTCCCGCTCAAACCGCCCCACCGAAAACAAAGAAAGATCCAGCTCACTCTCCCCCCGCAAACACCACTGCGCAAACGCCTCCCCCAGCGCCGCCGAGTGTTTGAACCCACGCCCGGAGCACGCCGACACCACCAACGTGTGCTGCAACCGTGGATGCTCATCAATGATGAAGTGCCGATCCGGCGTAACGGTGTAGGCGCACACCGCTGACTTCACCACGCGATCCGTCAGCCCGGCAATCCGCCCACGCACCTGCTGCTCGTACATCTCGCGTTCTTCCTCGGCCGAGACTGTGCGATCCAGAGTCTCGGGCGTGGATGTGGTGTGATACTGCGCCGTAGCGACCTTCAAACTGCCCTCCCCCGGCAACGCGGGAAAGCCGTAGAAATCGTCGTCCTGGCCGTGAGTGAAGATGAACGTGGGTGAGTGGCCGACCAGTTCCGCGTCAGGCTCGGTTTCGAACCAGAACAGTTTTTGCCGATAGACGCTGAGCAGCCTGTCGAACGGCGCGCCGAGCAAGCCGCCCGCCCAGTTGCCAGCGGTGACCACCAGTTTGTCCGCCCGCACGGTGCGCTGGTCGGTGGTGACGGTGACGCCCTGTTCGTCTGAGCTGATGTGGGTCACGGTCTCGCCCGTGTACAGCGTGGCGCCGTGTTGTTCCGCCAGTCTGAGTTGCACGTCGATGCAGCGTTCGGGCCTTACGAAACCGCCTTCGGGTTCGAAGTAGCCAATGGCGTCGTCACGCACTTGGGCAAACTGCGGAAAGCGCTGGCGGATCTGGGCAGCGTCGAGGACTTCGTGTTCGATGCCGTAGGTCTGCGCCAGGGCGATGGTGCGCAGGGTGAAGTCGGTTTCGTCGGTGGGATCGAAGTCGGGGTTGGAGGTCAGCACCAGCAGGCCGGTCTGTTCGAACAGGACCTCGCCTGACAGCGCTTCCAGTTCGCGCCAGATGCGGTGGGAGTTGCGCACGATGGGCACATATTGCGCGCCCTCGCCCACGGACAGCCGGGTGATGCGGGTGTCGCAATGGCTGGAGCCGAATGTGTGCGGCGGATGGTGGCGGTCGATGCCGACCACGTTGACCCCGGCCTTCGCCAGTTGATACACCGTGGCCGCGCCCATGGCGCCGAGGCCGATGACCAGTGCTTCGCATCGTTCCATGATTGATTTCCGCTCAGGCAAAAGAGCCACAGTGAAGCGGATCAGGCGATGGAAAACAATCCGCTGAAAGCCGCGCTCAGGCAAAAACGCGAAAAACCAAAAGCCGTGCGATTACCGGCCAGACTCGTTTGTCGCGTCTTGCATCGCGGCATACCCTCTGACGCCAATAAAAACCATAAGAGAGAGTCCCGCCTTGATCCGTTTCTGCAAAACCACACTCTGCCTCGCCGTTCTGTCCTCGTTCGTTACTACTGCCAGCCATGCCGCCGATGCGCCCTGGGTCGATAGCGCGGTGAGCGCGGTCAATCAGGAAGTCGTCGATCTGCGCCACACGATTCATCAGCATCCAGAGCTGGGCAATCTTGAGTTCAAGACTGCCGCGCTGGTGGCCGAGCGGCTGAAGGCGTCGAACATTGAAGTGCGCACCGGGGTCGGCAAGACGGGTGTTGTGGGGGTGCTGAAAGGTGGATTGCCGGGGCCGGTGGTGGCGTTGCGCGCCGACATGGATGCACTGCCGGTCAAGGAGATGACGAACCTGCCGTTCGCCAGCCAGGCCACCAGCACGCGGCTCGGCAAAAGCGTGCCGGTGATGCACGCCTGCGGGCACGACACCCACACCGCCATGCTGCTGGGCGCCGCGAAGGTGCTGGCCGAGCATCGCGATCAAGTGCGCGGGACGGTGGTGTTTCTGTTTCAGCCGGCTGAAGAAGGTGCGGCTGATGTCGATGAGTTCCAGACCGACACTCTGATTGGCGCGCAAGCGATGATCCGCGATGGCGCGCTCGATTCGCCCAAGGTCGAAGCGGTGTTCGGGGTGCATGTGATGGCGGGTTATCCGACCGGGCATCTGTTCTACAAGTCCGGAACCGTGCTCAACAGCAGCGACTCGTTTCGCATCACGGTCAAGGGCCAGCAGACTCACGGCTCCGCGCCCTGGAGCGGTGTCGATCCGATTGTCGCCAGCCAAGGCATCATCAGCGGGTTGCAGACGCTGGTTAGTCGGCGCGTCGACCTGACCCAGGGCATGGGCGTGATCAGCGTCGGTACGATCAACGGCGGCTCGGCGGCCAACATCATTCCCGAGACCGTGGAAATGACCGGGACCATTCGCACCAACAACGCCGACATCCGCGACACGATCCTGAAAAAGATGCCGCCGCTGGTAAACAGCATCGCCAGCGCCTACGAGACCCAGGCCAATCTGCTTCTGGTGAACAATGCGCCCGTGACCACCAACGATCCGGCCCTGACCGAAGCCATGATCCCGGCCCTCGAGCTGGCAGCACCGGGCAAGGTCGAGCGCCTGCCCGCCTCCCTATCGCCGAGCGAAGATTTCTCCTACTACGCGCGCAAGGTGCCGGGGTTGTTCGTGTTCCTCGGCGCAACACCGGAAGGTCAGGACATGAGCAAGGCGCCGAACAACCACAGCCCCTACTTCACCGCCGATGACGCGACACTGGCCACCGGGGTGAAGGCGCATGTGCAGTTTGTGCTCAATTATCCGGGGCGGGGTCAGCGGGGCTGATTGGCTTATGTGAAAAGGGGGCGGATGTATTTTCGTAAATACATCCGCCCCACTTGGCTGTCCGCAGTTTCAGTACTTCGCACAGGCACCCATGAAATACTCCAGACCGCTCTGGAAGCTGACATTCAGCAGGGCTCCCAGTGCCGCCACCTGTTCCTCGCTCAGCAACAACTCACCTGGCTCCAGTTCGTTCAGGGGCTTGGATTCAATGAGCTGTGCAACTTTCTCATTCATTTCGCTACCGTCGATATCCAGCTCGAACTGCAGCGTGTCGTCTTGGACGTCATCCGGGTAAAAGCCGGTTATTGAAAGAAAGAGCATGGTTTGACCCTTTTACTGTCAATCAGGTTGTCTGTCAGCACTAGCTGTAATCAAACGAAATTTGATAGTCGTTGGTACTCAGAGCGATCCGATGTTGAAAGTACGGCTGAATAGTCGCGACCCACTTTTCGACGACGTTGAAGCTGCCATTATTGATGTTGCCCTCTACTGGAATGCCTAAGGCATTCAATACTGATTCATCATCCCCCAGATCTTTTGACGACTCCTCGTCCTGGAATTCCAGGGTTGCTGTGTCGTACCACTCCAGTCTCAGTTCCAATCCCATCTCGTCCTCACAGAAATCTTTTTTGATGCTTCCTTCTTTGCGACTAATTGTCCTTTCGTTCATGCATCGGCAGCCCCTCAAAAGAGGCTGCACGACGTTAACGAAGCAGGAAAATCGTGGCTGTAGGACGTATCTCTAAAGACGTGGGGATTGTTCGACGTGAACGGATTGCATCTCGGCAACGACCGCCTCAATTACACACAAAGCCGTCGGCGACAAGCTCCTGCCCTGCAGACTCACCACACCAATTTCAGAATGAAATCCCGGCCTGTCGACAACATGAAGCTCGATCAAACGCCCCACCCGAATATCTTCAGCTACGGCGCCATGGATGACGCCGAGGATGGTGTCAGTTGATCCGGCCACGGTTTTGAGCAAGGCGACGTCGTCGCACTCCAGCACGATGGGCAGCGCCTGGCGGGTGGAGATGCCGAGGGTTCGGGCGGTTTCAAGCTTCACCACTTCCGGCAGGCGCGTCGTGGCGATGCCGTAGCCTTCCAGTTCGCCCATCTGCACTTTACGCCCGGCCAGTGGGTGCTCCGGACGTACGAAGAAGCCTGCCGAGACCTGGCCCAGCGAACGGATCAGCAGGTCGGAGTCCGCGGTGAAGTTACGGATATCGGCAACAAAGAATTCGATCGCTTCAGCGCGCAGTCGCGCTTCGAGAATCTGCCAGTTGTTCACTTCCACGCGCAGGGTGACCGCCGGGTGATCCAGACGCAGTCGCGGCACTACTTGATGCATCAACATGGCCGCCGGGAACGGGCCGACGCCAAAAGCGAGGCTGCCCAGTTGGCGATCACTGTAGAGCGCCATGTCCCGCTCCAGCGACCGGGCATCGAACAGCAGCCGCCGCGCTCGCTTGATCAGAAACTCTCCCGCCGGCGTCGGGCGGACGTCGCCGGTGTCGCGATCGAACAGGCGCTGCCCGGTTTCGCTCTCCAGCGCCTGAATGCTGCGGCTCAGGGCCGGCTGGCTGAGGTGAACGCGTTCAGCCGCGCGGCCGAAATGGCGTTCATCGGCCAGCGCGAGAAGGTGTGAAAGTCGTTTGAGGTCCATTCGCCCGATGCTAGCGACGCATTATCCGGATGTAAACAATGCATTGGATACATCGCTGCCCTACCCCTAGGCTGGAGCGCATTCGACCCTCGGAGAACAACAAGAATGAAACCGACCCTCTACACGATCATCGCCCTGACGCTGGTGTCACTCGGCGGCTGCGACAACAAGCCCGGCGTCGCAGCCGGCGACGCCACGCCCGCCACGGCAGCGGTTATCCAGGCGTCGATCAAGGGCCTGGACCTCAGCGACAACCGCGACATGGAAGATGCCCAGCGCGGTTTCATCGCCCGCCCCACCGGCAAGATCCTCGGCGCTGACGGCAATGTCCTGATCGATTTCGATGCGTACCGCTTCGTCGAAGGCCAGGCGCCGGCCACCGTCAACCCGAGCCTGTGGCGGCACGCGATGCTCAACGCGCAGATCGGTCTGTTCAAGGTCCGCGACGGGATTTACCAGTTGCGCGGTTTCGACATCGCCAACATGACGCTGATCGACGGGCAGACCGGCTGGATCGTGGTCGACCCGCTGACCTCCCGGGAATCCGCCGCCGCAGCGCTGGCCTTCGCCCGCGAGCATCTGGGCAACAAACCCGTCACCGCGATCATTTTCACCCACGACCATGCCGACCATTTCGGCGGTGTGCTGGGCATCACCTCGAGCAGTGAAGTGGCTCAGCGCAACATTCCCATCGTCGCGCCTGCGGGGTTCATGGAGGAAGCCACCAGCGAAAACATTCTCGCAGGCCCGGCGATGGCACGGCGGTCGATGTATCAGTTCGGCAAGAATCTGACGCCGGGCGTCACCGGCATTGTCGACACCGGGTTGGGCAAAAATGTCGCCTACGGCAGCATGGGCATCCTGCCGCCGACGCAGATCATCGACCAGCCGATCCAGCCGCTGGAACTCGACGGCGTCAGCTTCGTGTTCCACAACATGCCCGGCGCGGAAGCCCCGGCCGAGCTGACCTTTTCGATCCCGGCGCTCAAGGCGTACGGCGGCGCCGAGTTGCTGGCGCAGACCATGCACAACCTGCTGCCGATCCGTGGCGCCAAGGTGCGCGACGCGCTGCGCTGGTCCGACTACACGCAAATCGCCCTGGATGAGCTGGGCGACACCGAGGTCTATTTCGGTCAGCACAACTGGCCGATCTGGGGCAACGAGCGGATCCGCGAATTCATCACCAAGCACCGCGACGTCTACAAATACCTGCACGACCAGACCGTGCGCCTGATGAACGCCGGCTACACCCCCAACGAGATTGCCGACAAGATCCAGCTACCGGATTCGCTGGCCTCGTACTTCGGCACCCGTGGCTATTACGGCGACCTGCGCCACAACGTCAAAGCGATCTACCAGATGTACCTGGGCGCCTACGATGGCAACCCCGCGCACTTGAATCCTCTGGTGCCCAAGGAATCCGCCAAGCGCTACGTCGAATTGATGGGAGGCAACGCCAAGGTGCTCGAAGCCGCCCGCGTGGCCTATGACAAGGGCGAATACCGCTGGGTCGCCGAGCTGCTGGATCAGGCCGTGCTGGCCAAACCGGACGACACGGCCGCCAAGGAACTGCTGGCCCGCGCGTATGAACAAATGGGCTATCAGGCGGAATCGGCAACCTGGCGCAACAGCTACCTGACGGCGGCCATGGAGCTGCGCAACGGCCCGCCGGCCAAGGGCGTCAAACGCTCCGATCTGATCGAACTGATGAAACAGACGCCCACCGAACGCTTCCTCGAAGCCATGGCCGCGAGCCTCGACGGGCCGGCGGCGGATGGCAAGAGCTGGACGTTCAATCTGGTGCTGACCGATACCAATGAATCGTTCGTGCTGTGGATCGAGAACGCCGTGCTGCACTACCGAAAAGGCCCGACGGCGACGAATGCCAACGCAACCCTGACCGTCACCAAGGACCTGTTCGTCCAGCTGCTGGGCGGTACCGCCGGCCTGAAAGAAACGCTTACCTCCGATGATCTGAAGGTGGATGGCAGCAAGGTCGATCTCGTGAGGTTTCTGGGGCTGCTGGAAAAGGCGCCGGGGAATTTTGCGATTGTTGCTCGAGAAGGCAACTGACGCTCAGCGGCCATCGACCATTGCATCCGCCGGTCGATGGCCGCTGGACAGATACCAAGAAAAATCCAATGAAAACCGAAGGTTAAGGCAAGGTTTTCGACTGTATTTTCCAGCATCCTGCGCCATTCGATCGCCGCAAAGCCATCCCGCGTATGGAAGTAGAAGTCCCACAGGCCCGTCATCCTGAACCTATCGTTTTCATCATTGATGATGACGCCCCTCTGCGCGAGGCCCTTGGAAGCCTGTTGCGCTCCTTCGGCCTGCAAGTCGCACTGTTCGGCTCGGTCGCCGACTTCATGAGCTACCAGCGACCTGACCTGCCCAGGTGCCTGGTATTCGATGTGAGACTGCTGGCATCAGCGGACTGAGAATAACGATAACGTTAATGTTCGGCGCACTTTGATGCTCGTTTATATACGTTGGTATGACTTCTCAATACTTAGGCAGGGGAAAACCAAACTTATGCAACATGGTTAATCCCCACTGCCAAAATTAAAATCACTTCATCAACGCAACGGTCGGCGACGTCAATTGACTTCGCGGGTTCCGTGCGCCCCGACATTTAACCCGCCCAATCAAAAGCCAGGGATGGATGACCAGGATGTATGAATTTTTTGAAGACCCGCGCCGCGTACTCAAGCTATCCCACGTATTGCTGACTGGCGGTCTGGCTATGCTGATCGCGGGCATATTCCTGGCTTATTTCTTCGACGCGTTCCTGACCTTGCCCGCACTGGTGTGCGCTCACGGGATGACGATCCTCGGCCCGACCGCGATCAAGCTGGGTTACGTCATGCGTCTCCTTGCCCATAACCGAATGCGTCATGACCAGGTAGCGCAGGAGCATGCCTGACCCATGGAAAACCCTTCTTGTTGCAACCCGGAAGTTCATTAACGAAACATCAACACGACTCAGGATGATCACGATGAAAGCTATTGAATGGGTATTGCCTGTCGCCATCATTTCAGCAACCTGGATGGTGACCACTCATACATTCGGAGCCAGTTGCCTGCCCGATTTACCGGTCGCCAACAGGCAGGAAATCAATACTCCGGATACCGAACCGTCATCGGTAGAACAGCACCGGGCGAGAAAAGCGCCTACACAGATTGCCGAAGGTGGGGCGGATCGTTTGATGGATCGCCGCGTCGCCGAGGGTGGCTCTGATCGGCTGATCGAACGTCGAGTTGCCGAGGGTGGTTCTGATCGGCTGATCGAACGCCGCGTCGCGAGCAATCAATACGATGCCGCGATGAGCATGCGAATGCATTTTTCCATGGACTGACCTCTGGCCAGGGTTCGCGGTAGCGGACAGACATTCATGCCGCTATCGCGAACAACACCACCCCGTCACGCTAGTGCTCATGCCCTACCCCAAGGGCTTCTGCCATCCGCACCAGGTCGGCAAACGACCTGGCGTGCATTTTTTTCATCGCATGGGCGCGGTGGATCTTGACCGTGATCTCGCTGAGGTTGATCTGCCCGGCAATCTGCTTGTTCATCAGGCCTTTGACAGCCAGGGCCATGACCTCTTTTTCCCGAGCGGTCAGCGACTGATAGTCCGCCAGCAGATCCGCCCGCTGGCGCTCGACTTCCCGGCGTTTGAGATCGGTTTTCAACGCACCGGATACGGCGTCCAGCAGATCCTGCTCTCTGAATGGCTTGGCGAGAAAGTCCACGGCACCGGCCTTCATCGCCCGGACCGACATCTCGATGTCGCCGTGCCCGGTGATGAAAATCACGGGAATGCTGGAATTCGATTCGACCAGTTGTCGTTGAAAGTCCAGACCGCTATTGCCCTGCAACCGCACATCCAGCACCAGGCAGCTGGCGCCCTGCGACTTGGGCTTTTGCAGGTATTGCGCAGTGGACTCGAACGTCTCTACATGAATGCCTGCCGATCGAAGGAGATTACTCAAGGCATCGCGGATGGAAGCATCGTCATCCACCACGTACACAACAGAGTCATTCCCGACCGGGCCGCTGGATGAAAGGATGCCGCTCATGTGCGGTTCTCATGGAAAAAAATGGGTAGCGAAAAGTGTAGCAGCCCCTTCAGGAATCAGAGGTCACAGCGCCAGGCTGTAACGTTCGACTCCAGTGCTGTGATGAAGGCCAAAAGAGCGCGAGGGCAACGCAGCCAGGC
The DNA here is from genome assembly GCF_025447595.1 of Pseudomonas koreensis. Lineage (GTDB taxonomy): Bacteria > Pseudomonadota > Gammaproteobacteria > Pseudomonadales > Pseudomonadaceae > Aquipseudomonas > Aquipseudomonas koreensis_H. Next base: position 71,602 of record NZ_JAOEJU010000001.1, on the reverse strand, counting down.
GTAGAGCTGGGCGCTGTAACTTTCGCCCCGGATGCACCAACTGCAAAAATGTTCGCAGTTGTTGGAGAAAATCCTGTATCGGTCTTCCCCTATCCTCGACCGCGCACGTGCGGCAATTTCAGTGCTGGAATACTTGCTCTGCTCTTCGTACATCCACACCGGTTTGCCATGGGCGAAGTGTTGAAGATCCGTCACTTCGATCGGGCCGGAGCGCAATGAACTGCTGAACCCCGCGTAGTGCGCGACCTTGCCACCGCCCAGATAGATGCCGTGATGCAAATAGAATCGACGTGGTCCCACCAGGTGCGCACCAACGGGCAATGACGCGGCGGCCTGATCCAGATCGACTGGTTTCAACACAAGTCCAGTGCCGTAACTGTTCATCACATATCCTCCACAACCCTTGAACCAACTGTATCGCCGGGGTTGTGGAGTTTCATTTGTACATGGGATTGGTTTGTGTGACGCCTGAATATAACCTCGCTAACCTTAAGTATTAGGCCACGCGCCCGGGGAGCGTGAAGCGCACGCAAGCACCACGAACCGGGTTCGGCTCCGCCCACAGACGCCCGCCATGGGCTTGAATGATCGAGCGACAGATGGACAGCCCCATCCCCAGCCCGGTGGCCTTGGTGGTGTAGAACGACGCGAATATCAGATCGGTGCCGCCCGAGGCAAACCCCGGTCCCGAATCAACCACACTCACGAGCACGACGTCCCCATCATCCAGCATCGTGCTGATCTGCAGGTGCCTCTCGCCTTCGCCCACGCCACTCATGGCTTCGAGCGCGTTCATGATCAGATTGAGCAACACTTGCTGCAGCTCGACCCGGTCACCCTCGATGGCGGGTAAACCTTCGGCGAACTGCGTCTGTATCGAGGCACCGCTTTTGAAGATCTGGCCCTGGGTGAACTCGATCATTTCACCGATCGCTGCATTGATGTCCAGCGGCGCTTTTTGCGGCGGCGCCTTGCGAATGTGCTGCCGGATGCGTCCCAGCACATCCGCCGCCCGGTTGGCATCCTTGATCAGCGAATCGAGCACCTGTCGCACCTCGTCGAGCGCCGGCGGCTGAGCATTGAGCCAGCGCGCCGCCGCATTGGCGTTGAGAATGGCGGCGGCAATCGGCTGATTGACCTCATGGGCAATCGAAGCCACCAACTGCCCCATGGTCGCGACACGGTTGGCGTGGGCCAGCTCTGTTTGCACTTCGAGATAACGGCGCTCGCTGTCACGGATTTTTTCTTCGGCCTGTTTGCGCTCGGTCAGGTCCAGCACGAAGGCAACCCCTTCCCGGCTGCTGGCTTCGAACATGGCCAGGCCGACGATGACTGGCAAAAGACTGCCGTCCTTCTTGATATAAGCCTTTTCATAGGGACGGGCATAGCCGGTCTGCACTGCCTGTTCCAGTGACCGCTCGCTGATGTCCATGAACTGCGGCGGCGTCAGGTCACGCCAGCGCAAGCGCTGTGAAGCAAGGTCTTCCCGCTCATAGCCGAGCATGCGCAAAAAGGCATCGTTGGCCTCAAGAATGTCACCCTCGCTGGTCCAGAACAGAATGCCGATGATGTTGGCGTCCACGAGGCGCCGGATCTTCGATTCACGCTCCGCGACTTCACGATACAAACGCGCATTTTCCAGGGAAATGGCTGCCTGCGACGTGACCAGTTTCAAAACGGCAATCCTGTCCGGGCTGAACACCCGGGCCGCCAGGTTGTTCTCCAGATAAAGCGCGCCGAGCAGCTTGGCCTGATTCATCAAGGGCAGACAGAGAATCGAGCGGCAGCGGTGCTGACGAATATAGGGGTCGGCGGCAAATGACGCCTCGGCCTGCGCATCATCGAGACACACGCTTTCGCGAGTGCGCAACACCGGGTAGAGCACCGACTCTGGAAGCAAAGCCGGATTCACGGACGGACCGTTCAACCGGGTCAGGTGACCGCCAGTGGTCACCTGCGCAGCAATCCGGTGGTCGATGCCATCCGACAGAATCAGCACACCTCGTTCCGCACCCGCCTGCTCGATGGCTGTGTGCATGACCGTGTCGATCAGCTTTTCCAGGACGATTTCACCGGACAGCGCCTGCGACACCTTGAGTACGGTGGCCAGATCAAGGTGCTCCACGGGAGTCGCCATCGTTGTGGTTGGACCGAATGATCGCTCTTCAGTCCTGAGTGCTGGATACCTGGCCTCCAATTGCCGCACCTTGCCATTGGCCCCCCAACGCAAATAGCCGTAGCGGGCATCCTGCAGGTACACACGGGCAATTTTCCTGAAACCCCGTGTTTCGTAGAACGCCGACGCCAGTTCGTTCGCCAGTGCTTCGATATGCACGAAGCCGCGTTCCTGCGCCGACTGAATGGCCTCCTCGTATTGCGCTTCGGCGTCAAGCACACGCCCATCGATGCGGGCGATTTCTGCCCCGACCAGTGCAGCCCGACTGGCAAAATTTTCCGGACATTGCTGCGCCCAGATTTTCAGCTGCCGATGATCCGCCACCATCACGCTCAAGTGCTGCGCCGCGTCCTCGGCGGGATGCTGATCGCACCATGCAGCTCGGGCCAGTGCATCGTAGAAGCAATACTCGGCCTCCTCGTAGAACAGATACGAAGTCCAGAGCAACGCCTTCGCCCTCTCGGCAGCCAGCAAGGCCGCCACGGGATCACCGGCCATGTAGTGCGCCTGCAACTTGCGCACCCGATACCAACACTCGGCCAGTGCCAGGTCCGGATTAGCCGCCAGATGCGCCTCAGTTGCTTGCTCGCTGAACTGCCCGTCGTCAAAGCAGCCAAAGGTTGTCGTCGCGCCGCGCAACATGCGGATCGCCGCGAGTTGGGTGTCAATGAAGTCTTCCACCAATCCGAAGCGCACTTTTTTCGCATACGCCAGGCCGCGCTCGGCCTCGCTCTGAGTCTGCGACAAAGGCTCACCGGCAAACAACGCATCAGAGGTGAGGCTGTTGCCGGCATAAGCGCCATAGGGCAGATCACCAATCCGGTTCGCCGCGGCAAATGACCGCCGCAGCAGGTCGCGACATTGCTCCACGGGTTGCATCCAGCGAACGGCAAAATTTGAAAAACACAGAAACGTGCTGGCTTCAAATCGGTTCAGACCGCGCCGGTCGATCAGATCACAACCGAGCTGACCAAAGCGGAATCCAGCCTGATAATCGCCAAAGCGTCGTCCGGCCACGCGGAAAGCGTTGGCGTAATGCACGCAGGATGCATCGCAGTTACCATGTTCAAGACTGAGGCTGATCGCCTTGCAAATCGACAGACAGGCCAGGTTCGCATCGGTCTGCAAGGCCGGCGGAAACAATTTGCTCAACGCGTTGACGGTCATCAGGGACGCCGCATCGTCCATCAACGGCAGATCGATGAGATCCTCTATTTGCCGCTCGCCCAGGATCGACCAGATCTGGTCGTACTCGTGGCGAACCTGAACGTCATCCGGATGCGCCGCCCACTCGATGCCCACGTGCCGCAGATAGTCGAGGCAGACGTTCACCGCACCATCGCTGCGATCCATGAGCAAATAGACGTCCATTTGCAGACACACGACGTTGGCGCGCTCGATGGTGCTGGTGGCGCGCTTCGACAGCGCTGCCAGCCGCTCGTCCGCTGCAGACAACTGCCCGGTCAGCAGCTCGCATTCGGCCCGGTTCAAGGCCAGCGCGAACATCAGCTCATGCCGACCAGCCCAACACTCCTCGTTCAAGAGTTGCTCGCCCGTCGCCAGATAGTTGAGTGCCGACGCATAGGCCGTCGACGCTTTGGCGCGCTGACCGGCCATCAGGTTATATTCGGCCAGTTGCACACGCTCGGACTGTTCGACGATCAGCCCGGCGCCGCGGTTGAGCTGGCCGACGATCTCGAAAATGGCTTCCTCCATGCCCTGAGCCGGTGTCTGCGCCGCGAGCAGTCGGCCGATCCGCAAGTGCGCCTGGGCGCGATCCTCCTTCGGAATCAAGGAATAAGCGGCCTCATGAATGCGGTCGTGAACGAAGCGATACGCGTCCTCCAGGCGCTCGACCAGCTCCTGTCGAATGGCTTCCCACAGCGCCGCGCGCAGTTGGCCCTTGGCAACCCCGAGCACGGTGGAGAGCGCCTTGATGCCCGCGACGTTCCCCAGACAGGCCAGTTGTTGCAACGCTTGCTGTGTCTCCAGCGGCAAACGATTCAGTTTGCCGACCATCAGATCGACGATGTTGTCGGTGTAGCCCTTGGCGTGGATTCGCTCCGCGCTCCAGTGCCACTGCCGGGCATCATGATCGAAGGTCAGCAACTGTTCTTCGCCCAGCGATTGCAAGAACTGGATCACGAAAAACGGATTGCCCGCCGTCTTGTCCAGCACCAGTTGTGCCAGCGGCTCGATGCGCGAGTCATCGTCACGTAGCGCGTCGGCGACCAGTTGCTCGATATGAGCCTTTGCCAGTGGCGTCAACGTGATCTCTTCGATTCGCCCCCCCGCGTTGCGAATGGCCTGGAGCTTGCCCGCGAGCGGGTGTGTCGCATCGACTTCGTTGCTGCGGTAGGCGCCCACCAGCATCAGATGGCGCACATCCGAACTGGTCAGCAGATCTTCCAGCAAGTCGAGGGTGGCGGCGTCGAGCCATTGCAGGTCGTCGAGAAACAACGCAAGCGGATGTTCCTCTCGGGCAAACACCCCGATGAAACGCCGGAACATCAAAAGAAACCGGTGTTGCGCCTGCTGCGGATCAAGGGCCGGAACCGGTGGCGGCTCGCCGATGATGAGCTTCAGTTCGGGGATCAGGTCGGTCATCAGCCGCGCATTGGCGCCGAGCGCTTCAACCAGTGCCTCACGCCAGTGCGACAGTTCGCTGTCGGTCTTGCCCAACAGCGCGCGCACCTGGCTTTGAAAGGCTTGCACCAGCGTAGAGTACGGAACGTCACGCCGGTACTGATCGAACTTGCCCGACGCAAAAAGCCCACGCGGCGGAACCAGCACTTTGTGCAGTTCGTTGACCACAGAGGATTTGCCTATCCCGGAATAACCGGTGACCAGCACCAGTTCCGGCGTGCTGCTTTTGATGATTCGGTCGAAGGCAGCGACCAGCGTCTCGACCTCGCGCTCGCGGCCGTAAAGCTTCTCGGGGATCATCAAACGGTCACTGGTGCCGTGCTCGCCGAGCGCGAAGGCCCCGATCAGTCCAGAATCCTGCCACTCACTCAGGCATCGACGCAGATCATGCTCGACCGCCGCAGCTGTCTGGTAACGATCCTCGGCGGTTTTGGCGAGCAGCTTCATGACCATTTCGGAAAGCACAGCGGGTACGGTTCCAACTCGTTCCCGAGGCGTTTGCGGTTGTTTGGCGATGTGGCAATGCACCCATTCGATAGGGTCGGACGCCTTGAACGGTAGCGAGCCGGTGAGCATTTCGTAGAGCGTGACGCCAAAGGAATAGAGGTCGCTGCGCGAATCGATCGAACGATTCATCTTGCCCGTCTGTTCGGGTGCCATGTAAGCAAGCGTGCCGGCGATCGTCTCGGGTGCCTGGCGCTCACGCGGCAGACGCGAAGCCAGCCCAAACCCGGTGAGCCGGGCCTGATCGTCAGAGCAGTCCACGAGAATGTGACTGGGCTTGATGTCTTTATGCACCAGCCCGCGCTGATGGAGCTTGCCGAGCACCACCGCGATGTTGATCGCAAGGCGCAGGAAGGTTCCCGTTTCCATTGGTGCGACCAGCAGTTGCACCAGCGGCGTACCGCCCGGGTCTTCGAGTAAAAGCTGCATCTGCCCGTCTTCGCGCAGCAGGTCGAGCGGTTGCACCGCCCAACTGCCATCCAGTTCGTCCTTCAGGCCGAACTCGTGCGCAAGACGTCCAAGACACGCTGGCGATGGCTGTTGCGCCGCTGGACGAGCAATCAGGACACTGCACTCGCGCCCCGAATACAGACGGTGCTCCCGACAGAAATCCCTTTCACCGTCATCCCATGAAATCTGCAGGTTGTTATTCATCGGCGGGACACTGTCTGGTTTTTTTTGTAGTCCTCACGGTGGCGTGAGGCCGTTATTGAGTGCAACCGCTCTGTAGATTAGCCCTCCTTGGCAATTACGTGGTTGAAGTTCGGACAGAAGACAATCGGCAACAGCGCCCCCAGCGCACACCAGTGGCATCAAGCTACGGCCAAAGCGGCAGATGGCTCTGATTGCCGCCCCAGATAACGGCAGAAACAGGCACGCAGCCAGCTCTCACGCGGGTCGTTGTGGTTCGCGCCGCGCCAGGCCATGGACAAGTCCGGTGCAGGCAATTGCACCGGGGCTTCCTCGGCCCGCATGCCTTCGCGCAGCGTCATGGCCTGCGCGACGTAATCCGGCACGATGCAAACCATGTCACTGCCGACCAGCAACGCCGGCAATGCGCTGAATTGCGGAACCGCCAGCACCACCTTGCGTTGTCGCCCGACCAGCCCCAGAGCGTGGTCGGCATCGTCGATGACATTGCCCATCGAAGAGACCACCACATGCGGCCGACTGCAGAAATCATCCAGCGTCAGCGGGCCGGGCAACGTATCGGCACGCAGGAGCACGGGATGCATCGGGCGCAGGCTCTTGCAATGGGCGTGGGCCGGCAGGGTTTGCGCCGGGCTGATGCCCACGGAGATCTCGCCGCTGGCCAGACGCTCCGGTAATTGCCGCTGATCCACCCTGCGCACCACCAGTGTGATGTTGGGGGCTTCGTCCCGAAGGTGGCGCATAAGGCGTGGAAGCAGTGCGTACTCCACATCGTCGGAGAGTCCGACATGAAACGTCCCTTCACAGGTACGCGGATCGAACGCCTGGGTGCTGCTCAAGGCGACGGCAATTCCGTCCAGTGCCGGTGCCAGCCGTGCATGAATTTCCTCTGCTCGCGCCGTCGGCTCCATGGTGCGGCCCGTGCGGATGAACAGCGGATCATTGAACAGCGAACGCAGTCGCCCGAGGGCACAACTCACCGTGGTCTGTCCCAGAAACAGGCTCTCACCGGCCCGGGTGACGTTGCGTTCACGCATCATGGTTTCAAAAACCACCAGCAGATTGATGTCGGCATGTCGTAGATCATGTCTGTTCATCATGTTCGTCGCCCAGGCGCCAGGCCGTTGAGTGAGTGGATATCGAACTTCGACGTCAGAATATGCATTCAGGTGGCGAACGTCAGTTGTACTTCGGTACAACAGGGGTATCCCTTGGTTTTATCCGTCCATGCCATGGGATGAGGCCCACACTTAAGGCTTAGCGGGCTATACATTGGTATAACTGGTCGACCCGACGGGACCGCGTATCTTGTAAAAACAATGGGCTCTGTCCCGGAGCAGACTTAATGACCCAAGATGCCAAGCGCAGAGATGCCACAGTGATTGCCGTGGTCGATGACGACAACGCTTTCCGGGGAGCAGTGGAAACCTTGCTGCGTTCCAGTGGATATACGGCACGCACTTTTTGCAGTGCCCGGGAGTTCCTCGACGCGTATGTTCCCGCCGAGTTTCAATGCCTGATTTCCGATATCCAGATGCCCGGAATGAGCGGTCTGGAGATGCATGAACGACTCACGTCCATGGGCGCCCGCCTTCCCGTGATCTTTATCACCGGCCATTCTGGAGAAGCATCAGCGCTGGGTGCAGACCAGCGGGTGGTCGACGTGCTGTCCAAACCCTGCGATGCCGACAAGCTGCTCGACTGCATCAAGCTCGCCCTCTTGCACCAGCCTTGATAGATCCCCTTCATCCGTTTTTTCCCTGCCGACGTCCCACAGGATCAGGCAAGTAATCGATAGAAATGCGCTAACGCGTCACCAGAGCAGAACGGGAAGATGAGGCTTCGACAACCCCATCAAGGACTCTCCCATGCTTGTACGAGCCTACGGTGCCCACGCGGGCGACAAACCCCTTGAACCGATGCAGATCAATCGCCGCGCGCCGGCGGCCCATGATGTGCAGATCGATATCGCCTTCTGCGGCATCTGCCACTCCGACCTGCACCAGGTGCGCGCCGAATGGGCCGGTACCCAATTCCCATGCGTGCCCGGGCACGAGATTGTCGGCCGCGTTTCGGCGGTCGGCGCCCACGTATCCGACTATAAGGTCGGCGATCTGGTGGGTGTCGGCTGCATCGTCGACAGCTGCAAACACTGCGACGACTGCGAAACCGGTCTGGAAAACTACTGCGACGGCATGATCGGCACCTACAACTTCCCGACGCCGGACGCACCCGGCTGGACCCTCGGCGGCTACTCGCAAAACATCGTGGTGCACGAGCGTTACGTGTTGCGTATCCGCCACCCTGAAGCGCAACTGGCCGCCGTCGCGCCGCTGCTGTGTGCGGGCATCACCACCTACTCGCCGCTGCGCCAGTGGAGCGCCGGGCCGGGCAAAAAAGTCGGTGTGGTCGGCATCGGTGGCCTGGGCCACATGGGTATCAAACTGGCCCATGCGATGGGCGCGCATGTCGTGGCGTTCACCACCTCCGAGTCCAAGCGCGAAGCCGCCAAGGCACTGGGCGCCGATGAGGTTGTGGTGTCGCGCAACGCCGAGGAAATGGCCGCGCACACCAAGAGCTTCGACTTCATCCTCAACACCGTCGCCGCACCTCACGATCTCGACGCGTTACTGGTGCTACTCAAGCGCGATGGCGCCCTGACGCTGGTGGGTGCACCCGCCTCGCCACATCCGTCGCCGAACGTGTTCAACCTGATCATGAAGCGCCGGACCATCGCCGGCTCGATGATCGGCGGCATTCCGGAGACTCAGGAGATGCTGGATTTCTGTGCCGAGCACGGCATCGTTTCAGACATAGAGCTGATTCGCGCAGACCAGATCAACGCTTCCTATGAAAGGATGCTGCAGGGCGAGGTGAAGTATCGGTTCGTGATCGATAACGCGACGCTGGCCGGCTGAAAGGGTTGTCTGGAGAAGTCAGTGCGCAGCACTTTGCGGCTCATGCAACACGCTGATTGAACGCTTTTTCATATACATCCCTCATGCATCGCAGAACTCCGGGTGAGTAAGGACACTCACCCACTCAGGAAGAGCAACCCTCGCCCCCTATGGCAATCGCCCGATACGGTCATTGATCTTTCCCCTCGCACCAAGTAAAAAACCCTCTCTCTTTTTCACCTTCGCAAGGAGCAGCGGATGCTCGAGCTCACCACGCAACGCCTGGACCTGCGCACGATGGTCGAATCCGACTGGCCGCTGTTCCTCAGGCTGCACTCCGAGCCGCAAACCATGCAGTACGTGTTCGGTGAAATCGCCGAGGAACAGGTGCGCAAAGGCTTCGAGCATCGGCTTCCGGCCTGGGGGCCGCAGTCGGATCACTGGTTGTGTCTGGTGGTGACCGACAGGGCCAGCGGGCAGGAACTAGGTGTGACCGGATTTCGCATCCTGTCGCCGGGGCATGCCGAGGTGGGTTGCCTGCTGTTGCCGGAACATCAAGGCAAAGGCTTTGGCACCGAGTCGCGGCAGGCGATCATCGACTATGCCGCCGCCATCAGCCTGGACTCGTTGGAGTCGACCGTGACCGACGGTAATATCGCGTCCTGCAAGGTGTTGGAGAAATGCGGTTTTGTATTCGAGCGCCGCGTGCCGCAGGCCTATCAGATTGGAGATCGATGGTTTGACGACCTGATCTACCGCTATCAAATCAGCTGAACCCGTTTTATCAGCGACCGCCAAGGAGGCCCTCGTCGTGAATCCTTATCAATGCCTGCCACCCCGCGCTTTCTGGCGCACCGCCGTGGCTGACAAGCCTGCGCTGAACATCGATCAACTGTGGTCGCCAAAATTCGAGATCGGCAACAAAGACGCCATCGTCACCGCCGGCTCGTGCTTCGCCCAGCACATCGGCCGCGCGCTGGTGGAACGCGGCATGAACTGGCTGGACGCGGAGCCGGCTCCGACCGAGTTGCCCGAAGCCGACTGGAAGGCCCACAACTATGGGGTGTTCTCGTTCCGCACCGGCAATCTGTACACCCCCGCGATGCTGTGCCAATGGCTCGAATGGGCACTGGGCGTGAGCCTGCCGCCCGACGAAACCTGGGCCCATGACGGGCGTTTCTTCGACCCGTTCCGCCCTGCCGTGGAGCCCGACGGTTTTGCCAGCGAGGACGCACTGTTGGCATCGCGCGAAGCCACTCTCGACGCCATTCGCACCGCCCTGCGCCGGGCCAAAGTGTTCGTATTTACCCTCGGCCTTACGGAAACCTGGCAGAACCGCCAGACCGGTCTGGTGTACCCCGTGTGCCCCGGCACCGTGCGGGGGACCTTCGATCCGCAGCTGCACCGCTTCTGCAATTTCGGCTTCATGGACACCTATGGCGACATGGTCCGGGCGCTGGAGTTGATGCGCTCGATCAACCCGCAACTGCGTATTCTGCTCACCGTGTCACCGGTGCCCCTGACGGCAACCGCCACGGGCGAGCATGTGCTGAGCGCCACCACCTATTCCAAATCGGTCCTGCGCGCCGTTGCCGGGCAGCTGTGTGAAGACCTGCACGACGTCGACTATTTCCCCTCCTACGAAATCATCACCGGCACACCGTTCAAGGGCGCGTTCTACCAACCCAACCAGCGCGAGGTCACGCCCGAAGGCGTGGCGTTCGTCATGCAGCAGTTTTTCGCCGGGCTCGACGCCGTTCAACCGGTTCAGACGCCGGTCAGCATGCCCTCCACCTGCGTGTCCAGCGAGGAGCTTGTCTGTGAAGACGCCGTGCTCGATTACTACGCCTAGGTTTCTGCTGCTGGGCGACTCCCACGCCGGGGTCATCGGCAAGGCGGCGCAGGCCCGTGAGTTGCCGTTCAGTGGCGGCCCGCTGGGCACCGGCCGGGATTTTGCGGTCGACTTTTTCAGCCTGACCCGCCATGACGTGGTGTTTCGGGAGGCCGAGATGGAGCGCCTGTATCGCCAGGCCCTTGAGCCGTTCAAAGTGCCGCAACTGGCGAAGGTCGGGGTGCCGCTGGTGAGTACCCTCGGCTTGAGCCTGCACTACCTCGCCACTGCGCCGAACTGGACGTGCTACCAGACGCCGGACGGCGAATTCGACGAAGGTTTTCTCGCAGGGCCGCTGTTCGAATCCATCGTCGACACCTTGTCCCGACCTGCGCTGGCGTTTTATGAACAGGCCCGGGCGATGAACCTCAAGGTGTTCGCCGTACTACCGCCGCAGCGGGTGCCGGAGTTGTCTGACTCGCGAGTGTTCATGGCCGCGCAGGCGCTGCTGATCGAGCGCCTGCAAGGGCTAGGCATCAAGCTGATCGACGTGCGCACAGCGGCGAACGATGAGCAGGGTTTTCAGCGTTCGTCGTACTGCGAAGTGGATGACCCGCTGCACGGGAATCTGGCGTTCGGCGAGTTGATTGTCGAGCAACTGCTCAAACTAGGAATTTAGACCCGGACCTGTGGGAGCGAGCTTGCTCGCGAATGCGTCGTGTCAGACAGTATCAATGTCGACTGACACACCGCTTTCGCGAGCAAGCTCGCTCCCACAGGGGGTCATCACGCCTTGGGCTGCGTCCCCAGAATCGTCACCCGCTCGCCATACCGCGAGTGCGGGAAATAATCCCAGACCGCGTGGTGCTGGGTGCAACGGTTGTCCCAGAACACCAACGTATTCGGCGCCCAGCGCACGCGGCAACTGAGGACCGGTTCGCGGGCCACCAGATCGAACAGCATGTTCAGCAGCACCTGGCTTTCACCGCCGGACAACTGGACGATGTGCGACGTAAACCCGGAATTGACGAACAGCGTTTTGCGCCCGGTTTCCGGGTGGCGAACCACCACCGGGTGTTCGGTTTTCGGCAGATTGGCCGGCGCCTCATAACCCCTCCACGGAATCGCACCATCGTGGATCGCGGTCAATTCGCCGAGAAAATGCTGCATCGTTGGCGACAGTATTTCCAGCGCCAGGTGCATGTTGGCGAACAACGTGTCGCCGCCGGTGCCGATGGCCGGGGTTTCCTTGACGTACAGCATCGAACCCATGGACGGCGCCAGGTCGGCGGTGCCGTCGGTGTGCCAGGTTTCGCCGGCCACGTAGCGTGATTGCGCATTGGCGCGGATCACCACCAGTTCCGGGTCATCGCCGTCGATGTCCTCCACCGGCAGCGCCCGCAGTTCACCGAACAGCCGCCCAAACGCTTTGTGCTCGTCCACCGTCAGATGTTGATCGCGGAACACCACCACGTGGTTCTCCAGAAAGGCCCGGCGGATTTCTGCGAGCTGCTCGTCGCTCAGCGGTTGCGAAAGATCGACCCCGCCGATCTCGGCGCCGATGATCGGCGTGATCCGCTCGACCGTGATGTGCTGATACGGCGCGCGCCGTTCTGCGGCGATGTGCTCGATTGCCTTGAGTGCCAACTGATCCATGTTCCCTCACCTTTTTTATTGGAACGACACCGATGACTGCTCGCGCAGCGAACGCGGGCGCATGTCGATCCAGTGTTCGTTGATGTAATCCAGACAGACCTGGCGTTCGCCACGCATCCCCGCCTCGCTCCAGCCGCTGGCCATCGGCTTGCCCGCCGGCCACAGGGAATACTGGCCCTGAGCGTTGATCACCACATCGAATTGCAGTTGTGCGTCATTCATGTCGTTCTCCTGTTGAACGGGATTGCAGTGTGGCCAGACTTCGCTCAAGCCCGGCGGCGAGTTGGTTGAGTGCGGCATGCCGCTGTTCGTCGGTCTGCGAGCAAGCCTCGACGTAAACCCGCACGGAGGCCCTGCAAATCTGCGCGCAGGTGTCTTCATCGTCGGCCGCAAAGGCCCGGGCCGACACTTCGGCGTTGGCGCTGGCATGGGCCTGGGCAAACGCGGTGGCGGCGGCCTCGGTATTCAGTTGCGCGTAGTACTCGGCGAACGCCTCGGCGTCGCCGAAGTGCTCGGTAATCATGGCGGTGTTGGCCGGTGCCAGGCCGTAGGTCAGCGCACTGGCGTGGGCCTTGGCGTACGCCGCGTCATAGGCGTAGGCCTTGCGATACAGCATCAGCAACACCGGTTTGAGCGTTGCCCGCCATTCGCCCTGACGCCCGATCACACCGAGCGCCGCCCGCTGATGCAGGCTTTGCAACGCGATCAGCGCCTGCGAATGTTCTGGCAAGGCTTCGCAGAGCATCGGCATGACCACATCCGCCTGCCAGCGATGAAACAGCTGAAACGGCACCTGTCCCCGGAATCGGCTCAAGCGCAAGCGCAAGGCCTCGTCCGGTTCGGCTTCGCACAACACTTTGGTCAGCGCCAGCCACCATGGCGGCATCGAGATCGGTTCATTCATGGCGCAGGCTCATCCGTGCCAATCACCTCGGCCAGCAACCGCGCCCAGCGGCCCGCCACGATGCCGTAGTGATCGGTGTCCAGGGTTTGCCAACTGCGCAATTTCGGCAGCAAGGCCTGCCAGCTGCGTTGCAGGTCGTCCGGATTCCAGGCGTTGCCCAGCCCATAAGGATTGGCGTGCCCGGCGCTGAACAGCCGCACCGCCGTGCTCGCCAGCGCCGGCGGCTGGAAGTCGATCATGCTGGTCATGTTGTTGCGGCAGCACACCGTCAGCCGTTGCAGATAGGCCTGACGTTCCTCGGCCATGCCCTGCCCTTCGACCGACGGCCAGCGCTGGACGAACTCGCGCTGGAACACCTGCTCGATGGTCTGTTCGTCGATGCCGGCCAGTTCCGCGCCGGCATCCGGCGCGGGCGGGTCGATCAGGTACAACAACGGTTGCCTGAACCCGTCAGCCTGGGCCTGATGACACAGCGCCTGCGCCACCCATGCACCGAACGACCAGCCTGCCAGACGCCAAGTGCTGCCGTGCGGAAGGTGGGCCTTGATCGCCGCCAGATATTCGCTTGCACGTTCCTCCACGCTGATGTTCGGCAACTGCGGCAGACGCAACGCAGGATCCGCGATCACGCACACGCCCAGTTCCGCCGGCAGCGCCGACACCAGTTCCCGATAGGCCTGAACATCACCACCCACCGGGTGGATCAGGTACAGCCAGTCGCGGCCGGCACCGGCATGCCATTGATCGATCCGCACTGCGTCGCGCCAACCCTGCGGCGCTTCTTCAACCGTGGAGATCGAGACCAGCCCCAGCACTTCGCTCAGGCTGACCTTGTGGCTGAATTGCGACAGCTGGAACACCTCGCCCGTGGCTGCTTGCAGTTCGTCGATCAGGTCGAGCAGCGTCAGCGAATCCGCGCCGAGGTCATAAAGCGAATCGTCGTCCTCCAGCTCCGCCACACCGAGCCACTTGCACAGGCACTCACGCAAACGCGCCGACAGATCCACGCCCTTCGGCGCCTCGACCGGCGCGGCCACGGCACCATGGCGAACCGGATAAAACCGTCGCGCCTTGTCGATGCCGGTGGTGGAGATCAGCAGTTGCGGCAGCTGCGTCGCCATCGCCAGATCGAACACTCGGCAACCCTCTTCCGCCGACAACCCTAACGTCAGATGCTCCAGATGCGCGGCGTCTCCGCCGTTGCTGGTGGTGGCCATGCCGATGTCGCGCCAGATGTCCCAGTTGATTCCGAGGCGCAGGCAAGTGTCGGCCGGGGTCGGGCGATAGTGGGTGAAGCCGTCGAGCACCCCGCTGGCCGCTGCGTAATCCACATGCCCCGCGCCGCCGAACAGTGCCGACATCGACGAGCAGTACAGGACAAAACACGGCGTCAGGTGCTCGATCAAGGCTTCGACCGCCAGCATGCCGCGAGTCTTGGCGGCCATCGCCTCGGCCATTTGCCGGGCATCGCGGTGGCGAATCAGGCTGCCCGCACCGACGCCCGCTGCATGAATCACCCCGCTCAGGCGACCGTAACGAACGGCCAGTTGATCGATTATTTGTGGCCAGCGCGGCAGGTCGGCGATGTCCGCTTTGATGCAGTCGATCCGCGATGCGTATGCCGCCAGCGACTCAGGCAATTGCCCTTGGCGCGAGATCAGCACCACACGGCGCGCGGGTGCCTGTAGCAGGTGCTCGCACAAGGTCCGGCCGATGCCGCCGCTGCCGCCCAGTACCAGAAACGTGCCGTCTTCCGGCAGAAGTCCTGATGTCGTTGTTGGGTCGGTCAATGGCTGAGGCATCAAGCGTGGCTGCCACAGGTAACCGTCGCGCACTGCCATTCGCCGAGGCAAAGAAACCGGATCGGCAAGCAACGCTGCCAACTCGTCGGCCTGCGCATCGAGGCACGACGATGGCAAATCCAGCCAGTGACAACGCACCGGATATTCCTGCGGCACCACTTCGGTGATGCCGGCCAGCGCTGCCAGCTCGGGCCGCTGAACCTCGCCGCACACCGGGCATGCCTGCCATGACATCAACCATAAGCGCAGACGGGTCGTGCGCGAGGTTTGCCCCCAGGCCTGCATCAGCGCACTGACTGTGTCCAGACAGGCCCACTGCGCCAGATCCAGACTTTGCTCGTTGACCGCACCCGACACCGCCAGCGGCAAGGCATGCAGCCAGTCGAGTTCGCCAAGGTCTGGTTCTGCAACCTCGGCGAGCAACCGGTTCAGGGCTTCCGTGTCCAGCGGATCCAGCTCGAAACGGTCCGGGCTCAAGCGTTTGAAGCCATTGCCGGTGCGCACTTGAATCACGCGGCGGTACACAGCGTTCAGACTCGCCAGCAATGTCGATTCCGGTGCCTGATGGCTGCACAGGATCAGCACTTCTCGGGATCCGGTCGTGGCTATCGCGCTCAGGCGTCGGGTGCGCACCCACTGTCGTTGGTGAAACCAGTCCGCCAGCGGTTGTCGCTCAAGGGCTGGCGCATCAGGTTGAGCAGCTACAGCAGTCTGGAAACGATACGGCTGAAGATCGAACGACGACGGCGGCAAATCCCAGGGCGGCGGTGCCGAGCGCTGCGACCATTGGATATTCGCGCCTTCGTACCAGGCGTCCAGCAGTTCCTGCGGCGATTGATCGACGATTTTAAGTTGCGCGCCCGAAGCGGTGACTTCCTTGATCCCTGTCGGCTGCGATGGAATGTCATCACCCGGCAGGCAGACCATCCCGAAGCGCCAGCGCAGTTGCCGACGACCCGACTGCAAGTACCGCAGCAACGCATTGTGCTGTTCCGGATTGTTTTGCAGGTATTCACGAATCGCCGCGATATCGCGCAGCAACTCCGCCCGGCTGAGAGCCGAAATCATCAGCAGCGGCAGCGCTTCCTCGACCTTTTCCTGCGAGATTGGCGCGGCACCAACGATGACATGCGCATTGGTCCCGCCAATCCCGAAACTGCTGACACCGGCCAGTCGCCGCCGCCCTTCCGGCCATGGCCGGGACGTGGTCGGTACATAGAACGGCGAATGCTCCAGATCGATCTGTGGATTGATCCGGCCAAAACCGAGGTTCGGCGGCAGCACGCCATGGAACACCGCGAGGCTGGCGCGAATCAGCCCGACCACCCCCGCCGCCGCGCCCAGATGACCGATCTGGCTTTTCACCGAAGCCAATGCGCACTGACCGGCCGGCGCATCGCCGAAAGCCTTGGTCAACGCCGCAACCTCGATGGGATCGCCCAGCAAGGTGCCGGTGCCGTGGGCCTCGATGTAGTCGATGTCGGCACCGGTCAACCCGGCGCGGCTCAAGGCATCGCGGATGACCGCGCTCTGCCCGGCCACCGACGGTGCGGTGTAACTCATCTTGGCCCGGCCATCGTTGTTCAACGCCGAGCCTTCGAGCAACGCATAGATCCGGTCGCCATCGGCCCGCGCCTTGGCCAGCGGTTTGAGCACCACGACGCCGTAACCACTGGCACCGAGGGTGCCGCTGGCGTCGTCGCTGAACGGACGACACAGACCATCGGCGGAGAAGATGTGCTGCGAGCGATGCCGATAGCCCTCGGTCAGGGTCGGGTCGATCAGCACCCCGGCCGCGAGCATCACGTCACTGTCGCCCTGGCGCAGCATCGAACTGGCCAGGTGCACGGCGATCAGCGAACTGCCGCAAGCGGCCTGCACGCTCAGGGCCGGGCCGTTGAGGTCCAGGTGATACGCGGCCTTGGTCGCCAGAAAATCCTTGTCGTGGTGCAGCGCCAGCTGGAAGCCGTCCGGCAGATCGTCGTCGGCGGTCTCGCGCAGCATCTGCTGGAAGTAGGTGGTTTCGCCGCAACTGGCGATCAGGCCGATGCGCGGGCCGTCCGCCGACGGAACGATGGCCGCGTGTTGCAGGGCCTGCACGCACGCCATCAGCAGATGCCGCTGTTGCGGGTCCATCAGGCGTGCTTCCTGGCGGCTGATGCCGAAGTACTCGGGATCGAAATCGAGCATGCCGGCCAGTTGGCTGCGGGCGCCGACCAGGCCTTCTTCGGCAGCAAAGTGCTCGATGCCCAGCTTATTGCCTTGCACCATCGCCCAGAACTCGGACAGGTTCTGCGCCCCGGCCACATTCACTGACATGCCGATAATCGCCATCGGTTGATGACCTGCATCGGTTTGCCTTACGCGCTCCGCCGCTGCCGTGGGAGCGGTCGACAGGTGCGCCGCCAGACGCCGCACCGTGGCGTGCTCGAACAGATCGGCCATCGTCACCTTGTGCGGCAGCTCTTCGGCGTAACGACCATGCAAACGCATCAGGCCGAGGCTGGTGGCGCCGGCCTCGAAGAAGGTCTGCTCCGGCTCGATGTCACGGCCGATCACTGCCTGGAACAACTCGCTCAGTTGCCGCTCCAGCGCACTTAATTCAACAACCGGTTGTGGCGTGCTGCGCCGCTCCAACGCCTCGCCCAGATTCGGCAAAGCCTTGCGGTCGATCTTGCCGCTGGGGGTGCGTGGCCAGCGGTCGATCCGTCGGTATTCATCGATCCGCACATGGGCTGGCAGCAACCGCGCCACCTGACGATCCAGCGCTTGCGACGTTGCAGGTTGGCCATCGAGTTGCAGCCAGGCGATCAGCCGTGGCGGATCGGCCTGAACCGCCACCACCGCGTTGACCACTTCCGGCACCTGCATCAGCGCCGCCTCGATCTGCCCCAGCTCCAGACGATGGCCGCTGAGTTTGATCTGCTGATCGTCACGTCCCAGGTAATGCAGGCAGCCTTGGGCATCGGCCCACGCCAGATCGCCGGTGCGGTAGTACAAACAGCCGTCTGCCAGCTCGACAAATCGCGCGGCGTTCAGTGCAGGATCAGCCAGATAACAGCGGGCAACCATCGGCCCGGCCACCAGCAGATAGCCGCGACTGCCGATCGGCATCGGGCGGTCATGCTCATCGACCAGCAGCAACCGCGCATTGCCGACGGCATGACCGATCGGCGCGCGCAACGGCCAGTCCCGCGCCACGGGCGGAAGGCGCAAGGCGCTGACCACGTGGGTTTCGGTCGGACCGTAGTGGTTGAACAGCGAGGCCTGCGGCATGCCGCCGAACCAGTTGCGCAGCGCCTCCGTGCAGAGCAATTGCTCGCCGGCCGTGATCACCTCACGCAACGCCGACGGGTAAATGCCCCGGGCCACGGCGGTTTGCGCCAGATGCTGCAAGGCCACGTATGGAAGGAACAGGCGCTCGATCCGCGCCTCGACCATGTAATCCAGCAACGCCTCGGCATCCTGACGCCAGCGCGGCATAATCAGGTGATAACAGCCGCCCCCGCACAGGGTGCTGAAAATCTCCTGGAACGACACATCGAACGACAGCATCGAAAACTGCAGGGTCACCGCTTTCGCCGGCAACTGCCCTTCGGTGCGCTGCCATTGCAGCAGGTTGCACAGCGTGCGCTCGGACACTTGCACACCTTTTGGCGTGCCGGTGGATCCTGAGGTGAACAGCGTGTACAGCGGCCGTTCACCGGCATGGCGCGGACGTTCTAACGCTTTGACATAGACGTGCAGATCGACCCGATGCGTGGCGAATCGTCCGGCGTTCAGGTCATTGAGTGCGGCCGCCGTTGTATCGCTGAACAGCACACAATGCGGTTGCGCCTGCTCCAGCACCTGACGCTGGATCGCCACCGGATAAGCAGGATCCAGCGGAACGGCGGTCAGGTTGAGTTTGGCCAGCGCCAGCAAGGCGACAATGTGTTCCACCGAGGCATCGAGAAACAGCACGACATGCAGCGGCGTGTTCCCGGTCGGCAAGGGATGATGCTTGATCAAGTCAGCGGCCAGAGCGTCGGCCAGCCTATTCAGTTCGTTGTAAGTGAGGCGGTGCGGCCCTTGAACCAGCGCGACCGCCTCAGGTGAGCAATGCACTTGATGCTCGAACCCGTCCGCCAACGTGTTGAACGGCAGCGCAATCTGCGAGCCTTCGCTGGCCGGTGGCAGGCTGCTTCGATACGGACCGAGCAAATCATCGAGCCTGGCCCCCGGGCGTTCCAGCAACAGGTCCAGCCCTCGGCGGAACAGTGCGTTCACCGCCCGCACCTGTTCGGCATCAAAATAGCTGCACTGATATTCCCACCAGCATTCCAGTTGCGAACCGCTCCCCACCATCAACAACGTCAGCGGGCACTTGGCGTGCAACTGCTCGTTGAATTCCAGCGTGGCGCACAGGCTGGAACCGGTCAGCGCCGCGTAATCGGTGTTTTCCAGCACGAACATGAAGTCGAACAACGAAGGGCTCGACGACAGCCGCAGGTCTTCCACCAGATCCGCCAGCGCCACATCCTGCAACGCCAGCACCTCGCGCACGGTGGCGGTCTGTTTGCGCAACTGCTCGCTCAGGGGCAATGCGTTTTCAACGGAGGTGGGGATCAGTACGGTGTTGGCAAACATGCCAACGGTGTCTTCGAACTCCGCCAGCGGCCGGTTGGACACCGGGCTGGCGATCCGAAGCCGCTCGCACCCGGTCAGGGCGTACAGGCTCCAGGCGAAAACACTGAACAGCACTTCGAAACGGGTCAGCCGTTGTTGGGTGCAAAAGCGTTCGAGGGCCGCGCTGCGCAGGGTGCCCAGGGGTTCCCGGTGCAAGCGGGCGTCCGGGCTGATTTCGCGCATTGGCATCAACGCGGGCGACGGTTCTTCCTGACGGCGATTCAACTCGGCGAGTGCCCGGCGCTGGTCGCGATAATGCGGATCGACGCTCCACTGTCGCTGCCACTGGCCAAACTCCAGCGTCGTCAATCGGGCGGCTGGTTGCGGGCTGTCGTCGCCTTGCAGGACATCGGTGTAAAGCTGTGCCAGGTCGTTGAACAGCAGATTCACCGACCAGCCATCGACGATGATGTGATGCAGATTCAGCAACAGCCGGCAACTGCCGTCGGCGAACGGCAACAGCCAGGCTTGAAATAGGTTCGGCGTGGTGAGGTCGAACGGCGCTGCGAACACCAGTTCTGCGAAGGCCTGCCAATTGTCCTCGGTGAAATGCCCGACCGCGAAGGTGCGACAGGTCGGCCCCTGCTCGGCGATAACCTGATCGAGTCCATCGGCACCGGGTGCAAAAGCCGTGCGCAATCCCGGATGGCGCAGCACCAGACGCCCAACGGCCTCCGCCAGCGCCGCGACATCAACGCCCGCCGCCAGATGCAAAATCAGCGGCACGCTGTAGGCCGTCGAGGTCAATGAGCGTTGTTGTAACAGCCACAGGCGGCGCTGTTCGGCGGTGGCCGGCAGGCGTTTGGCGCTACTGATCGGGGGCGCAGGCGGGTAGATCGAATCGCAGTTTCGCTCACCGGTCAGTTGCTCGGCCAATGACGAGAATGGCTCGTTGAGCAATGTATCGAGAGCGATCTCGCGCTGCCAGCGAACACGGATCGCCGAACGCAGGCGCATGGCCTTGAGCGAATCGCCACCGCTGCCCAGCCAGTCGTCCTGCGCATTCAGGGCCGATTGACCGAGCAGCGAGCGGGCGTATTTCAGCATCCAGTTCAAGGCAGGCGAAGCAGCGCCATCGTCAACGGCATCCATCACTGGATGCCACGGCTTCAACCCCTGCGCCAGCAACCCGTCGCGGTCGATCTTGCCATTGGCCGTCAGCGGCAGGCGCTCCAGCAGAAACAACTGATGCGGCCGCATATACGGCGCCAGTTGTGCCCGCAGATGCTTTTCAAATGCGTGATAGTCCAGATCCCCGCGAGGCACGATAAACGCCAGCAACTGGTGATCCTCCGCCGCCTGACGCCGCGTGCAGACGTACACCTGCGCCACGCCCGGGTACTCCAGCATCCGTTGCTCCACCTCCCCCGGTTCGATCCGGAAGCCGCGAATCTTCACCTGCCGGTCGACCCGCCCCAGGTACTCGATCAAGCCTTCGGCATTACGCCGCACCAGATCGCCAGTGCGGTAATGCACCTGCGCACCACCGTCGAGGTCGGGCAAACGCCAAAACTGACGTGCAGTTTCTTCGGGCCGGTTGCGATAGCCACGGGCGACGCCGCTGCCACTCAAATACAGCTCGCCCACCTCGCCCGCCGGCACGGGACGTTGCTGCTCATCCAGCACCAACACGCCGGTATCCGGCAACGGTCGGCCAATAGGCGCCGAGTCACCGGCAAAGTCACGACTGATCGGCCAGCACAAGGCAAACGTGGTGCATTCGGTCGGGCCATAGACGTTGAAAATCCGGCAACGGCTCTCAGGGTTGGCCCGATACCATCCGCGCACGGCGGCAGCGCTGATCTGCTCACCGCCGATCAGTACCTGACGCACGCTGGAGAAGCACGACGGCCACTCGGCAATCAACGTGTTGAACAGCGACACCGTCATGAACAGGTTGTCGACCTGCGTCCGCTCCAGCACGTCCGCCAGGCGACGTGCATCCAGCACGTCCTCGTCGGCGATCATCACGCAGCAACCACCGTTGAGCAGCGGCGCCCAGAGTTCGAAACTGCACGCATCGAACGCAGGGTTGGACAGGCAGGCAAACCGGTCTGTCGGGCGAATCTCGATATAGCCGTCGGTGTGCGCCAGCCGCAGCAAGCCGCGCTCGCCCACCTCGACCGCTTTCGGGGTGCCGGTGGTGCCCGAGGTGTAGAACAGGAACATCACCTCGGCAAAGTCTTCGGCCAACGCTTGCGGCGGAGCGTCCGGCTGATCGAGCAAGGCCTCGACGCTGGTTTGCCACAGTGAAGGCCACCACTGCGATTCTTCATCCAGGGTAATCAGGCCGACACACGCCGCATCCGCCAGCATCAACTCCCGGCGTTTACGCGGGCTGGCCCGATCCAGCGGCACCACCACCGCACCGACTTTCAGCGCGCCGAGTATCGCCGCCAACCATTGCCAGCAACGCGGCATGCACAACGCCAGCGACTGGCCGGGCTCGATGCCACGCGCCAGCAATCCTCGGGCAATACGTTCGCTGGCGCTGGCCAGTTCGGCGTAAGTCAGCGTGACCGACTGATCGATCACCGCCGGCGCTTGCGGATTACGCCGCACTTGCTCGGCAAAACGCGCGAGCAACGGCATGTCTTTGGACGCACTCATCATTTCGCCTCCTGCGCGTCGAAGCGTTGCAGCTCCTGACGGATGATTTGCGAGACCCGGTGGATCTCCGCGCTTTCGAGCATGTCCCAGTGCCCGCCGCTGACCAGTTTCGCCAGATAACCGCTGCCTGCGCGGCGACGCCAGAAACCGCGCAGTTCATACAATTGATGGCGGCTGAAATCTTCCCGCGCCTGAATCAGCACCACGCGACCGGCGGACGGCGCGCACTCATAGGCAGCCATGGCCAGCCGGTTGTGGTTGTAGATGTTGAAGTAGCGTTCGACCTGGGCGTCTTCGATGCCGGGGTACATGCCGTTGAAGCGCACCAGTTTGTCGCGGAACTCGGCCATGTCCACGGTGCCGATCTGCTCGCGGAAACCCGGATCGTCGCTGCCCTGGGTGTCGAGCAGCACCACGGTCACCTGCCGATGCCCCGCCGCCGTCAACCGCCGCGCCATTTCATAGGCCACCAGACCGCCAAACGACAGCCCGGTGAGGATCAGCGGTTGCTGTGTCAGCGGTTCGATCTGGCGCAAGTAAGCCTCGGCCATCGCTTCGACTGTCGGCTCGGTACTCTCCCCCGGATTCAGCCCCGGCGATTGCACCCCGTACACGCCGGTTTCATCCGGCAGCACCTTGGCCAGCGACAGGTAACAGAACGCCGTGCCGCCCGCCGGATGAATGCACACCACGTTGTGCTGGCCGCTGCCGCGCCGGAATTCGATCAAGTTGCTCTGGGCCAGCGCCGGATTGGCCCCAACCCGCAGCCAACCACCCAGCGCTTCGATGGTCGGGTAGCTGAGCACCACGCGCACCGGCACTTCAACTGCAAACTGCTGGCTGATTTCATGGGCCATTTTGATCGCGGCGATGGAGGTTCCGCCGACATTGAAGAAGTTGTCGCGAATGCCGATCTGCGGCGCCAGCAACAGGCTTTTCCAGATCTGGTACAGCGCCAGTTCGATATGATCGCGCGGGCTGCTCAGGTTGACCTGACGGTTGACCATCTCTTCGTCTGCCAACGCTGTCAGCGCGGCGCGATCAACCTTGCCGTTGGCGGTCAGCGGCAAGGCGTCGAGCCACAGATAGCTGCCGGGGATTACGGCTCTGGGCAGGGTTGTCGCCAGATGAGCGTGCACCGCTGCTTCGTCCACGGGCTCTGCCACCACGCAACAAGCTACCAGCCGCTGATCCTGCGCTGCTTCGCCGACCATCAGCACCACGGCGCTGCGGATGCCGGGAAACGCTTCGAGCCGGGCTTCGATCTCGCCCAGCTCCAGACGCACGCCGCGCAACTTGACCTGAAAGTCGTTGCGACCGAGAAATTCCAGCTGACCGTCCGGGCGATAGCGCGCCAGATCGCCGCTGCGATAGAGCCGGTCTCCCGCGACAAATGGATTATCGATAAAGCGCTCGGCACTGAGCTGCGCCAGCCCCAGATAACCCTGGGCCACGCCCACGCCGCCAATGTGCAGATGCCCGGTCACGCCCACCGGCACCGGCTCATCGCGGTCATCAAGCACGTAAAAACGGTTGTTGGAAATCGGCCGGCCGATCGGCAGTTGCCGGGCCGGCACCTCGGCGCCGGGCTCCAGCGTCCAGATGCTGTTAATCACCGTGGTTTCGGTCGGGCCGTAGACGTTGTGCAGCCGCGCATGGGGCAGGCGCTCCTGAAAACGTCGGGCCAGGGCTGGTGGCAGTTCACCGCCGCCGCTGAACACATCGGTCAGCGACGTACACTGGCTGACCTCGTCGACTTCCAGAAACAGCTGCAACATCGCCGGCACGAACACCAGCGCCGTGACCTGCTGCTCGCGCACCTCGCGGGCCAGATACGCCGGTTCGTAATGTCCGCCGGGCCGCGCGATCACCAGCCGTCCGCCGGTTGCCAGCGGCCAGAAGGTCTCCCAGGCCGAGGCGTCGAAACCGAACGGAATCTTGTGCAGCATCGCCCCCGCTTCGCCGCAGACCTGCAAACACCACAGCAGCAGGTTGCTCAAGCCACGGTGGGCGACCATCGCGCCCTTGGGCAAACCGGTGGTGCCGGAGGTGTAGATCACATAGGCGAGATGGTCAGGGGTGACGCCGACATTACGTGGATCGAGATTGTCGGCAGGCAACGACGCCCAGCTCGCGGCATCTTTTTCGAGGTCGAGAATCGGCGCTTCCCAATTCGAGCCTTGCAAGGCCTGGCGCAAGATTCCGTGCGCCGAACCGAGGGTCAACAGCACCGCCGGCGTGCTGTCGCCGAGCATATGGCTCAGGCGTCCCAGCGGGTAATCCGGATCCAGCGGCACGTAGGCGCCACCGGCCTTGAGCACCGCCAGCAGCGCCACCGGCAACTCCAGCGAACGCTCGATGCACACCGCCACGCGCACATCCGGGCCGACGCCCAACGTGCGCAAATGCCGCGCCAACCGGTTGGCTTGGGCATTGAGTTCGGCGTAGCTCAGTGACTCGCCCTCGAACACCACTGCGCAGGCCTGAGGGTTGCTCGCGGCCTGCGCTTCGACCAGTTGATGCACGCAGGGCGTTGCTTGCGTCAGCGGCGCGGCGCGATTGAAGTCGACCAGCACCTGCTGACGCTCCGCCTCGTTCATCAACGGCAAGGCATTGATCGGCTGCTTGGCATCAGCGGCGATCTGTTCGAGCAGATGACGATAGTGCCCGCTCAGGCGCTCGATGGTCGCGACGTCGTAGAGATCGGTGTTGTACTCCACCAGCAGGTCCAGCCGCCCTGCCCGCTCGACCCATTCGAATGCCAGATCGAACTTGGCCGTGGCGCTGCTGGTGCCGTACGGCGCCAGTTCCAGACCGGGCATCGGCACCGCGTTGCCCGGTGTGTTCTGCAACACCAGCATCACCTGGAACAACGGCGAATGACCGGGGTCGCGCGGCGGATTGACGGCCTCGACCACGCGGTCGAACGGCACGTCCTGATGGGCGTGGACATCAAGCATCTGGCCGCGCACTTCACGCAGCAGTTCGGCAAAGGTCTGCTGCGGATTCAGGCGCTGACGCAGCACCAGCGTGTTGACGAAATGGCCGATCAGCGGCTCGACTTCCGGGCGATTGCGGTTGGCGAACGGTGTGCCGATGCACAAATCCTGCTGACCGCTGTGGCGCCACAGCAACACCGCCAATGCGCCCAGCAGCACGTTGAACAGCGTGCCCTGAGTTTGCCGACCCAGCGCCGTGAGTTCGCGCAAGGTGCCGCCATCGACGGAGGAACTGAAAGTGGCGCCGACATAACGCTGCACCAGCGGTCGCGGCCGGTCGGCGGGCAAGGTCGATAACAGCGGCGCGTCGTCCAGGGTACGACGCCAGTATTCGAGCTGTGCGTCCAGCGCCGCACCGCCGACGCGTTGTTGCTGCCAGCAGGCGTAGTCGGCGTATTGCACCGGCAGCGGTGCAAGCGTCGGGGTTTCGCCACGCAGATAATCGCCGTACAACGTGGCGACTTCGTGCAGGATCACACCCATCGACCAGCCGTCGGCGATGATGTGGTGCACGCTGTACAGCCACAGAAACTCGTCGTCCGCCACACGCAACAAAGACGCACGCAGCAACGGTCCAGTGGCCAGATCGAACGGAGCCCTGGCGTCGTGCTCGACGGCGATTCGGACCTGTTCTTCACGCTCGCTAAATGACAATCCGCGCAGATCCACCACCGACAACGACAGCGGCATCGACGGGTGCACCACCTGACGCGGTTCACCGTCCACGCTGCAAAACGTCGTGCGCAAGACTTCGTGGCGGGCAACCAGTTCGTTCAGCGCTCGTTCCAGCTGCGCTACGTCCAGCCGGCCCTTAAGCTTCACCGCCGTGGGCACGTTGTAGAACGGGTTGCCGGGTTCCAGTTGATCGAGAAACCACAACTGCCGCTGCGAGAACGACAACGGCCAGGACGCGTGTTCGCCAGCGCAGCGGGGAATCACCGCGTCATCCTGCCCGCCGAGCAAGGCAATCAGTTCCTGTTTGTGACGCTTGAGCGCCTGGGTCAGTTCTTCGGTGAGAAACCCGCGCGGCGCCTTGCAGCGCAGCCTGTTACC
This sequence comes from Pseudomonas koreensis, assembly GCF_025447595.1. Lineage (GTDB taxonomy): Bacteria > Pseudomonadota > Gammaproteobacteria > Pseudomonadales > Pseudomonadaceae > Aquipseudomonas > Aquipseudomonas koreensis_H. Next base: position 45,205 of record NZ_JAOEJU010000001.1, on the reverse strand, counting down.
GTCCACCTCAAGCACCACGCCATGGCGAGCGAACAACGCCAGCAATTGATCGGCATTCATACTTCGAACTCCTCCATGTCTTCGTCGTCCAGGCTTGCGGTCACCGGCTCGATGGCAAACGCCTCGACCGGCGCGCGGTGCTGTTCATCGGCCGTGCGCAGCCCGCCGATCATCGAGTAGATCAATTCATGGCTTGGCCCGAGGTCGAACAGCGTCGTCAGTTGTTGTTCCTCGACCGAGCCGATGCCGCACAGGCCCAGGCCGTGCTCGACGGCGGTCATGCTCAGCAACTGGGCCATGGCACCACTTTCGATGTGGCAGAAGTCGCGGCTGCGCTCGCCATACAACGGGCGGATCGCGGCCACGTCGGCGATGAAGAACAGCGAGAACGCGGCGTTCTCGTACACCGGACGGTTGACGAAATAGTCGTAGGTGTCCGGGTCGAGCAATCCGCTCTGGAGCGCCAGCAAGCGATGCTGGCGGGGATCGTAGTAATACGCGCCACCGGGCACGCCGAGCACGCGATCCGCCTTGATGTAGAGGTAGGCCTGAATCGGGTACAGCCCGCCCGCCGACGGGAACTGGTATTTCACTTCGCCGTCGAGTTGCCCCTGGGCCAGCGCCGCCAGTACGTGCGCGAAGGCCTGGGTGGTGATCGGTTGCAGATCGTATTGACGCACCGAACGGTAATCGCTCAAACGTCGGGCGAAGGCCGGGTCTTGCGGCAGATCCAGTGCCACTGCCGGCAAGGCTTGAGCGAAGTGGCGGCGCCCGCGCTGTTCAGCCTTGAACTGCGCCCGCTGCTGGGGATCTTCGATGATGTCCTGCACGGGCTCCGGGGTCTGCTGCACGTTGCCGAGCAGATCCTGACGCGCGCGGTTTTGACGGTACATGCCGAGCAAGTGCAGCAATGTCGGCTGGGCCAGCAGTTGCGCCACGTGCGGGCGGAACTGCAAAGCGCCGGACAACGCATTGCTGATTCTGACGATATCGATCGAGGTCGCGCCAAGGTTCAGCAGGTTGGCGTTGGCGGCGATGGATTCGCGCTTGAGCACGTCCTGCACGATTTCCACCAGCCGTTGTTCCTGCGGGCCGTCGACTTCAAGCGCCGGCCCCTGTTCCTCGATGTGCTCAGGCTCCGGCAGGCGTTTCTTGTCGACCTTGCCGTTGGACGACAACGGCCACGCTTCAACGAAGGTGAACGAGGCCGGAATCATATAAGCCGGCAGTTTGTCGCTCAGGTATTCGCTGAAATCACTGGCCTGCAACGCCGGGTCGGCCTTGAGCACGTAGCCCGCCAGACGCTTCTCGCCCAACGTGCTGCCCAAAATCCGCACCACCGCGCTTTGCACACCGGGATGGCGATTGAGCGCGGCTTCGATCTCGCCCAGCTCGATGCGATAGCCCTGGACCTTGACCTGATTGTCTTCGCGACCGAGGAATTCGATGTTGCCGTCCGGCAGCAAACGGCCGAGGTCGCCGGTGCGATACAGCCGCTCGCCGGTCAGTGGATGATCGAAGAAGCTGCCGGCGCTGAGTTTTTCATCGCGCCAGTAACCTTTCGCCAGACCGATGCCGCCGATGTACAGCTGCCCCGCGACCCAGGTAGGCCGCACTTGCAGCGCTTCATCCAGCACGTAGAAGCGCTGATGATCGAGGGCCTTGCCGTAGGGAATGCTGCGCCAGGCCGGATCGACGTGCTTCACCGGATAATAGATCGACCAGATCGACGCTTCGGTGGCGCCACCGAGGCTGATCAACTGCAACTCCGACTGCAAGGCCCAGGCCCGCTCGGGCAGGGTCAGAGGAATCCAGTCGCCGGACAGCATCGCCACCCGCAGGCTGGCCGGCAACGCGCCGCCCTCGCCCTCCACGTACTCGACCAGCATGCCGAGCAGCGCCGGCACCGAGTTCCACAGGCTGACGTGATGGCGTTCGATCAACGCCAGCCAGTGCGCCGGATCGAGGGTCAGTTGCGGGTCGAGGATGACCACCGTCGCACCCACCGCCAGCGTACCGAAGAAGTCATAGACCGACAGGTCGAAACTCAGCGACGAGATCGCCAACACCCGATCGTTCGGCCCGACGGCAAAACGACGATTGATGTCGAGCAAGGTGTTGACCGCACCGCGATGGTCGATCACCACGCCTTTCGGCTGGCCGGTAGAGCCAGAGGTGTAGATCACGTAAGCGAGGTCGCTTTCGTTCACCTGCACCGGTTGCAGTGACAGTCCATCGTTTGAAACTTCATCGGTCACGGCAATGGTCGTGACTTGCGCCGGCCATTCGATCTTGTCGAGCAGCGCCGGTTGGGTCAGGGCCAGACTCGCCTCGGCCCGCTCCAGAATATGCCGCAGCCGTTCCGCCGGTTGCGTCGGTTCGATCGGCAGGTAAGCGCCGCCCGCATACAGAATCGCCAGGGTCGCGACCACTTGCTCCCAACCGCGCTCCATCACCACCGCGACCAACCGGTTCGGCAGCACACCCTGCGCTTGCAGGCGGGCGCCGAGTCGGCGGGCCTCAGTGCGCAACTCGGCGTAAGTCAGCTGCCGCATGCCGATCACCGCCAGCGCATCCGGCGTAGCGAGGGCCTGACGTTCGAACAGCTCGTGCATCAATGGCAGCGTTTGCAGATTGTCGACCGGTGCCGGCAAGCGTGCCTGCGGCAGCAGTTGTGGCGTGTTTGCGCCCCAGGCCGCCGGCTCGCACAGGCTGTCGAGCAGGGTGTTATAGGCGACGAACATCTGCTCGATCATGCCTTGCGGGAACAGCTCGTCGATGCTGTCCCAGTTGAACAACAGCCGCCCTTCCAGCTCCAGCAACGTGTGGTCGAGCCACACTTGCGGGGTCTGGGTGATGCTGTGCATGTGTTTGGCGTTCAATGCGTCCGCGAGGTTGAACTCGGCCAGTTCCGGCGCCGCTTCCGACAGCGTGCTGTTGAACACGATCGGCATCGCCGTCTGCTGCACGCCCCGGGCCTGGGACAATTCGCGCAGCACCCGCACGCCGCTGACCACCGAATGGTCGATGTCGCGCCACAGCTGCGCCTGCACCGCGCGGGCTTTGTCGGTGAAGCTCTGCGAACCGTCGATACCGACTTCCAGCAATACCAGCGAGGTGAAGTCGCCGATGATTTCGTCGACATCGGTGTGCAACGGCATGCGGTTGAACAGCGGCAGGCTCAGGGTGAAGCGCGGCGTGCGGCTCCACAGCGCCAGCACTTCGCTGAACGCGGTCAGCAGCATCACCGACGGCGTCACCGCAAACTGTTTGGCCACGGCTTTGAGTTGCGCCCACTGCGCGGCCGACATGTCGCGGTCGCGGCGGGTGAAGTGCGGGTTGGCGATGCTTTCTGGCTGACGCACCAACGGCAGGTCCGGCGCCGGGGCCAGAGTGGTCACCCGTTCACGCCAGTAGCCCAGCGCCTGCTCGTAGCGGCGGCTGTTGCGCAGTTGCTGTTCGGCAAGGACGTAGTCGCGGAAGGTCAGGCCCGGTTCGGCCAGTTCCAGCGTAGGATCGACGTAGAACGCCATCAGTTCGCGGGCGAGAATCTGCGTGCTCGCGGCGTCGACGATCAGCGCGTCGAGGCTGATGTGCAGATGGGTGATGCCGTCATCGAGCAGCGACAGGCTGAACTCGAACAGCGGCCAGCGACTGGCGTCCAGCACCTGATGGGATTGGCGTTCGCGGGTCGCTTCCAGCGTGCGCTGCGCCACTTCGGCGGGCAAACCGCGCAGATCGCTGCGGGGCATGCGATAGGTCGGCACCTGCGCCAGCACCTGTTGCGTGCCGTCGCTGAGGAACACCACGCGCAGCATGTCGTGGCGCAGGATCATGCGATTCAGCGCCAGCTCGAAACGCTCGGCGTCGAAGTCGGGAATGCGCAGTTCTTCGTAACCGTGGGCACTGACGCCGCCGAGGCTGACCGTGGCTTCGCGACCAAACCAGTACGCTTGCTGGATATCAGTCAGAGGGAATGGCTCATGTCGATTAGCTCGATCCGGCTCGATCTGGATGAACGCCGGTTCAACGCTCTGCTCTTCACGCGAAACCTGCGCCGCCAGATCCATCAATACCGGCGTCTGGAACAGACTGCTCAGTGACAGTTGCGCGCCCATCCGCTGGTTGATCGCGTAGATCATCCGCGTCGCCAGCAGCGAGTGGCCGCCGAGGTCGAAGAAGTTGTCGTGGATGCCGACTCGCTCGCACTTGAGCACTTCGGCCCAGATCCCTGCCATTTGCCGTTCAACGTCGTTGCGCGGCGCCTCGTAGGTCGCCCCGGCGCTGCGTTCCGGTGCCGGCAGCGCCTGGCGGTCGAGCTTGCCGTTACGGGTCAGCGGCAATTGCGAGAGCCGGACCCAGGCACTCGGGATCATGTGTTCGGGCAACTGACGTTGTAGTTCGGCACGCAGAAATTCACTGGTCGCGGTACCGACCACGTAGGCCACCAGACGCTTGTCCCCGGCCACGTCTTCACGCAGCAACACGGCGGCTTCCTGCACGCCGCGTTGTTGCTGCAACAGGCTGTCGATCTCGCCGAGTTCGATGCGGAAACCGCGCAGTTTCACCTGTTGGTCGATGCGTCCCAGGTACTGCACGTTGCCGTCGGCCCGGAATTTCGCGAGGTCGCCGCTGCGGTACATCCGCGCGCCCGGCTCGGTGCTGAACGGGTCCGGCAGGAAGCGTTCGGCGGTCAGGTCCGGGCGGTTCAGATACCCTCGGGCCAGACAGTCGCCAGCGATGTACAACTCGCCCGCCACGCCGACCGGGACCGGATTCAAATGTTCGTCCAGCACATAGAGCCGCGCATTGGCGATGGGACGGCCAATGGGCGGCGCGTCCGGCCAGGATTCGGCCTGGTTGCAGTCGAGGCTGAACTGGCTGACCACATGGGTTTCGGTCGGCCCGTACTGGTTGTGCAGTTGCGCGCCACCGAGCCCACGGACAAAACCGCGCAGCTCGTCATTGATTTGCAAGGCTTCACCGGCGGTGATGATCTCGCAGCCGCCGGCCGGCATCGGGGCGTCGGCCTCGGTGAGGCCGGCGAGTTGCTGCAACACGGCAAATGGCAGGAACGCCCGCTGCACGCCTTCGGCCACCAGGGTCGGGCGCAGCGCGGCGAGGTCCTTGCGGCTGTCTTCGGTCATCAACAACAGGCTGCCGCCCTGGCAGAGCGTGCTGCAGATTTCCTGGAAAGAGACGTCGAAGTTCAGCGAGGCGAATTGCAGCACGCGCTGCGGTGCAGTCGCTTGATCGAGCTGCCAGGCGATCAGGTTGTCCAGCGCGCGACGGCTGTGGGCCACGCCTTTCGGGCGTCCGGTGGAGCCGGAGGTGTAGAGCACGTAGCCCAGGTGTTCCGGGCTCACATTGACGTGCGGATCATCCGTCGGGTGTTGCGCCCATTGCGCTGCGTCAGTGTCCAGGCAGCAGATTTTCGCCTCGTTGGCCGGCAGCCCGGCCATCAGCCTCGATTGCGTCAACAGCAAGGTCGGCGCGGCATCACTGAACATGAACGCCAGACGCTCGCTCGGGTAAGCCGGGTCGAACGGCACGTACGCCGCGCCGGCCTTGAGAATCGCCAGCAGGCCGATGACCATTTGCGGCGAGCGTTCCAGGCACAGGCCGACGCGATGCTCGGGGCCGACGCCTTGTTCGATCAGGTAATGCGCGAGTCGGTTGGCGGCGCGATTCAGTTCGCTGTAACTCAGTTGCTCCCGGTCGGCGAGCAGCGCCACGGCGTCGGGCGTTTGCCGGGCCAGGGCTTCGTAGCGCGCCACGCAACCGGGCAACGACGCGGTATCCCGCACGGTGCGGTTCCAGTCATGAACGATCTGCTGATGTTGCTCGGCGCTCAGCAGCTTGATTCTGGCCAGCGACTGCTGGCTGTCCTCGACCATCTGCGTCAGCACCCGACGCAGGTACTCGCCGAACTGCTCGACAGTGCTGCGCTCGAACAGGCCCGAGGCATATTCCAGACCACCGACGATCTGCCCATCGCGCTCACTGAGTGCCAGTTGCAGATCGAACTTGGCCACGTGATGACTGCTCTCGACCGGCGTAACGTCGAGCCCGGTCAGCAGCAGGTCGGAATCCTGATCCTGCTCCCAGGCAAACAGCACCTGGAACAACGGACTGTGGGCCAGACTGCGCGGCGGGTTGAGCAATTCCACCACTTGCTCGAACGGCAGGTCCTGATGCTCCTGAGCGTCCAGCGACACCCGCCGCGCCTGTTGCAGCCATTGCGTCACCGAAGGCGTTCCGGACTGAGTCATGCGCAGGGCCAACGTGTTGACGAAGAAACCGATCAGCCCTTCCAGTTCCTGCTGCGGACGGTTGGCCGATGGCACGCCGATCACCACATCGTTCTGTCCAGACAGGCGCGACAGCAACAGCGAAAAACCGGCCAGCAGATTCATGAACAGCGTGGTGCCTTGTTGCATGCCCAATGCTTTCAGGCGTGCGGTCAGGGCGGCGTCGAAGACCAGCGGGACAAAACCGCCGAGGTAATCCTGCACGGGCGGACGCTTGTGGTCGGTCGGCAGCTCCAGCAGCACCGGCGCGCCGGTGAGGATTTCGCGCCAGTAACGGCTTTGCTGCTCCAGCACGTCGCCGGACAGCCACTGCTTTTGCCACACCGCGTAATCCACGTACTGCACGGGCAAGGGCGGCAGCGGATCGTCGCGATCCAGCAACGCCGCCGAGTACAGCAGACCCAGCTCGCGGGTGAGCACGCCCATCGACCAGCCATCGGAGATGATGTGATGCTGGGTCAGCAACAGCACATGGTCATCCTCCGCCAGCCGCACCAGACTGATCCGCATCAGCGGGCCCCGGCTCAGGTCGAACGGTCGGGCGCCCTCTTCGTCGATCAACCGGGTGAGACGATCTTGAGCATCGGGACCTTGCAGATCGGTTGCCGTCAGTCGAATGCTGTGCGCGGTCGGCGAAACCAGTTGTCGCCCTTCCCCTTCAACGGCGATGAACGTCGTGCGCAGCGCAGCATGGCGCGCCACCAGCTGATTGAAGCTCCGTTCGAGCGCCGGCACGTCCAGCGAACCGCGCAAACGCAGGTTCAGCGGCATGTGATACGCCGCGTTGCCACCTTCCATTTGTGCCAGAAACCACAGGCGCTGCTGAGCAGACGACAACGTTTGCGCGCCCACGCGTTCAAGGGTTGCGATGGCTAGACGAGCCGCAGCCTGACTGGCTTGCAGCCGCTCAGCGAACTCCGCCAGAACCGGCGCGGCAAACAGCGTCGAAGGCGCGACTTCCAGACCCAGCGTGTGACGAACCTGCGCCAGCACGCGCATCACCAGCAGCGAGTGACCGCCGAGGGCGAAGAACTGATCCTGACGCCCCACCCGCTCGACGCCGAGCACGTCAGCCCAGATCTCGGCGAGCGCGATTTCCAGCGAGCCCTGGGGTGCCTGGTATTCCTGCTGATCGAACGCCTCGGCGTTCGGCGCCGGCAGATTTGGCCGGTCAACCTTGCCGTTGGCGGTCAGCGGCAACGCGTCGAGACGCACGAAGGCGGTCGGCACCATGTAGTCCGGCAGGCTGATGTGCAGCTGTTCACGCAGGGAACGCGGGCTCAGCGTGATGTCTGGTTTTTCGCAGTAATAGGCAACCAATCGCGGTTCACCGGGACTGTCCTGGCGCAGTAGCACCACGCTTTCCCGAATGCCCGGGATATCCGCCAGCCGGGTTTCGATTTCTCCCAGTTCCAGACGCAGGCCGCGCAACTTGGCCTGGGAATCGTTACGGCCGAGGAACTCCAGTTGGCTGTCGGCCCGGTAACGCGCCAGATCCCCGGTGCGGTAAAGGCGTTCGCCCACCTCGAACGGGTTGTCGATGAAACGCTCGGCGGTCAGTTGCGGCAGGTTCAGATAACCGCGCGCCACGCCGACGCCACCGATGTACAACTCGCCCGCAACACCCTCGGCAACGGGTGCGCCGTCAGCATCAAGCAGGTAAATCCGGGTATTGGGCAGTGCCCGGCCGATGGGCAGAACCGCGTCGATCCGGGTACCTTCGGTGAACTCGAAACAGGTGCTGTCGATGCTAGCCTCGGTCACCCCGTAGGCCTGGACAATCTGCACCCGCTCACCGCAAAGCCTGCGCAATTGCCGCGCGCTGTGGGCGGTCCAGATATCCGAGCCGCAGACTACGGTGCGCAGGAACGACAGGTCTTGGCCGGTCTCTTCCACCCACGCCAGCAGCGGATTGAGCAGCGCCGGCACGAAGTCGGCAAAACCGATCTGCGCCTCACGCATCAGGCGATACAGGGCCGGCGGGTCCATCAGGGTGTCCCGTGGGCACAGCACCAGCGTGCCGCCAAAACCCAGCGCACGGATCAGGTCGGCGCTGAACACGTCGAAGGAAAAACCGGCCATCTGCAGGTGATTCATCGGCTCGCCCAATCCGTAGAGCTGCGCCCAGTCGGCGCTTACGGCGATCAGTCCGCGATGCTCGACCATCACGCCTTTCGGGATGCCGGTGGAACCGGAGGTGTAGATCACGTACGCCAGATGTCGGGGTGTCAGGCCGATCGCCTGAGGATCAAGGTTGTCTGCCGAGCGCGAAGCCCAATCACTGGCGTCGGCCAGATCCAATATCGCGGGTGCAGTCGCCGAGTGTTCGAGCGCCGCTCGCAAGGCATCGCGTGCCTTGCCGTGAGTCAGCACCACCGACGGTGCGCTGTCGGCCAGCATGTGCGCCAGCCGCGCCTGCGGATAGGCCGGGTCCAGCGGCACATAGGCGCCACCGGCCTTGAGCACCGCCAGTATGCCGACCAGCATCTCCAGCGAACGCTCCAGACACAGCCCGACCCGCACGTCCGGCCCGACCCCGAGGTGGCGCAGGTAATGGGCCAGCCGGTTGGCGCGGGTGTTCAGTTCACGGTAACTGAGCGCCTCCTGCTGCCAGCGCGCGGCAATCGCCTCGGGGTTGCGCAGCACCTGCGCTTCAAACAGACCATGCACGCACAGGTCTGCATCGAACGGTTTCAGGGAGCAAACGTCGGGCTGCGCGGGATTCGTCCCACGCAAGGAAGTGTTGTCGAGCATCGGAGGCTACCGTCCATGACTACATTATTTTTGTGATCAGGCAGGGACAGCACGCGCCCTGCCAGTCAGGCCCCGGCATCAGGTGCCGGCACGGTCATTCGAATTCAGGAGGATGGCGCGGCGCGCGCGTGCAGACTCGCGTTGAACGCGGGCACACGCAGAAATCCGGGGGGAGAAAGGCTTGCGAAGAACAGCGCCGCGCGGTCGGCGCAGGCAGCGGGAAAGTAGGCTGAATCACTGGCGACATCCGTCGCACCGTTCATTGCATCGTCGATTGCAAACCGCGTGACCAATTGAAACCTCGACTTCCATTTGAGGGTCAACGACGAGGAACAACCTGCGCGGGGATGACAGCGCCAGGGTGGTCCCGATCGGCTGCGACTGCCGGGTCTGTAGACGCACGGCAATCTTCTGGCGCCGGGTTTGTGACCCGAAGCGCCGGCGGATGATAACCACGTTTTTTGCTGGTGAGGCAAACAAAATGTAGGAAATCTGCGAAATAAATATCAGACGTTTCCTACGCGATTGTGACGATGGCAAAGAGACAGGGATGTCAAAAATGCTCGTACACCGCCCCACCATTTCTTCCAGGCACAGGGCATGGAAAACCACCGCAGAGTCTTGAGCGGCCAGCGGAAAAATCACCACACCAAGCACTGCAACAGACGAACGCTAACAAGCGCTAACAACGCATAACTGGCAGTCATTGAGCGGTGAAGGCAGGCTTGAATCTCACCGCTGAATGCCAGGCCACCTGCGAATCTTTATGGTCGCCTCGCTCAGTCGAACGATGGTTTTGCGAGGGATTCGACCATGGCTGAAGGTTATCGCCACAATTGCCTGTGCGAGGCCGACCGGCTCGGCAACGACGAACTGTATGCCTTGGTCGCGGGCGCCGTCAGGCATGGCCGGGGTGAAGCGCAACAGCTATTCGCGACGGTGACGCCGTTGCTCATCGCCTTTTACGAGGGTCAGGTGCAGGCCGGCCGGATCCGACGCGAAGACACCGGCGGCCTCGTTCAGCAGGCCTTCAGGGCGCTCTATCAGGAACAGGCCGCCCATGACCCGAGCTTTCCATTTCGGGCCTGGCTGATCGAGATCGCACGCTCAACTCTGCTCAACAGCCTGGGCCATCGCAGCACTGACGCCGTGGCCACGGCCGACGCACTGGCGGGTGCGTCTGTACGTGAATGTCATGAACCCACACGGGCAACATGAACCGTCCTTTTCGCTGTGAAATGCTCTTCAGGGAATGCCCATGATCGATATCGAAAAAACCCTCTACTCCGCGCATACCTGCACCACAGGAGGCCGCGAGGGCATTGGACGCAGTCACGATGGCCGACTGGATCTCAAGCTTTCTCCACCGGGCGCGCCCGGCACCGGAACCAACCCCGAGCAATTGTTCGCCGTATGCTGGTCGGCCTGCTTCCTCGGCTCGCTGCGTCATGCCTGCAACGCGCGCAAGATCGGTTTTCCGGCAGCGGCCGGAGTCGATGCTCAAATTGACCTGGTCCACGCAGAGCACGGTTTTTTCCTGCAGGCGAGACTCGCGGTATCACTGCCGGAAATCGAGCCACAAGTGGCGCAACAACTGATCGACGCAGCACACCAGAACTGCCCCTATTCCAAGGCCACGCGCAACAACATCAAGGTCAGCATCACCCTCGCCTGATCCGTCTTTTGCCGACACCAAAACGCAATTCAATCCAACCACACCTTGGTGCTATCCGGCGACACCATGGTGCAATAGATAGCACCCGGGGCTTTTGATGTGATGACGGGATAACCGACAAAAGCCAGGAGTTGCGCATGAACAAGCTAACGACCGCCGCCGGCGCGCCAGTGGTTGATAACAACAACGTACAGACCGCCGGCCCGCGAGGCCCGATGCTGTTGCAGGACGTATGGTTGCTGGAAAAACTTGCGCACTTCGATCGGGAAGTCATCCCCGAGCGGCGCATGCACGCCAAGGGTTCGGGCGCGTTCGGCACCTTCACGGTCACCCACGACATCACCCGTTTCACCAAGGCCAGACTGTTTTCCAACGTGGGCAAGACCACTGATGTGTTCGTCCGGTTCTCGACCGTGGCTGGTGAGCGCGGCGCGGCGGACGCGGAGCGCGATATCCGTGGATTCGCCATCAAGTTCTACACCGAGCAAGGCAACTGGGACCTGGTGGGTAACAACACGCCAGTGTTCTTTCTGCGCGATCCGTTGAAATTCCCCGACCTCAACCATGCGGTCAAACGCGACCCGCGCACCAACATGCGCAGCGCCCGCAACAATTGGGATTTCTGGACCTTGCTGCCGGAGGCGCTGCACCAGGTCACGATTGTCATGAGCGATCGCGGACTGCCGCGCACCTACCGCCACATGCACGGTTTCGGCAGCCACACCTTCAGTTTCATCAGCCCGGCGAACGAACGTTTCTGGGTGAAGTTCACCTGGAAGACCCAGCAAGGCATTGAAAACCTCACCGACCAACAAGCCGCGACGCTGATCGGCGATGACCGCGAAAGTGCCCAGCGCGACCTGTACAGCGCCATCGAGGAAGGCCACTTCCCGCAATGGAAACTGTTTGTCCAGGTGATGCCGGAGCTGGATGCGCAGACCTACCCGATCAATCCGTTCGACCTGACCAAGGTCTGGCCACACGCCGATTACCCGCTGCATGAAGTTGGCGTGCTGGAGCTGAACCGCAACCCCGACAACTACTTCGCCGATGTTGAACAAGCGGCCTTCAACCCGGCCAACGTGGTGCCCGGCATCAGTTTTTCTCCGGACAAAATGCTCCAGGCGCGCCTGTTCTCCTACGGTGATGCGCAGCGCTATCGCGTCGGCGTCAATCATCATCAGATCCCGGTGAACGCCCCGCGCTGCCCGGTCAACAGTTATCACCGGGACGGCCAGATGCGCACCGATGCGAACGCGGGGAGCACCATCGGCTACGAGCCCAACAGCTACGGCCAGTGGGCCGAGCAACCGGATTTCAGCGAGCCACCGCTGGCCCTGAAAGGCAGCGCCGGACACTGGAATCACCGCGAGGACGACGATTACTTCTCGCAACCGGGAGCACTGTTTCGGGCCATGTCGCCCGCCCAGCAACAGGTTTTGTTCGAGAACACCGCGCGCTCGATCCATGGCGCCAGCGCCCAGACCCGACAGCGGCACATCGATAACTGCACCTGCGCCGATCCGGCGTACGGTGCAGGCGTTGCGCAGGCCATCGAAGCACTGGGCTGATCCGCAATGATGTACGCAGGGCAAGCAGGATTGATCCTGTTGGCCCTGCTGCCGTTGTCAGTCCTCTACGATGCTTTTCGCTTCTAGAAACGCTTCCAGCCCCGATACCCCGAACTCCCTGCCGATCCCCGACTGCTTGACCCCGCCAAACGGCGCAAGCAACTCCGGTGCGATCCGGTTGATCAACACCGAACCGGCCTCCAGGCGCGCAGCGATGTGCCGACCACGCTCCACCTCGCGGGTGAACACATAGGCCTGCAAGCCGTAGACGCTGGCATTGGCAATGCGGACCGCGTCCTCTTCATCGTCATAGGCAATGATCGACAGCACCGGGCCGAAAATCTCTTCCCGGGCGATGTCCATGTCGTTGCTGACGTCGGCAAACACCGTGGGCTTCACGAAATAGCCATGGCTCACCCCGGCAGGCCGGCTCTCCCCGCCGACGATCAATCGCGCGCCCTGCTCCTGCCCGCGCCGGATAAAGCCCTGAACGCGATCAAACTGCGCCTGGTTGACCAACGGGCCGATGGCGGTCGCCGGGTTCCGTGGATCACCGACCACTGTCGCGTCGACCAGGGCTTTTACCCGTTCGATCACCTGCGCCAAGAACGTGCGCGGCACCAACAGCCGCGTGCCGGCCACACAGGCCTGACCGTTGTTCATGAAGGCGGCATTCAGTGCCATGGGGATGGCCACTTCAAGATCCGCGTCATCGAGCACGATGGACGCCGACTTGCCGGTGAGCGACAGGCTCACCCGCTTCATGGTCTCGATGCCGGCGCGGGCGATGAGTTTTCCCGTTGCGGTGGAGCCGGTAAACGAGACCTTCGCGACGTGCGGGCTGGTGCTGATCTCGTCGCCGACATCGCTCCCTCGGCCCAGGACAATATTGATCACCCCGTTTGGCAGTTCCGCACGGTGCAAGGCGAGCGCGAGTACCTGGGTCTGCAACGGGCTGAGTTCACTCGGTTTGATGACCGTGGCACAACCGCCGGCAATCGCCGCCGCCAGTTTGCTGCATACCGTACCGGCGGTGCTGTTCCAGGGAGCGAACAACGCCGACACCCCGACCGGTTCCATGATCACCCTTGCACGGCCCACAGGCCGGACCAGTTCGTAGTTCTCCAGCACCTGCGCCGCATTGGCAAAGGACTGCGACGCGTACTGGCTGACCCATTGCGCACGGGCCAACGGTGCGCCGTATTCCTCGATGGCGGTGTCGCGAATTTCTTCGGTGCTCTCCAGCACCGCCGCCTGAAGGCGCTTGAGCATGTCGATGCGCTCGGCTTTCGAGGTACTGCCCATCGTGATTTGCGCACGTTTGGCGGCGGCGATGGCCTGCCTGGCATCGTCGCGATTGGCCAGGGTGACCGTACCGATGACGGACTCCGTCGCCGGGTTGATGCATTCGATCGTTTCGCGGCCCTGAACGGGCACGAACGCGCCATCGATGTAGCTGTGACGAATAGTCCACATGGCGATATTCCCAAGGTGTTGAAACAGCAACGCCCGGAAAATCCGGGCGTTGCTAAGGGTGACGGTTCAGTCGGGTAGTGATTCGCGGCTGAAGGCTTGCACCTCCTGCACCAGGCCGCGAGCGGCCATTTCCACCAGTTGCCGACCCTTTTCCGGCGAAGCCTGCGCCGGGTCCGAGCCCATGCGGCCATCCGGGTGACGGGCGCGGAAATCCGCTGCTTCGCGAATCGGTCCCCAGTTGGCGATCTGCGGCGAGTAGTCGGCGGACTTGATGGAATCGGGATATGCCCACTGGGTCACGGCGATTTCCGAAGGCGTGGCATGAATGCCGTGGCCAGTCGGGAACTGCTCACGCGCCAGCTCATTCACGCCTTCCAGATCCCACCAGTTGCACAACTTCAGGGCAAACCCGGCTTTGCGGCGGGCGAAACTCGCTTCGGCGTACAGCTCCGAAAACGCCGCTTCGATTGACGCGATATTGCCGCCGTGGCCATTGAGGAAAAAGATCTTTTCAAAGCCGTGGGCGGCCAGCGAACGGGTCCAGTCGGCGATGGCGGCGATGAAGGTCGAAGGCCTGAGCGAGATGGTGCCGGGGAACCCGAGGTGGTGTTGCGCCATGCCGATATTGAAGGTCGGGGCGATCAGGATGTCTGCACTTTTCTGCGCTTCATGGGCGATGATCTCCGGGCACATCCAGTCGGTGCCCAGCAGGCCGGTCGGGCCGTGCTGTTCGTTGGAACCGATCGGGATGACGATGGTGCGGCTGCGTTCGAGGAATTGGGCGATTTCGGACCAGGTCGATAGGTATAAAAGCATCAGGATTCTCACTCTTCGAAGGTTCCTCGCGGAACGAGGCTAAGTGTTCAATGCACCTGCAACAGCAGCGTCATTGATACCACCCGCCTCCCTTCGACGACAGAATACGAAGGTATCGGAATCGCCGGAACGCCCTAATCGCGGACGAGAAATTCACGGGGCGATTCGCCCATCACCCTTCTGAACATGGCGCTGAAAGCACTCTGACTGGCGTAGCCCAGATCCCGGGCAATCACCCCGACGGACTGCCCCTTGTCGAGCCGGTCGATGGCGGTCGCCAACCGCACCTGCTGCAGCCAGTGGCGGAAATTCAGGCCGGTTTCATTGACGAACAAGCGAATCAGCGTGCGCGAACTGGCGCCCACCCGGTCTGCCCAATAACCGATCGAATGGTCTTGTCCGGGGTCCTGCAGAATCGCCTCGCACACCGTGACCAGTCGCCTGTCGACGGGCCATGGCACTTCAATCGGCAACGTCCGCGCCGCCTGCAATTCACTGAGAATCAACGCCACGATGTGCGCGTTGCGGCCCTCCTGTTGGTATTCGATCGGCTGGTCGGCCAGAGCCAGAATCAACTCGCGTAAAAGTCCGGGGATCTCCAGCACTTTGCAGTGACTGCCCAGCGCTGCACAAACCTGCGGCTCGATGTAGATCGAGCGCATCTTGACTGCGCTCAGCATCAACTGGTCATGGATCATTCCGGGTGGAATCCACAGCCCCCGCTTCGGCGGCAGGATCCACAACCCGCGCTCGGTGGCCACCCGCATCACGCCGTTCGAGGCATACAGCAACTGCCCGTGCCGATGCACGTGCGGTTCGTTGTACTCGCCGGTGGCCTGATCGCGCACCAGCACAGTCATTACGCGCGGCACATCCTGATAGTCGGGATAACGTTCGCTGCGCGGCACGGACTCACGCTGGGCGATGACCTTACGCACCTCTCGTTTCATCGGCTGGAGTCTCCTGAAAACAGACCTTGATCGTGCTAACGCGGCGATTGTCACTCTGGCGACAAACCCTGGCATTTGCCATTGCCGGCCCATTGTTAGCCTTGCGCTCATTGTTCATCAATGAGGTTTTTCCCATGGCAATCACCCGCAATCTCTCCGGCCACCAGCAGAGCGTCACGGCGGTGATCGGCCTGCTGATCCTGTCCATCGCCCTGCGGCCGCCGATCATTTCGGTGGGGCCGATTCTGCTGTTGATCCAGCAGCACTTCCAGTTGAGCTACACCCAGGCAGCGCTGCTGACTTCGATCCCCGACGTGTGCATGGGCGTGTTCGCGCTGGTGGTTCCGAGCCTGGCCAGACGCTTCGGGATCGATCGCAGTGTGGTTGTCGCACTGACGTTGCTGGGCGCCTCGACCTTGCTGCGGGCGTTCTCGCCGAATGCATTCTTCCTGCTTGGCAGTACGTTCTTCGCCAGCATCGGCATTGCCGTCGCCGGCGCGATGACCGGTGCGTGGATCAAGACCCACTTTGCGCAACGACCGGCGCTGTTCATGGGCATCTATGCCGGCGGCCTGAGTCTGGGCGCAACTCTCGCGGCGGTGCTCAGCGCACCGATTGCCGAGCTGGCGCAGGACTGGCGGGTCAGCGCCGGAGTCTGGAGCGTGCTGAGCCTCACTGCCATCGCCAGTTGGGTGTGGATGGCGCGGCGTTTTGCGACACCGGTGCCTGTCGTGAAATCGCCGTCGAACCCGAGCAAACGCCTGCCCTGGGGCAATCTGAAGGCGTGGCTGATCGCGTTGAATTTCGGTGCCGGTCAATTCGTGGTCTACGCCCTCTTCGCCTGGATGGCTCCAGCATCGGTGGAAGCGGCCACGTCGAGCGTTTCCCCGGGCGTTCTGCTGGGCATTTTTACTGCAGTGTTCGCCGTGGCCAGCGTGGGTGCGGGACTGATTCCGGGCAAGGCCCACGACCGGCGTGGCCTGCTGGGGTTGTCGGCGTTGCTGGCCCTGCTGGGGGTAGGCGGCATGGCGTTCCTGCCGGCGTACTGGCCGATGCTGTATGTGGTGCTCGCGGCCATCGGGCTGGGCATGGGCTTCACCGTGGCCATGACCTTGCCGCTGGATCACGCCAGCACCAGCGAACAGGCCGGATTGTGGACGGTGTTCATGTTGTTCATCGGTTACCTGATCGCCGCGCTCGGGCCGCTGCTGTTCGGTGCCCTGCGCGAATACGCCGGACACTATGGCCCGGCGTACATCTTGCTGTTCGCGGTACTGCTGCTGATGCTCGGCATCACCCCGCTGCTCAGGCTGGCACCGGCAACATCGCCGCAGGTGTCCGCTGTCTGAGCCGGGGGTGACAGACCTGCGACGCGCCTCGGCACGTCGCAGGGCTTCAGTTGGCCGCAGCGGCTTTTTCAATCAATCGGGCCACCGGTGCCGGGTTCGACACCATCACCACGTGAGAGCCGCCCTTCACCACCTCGACTGCCTTGGCATCTGCACGCTTGGCCATGAACGCCATCGCCTGGGGCGGGATGTTCTTGTCCTTGTCGCCATAGATGTACCACGACGGAATGTGTTTCCAGGCAGGTGTTCCGGCCTGCTCGTTCAACGCCGCTTCGGTCACCGGGCGTTGGGTCGCGGCCATCAGGGCCGCTTGTGCAACCGGGACGTCGGCGGCGAACTGATCGTGGAACTTACTCTGCTGGATGTACAAGTCCTTGCCGCCATCGGCCAGCGCAACGGGTGGCGCCAGCGTCGGCCCGAGGGTGCTGCCGGGAAACTTGCCGGCCAGCCCGGCGACGGTTTCACCGGCCTCGGGGGCAAACGCGCTGACGTAGACCAGCGCTTTGACATTGGCATGATCGTTGGCCGCATCACTGATGACGTTGCCGCCATAGGAGTGACCGACCAGCACCACCGGCGACTGGATGCTGCTCAGCAACGCCGATACCGCTGCGCCATCGCTTTTGACGCTGCGCAACGGGTTGGCAGCGGCGATTACCGTGTAGCCATCCTTCTCGAGAATCTTCGCCACGCCGTTCCAGCTCGATGCGTCGGCAAACGCGCCGTGCACCAGCACGACCGTGGGTTTGGCGGTTTGGGCGAAGGCATTGGCGCCCAGGCACAGGCCTACAGCGATGCTCAGTGCAGTCAGTGTTTTTTTCATGTGGATGTTCCTCGTATGACAGATTCAGGGGGCGTATCGGGTGAAGACAAAATCGTGGTTCTGCACCCGCGCCTGATGGCAGGCAAAGCAGGTCTGGTGCTGGGCCTCATCGGCGGGTTTGCCGTTGATGAACCGGCCGAATCCCCAGCCACCGGTCGAGGCATATTTGCGCGAGTCCTTGACCATCACCTGAACGGTGGTGGCCGCCCCCGGAATCGAGGCCGGCTCGAATTCCGGCGACTGCACGTGTTTCCATGCCAGCTTCACCAGCACCGTGCCGTCGGGAAACGGCAGCGTCTTGCTCTGATAAGCCTTGATCGCCCGGTCATTGCCCAGCACCGCGCGCAGTTCATCCAGCGGCGCGGCTTCCTGGGCCGGGGCAATCAGCGCCCACTGGCGATAGTTTTTCGGCAGCTTCACGCCGTAGATCGGCGACGCTTCGCCGTCATCGGCCTGACCCAAAGCGACGCCGGTGGCCGCCAATGCCGCGAGCGCAATGGCCGCTGGCAACACGGCCCAATGGTTGAGTTTCATCGTCGGATCTCCTTCGGCCAGCGATCAGAGATGATCGGCATCGATCACCGCCTGAGCGAACGCCTGCGGCGCTTCCTGCGGCAGGTTGTGGCCGATGCCGCCGCTGATCAGCCGGTATTCGTATTTGCCGGTGAAGCGCTTGGCGTAGGCCTCGGCCGGCGGGTGCGGTGCGCCATTGGCGTCGCCTTCGAGGGTGATGGTCGGCACGCCGATAGAAGGGAATGCCGCCAGCTTTTTCTCCAGCGGATCGTATTGCGCCTCCCCTTTGACCAGTCCCAGACGCCAGCGGTAGTTGAAGATCGACACGGCGACGTGATCCGGATTCTGCAACGCGACGGCGCTGCGGTCGTAGGTCGCGTCGTCAAAGTTCCACTTCGGCGAAGCCAGCTGCCAGATCAGCTTGGCGAAGTCATGGGTGTTCTTTTCGTAGCCCAGGCGACCGCGCTCGGTCGCAAAGTAGAACTGATACCACCACTGCAACTCCGCCGCCGGCGGCAGCGGCGTTTTGCCGGCGTCCTGGCTGCCGATCAGGTAACCGCTCACCGCCACCAGCGCTTTCACCCGCTCGGGCCAGAGCGCTGCGACGATATCGGCGGTGCGCGCGCCCCAGTCGTAGCCGCCGAGCACGGCCTGCTTGATTTTCAGGGCGTCCATAAAGTCGATCAGATCCTTCGCCAGCGCCGCCGGCTGACCGTTGCGCACGGTTTTGGCAGACAGGAAACGTGTGTCGCCATAACCGCGTGCGTAAGGAATCAGCACCCGATAGCCCTTCTGCGCCAGTGCCGGCGCCACGTCGGTGTAGCTGTGAATGTCGTAGGGCCAGCCGTGCAGCAGGATGACCACCGGACCGTCGGCGGGACCGACTTCGGCGTAGGACACATCCAGCAATCCGGCCTTGACGTGTTTCAGCGCGCCGAACGAAACAGTGGTGCCGGCAGTAATGGCGTCGATCTTGCCGGCGGGCACTTCGGCGGCGCTGGCGTATGCCGACGCAAAGCCCAGCGCAAGCGCCAGCATCGAACCGGCGAGCACGCGCCGGGATGGGGTTACAGCGTTAGAGTCAGTCATGCCGAGTCTCCCTCGTGAACCGCCGGGCGGCGGTTCCGGGCTTGGGGTTAAAGGGCTGCGGGTTGAAGTGCTTGCGGATTGAAGGGTTAGCGCGCTGCCTGAGCAGCGGTTTTCTGCGCAGCCGCGCGCAGTGGCCGAAAGGCTTCGCGCAGTTCTTCGCTGAACAATTGCGGTTGCTCCCATGCCGCGAAGTGACCGCCCTTGCTGACTTCGCTGAAGTAGGCCAGCGACGGATAGGCACGTTGCGACCAGACTTTCGGCGCACGGTATATTTCGTGCGGGAACACGGTGATCGCCACCGGGACTTTGATGTCGGTGGTCTTCTGCGCGGCGGCGCTGAAGTTATTGTTGTTGTTCTCCCAATAGAAACGGGAGGACGACGCCCCGCTGTCGGTCAGCCAGTACAGGCTGATGTCGTCGAGCATTTCATCGCGGCTCAGGACTTTCTCGGGCTGACCGTCGCTGTCGGTCCATGCGGCGAATTTTTCGTACATCCACGCTGCCGTGCCGGCGGGCGAGTCGGCCAGCAGATAACCGATGGTCTGCGGCCGGGTCACCATCATTGCGCCGTAGGCGGCGTTGCGACCGAAGAACTGGCTGAGCGAATTGAAGGCCGTCACCTCCGGCGCAGTCAGCCCTGCCGGTGCCGGGTCGCCGCTGTTGATCGGCTTGACCAGTTCCGGCGGCACGGTGGCCGGCATGTTCAGGTGGATGCCCAGCAAACCGGGCGGCGCCAGGCGACCCAGTGCATCGGAAATCACCGAACCGTGATCGCCACCCTGGGACACATAATGGCTGTAGCCCAGACGCTTCATCAACACATCCCAGGCCTTCGCCACCCGGTCGGGGCCCCAGCCGAGTTCGGTCGGTTTGCCGGAAAAGCCATGGCCGGGAATCGACGGGATCACCACATCGAACGAGTCCTCGACCTTGCCGCCATACGCCACGGGATCGGTCAGCGGGCCGATGGTCTTGAGGAATTCGAACTGCGAACCTGGCCAGCCGTGGGTAAGGATCAGCGGCATGGCGTTGGGATTGCGCGAGCGCACATGGATGAACTGGATATCGACGCCGTCGATGGTGGTCACGAACTCCGGCAAGGCATTGAGCTTCGCTTCGGCCTTGCGCCAGTCATAGCCATTGCCCCAGTACTTGACCAAGGCCTCGACCTGCGCCAGTTGCACACCCTGGGACACGTCGCTGACCGTTTCCTTGTCCGGCCAGCGGGTGTCGGCGATGCGTTTGCGCAGGTCGTTCAACCTCGCTTCGTCCACATGAATCGTGTACGGGCGAATGGTTTGCGACGGATCCGCAGCCTGGGTCGCGGCCCAGACGCTGCTGCCAGCGAGTACGGCAAGGCCGAGTGCGCCTCCCCTGATGGATGACGCCAGACAATGGCGCCAGGTAAGACCGGACGAAACCGCAACCATGATTAATCTCCTTGTAGTCATTATTCGAAAGGCATCGCCAATCGGATCAGACCACCCGGCTGTCAGCACCGCGATTACACGATGGTGTCGGTCGATACTTTGGTATGACGTATTGGCCTGTCGCGCAAAATCACGCTCGAATTCAGTAGCGTTTAACGGGCAGAATGCGGCGGGGAACGGCCCATTCGAATGACAGACCGGAACAAGGATTGCGGATGCTTGGGGAAACAGCGCTCGAACGCCTGAGCAGTGCGGCATCGACCTCGTCTCAGTGGTCGGTGATCGGGCTGTGCATGCTGTTCAACGTAATCGATGGTCTGGATGTGATGGCGATGGCCTTCACCGCCAGCCGGGTATCGGCAGAGTGGGCGCTGAGCGGCGCTCAGTTGGGCGCGCTGCTGAGTGCAAGCCTAGTCGGCATGGCGTTTGGTTCGTTGGTTGCGGGGCCCCGGGCTGACCGTTTCGGACGTCGGCCACTGTTGCTCGCGGGGCTGTTGCTCAGCGGCGTTGGCATGTTGTTGTCCTTCTGGAGCCCGAGCCATGAGGTGCTGCTGCTCCTGCGACTGCTGACCGGCATTGGCACGGGCGCGGTGCTGGTAGGGGCGAATGTGCTGACCTACGAACATGCCAGCCAGCACCGGCGCAATCTGGCCATTGCCCTGCAATCGCTCGCCTTCGCCCTCGGTGCCAGTCTCGGCGGCGTACTGGCGCACGCTCTCAATGAGTCCGCTGGCTGGCGCTATGTGTTTCTCTCAGGCGGTGTCATTACGCTCGCAGCGGCACTGGTCGGGGCATTATGGCTGCGTGAATCGCCGTCATTCCTGGCGCTTGAGCAACCGGCGCCTGGCGAGTCAGCGCCGCGCAGCTACCCGGTCCGTGAGTTGTTTGCAGCGGATCAGTGGCAGCAGACCACCTCGCTGGCGCTGGCGCTCTTTCTACTGATGTTCTGCTTTTACTTCGTGATGAGCTGGACCCCGACCCTGCTGATCCACAACGGTTTTTCCGACCGGCAAGGCGCCAGAATCGGCGTTCTGCTGGCCATTGGCGGCGTGCTCGGCGCCCTGTTGCTGGGGCTGGCCGCCAATCGTTTCGGCTGCCGGCGACTGTTATCGGGTTTTCTGTTGCTCAATGCCGTGCTGTTGCCATTGATGATGCCGGCGACTCACGTTTCAGGTCTGAGTGCTCCTGTGGCCGCCACGCTTGGCCTGATGCTCAATGGTGCCGTCGCGGCCCTTTATGTGCTGACACCCCAGGCGTTCGGAACTGCCGTGCGCACGACCGGCGTCGGCCTGGTGCTGGGGACGGGGCGCCTGGGCGCGATTGTTTCGCCGGTTGTCGCCGGGTTCCTGCTCGATGCCAGATGGACCGCACAAGACCTGTTTACCTTTTTTGCCGGTAGCCAGGTGTTGGCGGCCCTGCTGATCTGGCACGGCACCTCGCAACGGTGCACTACGGAACAATGATCAGCTTGCCCGTGGTGTTGCGCGACTCGATATCGCGATGAGCCTGTCCGGCCTCTTCCAGTGAATAGCGCTTGCCGATGACGGTTTTCAGTTTGCCGGCGCCGACCCATGCGAACAATTGCCTGGATTTTTCCAGCAAGACTTCGCGCTCGCGCACGTAGTGCATGACTGAGGGGTACGTCAGCTTGATGCTACGCGGCACGCTGAAGATATCGATCGGCGGGATCGGGTTCATGAACGGCCCATACAGCGCCAGGGTGCCGAAGTAATCCAGCAAGCTCAAAGAGTCGGCAAAGCCCTCCGATCCCGTGCCGTCGTAGACCACATTCACGCGCTGGCCTTCGGTCAGGCGCAGGACCTGACCGGCGATGTTGTGCGCCCGTCCGATCACCACGTAATCAGCCCCCGCCGCGAGTACCACGTCGACCTTGTCGGCCTGCGACACCCGGCCGATGACCTTGCCGCCATGCAGCTTGATCATCTGGGTCAGCAACAGTCCCACGCCCCCGGCTGCAGCGTGGACGAAGGCCACGTCGCCCGGCTGGATCCGGTGAACCTTGTCCACCAGATTGCTGGCTGTCAGGCCTTGCATCATCAGGCTGGCGGCGGTGGCGAAGTCGATATCGTCAGGCAACGGCACCAGTTGGCTGACCGGTGCGATGACTTTCTCGCCATAGCTGCCGGGCACGTAGTGCCAGGCCACGCGGTCGCCGGCAACGAACTCCGTCACTTGCGGGCCGGTTGCCAGGACGATGCCGGCGCCTTCCACACCGAGTGTCATCGGCAGCTCCCAGGCTGCACCGAGCCCGCGTCGCACGCCCGTGTCCATGAAATTGACACCCGCTGCCTTCACCTTGACCAGCACCTGCCCGGGTCCCGGTTCTGGCAGTTGGATGTCTTGCACCGTCAAGACTTCGGGGCCGCCAAAGGCCTGCATGATCACCGCTTTCATAATGTTTTCGCCTGTTACATGGACGGTCCGTTCTGAGGCAGATCCGGATACGTCACGTTGCATTCATTCAATCGTCAAAGGACGTTGAAACCAGGGCCAATGGTGGGCAGGCGATGTATCCACGCGGTTTCGCGATCAACCCGGTTTGCATGCTGATGTGGCTGGGGAGGTCGTAGATACAGTGGCTTACAAAAGCGCCGGGCGCTCTGTGATGCGCATCGCAATGCGCGATGGCGGCTGATATTCGCAACAGGCGACACCAAAGTATGATGGGCGAGTGCCATCAGAAGGCGCATCTTTGTTCAACGGTGACTGCACAATGAGAATCGGTATGACGAACGAGCGCGAGCACGTCATCGAAGACGGTCCTGGCCACATCAATGACAAGGCCACGTCTACGCCGTCGGTCGACTCGATCATCGACAGTATCCCGGCCATGGTCGCCTTCATGACGCCGACCGGCGAACTGGAGCAGGTCAACCGGCAAATCATGGATTACATCGGCGCACCGCTCGATGAACTGAAGCGCTGGCAAGCCAGCGACACCGTGCACCCGGACGATCTGCCTTCGGTCATCGC
This sequence comes from Pseudomonas koreensis, assembly GCF_025447595.1. GTDB lineage: Bacteria > Pseudomonadota > Gammaproteobacteria > Pseudomonadales > Pseudomonadaceae > Aquipseudomonas > Aquipseudomonas koreensis_H. Next base: position 21,454 of record NZ_JAOEJU010000001.1, on the reverse strand, counting down.
GGCGTGGATGCATTCGGTCGGCACGGGCACGCCCTACGAGATCGAGCATCGCATCCGGCGCGCCGACGGTGTTTATCGCTGGTTTCATGTGCGTGGTCTGCCGATCCGGGACAACGAAGGCGCCATTAGCCGTTGGTGCGTACTTCAGGTCGATATCGACGAGCGCCGGCGGGACAAGGTATTGATCGCCAACGCCCTCGCTGAAGTCAGCGCCTCGGAGGAACGCCTGCGCGGGATCATTGATGCGGTTCCCGGATTCGTCTGGAGCGCTTCGCCTGAAGGCAGTGTCGGCTTCGTCAATCAACGCTGGTGCGATTACACCGGCATGTCCCTCGAACAGGCTTGCGGCAACGGCTGGACGGCGTCGATTCATCCGGACGATGCCCCGGGCCTCGCGGGTTATTGGCAAGGGATTCTGCAATCAGGTAACGCCGGTGAGTACGAGGCCCGACTGAAGCGCTTCGACGGTATTTACCGCTGGTTTCTGATCCGCGCCGTGCCCCAGCGCGATGACTTCGGGCGGGTCGTGCGCTGGTACGGTGAAAACACCGACATCGAAGACCGCAAGCGGGCGGAAGTCCTCTTGAGCAAGGCGCGCTCGGAACTGACGCACCTGGCCAGGGTCGCCAGCCTTGGCGCGGTCACGGCGTCGATTGCCCACGAAGTCAATCAACCGCTGGCCGGCATCATCACCAACGCCAGCACCTGCCTGCGCATGCTCGGTGCGGATCCGCCGAATGTCGACGGCGCCCTGGAAACCGCGCGCCGCACCATTCGTGACGGCAATCGCGCGGCCGATGTGATCAATCGACTGCGGGCGCTGTTCTCGAAAAAAAACATCACCATTGAAGACGTCAATCTGAATGACGCGGCACGAGAAGTCATTGCCATGCTGCTGGGCGAGCTGCAACGCAACGGCGTGGTGCTGCATCCGCAATTTGCCGAAGCCCTGCCGCTGGTCAGGGGCGACCGGGTCCAGCTTCAGCAGGTGATCCTCAACCTGATCATGAATGCCGCCGAGGCCATGAGCGCGATCCACGGCCGGACCCGGCAATTGATCGTCAGCACCGGGCTTGGGGCGGACGAGAGCGTTTACCTGGCGGTGAAGGACAGCGGCAACGGCGTCGATCCGCAGGACATCGAGCGAATCTTCAATGCCTTCTACACCACAAAAAGCTCGGGCATGGGTGTCGGTTTGTCCATCAGCCGTTCCATCGTCGAGCGCCACGATGGAAAACTCTGGGCTAGCGCCAACGACGGCCCGGGTGCGACGTTCACCTTTGCCATCCCGAATTCGACGGACTTGCCGCAAACCGCTAACCGCGACCTCACCGATCGCACCGTGGAGAATGATTGATGGGTACGCATTTGCTCGTATCGGTTGTCGATGATGACGAGTCGGTTCGTGAATCACTGCCTGACCTGATCAAGGAGTTCGGCTTTGCCGTCCAGGCGTTCGCCTCGGCGCAGGCGTTTCTGGCATCGCCCTTTCTCGACCTGACACATTGCCTGATTCTCGATGTGGCCATGCCGGGCATGTCGGGGCCTGATCTGCACAGGGAATTGCTGCGTCGCGGCTACCGAATTCCGGTCATTTTCATCACCGCTCACAGCGATGCCAGCGAACAGGCGAAGCTGCTGAGTCACGGTGCTGTCGAGTGCCTGTTCAAACCTTTCAGCGAAGCGCAACTGCTCAAGGCCCTGAGCGCCGCCCTGCCCCTGGATTGAGCGTGAAGCCGGACAAAAAAGGAATCGAAAACATGTTGAACTCGAGCGACGCATTGGCCCTTTCACACGGAGCATTACCGATGAGTGATGTCACGCCCGTCGTTTTCGTTGTAGACGACGACATTTCCGTGCGCGAGTCGCTGGAACTGATGATCCGCTTCGCTGGCTGGCAGCCACGGCTATTCGAGTCTGCGCAGGATTTTCTCGACACGCCCCGGGCGCTGGTGCCCAGTTGTCTGGTGCTGGACATCAACCTGCCCGACCTGAGCGGCCTGGACCTGCAAACATCTCTCGCGGATGAACGCTACAACATGCCGATCATCTTCATCACCGGCTACGGTGACATTCCGCGCACGGTTCGGGCCTTCAAGGCCGGCGCCGTGGAGTTTCTGACCAAACCCTTCAACGATGATGTGATCCTCACCGCCATGGCCGATGCGCTCGAAGGCAGCCGCGCCGCGCTGGAAGGCGAAAAGAACCTTCGTTCATTGCTCGCGGACTACAAGACCCTGACGCCCCGTGAACAGGAAATCATGGCCTCGGTAGTCAGCGGGCGTCTGAACAAACTGATTGCCGCCGATCTCAATATCAGCGAGATCACGGTCAAGGCCCATCGCGGCAAAGTCATGCGCAAGATGAAAGCGCGTTCGCTGGCGGACCTGGTGAAAATGGCAGCCCTGATTACCCGTGCGTGACGGGCAAGTTCTGCCAGAAGGTTTCCAGCCGTCGCAGATCAAGGGTGTCGAAACCCTCCGAAGCCTGATCGCGGCAGGCACCAAGCAACGTCCTGGCCTGACCCGGATGCCCCTGCTCAAGCCAGAGTCTGGCCAGATCCATCGATGACCTCAGCTCCCACGCCCATGCGCCCTGCTCCCGGCTCAGCGCGATGGACTCCTCAAGAATGATCTGGATTGCCTGAACATCGTCGCCATTGATGGCCTTGAGAGTGCCGGCCCTGATGCGCAACAGCTCCGGCAACGCAAAGGCATCACCGCTTTGCCGGCAATGGTGGATGGTGCCGTCCAGCAGGGCCAACGCCTTTGCGTGTTGCCCCTCCAGAATCAGGCCTTCGGCCAGCGAAATTTCAAAAGACGTCGTGAGCAATTCGTAGCGCATGCCTCGCAGCCGCGCCAGGCTTTGCTCCAGCATGAGGACGGCATCCCCCGGTTGCCCGGCACGAATGGCGATAGCTGCCCGCAACCCGTGAGAGGCCGCGATGTAAGGGTCGAGTGCGTTGGTTTCGGCAATGGCGCTGAAGCGTTCCAGACTGGCAGAGGCCTTCTCCAGATCACCGGTCCAGATATCAATGCACAGGATCCAGACCATCGCGATGCAGTAAGTGACCGGATGCTGCAACGCCGAAGCTTCGCTCTCTATCTGCCCGGTCCAGCGCCGGGCCTGGTCGGGATAGCCCTGCAGCCACAGTGCGCGCGCCAATCCCAGACCGGTGCGATTGCGGTGATCGAAGCCGTAGTAGATCGTGTTGCTGGGATGCGATGGCAAGCTGTTGCGCAGAGAACTTTCCAGCGCCTGACGGGCAAGACGCTGGTTGCCCAGCAAATGATGGGAGATGCCGGTCAGCGACGAAGCAATCGCGATGGCGGCCGGCTCGTTCAAAATGTTGCCGACTACGGCCGCCTGCTCCGCCCAGGCCAGCGATGAAGGGAAATCGCCGATACGTTCGTAGAAGATCTGCAACCGGCCGAGCAGCCTCAACTGCGAGCCGTAGTCGTTCAACGCAACGGCGATGTCCTGCGCCCGGAGCAAGGCCTTTTCGGCGGCTTCACTGTTGCCTCGGGTGAACATCAGCACCAGTCCGAGTGCGGCTTGCAATTCCATTTCGGTGGGCGTGCCGTAGTAACCGAGCTCAAGCAACTCCATCGCCCGGGAACACCAGGTCCGGCATTCGACCAGCAATGAAAAATGCAGGAACAACGGCGCGCTCGCTGCGGCCAGAGGCAACGCCAGACCCGGGTCACCCTGCGGCCCGAAGCTCCACTCCAGCGCACTGCGTACGTTGCCCAGTTGACTGGCAAGGCGCGCTGAATTGCGGAAGATCTCGTCGGGCGCAATGCCCAGATGCCCGAGAAGGTCCATGTAAAACGCCGCGTGCCTGAATGCCAGGGCATTGACCTCGGGATCTCCCCGCACCGCCAGTTTTTCCCTGGCGTAGGCACGGGTCATCTCCAGCAGACGATACGAATCCGTCGAATCGCTGTGATCGACCGCGACCAGTCCCTTGAACACCAGATCGTCGAGGATGGCTGCCGCCACAGCGCTGTCGAGCCGGGAATCGGCAATGATCTGAGATGCCGCCTCCTGAGAGAACGGCCCGACAAATACCGAGAACCGCTCCAGCGCCAGACGCTCCGGCGGCGACAGCAGGTCATAACTCCAGTCGAGCATGGCCCGCAGCGTCTGATGGCGCGGCACCGCCGTCCTGCGGCCCGACCAGCCCAGTGAAAAACGTTCGCCAAGCAACGCATGAGTGGCTTTCAAGCCGTGGCTGGCGACTCGCATCGCCGCCAGTTCGATCGGCAGTGCCATACCCTCAAGGCGCTGGCAAATGTCCGCGATCATTTGTCCTCCGCCTGCTTCCAGCAACAGCGCGGCGTTACTCGACGATGCCCGCTCGACAAACAGTTTGATCGCCGGGAATGCCAGCAACTCCTCCACGCAAAGGTGTCGGGGCTCTCTCGGAAACTCCAGCGGATTGAGCCAGTGAACATACTCGCCACGCACGCGCAGCGGCTCGCGGCTGGTCGCCAGAACACCGACATCGGGTGCCGCGTCACTGATCTGTTCAAGGAGGATCGACACCGCGTCGATCAGGTGTTCGCAGTTGTCGATCACCAGCATCAGTTTCAGCTCACGCAAATGCGCGAGCAGGACGAACATCGGATCTTCAGCCTGCACCGGGATTTCCAGCGACCTGGCCAGTGCCGACGGCACCAGCGCGCAGTCTTCCACTTGGGCCAGATCGACGAAGTACACTCGCTCGTAACCCTGGGCGGCGATGCGATGCGCCACTTCGATGGCCAGGCTGGTCTTGCCGACACCACCCGGGCCGACGATGGAGACCAGCCTGGGGTGTTGCATATGATCGATGACCAGTTGCAGATCAGTTTCACGGCCGATCAGTTTTGCCCGTGGCGGCAAACTGCATACGCCTTCGACGGCACGGGCCACGATAGGTGTCGGTTGAACAGCGGTCTGTTTTCTTTCCAGCGGCGCAACAAAGGCATACCCCACCCCGACCTGGGTCGCGATGTAACGCGCCTGCTCCTCGCCATCCCCGAGAATCCGCCGCAAACCGGTCATATGAAAACGCAGGCTGCCTTCGGCCACCACGCTGTCGGGCCACACCTTGTCGATCAGGTCGTACTTGGACAGCACGCGCCCCGGTTGCTCGAGCAAGGCGATCAACAGATCCAGTGCCCGCCCGCCGATGTCGACCGCCACCCCGTTGCGGGTCAGCAGCCTTTTGCCTGGAACGACGCAGAAAGGACCGAAAACGAATTGGGTCGTGAGTGATTCGTGCAATGCGTCCGGAAAAGACTCCACGAGGATCGATCTCTCTAAAAAACGTAGGGGGCGGCACCGGTTACAGTCAGCCAGCGCAGGCCCTTTGCATCATAGGAGTTTTGCACGCCCGTTCAAGCACGACACTGCCAGAGTGAGAACCTCACCCCTTAATTTCACCCTTGCGAATGGCAATCTTGATGGCCTGGGCGGTGGTTGCCACGCCCAGGTGCCGGCGGGCCGAACGCAGGTGATTCTCCACCGTGCGCCCGGACAAGCCGAGCGTGGCGGCGATGTCGGCCTGCCGCCGACCAGCAGCGACCCACGCCAGCACTTCGCGCTCGCGGGTCGAGAGTTTTCCGGCCGTCTCGTCCACCGGCGCTTCGAGCAATCGCCTTGCGGAGTAAAACGCCACCGTGGCGAGCATGCCCAACGCCAGGCGAATCCGCGCAGAAGTATCGATCTGCTCACCTCCCAGACTCATGGCACCTTCAAGCCCCTGCGGGCCGAAGACCGGGATCTGCAACCCATGCACGCCAGGCCCACTTGGGACGCGAACCACCCGATAGAGTTCGCCGCTCTCCTCCTGCACTTTGCTCCAGAAGAAGGATTCGCGACTGTCCAGCAGGTGGCGAGTCACGGGGCAGCGCTGAACGTAGGTCTGGGCGTCGACAGCGATGCCGTCGCCGAACCAGTCGCCTTCCACCCAGTAAATGCGCTCGACCACGTCCTCCGACGCCGAGGTGGCGGAGAACAGAACGAATCGATCGTAACCATAGGCCACGGTGAAACTGCGAACGGCCTTCTGGATCGCCACCAGCGTGGGCGCCGCCTCGATGTCGAGGGCGGCGCGCAAGAGTGTCTCGACAGGCCCGGGGCTCACTCCGGGGTGACCGCTTTCAGAAGCGCGGCCGCCGCCAGTTTGCCCAGCGCGTTGCCCGCCAGCGGACTGTCACCGGTCAGCAGTTTGCGATCCTGAAGTGTGGCCCCGGAAATGCCCTGGTTGGTAATTTCCACACCGAGTGCCTGCAACTGCTCACCGAACTTCCAGGTCAGGTGGCCGGGCATGTAGCCGATGTCGGGGGTGGTCGCGTCCAGCGCATCGGGAAACGCGCAGATCCGGTAGCCATTGAAGATGCACGAGTCTTTTGTTTCACCGAGGCCGGCCGCCAGCAACGCCGCCGGGCCGTGGCACAGAGTAATGACGAATTTGTCCTTGGCGACGGCCCATTGCAGGACCTTTTTCACATCCTCGCTTTCCGGCAGACCGATCAGCGCACCGTGGCCGCCGGGGATGAACACGCCGATATAGTCGGAGTCCTCGCCCAGCGCTTCTTCGATCACCTGCGACAACTTGAGTGGACGCTTGAACTGGTCGCGATATTGCTCGTAGAAGCCCTTCACTTCGGCATCTTCGGAGGGCATGGCCCAGAATTCGAACTTGACCGGATTGCCCGACAGCGTCGCGACATCGAAGCCGAAACCGGCCTTGTCCAGGTGATACATCGGCAGCAAGGTTTCAACCGGATGATTTCCCGTGGAGAACATCGTGCCGTTGTCGGTCAACAGATAGCGCTCGTCCGCTCCGATCATCAGGATCTTCCAGCGCCCGCCCTTGTAGCGGTTGGGGTACTCGGCATCACTGAGATCGGATTTGGGCGAAGTGAACTGGCTGAGGGAATACGGCGAAGGGAAAAACGCGTTGTCCTCGGCCGGATCGGGGGTTGGGCGTTTGTCGTCAGTCTGCGTGGTAGCCATGGTGCTCTCCATCGAATGGGTCGATTGCCGAGACTCATGCTAGTAACGCGACGGAGTGCCGGCAATGAGGGTTTTCCCTCAACGAGGGCATTCCCGGGAACCTGCAAACCCTCAAGGCCGTCGTTAAATGGCAGAATCCCCTCAACCTGACGATTTCGGAGACCCACAATGCTTCGCGTGTTTGAACGAAGACTCGACCCCTTCCCTCCCGACGAATTACCGCCACCACCGGTCGGCCTGGGGCGATTCCTGTGGGCCTGCACGCGTGGCGCCCGCGGCTATGTGCTCGCGCTGGCGCTGCTGAGCGCCAGTGTGTCGATCTACGAAGCCTGGCTTTTTTCCTTTCTGGGACAAGTCGTGGACCTGCTCTCGACCTGGCAAGCCGGCGGCGATACGAACGGCCAGGAGAGTCGCGTCCTGTGGGGGATCGGCATCGTGTTGCTCACCAGCATCGGGCTGGTGGCGTTGCGCACCATGGTTCAGCACCAGGTATTGGCGATCAATCTGCCGCTGCGCCTGCGCTGGGATTTCCATCGGCTGATGCTGCGGCAAAGTCTTTCATTCTTCTCCGATGAGTTCTCCGGTCGGGTCACGACCAAGGTGATGCAGACGGCACTGGCCGTACGTGAAGTGCTGTTCACCGTCATCGAGATTGCCCCCGGCATTGGCGTTTATTTCATTGCGATCATCGCCCTGGCCGGCGGCTTCGATTTGAAACTGATGCTGCCGTTCATTGCCTGGGTCGTGCTGTTCGGGCTGGCCATGGTGTATTTCGTGCCACGTCTGGGGCAAGTCGGGCAGGAACAAGCCCATGCGCGGTCGTCGATGACCGGGCGAATTTCAGACGCCTACACCAACATCACCACCGTGAAACTGTTCTCGCATTCCAAGCGCGAAGCGCACTTTGCGCGTGCCGCAATGGAGGATTTCAAGCAGACCGGCTTCCGCCAGATGCGTCTGGTCAGCCAGTTCGAGATCGTCAATCAGGCCTTGGTGGTCGGGCTGATCATGGGCGCAGGCGGCTATGCACTGTGGCTGTGGCATCAGGGCGAAGTCGGCACCGGTGCCGTGGCGGCGATCACGGCCATGGCACTGCGGATCAACGGCATGTCGCACTGGATCATGTGGCAGATGACTTCACTGTTCGAAAACATCGGCACCGTGCAGGACGGCATGGACACCCTCACCCGCGGCCCCAAGGTGCAGGACGCCCCGGATGCCGCCGCGCTGGTGCCTTCCGGCGGCGCGGTGACCTTCGACAATGTCGGGTTCAACTACAACGGTGAACGCCAGGTCATCGATGGATTGAGTCTGAATATCCGTCCGGGAGAAAAAATCGGGCTGGTGGGCCGCTCCGGTGCCGGCAAATCCACGCTGATCAATCTGTTGCTGCGGTTCTATGACGTGGACAGCGGGGAGATTCGCATCGACGGGCAGAACATCGCTAACGTGACACAAGACAGCCTGCGCAGCGTCATCGGCATGGTCACGCAGGACACGTCGCTGCTACACCGCTCGATCCGCGACAACATCGCCTACGGCCGCCCGGACGCCACCGATGCGCAGATCCAGCGGGCCGCCGCCAACGCCCAGGCCGACGGGTTCGTCAACCAGTTGAGCGACAAGCAAGGCCATACCGGCTACGACACGCTGGTGGGCGAGCGCGGCATCAAGCTGTCGGGCGGCCAGCGCCAACGCATTGCCATCGCCCGGGTGATGCTCAAGAACGCGCCGATCCTGTTGCTGGATGAAGCCACCAGCGCCCTGGATTCCGAAGTCGAAGTGGCCATTCAGGAAAGCCTCGATGAAATGATGCAGGGCAAGACCGTCATCGCCATCGCCCATCGACTGTCGACGATCGCGGCCATGGATCGTCTGATTGTCATGGATGAAGGACGGATCATCGAGCAAGGCACGCACACTGAGCTGCTGGCAAGAAACGGCACTTATGCGCGGTTGTGGCAGCACCAGAGTGGCGGTTTTTTGGGGGAGGATCAGGGTGTGATTGAGGTGATGGATCAGGCGTGAGCGAGTCTCGTGATGTTTTCCGGATCAAGCCTGTGCCGGCACTGCCGGGGCAAGTTTGATCCGGCCCGAAATCCACGCATGACTATGTGCAAGCACGCTATCAGCCATTGCAGTCGGAAAATGAATCACCCCGTGTGCACACTCCGGCAGAAGCCGGACTTCAACCTCGGCTGACCGGCCCCAGCGCACAGCCATCTCAAGCGTGTCATCCCTGAGCGGATCCAGTTCACCGGCAAACATCAGTGCCGACGGGAAGTCCGAAAAGTCCCCATACAGCGGCGACAGTGGAGACTGGCGCCGTTCCTCGTCAGTCATTCCCGGCGTGAGCATACGAAACGCCTCGACCATTCCAGGCCCGTCCAGAAGCAGCGTTTGGGGGCCCGCCTGGCGGACGCTTGCGGTCCCCGTCAAGTCGTAGACGCCGTAATACAACACCGCCCCGTTCACCCTGTTCAGGAGTTCGGGCCATTGCTTGAGTCGCAGCAAGGTGGCTGCCGCAAGGTGCCCGCCGGCCGACTCCCCCACGACAATCACCGGCAACCCCGCAAACTCGCGACAATCTGACCCCAGCAGCCAGCGAGCGGCACAGACGCAGTCTTGCATCATGCCTTCGATCGGAGTCGACAGCGCCAGCCGGTAATCAACCGAAACGACCGCCACATCACAGGCATTTACCATGGCGATGTTGAGGGCGTCATTCATCTGCGCATTGCCGATGACCCAACCACCGCCATGGAAATCCTGCACCACCCCTTTGATCTTTCCCAAGGGCCGGATGATCCGCACAGGCACCGAAAGCGCATCCACACTCACCACCGTCCGCTCGGCTACCAGTCCGTGTTTGCGCAGTTTTAGCCCCCCCGCGATTTGCCCGACGCGCAGCAGCGCCTGAATCACTCGGGGTATGACGCGATTACGAATACGAAAGCGCGGCAACCGGGCGAGCTTGCGATTGAAGTCACGCATCTGGTCCAGTGCCTGTTCGTCCACCGACCACGTTGCGAGTTTGTTTTCTTGAGGTTTCATCTCACCGATTACTGCGCAGGATCGAAAAATTCAACGCGGCCGCCACACACAGCCATGCAAGGTAGGGAAACAGAATCAACCCGGTGATCAGGTCCAGTCGCAAGGCCAGAACCACCATTGCCGCAACGACCAGCCATAGCAAAGTGATGATGACCATCCCCGCGAAAATACGCCGCGCACCAAAGAATACCGGCGTCCAGAGCGTATTCAGAGCGATCTGCGCAGCCCACAACGCCAGTACGCTTTCGCTATCGTTCAGCAGGGTCAGACGATAGCCAGCCCAAGCGAGCAGCAGATAGATGATCGTCCAGGCAATCGGGAACGCCCATTTGGGTGGGGTGAATGCGGGTTTGACCAGCGACTCGTACCATTCGCCCGGTTTGAAAAAAAGCCCGGCGCTTGCCGCAGCCCCGCAGGCTACAAGGAATATCAGGAATGTCATCGTCGCTCCCTGTCTGATGTCAGCTGTCTGCTCTGTATCTGCTTGGATGCGCAAAGCTGCACTAAAAGTTCACCGCAATTGATAGGAATAGGCAACGCTGCAAGACAAACCGACATAGGTGCGCGTTTTGCAGATCAATACCATGACGCCACACCTGAATTGCGGAGCTTGTCATGAACAATACAAAAACCCTCTTCATCACCGGCGCCAGCAGCGGTTTCGGCAATGCGCTGGCCAAAGAAGCCCTTGCGGCCGGTCATCGCGTCATCGGCACCGTGCGCAACGAAGCCGACTTGCAAGCCTTTCAGGCGCTGTCCATCGACAACGCGCATGGCGTGGTGCTGGACGTCACCGACTTCGCCCGGATCGACAGCGTCGTGGCGACGGTCGAGGCAACCCACGGCCCGGTCGATGTGTTGGTCAACAACGCAGGCTACGGTCACGAAGGCATCTTCGAGGAGTCGCCGCTTGAAGAGATGCGCCGGCAGTTCGATGTGAATGTGTTCGGCGCGGTCGCCGTGACCAAGGCATTTCTGCCGTTCTTTCGCCAGCGGCGAGCGGGTCATATTCTCAATATCACGTCGATGGGCGGCACAATCACTATGCCTGGCATCGCGTACTACTGCGCCAGCAAATTTGCGCTCGAAGGCATCTCCGATACCCTGAGTAAAGAACTGGCGCCTTTCAATATTTTTGTGACCGCTGTCGCACCGGGCTCGTTCCGGACAGACTGGGCCGGTCGCTCGATGCATCGCACGCCACGCAGCATCGCCGACTATGACGCCAGCTTCGACCCGGTACGCAAGGCACGAGAGGAAAAGAGTGGCAAGCAGCTCGGTGATCCGCAAAAGGCCGCGCAAGCGATGTTGCAGATCATCGCCAGCGCCCATCCGCCTGCCCATTTGCTCCTGGGCAGTGACGCTTTGAGTCTGGTTCGGGAAAAACTGCAACGCTCCCTCAGCGAGATGGACGCGTGGGAAGCCCTGACCCGCTCCACCGATCATTGAGCAGTCAACGGGTAAACACGATGAGTCAGCAAGCTCCGGACACCGCGCGCATGGTGCGTCTCATGGAAGCCCTCGCGCCTGTCGAGGGCTACAACCTCAGCGCGCTGGAAGGCGTGCGGTTCCTGCGCTCGAATCGGCCACTGGCCCGCACGCCTGTGTTGTACGACCCCGGGATCGTGATTCTCTGCCAGGGCCGGAAGCGCGGTTACCTGGGCGACGAGATCTACGTTTACGACGCCCAACACTACCTGGTTGTGTCCGTTCCGGTGCCTTTCACCATGGAAACCGACGCCAGTGAAGCCGAGCCTATGCTCGCGGTCTACCTGCAACTGGATTTTCAGCTGGCCAGTGAATTGATGCTGCAAGTCGACGAAGTCCACGGCCCGAGCCAGTCGCAGCCCAGGCACATGTACGCCTCACCGATGGACGATGCGTTGCGCGCTTCGACGTTGCGATTTCTGGAAGCGATGAGCAAGCCGGGCGAGGCGCAGATACTGGGACCGTCACTGCTGCGGGAAATCTACTACCGCATCCTGACCGGCGCGCAAGGTGGCGCCATGCGCGCCGCGCTCAATCGCCAGGGACATTTCGGCAAGGTGACGCGGGCGATCCGCAAGATCCACAGCAGCTATCAAGAGCGCCTGGACGTCGAGCAACTCGCCCGAGAAGCGAGCATGAGCGTGCCCAACTTCCATCTGCACTTTCGCAGCGTGACGGACTCCTCGCCGATGCAATACCTGAAGTCGACGCGCCTGCATCAGGCGCGATTGCTGATGTTGCGAAACGACATGTCCGCGTCGACCGCAGCGTTCAGCGTCGGCTACGAAAGCGCCTCGCAATTCAGCCGTGAGTTCAAACGTTTCTTCGGCAGGACGCCGCAGGCAGAGATCGAATGGATGAAGGCCACCTACGCATTGCCCGCCCCCACCAGCGCCTCGATCTATGTTTCGTCGCACTAGGGGCTTCTGCACCCGGTCACCGCGCGGAGAACCGGCACATTGCTCCTTTGCAGACCAATCTTACGGGTCTATCGGCGATTGCGGGGTGTCCGGGTCCAGCTGCCTGCGACGAAACTGCCCAGGCGGCTGGCCGTGGATCTGACGAAAACGCCGGGAAAAGTAGGCCTCATCTGCAAAGCCGCACAGCCTCGCCACCTCGCCCACCGACCGAGTGCCATTGAGCAGGTAATTGCGCGCCGCATGCATTCTGCGTTCGAGCACCAGTTCGGTGAAGGTTTTGCCGATTTCCTTGCGCAACCAGTGCGTGAGGTAGGTCGGTGACAGGTAGGTCGCCGCCGCCACCTTGATCAGATTGAGATCGGGGTCGGCAATGTTCTTGCGCAGGTATTCGAACATTCTGCTCAGTGCATCACGCCGACTGGCCTGCGCCGCATTTTCCTCGGCAAGGCGCTTGAGGGGCTCGGCATACAGCAGACAAACACGCCCCACCAGTTGCAACAACAAACCCTTAAGCATTTCGCGGGTTCCAAACTGGCGGTTCTCGTCGAAGGTGCGCATCTGCTCAATCAGGTCGCAGACCTTGCTGAAGTCCTCGTCTCCCAGAATGAAGTCCAGATGTTCCTGAAAGCGGAACGGCGACAGTTCGGGGGCCAAGAGAATCGATACCTCTTCCAGGTCCATCGGGTCGCACTGCAAATGCGGCAACAGAAAGGTCTGGGAAAAATTGATCACCATGAAATTGCTGTCCGCCGGATGCGGAATCACGTGCACGCGATGCGGCAGGATGAAGGCCAGTGCATTGCGCGGGAACGGGCGCACAGCGCTGCCGATGTGCTGCACGGTATCGCCACCGAGGTTGATCTGAATCTGGAAATACTCGTGTCGATGCGGACTGGTTTCGGCGCGGCGACCCTTTTTGTCGCGAATGTAGAAATCCATCATTTCGCTGCGTTGCTGCATGACGTAGGTGGGAATACGGCATTGAGACGACATGTGTAGAGGAACCTCGACAGGTACGTGGGCAGGTTGTCCTGGCGTTGCCGGGCTGACGGCGAGGTTCATCTTGAGGGTTCATCGCCGCGTCATCAAGCAGTCATACGATGACATAGATCTATAACGTTTTTTTATATCCTCAACGAAGGGGACGTCTGTCCAAAAAGGAAAAATTCAAAATTTCGAATATTTTCGATAAAAAACAAATAGATACATTTATAAAGCGAGAAAAATAGCCCCATCCATCAGTTGGAATTTTTTGGACAGGTTTCTCTCATTGCCGTCTCAGCGGAAAAAACGATCTAACCAGCGGATTGATTAAAACAAGTTGTACGACCACTGTATTTCTCATGCAGCCCCATCTTCTATCACAAAAACAAAGGTGCGCACGTCATGAATCCGCTTCGTCCTCTCCCCGCCCCACCCGACCTTCCCTCGATGATGTCTGCGCAAAGACGTACCTGAACGTCTGACGCCGGCCCGTTTCAGTCTCGACAGCTTTGCCCCGGACACTGCGGGCAATGACTTCGGCTGTCCGCAATCTACTCGACACTTCTAACAATAATGAGGTCCACTCATGTCGAATTCTCACACCTCGCAAACGACCGCCCCGCCCTTGATCGCCCCGGAGCGAGAAGCTGCAATCCCCCAGCGACTACCATCACGGCGGCGTTGGTTCATGCTGTCCCTGCTGCTGATTGCCACGATCATCAACTACATCGACCGGGTGAACATCTCGATTGCCGCGCCGTTCATGGCCAAGGACCTGGGCCTGGACAAGATCGAAATGGGCCTGATCTTTTCCGCCTTCGCCTGGACTTACGCACTCGCTCTGGTGCCGGCCGGGTTCATCGCCGACCGTTTCGGTTCTCGCTTCACTTACGGCGTATCACTGATCAGTTGGTCGACCGTCACGGTGTTTCAAGGGTTCGCTTCGGGATTCGCTTCACTGTTCGGCCTGCGGCTGGCCGTCGGCGCCATGGAAGCGCCGGCATTCCCCGCCAATAGCCGGGCGGTGACGGTGTGGTTCCCGGCGCGGGAGCGCGGACTGGCCAGCAGCATTTATGTTTGCGGGCAGTATCTGGGAACCGCATTGTTTACTGGCGCACTGCTGTGGCTGGCCACGACTTTCGACTGGCGCCATGTCTTCTACAGCACCGGCGCACTGGGCATCGTGTTTGGTATAGCGTGGCTGTACCTGTATCGCGATCCATTGAACTGCAAGCAAGTCAGCAAGGAAGAATTGCAGTACATCGAGGCCGGCGGCGGACTGGTCAAAAGCAGCCAGGAGCGCACCCGGTTCAACTGGCGGCAGATCGCCGAGCTGTTCAGCTATCGTCAGGTCTGGGCGATTTGCATCGGCAAGTTCGCCAGTACTTCGGCGCTGTATTTCTTTCTCACCTGGTTTCCCACCTACCTGATCGAAGAGCGGCAACTGACCACGATCAAGGCCGGGATCTTCGCCGTGATGCCTTTCGTGGGCGCGACGGTCGGCATCCTGCTCGCCGGTATCGTTTCAGACTTGCTGATTCGTCGCGGTTATTCGATGTCCTTCGCCCGCAAGTTGCCGCTGGTGGTCGGATCGATGCTGGGCATGTCCATCGTTCTGGTGAATTTCACCGATTCGAACATGATCTGCATCGCCGTGCTGACGGTTGCCTTCTTCGCTCAAGGCATCGCGTCGTCGTCCTGGGCTGCGGTGTCGGAAGTCGCCCCCAAGGAACTGATCGGACTGACAGGCGGGATCACCAGCCTGGCCGCGAACATTGGCGGCATCGTCACCCCGATCATGATTGGCGCGATTGTCCACGCGACGGGTTCGTTCGCCTGGGCCTTCTGGTTCATTGGCGGCGTGGCGTTGATCGGCACCCTCTCCTACTCGTTGCTGCTCGGCCGCTTGTATCGCATCGAACTGAAAACGCGCTGAGATCAAAACCACCGTTTTCTCCAATTCGAGGCGGCTTTCGTCCAACTTCGTCAGCGAATGCCGCCTTACCCTGACCTTACCAACAGGACTTGCAGCAGGATGAACATGACCGAATACGTCTTTACCCCGGATCTGCCCGTGACCTTGCCCGTGGTCGGCAGTGAGCAACGCTTTCCCGTCGGCCGGGTGTTTTGCGTCGGCCGAAATTACCCGTGGCCAGACACCCAGGGCCAGCCGCGCCAGCCGCCGGTGTTCTTCATGAAACCGGCGAACAACGTGGTGGACGCTGTCGGTGAAGTGGCCTTCCCGCCAATGTCCGAGGAGTTCGCTCATGAAATCGAACTGGTCGTGGCCATCGGCGAAGGGGGCGCGAATATCCCGGAAAGCGAAGCACTGGCTTATGTCTGGGGTTATGCCGCCGGTCTCGACCTGACACGTCGCGACGTGCAACGGCAGGCCAAACTCAACGGCTTGCCTTGGGAAGGTGCCAAGGTGTTCGACGGCGCCGCACCGATGACTGCCATTGTCCCGGTGACCCGGGCCGGTCGCCTCGACGGCGAACTGTGGCTGAACGTCAACGGCGAGGAACGCCAGCGTGACAGCCTCGACAGTCAGATCTGGTCCATCAGTGAAGTCATCAGCCGGATTTCCCGGTCAGTCACGCTCAAGGCCGGTGATCTGATCATGACCGGCAGCCCCGCAGGCGTCGATGTATTGCAGCCCGGTGACCTCATCAGTGCCGGAGTCGACGGCATTGGCCAACTCGAAATGCGCGTCGGCTCACGGCCTTGAGCGTGGGTCGCGCTTTTAAGTGATTCGAAGACAGGAGAACAACAAGATGTCGAGCACTCAACCTTTGAAAGTCGCGCTGGTCACCGGCGCCGGCAGCGGAATCGGTCGTTCCGTGGCCCTTGGCCTGATGGCCGACGGTTACACCCTGGTCCTGGCCGGACGCCGGCCCGAACCGTTGCAGGCCCTGGTCGAACTGGCCGCCAGCGAAGGCCACGAAGCACTGGCGGTTCCCACGGATGTACGCGACCCGGCCAGCGTCGATGTGCTGTTTTCAACGATTGCCGAAGTCTACGGACGCCTCGATGTCGTGTTCAACAATGCCGGGGTCAATGCACCCGCCGTACCGCTGGATGAACTGACGTTCGAGCAATGGCGTAACGTGATCGACACCAACCTCAATGGGGTCTTTCTCTGCGCCCGTGGCGCGTTCGGACTGATGCGCCGTCAGCAACCACAAGGGGGGCGAATCATCAACAACGGTTCGATCTCCGCCCACACTCCGCGCCCGTTCAGTAGCGCCTACACCGCCAGCAAACATGCAGTGCTGGGGTTGACCAAATCACTGGCGCTGGACGGTCGTGAATTCAACATCGCCTGCAGCCAGATCGACATCGGCAATGCCCTGACCGAAATGTCGGTGCGCATGACCAAAGGTGTGCGCCAGGCCAACGGCACCATCGCCGTGGAACCGATGGTCGACGTCAAGCATGTCGCCGACGCCGTGCGCTACATCGCCGGGCTGCCACTGGCGGCCAACGTCCTGAACATGACGGTCATGGCAACGAACATGCCGTTTGCCGGCCGTGGTTGAGCGGTTCCTTTTTGCACAAGTGAGGTTTACATGAAACCAGAAGTCTTGCAGCTCAGCCCGATCCTGATTCCCGAGATCAACGCGCGCCTCGATGAACTGTTCACGGTTCGGCGCTACTTCCAGCAGGCCGACAAACAAGCGTATATGCAGGCGCACGGTGCCAACATTCGCGGCGTGATCACGGGTGGACATACCGGCATCAGCCAGGCACTGATGGCGCAGATGCCCAACCTGGAAGTGGTGGCCGTCAACGGCGTGGGCACCGATGCGGTGGATCTGGCTTATGCCAGGGATCGCGGAATCCGTGTGACCGCAACCATCGGCGCGCTGACCGAAGATGTCGCCGACCTGGCCATCGGTTTGCTGATCGCCGTATGCCGGGGTCTGTGCACCAGTGACCGCTATGTGCGTTCGGGGCAGTGGCCGCAAAGTCCGGCGCCATTGGCCCCCCTGCCCCTGGCACGTCAGGTGTCGGGCATGCGTATCGGTATCGTCGGTATGGGCCGGGTCGGTCGCGCGGTCGCAACCCGCGCCGCCGCGTTTGGTTGCCCGATCAGTTACACCGATCTGCAACCGATGAGCGATGTCAGCCACACGTTCGTTGCCGACCTTACGCAATTGGCCCGCGACAGCGATGCCCTGATTCTTGCGGCGGCTGCCGACAAGGCAGAGGCGATCATCGACGCCTCAGTGCTGCAGGCGCTGGGCAAAGAGGGTTATCTGATCAATGTGGCGCGGGGCAAACTGGTCAACGAAACCGATCTGGTAGCGGCATTGACCGCCGGCCAGATTGCGGGAGCAGCGCTGGACGTATTTGTCGACGAGCCCAACGTGCCCGAAACCCTGTTTGCCAGCGAACAGGTGGTATTGCAACCTCACCGTGCCAGCGCAACCCTTCAGACACGCACACGAATGGGTGAAATGGTGGTGGCGAGCCTGGTCGACAGCTTTGCCGGAAAGACACCGCAAGGATGCGTTACCGGCCAGTGACAGCGGGCGTGTTGTTGCCTTCAGAAGAGAACGGCCAGGCTGGCTCGGCCACCGAAATCTGATTACGCCCAAGCGCCTTGGCGCGGTACAGGGCCTTGTCAGCATTGTTCATCAAACTGTGCAAGTCTGCGTCGTCGCCACTCATAGAGGCGACGCCCAGACTCGCCGTGATGCGATGCACCGGCCCGGTCATGGCTTGGGGCATGGCGACAAGCAGGTTCTCCAGCAGCTTCACCGCAACCTCGATCGACGTATCCGGCAGCAGGATGGCGAATTCTTCGCCGCCCAATCGCCCATGCACATCGGTGTTGCGAAAACAGGTGCAAATAATGCCGCCCATTTGCTGTAGAACGCGATCCCCGACCTGATGGCCGTAGGTGTCGTTGATGTGTTTGAAATGATCCATGTCGAGCATGACAGCGCACAGGCTCAGTTGTTTTTTGCGGCATTCGTCATACAGTTGCTGAGCCCGTTCAAAAAACGCCCGCCGGTTTCTCAGCCCAGTCAGCTCATCGGTTTGTGCGGCAAGCCTTGAAATATTGTGCGCCCGCTCCATTTCACGGGTCAGGCGAAAAGCCGCCTCAAGCGCATCGGACATCTTGCGCGTGGCACGGACCACGAACGAAGCAAAAACCAGAACGACCAACGCCATACCTGCCTGCATGGCCGAAGGTTGAAACAGCAGCCAGAGCGTACACGGCAACAACACCAGGCCCATCGAGATCATCGTCATGTAGCGATAGGCCGAGTAACACGACACCGCGCTCACCGACATCCCGACCGTGAACAGCATTACGAGCGCCTGCGCCAACAGATCGTTGGCCGGCATGATCAGCAATGCCCCCGCGCCCCAGATGCCGGCAGAGAGCACCAGGGTCGTCCAGTATTTGCGCTCCCAGCGCCGGGGGGTGCGCTCGCTTTCGTCACAACGAAACCAGGCTACGAACATCGAGATACGCAACATCGTGGACCCCGTCAGCAGCGCGAGCCACCAGAAAACCGTGGTTTGCTCAAAGCGGTCCCAGCACAACCCGCACAGCATGAGCGCTGCCAGATAGCTGCCAATGACTGCTGAAACAGACTGGCGGAACAACTGATGCAATCGATCAGTGTTGACCTGCTCGTCTATGGAGACGTCCTTTTCGTGCTGAAGATCAGATAATTCCATTCGATCCACCCAGATACAACCAGAAACCGGGAGGGCGCCGCCCGAGGCGGCGCCGTCAAACGTGGAAACGTCCTCAGTCACGCCTGCACGATTTTCAACGCCTTGAGTATCACCAGTGACGACTCGGCAAACACCTCGGCCTGCGCGGTCAGTTCGGCGAGGTTCTCTTCGGCAGTAGTCAGCACCTTGCCATCCTTGAGCAACCCTTCTCCCTGCCCGCCGATAATGCCCCATGCCAGCTGCGCCCATTCGCTCGGGTGCTTTTTGCCCTGCTTGATGGAGATCAGGAACAACTGCTGGAAACGACTGACCGTTACGCCGCCACCGGTAACCGGGCTGACCAGCACTTGGACTTTCGGGCCGTACAGCGAACGCTTGCACAGTTGCAGGTTGAGCGTATTGCAGCGTGCCTGCACCAGTTTCTCTGCCGCTTCGCTTTGGCAAGGAGCCACGGCGCTCATGCCGATCAATACGTTGAGGGCTTGCTCGACATCTGCGTAGCTCAACTCCGGCAGCAGATCCAGTAAATGACGCAGGCTCTTCGGCACATAGGCTTCGTGAGCCAGTGCCGCAAGCACCGGGCCGTAGATCTCGGCCTGCAACGTGGCCGCGCCTGCCGGACCGGTGACACTCCCCGGCACGCTGTCGGCAGCTTGCAACAGCACGAAGCGCGTGCTGAGCATGCGCTCGCGGTGCTCGGTAGGGGACAGCCTGTTGGCGCCACGGACATACAGATCCCGGCGGAAATTCTGGTTCACGAAATAGTCGCGTGCTTGCTCGCGCATGACCGGATGCTCAATCCCCTCCAGAAAGTCCATGCCTTCAGCGGTCAGGTTCAGCGGATCTACCGAGTCCAGCGGTACGGCTGTTGTCGCATAGTCGAGCTTGGCCGGTGCCAGGGCATCGACCACGTCGGTGAAATACATGCAATTCCAGTCGCGATTGAAGTATTCATGAGCAACGTATTGAAGATTCTGGTCTTTGATGCTGAGCAGCTTGGCCTCCAGTCCTGGCGCTGAATGGGCATATTTGGGATTGGCTGCCAGCAGCGCTGCGGAAAACTGGAGTGCCCCATCGATGCGCTCATCTGGGCGCGCAGAGGCCTGGGTGGCGAACCGGTCGTGCAGACTGAACAATTGGCGCAGCGGGGCCATCGGCGACCAGCCCGGGAAGCAGTTGTAGCTGATGTACAGCAGGCCACCGGGCTTAAGATGCCGGCGTACGAATTCCACGATCAGCTTGTGGTTATCACGGCTGACCCAGGTCCAGATGCCATGCAGGCTGATGCTGTCGAATTGTGGCAGGTCAGTGCGGGCCAGCAATTGCTCGAAACTGTCGTCATACAGTCGCGCATCGCTGCCCCAGTCACTCGCCAGCCCAATGGCATGGGACGCCTGTCCAGGGTGAAAGTCGGTGCCGACATAAGATCCCGGATTACCCGCCGCGTGAATATTGATCGAGACGCCCTGACCAAAACCCAGTTCGCAGTGATAACCGTCGGTGCTTTCGAGCGTGGAAAAACCGCGCAGCAGCAAACAATAACGCTGGAAAACCGGATTGATTTCCCGGCTATACCCGTAGGTGTAGCCTTCATCCGTGAAATATCCCTCGTTCCAAGCATTGCTCATTCGTGCACCCTTATCTTTCGCAAGTGAAAGTCGTTCTTATAAGGGGTAGTCAGTACGAATCACAAGCAGAAAAACTGTCGGCGATGAACGCCTCCAGTGAATGCTCCTCGAGAATCTCGATCGAGAAGTGTCCGAAACGCTTGGGCAGCCAGATGATGCGCGTCCCGGACGGTGATTGCAGGTGTTCGCGAGTCAGCGGTTTGCCATTCTCGTCTTCTGGCTGCACGCCCTTGGCCCGCAGTTCGTCATAGGCCTTTTCGATATCCGGTGTGGAATAACAGTGCCGGTAAATCATGCCTTCACCTGCACTGTCCAAAAGCTCTCGCAGATTTCCGGCCAACGGTTGCACCAGCATGAATCGCTCCTGACCGATCAACGCAACCGCGTACCGCACATGCAAGCCGCCCCGCTCCCAGATGTGTGTCCGGGAAATCCTGGCTTGGAGAATCTGCGCGTAGTAAGCGCAGGCTTCTTCGAGATTGTTGACCAGTACATCTACGTGACTGAACTTGAGCTCCATTGTCGGCCTCCTGCTGAACGGACGCTCATGGTAACCATCAATGCATTCGTTGAGACGAGCAAAAACTTTTCTGCGGACAAAACAAAACCCCAACTGCTTTCGCAATTGGGGTTTCGGAATTTAATCTTGACGATGACCTACTCTCACATGGGGAA